>CAWIXS010000031.1:0-199882 GCA_963840075.1 uncultured Alphaproteobacteria bacterium | reverse complement strand
CACAGCCGTCTCGCTTCCTGGGCCGGAGGTCTCACCGGCTTGCCTGGAGCCAGCCTGCGGCCCGCCGCCGCCGGCTCAGTTGATCCTGAACTCGGTGATGTGGCGCGGATCGGGCTTGACTCGCCCAGCTCCACGCGCTTGACGATGTCGGTGAGGGCGGCGTTGGCCGGGCACGCGCGCCCGACCTTCTCGCCCTCGCGACGACGAAGCCGTTCGAGGAACTCGACGTCCGGCTGGCCTTCAGCATGTCCTGGCCCATGGAGGGGCGCTGTTCGGCCTCCTGTTCCCGCGCCCGGTCCTTGAGCCGCTGGGCGTCGGCCACCTCGATGGCGGCGGGGTCGCCTTCGCCGGCCCTGGCGATGGTCTCGGGCTGGGGACACGAAAGATCTCCTCCAGGCTGTAGCCCAGCGCCTGGCCGACGCGGATCGCCTCGGCGCCCAGCCGGGTGGAGAAGCGCCGCAAGGGCTCGGTCTCCACGATCCGGGTGCCCGACAGGCTCGAGGCGGAGAGCCCGTTCTGCATCACGTTTGCCACCAGCTTCGACCAGCGCTCGCCCCACAGGTTGGAGGTCACCTTGGCGCTGTCGGCATGGCCGACGAGCCGGCGTACCTCCTCGGCCCGCTCGGTGATGCGGCCGTGCACCTCGCCGGTGCGAATACGGTGTGCGCCGCCCCGCCCTTGCCAGCGCCGCGACTGGTGATGTGGCCCGGCTCCTCCGGCAGGTTGACGCTGATGGAGCTGGCGATGGCATCCCAGGGTCCTGCCCCAGCCGACGACGCTGGCGATGGCGGCCTCGTTCATGCAGTTTTGCAGCGAGACGACGTAGCCGCTGGGCGCCAGGTACTGCGCGATCAGCATGGTCGCCCAGGCCGTGTCGTAGGACTTCATGCACACGAAGGCGATGTCCACCGGGCGCTCCTTGGCGAGCTGCTGCGCATCGGTGACGCGCAGGGCGTGCACCGGCATGCAGAACTCCGCCACGTTCATCGCATGCGTCACCCGAGCCCGTGGCGGCGCATGTGCTCGACGTGCTCTGGCCACGGATTCATAAACGTCACGTCCTGGCTGGCCTGCACCATGTGGGCGCCGGCATAGCCGCCGACGGCCCTGTGCCCACGATCGCGATCCTGCCCATGGTCCCTCCTCGAGCGTTCCCGCCCCAACGTAGCGCGCTGCGCGGCCCGGCAACAGCGGGACGCGGCGCGAGGCGTTTGCGACATACGGCTAAGCAGTAGTAAAATGCGCGACAATGAATACGAATGGGATGATGAGAAGGCGGCGGCGAACCTCGCCTGGCATCGCGTGAGCTTCGAGACCGCGCGGCGCGCTTTCGACGAGATCGATTGGAGTGCAGTCGATGCCATGACGGAGGAGGAGCGCCACGCCGCCGCGATGGCCGATCCCGAGGCCACGGCCCATCGACCGAAGAAGAGTGGGCGGCGGCGCGCCGAGTGCCCCGGGGTCCGGACCCTGCGCCGAGCCCTCAAGTCAGCCAGGAGGAGTCTTGCCGCGCGCCATCGCATCCCCGTCGGAACGCTGCGGGACTGGGAGCAAGCGCCGCAAGGAGCTCGACGCGGCGGCCAAGGCCGCTACCTGCACGTCATTGCCAGCGAGCTGGAGATGGTCCGCGAGGCCCTCGCCAGACGGCAGCGTCAGGCGCCACAAGGCGAAGCCGCGTAGCGCCGTTCTCCGAGCCGGCGCGATGGTCGTAACCGCCACTGTCACCTTGTCTTCACCAGATGCTCGGAGAGGAAGTGTTCGACACGTCGATCGCGTCTCGCCAGGGCTTCTGGGTTGCCGTCGATCGTCGCGTCCCGGCCAGTCGGAAGCGTCGGCACGTCGATGCGCTTGGCCACGTAGCGAATGGCGCTGGCCGTCGAACGAATGACGCGCTCGACGACGCATCTCGACTTCGACCGGGTATCTGGCAACCTGCGCGGCCGCGGCGAGCCGCGCGCAGGCTCCGCCGGCGTCCAGTTGTCGAACCGCCGACAGGATGAAGCAAGGGGCCCGCGCCTTGAACGCCCCCTCGTAGGTGATAGTTTCAACTTCCCCGAGTCCCGGTGCGCGTAACCGACCAGCTACCGAGCTGCGACCGCAGTTCGGACAAGGGCGATTGCCGCTGCGAAGCCGATCGGCCCCCGCTCCGCGTTGCGAGGCGTATCGACAATGGAGGCGAGGGTCGAAAACTCGCCATGTGAACCGCCGATCACGGCAACCGCTCGGCGTCAACGAACGGGAGTGACCGCAGATAGGCGAGTAGCGGCAGACGTGTCGCTGGCAGCGCCATCGCCAGCTGACCTCGGCGGCGCCGCGTCACTACGCAGACTCCCCGCGGTCGCCCGCGCGGCCGAACCATCGGGCCAGCCGTAACCAGCCACGCCGGTGAGCACCGTCCACCACCGCCATGGCGCCGCTCTGATCCGGCCCAAGACGGAGCAGTCACGCAGGATGACAACCGCAGGAAACGGCCCAGCGCCGACCGGCTTGGTCAGGGCGAACGGAAGGCGGGTGTCCGCCGCCGCGCCCGCCAGCCGCGCGGCCGGCCAGGAACAAACCCAGAGAGCAGTGGTCGCACCCACATATGACGAGCCGCCCACCCCTGCAGTGACTCGCCCACATGGCGCGGTCGCGCTCGCCGTCCAGACGCGGGGGCGTGTCGACGCCCTGCGCCTCGTCGTAGCGCGCGACACGTCGAACGGCGCAGCGCCGAAGATCGGCCAGCTCCCGCACTCGGGGACGCATCGCCGTGCTTCGGCCGCATCGAAGCAACTCCTCGAGCGAGGCGCCGCGCGCCACCCCGCGCCGCACGGCTGTAGAGGCGCGCAAGAACTGGGCGCTGGATGAACCATGCCCTCGCGCACCACCGTCCGGCCCGACGAGCGCTTCGCCGCGGCCGGGCACCAGCGCGTCGGCCTGGAAAGCCGGCGAGCGCCGGCGAGCGTTCGCCGGCCAGTCGGTGAAATGCGCGTCGCCGCAGTAACAGGCCGATGATATTCGACGAGGTCGCCGGAGAACACGACGTCGGCGTCCGGCACCGCGGCGACCACGTCGCCGCGCGGTATGCGCGCGGCCGATATGGCTGATCCGCACCTCGCGCGCCGGCCGAGGAAGACCGAGATGCCGTTCGGGAAGGTGACGGTCGGCCAGGTCAGGCCGGGAATGGTCTCGACGGCGCGGAACAGCCGCGGGAAGCGGCCGATCTCGGACTCCATGTCCTGCTGGCCGCGCTCGACGATCATGGCGCGCGCGGCGTCGGAGGCGATAATCTCCGCGCCCTTGAAGGCCGAGGCGCCGAGCACGCGCACCGCGTGATAATGCGTGCAGCAGCACGTATTTGATCGGCTTGTCGGTGACCTTGCGCACCCGCTCGATCACTTCGCTCGCCATGGCCGGCGTCGCCTGCGCGTCGACCACCATCACGCTGTCGTCGCCGACGATGACGCCGGAATTCGGGATCGCCCTCGGCGGTGAAGGCATAGAGCCCCGGCCCGATCTCGTCGAACGAGACTTTCTTCTCGCCGAGATCGGCGGTGGATGCGAAGCCCTGTACAGCGACATCCTTCCGCGTCCGGCCTCAGATCCGTTTTCACATTGCGTTCGCGCCCATCCCAGTCGCGACCTTTACCACATCCTGGTCGATCGCGCCGAAGATCGAGCGGCCCTGTCTCATCGCATCTCGATGCGCACCGCGGTCGCCGAATTTGAGAAACGGCGTCACCGGCTTGCCTTGCAGAAGGTCTCCACCGTGCGCAGTTCGGCGATGCAGGAATAGCCGAGCCCGCCTTCCGCGATCGGCTTGCCGGGCCCGCCATCGGGGTCGCGGTTCGACACCGTGCCCGCGCCGAGATGGTGCCGGCGGACCAGCGGCCGCGTCTTGGCGGCGTGCGCGATCAGGTGCGGGAAAGCGAAGGTCATGTCGTCGCCGGCGACCGGCCGGCCGAACGGCTTGCCGTTGATGAAGGACAGCAGCGGCAGCTTGACCTTGGCGCCGTCGCAGGGCCGCGCCGAGTTCGTCCGGCGTCACCGCGACGGGCGAGAACGCGGCGAAGCGGCTTCGCCTGCACGAAGCCGAAGCCCTTGGCGAGCTCGGGCGGGATCGAGGTTGCGCAGGCGGACGTCGTTGACCAGCATGATCAGCGGATCGCCCTGGCCGCCTCCTCGCGCTGGCGCCCATCGGCACGTCGCCGAGAATGACGACGACCTCCCCTTCCAGATCGATGCCCCAGCTCTCGTCGGCCAGCGCGATGGGATCGCGCGGGCCCAGGAATGCGTCCGAGCCGCCCTGGTACATCAGCGGATCGGTCCAGAAGCTCGCCGGCACCTCGGCGCCGCGCGCGCGCGCACCAGCGCCACGTGGTTGACGTAGGCCGAACCGTCGAGCCACTGGTAGGCGCGCGGCAGCGGCGCCGCACAGTCGCCTGCGCTGAACGGCAAGATTGTTGCGCGCGGCGGGGTGCTCTTGCTACCGGCCGGCTCGTCGAGCTGCGCAGATATGCTCGCAGCCACCGGTTGCGCGGAAAGCCAATCGTCCATGAGCTGCTGCAGCGTCGCAAGCTCCGGCGCGACCGTTTTCACCACGACCGCCCTGGTCAGGTCGCGCGAGACCACGGCCAACAGACCGTCCCGGCTGCCGTCGCGCAAAGTTGCAAATATCATGTTCGTGACACCTTGGATAAGCTAAGCTCGTAAGGTTTGATCCGTGGGGAGGAATGACTCGTGCACCGTAGAGCGTTCCTGCGTGCGGGCACCGCAGCCGCTGCTGTCGCCACTCCGGCCGCCATTGCCGCCCCCGCGATCGCCCAGTCCGCGCCCGAAGTCCGGTGGCGGATGACATCGAGCTTCACCAAGTCGCACGACACCCTGTTCGGCACCGGCCAGCTGCTTTGCCGCTACGTGGCCGAGGCCACAGACAACAAGTTCCAAATTCAAGCCTACTCCGCCGGCGAGCTGGCGACCAGCCGGCAGGCCCTCGATGTCGTGGCCAGCGGCGCCGTCGAATGCGCCCACACGCCCTCAGCCTTCATACCGGCAAGGACCTGACGCTGGGCTTCGGCTCGGGCCTTCCCTTCGGCCTCAACGCCCGGCACCAGCAATCGTGGTGGACGTTCGGCGGCGGCGCCAGGATCGTCAACACGGTGCTGCATAGGCTCGGCACCTACGCCATTCCGGCCGGCAGCACCGGCGCGCAGATGGGCGGATGGTTCAAGCGGGAGATCAACTCCCTCGACGATCTCAAGTCGCTGCGCTTTCGCATCAACGGCATGGGCGGCCCGATCTTTACCAGGCTCGGCGCGGTGCCTTTCGACTTGCCGCACGCCGACGTCATCGGCGCACTCGAGCACAATGCCATCGACGGCGCCGAGTTCCTGTGCCCGCACGACGACGAGAGGATCGGGCTGGCAAGAGTAGCGCGTACAACTACTGGCCGTGCTGGTGGGAAAGCGCCGGCATGGTACACCTCGTCGTCAATCTGCAGAGGTGGAACGCGCTGCCCAATCACTACAAGGCGGTCGTAGCCAGGGCCTGCGACGCTGCACAGATACACATGCTCGCCAAGTACGATGCGGTGAACCCACCTGCCCTGCGGCGGCTGATTGCGGCCGGTGTGGTGATCCGCCCGTTTCCGCAGCCCATGATGGAGGCGTTCTATCGGGCCACCAACGAGCACTTTGCCGAGGTGGCCGCCAAGGACGCGCAGTTCAAGAAGGCGATCGGATTCGGTCAACGCCTTCCGCCGCGATCATCTGCACTGGCTGCAGATTCTCCGAGCACGCCATGGACAGTTTCCTCATCAACGCCGGCCGCGCGTAGGGATCGCCCGCCGCGGAGCGGGGGTGTCAGCAACGTGCCGCCGCGCCGCGCTTCACGGTTGCCCGGCGCTCGCGCGCGCGCCATATATCGGCCATGCCACGCCCTCCCCGCGACAGCACACCTCGGCCGCGTCCCTCGCGCGGCAAGTCGGGCAAACCGCCGGCGCCGCCGCGCGAAGGCGCGGGCGGGACGCCCGAGACGCGGCGTTCCGCCAGGGGCTTCGCCGAGTTGCAGGCGCCGTTCCTGCCCCAAATCGCCGACGCTAGCGTAGGCGTCCCCTCCCCCGTCGCGCCGGAGGCGCGCACTCGAAGTGTGGGGGAGGGACAGGGTGGGGGGGATGCCAGAACATCGAAGGGTGGGGTTCCCCCCGCCCCTAACCCCTCCCCGCGTCGCGTCGAAGACGCGCCTTCGGCGCGATGGGGAGGGGAATCCGCGCAGCACTCGCAGCGAGGCGCGCAATCCACGCTCCCCGCTCTGCGCAGCTCCGGGCCGCCGTCGCGCAGCATCGATGACATGACGGCGTCGCTGAATGCGCTGCTGGCCAAGCCGCACGAGCGCAGCGAGCGGGCCAGGCAGGTGCTGGCGCAGCAGCCGATGATCGCCGCGCACCCGCTGGTCTCGGGCAGCCTGCCCAAGTTCACGCCGCACCGGCCGGAGCGGCCGGAGAAGTCGGAAGGCGGCATCGCCTTCAAGATCGTCTCGGACTACGAGCCCAGGGGCGACCAGCCGCAGGCCATCGACGAGCTGATGGCCGGCGTCGACCAGCACGAGCACAACCAGGTGCTGCTCGGCGTCACCGGCTCGGGCAAGACCTTCACCATGGCGCAGGTGATCGCGCGTAGCCAGCGCCCGGCCCTGATTCTCGCGCCCAACAAGACGCTGGCGGCGCAGCTCTACGGCGAGTTCAAGGGCTTCTTCCCCGCCAACGCGGTCGAGTACTTCGTCTCCTATTACGACTACTACCAGCCCGAGGCCTACGTGCCGCGCACCGACACCTACATCGAGAAGGAATCGTCGGTGAACGAGCAGATCGACCGCATGCGCCACGCCGCCACCCGCTCCCTCCTGGAGCGCGACGACGTGATCATCGTCGCCAGCGTGTCGTGCATCTACGGCATCGGCTCGGTCGAGACCTATACGGCCATGACCTTCACGGTCGAGGTCGGCGAGAGCATCCCGCAGCGCCAGCTGCTCGCCGACCTGGTGGCGCTGCACTACCGCCGCAGCGATCAGAATTTCACGCGCGGCACCTTCCGCGTGCGCGGCGACACGGTGGAGCTGTTCCCGGCCCACTTGGAGGACCGCGCCTGGCGCATCTCGCTGTTCGGCGACGAGGTGGAGTCGATCACCGAGCTCGATCCGCTCACCGGCGCCAAGACCGACGAATTGAAGCTGGTCAAGGTCTACTCCAACTCCCACTACGTCACGCCGAAGCCGACGCTGCAGCAGGCCCTCAAGTCGATCAAGGAGGAGCTGAAGCAGCGCCTCGTCGAGCTGTACGATTCCGGCCGCCTGCTGGAGGCGCAGCGCCTGGAGCAGCGCGTCGTGTTCGACATGGAGATGATGGAGGCGACCGGCTCCTGCGCCGGCATCGAGAACTACTCGCGCTATCTCACCGGCCGCAACCCCGGCGAGCCGCCGCCCACCCTGTTCGAGTACCTGCCCGACAACGCGCTCGTGTTCGTCGACGAGAGCCACGTCACAGTGCCGCAGATCGGCGGCATGTTCCGCGGCGACTACCGGCGCAAGGCGACGCTCGCCGAGTACGGCTTCCGCCTCCCCTCCTGCATGGACAACCGCCCGCTCCGGTTCGAGGAATGGAACGCGATGCGGCCGCAGACGGTGTACGTCTCGGCCACGCCGGGCGGCTGGGAGCTGGAGCAGGCCGGCGGCGCCTTCGTCGAGCAGGTGATCCGCCCCACCGGCCTGATCGATCCCGTCGTCGAGGTGCGCCCGGCCAGGAGCCAGGTGGACGACCTCATCGACGAGGTGCGCCAGGTGGCGCGCAAGGGCTATCGCACGCTCGTCACCGTGCTGACCAAGCGCATGGCCGAGGACCTTACCGAGTACATGCACGAGCAGGGCATCCGCGTGCGCTACATGCACTCCGACATCGAGACCCTGGAGCGCATCGAGATCATCCGCGACCTGCGCCTCGGCGCCTTCGACGTGCTGATCGGCATCAACCTTTTGCGCGAGGGCCTCGACATCCCCGAGTGCGCCCTGGTCGCCATCCTCGACGCCGACAAGGAGGGCTTCCTCAGGAGCGAGACCTCGCTGATCCAGACCATCGGCCGCGCCGCCCGCAACCTCGACGGCCGGGTGCTGCTCTACGCCGACCAGATGACCGGCTCGATGGAGCGCGCCATCGCCGAGACCGACCGCCGGCGCGAGAAGCAGCAGGCCTGGAACGTGGCCAACGGCATCACGCCGGAGAGCGTACGCAAATCCATTGCCGACGTTCTCTCCTCCGTCTACGAGCAGGACCACGTCAGGGTGGACACCGGCCTCGCCGAGGAGGGCGCGGCGCTGATCGGCCACAACATCGAGACCGTGATCGCCGGCCTGGAGAAGAAGATGCTCAAGGCCGCCGCCGACCTGGAGTTCGAGACCGCCGCCCGCCTGCGCGACGAGATCAAGCGCCTGCGCGAGACCGAGCTGGCCGTGGCGGACGATCCGCTGGCGCGCCAGGCCGACGTGGAGGAGCGCGCAGGCTCGTTCGCGGGAGAACGCAAGTATGGTAGGGCTCCCAAGGGCCGTTCCGACGTTCCCTCCCGCCCGTGTGGGGGAGGGACAGGGTGAGGGGCGAATCCGGAACATCGAAGGTCGGGAGTCCCCCCACCCCAACCCCTCCCCACAAGCGGGGAGAGGGGACCGCGCAAGCCCGCTGCCAGCGGCTCCTCCCGCATCCAGCGCGAGTACCAGCCGGTGCAGCCCACCTACGCGCAGAGCACCACCGTGCCCGGCACGCGCGCGCGCAAGCCGGCGCTCGACGAGATGGGCTCGGCCGCGAATCGGCCGCTTCCCGCACGCGCCCCGCAGGTCGACCCGCGCGCCAAGGCCGGCGCCTATGGCGAGGGCGTCCGCGGCCCGCACAAGCCCACGCTGGACGAGATGGGCCCGCACGCCGAGCGCGGCCTCCCCGTCGCCGGCAAGCCGCTGCCCCTCAAACCCGCCTTGAAGCCGCCCACCAAGACCATCGACATCCCCGACGAGGGCGAGCGGAAGAAGCATCGCCACGGCCGCCCCAGGAAGACCGGCCGGCCCGGCGCCTGACGCTGCTGCGCTATTTGCTGGCTGGCGGCAAATCATCCTGTGGGAGCCTCAGCGACGGTCGATGCGCGTTGACCTTGCCCGTGTAGGCGAGGGCAACGTCGCTTGGCTTGAAGCCATCGGCGCACGCGGCGCTGATCCAGCGCGCCGTAAGTGTCTGGATCGGCGCGACGCCGCCCTTGGCGCCTTCGTCCTCGACACGTACGGCGATGGTTGACTGGGAATCGCCCGAGATCGTGGTTTTCCTAACCACTTTGCTTCCAATCGGGTTCTCGCACGTTTCATCGAGGACCCATTCGCCCCCAACGAGCTTGATCTCCCCTTTGCCCCGGCAATACGCGACCGGTCCCAAGGCGAGCTTCATCGCGTCGCGATCGCTTGCTGCGTCGATGCAGACATGGGCCGATGGATGATCGACGCGGAGTCGCACCATGTCGCGCACCGTGTGCCAGATCTGTATCTCCCACGGCCCGGCCCGGCGCGGCGGCAGGAGATCCACGAGCCGGCCGGGGACATCGGCCGAGTCCCGCTGCGAATCGATCGTTTACGCACCCAGGGGTGAGTGGCACGGTCGCCATCACGCCGGCGAGCACACACGGGGCAAGTCTCGTCACGATGTCCTGCCGTCAGTTTCGGCAACGGCAGCAGAAGCGCCCTCCAGCTACCGTCGCGACATGGCACATTGACGGATCTGGTCCAAGACACGGCCCGAGGTGGGCTGGAAGCCTGTCGAAACCTACGTTCGGGCGGACCCAAGGTCGGGCGCAACGATCATGCCCCTGCGGCAGCCGCGCGAAATACAAGAAATGCTGCCTCGGCAGGGAATAGCGCGCTGCTGGTCCGGAGTGAGGTGTCCGTCGTCCGGTTGCGGATGCAGCCATTGACGAAATCGCTGCCGGCGGCGTCGCCGGACCGCATCCGCCTGTTGATATGGCCGCAGTGCATCTCGGCACCGGGGTGCGTCCCAATTTAAGACTCCGCGCGTCTGGACGAATCGAGGAGGACGCCCCATGGCCATGCCGGCCGCTGCCGCCCTGCCGCCGCTGCCCGAGCCTGCTGGACGCAGCTTTGCGCTCCTCGATGAGGCCGAGCGCGACCGGCTTGCGGCCGTGCTGCGTCCGCTGGCATGGATCGACGGCCTGATCACCGCGGCCATCCTGGCCCCCAAGGAGGAGCCGGAGGACTGGATCGAGCATGTCTGGAACGAGGACAACGAGGACCAGATCGACAAGCTGACGCTGGCCCAGTCCAACGACCTGCTCGCGGCGGTCGTGGACCAGTACTGCCACGTCAGCGACATGCTGTTCGAGCATCCCGAGCAGCATCGGCCTTACCTCTCCGGTTGCGACCGGACGGAAGCCGCGGCGCAATGGGCGGCCGGCTTTCGCTTCGGCATCCGGCTGCAGCCCGAGCCGTGGGAGCCGTTCATCGCGAACGACGACGCCCGCTCCCTGCTCGCTGCCATCCTCTCCCTGGAGCGGGACGAGGGCTTGTCGGAAGAGGCCAAGGCCAACTCGCCGTTCCGCGACATGCCCGCCGACCAGCGCGAGCATATGCGCCGCACGGCCATCGACATGCTGCCGGATATTGTCCTCTCCCTGCACGCCTACTCGGTCGGCCTCGACGAGGAGCCCTTCGCCCGGAGCATGCCAAAGGTCGGCCGCAACGACCCTTAGGTGTCAGCCGGACGCGCGGGGTGTGGGCACCCGGAAGGCCTAAGCCAGCCGGGGCATGAGTCTCACCGCATTGTCCCGCTCGATGGCACGCAGATCGGCGCCGGAGAAGTAGGCGCCAAGCCCCCTCACGTGATCGATGCTGGTGCGAAACGGATAGTCCGTCCCGAACACGACCTGGGACACCGAGACGAGCCGCATGAGCGAGGACAGCGCGCCTGGATGCGCGGACTGCGCGGTGTCGTAGTGATAGCGGGTGAGTTGCGCCGTAACCCGCGCCGAATCCCAGCTCTGCTTGAGCTTGGGGCTGATCGAGGGCAGCAGCTGCAGACGCTCCACCAGGAACGGCATGGTCCCCCCGGCGTGCGAGAAGATGAAGCGGATGTCGGGAAAGCGAACGGTGGTGCCCGAGAACACCAGGTTGGCGATGGTGCGCGTGGTGTCGGTGCCGAACTCGATGATCTGGTCAGGAACGTCGGACACCAGGTTGCGGCAGCAATTGGCGGCACCGGGGTGGGTGTAGACGACGGCCTTGCGCCGGTTCAGCTCCTCCATCACGGGCGCGAACTCGGGCGCGCCCAGCCACTTGTCGCCGTAGTTGGTCATCAGGCAGATGCCGTCCGCCTTGAGCGTGTCGAGCGCGAAGGCGATCTCCTGCAAGCTGGCGTCCACATGCGGCAGGGGCAGCGTGGCGAAGATGCCGAAGCGGCCCGGATGGTCCGTCATCAGCTTGGCCGCATACTCGTTGCTCTCCCGCGCGACGCGCCGCGCGTTGTCGCTGTCGAGGAACGACACGGCCGGCGTCGTTACCGACGTGATGGAGGTTGTGACCCCGGCTTTGTCCATGTCCTCCAGCGATTTCTGCACCGACCAGTTGTACGTCGGCGGCGTGCCGAGCTTGGCTCTGCGCAGGGCCTCGATGTGGGCGGGCGGCGAGAGGTGATGATGCACGTCGATGCGGTGCGGCGCGCCCTGTGCCAGGGCACCGTGCCACCGTGACGGCAGGGTCGCCGCGGCCGCTCCAGCCGCCAGTGCGGAGGCGATGAAGGTGCGCCGGCTCACCGCGCGGCGGGCACGCATGTGGCGCGATTGGATGCTCATCCTGGGTTCCTCCACGATTTGGCCCTTGCTCCGGCCAGTTCTATCGAGCCAGTGTTGGCTGTTTGCGCAGGGTTCGCTTCGAGGACGGACCTCGCGCGACCGCAGCCGCTCTCATTACGGATCGAACGTGGCCGCAACTGGGTGGAGCCAATGTTCTCTTTTCGTTCTTGACACGCTCCATCCGGTTTGCAACACTTCAGCGCAATTACAGTGTGGAGGCGTTGCGATGTCCCAGGGGTACCGGCGGGGCTGCCAGCAGTACGGTGAGGCGCCCGAGCCGCTGACGTGGGAGCGGGTGACATGGCGGCAAGGCGACGGCCGCTACGTCTTCGACATCGAGGAGGGCGGGCTGTGCGGCAAGCTCAGCTCGCCGCACGGCACGTCGCTCACGCTGCCGATGGTGGCCTGGGAAGGGCTGCTCGATGCGCTCAACGGCGCGCGCAAGGCGCGCACCCGCAATGAGCGGGGCTTCCCGGCACGCTCCGGCGCGCGTTGGTACGACGGCGAGGCCGGCGAGCTGGCGGCAGCCTTCAAGGCCGGCCGCAGCGTCGCGCAGCTCGCGCGCGCCCACAACCGCAGCCAACAAGCCGTCGAAGCCGAGCTCCACCGTCTCGGGCTGTGGGACCGCATCGCGCGCCGCGCCATCGTGCCCGGCGAGGAGCGCAGCGCCTCGCAGGCGCAGCCGGGAGAAGTCGAGCCCAGGCCGGAGTCACCGCCGCATTTCGACACCGAGCCCGCGTCCGCCGCGCGCCACTCCACCAACGTCATCCCGGCGCCGCGAGGGCCTGAAAGGCCCGAGCTGGACCAGGCCGGGCCCCATGCACTCGAGAACAAATGATTGCATCCGGTGCTGCAACCCACCTCGGCGCAGGCGCGTTCTTTGCCGCTCCGACATGCAGGCTGACAGGTGCATGGGTCCCGGCCTTGTCCGCTTGCTCGCTTCGCTCCCAAGCGGCGCCGGGATGACGTATTGGGATAGGTCATGGTCACAACGCGGCCGCGCAACGTGGAATGCGCTGGTCCACATCATGTGGAAACCACGCTAGTCTAGTCCGGCGTTTTGGAAGGCCTACGAGGCCTTGCCGGCTGACATTCGTGAAGTTGCGGACAAGAGCTTCGCCCTGTCGAAGAGCGATCCAGCGCATGCGTCGCTGCATTTGAAGAAGGTGGGCGACTACTGGTCGGTAAGAGCGACCAAGCAGTATGGAGCCCCGGCCGTTGAGGTAGAAGACGGGCTGCTCTGGTTCTGGATCGGCGCCCACAAACACGTACGTGCGCGTGATCGACCCTTAGGGTCGGCTGCCGCGCTCCGGCACCGCGGGCGCTTCGGTGCGATGATTGCCCACGCCCGGCCTCCCCGCACAATGGAGGGGAGCCCAGGCCGGGCGCTCTCCCCTCAGCAGCTAAGCGCGCTGCGATGCAAGCCCGCGCACGCCCGGTTGCTGCTCGAGAGACAAGAGCGCGTCGAACAGGGGGCGGGCGGCGAGCTTCGGATTGCCGACCGTGACGCAGCCCTGGAACTTGGTCCACAGCTCGTCGGTGGAAAGCGGCAGCTGGGGCGAGCCGCGCTCGTCGGAGACGCGGGCGCCTTCCAGCCGGCGGCCGTCCCTGGTGG
Organism: uncultured Alphaproteobacteria bacterium; assembly: GCA_963840075.1. GTDB lineage: Bacteria > Pseudomonadota > Alphaproteobacteria > Rhizobiales > Hyphomicrobiaceae > AWTP1-13. The sequence continues at coordinate 186,406 of CAWIXS010000031.1, read as the reverse complement.
CGATCGTCACCTGGTCCCAGGGGGCGCTGCCGGGACGCGTGGGGTGCTCCTCCTCGACAGGCGCGAGGAGCACCTTGGGCAACAGAGCCTGGACGTCCGGGCGCTGGACGAAGCCGTCGGTGAGCTCGGCGAGGCCGGCGCGCCCGGCGACCAGGGCGGAGGCCATGGCGAACTGCATGCTGAACTTGGCCTCCAGACCGGTCTGCGGCCGGGCATTGCGCAGGATCGTGGCATAGCGGCGGCTGGTGGAGACCGAGACGGATTCCACGTCCTGGGCCGCAATCTTCTGCGCGCGGAGAAGGTCGAGCATGCCGTCGAGCGCGCGGTGCGTGCAGAAGCAGAGCGGGTACTTCTTGACGCTGAGGCCCTGGGTCAGGATCTGCCAGTCGCGTCCCGCGCGGGTGGGCGTCGTGCGGTCGACATTGCCCTTGGGCGAGGTGGCGGCGAGGAAGCCCAGCGGGTGCTCCAGGGCGTCGAGCGAGGCGGTGAAGCCGGCGGCGGCGAGGCGCGCGGCCATGACACCGGCCCAGGCGCCGCGGCCGGCGTGGTAGGGCTTGGTCATGGTGCCGAAGTTGGCCACCAGGCCCGCGCTGTGCGAGGCGCCGAGGGCGATGGCGTGGGCGGTCTTCTCGGGGTCGAGGCCGCGCAGGGAGGCGCAGGCGGCGGCCGCGCCGATCGGGCCGAAGATGCCGGTCGGATGCCAGCCCTTCTCGTGATGCTGATCCTTGTCGCGGCCGGCGAGATCGGCCCACACCTCGTAGCCCGCGACATAGGCCGCGGCCATGGCCGCGCCGCTCGAGCCCAGGGCCTCCGCCTCGGCCAGTATGGCCGGCACCAGAACGGTGCTCGGATGCCCACGCAGGGCCACGTCGTCGAAGTCGAGGGCGTGGGCGGCGGTGGCATTGATGAAGGCCGCCTCCGGGGCCGGGACGCGGGAGCCGGTGAGGTAGAGGCTGGCATCGCCCGGCGGGGGCGACAGCGCCTTGTGCAGGAGCTTGGGCGGGTCCTCGATGCTGCCAGCGATCATGGTCCCCACGCAGTCGGCAAATCCGGTGTGGACCACGGCGAGCGCCTCGGGCGGCACAGCGGAGAGGCGCAGACTGGATACGAACGCGCCGAGCGCGCGCGTGAGGGATTTGCCCATGGGTGTCCTCCAGGTTTCAGGTTTCGGGGGGCAGGTTCAAGATGCTTGCCGTCTGTCCCAGTCCGCGAACCCTAGACCTCGAGACCTGAACGGCCAAGACCGCGCCTCGCATGCCGGCCCTTTACGCCGCGCACGGCCCGATGGCTCGTTCCAGGGATCAGGTTTCAGGTGTCAGGTTTCGGGGGCTGAAACCCGAAACCTGAAACCTGGACCGTCAGGTGGTAGGATGGGGCCGTCGGCGGCGAAACGAGGAGGGCGACTGCAATGGGCTGGTCAATCAGGCTGTTCAGCGTCGGCGGCACGGCCGTGCGCATCCATTTCACCTTCTTCCTGCTGCTCGCCTGGATCGCCGCCATTCACTGGACGCGGGGCGGAGCCGCGGCGGCGGTCGACGGGGTCGCCTTCATCGTGCTTCTGTTCGTTTGCGTCGTCCTGCACGAGTTCGGCCACGTGTTCGCCGCGCGCGGCTACGGCATCCGCACCTCCGATGTGACGCTCCTGCCGATCGGCGGCATCGCCTCGCTGGAGCGCATGCCCGAGAAGCCGGCCCAGGAGATCGTCGTCGCTCTCGCAGGCCCGGCCGTGAACCTGGTGATCGCCGCGGTCCTCATCGGCGTGCTGGGCGCGCGCTTCGACCTGACGGAGATGGCGCAGCTGGAGCAGGCCACGTCGACCATGACCGGCCGGGTGGCGGCGGCCAACGTCGTGTTGTGCCTCTTCAATCTGATCCCGGCGTTTCCGATGGACGGAGGGCGGGTGCTGCGCGCGCTGCTGGCGGTGCGGCTCGGCTATACGCGGGCGACGAGGGTCGCTGCGAGCATCGGCCAGGCCTTGGCGTTCGTGTTCGCCGTCCTCGGGTTGCTCCCAGGCAGCAGTCCGATGCTGATCCTGATCGCGGTGTTCATCTTCCTCGCCGCCAGCGGGGAGGCGGGCTACGTGCAGGCGCGCGAGTACACGCGCGGGTATCTCGCCTCGCATGCAATGATCACGTCCTTCGAGACGCTCTCGCCCGCCTCCGTCGCGGACGATGCCGCGGGCCTCCTGCTGCGCACCACCCAGAAGGAGTTCCCCGTGGTCGACGGGGCCGGCACCCTGCGCGGCTTCCTGACCCACGATGCCTTGATCTCCGCCCTGCAGAAGACAGGCGGTGCGACGCCGGTGCTCGACGTCATGGACCGGGAGGTACCGACGGTGCCGGAGAACGCGTGCCTCGACCATGTGTTCCAGTGTCTGCAGCGGTCGGGGACGCGTCTCGTCGGCGTAGTCGATCCCCAGGGGCGCCTGGTGGGATACATCACCGCCGACAACCTCACGGAGCTGATCATGATCCAATCGTCGCGGGCGGCAAGGCCGGCCGCACCGGCGGCGCCCAGCCCTGCGCGGGTGTCGTAGCAGGATTAGGGATTAGGGATCAGGGATTAGGGATTAGGGATTAGGGCACGCCGGAGGTTTCCCTGAAACCTAATCCCTATTCCCTTATTTCGGGGGAGAGATGCAAGCAGACGATCCGATACCGATGGAGAGACCGGCGGGGCTCGCCGGCGGTACGGCGCGCTTCGGCAGCGATGCGGTGGCCGAGGCGCTCGCCGCGCTCGACATTCCCCATATCGCGCTCACCCCCGGCGCGAGCTTCCGCGGCCTGCACGACAGCCTCGTCAATCATCTCGGCAACCGTCGACCGGCTCTGCTCGTCTGCCTGCACGAGGAGCATGCGGTGGCGATCGCGCACGGCTGGGCCAAGGTAACCGGCCGCGCCATGGCGGCTGCCGTGCATTCCAACGTCGGGCTGATGCACGCCGCCATGGCCGTCTTCAACGCCTGGTGCGACCGTGCGCCGGTGCTGCTGATCGGGGCTACGGGCCCAGTCGATCCCGAGAAGCGGCGGCCGTGGATCGACTGGGTCCATACCGCGCGCGATCAGGGTGCGCTGGTGCGCGGCTATGTCAAATGGGACGACCAGCCGGCCTCGCCGGCGGCGGCACGCGAGGCCGTCGTTCGCGCGCACTGGATCGCCGAGGTGGCGCCCCAGGGGCCGGTCTATGTCAATCTCGACGCCGGGCTGCAGGAGGCGCCGCTCGCAGCTCCGCTGCCGCCGCTCGATCTCGCCCGCTTGGCCCCGGCGCTGCGGCAGGGGCCGGACCCCGAGCTGGTTCGCCGCGCCTGCGAGGTGCTCGCGGCTGCCGAGCGGCCGGTCATTCTGGCGGGCCGGGTCTCGCGCTCGCCGGAGGCTTGGCAGCAGCGCATCGAGCTGGCGGAGGCGCTGGGCGCGCGCGTGATCAGCTGTCTCAAGATCGCCGCCGCGTTTCCGACCGACCACCCTCTCCACGCCGGTGCGCCTGCCGTCTGGCCCGATGCGCAAGCCACCGCGGCCGTGAAAGCGGCCGACGTGCTCCTCAGCCTCGACTGGGTCGACCTCGCGGGCACGTTGCGGGCGGCTTTCGGTCCCGACGGCCCTGGGGCAAAGGTGATCCAGGCAAGCCCGGATCACCTGCCGGCGAGCGCCTGGAGCATGGAGAGCCGCGCCCTGGCGCCGGTCGACATATTGCTGGCTGCGGAGCCCGACATTGCCGTGGCGGCGCTGCTCCAGGTGCTCGGCGGAGAGCGCGGCAGGGCTGCTCCTCCCGTTGCTCCGGAGCCTCGCCCGTCTCCCGCCGCCTTCGATCCTGCGGGCCCGCTCGATGTGTCGCGGCTGGCCCACGGCTTGCGGCGGGCAACCGAGGGACGCCAGGTCGCGCTCACCCATCTGCCCCTCTCCTGGGACGGCGCCTTCTGGCCGTTCCGGCACCCGCTGGACTACCTGGGTGCGGAGGGCGGCGCAGGCATCGGCTCCGGCCCCGGCATCACGGTGGGCGCGGCGCTGGCGCTGAGAGGCAGCGGGAGGCTCGCGATCGGCATTTGCGGCGACGGCGATTTCCTGATGGGGGCCACGGCACTGTGGACCGCGGTGCACTATCGCATCCCGTTGCTGATCGTAGTCGGCAACAACCGCTCCTTCTACAACGACGAGGTCCACCAGGAGCGCATGGCGCGCCAGCGCGGGCGCCCGGTGGAGAACAAGTGGATCGGCCAGCGCATCGCCGACCCCGACATCGACATCGCCGGACTGGCGCGGGCGCAGGGCGCCCAGGGGTTCGGCCCCGTCACGGAGGGCAAGGACCTGCTCCCGGCTTTCGAGGCGGCCATTGCTGCGGTGGATGCGGGCGCCGTTGCCGTCGTCGACGTGCGCGTGGGGTCGGGCTACACGCCCGCCATGGGCAGAGCGATCGGGCGCTCGGAGTGAGCCGCGCTCGGAAGGCATCAGGAGCCTCGCATGCCCGGAGCCGGTTTGAACCGGGCGACCTGGACCGCTGGCGCAGCATGAATGAAGTCGCGGGGGTGACGGGGGCGAGGGTGACCTCGACCGCGGCACCTTTCGCGCACGGCAGAGCGGGCCTAGAGTGACATCTGCCGCGTGCTCGACCGGGGGATCCATGGGCCCGCCTCGTCCGCTGACTGACGCAACCGTTGCGACGGCTGCCATCGCCGACGCCACGGCCCGTCCCCTGCTGCTGGTCGAGGACCTGGGCAAGGCCTTCGAGACGCCCGAAGGGGTGCTGACGGCGGTCGACGGCGTCTCGTTCGGCGTCGCCAAGGGGGGGATCGTCTCCCTGATCGGGCCGTCGGGGTGCGGCAAGTCGACCGTTTTCAACATCATCGGCGGGCTCACGCCGGCCTCCCAGGGTCGCGTGCTCATCGACGGCGAGGTGGTGGCCGGCCCCCATGCCGCGATCGGCATGGTGTTCCAGGAGGAATCCACGCTGCCCTGGCGCACGGTAGTGGAGAACGTCGCCTTTCCCCTGGAGATCGCGGGCATGCGCCGCAGCGAGCGGCTGGGGACGGCCATGGAGTTCGTGCGGCTCGTCGGCCTCGCGGGCTTCGAGCGGCGCTATCCCGCGGAGCTCTCCGGCGGCATGCGCCAGCGCGTGTCGATTGCCCGTGCGCTGGCGTTCCGGCCCAAGATCCTGCTGATGGACGAGCCGTTCGCCGCGCTGGACGAGCAGACGCGGCTCCTGCTCGGTGACAAGGTGCTCGAGATCCAGCAGGATCTCGGGCAGACCATCCTGCTCATCACCCACAACATCACGGAGGCCGTGCAGCTCTCCGATCGCATCCTGGTTATGAGCTACCGCCCCGGCCGGATCAAGCGGGCGGTGGAGGTCGCCCTGCCGCGCCCGCGCACCTCCGAGATCGTCTCCAGCGACGCCTTCGGCCGCCACGTCGCGGAGATCTGGGGCGATCTGCGCGAGGAGGCGAGCCGCGGCATGCGCCAGGACGAAAGCCACGCGCGCGCAGAGGTGCGGCGATGATGCGCGGGCGGGGCAAGGCGCTGCTCGCCGCGCCGGCGCTGGTCGGACTGGCGAGTCTGACCGGGTTGTTCCTCGCCATCGAGGCCCTGGTCCGCATCGGTGTAATCAACCGCCACGTCGTGCCGCTGCCGAGCGAGGTGGGAGCGGCGCTGCCCAGGATCATCGCCGAGGAGGACGTTGCGGGGCGCTTCCTGACGACCGCCGGTGAGGCCGCGGCTGCGGGCTTCCTGCTGGCGGCAGTCGGCATCCCGCTCGGGGTTCTGCTCTACCGCTGGCGTACGGTCTGTGCGGCAGTGGAGAGCTGGGTCGGGGCGATGGCGGCCGCGCCGCTCGTCCTGATCTATCCGCTGTTCCTCGTCATCTTCGGCCGCAACGCGCTCACCATCGTCGCCATCGGCTTTGCCGCGGGGCTTGCCCCGGTGATCCTCAACACGCTGGAGGGCCTGCGCGCGACACGGCCCGTGCTCATCGACATGGGGCGCAGCTTCAAGTTGTCGCGAGCCCAGCAGTTCCGGAAGATCGAGCTGCCCTCGGCGCTGCCCAGCATCTTCACGGGACTGCGGCTCGGCCTGATCTTCGCCCTCATAAACGTGGTCGGCGTCGAGTTCCTGATCAACTTCGGCGGGCTCGGCCAGCTCATCAACGACTTGGCCGAGCGCTACGACCTGGCCGCCATGTACGCCACCATCGGCTGCGTCATTCTCGTCAGCGTCGTCTTCTTCATGGGCCTGGAGCGGATCGAGCGATGGCTGCGACCGGTTGGGTAGGTTGGGTTGGCGCGGTATCGCGTAACCCGACATTGGCAGCACGTAACCCAACGTTGGGTGCCTTGAAAATGTTGGGTTACGGCCTTCGGCCTGACCCAACCTACAGCTACCGCCACGGGTCCTGAGATGTCCCGTGGGGTGCTGGCGACGCGCTTTGTCATTGTCGGCGGGCTCTTGGCGCTGTGGGAGGGGCTCGCGCGCTCCGGCCTTCTGTTCGAAGGCGTGGTACCGAGGCTCGCGGTGATCGGGCGCGGGCTCGCGGAGCTGGTGGCGGAGCCTGCGTTCTATGCCAACCTGCAGGCGACCGCCGGCGAGGTCGGATGCGGCGCTTGCGATCGGCGGGGGAGCGGGGCTGCTCGCCGGCCTGGTGCTGGGCGCCAGCCGGTTTCTGGGAGGCGCCTTCGAGCCCTACCTCTACTATCTCGGGCCCACCCCGAAGATCATTTTCTTCCCGATCATGATCATGTGGTTCGGCACGGGGCCCGCCTCCAAGGTGGCGATGGGGGCGGTGTCGTGCTTCTTTCCTGTGGCGCTGGGAGTGGCCGCGGGCATGCGCCGGATCGATGCGGTGCTGATCAAGGTGGGCCGCAGCTTCCGCGCCACCGCTCCGCAGATGGCGCTCAAGATCTATCTGCCGGCGATCCGTGCGCCCGTGGTGACGAGCTTCCGCCTCGGTCTCGGCGTCGCCATCATCGGTGTTCTGCTGGCCGAGACCAAGCTCTCCAACCGCGGGCTCGGCTTCATGGTGATCGACGCCTATGCCCGCTTCGACATGCCGACGATGTATGCCCTCATCATCGTCGTCTTCGTTCTGGCGGTGGCGCTGAACGCAGGGTTGAGCCGCCTCGCCCGCGAGCGCGGACGGCTGCAGAGCGTGGGGGCGTTGGGCTGATCCGAGGCTCGAATAGGGAGGTAACCAATGAGCACAACAGCGGCAGTGAAGGGTCTGTGTGTGGCCCTGGCGGTCGTGATCGGAGTGGGCGCGGCGGCGGCGCAGGACCAGCTGAAGCTCGCCATCGGGCAGAAGGGGAACTGGGATACGGCGATCCCCGAGCTCGGCACGCGCGCCGGCATCTTCAAGAAGAACGGGCTGGTGCTGGAGCTGCTCTACACCAAGGGGGGCGGAGAGACACAGCAGGCGGTGATCGCGCGCAGCGCCGATGTCGGCCTCGCGGCGGGCACGCTGGGCGTCATGGGCGCCTTCTCCAAGGGCGCACCGGTGCGCATCATCGGGGCGCAGGCCACCGGCGCTGCCGATTTCTGGTACGTACGCGCCGACTCGCCCATCAAGGGCCCGGCAGGCATGGCGGGCAAGACCATGGCCTACTCCACCGGCGGCTCCTCGACCCATTCGATGGTGCTGGGCTTCATCGAGAAGTACAAGGTCGGCGCCAAGCCGACCGCCACCGGCGATCCGGCCGGCACGTTCACCAGCGTCATGTCGGGCCAGGTCGATGCCGGATGGGCCGCCCCGCCGTTCGCGCTCGACGCCATCGCCCAGGGCAAGGTGCGCCTGATCTGGCGCGGCAACGAGTTGGAGCAGGTGCGCAATCAGACGGTGCGCACCATCATCGCCAACGCCGAGGAGCTGAAGGCGCGCCCGCAAGTCTTCAAGCGCTTCATCGCGGCCTACCGCGAGACCGTCGAGCACATGTACACGAGCGACAAGGCGCTCGCCGACTACGCCGATTTTGCCAAGACCTCGCTCGCCAACGCCAAGCGGGTGCGCGAGGACTTCTTCGCCAAGGAGATGATCGATCCCTTCAACTTCAAGGGCCGCGCCCAGCTGGTCGAGGATGCGGTGAAGTTCAAATACACGACCACGAAGCTCGTCGATGCGCAGCTCGACGAGCTGATCCAAATTCCAAGGTAGATTGGGTCAAGCGAAGCGCCCCCACCCCTAACCCCTCCCCGCAAGGGGGAGGGGAACTGTCGGCGCAAGGGAGGGGAACCGGTCGGGCGCAAGGGGGCGGGAAGCCGGTTGGCGCAAGCGGGGTGGGTCAGGCTTCGATGATCTTGTTGCGGATGGCGTAGCGGACGAGGGCGGCGGCGGAGGTGAGGTTGAGCTTGCGCATGGCGGCCGCGCGGTGCGTCTCCACGGTCTTGACGCTGATGTTCAAGATGTTGGCGATCTGCTTGTTGCTGTTGCCCTCGGCGATCAGCTGGATAACGCCGCGCTCGCGCGAGCTCAGAACGTTCTCGGACGTCCCGGCCTTGGTCAGATACGATTCGAGCAGCGTCTCGGAGACCTTCGCCGTGAAGAACGGCCTGTGCACCGACAGCGACTCGATGGCGGCGATCAGGGAATGCTTGGCGTCCGACTTCAGGAGGTAGCCGCGCGCGCCCGCCTTCAACAGGTCGTAGATCAGCTTCTCGTTGTCGTGCATGGTGAAGATCAGGATCTCGACCGTGGGGATGCGGGCGCGGATCTGGCGCGTCGCCTCCACCCCGTTGACCAGCGGCAGGGCGTAGTCGAGCACGGCAACGTCGGGCTTGAGCTCAATGGCCTTGCGGATCGCCTCCTTGCCGTCGGCGGCCTCCGCAACGACCTCCCATCTCGGCTGTGCCTCGAGGATGGACTTGAGCCCCGACCGAACCACCTCGTGATCGTCCGCAATCAAGATGCGTGTCATGGACCGCTCTGCGCGTCCGCCGGCTCCCCCCGGCGCTCGATTGATTTCCACCTCAGCCTCAGCCTCAGCCTACAGACTAGCCCTCGCGTTCAAATCGGAAGATTCCCCGAAACAGACACGGAGAACCACGAGATCGTCCGACGCGTCGCGTGGTCCGCTAAACCGCGGGCCCGCATGCCTTCCTGCCGGATGCAGGCGGGGAACAGGAGCGGGGGTCGGGCGGCGGGGCGCAGCGCGCAGACGCATCGGGGAGTCCTGGCTCGATTGCGACCGCGTTGGAGCGTACGAGCCGGGACGCCGGGTTCCAAAGAGTTCGGATGAAGAGGTTTAATGGAGCCGGAGCCGCGACCCGCCCCGCACCGGCGGAATTCCCAAAACAATACCGCGCCCCGAACGGCAATGACGTCTCGGGGCGCGGTCAGTTGGCAGGGAAGGGCACGGGGGAGGACGCCCTTGAGCCCCTCGAGGGAAGGAGGAGGCACCCTGCGCGAATGAAAATGATCGAAAGCTGCAAAAGCTCATATCGGCAAAACTACCAGTATTGCGCGGGCGAACTGCTGATATACAGCGACCAACTGCAATTCAGATCCTGGACTACGCTGTATCTCCCGCCATTTCCCAGGCAAATGGCCATTGCGATGCGCTGCCGTGCAGGGTTGGCCGGACAGCGGCTCATGGTTAATGCTGGAAGCCGGCCGGTTTGTTTCGGCTCGCGAGAGGATGGTCCCTCATTCTGGCGGGCGTCCGGCCGAGCGGCATTGGGGGCGCAATCCGGTGCGAGCCAGCTGGACCTCGGGTGTGCGTCTGCTGTGGGTCAGGGCGCCGGTATATGACCGCAGAGACAGTGCCTCGAGGCCCTCCGGCGGAGGGGCCGGTCAACTCCCATTAACCTGCATAGGCCCCCAAGGAGGCGCCTCCGCGAGCAAAGCTGGCGGGAGAACGGCTTGCCGAAACAGCCCAACGGGCCCTGTGGCAGCTTGAAATCCGCACGAGTCGGGAGTCTCGGCAGGCATTTTGGGTGACCTCCCCAATTTCCGCTCGCCCTGCCATGAGCGACGCTGCGCTTGCGGTTTTCGCGGCAGACGCTGGGCCGAGTACGAGGGCGGCGAGCCAAAGGCTCACGCCCCCGCAGTCGCGCGAGACCCGTCGCCGTCGGTTCCCACGACGTCGGAAAGGGAGAGGGCCGGTCTCACCACCCGATCCTTCGCGCCTCGAGCTCCAGAAAGGAACCTGTTGATGTCTGACACCCTCGTATCGGCCATTTCCCGCGTTCTGACCCCGGAACTCGTCGGCAAGATGGCCTCCGCCTCGGGGCTTGACCGAGGCACGACACAAAGCGCCGTGAGCGCCTTCGTCCCGGCCATCCTGAGCGGGCTATCGGACCTCGCGGCCAAGCCGGGCGGTGCGCGCCAGATCACCGACGCGATCGCCGAGCAGCCGGCCGGCATCCTCTCCAACCTCGCCGCCACCTTGAGCGGGGCACAGGCTGCCGACAAAGGCGGCGGCCTTCTCAGCTCCCTGCTCGGCGGCGGCGTGCTCAACACGCTGGTCTCGACCCTGAGCCGGTTCGTGGGTATCGGCGAAGGGTCTACCCGCACTCTGATGGGCCTCCTCACTCCCGTGGTCCTCGGCATCCTCGGCCGCGAGCAGCGCTCCCAGGGCCTCGAGGCGAGCGGGCTGGCGCGCATGCTGATGGGACAGAAGGACCAGATTTCCGCCGCGATGCCGGGCGGCCTCTCCGACCTCCTCAGCTCGCGCGTGCGCCTGCACGAGGGCGTCGACACCTCCAGGCCCGAGACGCGCACCTACGACTCCCCCTCCTATACCCGCCAGAGCACGCCTCGGATGGTGGAGCCCAGGGAGAGGGAGACGCGGGCAGCGTCGGGTCCCAACTGGCCCTACTGGCTGCTCCCGCTGCTCGCGCTGGGCGGCCTCCTGTGGTACCTGCTGCCGGGCCTGCAGACCGACAGGACGGCCGACAGGACAACGACGGAGAGGACCACCTCTGCGCCGGGGCAGACCGATACCCGGACACCCGGCCAGGTTGCGCCGACCACGCCGAGCAAGCTCACCTATCTGACGAGGGCCCTGCCCGAGTGGATGCCGCTCGGCGCCTACCAAAACCGGGACATCTACAACCGCTCCGGTGAGAAGATCGGCACGATCAAGGACCTGTTGGTCGGGCCCGACGGCCGCATCCACGCCGCGGTAGTCGGAGTCGGTGGCTTCCTCGGCATCGGCGAGAAGGACATCGCCATCCCGCTCACGGCCCTGCAGATGGAGCGCCGCGACGACGGCACCCGCTTCTCCGTCGATATCGGACGGGACACGCTGCAGACGGCGCCCGCCTTCGAGTACGGCGATCGCATCAAGCTGCGGCAGTAGAAGACCAGCCGGGCCGCAACGGGCCCGGCAAACACCCAATGTTCCGGAGCGCCGACCCCGACGGGCCAGCGCTCCGGCCGGAAGGAAACCCCGAAGAGACGCTCGCAGCGCCGCCCCAGGCGGCGGGCGGGCCCACGTGCGCCGGTCGCTTCAATTTGCGGAGCAGGTCATGCTGTCCCTATTCGCCAAAGCCGGGCTCATTTTCCTGGCCGGCCACATCGTCTTCGTCTGGCTGGTGCTGCTCCTCGCCAGTTGACGCTCGCCCGACCGAGCTGCCGCCTCAGCGCGCGACGCTGCTCCCGCCAGACGCCGCCGTCCCTCCGTCCATGCACGTGGCCGGGCAGGCCGCCGGCGCGCGGCCCAGGAGATGGCCGAGGGCCTCGCCGTTGCGCCCGTTGCAGAGGTAGGAGATGTGCTTGCGGTCCTCCTGCCCGAAGGCCGGGACGCCGCAGGAGGACGCCAGCACGCCCTCGGCCTGCCCCCACAGCGTCTGCACCACCTTCTTGATCTCGGGCCGCTGCAGACCCTCCCAGGTCGCAGGCGACGACTGGCGCGCCGCATCGGCGTAGGCCATGACGAACGTCATCAGCGCCGCCAGGCCGTCGCGGTGGCCGACCTGGCGGTCGACGGGCCGCAGGGAGACGAGCTTCACCGCCGAATGGAGGTCGTGGCTGTAGGCGTTGAGCTCGTCCAGGAGGTAGCGGAAGTCGTCCGACGAGCTGGCCGATCCGCGCTTCAGGTAGCTCTGGACGTAGATGTCGCGCGGGTCGAACCGCGTGGCGATGTCCCGCGGCGCGAAGAAGCGCAATCCCTCGGGCGGGCGGCGGATGGAGGTGCCGTCGATGAGGGGGTAGGCGTCCCGGTCCGCGGTCAGCAGATGCACCGACTCGTGGACGGCGGTCGACAGTCCGAGCACCACGTCGTCGCAGGTCAAGAACTGCAGAAAGTGGCGCTTGCTCGACATGGCTTGGTAGATGGCGTGCCCCTGCGGCGACAGGCGCTGCAGATCGCGCAGTGCTTGCGGCTGGCAATCGGTGCGGGCCGCCATCGCACCCGTGGACCACGCAACGGCGCACGCGGCCGCCGCGGCGGCCTTCAAGGCTCTGTGCATTCCTGGACTCCCCCAGTTCTGCGGATGTGCTTCTGTTGGGCCCGCCTCTGCGAGCCTGGCTGCCCCTTATCGGTCAAAAAATGGCCATGTTGCGGCCAAAGAGGGGCAAATCGGGCCGCAGAGTGCGGCATTTTCTCAAATTATACCAGCATCTTCCGCCGTTTGGCTGAGGGGATCATCTGATTGCTCAAAGCAAGTCTCTGCTGAAAAAACGCGATCCCGGTGGAAGCCAGGACAGCATTCGACCTAGCTCGGAGATCGGAAGATGATGAAACTTGCGTATGGACTGTGTGGTGCGGCGGCTCTGGCCGTCGCGGCGACGATGACCATGTCGGCCCCGGCTGAAGCCCAGTGCGTGAATTGCAGCCGGGCACCCATCACGAAGAGCAACACGGTCTACCGGTACAAGACCGTGCGCAGCGTGAGGAATGTGACGCGCTTCAGGGACCTGAACCGTACGCGCTTCCAGCGGCATGTCACGCGCGTGGTGAATGTCACGCGGGTGCAGCCCATCACGCGCGTGCACGTGGTCACCCGGGTGCACCATCGTACGGTGATCCTGCGTCAGACGCAGAGGCTCGCGCAGACCACCTCGCTGCCGATGCGGACGCTGACGACGGGCAGGACCGTTCACGTCAATCACAGCGCGACCTATGGCGGCAGCTGCTGCCGCTAAGACCTGCGGCCTGAGCTTCGCCCCCTTGGATGCGCCCGCGTCCAGGGGGGAACCCCGCAGGTCGGCTGCGGGCGACTTCCCCCCAAGAGAGCAGTGCCGGTTTCGCAAGAGGCCGGCGTTGTCGTTTGGGGGCCCCTCCCCGGGCTCCGGGCCTCAGAGGGGACGGCGGAGCGGCTTTCTTGGCAATCGTTCCCTTGAAAACGTTCAGGTTGCGGTCATCTATGATCCTGTTAAAGACTGCGGTCTTGCGCGGTCCTTATTTACGAAGTCTTCCTGATGGCTGAAAACCACGCCTCGCGCATACTACGCCCGGCGGCATTCGAGACGAGATCGTAGAGGAGGATGTCATGGCCGAAGTCGCGGCAAGATCACCCCTGCAGTACCTGGACAAAGCATCGAGCGCCCTGCGGGAGCTCGGCCTCATGCCCGAGAAGGCGGAGCCGGCCCCCATAAACGCCCTCCTGGAGCAGATTTCCGACCTGGACAAGGACAAGATCGCGCTCATCGCGCGCACCCTCGGACAGGCCGAGGTGTTCAACGAGGTGGTGCGCGATCAGACCTCGAAGATGGAGATCGGCCAGCGCTACCAGGAGATCACCCAAGGGTTCAACTCGATCCGCGACGACTCCAAGCGGCTGCTGGACCAGGTGTCGGACGGCAAGATCGACATCTTCGAGCGCGGCACCAACATGTGGATGAAGATCGTGCGCGGCGACATCTCCGATCGCTTCGACAAGATCCGCAAGACCTATCTCAGCGTCACCAAGGAGACCAAGAACCAGATCGAGCGGGAGGCGAAGATCCTCGATGCCTACCGCGACTATCGCGGTGCCTTGAAGCATGCCGAGGTGATGGCGCTCGAGATCCTGAGAGCAGGCGGAGGCGAAGCTCGAGGCCGCGCGCGGCGAGCTCAAGGCGGCCACCGAGAAGGTCGCCAACTTCTCCGGCACCGAGCCGGCGGAGCGGGCGAAGCTCGAGCTGGCGCGCGACGAGCAGCTGCGCCGCACGCAGGAGGAGGAGAAGCGCTACCAGGTCGCCAAGGACCTCTCCGACAACCTGACGATCTCCTACAACACCACCGAGGTGGTGATGGCGCGGCTGATGCAGACCACGTCGGCCAAGGAGCGCGTCTACGGCCAGGCCGTGATGTTCTTCTCGACCAACGACAGCGTGCTCACCGCGCTCAAGGCCTCCTTCACCGGCATGTTCGGCCTGCACGAATCGACCAAGACGCTCGACGCCATGAAGGAGGGCATGTCGCAGAGCCTGGAGACCCTGTCGGAGATCGGCGACAAGGTGCAGGAGGCCGCGATCCGCTCGGGCTACGGGCCGACCATCAGGGCCGACGCGGTCAAGAAGCTGGTGGAGAGCGTGGTCACCTTCCAGGAGCGCTCCACCGAGATCATCGACGAGATGCGCAAGCTGTCGACCCAGAACTCGGCCGAGATCCGCGACGCGGTGGAGCAGGGCAAGAAGCGGCTGGCGCGCCTGGTCGCCGAGGGCAAGGAGCTGAAAGCCGCCGCCTGACAGCCGTTGCGAGGTGCAGACAATGGCCGAGACCGCGGCTCCCGCCGAGAAGCCGCAAACCCTCGACGAGCTCATGATCGCCATGGACGTGGTGGACACCCTGCGCCACCGCGAAGACTTCGTGCGGCGCGAGCTCGACGATGAGGGGCGCGAGGCCGAGCTGATCGAGCGCCTGCGCAAGATCTACCACGACCAGGGCATCGAGGTACCGGATCGCGTGCTCCTCGACGGCTTCAAGGCCCTGAAGGAGAGCCGCTTCGTCTACACCCCGCCACCCGCGGGCTGGAAGCGCACGATGCTCACGGCCTGGGTGCGGCGGAAGACCTACGGCAAGCGTGTGGGCGCGCTTGCCCTGGCGCTCGCGGCCGTGGCCTGGGCCTACTACTTCATGGTCGTCCGGCCGGCCCGGGTCGCACAGGAGCAGGCGCGCCTCGAGCTGACCGAGACCCTGCCCAAGGCGCTGCGCGGGGCCCATGCGGAGGTTCTGCGCCTCGCCACCGACCAGGCGGCGAAGGACCAGGCCGACGCGCTGCTGGCGGACGGGGAGCGCGAGCTGCGTGCAGGCAATCGCGCGGGCGTCGCCAAAGTCCGGGGGGAGCTGGTGGCACTCAGGGACGACCTGACCACCGAGTACAAGCTCACCATCGTGTCGCGTCCGCGCGAGACCACCTGGGTCTGGCGCAGGCCTCCCGGCCGGAGCAACGCGAAGAACTACTACGTCATCGTGGAGGCGATCGCGCCCGACGGGCGCAAACTCGCCTTGCCGATCCGCAACGAGGAGACCGGCAAGATCGAGACGGTGACGATGTTCGGCGTGCGCGTGCCAGAGGCCGTCTTCGAGGCCGTGCGTCGCGACAAGGCGGATGACGGCATCGTGCAGAAGAACGTCTTCGGAGCAAGGAAGCGGGGATCGCAGGCGATCGAGTATCAGATGCCGTTCGAGGACGGTTTCATTACCCAGTGGTGAGGGGTGCCGAGGGGCGGGGTCAGACCCCTCGCGCATGAGCCGGTGATTTACTACATCTGTTGGATGCGAGGGGTCTGACCCCTTTCTTGGAGGCGAGGGGCCCTACCCCTCTGGGATACCGATGTGGACCGGGCGCCAAACGCTAGGCTCGATCGAAAGCGCGATTGCCAAGTTGCACCGCGAGGAAAGCCAGCTCGACGCGGCGCTGCGCTCTGCGGTCGGCGAGAGCGAGCGATTGCGCAAGGAAAGGGGCGAGGCGCTGCGCGAGCTTGCGCGCGTGAAGCTCGACGAGATGGCCGCCGGCCGGCTGGTCGAGAACCTCGATGCCGGCGAGCGCCGGGCCGCTCAGCTCCTCGAGGATTATCGACAGCGCATCGCCTCCATTGCCGAGCGCCGCGAGAGTTTCCTCGAGGAGGTCGAGAAGGCGCAGGCGCAGCGTGATACCGCCGCCAAGAAGGTCGAGGAGGCCCTCGATGTCGTGGAGGCGGTGCGCGACGACGTGGAGGGGAGGGTGAAGGCCCAGCCTGCCTGGCAGGAGGCCAAGGCCGTCAACGACGCAGCCGACGCCATCGCCACCGAGGCGGAGAAGAAGGCGTCCCTCTCGGAGGCCGATCTCGGTGCCAAGCGGAAGCCCTACGACGACGATCCGCTGTTCATCTACCTGTGGCAGCGCGGCTTCGGGACCGGACGCTACAACGCCGGCAACGTCACCCGTATGATGGACCGCATGGTCGCCGATTTCGTCGGCTTCGGGCAGGTGCGCGCCAACTATGCGGCCCTGATCGACATCCCGCTGCGCCTCAGAGAGCACGCCGCCACCAAGCGGGCAGCGGCCAACGAACGCCTCACCGCCCTGTCGCAAGTCGAGCGGCGCGCGATGGTGGAGGCCGGCATCGAGCCCAAGGAGCGGGTTCTGGCGGCGGCGCGCGAGGAGCTTGCGGCCGCCGACAAGGCGCTCGAGGAGAAGCACGGCCAGTTGCGCAAGCTCGACGAGGAGCGCGGCACGCTGGTCTCGGACGGCCTCAATCCAGCCTACGAGGAGGCGCTGACGACCATCGCGCTGGCCGACAGCAAGGACCACCTGGCCGCCCTCTATCTGGAGGCGCGCCGCACCCCGACCGGCAGCGACGACGCCATTGTGCGCAAGATCGAGACCGTCGACGCGGCCGTCACCAAGGCGGATGGCGAGGTCGCGAACCTCAGGCGTACCGCCCAGGACTCTGGCGCGCCGACGGCTCGAGGTGGAGGAGGTGCGCAATCGCTTCCGCGGTGCCGGCTACGATCATCCGCACTCCACCTTCGGCAACGGCGACGCCATCACCGACACCATCAAGCAGGTGCTGGCCGGTGCGGCCGGCGGCATACTGTGGGAGGTCCTGCGGGGCGGCTACAGCAACCGCGGCCCGCGCGGCCGGCCGGACTTCGGCTACCCGACCTCGCCGTTTCCATTCCCGGTTCCCGGCGGCGGCAGCTCCGGTCCCTTCGGGGGCGACTGGCGCGAGCCCGACACGCGCGGCGACTGGTCTGCCGGCGAATCCGCCGGCGGGCGACGACGACGACGATGGCGGACTTCACGACCGGCGAATCTGGATAGCCACCCGTCATCCCGGTCGGACCCAGGAGCAAGTCCGGGGAGCGGGACGCGAGCGGCGCTGCGAACCGGGATCTTGGGAGCAGCGTTCGGCTCGCTCGGGGAGGTCCCGGATAGTTTCGGCTGTGCCTCAACTTCCGGGATGACGGGTGCGGCGTGGTATCAGACGTCTCGGGCCAGCGTTTCTCGAACTCCCAGATGTGCTCGAAGCCGATCAGGCGGCAGAACCGGTCGAAGGGATAGAGCTCGGCGGCGAGCGTATCGCTCGAGCCCGTCTCCTTGAGCGCGCCGTACACCCGCTCGAGCGCTTTGACGGCGGCAAGGAGGCCGGTCACGGGGAAGATGGCGATCCGGTAGCCGAGGTCCGCCAGCCGCGCTCTGGGCAGAATCGGCGTGCGCCCGCCGTCGGCCATGTTGGCGAGCAAGGGCACGTCGAAATGCCGGCCGATGCGGGCCATCTCCTCCTCGCTCTCGGGGCTCTCGATGAACAGGATGTCGGCGCCCGCCTTGGCGTAGGCCTCGCCGCGGCGCAGCGCCTCGTCGAGGCCGAGGCTGGTGCGCGCGTCGGTGCGGGCGACAATGAGAAAATCGGGCGAGGTGCGGCTGGCCGCGGCCACCTCGATCTTGCGCACCATGTCGGCGATGGGCACCACGCGGCGGCCCGGGGTATGCCCGCACCGTTTCGGAAACACCTGGTCCTCGATTTGGATGGCCGCCGCGCCCGCCGCCTCGTAGCCCTTGACCGTGCGCTCCAGGTTGACGAGCCCGCCGAACCCGGTGTCGGCATCGCAGACGAGGGGCGTCGTCGTTCCCTGGCAGATCTGGGCCACCCGCCCGACCATCTCGCTGTAGCTGACGAGGCCGGCATCGGGCAGCCCGAGCGAGGCGGACACGCCGTAGCCCGTCATGTAGAGCGCCTCGAAGCCCATTCCATCGGCGATTTTGGCAGAGAGCATATCATACACGCCGGGTGCCGCTATCAGAGCCCTGCCCCCCAACGCCGTCCGCAGCCTGGTCCCCGGATGCATGGCTCGACACCTCCATTCCCTGTCACGTCGGATGCTTCCCGCCGCCGGCGCCGAGGCCGGGCCGGCAACCGCCCGATCCTAGTCCCCCTCGGTGCACCCGCGCACCGCCTTCCTTCGGGGGATACGATCGGCGCTGGCAACGGGCCCGGAGCGATCACGTTTGAAATGGAACTAGAATTGGGTAATGCTGCGGCGGTGGCGATGGCCGACGGGGGCTGTCGCGAGAACAAACCTACTCAGCCCAAAGGGAGGACCGAAATGGACACCCGACATTGGAGGCTTGTGCTTCCGTTGCTCGCGGGGCTCTTGGCAGCGCCCCTCGCGATGCCCGCCGCGGAGGCGCAGACCCCGAAAAAGGGCGGCATCCTCAAGTTCGTCGTGCCCGGCGAGTTTCCCACCATGGACGGGCATCGGGAGAACACCTTCGCGCTGATCCACCCGCTGGCGCCGTTCTACAGCGTGCTCATCCGGGTCAATCCCGACGACCCGGCCAAGAACGACTTCGTGTGCGACTTGTGCTCGGAGATGCCGGAGCCGGCGGACGGCGGCAAGACCTACAGCTTCAAGATCCGCAAGGGCGTGAAGTTCCACGACGGCACGGCGCTCACCGCCAAGGACGTGGAGGCCACGTTCCAGCGCATCATCTTCCCGCCTGCAGGCGTGCTGAGCTCGCGCAAGGCCCAGTTCACCATGGTCGAGAGCGTGAAGGCCTCCGACGACGAGACGCTGGTGTTCAAGCTCAAGTACCCGTCGGGCGCCTTCATTCCCGCGCTGGCGACCCCCTTCCACTTCGTCTACTCCAAGGCGAAGCTCGATGCCGACCAGCACTGGTACGAGAAGAACGTCCTGGGCTCCGGCCCGTTCGTGTTCGAAGAGCGGCAGGCCGGCGCGTTCATCAAGGGCAAGCGCAATCCGGACTACTATCACCCCGGCAAACCGTATCTCGATGGCTTCCAGGCGATCATCGCCAAGACGCAGACCCTGCGCATCCAGGCGATCCGTGGCGACCAGGCGGCGGCCGAGTTCCGGGGCATCCCGCCCAAGAGCCGTGACGACCTCGTCAAGGCGCTGGGCAAGGACATCACCATCCAGGAGAGCGACTGGAACTGCTCCTTGATCTTCAGCCCAAACCACAAGAAGAAGCCGTTCGACGACGTGCGCGTGCGCAAGGCCCTCACGCTGGCCGTTGACCGGTGGCAGGGCGCCAAGGATCTCTCCAAGATCGCGATCGTCAAGGCGGTGGGCGGCGTCGCGTTCCCCGGCCACCCGCTGGCGGCCTCCAAGGAGGAGCTGGAGAAGCTCGCAGGCTTCTGGCCGGACATCAACAAGTCGCGCGCCGAGGCCAAGCGGCTCTTGAAGGAGGCCGGCGTCCCCGACCTCAAGTTCACGCTCCTCAACCGCGCCGTAGACCAGCCATATACCATCGTCGGCACGTGGCTGCTCGACCAGTGGAAGCAGGTCGGCATCGACGCGGACCAGAAGGTCCTGGCGGACGGCCCCTTCTATGAGGGCTTGAAGTCCGGCACGTTCGACGTCGGGCTGGAGTTCAACTGCCAGTCGGTCGTCAATCCGCTCGCCGACGTGGCCAAGTTCCGGCCGGATGCTGGCGACCAGTACAGCAAGATCGAGGGCAAGGACCTGATCAAGCTGCACGACGCCATGAACCAGACGGGCGACGTTGCCGAGCAGCGCAAGCTCATGCGGCAGTACGAGAAGCTGATCCTGGACGAGCAGGCGAACAACTTCCTGACGCTGTGGTGGTACCGGATCATCCCGCACCGCTCGTACATGAAGGGCTGGAAGGTCACCCCCAGCCACTACTTGAACCAGGACCTCTCCGTCGTCTGGATCGACAAGTAAAACGCAGGTTGGGTTGAGCCCCGGCGAAGGTCGGGGTGCAACCCAACACTCGGTAGATGCCATCGGTGCGTTGGGTCTGCCCCCGGCTCTCGCCGGGTTGACCCAACCTGCCAGCCCGGCGGGACGCCATGTTCGCCTACATCGTCAAGCGCATCCTGCTGATGATCCCGACGCTGCTCGGCGCCGCGGTTCTCGTTTTTCTGCTGATGCGCGCCATCCCTGGCGACGTGTGCACGCTGCGCATGGCGACCGGTGGCGGCGGCATCGACCCGCAGGTCCTGCAGGCCTGCCGCGCCGAGATCGGCACCGACCAGCCGATGTACGTGCAGTTCCTGGCCTTCCTCAAGGGTCTCCTCACCTTCGACTTCGGCAACTCGATGTGGAGCGGGCGGCCGATCGTCGAGGAGGTCGGCCTGCGCTTCCAGCTGTCGCTGCAGGTGGCCATCATGGCGACCCTGACGGCGATCCTGATCGCCATCCCGCTCGGCACCATCTCGGCGGTCAAGCACAACACCTGGGCCGACTACGTCGTGCGTGCGTTCTCGATCGCCGGCGTCGCCATGCCCTCGTTCTGGCTCGGCATCCTGATCATCCTCGGCATCCTGATCGCCTCCAAGGCGTGGTTCGGCACCCCGTGGATGCCGCCCATCACCTACGTGCCGATCTGGATCGATCCGCTCACCAACCTGAGCATGCTGATCTGGCCGGCGCTCGCCACCGGCTACCGCTACTCGGCGGTGGCCACCCGCATGACGCGCTCCGCCATGCTCGAGGTGCTGCGCGAGGACTACGTGCGCACGGCGCGCGCCAAGGGGCTGTTCCGGCAGCTCATCGTGCGCCGCCACGCGCTGCGCAATGCGCTCCTCCCCGTCATCACCATCATCGGCATCGAGTTCGCGTTCCTGATGGGCGGTCTGGTCGTGACCGAGCAGGTGTTCAACCTGAACGGGCTCGGCAAGCTGTTCGTCGAGTCGGTGCAGAACCACGACTTCAACATGACCCAGGCGCTGGTGATGCTGGTGGTGGGCATCTTCGCCCTCACCAACCTGGTGGTCGACATCGTCTATGCGTGGCTCGACCCGCGCATCCGCTACAGCCGCTGAGGGGCCTTCCATGGCAACCATGTCCCAGCCCGCATCTGGCGTCGAGCAGCTGCCGCCCAGGCGGTCGCGGCTGGCCGTGCTGTGGCAGTTCTGCCGACAGAACCCGCTGGGCGCGGTGGGTGGCTTCGTCGTCATCGTCATGCTCCTGATGGCGGCGTCCGCCGACCTGGTGACGGTCTACGATCCCACCCGCAACAACTTCGGCGCCATGCTGGAGCCGCCCGGCGCTGAATATTGGCTCGGCACCGACCAGTTCGGTCGCGACCTCTACACCCGCATCGTCTACGGCGCGCGCACCGCCCTCCTGGTGGGCTTCGTCTCGGCCTTCGTCGGCGCCACCATCGGCCTCATCCTGGGGGTGGCCAGCGCCTACTTCGGCGGCCGCTTCGATCTGCTCTTCCAGCGCGTCATGGACGTGCTGATGGCCTTCCCGCTGATCATCCTGGCGCTCGCCGTGGTCTCCATCTTCGGCACCGGCACCTTCAACGTGATCCTGGCCATCACCATCCCGTTCATCCCCCGCTGCGCGCGCGTGGTGCGCTCCAGCGCGCTCGCGGTGCGCGAGACGCCCTACATCGACGCCGCCCGCGCCTGCGGCTTCAGCCACACGCGCATCGTGCTGCGCCACATGGTGCCCAACGTCATGGCGCCCTACCTCATCATGATCACTGCGGCGGTCGGCCAGGCGATCCTGATCGAGGCCTCGCTGTCGTTCCTCGGCCTCGGCGTGCAGGAGCCGGTGCCGGCCTGGGGGCTGATGCTCCGCGGCGGCGCGCAGGAGTACGCCGAGAGCGCCCCGTGGGTCGCCGTCTTCCCCGGCATCGCCATCTCGCTGGCGGTGTTCGGCTTCAACCTGTTCGGTGACTCCCTGCGCGACTGGCTCGACCCCAAGATGAAGGTTTGACGCAGGGCGCAATCGTGCGTCAGCGCGATTGCGCCGAGCCGACCTCTCCGCAGGCGGCGTCGGCCGTGGAGAGCGTGCATCGGTGCAATCCCGCTCCGCAGGCTTGCACCCTACCGCTCGATCCGAGGATGAAGGTTTGAGGCCCGATCATGCTGCCCATCCTGCCCACGACGCTCGTTGGAAGCTACGCCCAGCCCGAGTGGCTGATCGACCGCAAGAAGCTCGCCGGCCGCTTTCCACCGCGCGTGCGGGCGCGCGAGCTGTGGCGTGTGGCGCCTGAATGGCTGGAGGAGGCGCAGGACGACGCCACGCTGATCGCCATCCGCGACCAGGAGCGGGCCGGCCTCGACATCGTCACCGACGGCGAGATGCGGCGCGAGAGCTACTCCAACCGCTTCGCCACGGCGCTCGACGGCGTCGACATCGACAACCCCGGCACCGCGCTCGACCGCAGCGGCCATCCCAACCCGGTGCCCCGCGTGGTGGGGCCGGTCAGGCGCCGGCATCCCGTCGAGGTGCGCGATCTGGAGTTCCTGCGCGCCAACACCGCCCGCACGATCAAGATCACGGTGCCGGGCCCCTTCACCATGTCGCAGCAGGCCCAGGACGACTACTACAAGGACGAGGTGGCGCTCGCTTTTGACTACGCCGCCGCCGTCAACGCCGAGATCAAGGACCTGTTCGCCGCCGGCGCCGATGTCGTGCAGGTGGACGAGCCCTACATGCAGGCGCGCCCCGAGAAGGCCAAGCAGTTCGGCGTCCAGGTCTTGGACCGTGCGCTCGAAGGCGTCACGGGCACAACCGCGCTGCACATCTGCTTCGGCTATGCCGCCATCATCCACCAGCGACCGTCGGGCTACTCCTTCCTGCCCGAGCTCGCGGCCTCCAAGGTGCAGCAGATCTCCATCGAGACGGCGCAATCCAA
Source organism: uncultured Alphaproteobacteria bacterium (assembly GCA_963840075.1). Taxonomy (GTDB): domain Bacteria; phylum Pseudomonadota; class Alphaproteobacteria; order Rhizobiales; family Hyphomicrobiaceae; genus AWTP1-13. The sequence goes on along the minus strand of CAWIXS010000031.1, from coordinate 163,439 downwards.
GCTCGACTGCGCCGTGCTGGAGAAGCTGCCGGGCAAGACCATCCTGCTCGGCGTCCTCGACCTCTCCGACATGGCTGTGGAGACGCCGGAGACGGTGGCTGCGCGCATCCGGCGGGCGCTGCCGCACGTGCCCGCGCAACGCATCGTCGTGGCGCCCGACTGCGGCCTCAAGTACCTGCCGCGCGCGGTGGCCTACGCCAAGATGAAGGCCATGGTCGACGGCGCCGCCATCGTCCGGCTCGAGCTGGAGGCGGCGTAGGCGCAACAAGCAGCGTAGGGCGCAATAAGCCGTAGGCGCATTGCGCCGAACACCCGTCGTAAAGACCGGCGCAATGCGGCTATCGCCTTATTGCTCCCTGCATGGGACGACCAGATGCGATTTGGCTTGTTCGGTGGTGCCGCGGTACCCGTGGGGAGCCGGCCGATGTCAGTACGCGGAGATTGGCTGGCTCCATCGAGATCATGGTCGAGGCCGAGGCGCTCGGCCACTGGGGGACCTTCCTGACCGAGCACCATTTCACCGGCGTCGGCCAGATCTCGGCGCCGCTCCAGGTGCTGACTGCGATCGCGATGCGTACCACAAGGCTGAGGCTGGGCACCGCGGTCATGGAGCTCGCCTGGCACAATCCGGCGATGCTGGCCGAGCAGGCGGCGACGCTCGACGTCGTCTCCAACGGCCGGCTCGAGCTTGGCATCGGCAAGGGGTACCCCGCCTCCGAGTTCTCAGGCTTTGCCATGCCGATGGAGGAGGCGGAAGGGCGCTTCGACGAGGCGTTGGCCGTGCTGAAGCGTGCCTTCACGTCGAACGAGCGCGTCTCGCACCACGGCACCTACTGGCGCCTCGACAACGTTCTGGTGGAGCCGCAGCCGGTGCAGCGCCCGCACCCGCCGCTCCGGATGGCGGCCGGGACCCCCGGCTCGATCCGCAAGGCTGCCGAGCTCGGCTGCAACCTGCTGCTCGACCAGTTCCAGTCGCCAGCGCAGATCGAGGTGCGCATCGCGCTCTATATCGCTCGGTGGTCGGGGCGCAAGGGCGCGCGTTCCACCGCTCATGGTCGCGGTGGCACGCAATGTCTACGCGGCCAAGGGGGCGGCTGACCGGGAGGCGGCGCTCGCCCGGCAGATCGCGGTGCACCGGCGCATGGTCGATCTGTCGCGACGAGCCGATGCGTCGAAGCGCTCGCATATCCTGCAGTACGACACCGTACCCGGCAGCACGGAGGAGAACGCGCTGTTCGGCTCGGCGGAGGAGATCATTGCGCGGCTCGGTGAGTTGCGGGTGGCGGGCGTGGCCCAAGTGCTGGTGAACAGCGGCGGGCAGCAACCGATCGAGAGCCTGCGCCGTTTCGCCAGGCAGGTGATGCCCGTGATGGCGGAGGCGTAGAGCCGCCGTCAGCTCCGCGATGCGGCGAAGTACTCGATCCGGCGCTCGATCCAGGCGAGGAGCGCATCGATCACGAAGGCCAGGGCGAACAGCACGAGCAGGAGAGCCCACATGTGCTCCATGAGGAAGTTGGACGAGTAGATCTCGAACATGTGGCCGAAGCCCACCACCGACACCAGCAATTGCCCGATGATCACGCCCTTGACGGCGCGGATCAAGCCCAGCCGGATGCCGGTCAGGATCTCGGGCAGCGCGGCCCACAGGTAGACCTTGGAGAAGGCCTGCCAGCGCGATGCGCCGAACGCAGCGGCCATCTCGACCAGCGAGGGCGAGATCGACCGGGCGCCTGCGCGGGCGTCGAGGATGACGATCCAGATCGCGAACAGGATCACGGTGAGCACGATGGTCGTCTCGCCGAAGCCGAACAGCGCCATGATCACCGGCACCATCGCCGACAGCGGTGCGCTGGTGAATGTGTTGACCCACGGCAGCAGGAGCCCGTCGGCGATCTGCGAGCGGCCCATGAGGAGGCCGATCGGCGTGCCGGCGCCAATGGCAATGGCGGTACCGATCACGTAGGTACGCGCCGTGAGGGCGAGCGCGTCCCAGAACGTCGGCACGGCGACGATCTCGGCGAGCTTGACGATAACGCTCGACAGGGGCGGAAACAGCGCCGTCAGCCCTGCCTGCCCGACGATCTCCCAGGCCAGCGCCCAGACGAGGAGCGATGCGGACGCCGGAACCCGTCTGCCGAAGAGCTGCATCGTCGCCTCACTCCACGTACTGCTTGAGCCCGCCCCAGATGCTCTCCACCGTGTCGAGATACACGGGGTGCCGGCGGATGGCGTCGCGGTCTGCGCCGCGTGGGACGTCCACGTCGATGACCTGGGAGACGCGGCCCGGCCGGGGGGTGAGCAGGGCGATGCGGTCGGAGACGTACACGGCCTCCTCGATGCTGTGCGTGACGAAGATGAAGGTCCTGCGCTCCCTGGCGATCAGCTCCAGCAGGTCCTCCTGGAACTTGCGCCGGGTCTGCTCGTCGACTGCGGAGAACGGCTCGTCCATCAGGATGATCTCGGCCTCGACGGCGAGCGCGCGCGCCAGGCCTACGCGCTGGCGCATGCCGCCCGACAGCTCGTGCGGATACTTGCTCTCGAAGCCCGCGAGGCCGACCTTGGCGATCTGCGCCGCGGCGATCGCCTCACGCCGCGAGCGCGACACGCCGCGCAGCTCCAGGCCGAAGGCCGCGTTGCGCAGCACCGTCGCCCACGGCAGCAGCGCGAAGTCCTGGAACACGAACGAGCGCTCGGGGCCGGGCCCGCTCACGCTGCGCCCCTTGATCCTGACCTCGCCGCCGGTCGCAGGAATGAGGCCGGCGATGATCTTGAGGAGCGTGGTCTTGCCGCAGCCGGAGGGGCCCAGGAGCGAGGTGAGCTGCCCCTCGCGAAACTCCAGGCTCACCGCATCGAGCGCCTGCACGCCGCCGCCGTAGACCTTCGACACCGATCGCACTTCGACGACCGGCTGCAGCTCCACCGTCGCCGGCGCAAGCGCGGGGCTTGCCGATGCAGCCATCACGAGCCTCTCCTCTCCGGCCGAACGAAGTGCAGCTCGACCCACTCCAGCGCCTTGATGAAGGCAACCGACACGGCGATGATCGATGCGATCGCCCCGTACATGGCGGGATATTCGGCGATCGACTGATTGTAGGTGATGATGTCGCCGATGCCGGTCGGCGTGATCAAGAGCTCGGCAAGCACCGCGCCGATGAAGCCGGACGCCACGCCGAGGCGCAGGCCGGCGAAGATTACCGGCGCGGCGGCGGGCAGGATCACCTTGCCGATCAGCTGCTGCCGGGTGCCGAGGAACGAGCATCCCATCTCGATCAGCGACGCCGGCGCGTGTCGCACCGCCTTGTACGAGTTGAGCGCGATCACCGGCACCGCCATGATGCACACGATGATCACCTTGGTGGTGATGCCGATGCCGTAGGCCAGGATGACCAGCGGAATGAGGGCGGCGAGCGGCGCCGCCTGCAGCACGATGAACAGCGGCAGCCCGAGCCACTCCACGCGCCGCTCGAGCCCCATGGCGACACCCGCGGCGACCCCGAGCAGCGCGGAGAGCACGATGCCGATTCCCAGCGGAACGAGCGTGATGGCGAGCGCGACGGGCAAGGAGCCGTCGCCCAGCATCGCCACCGTCGCCCTGGCGGTATCGAGGAAGGTGGGAAACGTCGGGCTGACGGGAATGCGTCCCGCAATCTCCCATCCTCCCGCCGCCACCAGGATCGAGGCGATCTGCAGGATCGCCGGTCTGCGCAGGTAACGCGCGGGACCGCGACCCTCCGCCTTCGCGGCCGTCGAAGACTCCGGCCTGGGCGAGGAGATCAGGTCAGCGCCAGTCGTCATCGCCCGGGCTCTCTCGCTCTCGGTGCCGCCGCGCGGCCGGCAGCCGGATCAGCTGCCAATCTTCTTCAGCGCCTTGTCGAGCGGCGCCAGGTTCCAGAAGTCCTCGACTTTGAGATCGCCGGCCGTGCCCTTGAGCTGGCCCGCCTCGGTATAGAACTCGAAGTCGGACTTCACCGCCGCGGCGCCACCACCCTTGGGGTCGAACAGGCCGTGCTTGACGGCGTCGGTGTAGTAGCCGGTGACGCCGGCGAGGACCTCCTTGGGCAGGTCCTTCAGGAGGTTGCGCTTGGCGCGCTCGGCCTCGATGACGCCGGGGTTCTTGGCCGCCTCGGCCCACAGCCGCGCGAACTCCTCGACGATGATCTCCACCGCCTTGCCGTTATTCTCGATCCAGGCGACGTTGCCGAACAGCACCTCGTCGCTGGCCGGCGTGTCGACGCTCGGCAGCAGGTGGAACTTGTCGCCGCCCTTCGCCATCAGCAGCTTCATGTTGGCGAGGTCGACGATGGTGGCCTTGATCTGGCCGTTGAGCATGGCGACCACGCGGTTCTCCGACCCGGGCACATAGCTCCTCTGCCCGAACTTGATGCCCTGGCGCTTGGCGATGATGTTGCCGATGGCCTCGGTGCCGCTGCCGCGCGCGTGGAACGTGAACGGCTGCCCGTCGAGGTCCTTCCAGGTCTTGTACTGCTTGTCGGCGACGGGGAAGAACACGAGCCGGCTCACCTGGAACAGGCCGCGCAGCGGCGCCTTCGACTTCTGGATGATGGCGTAGGGCGTCGCGATCCCGAGGTCGGCCTGGTTGTTGACGACCGCCTGCAGCGCCAGGTCCTCCTTGGCGAACGAGGTCACGGCGTAGTCGACGCCCTTCTCCTTGGCGCGCTCCAGCGCGATGATGTAGGACAGCGTCTCCACCGAGATGGTGTCGCCGAGCGCAACGCGCACCTTGACGCCCTGTGCACTGGCGCCGGGCCCGGTGAGGCCCAGCGTGGCTGCGAAGGCAACGGCAGCAATGATCCCTCTGGCGATCGCGTTCATGCGCAAGCCTCCTCCCTTGTCAGTAAACAACTCACCAAACCACCGAACGGATGGCACCCTGCACGGGAACGCCCGGTGCTGCCCATCGAGACCGCTCGCCTTGGAGCGGCGACTCTCAAGCAGCGACGTTTCCCCCGTAGCCGGCCTTAGAAGCCCGGCCATTACGTGGAATACCACGCTTCATTGCGGCTGCTTGTCAAGCTCGGGGTTGGCAGACCGGACGCGCTTTCACGCTTTCTGGAACAGCCTCCGGTTCGCCAGGTAGATGCCGAAGCAGAGGAGTTGCACGGCGAGAAAGATGCCGAACGCCACCTGGTAGGACCTCGGATCGTATCCCCCCGCGCTTCCCTGCGGAAACAGGCCGATGACGGCGCCGATGGCGTACTGAATGGTAAAGGCGGCGAGGAACAGGAGCAGGTTCATGGCGGTGTTGGCGCGGCCCGCCTGCGCCGCCCCGAACCGGCTCGCCAGCCAGGGATAGGCCAGCACTGCGACTTGCCCGCTCATGCCGAACACGAACCAGACGAGCACACGCAGCTCGTGCACCTCGAAGACGATCCCGGCCTGGGAGAGGAAGAATGCCACCAGGAACCCGATCATCACGCTGATCTCGCTGACGCCGCGGCGCACGAACCAGTCGGCGATCGCTCCGCTCGAGAGGATGCCGGCGAAGAAGGCGACGCCGGTGATGAACAGGTAGTTGGCGACCCCGGGGCGGTCGAGCTGCGCCACGTCGCGGAACCAGGGTCCCGCCCACAAGGTCTGGATGGCGATGTGGGTGCCGGCCGTGCTGGCGAGCAGCGGGGCGAGGGCCAGGAACGCGCGGTCTCTGTAAATCGCTGCAAGCTGGCGCACCTGCTCGCGCACCGTCCCTGCCACCTGCTCCGCCTTGCGCTCGGGCACCACGGTCAGAATGACCAAGGCCACCGCAATGGTGACGACGGCGAGCACGACGAACACAGCGCGCCAGCCCATCATGCTGACGGCGTACTCCGTCGGCGCCGTTGCCATCAGCAGGCCGAGCGCGCCGAACGACATCACGCTCGCATTGGCCAAGGCACGGCGCGGCGCCGGCACCCAGATCACGTTGGCCTTGAAGCTGCTCATGAGCCCGCCGGCGAAGCCGAGCCCGATCATCCCCCGCGCCAGCGTGAGCGTCAGCGCATTGCCGCCGACGGCGAACAGCGCGCAGCCCGCCGCCGCGACCGCGAACAGGGCCGCCTGCACGCGGCGCGGCCCGTAGCGGTCGAGCAGTACGCCGAGCGGCAGCTGGAACAGCGCGAAGGCGCCGAGGTAGGAAGCGGTCATGAGGCCGAGCTCGGCGGCACCGAGGCCGAGCTCGCCCACCAGGTCGGGGGCCACCACCGCATTCACGGCGCGCAGCATGTAGGTCAGGAAATAGCCGGCCGCGAACGGGGCGAGCACTCTTGCCACCACCGAGCCGGCGATGGTCGGCGCCTCCTCGGCCCGCGGTCCTTCAGCCCGGCCCTGTCCCGTCACTTGCTGGCCCCGATGCGCGACAACACGCGGCCGCGCTCTTGCGTGCGGCCGCCGTCTTGTCGCCGAGGCATGCGGGAATAGCAACCGCCGTGCGCCGTTCGCACGCGCGAAGAGCCAGACCCCGGTAGCGCAGGGGTAGCGCGCAGGACGGGCCGCGTGCGCGCCGCTCAGCTCGCGATCTTGCCGCCGCCTCTCTTGCGGATGGCCACCACGGAGGGGCGGGGCGGCATGCCGGGGGTGAAATCGGGCCAGCGGGTGGCGGGGTCGTCGAAGGTGGAGTCCTTGCCGAAGGGCTTCCAGCTCCGCACGCCGTCGGTGGCGGGATGCTGCACCGCCACGAACAGCGTGGTGCCGTCGGGCGTGAAGCAGGGCCCGCACAGCTCCGCGCCTACCGGCACCCGGTAGAACAGCTTGGAGAGGCCGCGCAGCTCGCCGTCCGTCTCGACGGCGTAGAGCCCGTCGGCGTGCTGGGTGCGCGACCATGCCGACCCCTGGTCGGTCGAGACCCAGAGCCGCCCCTGGGCGTCGATGGCGCAGTTGTCGGGGGAGGCGAACCAGCCGTCGGCGCTGGTCCCGGGATGCCACAGCGCACCCACCGCGGCGATGCGCGGGTCGCCGCATCTGATGAGGATGTCCCAGCGGAACGTTGCAGCGGCATGGTCGCCGTCGGGCGCCGTCATCTCGATGATGTGCCCGAAGTAGTTCTCCGGCCGCGGGTTGGCCTTGTCGACCTGCTCCGGCTTGCGCTGGGCGTTGTTGGTCAGCATGACGAACACCTTGCCGGAGCTGGGGTGCGCCTGCACGTCCTCCGGCCGGTCCATGGGCGTCGCCTTCAGCTGGTCGGCGGCCAGGCGCGCGTCGATCAGGACGTCGGCCTGCGAGTTGAACCCGTTTGCCGGCGTCAGCGGCCCCTGGCCGAACACCAGCGGTACCCAGGTCGCCGTCCCGTCCTCGTTGAACCGGGCGACGGAGAGCGTGCCCTCCGACAGGAGGCGCATGTTGTGGGCCTTGTCGCCGGGCCTGATCCGCTCCCTGGAGACGAAGCGGTAGACATAGTCGAACCGCGCATCGTCGCCCGAGTAGACGACAACCCGCCCGTCCTTGTTGACGATCGGTCTCCGCACCCTCGTGCCGGAAGCGGCCGAGCGCCGTGTGCTTGACCGGGGTGGAGGCGGGATCGGTCGGGTCGATCTCCACGATCCAGCCGAACCGGTTCGGCTCGTTGGCCTCCTTGTCGACGTTGAAGCGCTCGTGGTAGCGCCCCAGCTGTACCAGTTGCCCGGCACGCCGTAGCGCTCGTAGCTCCTCTGCTGCGGGCCGCCGAGACCCCTGGTCAGGCGCCGCTTGTCGTCCTCCGACCTCCGGTCGGTCCAGAAGTAGCCGTGGAAGTTCTCCTCGGCCGTCAGGTAGGTGCCCCAGGGCGTCTGGCCGCCGGCGCAGTTGTTGATGGTGCCCAGGATCCTGCGTCCCGTGGGATCGGCCTTGGTCTTGAGCCGGTCGTGGCCGGCGGCCGGGCCGTCGACGGTCATCTCGGTCAGAGCCGTGAGGCGCCGGTTGAGCCGGCTGCCGATCACCGGGCGCCACTTGCCGTCGACGAGCGCGATCTCCACCACGCTCGCGCCGTGCGCCGCCATCTCGACGTCGACACGGGCCTGCGTGATGTCGGCGAAATCGTTGCGGTCGGGACGCCCCTTGAGGCCGGGGAACATCACCTCGGGGCTGGCGTACTCGTGATTCACGCACAGAAGACCGCGGGTGCCCTTCTCGTCGAGCGGGAAGAAGCCGACGAAGTCGTTGTTGTAGCCGAACCGCCACATCTGGTCGGCCGCCGTCAGGGTGCGCGGGTCGAAGGCCGCGAGGCCCTCGGCGAGAGGGTCGCCCCAGCGGATCAGGATATCGGCGTCGTAGCCCTCGGCGACATGGTGCGTCGCATCGACGCCGCTGGGGAGCTCGCGGAACGCGAAGGCGGCGGAGGCGGCCGTGGCCGGGCCCGACGCCGAGGTGAGGGCGGCGGTGCCGAACAGGGCGGTGGCTGCGGCCGCCCCCAGCGATCCCCTGAGCATGTCGCGGCGGCTGTAGCGGCGCGCGATCACGGCCCCGATGGTGTCGTCGGTCGGCGGCGAGAGCGGGATATCGTCGAAGGCTTCGTATGCCTCCGCCTTGTTGGAGAAGCGATCCTCTTGCATGACAAGGCCCTCATTTATCGGCTCTATCAGCGCCCCAGCCGTCCTAGCGGCGGATTGCAATAGCGCCATGACAGCCCATGGGGCAACAAGCCGTGCCCCACGGTGGTGGCCGCTTCCGCACACTCTGGCTAGGATGCGCCGACCGACCATTGCGGGAGAACGCGGTATGGGCGTGCCCAAGATCGCCATCGACTACGGCCCCTCCGCGGCTGGAGGGCGTGACGCGCGAGGAATGGGAGGCGCGCGTGCTGCTCGCCGCCTGCTATCGCGTGTTCGACCATCTCGGCTGGACCGAGCTGATCTACAACCACATCACGCTGCAGGCTGCCCGGCCCCGAGCGGCACCTGCTGATCAACCCGTTCGGGCTGCATTACAGCGAGGTGCGGGCCTCCAACCTCGTCAAGATCGACCTTGGCGGCAGCATCCTTTCGAACAGCCCGTGGCCGATCAACCCGGCGGGCCTTGCACCGCATGCCACCATCCACCGCCACATCGACAAGGCTCACTGCGTCATGCATACGCATACCACCGCGGGTCTTGCGGTGGCGTGCACCAGGGGCGGCCTGTCGATGACCAACTTCTACTCGGCGCAGCTCTACGGCAAGGTCGCCTACCACGACTTCGAGGGCATCACGGTCAACCCCGAGGAGGGCCCGCGCATGCTGAGGTCGCTGGACGGCAAGCCGGTCCTGATCCTGCGCAACCACGGCCTTCTGGCCTGGGGCGAGACCTTGCCCCAGGCGTTCGCGCACCTGTGGACGGTGCAGCGCGCCTGCGAGATCCAGGTCGCGGCCCAGGGCCTCCGGGACGAGCTGATCGAGATCCCTCAGCCCGTCCTGGAGCAGGCGACGCGCGTGTCGCTGCAGTTCGATCCCAAATACGGCGCCGGCGTCGACGTGTTCAACGCCCTGATCCGCCAGATCGACCGCAAGGACCCGTCATACAAGAGCTGAGCGCGCAGACCCCCTCTCCCCGCAAGCGGGAGAGGGAGCCGGATGGAGCTCGTGGCGAGGGCTACGACGACTTCTCCCACTCGCCGCCGGAGCCCTTGCAGGCGGTGACGTTGTCCGAGACGCCCTTGCCGTCCTTCAGCTTGACCTCCTGCTTGACGGTGCGGCACTGGCGGCCCTCGGCGTTGGTGCGCGTGGCCGTCACCTTGGCGGTGCCGCGCACGCCGGTCTTCTTGTTCGCGAAGGTCTGGGGTTTGCCGGTCGAGAAGGCGGCGCGGGTGGATTTCTCCAGCATCTTGCGGTCCTCCTCATCGAGCGAGGCCCCGATGGCGCCGCCGATGATGCCGCCGATGAGGTCGCCGTGGTTGCGCACGATCTGGGCGCCGACCGAGCTGCCGGGGACGACAGCGCCGACGATGCCGCCGATGATCGAGCCGATCTCCGCCCCCTGCTCCTCCTTCTGGCCGAGCTCGCCGCCCGCGCAGGCAAACAGACCGGAGCAGAGCACCGCAGCGAGGCCCATGGCCACGAAGCGGCTTCTGCTCTTGTGCGCCCTGTCGCTCATGTCATTCTCTCCCCTGTGCATGTCCGTCGAAGGCAGGCCAACCGTGGCCTTGGCAGCCCGAGTCGACGCCCGTTGTCCAGTTGCAGATATCAAACAGTGGTCGGATGGAGCAGGGAAAAGAACGCAACTTGCGAGGGTTGTCTCTTGACTAGTGGCATGGGCACAACAGCGATGCCGACGACCGCCAGAGATGGAGGCGTCGTGCCGAAGGTGTGGGAATCTGCCCCATGACAGTGCGCGTGCTGGTGATTGGGACCGGGGCCGTGGGAGGCTGGCTGGCCGGTGCTCTGGCGCGGGGCGGCGCCGAGGTGGCGCTGTTGGCCCGCGGGGCCAGGCTGGCGGCGCTGCGGGAGCATGGGCTTGCTCTGTCGGAGGGCGAGCGCAGGGAGCAGTTCGTCCTGCCCGCCTCCGACCGCGCCGAGGACCTGCCGAGGCCCGACGCCGTCATCCTCGCCGTCAAGACGCACGGCTTTGCCGAGGCGGTGGCCTGGGGCGCGCCGGCATTCTCGGGGAGCCCGCACGGCCCTCTGGTGGTGACGGCCATGAACGGTCTGCCCTGGTGGTTCCTGGACGGCCTGGCGGGCCCCCTCGCCGGCCAGCGCCTGGAGAGCGTCGACCCCGGTGGGGCGGCCGCGGCGCGGCTTACGGGCGCGCGCCCCGTGGGCGCCGTGGTGCATGCCTCGATGCGGGCGGAGAGGCCGGGCGAGGTCCATGTCGGCGCGGTGGACCGTCTCATTCTGGGAGAGCCGGGGGGCGCTGCTTCACGTGAAACACAGGAGCTCGGCGTCCTGGTCAGGGCCGGCGGCGTCAACTGCATCGTAACCCCCGAGATCCGGCTCGAGATCTGGGCCAAGCTGTGGGGCAACATGAACATGAACCCGGTGAGCGCCCTCACGCGGCTCACCGCCAACGGCATCTTCGGCGAGCCGCGCCTCGTCGAGCTGGTGCACGACATGATGGGCGAGCACGTGCGCGTCGGCGAGCGCCTGGGCCTCTGGCTGCCCATGACGGTGGACGAGCGACTGGGCGTCACGCGCCGCCTCGGTGACTTCCGCACCTCCATGCTGAACGACCTGGAGGCCGGCGGCCCCTTGGAGGTGGAGGGCCTCCTGGGCGTCGTCGTGGAGCTGGCCGAGAAGCTGGGCGAGCCGGTGCCCGCGAGCCGCGCGGTCTATGCCCTGGCGCGCGGGCTCAACCGCGGAGCCTGACCACCGACGAGAGGAGCACTGGGGCCGTGTCCGAAGCGCCAGAGATGCGAGCTTCACCGTGGCGCGCCATCGTGGTGACGCTGTTCCCCGAGGTGTTTCCGGGACCGCTCGGCGCTTCCCTCGCCGGTGAGGCCCTGAAGCGGGGCCTGTGGCACCTCGAGACGGTGGCGCTGCGCGACTTCGGCATCGGCCGCCACCGGGCGGTGGACGACACGCCGGCCGGCGGCGGGGCCGGCATGGTGCTGCGCGCCGAGGTGGTGGCCGCGGCCCTGGATGCCGCCCGGGCCAGGGCTCCCGAGGCGCCCGCAATCTATCTCTCGCCGCGAGGAGAGCCCCTGACCCAGGCCCTGGTGCGCGAGCTCTCGGGTGCGCCAGACCTCCTTCTCCTCGCCGGCCGCTTCGAGGGCGTCGATGAGCGCGTCATCGAGGCCCGCGCCCTGCGCGAGGTCTCCATCGGCGACTATGTGCTGTCCGGCGGCGAGCTGGCGGCCATGGTGCTGGTCGACGCCGTGGTGCGGCTGCTGCCCGGCGTGGTCGGCGCGCCCGCCTCGCTGGCCGAGGAGAGCTTCGAGCAGGGGCTGCTGGAGTACCCCCACTACACTCGTCCGCGCGACTGGGAAGGCCGCCCCATCCCCGAGGTGCTCCTCTCCGGCGACCACAAGAGGGTCGCCCAATGGCGCCGCGCCGAGGCCGAGCGCCTCACCCGCGAGCGCCGGCCGGACCTGTGGGCCAGGTACCAAAGGAAGCGCTGAGGCACCGCCTTCGCACTGGAGCAAAGCGCGCGGTCGATCGACGCGCGGCGCTCCCGCGTCGGGCGCGCCAATGGCTAACGGCATATCCATTAACTATCGGCGCGAGCAGGCCGGCCTCATCGCGCAAAACTTGGTGACCGGGCCGAGGCCCGGACCGCCGCGCTCGCAGCACGCTTGCCTGCGGCGGAGCAACCTGGGCGAAGCGCGCAAGGACTTGTCGCTCGCGGGCGAAAAGCTCGATCGAGCCAAGGCGGAGACGGAGTCCGTCCAGGCGAAGCTTGTCGAGCTGCAGGCGGCCGCGGGGGTCGAAGCAACCAAGTCGGCCGAACTTTCCAAACGTCTCCAGGCCAAGCTGCAGGAGGCTCAGACGGAGGCCGGCGTCCTGCGAAAGCGCATAGGCGAGCTCGAAGACGGGCTCGCCCTGGCCATCCGCAGGGAACGCTCCGCGGGTGAAAAGGCAGCTGAGATTTCCAAACAGCCCCAAGCCGCGCTGCAGGAGCCTCAGACGGAGGCCGGTACCCTGCGGAAGCGCGTCGGCCAGCTTGAAGGCGAGCTCGACCAGGCCATCCGCAAGGAACGCTCGGCAGATGCGAAGGCGGCTTCCGCGGCAGCACGTGCGCCCCGACCACGAAGGCCGGGGCGCGGAGCTGCGCTATCAGCGAGTGCAACCAGTACAAGGGGCATTGTCCGCACGCATGCGTCGTGGTTGATGCCAACGGCAGAAATGTCCTGCAGCCGCCGCCGGATTGGATGCAGCGACACCGGCGCTGAAGGTGGGGGTTCGAACTCGTTGCGGGAGGTCCCGGATAGCCTCGCCTGCGGCTCGGCTTCCGGGATGACGGGCGTACCCGCCTCCCTATACCTTGAACTCCTCGATGCTGGCGAAGGCCGAGCGCAACGCCTCCGACCATGCCGCGGAGAGCTTGCGGAAATACTCGTCGTCGGCCTCGATGCGCTTCTCGCGGCGCACGTCCAGGCTGTCGCGCTCGTAGATCAGGAGGTCGATCGGCAGCCCCACCGAGAGGTTCGAGCGCAGAGTGGAATCGAACGACAGGAGTGCCAGCTTGGCGGCCTCGCCGAGCCGCATGTGGGGCTCCACCACGCGGTCGATGATCGGCTTGCCGTACTTGTGCTCGCCGATCTGCAGGAACGGCGTGTCGTCGGTGGCCTCGATGAAGTTGCCCTCGGGGTAGATGTGGAAGAGGCGCGGCACCTCGTCCTCGATCTGCCCGCCGAGCAGGAAGTTGGCGTTGAAGGAGGAGCCGCCCGCCTCCAGCTGCTCGCCGTCGATCTTGCGCACCTCGCGCATGGCATTGCCGACGAGGCGGGCGGCGCGATAGAGCGACGCCACGGTGAACAGGTTCTCCGCCCCCGGCGAGAGCTCGCGCACCAGCTGCTCGTTGAGGATGCTGATCACCGACTGGGTGATGGAGAGATTGCCGGCCGAGCACAGCACGATCACCCGCTCCCCGGGCTTGCGCCAGTAGTAGAGCTTGCGGAAGGTGGCGACGTTGTCGCTGCCGGCGCTGGTGCGCGTGTCGGCCGCAAAGACGAGGCCGCGGTTGAGCCGCAAGCCGACGCAGTAGGTCATCCGGCAATCCTCGTGGACGCGGCCCAGCGAAAGAAGGTTTCAGGGATTAGGGATTAGGGATTAGGGGCTGGCCCGTGCGGTGGTGAGGCCATTCTTGAAGACTGACACCCAACCTGGTCCCCAATCCCTGATCCCCAGTCCCCGACCTCGTTATTGCTGCGCAATTTTCTGCTGCACCGCAACGCAGACGTTGAGCTTCTCGTCGCCGCCGCCCATGCGCGAGCCCGTGACCGGCGCGGTATAGGCGGCGTCGAGCCCGCAGGCGAGGCGCACGTAGCGGTCGGTGGGACAGAGGCGGTTGGCAACATCGAAGCCGACCCAGCCCAGCGCATCGACATAGGCCTCGGCCCAGGCATGGTGGGCGTTCGCCGAGGTGTCGTCGTCCGGCACGAGGTAGCCGGTGACGTAGCGCGCCGGGATGCCGAGCGTGCGTGCGGCGGCAATGAAGATGTGGGCGTGGTCGGCGCACACGCCCTTGCCGTCCGCCAGCGCCTCGGCGGCGCCGGTGTGGACATGGGTGGCGCCCGGAACGTAGTCCACCCGGTCCCGCACCGCGTTGGCGAGGGCGTGCAGCTGGTCGATCGTGTCGGTGGTGGGGACCGATTGCGCCAGCGCCCGGATCGCCGCATCGGCCCGCGTCTGTGCCGTCTCTCTCAGGAACACCCGCGTGGGCACGATCTTGGGCAGGCCGTCGACGATCCCGCTGCGGTCCTCGGTCTCCACCGTGCCAGCGGCCTCGATCACGAGCTCGGTGTGCGCCCGGGTGATGGTGACGAGCTGCATGATGTTCCCGAACCCGTCCCGGAACTCGAGCGGCCTGGCGCATCCCGGCACGCGCACCTGCCAGTCGGCGATGCGCTGGCCCTTGAACGGTGCCGGCGTGAGCCGCAGGCTCTGCACCGCGTAGCGCGCACGCTCGGCGTAGATGTAGCGGGTGACGTGGCGGACCCGTATCAGCATGGCACGGCACTGTCGGTGAAGTGGTAGGCGGCGGAGATCTCGCAGGCGAGCCGGTTGTTGCGGGTGAGGAAGTCGGCGAGGAACTCGTGCAGGCCCGACTGGAAGATGGCGTCCATGTCGCCTTCGGCGATCTCGCGCAGCATCTCGCTCGCGAGCGCCTGGGGCGCCTCGGGAGTGCCGTAGAAGGTGTCGAGGTCGACGAGCGCCTGGGTGATCTCCTCGTAGCAGGAGCGCAGCGAGCGCGGCATCTGCCGGTTGAGGATCAGGTAGTCGGCGATGCGCCAGGGCTTGTAGCTGTCCTTGTAGACCCAGCGGTAGCTGCGGTGGGCCGAGACCGAGCGCAGGATCGCCGCCCACTGCACGCTGTCGATCTCGCCGCCCACCAGCTCGTTGTGGGGCAGGAGCACATAGTACTTCACGTCGAGGATGCGGGCGGTGTTGTCGGCGCGCTCCAGGAAGGTGCCGAGCTGGCTGAAGAAGAAGGTGTCGTTGCGCAGGATGGTGTTGAGGAGCGTGCCGCGGAACAGGGCGGAGCGCTCCTTGATCCAGTCGAGCAGCGGGGGCAGGGCGTCGGATGCCAACGTGTTGGGGTCGATGGCGGAGAGCTCGAGCCACGCGGCGTTGAGGCTCTCCCACATCTCGCGCGTGAGCGCGGTGCGCTGGGCCCTCGCATTGCGGCGCGCGGTGGAGAGGCAGGAATAGACGCTCGAGGGATTGTCGGTGTCGAACAGCACGAAGTTGACGACATGGCGCGTGTCGTACTTGCCGTACTTGGCGAGATAGCCGCGCTCGCAGCCGATGCTGTGCAGCGTGGAGCGCCACTCCTCGTCCCGGCCGTGGCCCTCGCGCGGCAGGAGCGCGATGCGATAGCCGACCTCCAGGAGGCGCGCGATGTTCTCGGCGCGCTCGATGTAGCGCGACATCCAGAACAGGTCGTTGGCAGTGCGGCCTAGCATGGTTTCAGGTTTCAGGGGTCAGGTTTCAGGGGCGCGAGTTGGTCGTGTTGCGCAGCCGTGCAAGCAATGCGTTCAGCATCCTGCCGATCTCCGAGCAGAGCGCCAGCACCGGCCCTACACGTTCGTTTGCCAACAGCTCGACGTCGACCAACAAGAGGAGCATCGTCTCCGTTTCCGCCAGCGATCCCCGTGCAATCGAGACGAAATTGGCATAGTCCTTCCGCGTTCCCCGGCCATGGCCTCCCGCGGTATTCGTGGGCACAGAGGTAGCTGCACGTAGCGGCTGACTTGTCAGACGGTATTCCTCTGCTTTGGGCAGGAGTCCGGCCAGTTGATACGCCTCTCCAGCCAGGCGCATCGCCTTCTGCCATACCACCAAGTCGCGAATAGGAGTTTATGCTCACCGCAGCCTCCCGATCCGTGGAACTTTGCTCCTACTGCACCCCTTTGTCCTTGATGATGGTCCACGACGAGGTCGCCGTACGAGTTGATGCTCGATGTCACCGTCCCTGAAACCTGACCCCTGAACCCTGAAACCTTCATTCCTGCAGCACCCAGGTGTCCTTCGTCCCCCCGCCCTGGCTGGAGTTCACCACCAGCGAGCCCGCGCGCAGCGCGACCCGGGTGAGGCCGCCTGGCGTGAGGCGCACGCGGTCGCCGACCAGCACGAAGGGGCGCAGGTCGAGATGACGCGGGGCGAAACCCTTCTCGACCAGGGTGGGACAGGTGGAGAGCGCCAGCGTCGGCTGGGCGATGTAGCGCTCCGGGCGCGCCTCGATGAGCAGGCGGAACGCGTCGATCTCCTCGCGCGTCGCCGCGGGGCCCACCAGCATGCCGTAGCCGCCGGAGCCGTGCACCTGCTTCACGACCAGCTCGGGGAGGTGCTCCAGCACGTAGGCGAGGTCCTCGGGCTTGCGGCAGGTCCAGGTCGGCACATTGCTCAGGATCGGTGCACGCCCGGTGTAGAACTCGACGATGTCGGGCATGTAGGTGTAGATCGACTTGTCGTCGGCGATGCCGGCGCCGGGCGCGTTGACGATGCTGAGCCGCCCGGCGCGAAACACGTCGAACATGCCGGCGACGCCGAGCAGCGAATCGCGGCGGAACGCCAAGGGATCGAGGAAGGCATCGTCGATGCGCCGGTAGACGACATCCACCTGCTTCAGGCCCTGCGTCGTCTTCATCTGCAGGGCGCCGTCGGCGACGAGGAGGTCCTGCCCTTCCGCCAGCTCCACCCCCATCTGGTCGGCGAGGAACGAGTGCTCGAAGTAGGCGCTGTTGTGGATCCCCGGCGTCAGCACCACCACCGTGGGCTCGCGGTCGAGATTGGCCGGCGCCACGCTCTCCAAGGTGAGGCGCAGGTCGTCGGGATAGTCCTCCACCGCCGCCACCCGGTTGCGGGCGAACAGCTCGGGGAACATGTGCATCATGGTCTCGCGGTTCTCCAGCATGTAGGAGACCCCGGAGGGCGTGCGCGTGTTGTCCTCGAGCACGAAGAACTCGCCCTCGGAGGTGCGCACGATGTCGATGCCGATGACGTGGGCGTAGACGCCGCGGGCGGGCTCCACGCCCATCATCTCGGGCAGGAACGCCGAATTCTGGATGACGAGGTCCTCGGGCACCCGTCCCGCCCGGATGATCTCCTGGCGGTGATACACATCGTAGATGAAGGCGTTGAGGGCGCGCACGCGCTGCTCGATACCGGCGGCAAGCCGGCGCCATTCGGCCGCGCTCAGGATGCGCGGGACGATGTCGAAGGGGATCAGCCGCTCACAGGAGGCCTCCTCGCCGTAGACCGCAAACGTGATCCCGGTGCGGCGGAACAGGGCCTCGGCCTCGCTGCGCTTGCGCACGAGGTCGTCGATGTCCTGGCTCTCGAGCCAGTCGTGCACGGATCGGTAGGGCTCTCGCACCTCGCCGGTATTGCCGTGCATCTCGTCAAAGGCGGCGGCCAATCGCATCCCCAACGGTGCGGACATCACAACAAGACGGACCAGGGCGTGAAATTTTCATTGACACCCGTCAGCAATCCGAAATCTCAGGGTGCAAATTCTGGGCAACTGTCGCGCGGCGATGAAAGATTCGGCGCTTCCTGGGAAAATCTAATATGGCGTTGCTGACGGCACAATGCCCGGCGATTGGGCAGAGCGAGCCTGTTGGGCTGTGACGCGACCATGAAAGAGGCTCGTTTCGTCCGCGCCAACACCAGGCTGCTGGCTGTGCCGCTGGCGCCCGAGATCAGGCTCCACCTTGCCGAGGAATCGCTGTCGATCTGGCAGAAGTCCGAGGAGGAGCTGGGCCGCATCAACGTGCCGCCGCCCTGGTGGGCGTTTGCCTGGGCCGGCGGACAGGCTCTGGCGCGCCATCTTCTGGACCATCCGGACCTCGTCGCCGGTCGCAGCGTGCTGGACCTGGGCGCCGGCTCCGGGCTCGCCGGCGTCGCCGCCATGAAGGCGGGAGCGGCGCACGCGCTTGCCGCCGACATCGACCCGTTCGCGCTGGCGGCGATCGCCCTCAATGCCGGCGCCAACGACGTGGCGGTGGAGGCGACGGGCCGCGATCTGCTCTCTGCCTGGCCGGCCGGCTTCGACGTGGTCCTGGTCGGCGACCTGTTCTACGAGCGGCCGCTCGCCGAGCGGGTGCTGGCCTTCCTGGAAGCGGCACACGCCGAGGGCGCGGCGGTGCTGGTCGGCGACCCGCGCCGGAGCCATTTCCCCAAGGACCGCTTCGTGGAGGTCGCGCAGTATTCGGTGCCCGTGACGCGCGATCTGGAGGACGCCGAGATCAAGCGTTCCAGCGTCTGGTGCCTGGTCTGAGGCGGCCTCCTGCGACTGAACGGAATCGGGCCGCGTGGCGACCAAGAG
This sequence comes from uncultured Alphaproteobacteria bacterium, assembly GCA_963840075.1. GTDB lineage: Bacteria > Pseudomonadota > Alphaproteobacteria > Rhizobiales > Hyphomicrobiaceae > AWTP1-13. The sequence goes on along the minus strand of CAWIXS010000031.1, from coordinate 145,073 downwards.
GAGCACATCGCAGGGGCGAGCTGGTCCGTCCTCTCCCAAGCTGCTTCTGCTGCCGATCATTTCGTTCGCCGCTTCAGTGCTGTTGCTCGGGGTGACCGTCTTGTCGGTCTAGGCCGGGGCAGACAGCCAGCGCACGCTGCAATTTCTGCTGGAGCACGCGAAGCTCGATCAGCCGCTCGTCTAAGCGGGTCTGTTCGCGTTCTATGTTGCCTGCGCGTTCGTCGCGATCTCCTTCAACGCGGCTCTGGGGTTGTGCACGCTGGAGGCGTTCGCGGGCCGGACGCCGTCGCTGCGCGGCAAGCGGTCCTACGCTATTCTCAAGCGCACCCGGGGCGAAGCGGTTGGAGGTGACAGCGAGATCGGCATCGTCGCCTTCCTTCTGCTGCTGCCTGCGGTCCTGGTGCTCGGACTGGCGGTCTGCATGGGTATGAGCGGAAACCTGCCGATCGTGCTGGCGGTGCTTACGCCCGTCGCCGTCCTCTTTATCGTGGCCCTGATGGTGGTGTTCGGCGCGCTCGGCGCCATCTTCCGCACCGTTCAGGGAGCGCCGGCGCCGCCCGCGCCGGCGCTCCTTGCCGCGGCGTGCCAGCAGAACCGCTGTGCTTCGCCGACGTTTGGCCGAGTTGGCGCGAGCTGCTAAGCACGGGCCATGTCTCATGTGGATTTGCAGGGCAGAGGCGGCCCGTCGCGCACCGGGGCCATCGCCGAGACCGACATTCCGGCGCGTCTCGACCGGCTGCCGTGGGGGCGGTTCCACACCCTTGTTGTCGCCGCGCTCGGCATCACCTGGATCCTCGACGGCCTCGAGGTGACCCTGGCGGGCGCGGTCGCCGGGGCGCTGAGAGAAAGCCCGGTCCTCCTGCTCAGCAGCACCGATATCGGCCTGGCGGCCAGCGCGTATCTGGCCGGCGCGGTGCTGGGCGCCGTCTTTTTCGGCTGGCTGACCGACAGGCTGGGGCGCAAGCGGCTCTTCTTCATAACGCTCGGGTTCTACCTGGTGGCCACTGCGGCAACGGCGTTCTCCTGGGACCTCTGGAGCTTCGCGCTGTTCCGCTTTCTCACGGGAGCGGGCATCGGCGGGGAGTATGCCGCGATCAACTCCACCATCCAGGAGCTGGTCCCGGCGCGGGTGCGCGGCTGGACCGACCTCGTCATCAACGGCAGCTTCTGGGTGGGCGCTGCCGTAGGCGCGGCGGGCTCGATCGTGCTCCTGGACCCCGCCCTGCTGCCCGTCGACATGGGCTGGCGCGCCGCCTTCGCCATCGGCGCGGCTCTCGCCCTCGTCATCCTCTTGATGCGCACCTGGCTGCCGGAGAGCCCGCGCTGGCTCATCACCCACGGCCGCGCGGAGGAGGCGGAGGCCATCGTCGCGGGCATCGAGGCGCGCCTCCGGCGCGAGGGCCACGCCTTGGTGTCGGGCCCGTTCCCCAGGATGCGGCTGCGCGCCCGCACCCACACGCCGCTCGCCGAGGTGGCCGCGACGCTGCTCCACGCCCACCGCCAGCGTACCCTCGTGGGCCTGGCCCTGATGGCGTCGCAGGCGTTCTTCTACAACGCCATCTTCTTCACCTACGCCCTCATCCTCACCGACTTCTATGGCGTCCGGGCCGATCACGTCGGCTGGTACATCCTGCCCTTTGCGGCCGGCAACTTCCTCGGGCCCGTCCTGCTCGGGCGCCTGTTCGACACCGTCGGGCGGCGACCCATGCTCACCTTCACCTACGCCGTTTCCGGTGTGTTGCTCGCCGCGACCGGCTATCTCTTCGCCCGGGACCTGGTCTCGGCGACGACGCTGACGCTGTGCTGGACCGTCATCTTCTTCTTCGCCTCGTCGGCGGCCAGCGCCGCCTATCTCACCGTGAGCGAGACGTTTCCCCTGGAGATCCGCGCGCTGGCGATTGCGTTTTTCTACGCCATCGGCACCGGCATCGGCGGCATCTCCGGCCCCTTGCTGTTCGGCGCGCTGATCGGCACCGGCTCGCGCACGAGCGTGTTCGCCGGCTATCTCCTCGGCGCCGCCCTGATGATCGGTGCCGCCGTTGTCTCCGCCCGCTGGGCCGTCGCGGCCGAGCGCAGGCCACTGGAATCGGTCGCCCGGCCTCTGGCGTTGGAGGAGTAGCGCTGTTTACGGCGCTGCTTGTTGGGCTTGGGCGCGAACCTCCTGTGGCTAACGCCTCGACTTGGTCTCTGGACGGCCTTATCATGAAGCATGACCAAATTGCTCGAGCACGCTCTGGAGGCCGTTCGACAGCTGCCGGCTGATGAGCAGGACGAGATCGCACGCACCATGCTGGCGCTCGCGGGCGCAAAGCTCGACGGCGAGCCGGTACCGCTTACGCCCGACGAGCGCGAGGCCATCGCGCGCTCCAAGGCCGCCGCTGCACGCGGCGAATTCGCCAGCGAGGAGCAGGTACGCGCAGTTTGGGCCAAGTATGGGCTGTGAAGCTTCGCTACACGCTTCCGGCGCTTGCGGATCTCGATGAGGTCCTGGCTTACATTGCGGCGAGGTCGCCTCAAGGGGCGATCCGGGTGCAGGCGCGGATCAAAGCGATCACGGACCTGCGGCGGGAATATCCCCTGATAGGGACGAAGACGGACGATCCCACGATCCGCCGCATGCCAACCTCTCCTTATCCCTATTGGATTTTCTACGAACCGACCGACGAGGAGGTCATAATCCTCGCCGTGCGCCACGGTTCGCGGGAGCCCTCCGGGATGCCGGGGTCAGCATAATTGTTGCCGGCATTCGACCAACGGGGCGGTTGCCGAGGGCGGCCGGGTGCCGATAATAGGGGCCAGCACCAATGGGGCATGCCAGGGAGGATATGCGCGATGTCTGAGAAGGTCTACAACGTGCCGGCCGAATGGGCGGCTCGCGCCTTCCTCGACAACGAGAAGTATCTGGCGATGTACAAGCGCTCGGTCGAGGACCCGAACGGGTTCTGGGGCGAGATGGGCAAGCGCATCGACTGGATCAAACCGTACACCAAGGTCAAGAACACCTCCTACGACCCGCACAAAGTGTCGATCAAGTGGTACGAGGACGGCACCCTCAACGTCTGCTACAACTGCGTCGACCGCCACCTGAAGACCCGGGCCGACCAGGTCGCCATCATCTGGGAAGGCGACGACCCCACCCACGACGAGAAGATCACCTACCGCCAGCTGCACGAGCGGGTGTGCAAGCTCGCCAACGTCTTGAAGGCCAACGGCGTCAAGAAGGGCGACCGCGTCACCATCTACCTGCCGATGATCCCCGAGGCGGCCTACGCCATCCTGGCGTGCGCGCGCATCGGCGCTGTCCACTCGGTGGTGTTCGGCGGCTTCTCGCCGGACAGTCTGGCGGGGCGCATCGTCGACGCCGATTCCAAGCTCGTCGTCACCGCGGATGAGGGCGTGCGCGGCGGCCGGCCGATCCCGCTCAAGAAGAACACCGACGAGGCGCTCAAACGCTGCGCCGGCGACGAGAAGGTGCTGGTGGTGCGCCGCACGGGCTCCGAGGTGCCGTGGACCGCCGGACGCGACATCTGGCTGCACGAGGAGCTGGTCAAGGTCAGCGCCGACTGCCCGGCCGTGGAGATGAGCGCTGAGGACCCGCTGTTCATCCTCTACACCTCGGGCTCGACCGGCAAGCCCAAGGGCGTGCTGCACACCTCCGGCGGCTACCTGGTCTATGCCGCGATGACCCACCAGTACGTGTTCGACTACCACGACGGCGACATCTTCTGGTGCACGGCCGACGTGGGCTGGGTGACGGGGCACAGCTACATCGTCTACGGCCCGCTCGCCAACGGCGCCACCAGCCTGATGTTCGAGGGCGTGCCGAACTACCCGACGCCCTCGCGCTTCTGGCACGTGATCGACAAGTGGGACGTGAGCATCTTCTACACCGCCCCCACCGCCATCCGCGCCCTGATGGGCGCCGGCGACGACTACGTCAAGCGCACCGACCGGTCATCGCTCAAGCTCCTCGGCACCGTCGGCGAGCCGATCAATCCCGAGGCGTGGGAGTGGTATCACCGCGTGGTCGGCGAGGGGCGCTGCCCGATCGTCGACACCTGGTGGCAGACCGAGACCGGCGGCATCCTCATCACCCCGCTGCCCGGCGCCACCAAGCTCAAGCCGGGCTCGGCGACGCGGCCGTTCTTCGGCCTGCAGCCGGCGCTGGTGGACGAGAAGGGCACGAGGCTGGAGGGCGCGGCCTCCGGCAACCTCGTGATCCTCGATTCCTGGCCCGGCCAGATGCGCACCGTGTACCGCGACCACGAGCGCTTCGTGCAGACCTACTTCTCCACCTATCCGGGCACCTACTTCACCGGCGACGGCTGCCGGCGCGACGAGGACGGCTACTACTGGATCACCGGGCGCGTCGACGACGTGATCAACGTGTCGGGCCACCGCCTCGGTACGGCGGAGGTGGAATCGGCGCTGGTCTCGCATCCCAGGGTGGCCGAGGCGGCCGTGGTCGGCTACCCGCACGAGATCAAGGGCCAGGGCATCTACTGCTACGTGACGCTGATCTCCGGCAACAACCCGAGCGAGGACCTGCGCAAGGAGCTGGTGGCGCACGTGCGCAGCGAGATCGGCCCGTTCGCCGCGCCGGACCTCATCCAGTTCTCGCCCGGCCTGCCCAAGACCCGCTCCGGCAAGATCATGCGCCGCATCCTGAGAAAGATCGCCGAGGACGACTTCTCCAACCTCGGGGATACCTCCACTCTGGCAGAGCCCGCCGTGGTGGACGACTTGGTGAACAACCGCCAGAACAAGCGCGCGTAGGCGTGGGGTCGTTGGGGGTCAGACCCGCAGGGTCTGACCCGGTCTGATCCCAGGGGACACCGGTCCGGTCTGCAGCATCCGCCTTCGCTGCCTTGCCCTTTGCACGCCTGTGAGGGTTGGGGTCTGCCCTCGCCACACCGGAATATCAGCGGATCGACCGGGGTCAACCACGGCCTTTGCCGGGGCACAGGGTCTGACCCAGTCCCGGCTAGTTGGTGCCGAGCCAGTCGGGGCGCAGGCGCTGCTGGGCGCGGGTCTCACCGAGGGCGAGCGCCTTCTCGTAGAGCGCCCTCGCTTTGTGGGCGTCGGCGGAGGTGCTGCCGCGCGCTGTCTGCCAGCTGGCGAGCATGTTGGGGTCGTAGGTCTCGGCAAGCATGAAGGTCATCGGGCCAGACGCCGCCGTCTCGGGGGCCGCGAGAACCTCGCGCGCGCCGGGGATGTCGCCGCTCTCGATGTGCCGCCTGGCCTTGCTCAGCAGCTCGTCCATCCGCACCTTCGCCGTATCCACCTTGGATGCGGGCGTCACATCGGCCCGAAACTCCCGCTTGGGCGCCGGGGCGGGGGCTGCGCGCTCGGTGACCGGTGGCTCGTCCACCTTCCTCGGCCGGACATCCGTTATTTTCTTCACCTCGACGAGGGACACCTTGGCGGCAGGCATTGTCTCTGCGACGGTGATCTTGACGGCGGCGGCAGGTGTCTCCACGACCGTCATCGGCCGCGGTCCCTTCTGCGGTCCGCCGAGGAAGCCGCTGAGCCACAGCACGGCCGGCACCACCACGATCAGACCGGCGATGAGGCCGAGGGCGGCGGCACCAAGCTGCTGGCGATACCAGCGGTCGTCGTCGCTCAGCATGGGTTGCCGCCAGGTCGAGGGGATCGGCATCGGCTCGTCGTCATGCTGCAGCTCGGTGATCAGCATGCTGGAAGACGCGGGCGCCAGCATGCCGTTCGATGCCGCGTGCACCGGCGCAAGAACCGGGGTCAAAGCCGGCGCCGGGCTGTGCGCCGGGCGCGTGTAGGCGAGAGAGGACAGCCCGTCCTTGTAGGGCTGAGGCTGGCGCTGGTTCTGCGAGGCCGAGACCAGAGCCGCGAGGCTGGCCAGCTCCGAGCCGGTCGCCGCCGCGCCCGGCGGGCGCTTGCCCGCCTGGCCCTGAGCGATGGATTGGGCCAGCAGCTGTGCGAGCTCCTGCGTCAGGTTGGCGGTGCTGCCGTTGCTGTCGGCCAGCTGCGGCTGCCCGCCCGCCGCGTACGCATCTCTCACCATGGCTCCCCTCTCATGCTACGCTACGCTACGCAACGCGATGCAACGTCCCTGCCCAAATACGACTTGCAGAAGTACGACTTGTGCAAACCTCCGCCTGCCTGGACCGGCTGCCGCCTCTCCAGCCCGATCTGCTGGAGCGGCGTCATGCCGGCGGAAAGCGGCCTGCCGTTGCAATGCACCAACCCTCCGGCCCGTTGCTGTGCAACCTCACAGCTCGAGCCCGTTCAATCCACTGGTGCGACAAACCGCAGAAAGCTCCCTCGCGAGAGGCTATAGGCCCGCCCAATATGGCATAAATTATGGCGTCCTATGAAGGCGCAAGGCAAGCAGACTGGCATGCCCCCTGAGAAGGGGCGGCGCCGGACGACCGCGTGCTCCCCATCCCGAGCCGACACCGGAGCCGAGCCGGGGCAATCGCATGCTGCCATGCGGCCGGACAAGCTGACGGAACCGGGATTCTGCTCCCCTCGGACTTGCAACGAGGCGAAAATATACACTACAGGCAAAGAATTGGCTATAAGCCGGGCACCGACCGGCCCCTGGTAGCGGCCGGGAGCACCCCGCGCAGCCAATCCAATCGGCGGAAGCACTTGGAGCCGCCCGCAAGACGTGAGCGATCATGGCCGAAGAACGCGACTTGATGACCCGCGAGATCGAGGAGGAGCTGCGGCGCGAGCGGTTGCTCAAGCTTTGGGACAAGTACGGGCTATATGTGGTGGCGGCCGGCGTCGCGGCCGTGCTGGGCGTCGCCTACTGGCAATACACCAGCTACCGGCAGGCGCGGGCCAACGACGCCGCGAGCACCGAGTACGTCATTGCCCTCACGGACTTCAACGCCAAGCGGCCCGACGAGGCGCAACGGGCGCTCGAGGAGCTTCGTGCGAAGGCTCCCCGGGGCTATGCAGTTCTCGCGCGCTTGCGGCTCGCCGCCTATGACGGTGCCCAGGGCAACCCGGCGGAGGCGCTGGCCGCCTACGATCAGATCGCCAATGACAAGTCGGTCGATCCGCTGCTCGGGGACTTTGCGCGGTTGCAGACGGCGATGTTGAAATTCGAAGAGGCCAGCTTTACGGAGCTCAGGAATCGGCTCAGTTCACTCAATAACGACAGGAACCCGTGGCGCTACGGCGCGCGCGAGCTTCTGGGACTGGGTGCCGCCAAGGCCGGCAGGATTGCGGAGGCCAAGATCTATTTCCAGCGTCTGGTGAACGACCGGGCCACACCGCCGGGCATTGCCGAGCGGGCGAGGGTCATGATGGTCGTTCTGGCCGAGGGGGAGCGCGCCGCTGCACCGCCTGCCACAGAGAAGCCCGAGACGCCCGCCAAGATCGAGCCGGGCCAGGACGCAAAGAGCGAGGAAAAGGGCAAGGGGGCGCCTGGCAACAGCAAGAAGGGCAAGTAGGGGCGGACGACAACGTGGCAGCGCAGCACAACGCTAGAGGCACCACTGGCGGGCCCTTCGGGACCCGCGGTGCGGTCCAATACGGCATCGCCGTGGCTCTGGCCGGCCTCGTGCTGGCGAGCTGCAGCGACAGCATGCCCAAGCTGCAGGACCTGAACCCGTTTGCCGAGAAGGAGGTGCCGCTCAAGGGCACGCGCGTTGCGGTGCTGCGGCAGGAGTCCATTGCCTCCGACGAGGCAGCCGCCGGCAGACCGGTGGTGCTGCCGCCGCCCAGAGCCAACGACTCCTGGAGCCAGCCGGGCGGCGTCGCCAATAACGCGCCCGGCCATCTGGCGCTCGCCAGCACCCTGCGATCCCAGTGGAGCGTCAACGTCGGCACCGGCTCGAGCTTCTACGGCAAGATGACGGCGAGCCCCATCGTCTACGACGGCAGGGTCTACACCCTCGACGCCGCCGGCCTGGTGACCGCGCTGAACCCATCGGGCGGGTCGGTGGTGTGGCGCGCGACGACGACGCCCCCCAACGAGAAGGACCAGGAAGGGTTCGGCGGCGGCCTGGCGGCGGATTCGGGGCGCATCTATGCCGCGACCGGGTTCGGGACGGTGGTGGCGTTCGAGGCCAAGAGCGGCAAGAAGCTGTGGGAGAAGAGCCTGGGCTCGCCGCTGCGCGCCTCGCCGACGGCGAGCGCGGAACGTGTATTCGTGGTGACCAAGGAGGGCAAGGTCTACTGCCTGTCGGGCTCTGACGGCGCCGAGCTGTGGTCCTTCACGGGCATGGGCGAGCGCGCCAGCATTCTGGTCAACACGAGCCCAGCGGTCGATGGCGATACCGTCATCGTGCCCTATCCCACCGGGGACCTCGTGGCCCTGCGCGCCTCCAGCGGCCAGCCGCTCTGGCAGGAAACGTTGGCGCGCACGCGCACGGCCTCCTCGCTCAGCGCGCTCAGCGATGCGGCGCGGCCGGTCCTTTACGACGGCGTCGTCTATGCCGTGGGGCACGCGGGCCGCATGATCGCCACCCAGAAGACCGGCGAGCGGATCTGGTCGATCACGGTGGCCAGCATCCAGCAGCCCTGGGTGGCCGGCGACAGCGTCTTCGTGGTCGACACCGCCGGCCAGGTGGTCGCCATCACGCGCAACGACGGCAAGATCCGCTGGGCCACCAAGCTCACGGCCGGCACATGGTCGGGGCCGGTGCTGGCGGGCCACCGGCTCTGGCTCGCCTCCTCCAAGGGGCAGCTCGTGAGCGTGGACCCGACCAACGGCAAGGTGGCCTCCACCCAGGACCTGGGCTCGGCCGTGTTCATCGCCCCGGTGGTCGCCGGCAACCGCATGTTCGTCCTGACCGACGATGCCCGGCTGCTGGCGCTGCAATGACTGCAATGAATTGAACAGGCGGGCGATTTGCGCTAGCAGCACTGGCGCCCTGTTCCCGCCGAGACGAGCATGCTCCCGGTCATCGCCATCGTCGGCAGGCCCAATGTCGGCAAGTCGACCCTCTACAACCGCCTGACGGCCAGGCGCACCGCCCTTGTGTCCGACACGCCGGGCCTCACGCGCGACCGCCGGGAGGGTGAGGCGGCGCTGGCCGGGCATCGCGTGATCTTGATCGACACCGCAGGCTTGGAGGAGGCGGCGCCCGGCTCGATTCCGGGGCGCATGCGCGCGCAGAGCGAGGCTGCCATCGCCAAGGCCGACCTCGTGCTGTTCGTGCTCGACGCCCGCGCCGGCGTGACGCCCGCGGATGCCGCCTTCGCCAGGGTGGTGCGGCAGTCGGGGCTGCCGGTGATCCTGGTCGCCAACAAGAGCGAGGGGAGGGCCGGGGCGGACGGGTTCTACGAGGCCTTCCAGCTGGGGCTCGGCGAGCCCGTCGCGATCTCGGCGGAGCACGGCGAGGGCATCGGCGAGCTGACAGCGACGGCGCTCGCCGCGCTCGGCCTCGAGCCGTGGAGCAAGGCCGAGAGCAGGAGCGCCGGCGGCGATGGCCCGGCGGCCGAGCCCGCCGAGGAGGAGCTGCGGCCGATCCGCATCGCCATCGTCGGCCGGCCCAACTCCGGCAAGTCCACCCTGGTCAACGCCCTGCTCGGCGAGGAGCGCATGATCACGGGCCCCGAGCCCGGCCTCACGCGCGATGCAGTGGCGACGGATTTCGTCTGGGGCGGCCGGCCGGTGCGCCTGTTCGATACGGCGGGCCTCAGGCGCAAGGCGCGCATCGTCGAGGCGGCGGAGAAGCTGAGCGCCAGCGACGCGGTGCGCGCCATCCGCTTCGCCGAGGTGGTGGTGCTGCTCGTCGATGCCGAGCGCGCGCTGGAGCACCAGGACCTCGCCATCGCCGACCTCGTGGAGACCGAGGGGCGCGCCCTGGTGGTGGCCGTCAACAAGTGGGACCTCGTGGCGGAGCGGCAGCGCTCGCTCAAGGAGCTGCGCGAGGCGCTGGCCGAGCGGCTGGCCCAGGTGCCGGGCGTCCCCCTGGTCACGCTGTCCGCGCTCGCCGGCCAGGGCCTCGACAAGCTGCGCAACGCCGTGTTCACCGCCTACGAGCACTGGAACCGGCGGGTGCCGACGCCCGACCTCAACCGCTGGCTCGGCGAGGCAATCGAGCGCCACAACCCGCCCGCGGCCAAGGGGCGGCGCATCAAGCTGCGGTTCATGACGCAGGTCTCGGCGCGCCCGCCCACCTTCGTGGCCTTCTGCTCCCAGCCCCAGGCCCTGCCCAGGGCCTATCTGCGCTACCTCACCAACAGCCTGCGCGCGACCTTCGACCTGCCGGGCGTGCCGATCCGCCTCAAGCTGCGCAAGGGCGACAACCCCTACGCGAAGCGTTGATCCACAAGGCTCAGACCCGGCGGGTCTGGCCAGTCTGGCCCCATTGCCTGCCGGATTTGTCAAGCTTACTGGAACGTTACCTCGCTCCGATGGCTGCGGATCGCGCAGAAGGGCCGCAGCCTCGCGTGAGCTGCCCAGGGTGCCCAGGGGCCTGCCAGGCCAGAGGGTGGCCTGGAATCGCTTCCCCGGGCTCGGGAAGGGCCTTTCCGGGAGCGTCTCCTCGCCCGCGCCCTGCGAGGCTCCAGTTGCAGGTCTACCTTCCCAGCGGCACAATCCTCGCGAAAGCTTGTCGAACTGCTACGGGGCGGGGCATGACCGAGGTGCTGTTCTACCACCTGGAGCATCAGCCGCTGGAGCGGGTGCTGCCTTCCCTCGTCGAGCGCACGCTGGGGCGCGGCTGGCGGGCGGTGGTGCAGGCGGGCTCGGAGGAGCGCGTGGCGGCGCTCGACACGCTGCTGTGGACCTACGCCGAGGACAGCTTCCTGCCGCACGGCACCCAGCGCGACGGCAATGCCGCGGAGCAGCCCGTGTACCTGACGGCGGGGGAGGGCAACCCCAACGGGGCCACGGTGCGCTTTCTGGTCGACGGCGCCGAGATCGGTGATCTCGCCGGCTACGAGCGCCTCGTCTACCTGTTCGACGGCCGCGACGCCGAGGCCGTCGCCCGCGCGCGTACGCAGTGGAAGGCCGCCAAGGAGGCCGGCTGCGCGGCCACCTACTGGCAGCAGTCGCCCGAGGGGCGCTGGGAGAAGCGGGCGTAGCGTTCGCGGATGCGTTGGGTCTGCTTGCTGCTCCCGGCTTTCGCCAGGGTTGGCCCAACGCACTTGCTCCAGATGCCCAAAGTGCGCATCCTGTGCCAAGCTGCCGCACCGGCAACCTAGGCCCTCATGATGGGAGAACACGCCATGCAACTCGATGCCCCGGCCGCCACCATGTCCGAACGTGCGGACGCCGCCGAGGAGCAGGCGATGCACGCGCTGGAGCACATCGTGACGCGGTCGGTGCTCTGCAACCTGGTCGACGGCAAGGTCGAGATCGACCAAGGCATGGCGCTGCTGGCCGCCAACCCCGGCAAGTACATGCTGATGCGCGAGGACCCGCGTCTGCCGCGCATGCCCGACAAGCCGACGCTCGTCGACTATTTCCGCTGCCGCTTCGCCTCCACGTCGCACCTCCTGCAGAGCGCCACGCACGCGCTGAAAGGCGGCCACCCCGAGAAGGTGGTGCTGGCGTGCCTGCTGCACGACATCGCCGTCGTCAGCTTCATCCGCTGCGACCACGGCTACTGGGGCGCGCAGATGATCGAGCCCTATGTCGGCGAGGAGGTGGCCTGGGCGGTCAAGATGCACCAGGTGCTGCGCTTCTTCCCCGACGAGTCGGTGGGCTACGCCTATCCCGACATGTATGTGAAGCTGTTCGGGCCGGAGTTCAGGCCGGAGCCCTACATCGTGGCGGAGCACGAGCGCGCCAGGAACCACAAGTGGTACATGACCGCGCGCCTCATCACCACGAACGACATTTATTCGTTCGACCCCGACGCCAAGGTCAACCTCGACGACTTCGTCGACATCATCGGCCGCAACTTCCGCCAGCCGGAGGAGGGCCTGGGCCTGGACAACAGTCCGTCGGCCCACATGTGGCGCACCATGATGTGGCCGACCCGGTTCCTGTGACCGACCCACTTGCGCCGACGGATTCCCCTCCCCCTTGCGGGGAGGGGAGCTCCTTGCGGCGCGCTCCGGAGCCTCGGCACGAGCCGGAACGCCGAGCGTCCGCCGACGCCCGAGTGTGCCCGCGGCGTCACTTGACCTTGACCTTGCCCTCGACGATGACGCGCGACCACCGCTCCAGATCCTCCTTGATGAAGGCTGCGAAGGTCTGCGGGTCGCTGCCGTCGATCTCGACACCGAGCTTGGTGAAGCCGGCCCGCACCGCCGGGTTTGCGAGGGCCTTCACGGTCGCATCGCGCAGCTTCTCGACGATGCCGGGATCGAGGCCCGCGGGCCCGACCAGGCCGCATACATTGAGGACCTGGAGCTTCTCCAGGCCGAGCTCCGCGAAGGTCGGCGTGTCGGGCAGGCTCGGCCAGCGCTTGGGAGAGGTCACGGCCAGCGCCCTGATGGTGCCGCCCTGGACCTGCGGCACGGTCGTGCTCGCCTGATCGAAGAAGAACTGCACGTGGCCGCCGAGCAGGTCGGTCATCGCCGGCCCCGCGCCGCGGTAGGAGACGAGCAGGACCTTGGTGCCCGTCAGCATCTGGAACAGCTCGGCGGAGAGATGGTTGGCGGTGCCGAGCCCGGCACCTGCCGCAGCAATCTGCCCCGGCTTCTCCTTGGCCATCTGCACCAGCTGCTGGACCGACTTGATGGGGGAATCGGCTTTGACGACCAGCGCCAGGGGCACGAACTGGATATTGCTGATCGGGGTGATGCCCTTGATGGGGTCGTGCGGCCAATTGGGGAAGACGTTGGGACCCACGGTCAGAGTGCCGCTCGAGCCCATCAGCAGCGTGTACCCATCGGGCTTGGAGCTGATGGCCGCTGCAGTGCCCACCAGGCCGCCGGCCCCCGACCGGTTCTCGACGACCACGGGCTGGCCCAGGATCTCGCTCAGGGCCGGCGCGATCAGGCGCGCGGTCACATCGACATTGCCGCCGGGTGCGTACGGCACGATGATCCGGATCGGCCCGCTCGGGTAGCTTTGCGATTGCGCGGGCTGCGCCGACAGCGCGAGCGCCCCGACGATCAGGACGACGATCAGCCTGTGCATTTTCCCTCCCTGGAGCCTGTTCAAACACGGAGCATCTTCGTGCAACTTTGCCGTCTTGGGGAGAGCAATGGCCATTTTCATCTTGGCGCAAACTGTGCTAAATTTGCCGAGGTTCCGCTGGCACAGGATCATTATGCCGATCGTCTCCGACGCCGCAGCGCCCGTGACCGACCTGCTCGCAGGCTACGAGCGCTATGCCGAGGCGAACTGGGATTGCTATGGCGCCGAGCCGATCACGCCGGAGACGGTGGAGGCTGCAGGGCAATTCCTCGGCATGCTACCGGACGCACTTGGCAAGCCGCACATTTCGCCGGGCTCGGACGGCACGATCGGCCTCGAGTGGGTGTTTGCGGACGGGCCGCTCCGAAAGCTCTACATCGACGTCGGACCCGGTAGAGTCTGGGGGGGTTATTGGCGCCGAGCATCCGGGGAGCGGCGCACCATCCTGCCGAAGTCCGTCGACGGGCGGACCGAAGCGGAGCTTGCCAATCTGTTCGAAGATTTGAGCGCTCGAGCGACCACCCATGCCGCTTGTCGACGGGGACCCTGCCGAGGCCTGGGACACATGGCTTCGCGTCATTGCGGATGAACGCTATTTCAAGAGCGACGGCACGCTCAGCAACAACGCGTTCTCAGGAAGGAAGGTCATCAGCGCTCCCGATCCGCCTCGCCCCTGGGCGCTCGAGCTGTCGGGCGCCCTTCTCTCGATGATCCCCGATCTCCGGCGTTATGCCGCTGCGTTCTGCGGAGACAAGTTCGCAGGTCATATGTTTCAGAAGGTCGAGAATCTGAGGCACGAGGACAACGCTACGGACGTACTCTACACCCCGAGGGTCGACGACAATGCGCAGGCAGACCTTGTCGCATATCAGCTCGACGTTGCGAGCAAGTATGACCTGCGGGATTGGCTTCAGGACTCGATCCAATACGTCAGGCACGGCAAGATCGAGGTTATCGATGCTCTTCGCCGAGCGGGGAGCTGAACCCGAGAGCCGACAACAAGGGGGGAACCGCCATGCCCACCGCCGAGCAGATGCAGAAGCTGATCCAGGGGCTGTTCCCCGGTCTGATGGGCCTGGAGATCAAGGAGGCGGGCCAGGAGAAGATCGTCGCCAGCATGCTGGTGCGGCCGGAGCTGTGCACCGCCGGCGGGGTGTGTCACGGCGGCGCGCTGATGGCGTTCGCCGACACCGTGGGTGCAATCGGCACCGTCGTGAACCTGCCGCCCAACACGCGCACCACCACCATCGAGTCGAAGACCAACTTCATGGGCGCGGCGCCGGTCAACACGCGCATCGTCAGCGAATTGGTCCCGCTGCACCGGGGCCGGACCACGCAGGTGTGGCAGACCACCATCAGGTCTGAGGCCGGCAAGCTCGTCGCCGTCGTCACTCAGACGCAGATGGTGCTGCCGAAGTCCTGACACGGCTGCCCGGCAGCATGCGGTCGAGCAGCCGGTCCCTCAAGAGCAGCTGGTGGCGCAGAACCAGGCCGACGTGGCCCGCCAGCGCCAGGAGAAGCAGGTAGCTGCACGCGATATGCGTCCACTTGGCGGCGGCAGCGAGCAGCTTGTTCTCGCCGATCGGATTGGCAAGCTCCACGACGCCGAACAGATTGACGCCGTAGCCGCCCGCCATGACGTAGAGATAGCCGCTCACCGGCATCACGAACATGGCAGCATAGAGCACCTGCTCGGCGCGATGCACGAAGCTGCGTTCGCGTGCGCTGAGCGCGGGCGCCCAGTCCGGCAGCCTCCCGCAGGCGCGCGCCAGCAGACGAAGGACGGCGACTGCCAGCGCCATGAGGCCGATCGACTTGTGCCAGTTGTAGCAGGTGGCCTGGGTGAGGCCGAGGGCCGTCTGCTCCGGGCCAATCCGCAGCATGATGTGGGCGGCGGCGAACTGGAACGCGAACAGCGCAACAATGGCCCAGTGGAACACTTTCGTCAGGATCCCGTAGCCATCCTGCGTGTTCAGCAATGACATGGCGCCGCCCTTCGGACGTCGTGGGTGGGAATGAGACGACATACGGCCGAAAGCGGCCCGCGGTTTTGCGCTGCCCAGCGGGCTGGCGCGCGCCGTGTCCGAGGGGCAACTGCCCTCCGGCGAACGACCGCGCGGCAAGCTCGCCCCACAGACGCAGATGGTGCTGCCGAAATCCTAACGGGCCTGCCCCATGTCCGGGCGCCATCAAATCGTGCGGTAGCCGCCGTCGACCATGACGATGCCGCCGGTGACGTAGGCCGAGAGGTCGGAGGCGAGGAAGACCGCGGGGCCGACGATGTCCTCGGGCTGGCCGGCGCGGCCGAGCGGCGTGTGGTCGATGAACACCTTCACGAGCTCGGGGTTGCTGGCGCGCACCGTCTCGTTGAGCGGCGTTTCGATGAGCCCCGGGCCGATGGCGTTGACGCGTACCCCGTCCTTGCCCAGCTCCGCTGCCAGCGCGCGGGTGAAGCCCAGCACGCCGTGCTTGGACGTGGTGTAGGCCGGCGAGTTCGGCGTGCGCACGTGCACGAAGGACTGGATGGAGGCGATGTTGATGATCCTGCCCTTCTTCGCGCGCAGCTGCTCCAGGAAGGCGTGGGTCACGTTGAAGGGGCCTTCGAGGTTGACCGCCATCACCTCCTGCCAGTCCTTGATCACGGCCTCGGGGTCGGCCGTGAAGGCGTTGCGGCGGTTGATGCCGGCGTTGTTCACGAGGATCGAGACCTGGCCGACGCTCCTGGCGACCTCCGCCGCCACCTCGCGGCAGCGGGCGCGCTGCGTCACGTCGAGCGTCAGGCTCACGGCCCTGCCGCCGGCGTCGACGATGGCCTTCCGGGTCGCCTCCGCCCCCTCCGCGTTGGCGTCGAGCACGGCGACGTGCGCGCCCTCCCTGGCATAGCCCAGCGCGATGGCGCGGCCGATGCCGGACGCGGCGCCGGTCACCGCTGCAACGTGATCTGCGAGAAGCCCAGTCATGTCCGTCCTTCCCATTTTTCGGCCTGCCCCGCTTCAGGGCTTGCGGCCGACCACGCCCGTGGCACAGCCGAAGAAGAACACCTCGAGCTGCACCTCGAGCCCCTCCTCCGCCAGACATTGCGCGAAGAAGCGGCAGTCGCCGAAATGGCGCGTGTAGACGCCGAGCATGGAGAAATCCTGCGCGCCTCGCAGCATGGTCCGCTCGATCAGCGGCAGCACGCGATCGAGGTAGAAGCGGTAGAGCCCGTGCAGCATCCAGCCCTTCGGGTCGGAGGCCTCGATCAGCGAGAAGGTGCCGCCCGGCCTCAGGAGGCGCGCCAGCTCGCGCGCCAGCCGGCGCTGCTGGCTCTCGTTGAAGGTCTTGAGCCCGAAGGTGGAGATGATGAAATCGGCCGACCCGGGCGGCAGCGTGCTCTCGAGGATGTTGGCCTCGACGAGCCTGATCTTGTCGACCCGGCTGCGGTGCAGCCTGTCGACGGCCCGGCGGATCATGCCCGAGGAGATGTCGACCGCGGTGATCGATTGGATGCCCGCCCGGCGCCGCAGCAGGTAGGGCCAGGCCTCGCCGGTGCCCGCCATCAGGTCCAGGCCGACGGCGCCGTCGGGCAGCGGCCCCGGCATGTGGTCGACGCACTGGCGCCGCCACAGGAAGACGAAGCCGAACGAGGCGATCTGGCTCCAGTACCGGTAGGATGCGCTGCATCGGTCGAAGACATCGCGGACGAAGCCCGGATCGTAGATGTCCTGCGCGCGCTCGGTGCCCATGGGCTGAGGATACATGGGCCGGCCGAGGAAGCCACCCGCTTTGCTTGCGAGCCGGGGTGCCTGGCACCAAGGGGCAGCTCTGTCATCCCGGGCTTGTCCCCGGGGTCCAGCCAGCGAGGCTCGCCAGCGTCCAGCTTGGAGAGGCGTCCCCGGCGTCGGGCGCAAGCCGTGGGTTGGATCGCGGGCATAAAGCCCGCGATGACAAGGGCGGGTCAGGCGATCGTCACGCCGCCGTCGGCGACGATGACGGTGCCGGTCATGTACGCGGCAGCCTTGGAGGCGAGGAAGGCGACGATGCCGCCGATCTCGTCGGGCTCGCCGATGCGGCGCAACGGGGTCGTGACCAGCCGCGGCTTCAGGATCTCCTCGTTCTCCCACAGCGCCCGCGCGAAGTCGGTCTTGATGAGGCCCGGCGCCACGCAGTTGATGCGCACGTTCTTGTGGCCCCACTCTACGGCGAGACTGCGCGCGAGCTGGAAGTCGGCCGCCTTGGAGATGCCGTAGGCGCCGAGCATGGCGCTGCCGCGCAGGCCGCCGATCGAAGACACGATGACGACGCTGCCGCCGCCCGTCTCGGCCATGCCTGGTATGGCGAAATTGCAGAGCCACAGGTTGCTCTTGATGTTGGACGACATGATCTTGTCGAAGGGCTCGTCGGGGATGTTGGCCAGCGGCCCGAAGTAGGGGTTGACGGCGGCGTTGCACACCACGGTGTCGATCTTCCCCCACTTGGCGATGGTGCCTTTAACGAGGCCCTCCACCTCCTCCTTGCGCGAGATGTTGCAGGGGATGACGATGGCCTCGCCGCCGGCCTTCCTGATGCCCTCGGCCACCGCCTCGCAGGCATCCGCCTTGCGGCTGGAGACGACCACCTTGGCGCCCAGCGACGCCATGATCTCCGCCGCCGAGCGGCCGATGCCCCGGCTCGAGCCGGTGATGACGGCCACCTGGCCGGAAAGATCGAACGGATGCTTCATGGCGCCCACCGGGCCTCCTTGCCCCATACGTCAACTTTGTTGCCACGGCCGCCAGACGGGCCTACGTTTGCGATCATAGAGACCGGCCGGACAATCAGACAAGGACGGCGATGGGAGAGAAGCGTCCCTGGGAGAAGGGCTATCCGCCCGGCGTGCGCTGGGACGTGGTCATAGAGACGGCGCCGCTGCCGGCATTGTTCGACGCCTTCACGGAGAAATGGAGCGCCAATCCCGCGCTCGAATATCGCGGCCGCCAGATCAGCTACGCCGAGCTGCGGGCGGCGGTTGATGCTGTGGCCTCCGGGCTGATGGACCTCGGCGTGAGGCCGGGTACTGCCGTCGCCCTCTACCTGCCGAACACGCCGTATCACCCCGTCACCTTCTTCGCCGTGCTCAGGTGCGGCGGGCGCGTCGTGCACCTCTCGCCGCTCGATGCCGAGCGCGAGCTGGCCTACAAGCTCCAGGACTCCGGCGCGCGCATCCTGGTGACGACCAATATCGGCTTCATGGCGCTGATGGCGCAGAAATTGAAGACCGACGGCCTCGTCGATCGTCTCATCGTCGGTGACGACACCGCCTTCGGGCCATCCGCCATCCCGACCACGCCGATCGCCGAGGATGCCCCCGTCATACGCTTCGATAAGCTGCGCGAGGAGGGCGCCCGCAGGCTGCCGCGGCAGTGGCCCCGGGTGGGCGTGGAGGACATCGCGCTGCTGCAGTACACCGGCGGCACCACGGGCAAGCCCAAGGGCGCCATGCTCACCCACGGCAACCTCAGCGCGGCCTGCGCCATCTACAAGGCCTGGGGCGACCCGCAGCGGACGTGGCCGGCGGGCGAGGACCGCGTGATCTGCGTGCTGCCGCTGTTCCACATCTATGCGCTGTCGGCCGTGATGCTGAAGGCGCTCGCCGACGGCAACGAGCTGATGCTGCGCCCCCGCTTCGACGCGGCGACCACGCTCGAGGACATCGAGGTGAGGAAGGCCACCGTGTTTCCCGGCGTGCCGTCCATGTGGGTGGCGCTCGCCAACACGCCGGGCATCGAGAGGCGCGACCTCGCCTCGCTGCGCTACATCGGCTCCGGCGGTGCCCCCCTCCCGGTGGAGGTGGCCGAGCGGTTCCGCAAGCTCACCGGCCACAAGCTCGCCGGCGGCTGGGGCATGACGGAGACCTCGCCCGCCGGCACCAGCATGCCGCGCGAATGGGAGGGCAGGGAGGGCTCGATCGGCCTGCCGCTGCCCGGCATCGACATGGGCATCGTGGCGCTCGACGACCCGCGTCGCGTGCTGGCGCCGGGCGAGAAGGGCGAGATCCGCATCAAGGGGCCCAACGTCACGCCGGGCTACTGGAACGCGCCGGCCGAGACGGCGGCGGCCTTCGTCGACGGCTGGCTCTTGACCGGCGACATCGGGTACATGGACGCGGACGGCTGGTTCTATCTCGTCGATCGCAAGAAGGACATGATCATCTCGGGCGGGTTCAACGTCTATCCGCGCTTGATCGAGGAGGCGATCTACGAGCACCCAGCGGTGGCCGCGGTCACGGTGATCGGCGTGCCGGACGCCTACCGCGGCGAGGCCGCCAAGGCCTTCGTGCAGCTGAAGCCGGCGGCGCAACCCTTCAGCCTCGATGATCTGCGCGCCTTCCTCGCCGACAAGCTCGGGCGGCACGAGCTGCCGGCGCAGCTGGAGCTCCGCGATACCCTGCCCAAGACGCCCGTCGGCAAGCTGTCCAAGAAGGAGCTGATCGAGGAGGAGCGGCAGAAGCTGAGCAGGCTGGCCGCCGCCGAATGAGTTGTGGCTTGTCATGCCGGCCTCGCGCGGCAGCGCGAGAGCCGGTACCCAGGGCCAGGAGCGACGCGCGCGCCGCTCGCAACCTGGGTCCCGGATATTCCGCTTCGCGGAATTCCGGGATGACAGCGATGCGCAAGTTGAGAGCATATCAGGAAAGGACCCCGCCCCATGGTCGACGCCGTCATCGTCTCCACCGCCCGCACGCCGATCGGCAAGGCCGTGCGCGGCGTGTTCAACCTCACGCATGGCGCCGACATGGGCGGCCACGTCGTCGCGCACGCCGTGAAACGCGCCGGCATCGACCCCGGCGACGTTGAGGACGTGACCATGGGCTGCGCCAACCCCGAGGGCGCCACCGGCGGCAACATCGCGCGCCAGTGCGCCATCCGCGCCGGTCTGCCCGTGACCGCGGCGGCGCAGACCGTCAACCGCTTCTGCTCCTCGGGCCTGCAGGCGATCGCGCTCGCCGCGCGCAGCATCACCCAGGACGGCGTGCCGGTGGCCGTCGCCGGGGGGCTGGAGTCCATCTCCCTCGTGCAGATGAACATGAACACCAAGTTCTACCGCAACGAGTGGATCGCCGAGCACAAGGGCGCGCTCTACATGCCGATGATCGAGACCGCCGACATCGTGGCGAAGCGCTACAACATCAGCCGCGAGAGGCAGGACGAGTACGCGCTCACGAGCCAGCAGCGCACAGCCGCCGGCCAGAAGGCCGGCAAGTTCGATGCCGAGATCGTGCCGATGACCACGGTCATGCAGGTCGAGAACAAGGAGACCAAGGAAATCTCCCAGCGCACCGTCACGCTGGCGCGCGACGAGGGCAACCGCCCCGACACCAACCTGGAGGGCCTCGCCAAGCTGAAGCCGGTGCGCGGCGACGATGAGTTCATCACCGCCGGCAACGCGAGCCAGCTCTCCGACGGCGCCTCCGCCTGCGTGCTGATGTCCGACAAGGAGGCCGCGCGCCGCAACCTCGAGCCGATGGGCATCTTCCGCGGCTTCGCGGCGGCCGGCTGCGAGCCCGACGAGATGGGCATTGGCCCGGTGTTCGCCGTGCCGCGCCTCTTGCAGCGCACCGGCCTCAAGATCGACGACATCGGCCTGTGGGAGCTGAACGAGGCGTTCGCCAGCCAGGTGATCTACTGCCGCGACAAGCTCGGCATCCCCATGGACAGGCTCAACGTCGACGGCGGCGCCATCTCCATCGGCCACCCCTACGGCATGTCGGGCGCGCGCATGACCGGCCACGCCCTGATCGAGGGCAAGCGGCGCGGCGTCAAGTATGCCGTCATCACCATGTGCATCGGCGGCGGCCAGGGTGCCGCCGGCCTGTTCGAGATCGTCTGAGTCGAGGGAGAACGCCCATGGACCTGCGCTTCAGCGTCGAGGAGAACGCCTTCCGCCAGGAGTTGCGCACCTTCTTCCGCTCGGCGGTGCCCGAGAGCATCCGCAGGAAGGTGATGGAGAACCTGCACCTCAGCAAGGAGGAGCTGGTCGCCTCGCACAAGATCCTGCACGCCAGAGGCCTCACCGTCCCGCACTGGCCCAGGGAATGGGGCGGTGCGGACTGGACCCCGGTGCAGCACTACATCTACACCGAGGAGCTGCAGTTCAACGGTGTGCCGCAGCCCTTGCCCTTCAACGTGTCGATGTGCGGGCCGGTGGTGATCGCCTTCGGCACCGAGGCGCAGAAAAAGCGCTTCCTGCCGCGCATGGCCTCGCTCGACGACTGGTGGTGCCAGGGCTTCTCGGAGCCAGGCGCAGGCTCCGACCTCGCCGGTCTCAAGACCGCCGCGGTGCGCGCCGGAAACCAAGGGGGCGACCATTACATCGTCAACGGCCAGAAGACCTGGACCACCCTGGCCCAGCACGCCGACTGGATCTTCTGCCTGGTGCGCACCGATCCGTCGGCGCCCAAGAAGCAGCTCGGCATCTCGTTCCTGCTGATCGACATGAAAACGCCCGGCATCACCGTGCGCCCGATCCAGACCATCGACGGCGGGCGCGAGGTCAACGAGGTGTTCTTCGACGACGTGAAGGTGCCGGCCGAGAACCTGGTGGGCCAGGAGAACCGCGGCTGGGACTGCGCCAAGTTCCTGCTCGGCAACGAGCGCACCGGGATTGCCCGCGTCGGCTACTCCAAGCAGCGCGTGCAGCGCATCAAGGAGCTGGCTTCGCGTGTGATGGCCGGCGACAGGCCGCTGATCGAGGACGAGCGCTTCCGCGAGAAGGTGGCGGCGGTGGAGGTCGACCTCAAGGCGCTCGAGATGACGCAGATGCGCGTGCTCGCCGAGGATCGCGAGCGCAAGGGCAACCTGCCCAATCCGAAGTCCTCGATCCTCAAGATCAAGGGCAGCGAGATCCAGCAGGCGACCACCGTGCTGCTGATGGAGATTGCCGGACCGCTGGCGTTGCCCTACCGCATGGAGCCGGAGGATGCGGAATTCGGCTCCAACGAGCCGCCGCAGGACGAGTGGGCGGCCCCCGCCGCGCCAGCCTATTTCAACTACCGCAAGACCACCATCTACGGCGGCTCCAACGAGATCCAGCGCAACATCCTCGCCAAGGCGGTGCTGGGGTTCTGAGCCGAGCTCGATGTCCCCTCTCCCCGCTTGCGGGGAGAGGGTTAGGGTGAGGGGCAGCAACGGACGCCGACGTTGGTGTGTGCCACTGCCCCTCACCCCGACCCTCTCCCCGCCTGTTGCGTTCGTGGAGAGGTCGGCGATGGCGGGGAGAGGGAGACGGGGAGAGCAAGACATGGACTTCGATCTCAACGACGAGCAGCGGCAGCTGAAGGAGAGCGTGGAGCGGCTGCTCGCCGACAGCTACGGCGACCTCAACCGGCGCACGGGCTACATGAAGGAGCCCAAGGGCTACAGTGCCGCGCTGTGGCAGCAGTACGCCGACCTGGGGCTGCTCGCCGCGCCCTTCGCGGAGGAGCACGGCGGCCTCGGCCAGGGGCTCACGGAGACCATGATCGTCGCGGAGGCCTTCGGGCGCGCGCTCCCCGTCGAGCCGTACTTCGCCACCGTCGTGCTGGCCGGCGGCGCGCTGCGCCACACCGGCAACGCCGCGCTGCTGGGCGAGCTGGTGCCGGCGATCGCCGCAGGCAAGCTCACCCTCGGCCTCGCGCACCAGGAGCGCCAGGCGCGCTACAACCTCGCCGACACCGCGACCACGGCGCGGGCCGACGGCAAGGGCGGCTATACGCTGGAGGGCGAGAAGGTGGTCGTGCTCGGCGGCGACAGCGCCGAGAAGCTGATCGTGACGGCGCGCGTCGCGGGTGCGCGCGCCGATCGCTCGGGCATCGGCCTGTTCCTCGTCGATGGCGGGGCCGGCGGGCTCACGCGGCGCGGCTATCCCACCCAGGACGGCATGCGCGCCGCCGACATCACGCTGTCCGCCGTCAAGGTCGGGCCGGAGGGCGTGCTGGCCGGCCCGGAGAAGGGCCTCGCCGTGCTGGAGCAGGTGGTGGACGAGGCGATCGCCGCGCTGTCCGCCGAGGCGGTCGGCGCCATGGCCGGGCTCACCGAGCTGACCGTGGAGTACCTCAAGACGAGGAAGCAGTTCGGCGTGCCGATCGGCTCGTTCCAAGTGCTGCAGCACAAGGCGGTCGACATGCTGACCGCTTTGGAGCAGGCGCGCAGCATGGCCTTCTACGCCACCATGATGGCGGCCGAGCCCGACGCCAAGGAGCGGCGCAAGGCCATGCACGCCGCCAAGGTGCAGATCGGCCGCTCCGCCCGCTTCATCGGCGAGAGCGCGATCCAGCTGCACGGCGGCATCGGCATGACCATGGAGTACAAGGCCGGCCACTACTTCAAGCGGCTCACCATGATCGACATGGCCTTCGGCGACGCCGACCACCACCTGCGCGAGCTGGCGAGCGCCGGCGGGCTGTCGTAGGTTGAGGCGAGCGAAGCGAAGACCCGACACGCTTCGAGGCTTGTTGGGTCTTCCGCGGCTTCCGCCCGGCGCTGACGCAACCTACACTTCGCGAGGACGTGCCATGGACGACCGGGCCGAGTTGCAGCGCTTCGCCGAAATGCTGATGCTGCTGGTCCGCGACCAGGCGATCGGGGACTGCGACGCGCTGGCCGCACGACGCATGGGCGGCGAGGACGGCAAGCGCTGGCGCAATCTGCTGTCCGACAGCGGTGCGCGCGATGCGGTGCGGGAGCTGATCCCGGACATTGTCGACCAAGTCCTGTTCCGCCTCCTCAATGGCCTCGACCAGGGCGACATTCCTCTCGCCTGGCAGCGCGAGGACGGCTCGTACGTCGATCTTTACGACCTGGGCCGGAGCGAGATGGCCGGCTGGCTGCTCGCGCGCGACGCTGCCGGTTGGCGGCCACAGCATTCCCGGCAGCGCTGGTCATAGACGGCCCGGTCCGGCCTCAACAGCAAGCCTCGGCCGCGGATTTCCCTTCGCCGCCGATCAGGACTAGGCTCGGGGCACGGTAGACGGGGCGCCGCCTCACGGAGGAAAGTCCCATGGCGACCTACATTCTGATGGCCACCTACACCGACCAGGGCATCAAAGCCATCAAGGACACGGTCAAGCGCACCGAGGCCGTGAAGGAGCTGGGCAAGAAGGTCGGCGTGACCATGAAGGAGACCTATTGGACGCTCGGCGTCTGCGATGTCGTCGGCGTGTTCGAGGCGCCCGACGACGAGACGATGACGGCGTTCTCGCTGTCGGTGGCCAAGCTCGGCAACGTCAAGACCAACACGCTGCGCGCCTTCTCCAGCAAGGACGTTGCGGGGATCCTGGCCAAGATGGCGTGAGCGATCCCCGCGAGGGCTACGCCCGGCGGGTGAAAAGCCGGGCTAGTAGCCCATCGACGCGCCGGCGATCGGGGTGAGGTGCTTTCGGTGCATTGCGGCTATCGCCGCAATGCACCCTACTCCGCGGCTTCCGCCTTCGGGGCCTCGACGACGCGGGTGGCGAAGTTGGCGGGGGAGACGATCTCCAGCACCTCGAAGTCGTCGGAGCAGGCGATCTCGCGGTGCTTGATGCCGGGGGTCTGCAGGATGCAGTCGCCCTTGCGGATGGTGCGCTGTCCCTGGCCCTCGTACTCGAAGGTGGCCCAGCCGCCCACGACGTAGACCAGCTGGAACGTGCAGTCGTGCACGTGCCATTGCTGCACCTCGTCCTTGCTCTTCCTGCCGTTGTGGCGGATCAGGTGGGCCACGTAGTCGCCCTTGGTGCCGGCCTTGATGCCGAGATCGCGGTACTCGAAGATCTCGCGCAGCCCCGGCGTCCACCTGGCGTCGCTCGCCAGGTTGTGCACGAAGTCCCACTGCCCGTCGGTCATCGCTTCCTCCATGGTGGCTTTGGCTCAGTATAGCCTGAGCTCGCCCGCCGGTTGAAGCGCCGCGCAATCCGAAACCGCGCAGCGCGTCGACGGGGCGCTCCTCGTCCTCGGTCGGCGGGGCACAGCGAGTCGACCTCCGAGCAAGCGATTGCGCTCAGGTGCCGGGGTGCATCGGTGGGCTTGCCGCAATTCGCCCTGGTCTTACTGGGTCAGCCCGCGCGGCCGACCTCCATGAGCAGCTTCTCGGTGCGCGCCTCGTCGAGGCGATTTGCCATGCGCCGCGCCTCATGCTCGTCGCGGACCGCGCGATTGCTCGAGCGCACCTGCCGCCCGACGCAGTTGCTGCTCGAGACTGCCAATGGCATTGGCATCGAAGACGGCCCCTTCGACCTCCACAAGGGCACCGCGCGCCATCATGACGATCCGCTCCGTGTCTGTGAACATTGTTCATTACTCGTTGCGTGCCCGGTGGACCCCGAGCAAAGCGTTTCAATAAACGTCGTTCAATACGTCGCAGGCCGGACTGCGCGACGGCGCCGTCGCCCCGCGTGAGCACTCACAGCGCGTCGTGGAAGATCAGCCCCAGGGTGTAGCGCTCGCCCGAGCGCAGCCGGCTCACACCGTGGCGCATGTTGACCCGGTAGACGCCGCGCGTGCCGCGCACCGGGCGCTCGCGCACCGGGAAGATCACCGCCTCGCCCTGGGCGAGCGGCACCACCTCGGCGCGCGACTGCATGCGCGGGCGCTGCTCGGTGAGGACGAACTCGCCGCCGGTGAAGTGGGCGCCCGGCTCGGACAGCAGGATCGCCACTTGCAGCGGAAACACGTGCTCGCCGTAGAGGTCCTGGTGCAGGCAGTTGTAGTCGCCCGTCGCATACTGCAGGAGGAGCGGCGTGGGCCGTGTCTGGCCCGCCCGATGGCACCGCTCGAGGAACTCGGCGTGCTGCGCGGGATAGCGCACCTCGAGCCGCATCGCCTCGCTCCAGCGGTTGGCGATCGCGGCGAGCGGCGGATAGAGGGCGGTGCGCAGCGCCTCGACGACAGGGGGAAGCGGATAGGCGAAATACTTGTACTCGCCGCGGCCGTAGCCGTGCTGCGCCATCGCCACCCGCCGGCGAAACGGCGGGTCGGAGGCGTACAGGGAGCGCAGCGAGCGGCACTGCTGCGGCGAGAGCAGGGGGCCCACCGTCGCGCAGCCGACGAGGTCGAGCGCCGCTGCCACCTCCGGCGAGGCGATGCGCTTGATGGCGGCGGGCGCCGCGCGGGGCGCCTTCGTGCGGTCCTGCAATGCGGCGGCTCTTGCCACGGCTCGGCCTTCGGGTGCTCGTTTCCGGAACTCTACCCCGGGCGCCCGGCGGCGCCGACCCGATTTCGCACCGCTGTCAGCGGCGCAGCTGGCGCTCGGCCGCCACCTGGGCGGCAATCTCCTGATCGGTCTTGCCGGCGGCGCACAGGGCGGCGACGTTGAGCGCGGTGGTGCTGAGCCCGTGATGCTCCGGGTCCCGCGCCGCCCCCTCGAGCAGCACGGCGTGATGGCCGAGCGCCTGCATCTTCTCGGCCCACTCGCGCTGGCCAGGGAAGGGGGTGCGCACGTCGCGCGGATCGCCGATCACGAAGGCGCGGCGGGCGGCGGCGAAGGCGATGCTCTCGGCGTGATGCATGGGCACCAGATACCGCCGCCCCGGCTTGCCGAAGATGTTGGTGGTGATGTGTCCGCCGCCCCTGGCGAGCGGGACGCCGTAGGCGCCCGAGCCCATCACCGCACAGGCGATGTCGCGGCGCCCGAGCACCAGCAGCTGGGCCACGATGCGCGCGCCGCCGGACTGGCCCGCCAGCGCCAGGCGCTGGTAGCCGTAGCGCTCCTTGATGGCGTCGATGGCGGTGCTCATCACCGCGCCCTCGTCGCGCAGCCCGCCGATCAGATGGAAGCCGCTGGAGCCCATGACGCCGGGACGGCCGACGACAATGAACGGCACGCCGAACCGGGTCTGGGCAGCCGTGATGTGGCGCTGGTAGGCGGCAACGATCTTGCTCATCCGGGCGGGCGCCATGTCCGCCTCGGGAACGTCACCCTCGAAGAACATGACCGCGGTGCCGCCGCCCGCGCGGCCGTCCGGGGCAATGTAGGCAATGCACTCCGCCCCGTCCTCCAGCGCCACCCACACGCGGTTGGGGAGCGCCAGGCACTGGCTGCGCGTGAGGGTCTCGGTGCGGCCCTTGGCGCCGTCCGGCACGGCAACGATGGCCACGGGCTCGGTGGCGGCCGGCCTCGCCGCCTGGCGCATCCAGCTGAGGCCGATCGCTGCCACCGCCACGGCGCCGATCACGTACCACATGCGCTTGGGGTCGAGCACGGTGCCATCCTCCGGTGACGGGAGGCGGCTCGCCCGACGCAACGCGCGCACGACGCGCACTGATCGAGCCCTCCCCGTGCCACAAGCCGATAGCAAGTTTCCGCACCGGTCGTCCAACCGCCTCGTGGCCGGACCGCTCCGCGGCGTTCACGTCGTCGCGAGAGCCCCGACAATCCCGCACCTGTCTCGTGTAGGATCTGCTGCAATGGGCCGTGGCAATGGACCGGGGAGGGATGGGGATGTGGTGGCGGTCGCTCGCGCTCTTGCTTGCGGGAGGGGTGCTGGGCACCGGCTTCGGCGTGGCGCTGGGCTTCTTTCTGTTTCCGTTCGTGTTTCCGCCGCCGCCGGCGGCAGAGCACCTCACCGAGACGGATCGCTCCGCACAGGTCCTGGCCGAGGGCACGTTCATCCACGCCAACCCGAGGGACCCGATCCACTGGGGCAGGGGGAGCGTGACGGTGCGCCAGGACAGCGTGTTCCTGGGGCCCGATTTCGAGGTCGGCCCCGGGCCCAAGTACCACGTCTATCTGGTGCCCAAGGCGCCGATCCGCTCCTCCGGCGACCTGCGCGAGGAGATGTTCGTCGATCTGGGCCGGCTGCGCGCCTTCAAGGGCAGCCAGCGCTACGCCGTGCCTGCCGGCCTCGACCTTTCCAGGTTCCGCAGCGTCGTCATCTGGTGCGAGCAGTTCTCGGTCCTGATCTCGCCGGCCGATCTCGCCGCCAGGCGCTGAGCCGAGGCAGCGCACGCCTCGGGGACGAGCGCGCGCCGTCCCGGCCGGCGGCCGGCCTCCACCGCCCGCGGTCGGGGCGCCTTTTCCGCCCGGGCGCGGCGTCACCTCGGGCAAACCGCCGCCGTCAGTGGGCGCGCGCCGCCGCCGCGTCGATGCGCTGCCTCAGCCAGCTCGTGGCCGCTTCGGCCGTGACGAAGAGCTTGCCGTGCTGCAGCACGTGGTCGAGATAGACCAGCCATCCCTTGCCATGGCTCAGGGTCGCGATCACGTGGCCGCGATAGCTGTCTGACCAGAATTCGTCGCAACGATTGAACATCTGCATGGTACTGCCTCGTGATCAGGCTCGCGTCGCCCTTCCTGTGCCCAACCTGTTGACAGAGAGGACGTGCCTCTCTCTGACGTTGCGTTCCCTCAACTCGTTCAACATGCTGTCGAGCAAAGCAATCCGGCTCGACGATCACTGTTGCACACGCGTTAACCAAGCAAGTTGTGTGCAAACCACGCAACTGCGATCGCCACTGGTGCCTGCGCTAAACCGACGCAGCGGAGCGCCAGCGACCTCCAGCGCTCACCAGCAGCGACCTGTGCGGGCGCACAGGGCGCGGCTTGCTGTGGGCTATACGGCCGCGCGGTCGAGCCGGTTCCCTCGGCTATTTGGCTGACAGCCGGTCAGGGTCGAGGCCGCCCATGCGGCACACCTCGGTCCACTCCTCGGGCGTTACGGGCTGCACCGAGAGGCGCGCGGTCTTCACCAGCGCCATGCTGGCGAGCTTGGGGTTGGCCTTGGCCGCCGCCAGCGTCACGGGCTTGGGCACATCGCTGACCGCGCGCACGTCCACGCACTTCCAGACCCCGGTGTCGTCCTTCGGGTCGGTGTGGGCCAGCGCGCACACCTCGACGACGCCCACGACCTGCTTCTCCTCGCCGGTGTGATAGAAGAAGCCGAGGTCGCCCAGGCGCATCGCCGTCATGTTGTTGCGGGCCGTGAAGTTGCGCACGCCGTCCCAGGGCTCACCCTTCTTGCCGCGCGCCTTCTGCGTCGCCCAGGAGTGCGCCTCGGGCTCCGTCTTGAACAGCCAGTAGGCCGGGCCGGTACGCGCCTCGATCCTGGGCGCGGCCGTCTTGCTGGGCTTGGCCTTCGCCGATTTGGCTACGGTTTCCTTGCCGCTCTTCGACGCGCTCTTCGCCACAGGTGCCTCCGCAGGTGCAGACCGATGTTACGGGCGCCGCCGGCGCTTGGGCTCTCTGCCGCTTTCTTGACCGTGCCGTCAAGCGCTGCGCCGACGGGCTTTCGCCTCCAAGGCGTGTGCCAGATCTCGGCCGGCTCGAGCTGCGAGGAGGTGCTCGAGCCGGGCCGGCCGGGGCGCATGGCAGCGTCGGCACACGTGGCGTGTCTCAAGCGAACTCGTGCATGTTGCCGAGCTGCAGCTTGTCGTACTCGATCAGACTTCTCATGACGCTGCGAAACTCCTCGTGCCGGGGGTGGGCATCGGAGAAGACGTCCCTCTCTTTGAACTCGGCGTCGGAGAATGTTCCCCAGTTTATGAGGCGCATCAGCAGGCAGTGACAGTCGTGCCTCTGGGCAATGCGGATGAAGTCGTTGATCTCGCGGAAATTGCACGCCTGCACGACCATGTCCAGGCGGACATGCTTGATGAGGCCTTCCGTATGCAGTCCGGCGACGAAGGCCAGATTGTCCATCAGCTTGGTCCAGTTTCCGCCGCGCCGCACCTGGGCGTAGGTGGCCTCGGTGCCGGCATCCAGGCTGATGTATGCGTCGATGTGCTTGCAGCCGTGTATGTTCGAGATGCGGTCCCAGTGGGCCTTGTCGAACATGACGCCGTTGGTCTGGAGGATGAGGGTGATATTCGGATTCCGGCGCAGATCGATCTTGCCGAGGAACTCGAAGAAAAGGCGCGACGCGAACGGATCGCCGGAGCCGGTCAGGCTGACGCGGATGGGCTGCTCGGTGGAGTGAATGAAAACCAGGAGCTGCTCCTGAAGCTGCCGCTTGGCCTCGTATTTGGGATGGTCGCTGAGGACCATGACGAGCGGTGCGGCAAGACGGGCAGCTCAGGTTGCAGCTTCTGTCGTAGCACAGGTTGATGTGGTCCGGCGGAGGAACGGCGGTCTTCCTGCCGGCAAAGATCTCCTGCAGCTTCGCCCCGTGCTTGCCGGCCAGGATGTCGTCCACGTCCTCGAGCTTGGAAGCGTCCTGCAATCTCGGGCAAAGGGCAGTGTTGCAGTAGGCCAGCGATCCATCGAGCATGGTCTCGCGGATCGCCTGGCTTTCCGCCGAATTCCACATCTCGAAGACGCTCTTGCCGGAAGCATAGCTGCCGATGCGGGCATCGTTGATCCACGCCGGACAGCAGGAATAGACGTGCTCCTCCTGGAGCTCGAGGAACACGAACGGCCGCGTGCACGTCTTCATGCCCATCTGCGATTGTCCCCCTGCCAAGGCCGGCGAACGGCCCGCCGCGCGGCGGCGATGGCAACGCCAGGGCTACGGAAAGCTACGGCAGCCAGCGTCTGACATTTCCTGGACGGAGGATAAGCCGTCGCACGCGGAACGAAAAGGAGGGAAACGCAGTTCTCCCCGTTTCGATGCTCCGCGGACCGCTCGCCGCCGGTGGCGGACTATCCCTCCACCTTGAATGGGCGCGACAGCAGCGCCTCGATGGCGGCGTCGACCGTGGTGTTGCCGGCGACGATGGCGTTGACGGCGGCGGAGATCGGCATGTCGATGCCTTTCTCGGCCGCGACCCTGGTGACGGCGGCGGCGGTGTAGACGCCCTCGGTCACCGAGCGCCGGCTGCCCAGGACCGCCCCCAGGGTCTGGCCCTGGCCCAGCGCGCGGCCGAGGCTCATGTTGCGCGACTGCGGGCTGCCGCAGGTGAGCAGCAGATCGCCCAGCCCTGAGAGCCCCATCAGCGTCTCCGGCCGCGCGCCGAGCGCAGTGCCGAAGCGGCGCAGCTCGGCAAAGCCGCGCGCCACCAGGGCGGCATGCGCGCTGGCGCCGAGGCCTTTGCCCTCGACGATGCCGGCCGCGATGGCGAGCACGTTCTTGACGGCGCCGCCGAGCTGCACGCCGATCAGGTCAGTGGAGCGGTAGAGGCGGAAGTGGCGGTATCCCAGAGCCTCGACGAGGCGTGCGCCCAGGCTCTCGTCGGCGCAGGCGAGCGTCAGCGCCGTGGGCAGCCCGCGCGCCACGTCGGCGGCGAAGCTCGGCCCCGACAGCACGGCGAGCGCCGCCTGCGGCAGCGCCTCGGCCGCCACCTCGCCCAGCAGCTTGCCGGTGGCCTGCTCCAGGCCCTTGGCGCAGATCACCAGCGGCTTGCCGGCGGCGAGATGTGGCGCCAGCTCCGTCCCCACCGCGCGCACATGCTGCGCCGGCGCCACCATCAGCACGACATCGCAGGCCGCGACATCGGCCAGCGTGCCCGTTGCCCGCAGCGCGGGATCGAGCGCCACGCCGGGCAGAAACGCGGCGTTGCTATGGCTCGCCTCGATCTCGGCGACGACCTCGGGCTCGCGCGCCCAGATCAGCACCGCGCGGCCGGCGAGGCGCATGGTCTGGCCCAGCGCCGTGCCCCACGCCCCTGCGCCGATGATGCCGATGCTGTCGAAGGTCACTGTGCTCGACCTGCTCTGCTACATCCATGTGCCTGCGAAGCGAGGCTCCAGACGAGCGCAGAGTAGGCTGCTTTGGGCGCCGCTGCCAACAGGCACCGCTCTATTCTCTTGTCGCACACTGATCACTTCAAATGCTAAGGTTTGTGCGTATGCTTTGCTGTGGTTGGCGCAGGCTGAGAACCGGCTGCTCGTCGAGTGGTTGACCACTGAAAACCCGAATGCCGACATTCGCTACAACCTTGCCACGATCCTGCATTCTGGCGTTGCCCGGCAGCATTTTGATCTGATCGTCATCGATGCCCCACCGCGATTGACGACAGGCTGTGTTCAGGCGCTTTGCGCGGGGACGCACATCCTGATCCCGACTGTCCTCGATCATCTTTCCGGCGAAGCCGTCGGCACGTTCATCAAGCAACTGCAAACCCTTCAGTCGGTCTGTCCCTTCTTGAAGCCAATAGGGGTCGTGGGCAACATGACAGGGGCCACAGGGCCGCAGCGGCAGGAGGGAGCTGCGATCAATGCGATCAACATCGCTCTGGACAAGCTGGGGAAGCCCACCCAACTACTCGACCGGGACCTGTTCATTCCCGACCGGGCGGCCCTTGGCCGAGTCGCCGGCCAGGGTATAGCGTACGTGCAAGATGGCGAGTCGTACGATGAGATCAGGTCGCTCTTCGCCAGGCTTGGCGCGGAGATCGGCCGGAGGATGCAGCTATGACGATTGCAACCGTCAGAAAGGCTCTGGGCGAGTTGGCGGCGCTGCTCGACGTGGTACATGCCTCACCGCAGGCCAACGCCATTGGTTCGCTGATTGCATTTCTCGAAGGTCATGAGCAGAAGGCCACCGCTGCGTTCCTCCGAAAGGCAACGCCGACCAATGAAGTTGGGGTCGGATGGACGGGTCAGCTCGTGGGTGACGTGCTTCCGGCACTGCAAGCGTACCAGCGCATGCTCGACCGTGTCGCCAGCAAGTCCGCGGCCAAGGAGGTCGATCTGCTCGTCAAATTCCTGGAACCCTACGGAGGATCAGGGCTTGCTGAACTAATCAGCGCCGCAGAAGCGCTTATTGCTTCGCCGAGTCGAAAGGCCAAGGCGGCTCCCTCTGCGACTGACGAGGCCGTAGTGAGCAACTATGTTGAACGCCTGACGCCTGCGCTTGGTTCTGACAGCGAGTTTGAGAGCGTTTTTGCCCAACTGAAGGAAGATAAGGCTGTCCGTAAACAGGAGATGGCTGAAATTGCCAAGCGTATGATGCCGTCACCACCAAGGAGCGGCGATCGCAAGGGGATTCTGGGCGCGATTCACAACCTCCATCGCTCGGCTAGAGGCTTTGACCGCAGACTGAAGGCTATGTCGGGAAGGTCCGCAGCCTGAACCTACGCCTTGGCGCCGTGGCGGCCGGCGCCGAGGGCGGGCGTGGCCTGCGCGTCGAGCGGCCAGCGGGCACGGGCCTCGAAGTCGAGGCCGTCGACGAGGCCGAGCGCCAGGCGCTCGGCGCCGGCCCAGGCCACCATGGCGGCGTTGTCGCCGCACAGGGCCGGCGGCGGCACATGCAGGGCATAGCCGTGCGCGCGGGCGACCTCGGCGAGGGCGGTGCCGATCTGCCGGTTGGCGGCGACGCCGCCGGCCACCACCAGGTGGCGCCCGCCGGCGATCGCCATGGCGCGGCGCACCCGGTCGGCGAGGCTGTCGCACACGGCGGCCTGGAAGTCGGCGCACAGATCGGCGATGTCGGCCGCGCTGAGCGGGGCCAGCGCCTGGGCCTGGCGCCGCACGGCCGTCTTGAGCCCGGCGAAGGAGAAATGCGGCTCCGCCCGCCCGAGCATCGGGCGCGGCAGCGCGAACCGGCCCGGCCGGCCGCGGGCGGCGGCCTGCTCCACGGCCGGGCCGCCGGGAAAGCCGAGCCCCAGGAGCTTGGCCGTCTTGTCGAAGGCCTCGCCCAGGGCATCGTCGATGGTGGTGCCCAGCCGCTCGTAGCGTCCCACGCCGTGCACCACGAGAAGCTGGGTGTGCCCGCCGGACACCAGGAGCAGGAGATAGGGCGGGCGCAGGCCCTCGGTGAGGCCGACAGTGAGCGCGTGCGCCTCCAGATGGTTGACCGCCACCAGCGGCAGGGCGTGCACCAGGGCAATGGCCTTGGCGGTCGTCACCCCTACCAGCAGGCCGCCGATCAGCCCGGGCCCCGCCGTGACCGCGACGCCGTCGAGGCGCGGCAGCGCGACGCCGGCCTCGCGCAGGGCCTGCGCCACGATCTGGTCGAGGCATTCCACGTGGGCGCGCGCGGCAATCTCCGGCACCACGCCGCCGTAGCGGCGGTGCTCCTCCCACTGCGCCCGCACCACGCTGGAGACGATGCGGCCGGTGCCGTCGGGCTCCCGCGCGACCACGCGCAGCCGCGGTCTCGTCGCAGCTGGTCTCGATGCCGAGAACCAGGGTTGGGCGCTCACCGCCCGCGCTGTTGGATCGCCGGTCCATGGGTGCTATGCGTGTGCGCGTCATCCGGCCTCCGAGATCCGTCGGGGCCCGCGCTGCGTATTGCGCGTAGCATCGGGAGATCGGCGCTTGCAAGCAGTGAAAATCCGCATCGGCACCCGCGGCTCGCCTCTGGCGCTGGCCCAGGCGCGCGAGGTGGAGGCGCGGCTGGAGGCCGCGCACGGCCCCGGCAGGCTCGCCTTCGAGGTGCGGGTCATCAAGACCTCGGGCGATCGCATCCAGGACCGCCCGCTGGCCGAGGCCGGCGGCAAGGGCCTCTTCACCAAGGAGATCGAGGAGGCGCTCGCGGCCGGCGAGGTCGACATCGCCGTGCATTCCATGAAGGACATGCCCACCCTGCTGCCCGCCGGGCTCGCGCTCTCATGCTACCTGCCGCGCGAGGACGTGCGCGACGCCTTCATCAGCCACAAGGCCCAGAGCCTGGCGCAACTGCCCGCGGGGGCGGTGGTGGCCACCTCGTCGCTGCGGCGGCAGGCCCAGGTGCGGCACCTGCGCCCCGACCTCGCGGTTGTTCCAATTCGGGGCAATGTGGATACCCGGCTCAGGAAGCTCGCCGAGGGTGCCGCCGATGCAACGCTGCTGGCGCTGGCCGGCCTGAAGCGGCTGGGCTTCCAGGACAAGGCGACGGCGCCGGTGCCGGTCGAGGAGATGCTGCCGGCGGTGGCGCAGGGTGCCATCGGGGTCGAAATTCGCGCCGACGACGTGGCCATGGCCGAGATCCTGGCGCCCGTCAACCACGAGCCGACCGCGCTCGCGGTGACGGCCGAGCGGGCCTTCCTCGCCAGGCTGGAGGGCTCCTGCCGCATGCCGATTGCGGCGCTCGGCGAGCTCGCCGGCGGGCGTTTCGCCTTCCAGGGCATGATCCTCACCCCCGACGGCGCCAGCGCCTGGGCGACCCGCCGCCAGGGCGCGCCGGCCGAGGCTCTGAAGTTCGCCGAGGACGCCGCCGCCGAGCTGCTCGCCGAGGCCGGGCCGGATTTCCTGCGCGCCATCCAGGCGCGTTGGTGAACGGCTCGGCAAAGCGCGCGGCGCTGGGTTGATGGACCAACGGGCGGTTGCGGCTCCCTCTTTCCGCAACGGGCGGCTGCCGGGGCGGGACCGTGGATAGGCGCCAGGAGCGCCTGGCGAGGCCGCTGAGTGGCCGCGCGCGTCGTCCGGATGCAGTGGTGCCTCCGCCCGAGCCGGGCGCCAGCGGCCGGATTTGTCGGGATCATGCAACCCGGCGGGTTGAACCCAGTGGCGCGGCCGCGCGACCAATTGCTGTCTGTGAGGCCGCTCGGTTCGGGATTCGTTCATGTCGCTACGCAGGATCGCGGGCGCCGGCGTTGCCGTGTTGCTGACGCTCGCGCTTGCCTACGCCCAAGCCCACCCGGAGCTGCTGGTCGATCCCGGCGGCGGGCGCGCCGCGGAGGCGGCGCGCCGGCTGGCAGCGCTGGACCTGGACCTCGAGGCGGAGGACGTGCGCATTGCGGCTGTCGCACTGCCCCTTCTGACGACGCCGGGCAGGCCCGTCGCGCTCACGCTCCCGGGGGCCAGGATCACGGTCACCGGCGCGATCGAGAGCCGCGCCGGCACCGACTACACTTGGTTCGGAAAGGTGGCCGGCGACAGGCTCGGCTCCGTCATTCTGATGGTCGGCGCGCGCGGGGTCAGAGGCGATGTGCGCACGCGGGGCGGTCAGTTCCGCATCATGCCCCTGGGCGACGGCCTGCACGCCGTCGTGCGGATCAGCGAGATGCGCGTCCGCGTCGACGAGAGTCACGGGGACGAGCCCCCGCAGGACAAGGAGGCGGGGCGGAAATCCTGGCTGTGGCCGGGGAAGCGCAAGCCTGCCAAGGCCGTCGCCTCCAACCCACCCAGGACCTACACGCTGGGGGTGCTCGTCGCCTACACGAACGAGGCCAAGGGCGCCGTTGCCGATATCGAGGGCGACATCGCCCTCGCCGCAGAGATCGCCAACCTCTCCTTCAAGAACAGCGAGGTCGGCATTCGTCTGAAGGTCGCGGGCACCTATGCGACGAGCTACCGCGAGACCGGCTGGGTGCGCACCGACATCGAGATGGACGAGGTGCTCGGCAGGCGCAAGACGTATGGAGCCGACGTGGCGGTGCTGGTGGTCTCCGATCTCTACCGGATAAGCGATGGGGACAGAAGAAATGCCTGCGGGAGGAGCCGCGCCATCGGCGCCGACCTCGACGATGCCTTCATCGTGATCAGGGCGTCGTGCCTGGCTCCGAAAGCGACGCTGGCGCACGAGATCGGCCACATCCTCGGAGCGCGCCACAACTGGGAGAAGGACCGCAAGCGGCGGCCTTGCGGCAGATACGGCCACGGGCTCTACAGCATCACGGGGCGCTGGCGCACCATCATGTCGTATCGCTGCCCATCCGGGGTCGGGGCCTGCCGTCCGATCCTGTACTTTTCCAACCCTCGCATCCGCGACGACAGCGGCATGCCGCTGGGCGATCCCGAGCTCGCCGACAACGCCCGCTGCCTCAACGAGCGCATCCAGGTCTTCTGCTCGGGCGCCGCCCCCTGCGCGCCGCCCGATGACGAGTGAGCGGCCGCCTGCGAGATCGGGCGGGCCGGGACCGCCTCGAGGAGGCGCACAGCGCCGCGCCGCCTCAGCCCCGGCTGCGGCGGAAGGCGCCCACGGCGGCGGCGTAGACCCGCACGGCCATGGCGGCGAGGACGAGCCCGGCCGACCTGCGCCTGACCGAGATCGCCAGCCGCGCGTTCGTCTACGGCCTGGCGCGCATGCACACGGACGGCCATTTCCCGAGCTGGGGCGTGGCGCGCGACGCCACCGAGCCCGTGATGGCGCAGGTGCTGCGCCTGTTCGTGTCGTTGCTGGCGAGCGAAGAGAAGAAGAGCGAAAAAAGAAGGGGTCACACCCCTCGCCGAAGCGCTCGCGTGGATCGCGAACGTCGCGGCGAGGGGTCCGACCCCTTGCGTCGGTGGGGGCTGCTGCCCCCTCAGTGTACGCTGGCAATCTCCAGGTCGTCGCCCAGGGCGTGGCCGACGGCGGCCTGGTGGCTGTCGGTCAGGATCAGCGGGGTGCCGTCGGCGGCGTGCAGCGAGAACAGGTCGATGCCCTCGGGCAGGTTCTCGACCGCCGGGAACAGCTCCTTCGCCTCGTCGTGGCTCATGACCTTGATGTAGGCGACCTTGCCGCCGCCCAGCTTGGCCAGCTCGCTCATGCTCATGGGATGAACCGGCAACTCCGGCTTCTGTGCGTTCTTTTCCACGACGCTCACTCCTTCTCAAGTCGGGCCTTCTCAGGTCGGCCCTTCTCAGGCGGCCCTTCTCGGTCGGGCCTTTGTCCCAGCCGTTCTCGCCCCGGCCGCCGGCCACACAGTCCTATTCAGGCGTCACATCTTCCGGCGATTCGCATGCGCCGACCATGGCGCGGACGCCTCAGACTCTCGATCTGCCGATCTCGACCCGGCGCACGCTTCGCTCCGGCTCGCGCCGCACCAGGTCGATGCACAACAGCCCGTCGCTCAAGTCCGCCGACTTCACCTCGATGCCCTCGGCCAGCACGAACGTGCGGCTGAACTGGCGCGTGGCGATGCCGCGATGGATGAATTGCCGGGACTTGTCGTCCTCCTGGCGGCCGCGGATGTTGAGCTGGTTGTCCTCGATGGTGATGTCGATCTGCTCGCGTTTGAAGCCCGCGACCGCCAGCGTGATGCGCAGCATCTCGCATGCCAGATTGCCGTCGGGCTCGCCGGCACCCGCAATCCGTTCGATGTTGTACGGGGGATAGCCGTCGCCGCCCTTGCCGACCCGATCGATCAGCCGTTCCATTTCCTCGAAGCCCAGGAACAGCGGGCTGGAAAGATGCGACATGCGCGTCATAGCCAAGCCTCCCGGCCTTGGCCCCGAACATCAGGGCAATCGCGGACCCTTGCGGCCTCCGCTCCCCAGCCCTCGCAGGCGCTGGTTGTGTTCGCGCAGATGATATGGTGGATGAGCGGGGCAGTTTCAAGAAATGCGCCAGGCAGGGGGTCCAGGGACGGGCGGGGGATGTCTGCACAGGGGATGTCGGCACAGCTGGGCGACCTGCAGGTGATGGCGCTCGGCGACCTTCGAGTGCTGGCGTTCATCCTCGCCGGCGCGTTGGCCGGCGGGTTCGTCAACGGCTTGACCGGTTTCGGGAACGCGCTCACCGGCCTGCCGCTGTGGCTGCAGGTCGTGGAGCCGTTGGTGGCCGCCCAGCTCGCCTCGGCCTGCTCGGTTGTTGGCCATGCATCGACCATCTCCACCGTCTGGGGGGCCGTGAGCTGGCGCCGCCTCGCGCCGATGCTGGTCGCCGGGCTCGTTGGCATCCCCCTTGGCACCTGGGTGCTGCCCCTGATCAGCCTGGGCGTCTTCAAGCTGTGGCTCGGGGTGCTGCTGGTCGCCTATTGCGCGTTCATGCTGTTTGCGGCGGGCTGGGCGCGGCTCGCCGCGGGCCGGCCCGGCACGGAGCGCCGGGTGGAGGCGGTCGTCGGTTTCGCCGGCGGTGTGCTGGGCGGGCTCGCCGGCCTCTCCGGCGTGCTGCCGACGATATGGGCGTCGCTCAAGGGCTGGCCAAAGGACGAGCGGCGCGTGATCTTCCAGGTCTTCAACTTCACGCTGCTCACGGCCATGCTGGTTACCAGCGTGGTGCAGGGCCTCGTGGGGGGCAGGGTCATCATTGCGTTTCTGGTGGCCACGCCGGCGACGCTGCTCGGGGCGTGGCTGGGAAACCGGCTCTACAAGCGCCTCGACGACCTGCGCTTCGACCGCATCGTCCACAGCGTGCTGTTAATCTCGGGTCTCGGTCTCGTCTGGTCGAGTTTCTGAAATGGCGCCATACTTTGCGCGCATGTGTCTGCAGCCTCGGTCGCGGATTTTGCACGCGGGGAGGAGAGGAGCCATGCCGAGAGGCGTTGCCGTCTTTGGGATGATGCTCGGGCTGGGGCGCAGCCCTCGTGGCGTCGCCTGGGCGCGCGCCCGCCCAGGGCGCCCCGGACGCCAGGACCACCGCCGCGGCCCCGCTCCCGGAGACGGAGGCGGAGAAGAAGGAGCGCGAGGGCCGGCGGCTGTGCGCCGTCGCCTTGTGTGCGACGCTGCACAACGGCAAACCCGCCGAAGGGCAGGTGAGCTGCAGCCTGCAGAAGACCTGGCGCAAGGAGGCGATCGCCAAGGTGCTGGCGCGCGGAAAAATCTCCTGGCCCTGGGGCGACGCGCGCTGCGAGGCAGAGATGCAGCTCGACCGCAGCCTCCTGGTGCAGGCCATGCAGCAGCCCGAGCTCGAGGCCCAGCTCGAGGCCCACAACATCCGCTGCAGGATCGAGAACGGCAGGGACAGCTACCAGGTCACCGCGCAGCTCCGGCCCGAGATCACGTTCAGGCAGGGCAAGGCCGCCAAGGCCAGGCTGAACTGGGGCAGGATCGAGGCGCCGGCGCCGGCCAAGTCCGCGCTGTGGTCGATCACGGCGGTCGACAACACGTTCGGCCTGCTGGCGAGCGCCGCGGTGGAGGACATCAACGAATTCATCGGCACCAAGTGCATGGAGGTGAAGGCGGAGTGGCAGGCCAAGTAGCATTGCCGCAACCATGGTCGCAACCGTGTCCGGGCGGCCGCCGCCCGGTGCGGCCGCGGGCCGTCGGCTGAGCGGCGTCGCCATGGACACCACCACGCTCCTCCTGCTCCTCAGCGGTGCGCTGATCGCCGCCGGCGTGGGCATGATCTGGCGCGACGTGCACAAGAGGCGCCGCGACACGTTCGTCGTGCAGCGCGACGCCCAGGTCCTCGCGGCCCACGACCCGGACCTCGAGATCACCACCGTGGCGCGCGCCTCCGGCGGCGCGCGTGCCGATCCCGGTCCGCGGGGCGTCCCCCTGCCCGATGGCGCCGGCTCGGCCGATGCCGCCGCCCGCTGGGCGGCGCTGCAGCCGGTTCTCGGTGATGCGGTGGAGCAGGTGAACGCCGTGCTTGCGGGCGCCGGCGTCGCCCTCGGCGCTCCGGGGGAGCCGTCCTGGAGCATGAACCGGCGCTATGGCTCCTATCGCCGGGTGCTGGTGGGCGGCGAGAGCCTCGCCTGGCTGCGGCTGGAGCTCGATTCCGGCGGGCAGCTGCATGCCGGCGTCAAGGCGCACAAGGACGACCTTGCCATCATCAACGCCAACGCCAGCGTGGCGGCGCAGGGCTTGAGCACGGCGCGCGCGAGCGACCTGCTCTCGGAATGCCTCAAGCCCGCGGCCGGCTTTGCCGTGCAGTCGGCGACCGGCGGCAACACCGAGGTGTGGGCGAGCGAGATGGCCTGGAAGACGATCGATCAGGTCGTCGCCTCGGCGGTGCTCGCCGCCAACGGGGCGCTGGCGCAGGCCGGAGCGCACTTCACCATGGTTTCGCTGCCTGCCTGGGTGCCGGATCTGCGGCGGCACCGGATGACGGTTTCCGTGGAGGTCTTCGACCAGGAGGTGGCGCGCATGCTCGTGGAGCGCATCGGCGACGAGGTCGAGATTGCCGTCGGTGTGCCCGATGCCCGCCTCGCCGACCTCGCCCGGCGCCAGCGCCTCCCCGTCAAGGGGCTGACGACGCACGCGCTGGCCGAGCTGATCGCCAGCAGCGCCTGGCCCGCGATCGCCCATTTCCGCGAGGCGCAGCCCTCCGTGTAGCTTGGGTCGTTTCCGGCAGAGCCGGCGGAAGACCCGACCCCGGTGCCCGCTACCTTATGGTGTCGGGTTCTGCGCTCGCTCGACGC
This sequence comes from uncultured Alphaproteobacteria bacterium, assembly GCA_963840075.1. Lineage (GTDB taxonomy): Bacteria > Pseudomonadota > Alphaproteobacteria > Rhizobiales > Hyphomicrobiaceae > AWTP1-13. Next base: position 104,270 of record CAWIXS010000031.1, on the reverse strand, counting down.
CCGGCTCATTTCGTGGACGGGCAGTTGGCCGCCAAGCGGCCTCCGTCATCCCAAATGGCTAACGGACATCTATACCGATGCCGGCCAGGCATCTTGCGAGCCATCTATCCAGCGGCGAGTTGCTTTCGACGATTTTGATCGCGACTTGTTCGCAAATAATCCTCGTACTGTGGTCGTAACGCCTTAGATGGCCGTCCTCGATCAGTCTTGCGATTTGCGCTTTGCGGATTGGGTCTCTTTGCGGGTCATTTGGGCCCTTCTTGATAGACCCTCTGTATTTTTTGCTTGTAGCGCTGGATCGCGCACGCACTATGCCACGCAAGGCTCTCTTGCGGTGTTATGCCAGCGATGTCCTGCAGGGAATCGATTTTGTCGTCTGGAATGGGAGACTTGCGACGTTTCCAACGATAGATTTGCTCGGTGCTCGTGTTCATCAAATTGGCCAACTGCCGGTCCGGTCGGTCAACGCGAGGCGTGCTGCGTTGCAGCGGGCCCGAGGATGGAGAGGTAGGCGCCGCGCAGGGCCTCCTTGACATGGGCCTCGGTGTAGCCCTGCAAGAGGCGCAGGCGGGCCGCCGCGCCCAGCCGCAGGCGGAGGCTCGAATCGCGCGCCAGGTGCTCCAGGGCCGCCGCCAGGGCCGAGGTGTCGCCCGCGGGGACGACGAGCCCCTCCACGCCGTCGCGCACGAAGCCTCTGCAGCCTCCCGGCAGGTCGCTGACAACGAGCGCGCGGCCGCAGGCCGCCGCCTCCAGCACGCCGCGCGGCAGGCCCTGCCGGCTCTCCGCCGGCCACACGCAGATCTCCGCGTGGCGCCACACCTCCCGCACATCGGCCGGTGCGCCGGAGCTGCGCACGCCGGGGTGCCGGCTCCACCGCGTCCACGTTTCGGCGGCCACGGCTCCCGCCCCGTCGCCCACGCGCTCGCCCAGCAGCTCGAGCTGCAGGCGCACGCCGCGGGCCCAGATCCGCTCGAAGGCCTTGAACAGCGTCGGGGTCCCGTTGGCCTCCGCCACGGGGCCGACGAAGGCTGCAACGGGCATGTCGGTGTGGGCCGGCGGCATCACCGGATAGACGTCGGGGTCGATGCCGCACCCGCCCAGCACGGCGAAGCGGGGGCCGGGTGCCACGTCCTGCGCCCGCAGATCGGCGAGGTCGTCCCCGCTCTCCACCAGGAGGAACGAGGCCGGGCGGCGCAGCCGGGCGGCCAGAAGCCGCAGCGTCCAGGCGCGCCAGGCGCGGGCGACCCCGCGCGGAGAGGCGGCGAGCGCGCCGAGGTCGGGCAGGTGCAGGATCGCGCGCTCCACCCGCGTGAGGCGGAACGCCATGCAGGCCAGGATCACGGGCTCCAGGCCCACGACATGCACGAGATCGGCGCCTTCGGCTTCGAGGATGCGGGCGAGGCCCCAGGCCTGTGTCGCCTCGTGCATCGGGTTGCGCCAGCACGGTCCGCAGTCGAAATCGACCACGCTGACGCGCGCGGCCTCCAAGCTGGCCACGTGCGCACGCGAGCCCGCGACCACCACGACCTCGCGGGCCAGCTCCTGGAGCACGCCGATGAGCACGCGCGAGCGCGCCGGCTCGCACCCCTCGGCGCCGAGGACCAGCACGGCCTTGCGGGCGAGCTTGGCCGAAGGGCCCGCCGCCAGTAGATCGGCCATGTCTGTCCCGGTAATGTGGCGCATGTCTCGTGCGCATCTCGAGGAGGCTTCGGCGCGAGCCTAGTGACGATGCGCGCCGGCCAAAAGGGCGCGCCTGCGTGCATCCACAGCCGAGGCCGAGCGGCGGCGCGCCGTCAGCCATGCGCTGCAGGATGGCGCTGCAGGATGGCGGAGCACGGCGCACCCCACCCGGTGTCCCGAAAAAAGCCGCGTAATGGTGCGATGCCCACGCTTGCCTCCTGACAGGTGCGCTTTTGGCCCGACTTTTGAAATTCGGCTGACAGGTGTGCTTGGTCCGACTCTTGAAGTTACTGAAATTCGCTCCCCGAGAAGGAAATCCCATGCACGCAACGCGCAGATCGTTCCTGGCCGGGGCCCTCGCGGCCGCCGCCGGCGCATCGACGCCGGTCCAGGCGCAAGGGCCGGAGAAGGGGGCTTCCGCAGGCATGACCGTCGATCCCAGACCCACCGTCGCCGCTCCCGACGACGACCCCTATCTTTGGCTGGAGCAGATCGACGATGCGCGGGCGCTGGCGTGGGTGGAGGAGCGCAACCGCGCCACGCTGGCGCTGTTCGGCAACGCCCGCTTCGCGGCGGACCGCGACACGCTCACCGCCATCCTCGACCGGCCCGACCGCATCCCCGGGGTTACGCGCCGCGGCGGGCATCTGCTCAATTTCTGGCGCGATGCCGCCAACCCGCGCGGGCTGTGGCGCAGGACGACGCTGGACAGCTACCGGTCCGCGCAGCCGGCCTGGGAGACGATCCTCGACCTGGACGCGCTGGCGGCCGCGGAAGGCCAGGACTGGGTCTGGAAAGGCGCTTCCGTGCTGCCCGGCAGCCATGACCGCGCGATCCTGAGGCTGTCGCGCGGCGGCAGCGATGCGGTAGTGCTGCGCGAGCTCGATCTCGCAGCCAAGGCGTTCGTGGCGGGCGGGTTCACCCTGCCGGAGGCCAAGGGCGGCACGGCCTGGCTCGACCGGGACACCCTGCTCCTGTCGAGCGCCTTCGGCAACGGCATGGCCACCAGGTCGGGCTATGCCCGCACCGTGCGGCTGTGGCGGCGCGGCGCGGCACCCGAGACGGCGCCCGTGCTGTTCGAGACGGTGCCAGGGAGCATGTCGGTCAGCGCCAGCGTCGACCGTACCCAGGGTCCGGAGACCGTGTGGTTCGTGGAGCAGCTGGCCTTCTACGACAACGTGGTCTCGATGGGCGACCGCACCGGTCCCAAGGTGCGGCTCGAGCGGCCGACCGACGTGGCCATGTATGCGCATCGCGGATGGCTGGCGATGCGGCCCCGCAGCGCCTGGAGGGTCGGCGGCGCCACCCACGCGCCGGACACGCTGCTCGGCGTGCCGCTGGCGCGCTTCCTCGCCGGCGCGCACGATTTCGAGGTGCTGTTCCAGCCGGCGGAGCGGCGCGCGCTGCAGCACTTCTTCTGGTGCGACGGGCGCCTCGTGCTCTCCATCCTCGACGAGCTGCAGCCGGTGTTCGAGGTCCTGACCCCGGCGGCGGGCGGCTGGGCGCGCAGCACGCTGCCCGGCATACCTCGGATCGGGGTTGCGGCGGTGTGGCCCCTCGACGGCGAGGCGTCCGAGAGCAACGGCGACCTCCTCGCCGATGTGCAGGACCCGATCACGCCGTCCACCACGATGCTGATCGAGCGCGGCAAGGCTCCGGCGGTCCTCAAGCGGGCGCCGCGCAACTTCACCTCCGACGGCCTCGTGGTGACGCGCCACGAGGCGCGCTCGGTCGACGGGGAGCGCATTCCCTACGTGCAGGTCGGCCCCGCCAAGGAGACCGGGGATGCGCCGGTGCACATGACCGGCTACGGCGGCTTCAGGTTGTCGAGCCTGCCCTATTACCGCTCGTCCATCGGCAGGCTGTGGCTGGAGCGCGGGGGCACGTCGGTGACGGCCAACATCCGCGGCGGCGGCGAGTTCGGCACGCGCTGGCACGACGCCGGGCGCCGCGCCGGCAAGCGCCTCTCGCACGACGATTTCGCCGCGGTCGCCGCCGACCTGGTGCGGCGCGGGGTGACCCGCCCCGGCCGCATCGCCGCCGAGGGCGGGTCGAACGGCGGCATCCTCGTCACCAACATGCTGGTGCGCTATCCGGAGCGCTTCGGCGCCCTGTTCTGCACCATCCCGCTCATCGACATGCGCCGCTACACCCGTCTGCTCGCCGGCGCCAGCTGGATCGCCGAGTACGGCGACCCCGCCAAGCCCGAGGACTGGGCCTTCCTGCAGACCTACTCGGCCTATCACCTCGCCGCGCCGGGCCGCAGCTACCCGCCGATCCTGCTCGCCACCTCGCGCAGGGACGATCGCGTGCATCCGGGCCACGCGCGCAAGATGGCGGCCAAGCTGCAGACCATGGGCTACGAGGCCCACTTCTACGAGCCCGCCGCGGGCGGCCACGGCTACGGCACGAGCAACCGCCAGATCGCGTCGTTCACGGCGCTCGGCTGCACCTTCCTCCGTGAGAAGATCGGCTTCGTGGGTGCCGACGAGCGCTGAGGCGCGTGGACTCCCTCTCCCCGCCGCCCTCGGCCATCCGCAAGGGCGCGCCCGAGCGCGGCGGGGAGAGGGTCGGGGCCTGCCCCGGCGCACGCCCTACGGCATTCACACATCCGACTTGCAGGAAGAACGAGACGTGGATTGCGACGCTCGGTGGAGAGAAGAAGCGAGCCGCAAGGACTCCTCCCCCGCATCGCCGCCCGGAGGCTGGCGCCTCCGAGCGGCCAGGGGGAGGAGTCCTTGCGGCGCCGTCCGAGCCAGCCAGATGCCCGAGGAACCTCTTGTGGGGCAACGCCCCCTGGGCGACTCGTGTGAATGCCGTTGCCGCAAGCGGGGAGAGGGAACCGGGCGGCGTGCGTGGCGCGCGGCATCCGGAAAAAAGCCTTCTGAAAGTGCGTAGTCCAAGGGCGCGGCGTTGGTGCGATCGCACAGCTCGCCTGCGGGCGATGGCTGGCCTGCGATCCACGCGCCTCCTGGTTTTGCCATTTTTGCTCGTCGAGGGAATCCCATGCACGCAACACGCAGATCGTTCCTGACCGGAGCTCTTGCCGTCACGGCCGGCGCCGGGGTGTCGTATCCGCTGCTGGCGCAGGGTCCGGGAAAGGGCCCGGCTCCGCGCCTCCTCGATCCCAGGCCCACGATCGCCGCTCCCGACGACGATCCCTACCTGTGGCTCGAGGAGATCGACAGCGAGCGCGCACTCGCGTGGGTGGAGGAGCGCAACAGGGCCACGCTGGCGCGGTTCGGCAATGCCCGCTTCGTCGCCGACCGCGATACGCTCACCGCCATGTACGACCGGCCGGACCGCATTCCAGGTGTCGGGCGCCTCGGCGGGCATCTCTACAACTACTGGGTGGATGCCGCCAACCCGCGCGGCCTGTGGCGCCGAACGACGCTCGAGAGCTACCGCTCGGAGCAGCCGGCCTGGGAGGTGCTCCTCGACCTGGACGCGCTGGCAGCCGCGGAAGGTGAGAATTGGGTCTGGCATGGAGGAGCGATCCTGTGGGGCACGCACGACCGCGCGATCCTCAATCTGTCGCGCGGCGGCGGCGATGCGACGGTGCTGCGCGAGTACGATCTCGCGGCCAAGGCCTTCGTAGCGGGCGGGTTCGAGCTGCCCGAGGCCAAGGGGGGCGCAAGCTGGCTCGACCGGGACACGCTGCTGCTGTCGAGCGCCTTCGGCAACGGCATGGCTACGGCTTCCGGCTACGCCCGCACCGTGCGGCTATGGCGGCGCGGCGCTGCCGTCGAGACGGCACCCGTGCTGTTCGAGACGGCGCCAGAGCGCATGTCCGTTGGCGCCGCCCTCGACCGCAGCCAGGCAACGGAAACGGTCTGGTTCACGGAGCAGCTGACGTTCCTCGAGTCCGTGACCTGGATGGGCGATCGCACCGGCCCGAAGGTAAAGTTCGATCTGCCGGAAGACGCGGGCATGGGCGCCTACCGGGATTGGGTGATGGTGAGCCCGCGCACCGCGTGGAGCGTCGGCGGCAGCACCTATGCGCCCGATACGCTGCTCGGGATATCGCTGGCGCGCTTCCTCGCCGGCGAGCGCAACTTCGAGGTCCTGTTCCAGCCGGCCGAGCGGCGCACGCTGGGCGGATCGTTCTGGAGCAATGGACGGCTCTTGCTTTCGATCCTCGATGATCTGCAGCCGCTTTACGAGGTGCTGACCCCGTCGGCGAGCGGCTGGGCGCGCTCGACGCTGCCGGGGCTGCCCACGGTCGGGATCGTGAGCGTCGGCGCGCTCGATGCCGACGACGAGGAGAGCAACGGCGACCTGCTCGCCTCGGTGCAGGACCCGATCACACCCCCCACCTTGACGCTCATCGAGCGCGACAAGGCCCCGACCATCCTCAAGCGATCGCCGCGCTACTTCACGGCGGACGGCTTGGTGGTGACGCGCCACGAGGCGCGCTCGGTCGACGGCGAGCGCATCCCCTACGTGCAGGTCGGACCTGCCAAGGAGACGGGCGACGCCCCCGTGCACATGACGGGCTACGGCGGCTTCGGCTTGCCGATGCTTCCCTCCTACGGGGCGACCATCGGCAAGCTGTGGCTGGAGCGCGGGGGCACGTCGGTGACGACCAACATCCGCGGCGGCGGCGAGTTCGGCACGCGCTGGCACGATGCCGGGCGGCGTGAGGGCAAGCGGCTCTCCCACGACGACTTCGCGGCGATCGCAGCCGACCTGGTGCGGCGCGGCGTGACCCGCCCGGAGCGCATCGCCGCCTCCGGTGGCTCCAACGGCGGCATCCTCATCAGCAACATGCTGGTGCGCTATCCCGAGCGCTTCGGCGCCCTGTTCTGCACCATCCCGCTGATCGACATGCGCCGCTACACGCGCCTGCTCGCCGGTGCCAGCTGGATCTCGGAGTACGGCGACCCCGACAAGCCGGAGGACTGGGCCTTCCTGCAGACCTACTCGGCCTATCATCTGGCAGAGCCGGGCCGCAGCTACCCGCCGATCCTGATCGCCACCACGCGCAAGGACGATCGCGTGCACCCCGGCCACGCGCGCAAGATGGCGGCCAAGCTGCAGACCATGGGCTACGAGGCCCACTTCTACGAGCCCGCAGCGGGCGGTCACGGCGCCGGCACCAACAACCGGGAGATCGCGGCGTTCACGGCGCTCGGCTACACGTTCCTCAGGGAGAGGATCGGCTTTATCGGCGCCGCCGAGCAGTGACGGCGGCGCGATCGCCTTGCGCAAAAAAAGCCACGGCCGGCGGCTGCCGGCCTTGGCTCTTGCCGTCTGCCCGGAGGCAGTTGGCCCGGCTCTGCGACGTAGCCTCGGGGGGCTGGGGGGCTGAGTATCCGAGACCGCGTCGCGAGCCGGGCCGAGAGGCAACGGTCCAGAGGCTCGCAGGGCATTGCGGCGCTACAACGGCCAGCCCGCGACCGCATTTTGTCGGAAACTGGGTTTCTTCGGTTGTCCCCAGAACGTGAAGGAACGTGAAGGGATCAGACCCCTCGCGCGAACGCTGGAGGTGGAGTCTCGAACGATGGAGGCGAGGGGTCTGACCCCTTCACGTCGCTTTATCCGCGAGGCATCGCCGCGCCGCGTAGGCGCAGGCGCCATGGTTGGGTATCATCGGGCATCGTTGCACCGGAACCGATGTGGACACGCGATGCCGCAGACACCCGAAGCCATTCTCGAAGGCAAGAGCCGCCCCTTCACGGGTGCGGAGTATCTCCAGTCCCTGCGCGACGGCCGCGAGGTCTACATCTACGGCGAGCGCGTCGCTGACGTGACGACCCACCCGGCGTTCCGCAATGCCGCGGCCTCCGTCGCCAAGCTCTACGACGCGCTGCACGCGCCCAAATCCAAGGAGGTCCTCACCACCGCGACCGACACGGGATCCGGCGGCTACACCCACCGCTTCTTCAAGGCCGCGCACTCGCGCGAGGAGGTCATCGCCCAGCGCGATGCCATTGCGGCCTGGGCGCGCATCACCTACGGCTGGATGGGCCGCAGCCCGGACTACAAGGCCGCGTTCCTCAACACGCTCGGCGCCAATGCCGAGTTCTACGGCAAGTTCGCCGGCAATGCGCGCGCGTGGCACAAGCGCGGCCAGGAGGCCGTGCTCTATCTCAACCACGCGCTCGTCAACCCGCCCATCGACCGGGCCAAGCCGGCGGAGCAGGTGAAGGACGTCTACATCTCCATCCAGAAGGAGACCGACGCCGGCATCTACGTCTCCGGTGCCAAGGTGGTGGCCACCAACTCCGCGCTCACGCACTACAACTTCCTCGGCCAGAACATGGGCCAGGAGATCAACGACCCCAGCATGGTCGTGATGTTCATTGCGCCGATGAACACGCCCGGCATCAAGCTGATCTGCCGGGCGAGCTACGAGATGGCCGCCGCCGCCACCGGCTCGCCGTGGGACTATCCGCTGACCTCGCGCTTCGACGAGAACGACGCCATCTTCGTGTTCGACAACGCGTTCATCCCCTGGGAGAACGTGATGATCCACCGCGACACGGAGCGCTTGAAGGCGTTCTACCCGCAGTCGGGCTTCGTCAACGGCTTCACCATGCAGGGCGCGACGCGGCTCGCGGTGAAGCTCGAGTTCATCGCCGGGCTGCTCTACAAGGCCGCGCGCGCCACCGGCGTGGAGGCGTTCCGCGGCGTGCAGGCCCAGATCGGCGAGGTGATCGGCTGGCGCAACCTGTTCTGGTCGCTGTCCGACGCCATGGCCTGCAACCCCGAGCCGTGGGTGAACGGGGCGGTGCTGCCCAACATCCGCGCGTCCACCGCCTACCGTCTGTTCATGACCGAGGCCTACCCGGCGGTGCGCCAGATCGTGGAGCGGGTGATCGCCTCGGGGCTCATCTACCTGCCCTCGCACGTGCGCGACTTCAAGAACCCCGACATCGACAAGTATCTGGCGCGCTACGTGCGGGGCTCCAACGGCATCGACTACAAGGAGCGCATCAAGGTCATGAAGATGCTGTGGGACGCGGTGGGCAGCGAGTTCGGCGCGCGCCACGAGCTCTACGAGATGAACTACGCGGGCAGCCACGAGCTGGTGCGCCTGTTCCCGCTGCAGCAGGCACAGGCCTCCGGCGCGCTCGAGCAGATGGTCGGGCTCGCCGAGCAGTGCATGGCGGATTACGGCGAGGACGGTTGGCTCGACCCGGACTATCGCAACGGAGACGATATCTCCATCGTCGGGAGGTGATGGCCGGGGTCAGTCCCGGAGCGCGAACGGCGACGCACCATTGCAGTGGTGCCTCGCCGCTCTGCTTGCTGCGCAAACAGGAGTCGGACACCCGGACGGGGGGAGAGGTCCGGATGTCCGATAAGGCGGAGCGTGGGAGGTCATCCGCTCCATACCTGCCCCCTTCAACGGGCCGGAGCAGGCCAATCCGTCGTGCCAATGCGTGCTAATTTCCCCCGGGACGCGCTTCGGGGTGGCCGTGCGTCCCGGGTGCGGAGGGCGGCCGGTTACCGTCCGCCGCGCCGCCAGGCGCCCCAGATGTCGGAGTAGTCGTCGGTCCACGCGCGCACCCCGTTGTCGTCCAACGCGGCAACGCCTTCCAGCGTGGAGCGGTACGGCTCCAGCGCCGCCTCGCTCTTGGCAAAGATGGCATTCGTCGAGATCGACTGGCCGAGGCCGCGGGTCGCCTTCTGGTCCATGACCGATATGCCCGCCGTGCCTTCGGGCAGCTCCTTCAGGATCGCGCCCAGCACCGAGTTCAAATCGAGGTAGCGGTTGGAGGTGTGCAGCAGCACCACCCCCTCCGGCTTGAGCTTGTCGAGGAACAGCTTCACCGCCTCCTTCGTCAGCATGTGCACGGGGATCGCATCCGAGGAGAACGCGTCGATGATGAGCAGGTCGAAGCTCGAATTCTCCTCCTTGCCCATCGTCAGCCTCGCATCGCCGATCTTGATGTCGATTTGCGGCTGGCACTTGCTGATGAAGCTGAAGTTCTTCGGGTCCTTGGCGATCCTGATGACGGTCGGGTCGATCTCGAAGAACCTCCAGGCCTCGTCGTCGCGCTTGTGACAGGCGCTGGAGCCGGTTCCGAGCCCGACGATGCCGTAGCGGCCCTTCTCGCCCTTCGCCGCCAGGATCTCGCGCCGCTTGGCGATCGCCTTGGCGATCGGGCTGCCCGGGTAATAGTAGGTGGTGGGCGTGGTGTCGTCGACCGGCCTGCCGGCCTTGTCGCGAATGCGCTGGGAGCCGTGCAGGGTGGTTCCGTGGTTCAGGACATGGAAGGTGCCGGTCGTGTCCGGGGCCTCGCGCACGCGGTAGACGCCGAAGAAGCTGCGCTGCGCATCACCCTGCCTGACGCTGGAGGGCAGCCAGACTACGGTGGCGCACATGAGCAGCGCTATCAGCGTCTGGTGCACCGGCGCCTTCATGCTGGCGATCAGCGCCGCGCCCATGAGCACGATGACCATCGAGCCCGGTCCGAACCCGTCGGGAAGCTCCACACGGAGCGTGTTGACCAGGAATGGCGTCAGCTCCCTGAGGGCCAGGATGCCCGCGGCGGCGATGAGCCACAGGAACAGCCCCTCATCCCTGAGCTTCTCCTTGTCGCCCCAGGGCAGCGTCAGCGCGCCCGGCCGGCACGCCATCGAGAGGGCGAGCAGGAGCGGGTACTCGTAGATCTCGCTGAAGAGCTTGGGCGCCACCAGGGCCGTGAACATGCCGCCCAGCGCGCCGCCCACCGACATCCAGAGGTAGAACCCCGTGAGGTAGCGCGGGGCGGGCCGTGCCTCGTAGAGCGTGCGGTGTGCCAGCATCGCCGTGGTCACGAACGCGGCGACGCCGGTCAGGCTCACCGTGGTCCAGTCGTGGTTCTGCGGTATCGTCAGGAAGAAGAACACGACCGCCAGCGCGATCAGGTGCAGGAGCAGCAGGAGCTCGCGCGAGATCAGCGGCCGGTCGCGGAACACCAGCACGAAGGTGAGCAGATAGAGCGCCAGCGGCACCACCCACAGCAGCGGCGCGGAGGCAACGTCCGTGGTGGTCTGCACGGTGAAGGCCGTCACCAGGGCGGCCGGCACGAACGCCAGCCCGACCCACTTCAGCCGGTCGATCAAGGCCGGTGCGTCCGCCGAGGCGATGTCGGTGTCCGGCGGGGCCACCTCCTCCGGTACGCCGCCGGCCTGGGCGCCGCGCATCAGGAAGAACGAGGCGGCAAGCGCCAGCACCAGGAGGCCGTAGGCCCACGCCCAGTTTACCGTGAGCTGGGAGAGCCCGAACATCGGCTCGAGCACCAGCGGATAGCCGAGCAGCGCGATCAGGCTGCCGAGGTTGCTCGCCGCATACATGAAGTAGGGGTCGCGTGCGTCGGGGTGGCCGCTGCGCGCGAACCACGCCTGCAGCAGCGGGGCATTGGCCGACACCGCCATGAACGGCAGCCCGATCGAGACCGCGAACATGCCGAGCTGCCACAGGTAGGGCTCGCCCTCCGGCGGATCGCCGAACCAGCTCACCATGCCGATGGGCAGGCAGACGACGGCCAGCACGCACACCGCAAGGTGGATGTACCCCGTCAGGTGCGCCGGCGCCTTGTTGATCAGGAGGTGGGCGTAGAGGTAGCCGCCGAGCAGCGCGGCCTGGAAGAAGAACACCGACACCGACCACACCGACGGCGAGCCGCCGAGGACGGGCAGCACCGTCTTGGCGAACATCGGCTGGATCGCGAACAGGAGCAGCGCGGAGAGGAAGGTGGTGGCCGTGAAGGTCCACATCATGGCCGACGCGTTCCGGCCCAGGTCGACCAGGAACTGCGGCATCCCTCCGGCAGCAGCAGACCTGCCATGGCCGAGCGCCGTCCGGGCGCTATGGCTGACGGCCGCAGCGCCCTTGGCTGCCGGCGCAGGGCTCCTGGCGACGGCGGCAGCGCTCTTGGCGACCGTCCCGGCGGGCCCGGCGACCGTGGCGGCGTTCTTGGCCGTGGTCGTCACGGTGCCCTTGCCCCGATCGCCCTTGCCCCGGGGGCCCTTGCCGACGTTCCGGTTGCTCTTGCCGATGGGCCGACCACGCTTGCCGATGGTATTGTCGGTCATCCCCTTTTAGCCTTCCCTGGGTCTCGCATGGGCGTCCGACCTCGCAGGGGTTGCCGCCACACGCTCACTAGCTTGGACGATCAGTGCTGGGCCAAACACCGGCCAATCCTTCGGGCCCGGCCAATCCTTCGGGCAATGCGAGCTTTGGCCGCTCGTTCTGGTCACGAGGCTTGTCGGTAGTTGGGCCCGGCAGGTTTTGGAACTTACGGTTTGGTAATGCCTGCGCCGGGCGATCGGCGAGCGAGCCGGCCCCCCTCGTGGTTCCCACAACGCCTTGGCTTCTAAGAGCAAAGCCTCCGTGTCGTCAAGGCGGATGGGGCCGGGTAGGAGTCAGGGCAGGTCGGGGTCAGACCCCTCGCACGAGCGGTGGCGATTCCAGATGACCTTGGAGGCGAGGGGTCTGACCCCTTCAGAACGTCAGGTTCGCTGGCTCAGCGCTCGTCGGTCCGCGCCGGGGCCGCGACGTTCTTCAGCTTCAGGTCGAGCGGCCGGCCCGGCGCGACCAGGGTGAGCCTCTCCGTGCCCCGTAGAACCGTGATCGCCACATCGCCGAACGGCGGCGTCTGGCGCAGATAGCCGAAGTGCTCCTTGGAGGCGACCTTCTCGCCCCTGTATGCGGCCACCCGATCACCGGTCCTGAAGCCGATCTTGTAGGCAAGCGACTCCGGCTCGAGCTCGTCGACGGCCGCCGCGAGGGCCACGGGGCGGTCGTCGACGCCGAAGTACTCGACGCTGACCAGGTGGCCGCTGCGATCGCGCACGGCACGGATCCTCGCCGCCAGACCCTCGGGCAGGAGCAGTGTCGGCGCGCCGTCGAGACCGAAGTATTTCCATTCGATCAGGTTGCCGCGTGCATCGGGGGAGACGTTGACCTTCGCATAGCCGCCCTTGGTGAGCGTCGGCTTCCCGTCGATGCCGAAGTAGGCAAACTGTACGGCGTTTCCCCTCGCATCGTAGACGTACTCGGCCTTCGCATAGCCGTCCTTGTGGAGGGTCGGCATTCCGTCGACACCGAAATGGGCCTCGCTCACCTCGTTTCCGCGTGCGTCTCTGAGGTAGACGTTTTTCGCGGTATCGTCACGCTTGTCCAGTGTCGGCTTGCCGTCGACGCCGAAGTAGGCAAGCTCGGTGACGTTGCCCCGCGCATCGTAGGCAACGGTGTTCCTTGCAAAGCCGTCCTTGCCGGGCGTCGGCTTGCCGTCGACGCCGAAGTTGGCGTACTCCACCGCGTTCCCGCGCGCATCGTAGGCCAGGGTCAGCCTCGCGATACCGACCTTGCCGAGCGTCGGCTTGCCGTCCACACCGAAGTAGGCAGCCTCGGTCACGTTGCCGTGTGTATCGTAGGCGAAGCTGCTCTTTGCATAGCCGTCCTTGCCGAGCGTCGGTTTGCCATCGACGCCGAAGTTGGCGATCTCCACCAGGTTCCCGCGTGCATCGTAGGCGTACACGACCTTCGCGAAGCCCTCCGGGTGCAGTGCCGGCTTCCCGTCGATCCCGAAGGTTTCCCCCTTGGTCAGATTGCCGCGTGCGTCATAGGCCCGGCTGATCTTGGAATGGCCCGCGCTGATTACGGTCGCCATCCCGTCGACGCCGAAGTACTCGGCGTCGGTCAGGTTGCCGCTCGCATCGTAGCGGTAGGTGGCCTTCGCAAAGCCGTTCCGGTCGAGTGTCGGCTTGCCGTCGATGCCGAAGCGAGCGACCTCTACGATGTTGCCGCGCGCATCCCAGCGGTAGGCCACCCTGGCGTAGCCATCCTGGTGGAGCGTCGGCCTGCCGTCGGCATCCAGGAAGGTCTCCTCGACATTGTTGCCGCGCGCGTCGGGGGTAACGATGAGTTTCGCATAATTCTTGTTTAGCGTCGGTTGGCCGTCGACGCCCAGGGTAGCCTCCTCCAGCAAGAAGCCGCGTGCGTCGTGGCGATGGGTGATCGCTGCAAAGCCGCGCACGTGCAGAGCAGGCCTGCCATCCGAGCCGAAGTACCTGCGGGCCGTTACGTTGCCCCACCGGTCATGCTCCACCTCGTAGTAGGCATACCAGTCCGGGCCGTCGAAAGGACGGCCATCGGTGCCGATCAGCGTGCGGCGCACCAGCCGGTCTTGCCGGTCGTAGCTGCTGACGACTGCACGGACGCCGTGTTTCAACGTGATCTCGGCACCGTCCGGGCCGATCTCGGCGCGCCGCTGCACGAGGCCCGCAGGCGTGTAGACGAGGCGCTGCCCGAAACTCCCCTGGGCGTCCTTGACCGGCGTGCCCCAGGCGTTCTGGTAGCGCCGCTCGCTCACGAGTCCATCGCTGTCGAACGTAAGCTCGTGACGGACGATGTCGCCCTTGGCCGCGGCGTTCGCGCTCCTGAAGGGATCTATCGTCAGCAGTTGCATCGCCGCCTGCGCCTGCAGCGTGCTGCCGTGCGCGAAAGTCACGATGAGCTTGCCGCCGGACCACTCGAGCCTCTCCTCCCGCACGAGCCGGCCGTTGTAGCGATAGACCTCGACCTTCTCCGCCTTTCCGTTCTCGCGGTAGTGCACGACCCAGCGGGAGTGCCCATTCTCGTCGCGCCCTGGGACGCCGGCGCTGTTTTCCAGCCGCACCTCCACCACCCTGCCGCCCCGCCTCGCGATCCGGTAGCCGCCGAAGCGATGCGCGCGCGCCTCGGCATCGACGCGGCCGAGCCCCTCGGGGAGGCCCCAGCGCCACACCAGGGCCTGGTAGTAGGCGACCTCGGGTTCGGCGGTGGTCCACCACGCCCGCAGGGCGCCGCTGGCGAGGAGCAGCAGCAGGAGAGCCGCGACGGCGGCCCAGGGCAGGGGCTGCCGCCACGCGGCGCCGGGGCGTCTCCAGAAGACGCGCCCAACGGACCCGGCATACCCAGCCGCCCGGCGCAGGCGGGGGACATCCGGCTCGCCGACGGGCCCGGGCGAGAGCTCCAGGCGCCTCCAGAGCGGCGCCACGGCGCCGACCTCCAGCACCTCGATGCCGAGGGCGTCGAGGCTTCCCCTGAGCTGCGGCGTCAGGTCCACCGCGTTGTGCGCCGGCACGGCGACCACCACGCGCCGTCCTGCCCCGGCCTCCTCCTGCAGCCGGTCGAGCGAGAGCGCGGCCTTCTCGCCAACGTGCGACACCGCGCCGACGGAGAGGTCGACCGAGCGCACCGTGCCCGTCGCCCAGATCACGCACTGGGCAGCGTCACCCTCCTGCGCCAGGCGTCCCTCGGCGTGCAGGGCATGCGCGAGGAGGACACCGAGCTGCCAGCTCGACCCGGCATCGATGCGCCCGGACACGTCCAGCCGATAGCAGGAGTGGCCGAACAGGCGCTCGACCACGCCGGTCGGCCGGGCGACGAAGGCGTGGTAGCCGGCATCGATGTCCGCCACCTGCGTGGTGCCGCCGATGCAGGCCACCGAGCGGCCGATGACGGGGTCCTCCTCGGCAAGCAGCAGGACCTCCACGATGCCCGTGGTGGTCGGGATCAGCACCCGGACCTTTGCGCTCTCGCTCCCCATCGGCACTGCAAATTCCACAAACGCGAGGCAGGGCCGGCGATCCGGCCCTGTGAGCCCCGCGAGCCATAGCACAGGCGCGTCGTCCGCTCCAGGACGATGCCCCGATGCGCCGTGGCTCGTTCGCAATCTCGGCCGGGAACGCGAGGGACGTGGGTCGCTTCCCGCTGACTTGGCAGGACGGGGCCTCGTCCTACTCGGCCTTCATTGGGCCTTGTCGTTCTTCGGCGCCTTCTCCGGGGGCGCCGGCACCGAGCCGGTTGCGATCGGGCTGGTGCCCGAAGGGGCGGCCTCGGTCTGGGGAGCGGCGGAGCGGTCGCGCAGCCAGGCCACGCCGCCGAACCACTTGTCCTGCGGCAGCAGGCGCTGGTTGAGCCCGGTCCAGAGCGTGCGCGAGCCGATGCTGTCCATGAACTCCGTGGTCGGCGGCGTGACCGTGAACACCAGCACCGTTGCAGCCGCCATCGCCGTGGAATGACCGAGGCGGCGGTAGTCGAACAGCTTGAGGGCGGTGCCGAACGAGGCCTTGATCCGCGTGTCCATGATGTCGACCGCGTAAAGCTCGTCGAGGACGAGGTGCGTGAGATAGCCCACGCCCATGAACGCCGCCGCGAGCCACGCGACGCCGTCGGGGCGCCCGAGCAGGCGGCTGAAGACAACGGCGGTGACGAGGGCGCAGAACAACAGCGCCAGCAGCGAGTGCCACACCCCGCGATGGTAGGAGATGCGGAAGAAGACCGCCTTGGCGCCGTAGCGCACGGCGAGGAGCGTGCCGGCCCAGAGGATCAGCATCTCGGCAATGGAATACTTGCGGTCCAGGCCGAACAGCACGGCGAACGAGAAGAAGATGGCGAGACCGGAGAACATGGCCCGGGCGGGGCGCGAGTCCTCGAGGTCGATGTCGGGCAGGATGGAGCCCAGCACGCCGGCCAGCGTGACGGCGACGATGTTCTCCGGCGCCATCAGCTCGGCGGCCACGGTGACCGTGGCCAGGGCGCCGCTCACGATGGTGCCGACGGCGATGTGCGTGGGGAAGTTGGCCATGCTCGGGTCTCCTCGCGCGAGGCGGCAGGGCCTGACGCGGAGCACTGATCGGGGGCCGAGCCGGACAGCGGGGCGAGCTTGCGCAGATTCGCCGTCGTGCGGGTAGGCCGGCCGTGTGGAAAAGCGCAGCGAGTTCTGCTGCTGCACCGCCTGCCGGTCCGCACTGGCCAGCCGGCGCGATCGCCCCCTGGCATCCGGCGCCGGTCCATGCCATGTGCACGCCGATGACGGGACACCTGCACCAGCCTGCCACCGGGCTCCGGCTCGTTGCCGCGGGCTCGATTGCGATGGCGGGGGCGGTCACGGCGCTCAAGTTTGCCGCCTGGTGGCGGTCGGGGAGCGCCGCGCTCTACTCGGATGCGATCGAGAGCATCGTCAACCTCGTCACGGCGCTGGTCGCGCTCGGCGCCATCCACTGGGCGCTGCAGCCGGCGGACCGCAACCACCAGTTCGGCCACCACAAGGCGGAGTATTTCTCGGCCGTGATCGAAGGCGTGCTGGTGCTCGCGGCCGCCTTTGTGATCCTGCACGAGGCCTGGGACGCGTTCTTCAGGCCGCGGCAGTTGAGCGACCTTGCGGCGGGGATGGCGCTCAACGCGGTCGCTGCCACCCTCAACGCCGGCTGGTCGGCGTTCCTGATCGGCTGGGGACGCCGGCAGCGGTCGCCGGCGCTCGTCGCCGACGGCTGGCATCTCGGCGCCGACGTGGCCACCTCGGTGGGCGTCCTCGCCGGCCTCGGGCTGGCGGCGCTGACCGGGTGGCAGGTGCTGGATTCGGCGCTGGCGGCCCTGATGGCGCTCTACATTCTGTGGGCCGGCTGGCGGCTGGTGCGCTCCTCGGTCGGCGGGCTGATGGACGAGGCCGTGAACGGCGATGTGGGGCGGCAAATCCGCGCCGTCATCGCTTCCAACGCCGCGGGGGCCATCGAGGTGCACGATGTCAAGACGCGCATGGCCGCCCGCGCGGTCTTCATCGAGCTCCACCTGGTGGTGCCGGGCAGCATGACCGTCGCTGCCTCGCACCGGATCTGCGATCGGGTGGAGGCAGCCCTGGCGCGGGCGGTACCGGGTGCCCAGGTGCTGATCCACGTGGAGCCCGAGGCGGAGGCCAAGCACAAGGGCGCGCTCGGGGTGTAGATTTTCGGCCTTTCAGCATACGAAATCGGCATTCGTCCTGGAAAAAGCGTTGACGCCTTCCTGAGCAAGGGTCTACTGCCGCCTGCGGATGTCATGGTCGATCTAGTGCAAGGGTCAGCGTCACCTCGGCGGGCCTCGAGGAGCAAGTCTCAGGGCCGTGAGCCCGGCCGCGCCCAGATCGGTGCTGTGCGGGTGAAGGTTTCCGGGTCTGAGAGCGCTCGTGTGCGGCGCGGTAGCGTCCAGTCGGTGGACCGGGCGCTGGCGCTCATCGAGGTGCTGGCCCGGTCCGCGAGCGGCCTGCCGCTCACCGAGCTCACCCAGCAGGCCAGCCTCAACATCTCGACCGGCCATCATCTGCTCGCCACCCTCATCAAGTGGGGCTATGTCGCCAGGACGAGCGGGCGCCGCTACGCGCTCGGCGCGCGCGGACTGCATCTGGCCCAGGCCTTCCTCAAGCAGGTCGACCTGCCGCGCCGCGCCCAGCCGCACGCGGAGCGCATCAGCGAGCAGACCGGCGAGACCGTGCGTCTGGCGGTGCTGCAGGGCGACGCGGTGATGACGCTGCTCACGCGCGAGAGCCGGCATGCGGTACGGGTGGACGCCGGCGCGGTCGGCTATGCTGGCGCAGCGCACGCGACCGCGCTCGGCAAGGCGATGCTCGCCTGGCTGCCCGAGCACGAGATCCGGCGCATCCTCTCGGTCCGGGGCATGGCGGCGTTCACGCCCAGCACCATCACCGATCCGGGTATCATGATCGAGGAGCTGCGCTTGGTGCGCCGCAACGGCCATGCCGTCGACCGCGAGGAGTTCCAGCCGGGCGTGATCTGCGTCGGCGCCGCCATTCGCAACCACCTGGGCGCTGTCGTCGGCGCCATCAGCGCCTCGGCCCCGACCCTGCGGGCGCAGGAGCATCATCTCACCCGCATGCGGGACTGCGTGATGGCGGCAGCGCGCGCCCTCTCCGCCGAGTTCGACCAGCCGGGGCCCGAGGTCGTCCCCTCGTTGGTATCCCAGCACCGATGAGCGCAAGCAAGACCATGCCCACCGCCGCCGTTGCCAGGACGAGCAGGGATTTCCCGGTTCCCGCCACCATGAAGGCCTGGGTGCTGGGCGGTCCGGGCGAGCTCACCTTGCAGGACAAGCCCGTGCCGGTGCCCGGCAGGGCCGAGGTGCTGGTGCGCATCGATGCGGTCGCCATCTGCGCCACCGACCTCGACGTGATCGCGCACGGGCCGCCGGCGCTCATCAGAGGCGATCTGCCCTTCAACCAGGGCTTCACGCCCGGGCACGAGTACATGGGCACGGTGGTGGCGCTCGGCCCCGGCGTCGACGAGTTCCCCATCGGCCAGCGGGTGACGGTGGAGATCCACGCCGGCTGCGGCCAGTGCAAGCGCTGCCGCGAGGGCATGTACACCTCCTGCCTCAACTACGGGCTCAACTGGGGCGCCGTCGACAAGGGGCATCGCGCCAACGGCTTCACCACCGACGGCGGCTTCTGCGAGTACCAGGTCAACCACGTCAACACGCTGATCCCGATCGCCGACGCCATGTCGGACGAGGAGGCGACGCTCGTCGTCACCGCGGGCACGGCCATGTACGGCCTCACCGAGCTGGGCGGCCTGGTGGCCGGCGAGAGCGTGGTCGTGGTCGGCCCTGGGCCGATCGGGCTGCTCGGCGTGGGCGTCGCCAAGGCGCTGGGCGCCCAGCCCGTGATCCTCACGGGAACGCGCGACAACCGCCTGAAGACGGGCCTCGAGCTCGGCGCCGACCATGTCGTCAACGTCCGGCGCGAGGCCGCGGTGGAGGCGGTGCGCCGCCTCAACGGCGGCAAGGGCGTCGACTACGTGCTGGAGTGCTCGGGCGCGCCCGACGCCGTCAACGAGGCGGCGCGCATGGTCAACCGCGGCGGCAAGATCTGCCTCGCCGCCTTCCCGCACGAGCCGGTGCCGGTCGACATCGCCCACATCGTGCGCAACAACATCTATCTCTACGGCATCCGCGGCGAAGGCAAGAGCGCCACGCATCGCGCCGAGGCGTTCATGCGCCAGAAGCGCTTCGATGCGACGAAGATCCACACGCACACGTTCGCGCTGCAGGACCTGCCCACCGCGCTGCGCTACGCCAGAGACCGGGTGGAGGATGCCATCAAGGTCGTCGTGAAGGCACGGGGCGTGGCGGTGCGACGGGAGGCGGCGGAATAGCAATGCCGTCCCGCGGCGGCCGTGGGAGGTGCGCCCCCACTGCCGCAGATCTCGAAAGAAGCGACGCTGCCGCAAGGGGATGCCATGATTCCGACGATTACCGTCGCCATGAACCGGAACCGTCAAGATGCGGTCGGCGTGGGAAGCGGTGCGAAAGCTGACGGCGCGCGAGCGGGGATGGTGCGGGTCACACAGCAGACAGAAGTGGAGGATTGACAATGCGCATTTCTACCCGAGGCGCCGCTCTTGCAGCCGCCGCACTCGCCCTGATGGCGCTGCCTGGGATCGCCCAGCAGACCTCGAAGGCAACCGACTATCCTGCAGGCAAGCCGATCGAGATGGTCGCGCTGTTCGGCGCCGCCAGCGCGTCCACCCAGACCGCACGCGTTCTGGCGGATGGCATGGCCAAGCTGCTGAGCGCGCCGGTTCCCATCGTCGACAAGCCCGGCGCCGGCGGCGCGGTCGGGTATCTCTACCTCTCGCAGCAGAAGGCCGACGGCTACTCGGTCGTGTGGAGCTCCAACTCGATCTCCACCACTTTCCACAATGGCCAGCTGCCCTTCGACTACAAGAACTTCGAGCACGTGGCCCGCGTCACCATCGAGAATCCGGCGCTGGCCGTGAAGGCGGACGCGCCCTGGAAGACGCTGAAGGAGCTGATCGACTTCGCCAAGGCGAACTCGGACAAGGTGCGCGTCGGCAACTCGGGCCAGGGCAGCCAGACCCACATTGCCAGCGTGGCGCTGTTCACGGGGGCTGGCGCCAAGATCATCCCCGTGCACCGCACCGGCGGCCAGGCGACAACCGACCTGCTGGGCGGCCGCGTCGAGGTGGTGGTGCAGTTCCCGCAGGCGCTCGTGCCGCACGTGAAGAGCGGCAGCCTGCGCGTGCTTGCGCTGCTCGGCAACATTCCGGACCCGGCGTTTCCCGAGGCGAAATCGGCCAAGCAGCAGGGCTACGACATCGACATGGGCCTGTGGCGCGGCATCTCGGTGCCCAAGGGCACGCCAAAGGCGGTGATCGCCAAGCTTCAGGACGCCATCAAGAAGACGGTCGAGTCGCCCGAGTTCCAGGACGCAGGCAAGAAGATCGGCTTCACGCCGGCCTACCAGCCGTCCGACGCCTTTACCAAGATGGTCGCCGAGGACGACAGGCATATCGCCTCCGTCATAAAGGAGATCAAGGCGGTGCAGTCCGAGGCCAAGAAGTGATGCCGCGGTCGCTCTAGCTGCTCCGCACCCTCGTTGTTGCCGATCCAGGCGAGCCTGCCCCAGCATGTCGATCTTCGTCTCGTATGCGCGCGCGGACTACGGAATTGCCAAGGAATTGGCCAGCTTCCTGACGACGCGCGGCTACGATGTCTGGTGGGACGCTCGCCTGGCCGGCAATGACGAGTTTCGCGACACGATCCAAGAGCAGCTCGATAAGGCGGCGGCCGTCATCGTCATCTGGTCGCCGAGCTCCGCCGCCACCCGTTTCGTACTGCAGGAGGCCGACGCGGGGCTGCACCACAGGAAATTGATCGCCACGCGCGTACGCGGGTTCGACACCAGGCAGGTGCCGCTCGGCTTCCGCGAGCAACACACGGCTTATGTCGACGAGCGGGAGAAGATCGTGGCGGCGCTCGTGAGCATGGGCACCCTGCCCTTGCGCCGGCCGCCTGCGCCCGCGGCCCCGTCCACGCCCGTCGGCGGGCGCGCGCCGGCGCAGCGTGAGGCGCCGCCGGTCGCAGAGGCGCAGAGTGTCGGGGCGCAACCTCTCTCCATGCGCCTCGGCGAGGTGGTGACGGCGCTGGTGCTGCTCGCCTGCGCCCTGTTCTTCGCCGGCCACGCGGTCCTCCTTCCCTTCGGCACCGTGGGCCTGCCCGGACCGGGGTTCTTCCCGTTCGCGCTCGCCGTCGTGCTGGGCGCAATCGCGCTCGCGATCCTGCTCCACGCCTGGCGGGCAGTGGATGCGCTCGAGCGCATCTTTTTCGGGCACCGCGACGTGCTGGTCGCGATCGCATCGCTGATCGGCGTGGCTGTTGCCTTCGAGCGCGGTGATTCCTACCTCATCCTCGGGGCGTTCACCGTGGTCCTGCTGGTGACCGTCGGACGCGCCAAGCTCTGGCGCGCCGTGCTCGGCGCAGGCCTCGGCATGGTCGCCGTCTGGGCCGTCTTCAGCCGCGCTCTCGGCGTTCGGCTTCCGACCAGCGAGCTCTGGGGGTACGCAGCCGGCTCCATTGGCACCGCGTTTGCTTCGGCTCCGTTCTAAGGCGCTCGATGTCCGCGTTCGACCAGCTCATGACGGGCTTCTCCGTCGCCCTGTCATGGAAGAGCCTGTTTTATTGCTTCGTCGGCTGCCTGTGGGGCACCGTCGTCGGCGTGCTGCCCGGCCTCGGGCCGCTGGCGGGCATGGTGCTCCTGCTGCCGCTCACGTTCGGCCTCGATCCCGCCACCGGGATCATCATGCTCACCGGCATCTTCTACGGTGCCATGTACGGCGGCTCCACCACCTCGATCCTGGTGCGCATTCCGGGCGAGGCGGCCTCCGTCATCACCTGCATCGACGGCTACGAGATGGCCCGTCAGGGCCGCGCCGGACCCGCCCTGGTGATCGCGGCCCTGGGCAGCTTCGTCGGCGGCACGGTGTCGGTCCTCGGGCTCATGCTGGTGACCCCGCCGCTCGCGAGCGTCATGGTGGCGATCGGCCCCTCCGTCGAGGTGGTCCTGATGCTGATGGCGCTCAGCGTCATTGCCTTCGTGTCCGGCGGATCGCGCCTCAAGACGGGGGCCATGATCGTGCTGGGCCTCGTCATCGGCACCATCGGCCTCGACAAGCTCACCGGCGTGCCGCGCTTCACCTTCGGCAATCTGGGATTGGCCGACGGGCTCGCCTTCACGGCGCTCGCCATCGGCCTATTCGGCATCTCCGAGATCCTTCTCAACCTGGAGAAGAGCGAGGCCATCAAGGCCATCCGGCCCAAGCTGCGCGATCTGATCCCGCGCTGGGCCGACCTCAAGGAGTCGGCGCCGGCGATCGGTCGCGGTACCATCGTCGGCTTCATCTTCGGTATCGTGCCGGGCGTCAGCCACGTGGTGTCGACATTCGTCTCCTACGCCATCGAGAAGCGCTTCTCGCGGCATCCCGAGAAGTTCGGCCACGGTGCGATCGCGGGCGTGGCGGGCCCCGAGACCGCCAACAATGCCACCACCGGCACCGCCATGATCCCGCTGTTGGGGCTCGGCATCCCGTCGATCCCCGCCACCGCTATCCTGCTCTCCGCGCTCACCATCCACGGCGTGTCGCCGGGGCCGCTGCTGCTGACGGAGAACCCCCAGGTGTTCTGGGGCTTGGTGGCCAGCATGTACATCGGCAACGTCGTGCTGCTCGTGCTGAACCTGCCGTTCGTCGGCGTCTTCGTGAACCTCCTGCGCATCCCCTACGGGTGGCTGGTGCCCTCCATCCTGGTGATCTCGATCATCGGCGTCTACAGCGTCAACTACAAGCCGGCCGACATCTGGATCATGGTGGTCTCGGGTGTCATCGGCTACCTCCTGCGCAAGTTCGGCTACGAGATGGCGCCGCTGCTGCTGGCGCTCGTGCTCGGCGACCGGCTGGAGGAGCAGTTCCGCACCGCGCTCACGATGTCGGGCGGCTCCTATGCCACCTTCGCCGATCAGGCGTCGCTCATGGTCGTCGGGCTGGTCGTGGCCCTGCTGTTGGTCCTGCAGAGCCTCGCGTGGGTCTTCGGGTACAGCAAATCCGTCGCGGACCAGACGGAGCGGTAGTGGGCGCGCGGGTCAATCGGTCGTGGGGAGGATAGGCGCCGTGAGCGAGGCACCGCTGCGCGTGGCGGCATTGGGGATGGGCTGGTGGTCGGACGTGCTGGCCGACGCCATCAAGCGCTCCGACAAGCTGCAGCTGGTGGCCTGCTTCACGCGCTCGGAGGACAGGCGCCGCGCCTTCGCCGCCAAATACGGTTGTCGCCCAGCCGCCAGCTACCAGGAGATCCTGAAGGACCCCTCCATCGCGGCAATCGTCAACACCACGCCCAACAACGTGCACCTGGAGACCACCAGGGCGGCGGCCGAGGCCGGCAAGCACGTGTTCCTCGACAAGCCGATCGCCAACACGGTCGCCGACGGCCGCGCCATCGCCGACGCGTGCGCCAAGGCCGGCGTGGTGCTGGCGCTCGGCTATCAGCGCCGGCGCGAGAGCCACTTCCGCTGGATCAAGGCCGAGATCGAGGCCGGGCGCTTCGGCCGGCTGGTGCAGGCCGAGTGCAACATCAGCCGCGACCGGCTCGGGCAGTTCGACCTCTCGTCCTGGCGCTACACCGCAGCCGGCATGCCCGGCGGCGTGATGCTGCAGATCGGCATCCACTACATCGACGTGCTGGAGTACCTGATGGGCCCGGTGAAGAGCGTGTCGGCGCGGCTCGCCCAGCTGGTGCTGCCGGGCGACAACCCGGACGTGGCCAACATGATCCTGCAGCACGAGAACGGCGCGCTCTCCAACTTGACCGCGTCCTATGCCTCGGCGTCCGAGTTCTACATGATGAATATCTACGGCAAGGAGGCCAGCGCCTACTACGACATGTTCTCCGGGCTGAGGCACCTGAGGCGCGGTGAGAAGGCGGCGCGTGCGGTGGCAACGGAGAGGAACGACACCATCCGCGAGGAGCTGGAGGAGCTCGCCCGCTGCGCGCGCACCGGCGCCAGGCCGGAGACCGACGGCTTCTGGGCGACGCACAACCTCGCCGTGATCAAGGCCGGGGTCAGGAGCGCGCGCGAGGGCCGGGCGGTGGAGGTGGCCGAGATTGTCGCCAGCGGGGAGTGATGGAAAGGATCGAGACCTGCTTTCATTTTCGTTCCGGCCTGCAGGGTCTGCTCAACGCCTGGGCCTACCAGATGGCGGCGTTCTCCGAGGCGCTGTCGCTGCATCTCCTTCGACCATCGCGGCGCCGGCGACAGCGACAAGCCGCCCGGCGGCTACAGCACCGAGGTGATCGCGCGTGACGTGATCGCCCTCATGGACACCCTCGGCATCGACCGGGCGCAAATCGGGGGCTGACCGCGGTAGCCGATGGCCTTTGGTTAGGCCATCCGGCTGCGCTATAGTGG
Source organism: uncultured Alphaproteobacteria bacterium (assembly GCA_963840075.1). Classification (GTDB taxonomy): domain Bacteria; phylum Pseudomonadota; class Alphaproteobacteria; order Rhizobiales; family Hyphomicrobiaceae; genus AWTP1-13. The sequence goes on along the minus strand of CAWIXS010000031.1, from coordinate 79,578 downwards.
GCCTCGCCTTCAACATTGCAGGAGACAGCGCGTTGTCTGCCGGTTCACGGCGGCGAGATCATCGGTGTCGGCCTGCTCAGCAGGATCTTGCGCGACTGCGATCTGACCCGCGAGGAGTTCATCGACCTCTGCTGACTCTGCCGGCTGATCGCCGGGCGCGTTGACACGATCGCGCGTTGCTTGGATCATCACGTCTCGGTCGCGAAGGAGACCCCCATGCACCCCCGCGAACGCTTGGCGTTCTCTCCCATGGAAGGGCGCCCGCCGCTCAGGTTACCCGACGGCATCCGCCTCGTCGTGTGGCCGGTGTTCTCGCTGGAGGACTGGGACCTGTCGCGGCCGATGGCGCGCACGGTGATCACGCCGCCGCAGGGGGCGCCGCAGCTTCCCGACCTTCCGAACTGGAGCTGGCACGAGTACGGCATGCGCGTCGCCTTCTGGCGTCTGCGCAAGATGTTCGAGCGGGTCGGGGCGAAGCCCACCGTCGCCATCAACGCCAAGATCTGCGAGACCTACCCGCCCGTGGTGCAGGCCTGCATGGACTCGGGCTGGGAGCTCAACGCCCACTCCTACGAGCAGATCCCCATGCACAAGCTGGAGGACCAGCGCGCGACCATCGCCAGGACCCTGGAGGCGATCGAGAAATTCTCCGGCAAGCGCCCGCGCGGCTGGTTCGGCCCGGGCCTCACCCAGACCTTCGACACGCTCGACTACCTGGCCGAGGCCGGCGTCGAGTACATCGGCGACTACGTGCTCGACGACGACCCGGTCACCCTGAAGACCAAGCACGGGGATATCGTGGCGCTGCCCTACACCTTCGAGGTGCACGACATCGTCATGATGAACCTGCAGCACCACGACTCCGAGGAGTTCCACGACGCGCGCCATGGACCATTTCCGCTGCCTCTACGCGGAATCGGCCGGGCGGGCGAAGATCATGGCGATCTCCTGCCACCCCTATCTCTCCGGCGTGCCGCACCGCATCGGCCACGTCGAGCGCACCTTCGCCGACATCCTCGCCCACGACGGCGTCGTGGCCTGGACGGGCGAGCAGATCCTGGATTGGTACAAGACGTGTAGGACGGGTTAGCGCGAAGCGCGTAACCCGCCGCTCTTCCTCGGCGCAACGGCGGATTACGGGCTTCGGCCTAATCCGCCCTACGGGACACCCCCATGGACAAGCGCATCGGCATCATCGGTCTCGGCATCATGGGCGGCGCGTTCGCGCGCAACCTCGTTGGGAGCGGCTGGACCGTCGTCGGCTACGACACCGAGCCTCAGCGCAACACCGAGGCCAAGGCGGCGGGCGTGGAGATCGCCCACAGCGCCGAGGCGGTGGCGGAGACGGCAGCGGACATCATTCTGAGCCTGCCTACGCCTCGCGCCGTGCTCGACACCGCCGCGGTGATCGCCCGCGCCAACGCCACGGGCCGCACCCTCATCGAGGCCAGCACGCTGTCGCTCGCCGACAAGCTGGCCTTCCAGGAGATCGTCGGGGCGGCCGGGCACATCGCCCTCGACTGCCCGATGTCGGGCACCGGCGCGCAGGCCCAGGTCAAGGACCTCGTGGTCTACGCCAGCGGCGACAGCGCCGCCATCGCCCGGCTCGAGCCGGTGTTTCTGGGCTTCGCGCGCAAGGTCTTCGACCTCGGCCTCTACGGCAACGGCAGCAAGATGAAGTTCGTGGCCAACCACCTGGTGGCGATCCACAACGTGGCCGCCGCCGAGGCCATGGTGCTCGCCATGAAGGCCGGGCTCGACCCGCGCCAGACGGTGGAGGTGGTGGCCTCGGGTGCGGGCACCTCGCGCGTCTTCGAGCTGCGCGCGCCCATGATGGCGGCCAACACCTACCTGCCGGCGACGATGCGCTCCACCACCTGGAAGAAGGACCTCGGCGTGATCGGCGCGTTCGCCGCCGACCTCGGCTGCCCCACGCCCTTGTTCGCCCTCGCCGCCACGCTGCACACGGCCACCCTCGCCATGGGCCACGGCGAGGAGGACAGCGCCGCCGTCTGCGCGGCCCTGGAGCGGATGGCGGGGGTGGTGCGTTGATTGTCATCCCGGAATTGCGCGAAGTGCAATATCCGGGACCCAGGATCGCAAGCTCCGGCGCTCTCCCCTCTGACCCTGGGTCCCGGATATTCTGCTTCGCAGAATTCCGGGATGACAGGTCACTCCGCCGCCTTCCGCGTCCCGCCGATCGCCGCATTGAGGGCGGGGAGCACCTGCTCGGCCAGCAGGACCATGGAGCGGCGGGCGAGGTCGCGGTCGAGCCAGTCCTTGCCGGCGTAGAGCAGCGTGCCGAAGTCGCCGACCTCTTCGCGGAACGCCTGCAGGTCCTCCGCCACCTTCTTCGGCGAGCCCCAGATCACCAGCTTGTCGATGACGCCGTCCACGGTGACGGCGTCATCGGGCGTCTCGCGCTTCTCCTTGAAGGCCTCGGCGCGGCCGGCCATCTTCAGCTTGGAGATCAGGTTGCCGAAGTAGAGCCGGTAGGGGCTGTTCGGCGCCGTCACGTACTCCCGCGCCTTCCGGTCGTCGTCGGCGACGAAGATCGAGCGCGCCACGCGCCAGTTGGCCGGGTCCGCAGGGCGGCCCGCCGCGCTCGCAGCCTTCCACATACTTGGGCCAGTGGCTCTTGACCCACACCGGCATCAGGAAGTTGGCCGAGATCGGCTCCCAGCCGCGGGCGGCGGCCTCCGCCACGCCCTTGGAGAAGGGCGCCACCACCGTCACCACGATGGGCGGGTGCGGCTTCTGCAGGGGCTTCGCCAGGATGCCCTGGCCCAGGTTCGCAATCAGGGTGCGCTCGGTCGAGACGCTCCAGTACTTGCCCTTGATGTTGTAGGGTGCCTCGCCCGCCCAGATCGCCAGCACCTGGTTGATGGCCTCCACGAACATCTCGTTGCGGTTGGCGTCGAGGTTGCCGAACACCTCCGCGTCCGAGAGCAGCCCGCCCGGCGAGATGCCGAAATTGAAGCGGCCGTCGAGCAGGTGGTCGAGCATGGCGATGTTGGCGGCGACGGCGGCCGGGTGGTTGTTGGGCATGTTGATGGTGCCGGTGCCGAGCCTGATGCGCTTCGTTGCATCCACCAGCGTGGCGATGAACATCGCGCACGAGGTGATGTTCTCGGCCGCGTCGGTGACGTGCTCGCCGGCGTAGCCCTCCACGAAGCCAAGCTCGTCGGCCAGGATGAAGGCCTCCCGGTCCTCGCGCAGCGATTGGCGCCAATCCTTGCCCACCGGGTGGATCGGCATAGTGAAGAAGCCGAGCTTCATGGATGGGGCCCCCTACTTGATCGCCTGCGGATTGATGGGCGAGCCGGTGGCGCCGGGGATGACCAATGGCGCCCCGCAGAAGAAGAACTCGTAGACCTTGTCGGCCGCGCAGTCTTGGGCCAGCTCCTCGAGGTTGAACATCTCGCCCATGTAGAGCCCCATGGCGGGGATCACCACCCAGTGCCACGGCTGGTTCACGTCGGTGGTCTCGTTGGGCCGCACCTCCACCCCCCAGGTGTCGGAGCACACCCCCGCCACCTGCTTCTCCTGGAGCCAGTAGCAGCTCTCGAACTTGAGGCCCGGGGCGTCGCCGCCGGCATAGCCGCCCCACTCGCCGCGCTTCAGGCACGCCTCCATCTGGCCGGTGCGCATTATCACGAAGTCGCCCTTGCGGATCTCGACCTTCTGGGCCGCCGCGCAGGCGTCGAGCTCGTCGTTGGCGATGCCGTAGCCGTCCTGGAGCGTCTCGACGCCCTTGAAGCGGGCGATGTCGAGCAGCACGCCGCGGCCGACGATCTTGTCCCTGGCGTGCTCGATGCCGAGCTTGGAGAGGCCATTGGAGTCCACGGCGGAGGCATGATGCCCGTTGTACATCTTATCGTGGTAGAAGATGTGCCCCAGCGAGTCCCAGTGCGTCGCCGACTGGATCGGCATGTTGAGCGCGTCGTCGGCGTAGAGCAGGCGCTCCTGGCGGCCGGCGAGCGCATCGGTGCCGGTGGCGAGCATGGTGTGGATCGGGTTCCAGCGCTTGCCGAACAGGCCGCGCTGCGGCCCACTCTGCCCGAGCGGGATGCCGAGCGCAAAGCTCTTGCCGCGCTTGATGAGCTTGGCCGCGGCGACCACGTCGGCGGGCGTCACCTGGTTGAGGGTGCCGATCTGGTCGTCCGTGCCCCAGCGCCCCCAGTTGGAGAGCGCCTTGAAGGCCTCGTCCACCGCAGCCTTGGAGACCTTGATGTTGCGGCTGCTGGATGCCTTTGTCTCTGCCATCGCTTCCACCCCTCGGTTGTGTTGGGGCGCCGCCCGCCCACGTCTCAGCGCATCTTGCATTGGCCGGCGAGCCATTGCCAGAGAGGAAAGACCAGTGGCCGCGCGACGTCACAATCAGCTGCCAAGCGCCCCGAACTCGTTCGCCTCGCTCATCAGCAGATCGAGAAATCTGGAGTTGATATAGAGCTGCTCTCTGCCTTCCTTTCGCGATTCAAGCACTCCGCCAGCCGCCAGCTCCCTGAGATACTTCGCTGCCGTGTTGCGGTTGCCGATGCCGGCCTCGATGAGGTTGCCGATCCTGCAATAGGGTTGGGTGAATATGACCTCGAGCAGCTCACGGCTGTAAAGCTTCGGCATGGCTGAGCTGACATGGCGAACGGTATCGTCCATCAGGGACTTGATCGCCACAATCTTGTTGACCGTCCATAAGGAGGTCTCCTCGACTGCGAGCAGCATATAGAGAATCCACGCCTCCCACGCTGCCTTGGTCGTTACTTCGAGCAGGAGACGGTAGTACTCGCCGCGATTGTTGTTGATGTAGCGGCTCAGATAGAGGATGGGCAGGTCGAGCAGACCCTGCTCGATCAGGAACAGGATGTTGATGACTCGGCCAGTCCTGCCGTTGCCATCCGGAAAGGGATGTATGGCTTCGAACTGGTAATGGCCGACGGCCATGCGGATGAGGGGATCGACCTCCGCCGCTTCGTGAAGATACCTCTCCCAATTCGTCAGCTTGTCGCGCAGCGCCGCTTCGCCTTCGGGCGGGGTGTAGATGACTTGGCCCGTGCCCTGGTTGCGCAGGACCGTTCCCGGCGTCCTGCGGACATCCAACTCGATGTTCTTGATCGCGCGGCAGATCGAGATCGCAACGTTGGTGGTCAGGGGGCGGCGCTGGATGTGCTGGTAGCCTTCAAAGAGTGCCGATCGGTAGCGAAGGGTCTCCTTGGTTGCATCGTCGGCCTTTTCCGGATCCATGCTGGCGAAGCGGAAGAGCTTGTCGCTGGTGGTTACGATGTTTTCGATTGCTGAGCTGTCCTTCGCCTCGCGCAGGGGGATGGTGTTGATCAAGACGTCCTGGTTTGGGATCAGCTTGGCGGCCTGACGGAGGGTGGCCAGCGCACGCCCGGCGGTGACGCATCGTTTCAAAACCGGCTTCGTTTCGATCTCTTGAGTGGGCGGCAGTGGCGGCAGCCGGTTGTAGGGCTGGGCGGGTTCGAAGCCTGGGGCAGCTGATGACATGCTCGATTTTCGCGGTTTTTTGAGCGCATTCCATTGCTAGGCACGCGAGGCGTGCATGTCCAGCTAATATGCACAAAAAATCGCGATTCTTGTGCAGATACTGAGAATATGCTCGCCGAACGCGCGCGTGCCTGGCTGAACGCCATCCCGCTCGCCACGCTCACCCCAAAGCTTGACCACCTCCGCCCGCATCGGCCATTAACCCCAACTCCGCGGCGGCTAACCCCAGAGATGCGGCCCATGGCGAACGAACGCTACAACGCGCCTGTGCGCGAGAAGCACTGGCAGCAAGTGTGGGAGGAGCGTGGCACCTTCCGGACCCAGGAGAAGAGCAAGCGGCCGAAGTGCTACGTGCTCGAGATGTTCCCGTATCCGTCGGGGCGCATCCATGTCGGGCATTCGCGCAACTACACCATGGGCGACGTGCTGGCCCGCTACAAGCGGGCCAAGGGCTTCAACGTGCTGCATCCCATGGGCTGGGACGCCTTCGGGCTGCCGGCCGAGAACGCGGCCCTGGAACGGGGCATGCACCCCGCCAAGTGGACGGCCCAGAACATCGCGACCATGAAAGGCCAGCTCAAGTCGATGGGCGTGGCGATCGACTGGAGCCGCGAATTCGCGACCTGCGACCCAGGCTACTACAAGCACCAGCAGAAGCTGTTCCTGGATTTCCTGAAGAAGGGCCTGGCCTACCGCAAGTCGTCCAAGGTCAACTGGGACCCCGTCGAGCACACGGTGCTCGCCAACGAGCAGGTCGTCGACGGGCGCGGCTGGCGCTCCGGCGCGCCGGTCGAGCAGCGCGAGCTCACGCAGTGGTTCTTCAAGATCACCAAGTACTCCGACGACCTGCTGGACGCCCTGTCGACGCTCGACAAGTGGCCGGAGAAGGTGCGCCTGATGCAGGCCAACTGGATCGGCCGCTCGGAGGGTCTCCTGGTGCGCTGGGCTCTGGTGCCCGGGACAGCGCCCAAAGGCCACAAGGAGCTGGAGGTCTACACCACCCGGCCCGACACGCTGTTCGGCGCCTCCTTCATGGCGATTGCGCCCGACCACCCCCTGGCGGTGGCAGCGGCCGCCAAGAATCCAGCGCTCGCCGAGTTCTGCGCCGAATGCCGGCGCATGGGCACGTCCGTTGCGGCGCTGGAGACAGCGGAGAAGCAGGGCTTCGACACCGGCATCAAGGTGGCGCACCCGTTCGATCCGGAGTGGCAGCTGCCGGTCTACGTCGCCAACTTCATCCTGATGGACTACGGCACCGGCGCCATCTTCGGCTGCCCCTCCGGCGACCAGCGTGACCTGGAGCTCGCGCGCAAGTACGGCCTGCCGGTCACCCCCGTGGTGATGCCCAAGGGCGCCGACGCCGCCACCTTCGCCATCGGCGAGACGGCCTTTGTCGACGACGGCGTGATGATCAACTCGCGCTTCCTGGACGGCCTCGACACCGCCGCGGCGTTCGAGGAGGTGGCGAAGCGCCTCGAGGAGGCGAAGCTCGGGCGCAAGCCGGTGGCCAAGCGCAAGGTCAACTACCGCCTGCGCGACTGGGGCATCTCGCGCCAGCGCTACTGGGGCTGCCCGATCCCCGTCATCCACTGCGAGGACTGCGGCGTGGTGCCGGTGCCGGACGACCAGCTCCCCGTCACCCTGCCCGAGGATGCCACCTTCGACGTGCCCGGCAACCCGCTCGACCGGCATCCGACCTGGAAGCACGTGGCCTGCCCGTCCTGCGGCAAGCCCGCAAGGCGCGAGACGGACACCATGGATACGTTCGTCGACAGCTCGTGGTACTTCGTGCGCTTCACGGCTCCGCAGGCCGATGCGCCGGTGGATGCCAAGGCGGCCGCCTACTGGCTGCCGGTGGACCAGTATATCGGCGGCGTCGAGCACGCCATCCTGCACCTGCTCTACTCGCGCTTCTTCACGCGCGCGATGGGCGCCACGGGCCACCTCAAGAAGGGCATGAAGGAGCCGTTCGCGGCGCTCTTCACCCAGGGCATGCTGGTGCACGAGACCTATCGCTCGCACAACGCCGGCCAATGGATGCTGCCGTCCGAGGTGCGCATCGAGGGCGAAGGCGAGGCCCGCAAGGCGTTCGACATCAAGACCGGCGCTCCGGTCGAGATCGGCCCCGTCGAGAAGATGTCGAAGTCCAAGAAGAACACCGTCGACCTCGACGACTTCGTCAGCGAGTTCGGCGCCGACACCGCGCGCTGGTTCGTGCTCTCCGACAGCCCGCCCGAGCGCGACGTGATCTACACCGACGTGGGCGTCCAGGGCGCGCGGCGCTTCGTGCAGCGGGTCTGGCGGCTGGCGGAGGAGTGCGCGGCGGCCGGAACCGGGTCCGGCGCCTCCAAGCCGGAGCGCCTCGGCCCCGAGGCGGAGGCCCTGCGGCGCGCGGCACACAAGACGCTGAACAGCGTTAGCCAGAACATCGAGGGGCTGCGCTTCAATGTGGCGGTGGCCCAGATCTACGAGCTCGCCAACAAGGTGCAGGCGGCGGGAGCGTCCGGTGGCGGCGAAGGGCTCGACTGGGCCGTCCGGGAGGCCACCGAGCTGCTGGTGCAGATGGTGGGCCCGTTCATGCCGCATCTGGCCGAGGAATGCCGGGCGCGGCTCGGATACCACACCCTGCTCGCCGATCAGCCCTGGCCGGAGCCCGAGCCGGCATTGCTCGTTGACGATCGGATTACCATTGCCGTACAGGTTAATGGCAAGAGGCGAGACGAGCTGACTGTCGCCCGTACTGCGTCCAAGGCGGATATCGAAGCGGCGGCGCTGCAGCTGGACAGCGTCCTGCGGGCCTTGGAGGGGAGGGCGGTGACACGGGTGATCGTCGTGCCGCAGAGGATCGTGAATGTTGTCGGATGACAGCAGGACGGCGTGCGGGCTCTCGCTTCGGCGGCAGACGGTGCTCTGCGCCTGTTTGGTCCTGGCGTTTGCCGGCGGGCTCGCGGCCTGCGGCGATTCCGCGTTCCGGCCGCTCTATGGGGCCACGTCCAACGGCGACTACGTTCCCGAGCGCATGAAGGAGGTGGATTTCGCACCGATCCCGGGCCGGGTCGGGCAGCGCCTCCGCAACGACCTCGTCTTCCAGGGCACGGGCGGAGGCAACCCGCTGCCGCCGCAGTTCCGCTTCGAGGTGGTGCTGCAGGAGAACCTGACCTCCACGCTCGTCAGCGTGTCCGGCCAGAACGCCGGCCGTCCTTCGGGTGCCGTCTATTCCGTGCAGGCCTCGTTCCGGCTGATCGACATTCGCAGCAAGAAGGTGGTGTTCCAGGGGGCGAGCCACGCCCGCGCCGCCTTCGAGCGCTTCGAGTCGATCTACTCCAACGTGCGCGCCCGCGAGGACGCCGAGAACCGCGCCGCCCGCACCATCTCCGACGACCTCAAGACGCGGCTCGCCGCCTACCTCTCGCGCCCCCCGGCGTCGTGACAGCTTGGCGGCTCCCGACAACCTCGCAGTCCTTTGGCAAGTCCACCAGCCATTGCCCTGCTGGTGCAGCGGCTGGCCCGGCTGATGCCCGCGCCCTGATGCGAGCGGGAGAGCTGGGACGGCGGCGCTTGCGGCGCCCGCGGCGCCCGCACTCCCTCTCCCCGCGGCCCTCGGCCATCCACAAGGGTGCGCTCGCCACAATGTCCCGAGGGCGACGGGGAGAGGGGCAGCCTAGGGCGACGCCGCTGTCCGCGCGGGGCCTCGAGGTAAGCAAGCGGTGCCTCGAGTGTGATCGGAGGCTGCCTGCGGATGGGGTTTTCCCTGGGCTGCCCCTCACCCTGGCCGTCTCCCCGCAAGCGGGGAGAGGCGACACGGCGGCGCCAGTGGCGCGTGCGCTGCCTCCCCGTCCGCCGCTGCGGCGCACGCCCCAGCCACGGTGACACCTCATGGTCGCGGTGAAGGCCTACCAGGCTGAAGCCTTCCTGAAGGCGGTGGAGCGGGTGCCGGAGGCGGTGCTGTTCTTCGGCAGCGACGCGGGGCTCGTCAGCGAGCGGGCGACGACGCTCGCCAGGCGGCTCGCCGAGCGGCACGGCGGGGAGATCCTGCGCCTCGACGACGCCGACCTCGAGGAGGACCCGGACCGCATCGGCGTGGAGCTGCTGACGATCTCCATGTTCGGCGGGCGCAAGGTGGTACGCGCAACGGCCGGACGGCGCATCAACGCCAACCTGCTCAAGCCGCTGGTGGAGCGGGGCAAGCTCGAAGGCGTCCTGATCGTGGAGGCCGGCAGTCTGCGCCCCGACGAGGCGCTGCGCGCGCTGTTCGAGAAGGCCGCGGGAGCCGCCGCCGTCGCCTGCTATCCCGACGAGGCGCGCGATCTGGAAAGCGTCGTCAGCGAGGTGCTGGGGGCCGCCAAAATGGAGATCGCGCCGGCGGCGAGGAAGCTGCTGATCTCCCGGCTGGGCGCCGACCGCGCGCTGTCGCGGGCGGAGGTGGAGAAGCTCACCCTCTACGCCCGCGGCAAGGCCCGCATCGAGGAGGAGGACGTGGAGGCGGCCGTCGGCGATGCCGCCGAGACCGCGCTCGACCGCGTCGCGCTGGCTGCGGCCTCGGGGCGGGCGGCGGAGGCCGTGCGCGAGTGCGAGCGCTGCGTCGCCGGCGGCGAGAGCGCGCAGGGCGTGATCCTGGCCCTGCAGCGCCACTTCCTGCGCCTGCACCGCCTGCGCAGCGCCCACGACGCCGGGCGGTCGCTGGAGGAGGCGATGCGCGCCCTGAAGCCGGCGGTGCACTTCAGGCAGAAGGCCGCCATCGAGCAGCAGTGCCGCGAGTGGAGCGTGGCCGGCCTCAATGCGGCGCTCGCCCGCATCGGCGCGGCCGCCAAGGCCGCCCGCCTCAACAGCGCGCTGGAGGAGACGCTGGCGGAACGCCTCCTGATGGAGGTGGGCGCGCTTGCAAGACCGGCGCAGCGCCAACCCGCGCGGCGCTGACCGCCTTTACCGGTCCTTCATCGTTGCAGAGGCGCCGCAGAAGCAGCGTGGCGGACCACTGTCCCGTTTCGGGACGCGCTGTACGGCGCCTGGCGAGGCCCGGGAGTGCGGTGAGCCCTCGGCCGGCCTCGGGGTGCTCCCGGCGCCGACCCCCCCCTGGAATCGCGGAATTCGCAGCGCCAGAGGTATTCGAGGGATCGACCCTCGCCTCCACCGCGGAGAAGGGGTCGGACCCCTCGCGTCGACGCTGCAACTGAGTCTCGGACGGTGCAGGCGAGGGGTCTGACCCCTTCTATGCACCCTCTATGCAACCTTGCGCCGCCGATCCAGGGCAGCCAGTCCGGCGGTAACGGCAACCGCGATCGCCGACGCCAGGGCGTAGGCGCCCGCAAGGCCGAGGGTCGGCAGCGCAGCGCCCACCACCAGGAAAAACAGGATGAACCCGGACAAGGAGGCCGTGAGCCCGCGCAGGGTGCGCCAGACCGCGTCGCGCCCCCAGCGCTGATGCGTGAAGGCGCCGACGACGGTGACAATCACCGGATAGGTCGAGAAGACGCCGGCGAGCCGGGGGCCCAGAGCATCCGCACTCGCCATCAGGGCGGCCACCAGCGCCGCGGTGGCCGCCATCCGGACCGGGATGTCCCACCACGGCAGCGCCCGCGGAAGCGCCGCCAGGCGCGGCCGCGGCAGCAGGGCGAGGGCGACGAGAAGGCTTGCGGCGGCAGCAGCGGCGGCCGCCGCGAGTTGTGCAAGCGCGCCAGAGGCGAGCCCGGCCAGCAGGGCCGGGTTGCTGGCGGCCCACGCGCTCGCGAGGAACGCCGAGGCCGCCGCCGGCAGGCACCAGCGCCAGCCGGCATAGCGCGCCGCACTGCCGTAGGCGACGATGAACGCCGAGATGCACACCACGCCGATGAGGACGCCGATAGAGGCCGCCACCCCGAACTCGATGCCCCGGTGCAGGATCAGGAGGTAGAGCGTGGGCCCCGTGAACCACGGCAGGCCCATCAGGATGCCGCCGATGCCGGGTCCCCAGCGGCGCGCCGCCAGCGAGACCGCCGCCACCAGCAGCGGCGTCACCGCAATCTCGAGGAGGAAGATCATACGGGGTCAGCCGATATCGCACATCCCCGGCAGACCCACGCAGAGGCTGCAACCGCAGGGATCAGATGATCGGAGGATCAGACGCTGGGCACGAGCGCCCTCGCCCCTGCGCTGTCCGAAGGCCGATCGGAAGCCGCGGCGACGGCGGGCTGCGCCGGCAGCCACACCTCGAAGAAGCGCCGCTCACACTCCTCCGCGGTCCGGCCCGACACCGAGCCCACGGTGCGCCAGCCGCGCCGGTCGAGCGTCCAGCGCCGCAGCGTGCTCGCCTCCAAGCCGACCAGCAGATGCAGCGCCAGGCCGGCGAGCATGGTCCAGCCGGCGGCGACCAGGCTGCCCACCCAGCCCAGCAGCCCGCTCAGAGCCGCATAGCCGAGCAAAGGCCACCACAGCCGGTGGACGATCATCCAGACGGGCGCGAACAGGGCCGCCATCCACGAGAAGCCGTCCTTCACGAAGACGAGCCGCTCGGCGCGCTCGATGCGTCCCGTCGGCGCATTGGGCGGCTCGTGCACGGTGTAGGTGAGCATCTGGGCCTCTGCCCCCTGTGCGTCCATGGTCGGCCGGATGCTACAGCGGTGCCACCCGGCATGACAGGGGAGATTTCCGAGCGGTCCGAACGCGGGCGACGGACGCCATCAGGCCGGCAGATGCCGGAACTCCGGCGCCTGCTGCCAGAAGATGCGCGCCGTCGTGCTGACCCAGGATGGCTCGCCGGTCGTCAGCAGCACGGGCGGCGGGACGCTGCCCGAGGCGGCGCCGTCGTCGGCGTAGCGCGGATGGCGCTGGAGGTAATCCTCCAGGCTGTCGGCTACCACCTCCGGCTGCGACAGCACTCGCGTGAACGCCGGCAGATGGCGCTGGAACAGGGCCTCGACCAGCGGATAGTGGGTGCAGCCCAGGATCGCGCGATGCGGCGGCGCGCCGCCGGTCTGCTCCAGCACCGCGCCGACGGCGTGTGCCACCAGGTCATCGAGGACATCCTCGGGTGCGCCGCGCTCGATGGCCGCGGCGAGATCCGGGCAGGTCTGCTGCACCACCGTCACCTTGGGGCAGCGCTTGCGGATCTCCTCCGGGTAGGCATGCGAGGCGATCGTCCGCGTGGTGCCGAATACGCCGACGGTGTCGGTGTTGTATCTCTGGGGGTACTGCGGCGTCGTGATCGCCCACGCGGTCTGGGTCGCGGCCTCCACCGTGGGCGCCACGATGCCCAGCACATTGCGGCCCGGCCAGCCGCTCACGGGCAGCCAGCCCTGCTGCAGGGTGCGGGCGGCGATGCAGGTGGCCGTGTTGCATCCGAGCAGGACGAGCCGGCAGCCCTGCCGGAACAGGGCATCCACGCCCTTCCGCGTGAGCGCCACGATGTCGTCGGAGGCGCGGTCGCCGTAGGGCATGTTGGCGTGATCGCCGAGATAGACGAAGGCGATGCCCGGGAAGCGCGCGACCAGCGCCCGAAAGATGGTGAGCCCCCCGATGCCCGAGTCGAACACGCCGATCATGCTCAGTCGACTGTCCTTCTTTCGACGCCGGTCTAGGCGGTTGCAAATGGGTTCACGATGTCGATGCCGAATCCCTTGAAGTCACGTACGTTGCGGGTGGCTACCGTCAGGTTCCGCACGATCGCTGTGGCAGCAAGCATGGCGTCGAGCATCTGATCATCCGACCTTCTTTGCATCAGCTTGGCCCAAATCCGGAAGGCGGCGGCGTCCACATCCAATACCTGGAATGTTTGCAAAACCTTCTCGAGCCAGACCTCGATCTCCGCAGCCTTCTTCGCGTCGCGTCCGCGAGTGATCTCGATGCCCGACTGGATCTCCCCGACGCTGACCGCCGACACGTGTAGCGCGTTAGAAGGTATCGGCTGCAGCCAAGCCAGCACCGCGCCGTGCGGTCGAGTGCGCCGAAGCTCGGAAACTACGTTGGTGTCCAGCAGAAACAAAGGCCCCCGCTCAATCGAAAGTGACGGGCGGGCGTAGCTTGAACTTGCGACGTGGCGGGACGAGCTCGTCCGTCCGCGCTTCATCGCTCATCAGCAGCTCCTTGAGCGATGGTCGCGCACGCGCTTCCAGGTCGCGCCACGCATCGACGGACAGCAGCACGGCGGCGTCCTTGCCATGCTTGGTCACGAATTGCGGCCCGTCGGATAGCGCCCGCTCCAACATCTCGCTGAAGCGCGCCTTGGCCTCTTGCACCTGCCAGGCACCGCTCTCTGCAGGCCGTACTCGATTTCGCTTGCTCATGCACTAGTCATACGACTAGTCAGACCGTGAAGCAACGGTGAGCAAGTGCGTGCTGACTGGTGGCCTCGCATCGGCGCATGTAAGCTGTGGCGATAGGACCAGGGCTGACCGTTGGAGTGTCCGTCCTCCGGCGGAGGTCGGTTTCCGATACGTCGGCGAACTTGGGGCGCCTTATGATTGTTGAGATTATCATTGGAACAACGGTCGGCGTACTAGCGGCGGCAATCATCATGGCAGCCGCCTACCGATGGTATTTGTTGGCCAAAGTGCCAGAGACTTGGCCAACAGCAAAGTCCTATTTGATGATGTTCATTTTCATCGTCGCCTTCCCGGTGCTTCTGTGGTTCTTGGTGCCAATCATACAAAATATGCGATACCACGCAGTTGAAGCAGAGCGTCGGGCGGTTGCTGAGAAAGAACAGATAGAACAAGAGATGCGGCATTGCAGGGTTGATGCAGAAGTCGTTATGAGAGAGGCTGCGACTGCCCGATCAAAAAGTCTCTTCAGAGAGGGGCCTCCACCCGCTGGCGCGATTTGGTCTTTCGCGCCGTCGCGCTCGGCCTATGGATGGTTAATTCGGTGCAGGACATATGGAAAAATCTCAGAGGCAGACTTTGATAAGGTGGTAGAAAGGCAAAGGAAACATCAGGAAGAATATGAGGTAAAAAAGTCGACGGAAGAGGCCAAAGCATGGTACGAAAAATGGAAGAGAGAACTTGACGGGGCCAAATAGGAAGAACCGTGGAACCGTGCGCCTTTTCATTGACACGGCCACGATCAGTGGTGGACCGTGAGCACATTATCCACAGCGCAGGGCGTAGGGTGCAATAAGCCGAAGGCGCATTCCACCGGAATCGACCGTGCAGCAAGTGTCACGCGAAGATCGGTGCAATGCGGCTAGCGCCTTATTGCACCCTACGGCGCTACGCCGCCTACTCCGCCGCCTGCGAGCTCGGCCGCCCCGCTGCGGTGGCCTCCTGCTCCTGCACCTTGAGGTCCTCGAGGCTCGGCATGGCCACGACATTGTAGCCGCAGTCGACATAGTGAATCTCGCCCGTCACCGCACCGGAGAGATCGGACAGCAGATAGAGCGCCGCGCCGCCGACCTCGTCGAGAGTCGGCGTGCGCTTCAACAGGGCGTGCTCGCCCTGATAGTTGAAGATGGTGCGTGCGTCGGAGATGCCGGCGCCGGCGAGGGTGCGCATGGGCCCGGGCGACAGGGCGTTGACGCGGATGCCCTGGCCGCCGAAGTCGGCGGCGAGGTAGCGCACGCTCGCCTCCAGCGCGGCCTTGGCGACGCCCATCACGTTGTAGGACGGCACCACGCGCTGCGAGCCGCCGTAGGTGAGCGTCAGCATCGAGCCGCCGTTGCTCATCAGGGCGGCGGCGCGCTTGGCCACCTCGGTGAAGGAGAAGCACGAGATCACCATGGTGTTGGCGAAGTTCTCGCGCGTCGTCTCCGAGTAGCGCCCCTGCAGCTCGCGCCGGTCGGAGAACGCCAGCGCGTGCACGACGAAGTCGAGGCCGCCCCACGTCTTCTCGATCTCGGCAAACGCGTTGTCGACGCTCTTGAGGTCGCTCACGTCGCAGCTGACGATGATCTCCGAGGCGACCGACTTGGCGAGCGGGATGGCGCGCCGGCCGAAGGCCTCCCCCTGGTAGGTGAAGGCGAGCTTGGCGCCCTGGCCCGCGAGCACGCGGGAGATGCCCCAGGCAATGGAGCGGTCGTTGGCGACGCCCATGATGAGGCCGCGCTTGCCCGCCATCAGCGGAGCAGGCTTTGCAATATCCTTGTTGGTCATGGCCGTTCCTGTCCACTCGCAAGTCCAGGGCTTCTACGCCCCGGTGGCCTTGGCGTTTCCCCCCGGCACGGAAAAACCTCCAGCGCTCGTCTTCCCTCACCCCCCGTTTCGGGACTCTTCGGTCCACTGATTCGGGTCGGTGCTCTTTATCTACCTCCGCTCTAGGCGTCGCAGCGTCTGAACACAAGGGTTGCGTTGGTGCCCCCGAAGCCGAAGCTGTTGGACATGACACAGTCGAGCGCAACGTTGTCCTGACGCTGCACTGCGATCGGAACCCCGGCGAAATCCGCATCGAGCGCGTCGATGTTGGCGCTTTCGCAGATGAAGCCGTTGTTCATCATGAGCAGCGAGAAAATGGCCTCCTGCACCCCGGCAGCTCCCAGGGCGTGGCCGGTCAGCGATTTCGTCGACGAGATGGGCGGAATATCCTTGCCGAACGCCTGACGGATGGCGTCGATCTCCACCTTGTCGCCGACCGGCGTCGCCGTGCCGTGCGGGTTGATGTAGCCGATCCTGCCGACGCCCTTGCCGTCCACCCCCTGCATGGCGCTGCGCATGCAACGCACGGCCCCCTCGCCCGACGGCGCCACCATGTCGTAGCCGTCGGAGGTGGCGCCATAGCCCACCAGCTCGCCGTAGATCCTGGCGCCGCGGGCCTTGGCGCGCTGCAGCTCCTCCAGCACCACGACGCCGGCGCCGCCGGCGATGACGAAGCCGTCGCGGTCCTTGTCGTAGGCGCGGCTCGCCCGCGCCGGCGTGGCGTTGAATCTGGTCGACATGGCGCCCATGGAATTGAACAGCACCGACAGGGTCCAGTCGAGCTCCTCGCAACCGCCGGCAAACACCACGTCCTGCTTGCCCCACAGGATCTGGCTCTGCGGCATTGCCGATGCAATGTGCGGAGGTGGCACAAGCCGACGAGATCGAATAGTTGACGCCCTTGATCTGGAACGCCGTGGCGAGGGCAGCCGACGGCCCGGAGCACATGCCCTTCGGCACCTCGAAGGGGCCGACCTTCCTGGGGTCCTTCTCGCGCGTCACGTCTGCGGCGCGCACCAGCGCCCGCGTGGACGGCCCGCCCGAGCCCATGACAATGCCCGTGCGCTCGTTGACCACGTCGCCCGGCTCCAGGCCCGACGTCGCGAATCGCCTGGTCCATGGCGATATAGTTCCAGCCGACGCCGGCCTCCATGAAGCGCCGCGGCTTGCGCGGGACCATCGGCTCCCATTCGAGCTGCACGGCCCCGTGCACCTGGCAGCGGAATCCGAGCCTCGCGTACTCCTCCGCGCGCACGATGCCGGACTTGCCCTCGCGCAGCGAGGCCAGGACCTCCTGGGTGTTGTTGCCGATCGAAGAGACAACCCCCATGCCGGTCACGACCACGCGTCTCATGCCAGGACCTCGCTTCGCATTGTCGTGCTGTTCTCGCCCTTCGATATCGAGCGTGTCCCGGCGCCGCCCGCGCCCGTCAGGTTGCGGCGGGCTGCTCGCCCGGCCCGACCAGTCCGACGCGCAGGTCGGTCGCGGCGTAGACCACCTGGCCATCCGCCTTGACCACGCCGTCGGCGATGGCAAGCTTGAGCTTGCGCAGGATCACGCGTTTGAGGTCGATCACATATTCCACCAGCTTGGTCGTGGGCGTAATTATGCCAGTGAATTTCACCTCGCCCACGCCCACCGCGAGGCCCTTGCCCTGCGCGCCAAGCCAGCCCAGGAAGAAGCCCGTCAGCTGCCACAGCCCGTCCAGCGGCAGACAGCCCGGCATCACGGCATCGCCCTTGAAATGACAGGCAAAAATCCAGTCCAGGGCGGGATTGCCGGCAACCTTGAGCTCGGCCACGATCTGGCCCTTGCCGTGCGCGCCGCCGGTGTCGGAGATCGCCGAGATGCGCTCGAACATGAGCATTGGCGGCAACGGCAGCCGCGCATTGCCGGGACCGAACAAGTCCCCCCGGCCGCACGTCAACAAATCCTCGTACTCGTAGCTCGTCGGGCGTTCCGGCATTAGCCTCGGTTCCCAATCCCCGCTGTCATCCGGTGCACCAGCGCCCATCGGCCGCATCCCGGAAATTTCCTATCACAACCGCCGGAAGCCCAAAAGCCCATGTTCCCGGCTTCAATCCGCCGCTCCAGCCCTCTCGCGCCGCCGTTGCAGCCGACTCGTGATTCGGCATATACTTAAAACAGAAGTCGGTTTGAAGGCCGCTGAGACGAATTGACGTGCGGTGGCGGCACGGCGATGGCGTGGATTGCATTGGAAAGACGTGCCTTGCAAGCGTCAAGAGGCATCGATGCCGGGGAGCTCGTGCGGCGCGCGGGCTTACGGCCTACGCGTCAGCGTATCGCGTTGGCCAAGCTTCTCTTTGGCGACGGCGATCGCCACGTGACAGCCGAGATGCTGCACGAGGAGGCCGTGCGCGCCGGCCAGCGCGTCTCGCTGGCAACGGTCTACAACACGCTGCATCAGTTCAAGCGGGCAGGCCTGCTGCGCGAGATCGCGATCGGCGGGCAGCGCGCGTACTTCGATACCAACACCTCCAACCACAACCACTATTACATCGAAGGCGACGGAGCCCTCCTCGACATCCCCAGCGGCACGATCCGTGTCGAGGGGTTGCCGGTGCCGCCCGACAACCTGCGCATCGCGCATATCGACGTGGTGGTGCGGCTGGTCGAGAAGTAAGCCAGCCGGCCATCACTTGATCTCCTCGCCGGGGTAGGTTCCCCAGAGGCTGCCCTGCTCGATGTAGCCGCGGTGGTCGCCGGTCGAGACGCGGCACCAGCGCTTGGCGCAGCTGATGATGCCGACGAGCACGCCGGCTTCCACCTGCGCCACGGCGCGCGCCTGGCCGTGACCGTCGTCGCGCAGCGTTGCCACCGGCGCCTGGGCCCGGCCCTCCTTCACCTCCCAGGGAAGGACGAGCGCCGTGCGCCGGCTGCTGAGCAGGCTGCCGTGCACCCAGCCCGTGGTTCCGCCGGCATCCCGGACCTCGCGCCAGACCTCGTGCTCGCGCAGCACCTCGACGGGAAGCCCGGCGCGCCGGAACTCACCGGCGGCCGGATGCTCCTTGCCGGGGCCCTTGAACAGCACCACGCGGTCGGACTTGAGGCTGACGTAGCGCAGCACCTCCTGCTCGGTCGAGGCCACCTTGGGCCCGGGGGTCTTCTGCTTGATCGTCTGCGCCCGCGCGGCCGGTCCCGCACCCGCCACCAGGAGAAGACCGACAAGGCACGCCGCCGCGAGCCGATGGTGCAGTGCAATAGGACGGCACCTCAATCCAACGCGGTCGTGCATTCCCTCGCTCCGCCCCAAACCTCGCCCCTCGCTTCGCCGTGACTTGTCGCGCCAATGACACGCCGAGGGCCTTCGCACGATCCGGTGTCTGCCGTTTGACACGAGGCAACGCCGGTTTTGCCATCGGGGCGGTATCTGTTAGACAAAGCGTACGCTTGCGCAGCAGCTGAGCCGGGCCGCGCACGCCATTCCTCCGAGAAGTCCCGCAACCATGCCGACGCCGTCCAAGAAGCCTCTGGTGATCGTCACACGCAAGCTGCCGGAGGTGGTGGAAACGCGCATGCGCGAGCTGTTCGATGCGCGCCTCAACATCGACGACAGGCCGATGACCCAGGCCGAGCTGGCCGCGGCGGCGAAAGCCGCGCACGTGCTGGTCCCGACCGTCACCGACCGCATCGACCGCTCCCTCATCGCCCAGGCCGGCCCGCAGCTCAAGCTCATCGCCAACTTCGGGACCGGCGTGGACAACATCGACCTCGACACCGCGCGCGAGCGCGGCATCATCGTCACCAACACGCCGGGTGTCCTGACCGAGGACACCGCCGACATGACCATGGCGCTGATCCTGGCAGTGCCGCGCCGGCTGACCGAAGGTGCCGCCCTCCTCAAGGAGCAGAGGCGGCCCTGGACGGGCTGGGCGCCCACCTGGATGCTCGGCCATCGCATCTTCGGCAAGCGTCTCGGCATCATCGGCATGGGGCGCATCGGACAGGCCGTAGCGCGGCGCGCCAAGGCGTTCGGGCTGCAGATCCACTACCACAACCGCCGCCGTGTGGCCGAGGAGATCGAGCACGAGCTGGAGGCGACCTACTGGGACAGCCTCGACCAGATGCTGGCGCGCATGGACATCGTCTCGGTCAACTGTCCGCACACGCCTGCCACCTACCACCTGTTGTCGGCGCGCCGCCTCAAGCTCCTGAAGCCCACGTCCTATATCGTCAACACGGCGCGCGGCGAGGTGATCGACGAGAACGAGCTGGCGCGGCTGGTGGAGGCGGGCCAGATCGGCGGCGCCGGCCTCGACGTGTTCGAGCACGAGCCGGCGATCAATCCCAAGCTGCTCGCCAGCGACCGCGTGGTGGCCCTGCCGCACATGGGCTCCGCGACCATCGAGGGCCGCGTCAACATGGGCGAGAAGGTGATCATCAACATCAAGACCTTCCTCGACGGCCACAATCCCCCCGACCGCGTGCACGCGGCGATGTTCTGACACCCGGCAGGCTCCCCGGCCCGCTGCCCGGTGCCGGGCCTTGCGGGGCGCTGCTGAAGGACGCTACAACTGCAATCTGCTGACGCGCGTGTCCGGCGGGGGTGGCATGACCCCATCGGGCATGGCAAGGAAGCGCTGGGGTGGCGCGCTGGGGGCAGCCGGACGAGCTTCCCAGCAGCGGGTTTTTTCTCCTGACGGATACCAGTAGCGTTGATGAATTGCGACGGAGGGACGCAATGCAGAGATTCGCGAAGGGCTTCTTGGGCTTCTGCTCGTTGCTGGCCATTGCCATCCTGTTCTCTCACTCGCCGATCCATGCGCAGAGTGGCGTGATCAGCGGCCCGCCGCAGGTGAAGCCGGGCCAGGGGCCGGGTCCAGGACCGGGGCAGGGGCCAGGACCGAACTACAGGCCGGGCCCAAACACCCCGTATGGCCCGGGGCCGGGCTTGTCGCCACCCGGTCCGAACGTGCAGGGGCCGGGCTATGGCACATGGATCGCGGTCGTCGCCGGCTTCGACGGCGCCGGCAGGAGGGTGAGCGTCGGCTTCTCCGGGCTGCAGCGCTCGAAGTACGAGGCGGAGGAAGCCGCGATCCGGGCATGCAACAACGTCGATCGCCGGGTTTTCTGCCAGAATCCGTTCGCGGTAGCGAACGGCTGCCTCTACATCGTCCCGGGGAACAAGCAGGACGGCGGCGTGCGCTGGGGCAGAGGCTCCACGCCCGATGCCGCGGTCGCGGAATGCCGCAGGGGCGGGTACATGTGCCCCCGCAACAGGCTGATCGGTGGTTGCCTGCCGGGCTATCGGTGAGCGGGCTATCGGTGACGGCTCTGAGCCTGAGGGAGAGCGTGCACCGGCCGGGGGAGCGGGCATGGCAGGCTTCGTCACGGGTGTGTTGCGGCGAAGCTGCAAAGGGGACCGCGATCGAGCCTGGTTGGCACTTTTTTGTGACAAGCGGAGAAAAGCCGTGCTTTGGCGAGTTGCAACGTCGTTCCTATTCGTCATGCTGGTCATTGTAGCTGTGCACGCACAGGACGGGCGGCAGCCCCCGCCGACGCCCGGGCCGCCCAGCGTGTCGCCCCCGGCGCCCGGTCAGGACGACGATGATGACGACGACGACGACAGCGGGCAGCCCGACCAGCCTCCTCCCAAGACCGATATGCAACCGCCCGGGCAACAGACGCCCCCCGGGCGGACGCCGCCTCCGGGCCAGGAGCCGCCTCCGGGCCAGGAGCCGCCTCCGGGCCAGGAGCCGCCTCCGGGCCAGGAGCCGCCTCCGGGCCAGGAGCCGCCTCCAGGTCAGGAGCCGCCTCCGGGTCAGGAGCCGCCTCCCGGGCAGATGCCGCCGCCTCCCGGGCAGCCGCCACCCACCGCGCAGATCGAGCCGTCCCTGCGCTGCGGTGCGGTGGCGTATACCGCCGACGGCGCCTTCGGAGGCGCCTACGGCATCACGACCTGCGAGGAGGCCGAGCGCCTGGCGGTCGACGAGTGCCGCAGGGAGTCGACCAACAAGGCAGACTGCTCGCGCGGCGTCGTAAGGGCGAACGACTCCTGGTTCCTCATCCAGTTCTGCAGCCGGGGCGGCAGCTATGCGACCCACGTCTCGACCGGGCGCACCCTGGCCGAGGTCAACGGCGCGGCGGCGCGCTATGCCAGCAGGTCACCGCAGGGTCCCGACAGCTGCCGCATGGTTCCCAACGGCCTCTTCCATTCGGCAGGGCTGCATACCAAGATGTAGCCCGCGGTGGACAGGCGCGCGGGCGCGTGGCAGGTGAAAACGTGCCGCTCGGCACCTAGATACGCGGTGCACCGATGCGCGGTGCACCGCTGCCGAGCTGCGCAAAGGACAGGCGCCCGATGGCCCTCACCTCGCCCGAGATCGAACGCTACAAGCGGCATCTGGTGCTGCGCCAGGTCGGCGGCCAGGGCCAGCAGAAGCTGAAGGCGGCGAGAGTGCTGGTGGTCGGCGCCGGCGGGCTCGGCTCGCCGGTGCTCATGTACCTCGCCGCCGCCGGCGTCGGCACGCTCGGCATCATCGACGACGACCGTGTGTCCCTGGACAACCTGCAGCGCCAGATCGTGCACGATACCCCGCGCGTCGGGCTCGCCAAGGTCGAGAGCGCGCGCGAGACCATCGCGCGGCTCAACCCGCATGTCGAGGTCGAGGCCTACGATGAACGCCTCGATGCGCAGAACGCGCTTTCCATCATCGCGCGCTACGACATCGTCGCCGACGGCTCCGACAATTTCGCCACCCGCTATCTCGTCAGCGACGCCTGCTACCTGGCCGGGAAGCCCCTGGTGTTCGCGGCGGTGGGTCCCTTCGACGGCTACGTCACCACCTTCAAGCCGCACGCGAAGGGCCCGGACGGCGAGCCGTATCCCAGCTACCGCTGCCTGTTCCCCGAGGCGCCTCCGCCGGGCACCGTTGCCAACTGCGCGGAGGTCGGTGTGCTGGGCGCCGCGGTCGGTGTGGTCGGCTGCCTGCAGGCGACGGAGGTGTTGAAGGAGATCCTGGAGCTGGGCGAGAGCCTGGCGGGGCGGCTCCTGCTCTACGAGGCGCAGGGCCAGCGCTTCACCGAGATTGCGATCGCCTGGGACCCGGCCAACCCGCTGAGCGGCACGGCGCCGACCATCCGCGACCTGTCGATCCACGCCGGTGCCGCTGCCGCCAACTGCGCGGCCTGAGGCGAGGCTCCAGCCGGGGGTGCGAGAGTGGCGATCAAGGGCATCCTGTTCGACAAGGACGGCACGCTGATCGACTACCGCCGCACATGGGTGCCGATCCACAAGAAGGTCGCGCTCTGGGCCGCGCGCGGCGATGCAGCGCTGGCGGCGGAGCTGCTGCGGCGCCACGGCCAGGACCCCGACGGTGGCGCGGCGACGGCGGGCTCGGTGCTGGCCGCCGGCAGCATCTACGACATCGCCGACGCCTTCGCCGGCGATCTCGGGTCCCGCACGCCTCCCGATCTCGCCGCCGCCATCGACCGCATCTACAGCGAGGGCGGGGCCAAGCACGCCGTGCCGGTGGACGGGGCGGAGCGCACGCTGGCGGAGCTGGCGGGGCGCGGCTTCAAGCTCGGCGTCGCCACCAACGATACCGAGGGCGGGCTTGCCGCCTCGCTGGCGCGTGCCGGCCTCCTCGGGCGCCTCGACTTCACGATCGGCTGCGACTCGGGCTTCGGCACCAAGCCCGATCCGCGCATGGTCTATGCGTTCTGCGCCGCGGTCGGCGTCGACCCGGGCGAGGTCGCCATGGTGGGCGATGCGGTGCACGACCTCGCCATGGGCCGCGCTGCGGGCGTCGGCCTCAACGTCGGCGTGCTCGGCGGCACCAGCGCCCGCGAGGACCTCGCCGGCACCGCCGATCTGATCCTCGCCGGCATCGGTGAGCTGCCGACTGCGGCCGGAGCTCATGTCATGACAGGGCAGCTCCACTCCGCTCCGGCGCGCCTTGCCAGCGTCGTCGCCCGCATCGCCGCCGCCGCCGAGGCCGCCGGGCGCGACCCGGCCTCGGTGCGGCTCGTTGCCATCAGCAAGACCTTCGAGGCCGGTGGGATCGTTCCGGTGCTGGAGGCGGGGCATCGCAGCTTCGGCGAGAACCGCGTGCAGGAGGCGCGCGCCAAGTGGCCGGCGCTGCGCGCGCGCTATCCGGGCATCGAGCTGCACCTGGTCGGCGCGCTGCAGTCGAACAAGGCCAAGGAGGCGGTGGAGCTGTTCGATGCCATCCACAGCATCGACCGGCCGAGGATCGCCGAGGCGATCGCCGCGGAGATGACGAAGCAGGGCAGGCGCCTCGAGCTGTTCCTCCAGGTCAACACCGGCGAGGAGCCGCAGAAGGCGGGCGTCGCGCCCGGCGAGACGGCCGCTCTGCTGCGCCACTGCCGCGAGGACCTGGGCCTTGGCATCGCCGGCCTCATGTGCATCCCGCCCGTCGAGGAGGAGCCCGGCGTGCACTTCGCCTTCCTCGCCAAGCTGGCGGGCGAGCTGGGCCTTGCTGGCCTCAGCATGGGCATGAGCGCCGACTTCGAGACGGCGATCGCCTTCGGCGCGACGCACGTGCGCGTGGGCTCGGAGATCTTCGGGCCCCGGTCGTAGGGGTCAGACCCTGCGGGTCTGACCCCATGCTCGATCCTCGTGCGGAACCTTCTTAAGGCGCTCCGGAAAAAGATTGAGGGGACGCCAGCCGGTCGTGCCCTGGGGTCAGGCCCGCAGGGTCGTTCCATCGCGACAACCGCGACAATCCGAGGCCCGGCGATTTCGCGTGCTTCGAGAAGTCCCTGGCCGAATACGCGCGCTCCGGCCGATCGTCCGGCTACGGCGAGCGCGAGGAACCGTAGGGTGCAATAAGCCGCAGGCGCATTGCACCGATGCGACCGCGCCGCGCGCGAGGAGTGGATCGGTGCAATGCGGCTATTGCCTTATTGCACCCTACGCCCAATACCGCCGAGTGCAGTCGCCGACGTGAGATCGCTAGAGCGTCCGCCCGACACGGAACCCGAAGTCGACCCGGGCGGGGGTGCTCGCCTCGCGGCCGCGAGCGGAGGACCCTGGAACGTTGGCCCAGGAGCCGCCGCGAAGGACCCGGAGACCACAATCTCCAATTGCCCAAGCCGAGCCATCCGTTGGCGCACCGCTGTAGCTGGCGTTCCAGCAGTCCTGAACCCACTCCCAGACGTTGCCGTGCACGTTGTAAAAGCCCCACGGATTGGCCGAGAAGCTGTCCACAGGCAGGGTCCTTTGCCGAGACTCACCCTTCGGACCGCCGCCGTAGGTATACGACCCGTTGTAGTTGGCCTCGCTGGTGGAGATCGACGATCCCCACCAGAACGGCGTCGTCGTTTCCGCCCGCGCCACGTACTCCCACTCCGCCTCGCTCAGCAGCCGGTAGCTCTTACCGGTCTTGCGCGAGAGCCACGGCAGGTACTCCCCGGTGATATCGTCCCACGACACGTTGATCACCGGCCGCTTGCCGCGGCCCCACCCTTGATCGCCGGGATTGTGCCGGCAGCCGCCTTCGGCCACGCAGGCGTCCCACTCCGCGAACGTTACCTCGAACCTGCCCACCGCGAACGGCCGCGCAAACGTCACCCGGCGCTGCGGGCCTTCGCTACGGTAGTGCTCAGTCTTGCTTTCCTTGACGAGAGCATCGATCTCCGCCGGGCTCGAGCCCATCGTGAAGCTGCCCGCCGGCACCACCACCATCTCCGGGCAGAGGGCGCACTCCCTGAAGCTGTCCTGCGGGCGCAGCGTGCGCTCCTCGGCCGCCGTGAGCGGCGCCGCGGCGCGCGAGGGCGAGAACGCCGGCTCGGGCTTCGGAGCCGCCGGCGGCGCAGGCTTGGGCGTCGCCTCGGGTTTCGGCGGTGCTGGCGCGATGGCCACCTTGGGCTGCTTCTCCGCCTTCGCGGCGCCCTGCTGCCCGTCTCGCGCGAGGTAGAGCGCAGCGGAGACGACAGCGGCAAGACCCACGACGGCTGTCACCCAGCGCCAAGGGATAGTCCTGCCTGCTTTCGGCCGCCGGTCCCTGCGCACCGCGACGATCGCCTTGGCCAGCGCCGCGAGGTCGCGTCCGAAATGCTCGTGCACCACGTCGTGCTTCTGGTGCAAGACGAGGTCGCGGATGTCGGCCGGCAGGTCATCGCGCCTGGGCAATTCCGGCATGCGCCCGTCGAGCCCGACCCGCACCGGGATCACCACAATGCCGCGCCGCAGCGCCTCGCCGATCTCCGCGCGCACGTAGTCGGGCTCGCCGCGCGCCGTCTTGGCTCCGAGCAGCTCCATCCAGCGCGGACCGATCACGGCGATGAGGATGTCGCAGGCGGAGAGCGCCTCCGCGAGCTTCCTGTCGAAGCGCTGGCCGGGCAGCAGGTTGTCGATGTCCATGAACACGTTGCGCTGCCCGAACTTGGCGGCCAGGCCGTCGCGCAGCCCGCGCGCGTCTCCCGCAACGTCATCGCGGCGATAGCTGATGAAAATCTTGCCCGGCATGCAACGGCCGTCTCCGCCCCGCGCCATGAAATATCCGGGACAGTCCTAACGCACGAATACGACCTTTGTCGGCCAGGGTCCGACCTGGTCCAACCCGCAGGGTCCCTCGCGGAGAGGATTTCCCTTGTGGCTGCCCCTCACCCTAACCTTCTCCCCGCAAGCGGGGAGAGAGGATCCGGGCGGCGCCTCACGCCAGGCAGGCGCGCAGGTCCTTGGCGAGGTTGCGCAGCAGCGCGAAGTAGAGGTCCGGGCCGGACGCGATCTTGCTGCCCTCGGGGTCGATGGTGCCGATGCGGGCGCGCGTGCCCTCGACCACGTTGTCGGCGAGGCGCGTGTCGAACTGCGGCTCCGCGAACACGCATGCCACACCGAGCGACGCCACCCGCTTGCGCAGCGCCGAGAGGCGCTTGGCGCTCGGCGCCACCTCCGGGCTGATGGCGATCGAGCCGACCGTCTTCAGCCGGTAGCGGCGCTCGAAGTACTGCAGCGCGTCGTGAAACACGACGAACGGCCTGCCGGCCACGGCGGCGAGATCGCTCTTGAGCTCGGCGTCGAGCGCGTCGAGCTTCGCCTTGAGCGCATCGGCGTTGGCGCGATAGACCGGCGCCTTCTGGGGGTCCTTGGCGCTCAGCACCTCAGCGATGCGATCGGCCAGCAGCTTGGCATTGAGCGGATCGAGCCAGGCATGGCCGTCGAAGGTGGCGTGCGCGTGCTTGTGGCCGTGGCCATGGTCGTCGTGATCGTCCTCGAACGTCGCGCCGGTGCGCCGCTTGAGCAGCTTCAGCGCGCGCGTGTCCTGCAGGGTCACGACCTGGACCCGCTTGGGCAGCGACTGCGCCACCTTCGCCGTGAACGGCTCCATGACCTCCGACATGCGGAAGAACACGTCGGCCTGACTGAGCTTGGCCGCATCGGAGGGTTTGAGCGCGTAGGTGTGCGCCGAGTTGGCGCCCTGGACCAGCAGCTCCGGCGTTCCTGTGTCGCCCATCACCTGGGCCACCAGGGCGTGCAGCGGCTTGATCGTCACCACAACCTTGAGATTCGCCGCGGCTGCGGCCGCCAGGCCGACCAACAGGCCGGCGGCCAACAGGGCTCGCGCTGCGCCTCGACCGATGCCTTGCATGGGTAGGTACCTCTGCTGTTTGGCGCGTGATCCCGGTTGGCGCGGCCCCGCATTTGCGCAGGTAGCCGTACCGCCAATTGCTCTACCGTCAGTCGCCTCGTAACGTTATAGTATAGCAACAAGATGACGGGAAGGTCATTTACCAGCTTGCATCAAGCTGTTGTAATGTTGGCGGCCTTGGCGCCGCGGTAGCGTAGAAGCACGCACAGGCAGGTTGCCGCGCTCGGTGCTTTTCCAGATGATTCGGAGTGGGCAGCGCTGAGAAGGCTGACGGGGATGGGCACATGCTGACGGTGCGAACGCGGGTTCTGCAGCTTGTCGCTGTGGCGATGGCCGTTGTTGCCATGTGCCTCCCGGCGCTGGCTCACCCGCACGTCTGGGTCACGGTGGAGACGACGCTCGTCTACGAGAACGGCGCCTTCGTGGGCGTGGCGCACAAATGGACCTTCGACGAGCTCTACACCTCGATGGCGGTCGAGGGCCTCGACAAGAACAAGGACGGCAAGGTGGACCGCACCGAGCTCGCCGAGCTGACCAAGGTCAACATCGAGGGCCTCAAGGATTTCGGCTACTTCACGCACGCGACGCTGGCGGGTGAGGCGCTCAAGCTCGGTCAGGCGCGCGACTACTGGCAGGAGCACAAGGGCGGGCTGCTGTCGCTTTATTTCACGGTGCCGTTTGCGACCCCGGTGCTGACGGAGGCCAAGGGCCTGACCTACGCGGTGTACGACCCGAGCTACTTCATCGCCTTCGACCTGGCAAAGGTCGATGGTGCGCGGCTCGGGCCGGGCGCGCCCAAGGACTGCGTGCTGAAGGTGGGAGCATCGCAGGCCGACGACGCGCTCGGCCAGTCCTTCGGCGCCGTGGGCGGAGTGGTCAGCGTCGGCAAGGCGGTCGCCGTCGAGTGCGGGCCGGAAGCCATGGCTGCCGCGGCGGCGTCGGCCGCCGCGGGCGCGCTGCGGTCGCAGGCCGCTTCCGGTCCGATGCAGCGCCTGTGGGCGTGGGTGCGCGACAAGCAGGAGGAGGCGCACACCTCCCTGAAGTCGAGTGTGGAACGGCTGAAGACCGAGGAGCCCTGGAGCGCCGCCCTTCTGCTCGCGGGCATCAGCCTTCTCTACGGTGTCCTGCACGCGGCAGGGCCCGGCCACGGCAAGGCGGTGATCACCTCCTACGTGCTGGCCGATGGGCGCACCGTGCGCCGCGGCGTGCTCCTGTCGTTCCTCGCCGCCGGCGTGCAGGCCCTGTCTGCGGTTGCCGTGGTCGGGATTCTGATCGTGGCGCTGCGCTGGACGGGTCTGCAGAGCAAGGCGGTGGAGGCCTGGCTCGAGACGGCAAGCTGGGCGCTGGTGGCCCTGATCGGCGTGTGGCTGATCTACTACCAGCTGCGCGGCGCCTATGCCCCGGCCCATGCGCATGCTCACGGACATGCCCATGCTGCCGGACACGATCACGGGCACCATCATCATGACCACGGCGACCACGGCCACCATCATCACCAGGGCGACGCCTGCGAGGTGTGCGCGCATCTGCCCGATCCGTCGCAGCTGCAGGGCGACTGGTCGTGGCGCCGCGCGCTCTCGATTGCCTTCGCGGTCGGCATTCGCCCGTGCACGGGCGCCATCCTGGTCCTGGTGTTCGCCATCGGTCAGGGCCTGTGGTGGGCCGGGGTGCTCTCGACGTTCGTAATGGCGATCGGAACCGCCGCTGCGGTCTCCGTGCTGGCGGCTTGCGCCGTGGCGTTCCGCGAGGCAACCGCTCGGATCGCCGGCAAGAGCTCGTCGAAATGGGGCAACCGCGTGCAGCTGGCCGCGGGGCTCGGCGGCGCCGGCCTGGTGCTGGTTCTGGGCATCGTATTCTTCATCGGCTCGCTCGGCACCGCCCAGCCCTTCTGACCGACTGGCGGGGGTGGGCTTTCGGCCCATCAACGGCCTCGCTTCCGCCGATGCCGGAGGATTGGCGCCGAATATTACTATGTAGACATAGTATATCTCCAGCGACTGCCGTAGAAATCGTGCCGGAGTGGTGAGTGCAGGATGGAGCGCGTGACTCCGGCCGCTTTCATCTCCAATGGCGGCTACGGCGCGCACGCCAAGCGCATCCGAAATCTCACCACTCACCACCTCACCAACTTGCCGAGGCGGCCGATACCCTGCTCGATGTCCGCCTCGCCGGGCAGCGAGAAGCTGAGGCGCAGGGTGTTGCGACCGCGGCCGTCGAAATAGAAGGCCGCGCCGGGCACGAACGCGACACCGGCCTCCTCGAGCGACCGCTGCAGCAGGTTGGCGCCGTCGTGGCCCTCGGGCAGCGTCACCCAGACGAACAGCCCGCCTGCGGGCCGTGTCCATGTCGCCCCGGCAGGCATGTGATGCTCCAGCGCCCCGAGCATGGCATCGCGCCGGCGCCGGTAGTGGGCGCACGCGCTGCCGACCTGGCGGTCGAACACCGTCTCGGCCAGGCGGTGCACGACCATCTGGTTCACGGTGGCGTTGTTGAGGTCGGAGGCCTGCTTGACGAGCACCAGCCGGCGGATCACCGGCTTCGAGGCCACGATCCAGCCGACGCGCAGGCCGGGTGAGAGCACCTTGGAGAAGGTGCCGCAGTAGATCGTGCGCGCGCGCTCGATGCTGCCGCGGCGGGCGACCTCCAGCGCCAGGAGCGGCGGCAGCGGCGCGCCCTCGAAGCGCAGCATGGCGTAGGCCGCATCCTCGACGATGGGGATGTCCAGCTCCGCGGCGAGGTCGAGGAGCCGCTCGCGCGCCGCGAGCGAAAGCGTCTCGCCGGTGGGGTTGGCGTAGCTCGGCACCACGTAGGCGAGCTTCACCTCGCCGCCGGCGCTGCGGGCGGCGTCGGCGTAGGACGCGGGCGTGCGGTTGCCCTGCTCCGGGCGCAGCTCGTCGTAGCGCGGCTCGCTGCCCGAGAACGCCTGCAGCGCGCCCAGATACGTGGGTGCGGTCACCAGCGCGGTATCGCCCGGCGAGAGCAGCAGGCGGCCGAGGAACTCCAGTGCCTGCTGCGAGCCCGACGTGATCACGATGTTGTCCGCCTCGCACGGCACGCCGAGGCTCTCCATATGGCGGACGATCCACCGGCGCAGGGGCAGGTGTCCCTCGCTCGTCGAGTATTGCAGGCCGCTGCGCGCCTCGGCGGCATGGCCGAGGATCTCGCCGTAGGCGGCTTTCACCTCGGCGATGGGAAACAGCACCGGATCGGGAATGCCGCCGGCAAACGAGATGATCCCCGGCCGTTCCAGCACCTTGAGCAGCTCGCGGATCTCGGAGGCGCGCATGCGTTCGGCGCGGGCCGCGTAGCGCGGCTCCCACGCCGCTTGGACTTGGCTGCTCACGAACGTGCTCCCCATGTCTCCCTGGGGGGCCATTATGTCAGGAATCCTGACATATCTGCAAGAGCCACGAGGCAACGCGTTCCTGCGTTGTGGGCGCACATCGACAGCCCGGAGCTCAGCTACGCCCACAGGTGGCGCGTCGGCGATCTGCCGCTGTGGGACAACCGCTCCACCATGCACCGGCGCGATCCGTTCGATGCCAGTGCGCACCGCATCATGCATCGCACCCAGATCAAGGGGCGGGAGCAGCCACGGGCCTGGGCGGCGGCCTGACGCATCACAGGTGCGACCGGCCAGACGGGCCTCACCAAGCAGCTCACCGCGCCCGCGGATGGCTACAACATCGTCGTCTTCATCGCCGATACGCTGGCCCTGCAGGCCGGCAGCCGCCGCCGAAGTGGACGCTCGCCGACATCGAGCCGCTGGGCGTGGTTCCAGCAGGCGTCCGCGTTCCTGGTCGCGGAAGGCGGCCCCCGCAGCGCCCTCGCAGCGCAAGAAAAACGTTGGGTGATAGGGCGTTGGCCCGTATTGCACTGGTCTTGCGCGGGTCCAAGGGCGCATCGGTGCAATGCGGCTAACGCCTTATTGCACCCTACCATTCACGGGCGTCAGAACCTCTCGACCCAGGGCCGCAGCTCCACCTCGAGGCTCCAGGCGGTGCGCGGCTGCTTCAGGACGGCGATGTAGGTCGCCGCGATGGCCGCCGGGTCGAGGAAGCTGTCGGGCGGGGTGCCCGCGGGCTCCGTGCGTCCGCGCTCGACGTTCCTGACGCCGCCGTCGATCACGAAGTGCGCCACGTGGATGCCCCTGGGCTGCAGCTCGCGCGCCAGGGACTGGGCGAGGCCGCGCAGGGCGAACTTGCCCATCGCGAACGGCGCCGACTGGGCATAGCCCTTCACACTCGCCGATGCGCCGGTGAAGAAGATCGCGCCCTCGCCCTGTGCGACCATGCGCTTGGCGGCCTGCTGCGCCACCAGGAAGCCGCCGAAGGCCGATACCTCCATCGACCGCGCCACCTCGGCCGGGACGAGATCGAGGAAGGGCCCGCGGGTGCGATAGCTCGCATTGTAGAGCACCACGTCGAGGCGGCCGAGGCGGCGGTCCACCTCGGCGAACAGGCTGGCGACGCTGTCCGCCCGCGCCGCATCCGCGGCGAGCGCGACGGCGCCGGTCTCCTCGGCCAGCGCTGCGAGCTTGTCGGCGTTGCGCGCGGCAAGCGCCACCGCGTAGCCCTCCGCCTTCAAGGCCCGCGCGAAGGCCGCACTGATACCGGAGCCCGTGCCGACGATGAGCGCGGTCTTGGCGTTGTCCATGGGGTACCCGCGAGCTGGCCTGTTCGTGCCTGTCCTATTCGACGGCGGTGACGGTATATCCCGCCCCGCGCAGGAGCGAAACGAGGCCATTCTTGCCCGGCAGGTGCAGCGCGCCCACGGCGATGAAGGCCTGGCCTTCCGTCAGATAGGGCAACGCGGCATCGCGCATGCCGAAGTTGCGCTTGGTCAGCAGGGCCTGCTCGTAGGAGTCGAAGGCCTGGCGCCCGACGCCCACCTTCTCCGCCAGCTCCAGCTGCAGCGGCCACAGCGCCCCCAACTCGCGGCGCTGATAGAGCTGGACCATGGTCTCGATGAAATCGTCGACCCGGTGATAGTAGCGCACGGTCGACTTCAGAACCTCGACCTGGTCCTTCTCGGGCACGCCGGAGAGCGCCTGCAGCTGCGACGCGACGGTCTCGAGCCCCACGGCCTTGAGGCCGCGCGCCTCCGTCTGCTTGGCGAGGTGCGCATCGAGCGACAGGAGCCCCGTTTTCACGCGGCTCTGCTCGCAATCCGAGACGGACAGCATCATGGTGACGAGCCACGGCCGGAACGTCCCCGCGGCCTGGGGCGGCACGCCGGCCTTGAACAGGGCCTGAGCCACGGACTGGTAGTCGGCGCCCCCGAGCAGCTGATCGAGCCGCCGCCCGTCGGTGAACAGCATGAGGCCGACGAGCTGGGGCGACTTGGAGACCTCCTGCATCATGGCATCGGGCGTCACGTCCTCGAGCTCCAGAACCAGCTTGCGCGCGCCGTCCAGGGCCGTCTTTACCGCCGGGGACAGGCGATTGACGCGCTCATCCGTCAGATGGACGGTGCCGAACAGATGCGACGGCGGCGTGCCTGCCTTCTCCACGCGCCAGAGGATGGCCTTGGCGTTCTCGGTGGCCGCCGCCGCCGCCACGATGCGCGCATGCATGGCCGGCTCGGTCGTGCGCAGCTCGTCCAGCACATTCTTGCCGCTGCAGCTCGGCGCCTGGGCGTACGCCGCCACCGCATAGCCCAAAAAGAGGGCAACACCCGTGAGCAATCTGCCGATGAGACGCAAGGAACCCTCCCCAGGAGAATTGATAGGTCAGACAGCTTAGCACGTTCACGGCAGTAGGGCAGTAGGGCAATAGGGCAGTATCCGGTCAGTCGGCCGCGATCGTCCGCACCAGCAACCTCAGGAGTTTGCCCACACTCTCGCATTGGGCCAGGATTGGCGCGACGCTTGCCGTCTCAGCCATTTCGACGCGTTGGGCGATCAAAAGGTGGGTCTCCAACTCCTTGAGCGATCCCTGCGCGATCCTTAGAAACTGGGCGTATGATCCGGGGTTTTCGCGACCGTATCCTTCAGCGATGTTGGCTGGCACCGAGGTAGCCGCGCGACGTGCCTGCGAGGTGAGGCCGTAGCGCTCCTCTTTGGGCCACCCGCGCGTTGTCCGGTACACAGTGGCAGCCAGCTCCATCGCCTGTTCCCAGACCAGCAGGTCCCGGTAGGAGTTGATCTTGGCCATAGTCCCTCCGAAGAATAGGGCAACACGGCAATAATGCAGTGGACGGCAATTTGTCTACTGCCTTACTGCCTTACTTACGCCCGCGGGTGGGCCTTCTCGTAGACGGCGAGCAGACGATCGCGGTCGACCTCGGTGTACACCTGCGTGGTCGACAGGCTGGCGTGGCCGAGCAGCTCCTGGATCTGGCGCAGGTCCGCGCCCGCGGACAGCAGGTGCGTGGCGAACGAGTGGCGGAGCGCGTGCGGCGTCGCCGTGTCGGGCAGCCCGAGGCCGGTGCGCAGGCGCTCGATCAGAAGCTGCACGATGCGCGGGCTCAGCCGGCCGCCCTTGGCGCCGAAGAACAGCGGGCCATCGGGCGCCAGGGCATACGGGCAGAGCGCGATGTAGCGCGTGACGGCCGTTTGCGTCACGGGCAGCACCGGCACCAGCCGCTCCTTGCCGCCCTTGCCGACGACGCGCAGGACCTCGCGTCCCTCTTTAGGCGCCTCCCTCGGCGTGACCGCCAGCGCCTCGGAGATGCGCAGGCCCGAGCCGTAGAGCAGCAGCAGCACCGCCGCATCGCGCGCCGCGATCCAATCCAGCTCGGCCCGCGCTCCGGCCTCGACCACGGCCTTGGCCTTCTCGACCGTCAGCGGCTTGGGGATGCCGTGCGGGACCTTCGGCAGCATGACCTGCAGGATCGCGCGGCTGCTCGCCACGTCCTCCGCGTCGAGCCAGCGGAAGAAGGTGCGCAGGCCCGACATGGCGCGGGCGAGCGAGCGGCTGGCGCATCCGGCGCGCCGTCTCGCCGCCATGAAGGCACGAAAGCGCTTGGCGTCGAGCGCCGCGAGATCGCAGAGCGCGGGTGCGCGCCCCAATTCGCCGGCCAGCCAAGCGAGGAGCTGGCGCAGATCGCGCGCATAGGCCTCGAGCGTCTTGTCCGCCCTGCCCTGCTCGTGCGCCATGTGGGCGAGCCAGGCCGCGCCGGCGGCGCGCACGTCGTCCGCAGCGGCCGGCAACGCGCCGTCCTCGTCGACCAGAGAAGCGAAGCTGCCGCGCATCGAATTGTCCCGGAACATCTTGGCAACATTGCGCATGTCGGTTAACGGAATACTAAGGCTGGTGCGCCGCTGCCCTGCCCAGCTTCTACTCAGAAAAGATAGAACTAATCGGGGTTTCCGATCCCATACCTGTGTCTTGCTTCCGCCGCCATCGCGGCCCATACAGGGCCGCAGCCGGGGCGCCCCATGGCGGGGCGCAACCTCACGATCTGTGGTTTTGCTGCTTGCCCACCTGGGCGGTGTGCCTTCCCCATGTCTGAGCTACCGGGCCGAGCGTGCGGCTCAACAGTGACCGGCAAACTTTCACGCTTTTCTGGGATAAGGAACTCCCCACATGCGCGTCACAGGTACCGTGAAGTTCTTCAACACCGCCAAGGGCTACGGCTTCATCCAGCCGGACGGCGGGGGCAAGGACGTGTTCGTGCACGCAACGGCGCTCGAGCAAGCGAACATTCGCTCGCTCAACGAGGGCGACAAGGTCAGCTTCGTTCTGGAGGATGACAAGCGCGGACGCGGCAAGCAGGCGGGCCAGCTGCAGAAGGTCTGAGCCTGACAACCTGCTGCCTTCACGATCTCGGGTCCGAGCGCGCACGAGCGCGAATGTCGGACCGCACGGACTCCGAGCGCCTCTCCCCGCAAGGGAGAGGCGTCTTGTTGAGGGCCTTGCCGGAGGAGCCTTGCCGGAAGAACGATGTGGGCGGCTGATCGGACCGTCACGCGATGTCCTGGCCGGTCTTGCGCCAGTCCGCGAGAAACTGCTCGAGCCCCTTGTCGGTCAGGGGGTGCCTGACGAGCGCGCGCAGCACCGCGGGCGGGATGGTGGCGACATCGGCGCCGATCATCGCCGCCTGCTTGACATGCGTGACGTTGCGGATCGATGCCGCGAGGATCTGCGTCCCGAGGTCGGCGTAGTTGTCGTAGACGGTGCGGATCTCGCGCACCAGCTCCATGCCGTCCTGGCCGGCATCGTCGAGCCGCCCGACGAACGGCGAGACGAACGTTGCTCCGGCCTTCGCCGCCAGCAGCGCCTGGTTGGCCGAGAAGCACAGCGTCACGTTCACCATGGTGCCGTCGCCGGTGAGCGCCCGGCAGGCCTTCAGGCCATCCCACGTTAGCGGAACTTTCACCGTCACGTTGCCGGCGATCTTGGGCCAGCGTGCGGCCTTCCTTCAGCATGCCGGCGAGATCGGTGGCGGCCACCTCCGCGCTCACCGGACCCGGTACGACCCCGCAGATCTCGGCGATGATCGCCTTGAAGTCGCCCCCTGCCTTGGCGACCAGCGACGGGTTGGTGGTGACGCCGTCGACGAGCCCGGTGGCGGCCAGCTCCTTGATCTCCGCCAGGTCCGCCGTGTCGACGAAGAATTTCATGGGCCCTTTCTCCACGGTTTTCGGCGCCGCCAGCCGCGCAGGCCACGTTCGCCATACGTTCGCCGCGAGCATTCCGCTAGGCTATATCTCGATTCTGCAATGTCGCTTCTAGTTGCGGGGTTTCGGTTTGGAAAGCCTGCTCGCACAGCTCGATGAACCAGCCGGCCCTCCGCTTGCGCCCGGCGGCCCGCGCGTGCCCGTGCTGCTCCCCGTGGCGCTCGACCAGACCTACGACTACCTGCTGCCCACCGATCTGGAGCCGCCGCCGCCCGGGGCCTTTGTGCTGGTCCCGTTCGGCCCGCAGAGCCGCATCGGCGTGGTCTGGGACGCGCCCTGCGGCGATCCCGGCAAGCCGGTCCCCGACAAGAAGCTCAAGGCCATCACCGCCCCCTTGGCCGAAGTCCCGCCGCTCCCTTCGGTGTCCCTGCGCTTCGCCGAATGGGTGGCGCGCTACACGCTGACGCCGCTCGGCATGGTTGTGCGCATGATGATGGGGGCGCCGGCAGTGTTCGAGCCCGCCAAGCCGCGTTTCGGCGTCGTGCGCAACGCCGAGGCGAGCGCGCCGCCGCGCATGACGCCGGCGCGCAGGCGGGCGCTCACCATCGCCGCCGACGGCCTCGTCCGCGCCAGGAGCGCGCTCGCGGCGCAGGCGCAGTGCACCAACGGCGTGATCGACGGCCTCGTCGCCGCCGGCACGCTGATCGAGGTGGCGATCCCCGAGCGCCGCTTCCCCGTGCCCGACGCCGCCTTCTCCAAGGTCGAGCTCAGTGGTGCGCAGGCTCAGGCCGCCCACGCCATGCATGCCGCCGCCGATGGGGCGTTCTCCGTCACGCTGCTCGACGGCGTCACCGGCTCCGGCAAGACCGAGGTCTATTTCGAGGCGGTCGGGCGCACCCTGGAGAAGGGCCGGCAGGCGCTCATCATGCTGCCGGAGATCGCCCTCACCAGCCAGTTCATGGACCGCTTCAAGGCGCGCTTCGGCTGCCCGCCGGTGGAATGGCACTCCGCGCTCTCCGCGCCCGAGCGCGCGCGCGCCTGGCGCGCCGCCGCCACCGGGGAAGCGCGCGTCGTGGTCGGTGCCCGCTCCGCCCTGTTCCTGCCCTACACCGATCTCGGCCTCATCGTCGTCGACGAGGAGCACGACGGCAGCTTCAAGCAGGAGGACCGGGTACACTACCAGGCACGCGACATGGCCGTCGTGCGCGCCAGCGTCGGCGCCTTGCCGATCGTTCTGTCGTCGGCCACGCCCTCCATCGAGACCCACGTCAACGCCCGCGCCGGGCGCTACCGCAGCGTCACCCTGCCCGGCCGCTACGCCGGCGCGGAGCTGCCCGACGTGGTGGCCATCGACATGCGCAAGACGCCGCCCGAGCCCGGCCGCTGGCTCGCGCCTGCGCTGGTCGCCGCCGTCGAGGAGACCTTGGCCAAGAGGCAGCAGGCGCTCCTGTTCCTCAACCGCCGCGGCTATGCGCCCCTCACCTTGTGCCGCGCCTGCGGCCACCGTTTCGACTGCCCGCAGTGCACGGCCTGGCTGGTGGAGCACCGCTACCGCAGCCGCCTCAACTGCCACCACTGCGGCTTCTCCCTGCCGCTGCCCGAGAAGTGCCCCAAGTGCGGCGAGCGCGACACGCTGGTCGCCTGCGGGCCGGGCGTCGAGCGCATCGCCGAGGAGGTGCGCGTGCGCTTCCCAGCGGCGCGGCTCGCGCTCCTGTCCTCCGACCTGGTGCCGTCGCTGATCGAGATGCGCGAGGTGATCAAGGGAATCGAATCGGGCGAGGCCGACATCGTCATCGGCACCCAGATGGTGGCCAAGGGGCACCACTTCCCGCAGCTTGCCACGGTCGGCGTGGTGGACGGCGATCTCGGCCTCGGCAGCGCCGATCCCAGGGCGGCGGAGCGCACCTTCCAGCTCCTCTACCAGGTGACGGGCCGCGCCGGCCGTGTGCTCGCCATCGGGCGCGGCTTCGTTCAGACCTACATGCCCGAGCACCCGGCGATGCAGGCCATCATCACCGGCGACCGCGAGATGTTCCTGACGAACGAGATCCGCCAGCGCCAGGCCGGCCTGCTGCCGCCCTACGGCCGCCTCGCCGCCCTCGTCGTCTCCGCCCGCGACAAGGATCTGGCCCAGCTCTACGCCCGCGATGTCGCCCGCCAAGCCCCGCCGGCCGAGCGCATCGAGGTTCTGGGCCCGGCCGAGGCGCCCATTGCCGTGATCCGCGGCCGTCACCGCTGGCGCCTCCTGGTCAAGGCGCCGCGCGAGCTCGACGTGCAGTCCTACCTGCGGGCGTGGCTGGGCTCGCTGCCCAAGCCGCCGTCCGATCTGCGGCTGACCGTGGATATCGATCCGTACAATTTCCTGTAGCGACTTGTAGGGTGCATTAGGCGTCAGCCGTAATGCACTGATGCAACCTATGCACAGCGGACGGGCCTCTTCGCCTGCTTCGCTTTTCCTGCAGCCTGATCTCCGTGAGGGCGTCCTGCGCTCTGGCAAAGAGCGGAGCAAGGCGGTCGCTGCCATTACCCAGCGCTTCCTCGCGCGCAGTGTGAGCGTGGGTCCCCTCGAACGTCCGCAGGTAGAACCTGACGGTCCGAGCACCGATGCAACCTACAGCGTCTCGCGAGGCCCCCACGACTTCCTCCGAGTCTGCCCTCATGTGAGCCCTCGAGGAGGAAAGCGCTTCATCTCCGGCGGCGAACAGATTTTTCCAATTGACAGACTGACCCTGGTTTGCTATTATGTTGTTATTCTTCCATGTTGTGTCTGCAGGCTTTCTGGCCGTACAGGCTCGCTGCAAGGGATCCGCGTGGGTCAGACCCTGCGGGTCTGACCCCATGCAGCGCCAAGGCATGTCTCGCCTAAACCGCTGTCGGGACGCACTTTCTGCCGTCTGCCGCTCCGGTCGGAGCTGGGGCTGGCGCAGGAGCGCCAGGGCGGCGGCCGAGAGGGCGTCGTCTCCGCCCGCGACAAGGACCTGGCCCAGCTCTACGCCCGCGATGTCGCCCGCCAAGCCCCGCCGGCCGAGCGCATCGAGGTTCTGCGCCCGGCCCGAGGCGCCCATTGCCGTGATCCGCGGCCGTCACCGCTGAGGGCCTCACGGCCCGGGGTTGCCTTTCGGCACCCGCGTCGACGGCGGTCGGGGCCTTGTTAAGCTGTGGGCGTCGCCTGTTGCGACGGGACGTGGGTGGCGCCATCCGTCCCTCATGTGCAGGCGGCCGGCGCCTGGAAGGAGAGCGAGATGGCTCGAGATCCAGGAGGTCCGGGCTGACCGCCGACGGTGAAGCGCCAGCAATGACGGGGAGCCGTTGGCCGCCTTCAGTGGCTCAAGGTGCGATCGCGGACCCATGCAGGGGGACGCGGGAAGCCAAAGTATGGCCCGGAACAGAAATCGCCGGGGACAACGTTCGTGCCCCCTCGGAGCGGCTCTTCTGCAATTAGCGTTACTCATGTACCAACCGCAGGGTGAAATCGTGCGTCAGCGCGATTGCACCGAGCCGGGCTGGCGACAAATCCAGGTCGGCTCGGGTCTCCCCAAGCCGCTCTCCGACGTGCGGTTGACCGTGGATATCGATCCCGTACAACTTTCTCTGATGCCGGTTTTCTCTGATGCCGGTATCGGCGAAGCGCGGCACTGTCCGCTGTGCGCCAGAAGCGGGCGTCGAACGAAGGGCGCCACTCAAGCCTTCAACGCCCTTTCTTGCCGGCGGCCACGTAACCGGCAGTCACCTCGTCTTTGTGTGCGGCAAACGCCGCTAGAACCTCTTTCTTCTCCTGGGCGGGCACCTTGAAGAAGTCAAGCGTTCGCCCAAGTTCGGCCGCCACTTCATCGAACTCGGCGGGAGAGATCTTCAACTCGCGATGCGCTTCTTCCAGACCAAGGGGGGTACTGCCCGGTTTCGTGCCTGTATATTGGAAGGGTCCACCCGCAACGTTGCAGACCCACAGCGTGCGCATGAATTTGAGCCCCGGAAGTCGGCTCAGATTTTTGGTGTGCCATTCCCGGAGGGCGGGGTTCTTCGATTTCTGGCCAACGATGGGGTTTTCGACGACTGCATCGCTGAAGTGGTTGACTACCGCTGCAATAGCAAACGCACCGCCCAGGCGTTCGTAAAGCGGCTTTTGTTGCGCGTATGCTGTCGTCCCTGCGAGCAGCACGGCGATGGCTGTGGAGATCTGCAAAGCGAGATGCTTCATGAGACGACTCCTCCACGATGACGCGCAGGGCGTGGGGTTACGCCATCACGTCAATCTCCTGACGATCATGCGAGGTAAACGGTTCCTTGAGAGCCGGAATTCCTCAGTTCACGGCAACTTGATTTCCGTGCAGTGGGCGCGATTTTCATGCTGTGCGAGGGATGAACGACGAGAGGATGTACTGCAAGGTGAGTGTCCAGAGGAATGGCGTGCCAACGCTTGGGGAAAGTCAAACTGCCGTTACCATCAGCCTTGCCGCGTGCTTGTGCTGATGGGCAAAGTGACGGGCGCGCGGGCTACAAAGGTCCGCTCTGGGTCTTGGCCGTGTGATAACGCTGCGGAGGGGGTATCGGCGAGCCGCGACAGGCGGGATGCGCTGCAAGGTGACGGTTTCGAGCATATTTTTGCGATTTCCGTCTGAGACCCTGCGGGTCTGACCCCATGCAGCGCCAAGGCATGTCTCGCCTAAACCGCTGTCGGGACGCACTTTCTGCCGTCTGCCGCTCCGGTCGGAGCTGGGGCTGGCGCAGGAGCGCCAGGGCGGCGGCCGAGAGGGCGTCGTCTCCGCCCGCGACAAGGACCTGGCCCAGCTCTACGCCCGCGATGTCGCCCGCCAAGCCCCGCCGGCCGAGCGCATCGAGGTTCTGGGCCCGGCCGAGGCGCCCATTGCCGTGATCCGCGGCCGTCACCGCTGGCGCCTCCTGGTCAAGGCGCCGCGCGAGCTCGACGTGCAGTCCTACCTGCGCGCGTGGCTGGGGTCGCTGCCCAAGCCGCCGTCCGATCTGCGGCTGACCGTGGATATCGATCCGTACAACTTTCTCTAACGCCGGGATCAGCCAAGCCAATGTCCGCTTTCTTCCTGGTTCCGACGTCACACTGCGAGACCTGCACTCCCCCCAGCCGGCCTTGACCATGTGTACCATGAGAGGGTACATTCTGCATAGGCAGAGGGCGTGGCATGATCGTCGACTTCCGGGACGGCTGGCTGCGCGCGTTTTTTGTGGACGACGTTCGCTCCCGGAACATTCCCGCCGATCTGGAGGATCGGCTGTTCCGCAGGCTCCAGATGCTCGACGACGCAACGACCGACCAGGATCTGCGGGTGCCGCCCAGCAATCATTTCGAGAAGCTGAGCGGCAAGCTGAAAGGGTATCATTCGATCCGCGTCAATCAGAAATGGCGGCTTGTCTTTCGCTGGGATGGCGAGCGCGGAGAAGCCAGCCATGTGTACCTCGACGACCACAGCTACCGGTGAGACGAGCCATGCTGATGACAAAGCGCAAGCCGGCAACGGTCGGTGAAATCCTGGTCGAGGAGTTCATGGAGCCCATGAGGCTGACGCAGCAGGCGCTGGCCGATGCGATGGGGGTCCAGCGCAAGCACGTCAACCAGCTGTGCAGGGGCCGTCGCTCCGTGACCGCACCGACGGCCTTGATCCTTGCGCGCGTATTCGGCAACAGCCCCGAGTTCTGGCTGAACGTGCAGCGGCGCTCCGACCTGTGGCAGGCGATGAACTCGCCGGACGAGCGCGAGCGCATCGAGCGCGCGCGCCCTATCCGCGCTGCCGCGTAACGCGGCCGCTGATGCCGCATCGAGGTTCTGGGTCCGACCGAGGCGCCGATCGCCGTGATCCGCGGCCCGCCACCGCTGGCGCCTCCTGGTGAAGGCCCCGCGCGACGCCGACG
This sequence comes from uncultured Alphaproteobacteria bacterium, assembly GCA_963840075.1. Lineage (GTDB taxonomy): Bacteria > Pseudomonadota > Alphaproteobacteria > Rhizobiales > Hyphomicrobiaceae > AWTP1-13. Next base: position 37,950 of record CAWIXS010000031.1, on the reverse strand, counting down.
TGCAGGCCTATCTGCGCGCCTGGCTCGGGTCGCTGCCCAAGCCGCCGTCGGACTTGCGGCTCACGGTGGATGTTGATCCGTACAACTTCCTCTGAGCGGGTTGCATCAACCGGGCCGACGGAAGGATCTCGATCGAACCCTCGCAAACGGCGGTCAGGCGGGTCCGCCATGTGCTAGCAGCGGACGATGTTGTGCGGAGGCCTCGAACGGGTAGAGGAGCGGCGATGGCGCGGCTCCGCTCGCTAGGAAGCACGGACCAAATATTTAATTGAACGCCAAGTGTATTGCGTGAGAAAAATGATCCCACCTATAAAGAAAAGCTCCACGCAAACAAATACGATGGAGCGTTCCCCCAGCCGATCTCGAGCGAACTGCACAGCTATCGAGCCATCAACCGTCGATCGAACAAGATCTACTTCAGATTTGCCCTTGAAGAAGCTGTAGTCGAGCCGACTGCGGCCCATCGCCGACTGTCCACCGTCGAACTTTACCACGCACGTTGGTCCTGGACATTTGAACTCGGTCACTCGTACACCCGTTGCAGGTATATAGGCGGTTTCGCGATTCTTGATATCAGACCATAAATCCAGCCCAAGGTACCAACCGATCCAAAAAGGGCCTGGAATAAGGACCAGTAGGATCAGTAACCGAATTAGCACAAAGGGGGCTGTAACGAAGCGCAGTAGAATTTGTTGCATTTGAGTCTCAGGCCAATGGACTTTGCGCGTTCCCCTCTCTCGCTGGGGTGTCGGCCATGATACCAGAGAGCAGCGCAAGGACAAAACGGTGATCCGCCGTTGGAGGCAGTCGTACAACCTCCCGCGCGTGGGAAACGGAGTGGAAGATTTTGGCGTCGACTTTTCGCGAATGGCTCTGTTCGGGGAGACTGTAGAATCCGCAAAGAGGCCCTACATCCCCGGCAACGACGACCAATGAAATCAATGGCTTCGAGCGTTGCTACATCGTCGCCGAACAGAGCCTCGCGAATAGGTCGATAGGCCCTGCTCACCGTCTCCGGCCAAGGCTAAGCAGATATTCGCGCCTCATATCTTACACCCTCGCCTAAAGAATGAGAAGGTCGGTCGATTGTTGGATAGGACGCGTCGTTCCAATGGCCGGTTTGGGTCAAAGTACAGACAATGGCATCGGGCTGCAGCCACACGCCCGGCTGTTCACCGCGCTTGAACGCCGCTCACAACTCGGGGGCAGCCGTGGCCCGCATGCGGCATTCCATACACAGTGGTGCGGTTGCCGCACTGCGCCGCCCGTGCTATGCGCGGGCTTGGCGCTCCAGGGCGCCGGCGGCGGCGCTGCGGGCTCGTTGCGACGTGCAGCTGTTGGGCGAAGCCGCCAGAGTTCCCCCCATTGCACCGGGACGAGACCTTTCGCGTGGCGACCGACGAACCGATGATGGCGAGCATGGCGGGCCGCTACGCGGCAGCCCTGTTCGAGCTGGCCAAGGACGAGAAGCAGCTCCCCCAGGTCGAGGCCGACCTCAGGGCCTTCCAGGGCATGCTGGACGTGAGCGCGGACCTGCGCCGGCTGGTGCGCAGCCCCGTCATCTCCGCGGAGGACCAGGCCAAGGCGATGGGCGCCATCCTCGGCAGGGCCGGCTGCTCGCCTCTCACCGCCAACTTCTTCAAGCTGATCGCGCGCAACCGGCGGCTGTTCGCCGCCGCCGACATGATCAGGAACTTCCGCGCGCTCTTGGCGCGCGAGCGCGGCGAGGTCAGCGCCGATGTGGCGAGTGCCCACCCGCTCAGCCCCACGCAGCTCAATGCCCTGAAGGACGCGTTGCGCGTCCAGATCGGCAAGGACGTTCGGGTCAACACCCGGGTCGATCCCAACCTGCTCGGCGGGCTCGTCGTCAAGGTCGGCAGCAAGATGATCGATAGTTCGCTCAGGACCAAGCTCGACAATCTCAAAGTCGCGATGAAAGGTTTAGGCTGATGGACATCCGCGCCTCCGAGATCTCCTCGATCCTGAAAGAGCAGATCAAGAACTTCGGCAAGGAGGCCGAGGTCTCCGAGATCGGCCAGGTCCTCTCCGTCGGCGACGGCATCGCCCGCGTCTACGGCCTCGACAACGTCCAGGCCGGCGAGATGGTGGAGTTCCCCGGCGGCATCCGGGGCATGGCGCTGAACCTCGAGGCCGATAACGTCGGCGTCGTGATCTTCGGCGAGGACCGCACCATCAAGGAAGGCGACACCGTCAAGCGCACCGGCGCCATCGTCGAGGTGCCGGTCGGCAAGGGCCTGCTCGGCCGCGTGGTGGATGCGCTCGGCAACCCCATCGACGGCAAGGGCCCGATCAAGTCCGACGTGCGCAAGCGCGTCGACGTGAAGGCGCCGGGCATCCTGCCCAGGAAGTCGGTGCACGAGCCGATGGCCACCGGCCTCAAGGCCATCGACGCGCTGATCCCGATCGGCCGCGGCCAGCGCGAGCTGATCATCGGCGACCGCCAGACCGGCAAGACCGCCATCATCCTCGACACCTTCCTCAACCAGAAGTCGCTCAACGAGATCGGAGGACGAGAGCGTCAAGCTCTACTGCGTCTACGTCGCCATCGGCCAGAAGCGCTCCACCGTCGCCCAGTTCGTCAAGGTCCTGGAGGAGCGCGGCGCGCTGCCCTACTCCATCGTCGTGGCCGCCACCGCCTCCGACCCGGCGCCGATGCAGTTCCTGGCGCCGTTCACCGGCTGCACCATGGGCGAGTACTTCCGCGACAACGGCATGCACGCCGTGATCGCCTATGACGACCTCTCCAAGCAGGCCGTCGCCTACCGCCAGATGTCGCTGCTGCTGCGCCGTCCGCCCGGCCGCGAGGCCTACCCCGGCGACGTGTTCTACCTCCATTCGCGCCTGCTCGAGCGCGCCGCCAAGCTCAACGACGCCCACAAGTCGGGCTCGCTGACGGCGCTGCCGGTGATCGAGACCCAGGCCAACGACGTGTCGGCCTACATCCCCACCAACGTGATCTCCATCACCGACGGCCAGATCTTCCTGGAGACGGACCTGTTCTACCAGGGCATCCGCCCGGCCGTGAACGTCGGCATCTCGGTGTCGCGCGTGGGCTCGGCGGCGCAGGTCAAGGCCATGAAGCAGGTGGCCGGCCGCATCAAGGGCGAGCTGGCGCAGTACCGCGAGATGGCCGCCTTCGCCCAGTTCGGCTCCGACCTCGACGCCGTCACCCAGCGCCTGCTTGGCCCGCGGCGCGCGCCTCACCGAGCTGCTGAAGCAGCCGCAGTTCTCGCCCCTCAAGATGGAGGAGCAGGTGGTGGTGATCTTCGCCGGCACCCGCGGCTATCTCGATCCGCTTCCCGTAGCGGCGGTGCTCGAAGTTCGAGGCCCAGCTCCTGCGCCACCTGCGCGAGAGCCACGCCGACATCCTGGGCGACATCGCTTCCAAGAAGGAGATCACCCCCGACACCGAGAAGCGCCTCGTCGGTGTGCTCGACACCTTCGCCAAGAGCTTCACGCCCTAAACTCCCTCTCCCCACGCCTCTTCGGCTCCCCGCAAGCGGGGAGAGGGAGAAGAAAGAGAGCCCGATGGCAAGTCTGAAAGACCTCCGCAACCGCATCACCTCGGTCAAGGCGACGCGCAAGATCACCAAGGCGATGCAGATGGTCGCCGCGGCGAAGCTGCGCCGCGCCCAGGAGGCGGCCACCGCCGCGCGCCCCTACGCCGAGCGCATGGACGCGCTGCTCGGCAACCTCGGCCGGCGCGCCAACGCCGCGAACGCGCCCAGGCTGCTCGTCGGCACCGGCCAGGACAACGTGCACCTGCTCATCGTCATGACCGCCGAGCGCGGTCTGTGCGGCGGTTTCAACTCCAACATCGTCAAGCTTGCCAGGGCCGACGCCATCCGCCTGCGCGCCGAAGGCAAGACCGTCAAGATCCTCACGGTCGGCCGCAAGGGCGCCGACAACCTGCGCCGCGATCTCGGCAGTCGCATCATCGACCGCGTCGACCTGCGCGGGCACAAGCAGATCACCTTTGCCATCGCCAGCGAGCATCGCGAGCAAGGTGCTCGCCCTGTTCGACGCCGGCGAGTTCGACGTGGCCACGCTCTACTTCTCCGAGTTCAAGTCGGTGATGGCGCAGAAGCCCACCGCCCTGCAGCTGATCCCCGCCAGGATGCCGCCCGAAGGCAACGGCGCGGCAGCCGGCTGCGCACGCCGCCTACGAGTTCGAGCCCGACGAGAACGAGATCCTGGCCGACCTGCTGCCGCGCAACCTCGCCACCCAGGTCTACCGCGGGCTGCTGGAGAACGCCGCCTCGGAGCAGGGCGCGCGCATGAGCGCCATGGACAGCGCCACCCGCAACGCCGGCGACATGATCGACAAGCTGACGATGCGCTACAACCGCGCGCGCCAGGCCAACATCACCAAGGAGCTGATCGAGATCATCTCCGGCGCCGAGGCGCTGTGACGGGAAATGTAGGTTGGGTTAGGCCCGAAGGGCCGTAACCCAACATGGCATTCGTGAATGTTGTGTTACGCCGCTTCGCGGCTAACCCAACCTACAAAGAACGAACACGCAGGAAGAAGAAATCATGGCAACCAACAAAGTGGGTCGCATTCGCCAGGTGATGGGCGCCGTCGTGGACGTGCAGTTCGACGGTCACCCCCCCGAGATCCTGAACGCGCTGGAGACCAGGAACCAGGGCAGCCGGCTGGTGCTCGAGGTGGCCCAGCATCTGGGCGAGAACTCGGTGCGCACGGTGGCCATGGACTCCACCGAAGGCCTCACGCGCGGCCAGGAGGTGACCGACACCGGCCAGCCGATCGCGGTACCCGTTGGCGACGGCACGCTGGGTCGCATCATCAACGTCATCGGTGAGCCCGTCGACGAAGCCGGCCCCGTCCCGCACACCGAGCGCCGCGCCATCCATCAGCCGACACCCACCTTCGTCGAGCAGTCGACGGAAGCGCAGATCCTGATCACCGGCATCAAGGTGGTGGACCTGCTCGCGCCCTACGCCAGGGGCGGCAAGATCGGCCTGTTCGGCGGCGCCGGCGTCGGCAAGACCGTGCTGATCCAGGAGCTGATCAACAACGTCGCCAAGGCGCACGGCGGCTATTCGGTGTTCGCCGGCGTCGGCGAGCGCACGCGCGAGGGCAACGACCTCTATCACGAATTCATCGAGTCCGGCGTCAACCTGGACCCGGCCAAGAACAATGGGTCGACCAAAGGCTCCAAGTGCGCGCTGGTCTATGGCCAGATGAATGAGCCTCCCGGCGCCCGCGCCCGTGTCGGCCTGTCCGGCCTCACTGTCGCCGAGTACTTCCGCGACCAGGGCCAAGACGTGCTGTTCTTCGTCGACAACATCTTCCGCTTCACGCAGGCCGGCTCCGAGGTGTCGGCGCTGCTGGGGCGCATTCCTTCCGCCGTGGGCTACCAGCCCACGCTTGGAACCGACATGGGTGCCTTGCAGGAGCGCATCACCACCACCACCAAGGGTTCGATCACGTCGATCCAGGCGATCTACGTGCCGGCCGACGACTACACCGACCCAGCGCCCGCGACCACCTTCGCTCACCTCGATGCGACCACCAATCTCTCCCGTCCGATCTCGGAGAAGGGCATCTATCCGGCCGTCGATCCGCTGGACTCAACCTCCCGCATGCTGACGCCGCTGGTCGTCGGCGAGGAGCACTACCAGGTCGCCCGCCAAGTGCAGGCGATCCTGCAGCGCTACAAGTCGCTGCAAGACATCATCGCCATTCTCGGCATGGACGAGCTGTCGGAGGATGACAAGATCACGGTTACGCGCGCCCGCAAGATCGAGCGGTTTCTCTCCCAGCCCATGCACGTTGCCGCCGTCTTCACCGGGCTTGACGGCGTGTTCGTCCAGCTCGCCGACACCATCAAGGGCTTCAAAGGGTTGTGCGCCGGCGACTACGACCATCTGCCGGAGCAATCGTTCTATATGGTCGGCACTATCGAAGAGGCCGTCGCCAAGGCCGAGAAGCTGGCCGAGGCGGCATGAACCGGAGGGGGACTAGAGAATGCCAGCAGACAACGCAGGCGCGCAGTTCGGCAGTTGTTGCGAGGCTCTCAAGGATGCGCTGACCAGCGACGACTTCGAGCCGCTGTTTGCGGTCGACGAGTCGGGCGTGCTCTACATGTCGGTGGGGCTGCTCGATGCCGAGGGGGAGGACGAGCCCAACATGGTGGACCACCCCGTGTACTTCTGCCCGTTCTGCGGCACCAGGCTGCAGACGGAGGCCGAGGTGGAGGCCAAGACCGGTACCTAGGGTGTCAGAGCACCCGTCATCCCCGAAGCCGAGCCCGCAGGGGCGAGGCTATCCGGGACCTCGTGCAGCGAGTCGAACCCATGAGGTCCCGGCTCGAAGTGCTGCTCGCCGATGGCTCGCATCGCTTCGGTCGGGATAACGGGTGAAGCGAGAGGAAGCAGATGGCAGGCACGTTCAAGTTCGAGCTGGTGACGCCGGAGCGCATGCTGCTCTCGGAGGATGCCGCCCAGGTGGTCGTGCCCGGCGTCGAGGGCGAGTTCACCGTGCTGTCGGGCCATGCGCCTGTGATCGCGGCGTTGCGCCCCGGCGTGGTCAGTGCCACGCTCGCGGACGCCAGCACCATGCGGGTGTTCGTCAAGGGCGGGTTCGCCGAGGTTGACGCCGACCGCGTGATTGTGCTCGCGGAGCGCGCCGCCGACGTAGCGGATCTCGACGCCGCCGGCGTCGCCGCGGAGCTGCAGGCAGCCGAAGCCGAGCTTGCCGCCGCAACCGGCGACGCGGCCCGGCTCGCCGCCACAGCGGCCGTCGAAAGCCTGCGCGCGCTGCAGCGCTGAGGCGCGCGGAGCGGCAGTGCGCAAGAGGGGTCGCCCTCGAGCCTGCAGGATCGCGTGATCCTCGGCGCGGCGTCCCGCCGCCGGACAGGCCGAGCTATCCCTTCTTCTCCGCCACGCGTATCTTCAACCTCTGTTGGTGGCGCTCGATTGCCTCGCCTTCCGGGAAGAACCCGTGGGCAGCATAGCATATGATCGTGGCGCTTACATTTCCGGCGGCAATGGCGAGGCGGTTCTGTTTGAGAGCGTCTTGCACCCAATCGTCCCGTTGACGATTGAGCTCTCGCGAAGCTCGGCCTCGAGCCTTTCGATCTCGGCATTCTTGGACATGCGGTGCTCGCCGACCCTTGGCCAACGTCGTCAGAAGCGGCATTGCAGAAGGAACCCGCAGAAACCGGACATTTCATCGTTGACGCACACGCCCTCCGCTCGATCGCACCGATCTTGCCGATGTGCTGAGATTGATCGAGGCGCTTCGCAGGCTCGACCAGAACAACGGCTATGCACACTACTATGCCGGCGAGGCCAAGAGATGGATGGGACTGCGCGAGGCGAGCCATCGCGACTTCTATCGCTATCTCTCGTACTTCGAGAATTCACCGCTCGGCGCAGGGGACCCTCTTGTCGACCTGGAAGCGTCATATCGGCTCGGCCACGGGTATTGCGCGGAGCGCACGGCTTGGATCCATCATCTTCTCGCGTTCGACTTGTGGGCGTCGCGGCATCGCAGGAAGGACCCGGGATTGCTGAAGCACGCGCTGCGCCACGTCGAAGCCGCCCTGGCTTACTTCCCCGGCGGGTTCGTCCAGCACCAGTCGACGGCGAGCATGCGCGATGCCATTCGCCGGCGCATAGCCGAGCAGAGCAGAGCACCCGCGATGGACCACCGACCGTGACCGACAGCCTTCCTCGAGGCAGCTGCAACAGCCAGCCGTACGCCAGCTTTCGGGACCTGGTTTAGCTAGGTAGCTGGCTCCTCGGGCCCCGCCAGGCGGGCGAACTCCGCCACGACCTGCGCGTACACCTCGCGCTTGAACGGCACGACCAGGCCGATCAGCTCGCCGATCTCGGCCCAGCGCCAGGCGTCGAACTCGGGCTTGTGCCCGGGCCGCGCCAGGGCGACCTCGTCGTCGATGCCGGTGAAGCGCGCGGCGAACCACTTCTGCTTCTGCCCGCGGTAGCGCCCGCTCCAGGCGCCGGGCCTGAGGTTCGCCGGCAGCTCGTAGGTGTACCAGGCGGCGCTCTGGGCGACCAGCGTGACGGAGCGGATGCCCGTCTCCTCGTCGAGCTCGCGCATGGCCGCAGCCGCCGGGTCCTCGCTCGAGTCGATGCCGCCCTGCGGCATCTGCCACCATGAGCCGGGGCCCTCGGGCTCGGCCGGGGCGTCGAAGCGCCGTCCGATCCACACCTTCCCGGCGCGGTTCAGCACCATGATGCCCACGCAGGGGCGGTAGCCGGGCGGGTCGGACGTCATGCTTTCTCTTTTGTTGCTCGCAATGGGGCCGGCATGGCAACGGGGCCGGCATCAAGAGGGCATGGACAGCCTTTCCGGCGTCCATGCCCTTGAGCATGCGGGTCGGCGGTGCGCCTTCCCAATGCCTGCCTATTGCCTGCCCTGCTCTTTGGGAGCCGTCGCCTCGGGTGCTGGAGGCGGTGGCGCCGCGGGCTGTGGGTGGGGCTCGCCGCGCAGCGTCCTCAAGGCGTACTGCAGCTGCGTGTCCTTCTCGGCCTCCCTCGGGACGTAGGCCGACGAGCCCGAGCCCTCCTTGCCCTCCTTGGAGGAATCGTTCTTCAGGTGCCGAGGCAGAGCCGCCTCGCTCGGGGCGCGTGGCGGCGCCTTGGTCTTCATCTCGGGCGGCAGCTCCTGCTCCACGACAATGTCGGGCTCGATGCCCTTGGCCTGGATCGAGCGGCCGGACGGTGTGTAGTAGCGCGCGGTGGTGAGGCGGATGGCCCCGTTGCCGCCGAGCGGTATGATGGTCTGCACGGAGCCCTTTCCGAACGAGCGCGTGCCGATCACGGTCGCCCGCTTGTGGTCCTGCAGGGCACCGGCAACGATCTCCGACGCCGATGCCGAGCCGCCGTTGATGAGGACCACCACGGGCTTGCCGTCGGCGATGTCACCGGCCCGTGCGTTGGCCCGCTGCGTCTCCTCGAGCCCGCGGCCCTTCGTCAGCACGATGGCACCCTTGTCGAGGAAGGCATCCGAGACGCTGATCGCCTGATCGAGCAGGCCACCCGGATTGTTGCGCAGGTCCAGGACGAAGCCGCGCGCCGGTCGTCCGAGCGTCTTCTTCAGGGCATCCACCTGCTTCACAAGGTTGGCATACGTCTGCTCGTTGAAGGTCGTGACCTTGACGTAGATGATGTCGCCCTCGAGGCGTGCGCGCACTGCGTTGATCTTGATGATGTCACGCACGATCTTGACGTCGAACGAGTCCTCCTTCCCGCGCCGCACCACGGTGAGCGTGATCGCGGTATTGACGGGCCCGCGCATCTTCTCGACCGCCTGCTCCAGCGTCAGCCCGACGATCTGGTCCCCGTCGAGATGCGTGATGAGGTCGTTGGCCATCAGACCGGCCCTGGCCGCCGGGGTTTCGTCGATCGGCGATACCACCTTCACCACGCCCGCCTCCATGGTCACCTCGATGCCGAGGCCGCCGAACTCCCCCTTGGTCTGGACCTGCATGTCCTTGAAGCTCTTGGGGTTCAGGTAGGCGGAATGCGGGTCGAGCGCCGACAGCATGCCGTTGATGGCCGCGTCGATCAGCATCGCATCGTCGGGCGGCTCGACATAGTCGGTGCGCACGCGCTCCAGAATGTCGCCGAAAAGGTCGAGCTGCTTGTAGATCGCGTTGCCGGGGGTGGCCGAGTAGGTGCGGGTGACGTTGAACACGGTGGTGGCGCCGGCGAGACCCGCCAGGACCATGAAAGCCCAGAACGCGATATCCGATTTGCGCGTCATCCTTGACCCTTTCGAGAGGCACCCGACCACCAGGGGTCGGGATCTATCGGCCGCCGGTCCTTTTGGAACTCCAGATAGAGAACGGGGCCCGCCTTGTCCTGCGCCGCCTGGACCGTCGCGGCCGAACTCATCACGCCTACCGGCTCGCCCATGAGCACAGACTGCCCGACCTGCACGTCTATCTGGGATAAGCCTGATATCAGAACATGATAGCCGTCGCCGGGGGAGATGATCAAGAGCTGCCCGTAGGTGCGGAACTCGCCAGCGTATACCACCAAGCCATCGCAGGGCGACACCACGGCGCCGCCGAATCGCGCCTGAATCCCGATATTCTTTGACAGGCTGCCGTGCTTCGTCCTCTCCCCGAACGATATGACGCGGAGGCCCTGGATCGGCGGCTGCAGCAATCCCCTGGCCTGGGCGAAGGGGGTCTGCGGCTTGATGCGGTCGGCGCCGGGCAGCACTTTCTGGCCGCTGGGAGCCATGACGATCGCCTTGGTGTCCAGCTTAGATAGGAGGTCGCCGATCTCTTTCACGCTTCCTGCAATTCTTGCGACCTCTTGGCGCACGCCGTCCAGCTCGGCCTGATACTGCGCGCCCGCCTTGCGCTTGTCATCCTGCAGCGCGGCCAGCCTGATGCGCGCCTTGTCGTGCTGGACCTTCTCGGCCCTGAGCCTCTCACTCTCCGCCCGCTTGCTCTGGATCACCCGGCTCAGCAGGTCCAGCTTCTTCGACAGGTCTGCCGCCTGCCCCTGCAGCTCGGGGATGGCAGGCGCCAGCAGCATGGCACTGCGTACCATGGTTAACGCGTCATTCCGGCGGGTGACCATGACGGGCGGTGGGTTTCTTCCCATCCGCTGCAGAGTTGCGAGCAGTGCCGAGAGGGTTCCGTGACGCTGCGCCAGCGAGTCGCGCAGCTCGGCTTCCTGCCCCTCGAGCTTGCCCTGGTTCGATTCTATCTCGTTCAGCCGCAACTCGCTCGCCTGGATTTGCTTGCCGGTCTCGACCAGGCGAGCGGCTATGCCCTTTATCTCCCGATTGATCTTTTCCGCATTGGCCTCCAGCTCCTTGGAGCGCTGCTGCGACGCTTCGAGACGGCTCTTGTCCGCCTTCAGGCGCTTGCGGGCCTCATCGGCGCTCGGGGTCTCCTGCGTCCACGCCGGCAGGGGCCCTTCGAGCAGCATCACCGCTGCGGCGATCGCGACCATGGCCGCGCCTCTCAGCGAAAGGGTCACGCTGCGCCAGTCCCCCCTTGCGCACTCACGAAGCGGCCCGCGACGGCTGGCCCGGCCGCTTGTCCACCGACGACCATATACGACAAATTCGTTATTAGAAGATGCCGGCAATTGTGGCATGGATGAGTTTGGGTGGCTGGCCGGAGCGCCCAAGCTCGCCGGCGGCGACGCCGAGGTGTCGGCCATCAGACCGGGGCAGGCGCATGGACAGCGGTTCTCGTTACCTGATCATGGCGTCGGTGGCAGCCGTCTTTCTGGTGCTGCTGGTGGGCCTGTGGAACATGCTGCGCGGCACCAGCCCCAACTTGAGCCAGACCTTGATGCGCTGGCGCGTGGGCCTGCAATTCCTTGCCATCGCGATTATGATGCTGCTGGTGTACCTGTCCGGGCGATCGTAGCGGCGTTGGCGGTCTCGACCCGTCGCTGGCGTGGCTCGGGACCGGCAATACGGCTCGAACAGAGGCCCGCCACAAAGCTGTGCCTCGTTGCAAGGCTTTGCGGGACAGCAGCGATGGTCGTCCTCAACAAGATCTACACGCGCACCGGCGATGCCGGTGCAACGGCGCTGGGCACCGGCGAGCGCCTGCCGAAGCATGCGCCGCGCATCGCCGCCTATGGCAGCGTCGACGAGACCAACGCGGCGATCGGCGTGGCGCGACAGCACGCGAGCGAGGCGCACCCCGATGTCGATGCCATGCTGGCGCGCATCCAGAACGACCTCTTCGATCTGGGGGCCGACCTGTGCGCGCCGGAGCGCCCCGGCGCTGGGCCCGGACGCGGGCGGCTGCGCGTCAGCGACACCCAGGTCGGGCGGCTGGAGGAGGAGATCGACGCGATGAATGCGCAGCTCCTTCCGCTGCGCTCGTTCGTGCTGCCCGGCGGCACGCCGGCCGCTGCGGCGCTGCACGTTGCGCGCACTGTCTGCCGGCGCGCCGAGCGGGCCATGGTCGAACTCGCCGCCGATGCCAACGAGCCGGTGAGCCCGCCGGCGCTGAAATACATCAACCGCTTGTCGGACCATCTGTTCGTGGCCAGCCGCTATGTCAACGACCTCGGTCGCAGGGACGTTCTCTGGGTGCCGGGGCAGAACCGCTAGCGACAGGGAAGCGTATGCGCTCCAGGCATTGACGCCAGCAACGGGGGAGTTTGGCTCGTGGTCTTCATTCCGGTCTCTGACGACAACCCCCTGCGGTCGATCCCATTCCAGTGGATCACCATCAATCTCATCGCCGCCAACGTCATCGTGTTCCTGCTTGCCAGGATTCACACCGAGCCGGCAGCGCTGGCGAGCTTTGCCCTGGTTCCGGCCGAGTTCTTCGGGGGAGGGTCGCCGATCCCGGGCCAGTCCGTCCAGGTGCCCGAGGTGCTCACGCTCGTCACCTATCAATTCATGCACGTCGACACCCTGCACCTGGCATCCAACATGCTGTTCCTGTGGGTGTTCGGTGACAACGTCGAGGACGCGATGGGGCATCTCAAGTTCCTCGCGTTCTACCTGTTGAGCGGCGTAGCCGGCGGCTTGGCGCATGCGGCGCTGTGGCCAAGCTCCGCCTCCCCGCTGATCGGCGCGAGCGGCGCTGTCGCCGGCGTGATCGCGGCCTATCTGATGCTGCACCCGCGCGTGCGGATCTGGGTGCTGGCCTTCCGCATCATCCCGCTGCGTATCGCTGCGATCTGGGTCCTGGGCGTCTGGGCCATCATGCAGATCGCGATGGTGTTCCTGGCCCCTACGGATCCTCCGATCGCCTGGTGGGCCCATATCGGCGGCATGGCCGCGGGCGCCGTTCTGGTTCTGTTTCTGCGCCGGCGCGGCGTCGCGCTGTTCGATCGCGGCTTGCAGGCGACCGCGGCGAAGCCCTAGCCTGCTGCCCCATCGCCACAGGGCCTTGTGCTGCCTCGTGCTGCCTAGTCCTTGTCCAAAATGGTCACAGGGTTGCCCAATTGACACCCAATTGCGGTCGGCCTAGCCTGTCCTTTCGCATTTGCGAAGCACAGTGTCCTCAAACGCCGTCGGGGAGTGAAACAAACGGCGCGGCGCGCTTGGGCATTGGTCTCGGTGCCACGCAATACCCGTGGAGCTTGCGGCAGATGGAGCCGTGGAGGGAATGAAAGCATTCGTCGCCGTCAAGCGGGTGGTCGACTTCAACGTCAAGATCCGCGTGAAATCCGATGGCTCGGGCGTCGAGCTGGCCAACGTCAAGATGTCGATGAACCCCTTCGACGAGATCGCCGTCGAGGAGGTCGTCCGCCTCAAGGAGAAAGGCCAGGTGACGGAAATCGTTGCCGTCTCCATCGGACCGACGCGCTCGCAGGAGACCGTCCGCACCGCCCTGTCGATGGGCGCCGACCGCGGCATTCTCGTCGAGACGCCCGACGGTGTTGCCATTGAGCCGCTGACGGTGGCCAAGCTGCTCAAGGGGGCGATCGAGGCGGAGAAGCCCAAGCTCATCATCCTGGGCAAGCAGGCGATCGACGACGACTGCAACCAGACCGGCCAGATGCTGGCAGCATTGCTGGGCTGGCCCCAGGCGACGTTCGCCTCCAAGCTCGTCATCGACGGTGAGGCCGCCATGGTGACGCGCGAGGTCGACGGCGGGCTCGAGACCATCAAGCTGGGCCTGCCGGCGGTAGTCACCACCGACCTGCGGCTCAATGAGCCGCGCTACCCCTCGCTGCCCAACATCATGAAGGCAAAGAAGAAGCCGCTCGAGGTCAAGAAGCCCGCCGACTACGGCGTCGACATCACCCCGCGTCTCAAGGTGCTCAAGACCCTCGAGCCGCCGGGCCGCAAGGCGGGCGTGAAGGTCGCCGATGCCGCCGAGCTGGTCGCCAGGCTCAGGGAGGCGGGGGCGCTGCCATGAAGGTTCTACTTCTCGCCGAGCACGCCGATGGGGCGCTCGCGCCGGCCGTGGCGAAGGCCGTGAGCGCCGCGCGGGCGCTGGGCGGGAGCGTCGATATCCTGGTGGCCGGCGCCGGGACAGGGCGCGTCGCCGAGGCCGCCGCCAGGCTCGACGGCGTGGCCAAGGTGCTCCACGCCGACGCCCCGCAGCTCGGCCATCAGCTCGCCGAGGAGGTGGCGGCGCTGATCGTCGGCCTGATGCCCGGCTACGACGTGGCGGCGGCGGCGGCCACGGCGTCGGGCAAGAACGTCATGCCACGCGTGGCCGCCCTGCTCGATGTCATGCAGGTGTCCGACGTGATCAAGGTCGTGTCGCCCGACACGTTCGAGCGCCCGATATACGCCGGTAACGCCATCCAGACCGTGCAGAGCAGCGACCCCAAGAAGGTGCTCACGATCCGCACCACGGCCTTCCCGGCGGTCGCCGACAGCGGCTCGGCTCCGATCGAGGCCGTAGAGGTACCGCCCCCCGTCGGCCTCTCGACCTTCGAGAAGGCAGAGGTGCAGAAGTCCGATCGCCCCGAGCTGACCGTCCGCCAAGGTCATCATCTCCGGCGGCCGCGGCCTGCAGTCGGGCGAGAACTTCAAGACCTACATCGAGCCGGTGGCCGACAAGCTGGGTGCCGCGGTGGGTGCCAGCCGTGCCGCCGTCGACGCGGGCTACATGCCCAACGACTACCAGGTGGGCCAGACCGGCAAGGTGGTCGCGCCCGAGCTTTACATCGCTGTCGGCATCTCGGGTGCCATCCAGCACCTCGCCGGCATGAAGGACAGCAAGGTGATCGTTGCCATCAACAAGGACGGCGAGGCGCCGATCTTCCAGGTGGCCGACTTCGGCCTGGTGGCGGACCTGTTCCAGGTGCTGCCGGAGCTGAAGGCGGAGTTGGAGAAGGTGGGCAAGTGACACCGGGAAATCAGGAACGGTCGCGGTCGTCGAAGGAGCAGGCCGGCATGGACGCAAACCTCAGCATCAAGAAAGGTGGCGATCCGGGTGAGCGCCCGCGCAGGGGCCAGGAACCGGGCGTCAAGACCATCAAGACGGTGGGCATCATCGGCGCCGGCCAGATGGGCAACGGCATCGCGCATGTCGCCGCCATCGCCGGCTACGACGTGGCGCTCAACGATCTCAAGAAGGAGATCGTCGACAAGGCGCGGGCGACCATCGAGCGCAACATGGCGCGTCAGGTCTCGCGCGCGCTGATCACCGAGAACGAGATGCAGGCGGCGCTGAAGCGCATCCGCTATGCACCCGACTTCGGCGCGATCGGCGAGAAGAGACCTCGTCATCGAGGCGGCCACGGAGGACGAGTCCGTCAAGCGCAAGATCTTCATCGATCTGTGTCCGAAGCTCAAGCCGGACACCATCCTGGCGAGCAACACCTCCTCCATCTCCATCACACGGCTCGCCTCGGCGACGGACCGGCCCGAGCGTTTCATCGGCATGCATTTCATGAATCCGGTGCCGATGATGCAGCTGGTCGAGCTGATTCGCGGGATCGCGACGGAGGAGGAGACCTTCAGGGCCTCGCGCGTATTCGTCGAGAGCCTCGGCAAGGTCACCGCGGTGTCGGAGGACTTCCCGGCCTTCATCGTCAACCGCATCCTGCTGCCGATGATCAACGAGGCGGTCTACACCCTCTATGAAGGCGTGGGCACGGTGGAGTCCATCGACAAGGCCATGCGGCTCGGGGCCAACCATCCGATGGGGCCGCTGGAGCTTGCCGACTTCATCGGGCTCGACACCTGCCTCTCGGTCATGCAGGTGCTCTACGAAGGGCTGGCGGATTCCAAGTACCGGCCCTGCCCGCTGCTCGTGAAGTACGTCGAGGCCGGCTGGCTCGGGCGCAAGACGCAGCGCGGCTTCTACGACTACCGCGGGGAGAAGCCCGTCCCGACGCGCTGAGCGGTGTCAGACCGGAGGGTCTGACGCCTACACCTCGACCAGCACGTCGAAGCCGCCGTAGATCATGCGCTTGGCGTCGAAGGGGCAGTCCTTCGGGCCCATCATCTTGGCGATGCGCGGGTCCTGCATCACCTTGGCGTTGACGCGGTCGCGGTCGGCGCGCGACTTGAAGACGATCCAGGAGAAGATGACGGTCTCGTCCGGCTTGCGCTTCACGCTGCGCGGGAACGACGTGAGCTTGCCCACCTTCACGTCCTCGGCCACGCATTCGCGCACCTCGAGCGCGCCGTGCTCGCGCCAGATCTTGCCCGCCTTCTGCGCCATGCGGCGGTAGGCATCGAGGTTCTTCCTCGGGACGGGGATCACGAACCCATCGACGTACCGGGGCATGCGTGCACTCCTTTGCGTGGTGCGCCTCACCCGGGATCAGAGCGATGAGGCAGAGGGCGAATGGGCCTCGTCGAATTCAGCGCCGCGCCCGCATGGAGCGCTCCTGCGGGGTCATTCGCGTCCCTCGAACGCCTGCCGCAGCTTCTCGATGTCGAACTTTTTCATCTGCATGAAGGCCTTGGTGACGCGCTCCGTCTTGGCCGGGTCCTTGTCCGACAGCATCTCGAACAGCTGGGTCGGGACCACCTGCCACGAGAGGCCGAACTTGTCCTTGAGCCAGCCGCAGGCCACCTCGTTGCCGCCCTCGGTGAGCCGGCTCCAGTAGTAGTCGACCTCCTCCTGGGACCCGCAATGGATCTGGAAGGAGATCGCCTCGCTGAACTTGAACTGCGGGCCGCCGTTGAGGTCCACGAACTTCTGCCCCTCGATCTCGAACTCGACCGCCATGACTGACCCCGCGGGCTTGCCGTGGACCTCCTGGCCGCCCTTTGCGTACCGGTTGACGCTTCGAATCTTGGAGTCCTTGAAGATCGACACGTAGAACCGCGCCGCGTCCTCGGCCTCGGTGTCGAACCACAGGCAGGGCGTGAGCTTCTGTATGCTGATCGCCATGATCTTCTCTTTCGACGGGTTGAAACGCTGCACGCTGAGCGGCGGGTAAGCGGGGGTCAGACCCCTCGCGATAGGTCCATCTTTCAGGTCGGGCGCGGAGGCGAGGGGTCTGACCCCGTGGTCTCGTACTCGTCGTGGCGCCGCCACCACTGGTAGGGTGCGCTTTGCGGCCACCCTTGCGGTGAGCTCTCCCAGGTCTCCTGTCTTCCGAAGGGCGTCAGATCGAGGAAGGTCCACACGCTGCCGAGATGCTCCACGCCGCGCCGGTTTGTGAAGTAGGTGCGGTGGATGTCGTCGCCGTCGCGCAGGAGCACGCTGAGGCCGAACATCTCGCCGTCCTGGTCCTTCTCCGGCTGAGGTGTCTCGGGGCCGACGCCGAAGTCGGGGTTGAAGTCGGTCTCGAAGGAGGAGACCCACGGAATGGTCCAGCCCATGCGCCGGCGGTAGGCCTCGATCCTCGCGATCGGTGCCCGCGCGACGAGGGCGAACGAGGCGTCGCGTGCATTGAGGTGTGCGAGGTGCCCGATCTGGTCGACGACACACGAGCAGCCGACGCAGCCCGCCTCCCGAGTTGGCCCGAACATGAAGTGGTAGAGGAGGAGCTGGCGGCGGCGCTGGAACAGGTCGAGGAGGCTCACCTTGCCCTCCGGGCCGTCGAAGGCATAAGCCTTGTCGATCCGCACCATCGGTAGCCGGCGCCGCTCGGCGGCCAAGGCATCGAGCGCCCGGGTCAGCTCCTTTTCCTTGGCGAGCAGCTGGTCGCGCGCGACCTGCCATTCGGCCTGCGGTACGATCCTGGGCAGTGGCGGCTTGTCTTTGGTCATGCGATGTCTCCTCGGCTCCAGCCTTTGCTTCGCGGGCATCGGCGCCCGACGGATTCGCGATCGGCGCTTCCGTGCACTCACATCTTCGGCAGGGGCAGGCATTCCATGATCTCCACGGACTCGCCCGGGAAGATCGAGAAATGCGGATGGTTTGCGAACATGCGCGCCGCGTCCTCGTGCGACTCGGCTTCGATGACGACGTAGCCCGTCATCAGGTTCCTGATGTCCGACACCCCGCTTCGATCGACGCGCTTGGTCCTGCCCAGCGGCGCACCGGCGTCGACGATGGCCGCCTCGTGCTCCTTCCTCCATCGCATCCAGGCCTCGACGCCCGAGCGCTGGCGCTCCTTGCGCTCGGCCTCGGTCGTCGCATCCCACTGCGTGATCGCGGGCGAGCTTGGTGACCCCAGGTAGATCGCCAGGAACCTCTTCATGGTGCTTTCTCCGATGGATGGCAGGCCGGCGTGCCGTTCATGCGGCGAGCTTGAAGTCGGCGATCTGCGCATCGAAGGCGCGCTTGAAGGCCGGCCTGGCCGTGCAGCGCTCGACGTAGGCGGCGAGGCGCTCGTCGCTGCTGACAACGTGGGTGTGCTTCAAAATCCTGAGCACGGTCGTCATCATCAGATCGCCGGCGGTGAAGCGGTCGCCGTCGAGAAAGGGCTTGTCGCCGAGCGCCTCGGAGAGGGCGGCGAGGCGCCTCTGCACGAACTGCACGGCGCCCGGGCGTCTCTGCCTGGCCCATTCCTGATCGGTGTAGAAGATGTCGATCCGCACAACCTCCATTGCGAAGGGCTCGATCGAGTTCAGCGCTGCGATCAGCCATTGCGTTGCCCGGGCGCGGGCTGCCGGGTCCCTCGGCAGCAGCGTCTCGCTGCGCGCGCCGACATAGAGCACGATGGCTCCCGATTCGAAGAGGGCGAAGCCGTCCTCCTCCAGGACCGGCACTTGGCCGAAAGGCTGCAGGGCACGATACCCCGGCTTGTCCTGGTCGCCCTGGCCGAGGAGGCGCGTGCCGTAGGGAAGGCCCGCCTCCTCTAGCGCCCAGCGCGCGCGCAGATCACGCACGAGGCCCTGGGCGAAGTCCGGAACCCATCTGAAGGCAGAGATCGTGATCATCCGAGCCCTCCTCCTTTCGTCATTGGACCCGCCGGCGTGATCCAGCCGACGCCGGCGCCGCTCGGCTCCAGCAGCATGGCGATGCGGCCCACATGCGGCACGTCGAAGATCGGCATCGCGAGCTTGGCGCCGGCCTCGAGCGCCCCGGCGACGCGCGCATCCACGTCGTCGACGGCGAGAAACGACATCCAGCTTTCGGGCACGTCGTCGAACATGGCATCGATAAGCTGAAAAAGGCCCGCCACCGGCCGGCCGTCCAACATGGCGACCCAGTAGGTATGGCCATCCGGCGTCGCCGCGGCCTCGAAGCGCCAGCCGATGGTGTCGGCGTAGAATTGCATCGCGCGCTGCGCATCGCGTGTCCTGAGCTCGTTCCAGTGGAACTGGCCGTGCGACCAGGGCTGCGGCTCCATGCCCGAGCAGTCGCGCAGGACGGCGTCCTTGTCGGGCGGCAACGCCGCCGGGGGCGGCTTCCGCTTGCTGGACTTGCCCTGCGGGCGGCGCGCAGTTGCGGTTTGGGCCATGTCGTCTCTCCTCTTGTGGGGCGGGGGCCAGACCCCTCGCCTCCAACGACTTCCAAAGCTCCAACGGCGAAGCGAGGGTCTGACCCCCTCTTCCCTGCGAGGGGTCTGACCCCCTTCAGGCGAAGAGGTGCTCGAGCTTCTCGAGCGTGCCGGTCCAGCCGCGCGAGTGGCCGTCACGCGCCTTCTCGTCGAAGAACCGCTCATGATGCAGGGTGAGCAGGGTGCCGCTGCCGTCCTTGGCGAGCGTGACGGTGACGAGCGAGTCGCGCTCGGGCGTCGAGTGCCAGGCCCAGGTGAAGACCAGCCGGCTGTCTCGGATCACCTCGCGATAGACGCCGCCGACTTCGTGCCGCTCGCCGTCCACGGTCTCGAACGAGACCTTGAAGCGGCCACCGGCGCGCACGTCGAGCTCGGCGCGCACGCTCGCCTGCACCGTCTCGGTCGGGCCGAACCAGTGGACTAGTTTTTTCGGGTCTGTCCACGCTTGGAAGACTTGCGCGGGCGGCGCTTTGATGCGGCGCTCGAGGGTGAGGCTTGGCTTGGTGAGCATGCTTCCTCCTCCACGTAGGCGGCAAGACGATCGAGCTGCTCGGTCCAGAACCGCTCGTAACGAGACAGCCAGTGCACGGCGGCCTCCATCGGCGCGGGCGCCAGGCGGCAGCGCACGACGCGCCCCGTCTTGTGGCGCTCTACCAGGCTTGCACGCGCCAGCACGTCGAGGTGCTTCATGACGGCCGGCAAGGAGACCGGGAAACGCCCGGCGATCTCGGTCACCGAAAGTTCCGGCTCATCCGCCAGGCGATCGACGATGGCGCGCCGGGTCGGGTCGGCGAGCGCCGCGAAGGCCAGATCGAGCTGGGCGCTTTGAAACTCAACCATGTGGTTAAGTATCGTTGCGCACCGGCCGAAGTCAAGCGGGCGCGGTTCACGATCCTGTGCACGCTGGGCGGGAGCGATGTGGGATGACCCGGTGAGGGAGGCTAGGCGACGAGGACGTGCGAGATCAATGCGCCCTTGGCCTGGCGATAGTCGTCCATCGGCCTGCCGTGCCATTCCCGCTTGAGGCGGTTGTACTCCTCAACCAGCCGCGGATCGGCGCGCAGCGCCTCGGTGAAGAGGTGGAAGTCGTCGCATTCGCTGCCGACGGCGACCAGCTGGATGCCCAGATGTGGAGTCGTGGCGCTGTCCTCGAAGGCCGCGAAGCTCGCCGACCGGTGGGAGCCGAGATTGCGCTGGAGCCTGCCGGCAAGGGTCGCTTCGGCAGCCGGGAAATCGTCCTGCTGGACGCGGACGACGATGTCCAGGTCGCCTTTCGTGATGCAGCCTGCAACAGCGGTAGCCCCGATGTGGCGGACGTCGGCCGTGGGCGGCAGCATGGCGGCGAGCCCGGCGTGAACCGACGCGAACAGAGCGTCCGCCGCGGCGCGCGCGGCTGCGTCATCGGGGGCCAGAGTAAAGATTTCGTTGCTCGACATGGTCGCCACACCTGAGCCGCCTGGGCGGCCATTGAGGGAGGAGGATTACCCGAATATGCCAGCCAATCGTGGCGAAAGGCGCCGATTGGAGGGCACCGGGCGGCTAGCATGGCCGCCGCGGAAGAGAGTAGGCTGCGGCCGACCGCGATTCAGTCAAAAGGAGAGAGAGGATGGCTCAGGGAAAGGTGGCGCTCGTCACGGGCGGCGGCACGGGCATCGGGCAGGCATCGGCGCTGGCGCTGCAGGGCGACGGCTGGAACGTGGCCATCACCGGCCGGCGCAAGGAGGAGCTCGACAAGACCGTGGCGCTGGCCAAGGCGGGCGGCGGCAAGATGGTCGCCATCCCGGCCGACGTGGGCAAGCCCGAGGACGTGAAGCGCCTGTTCGCCGAGGTGCAGAAGACGTTCGGCGGGCGCCTCGACTTCCTGTTCAACAACGCCGGCATGGGGGCGCCTGCGGTGCCGTTCGAGGACCTCACCTACGAGCAGTGGATGGCGGTGGTGAACGTGAACCTCACGGGCTCGTTCCTGTGCGCGCAGGAGGCGATCAAGATCATGAAGGCGCAGAGCCCGAGGGGCGGGCGCATCGTCAACAACGGCTCGATCTCGGCCTACGCGCCACGGCCGAACTCGGTGCCCTACACGGCCACCAAGCATGCCGTCACCGGGCTCACCAAGTGCATCGCGCTCGACGGGCGGAAGCATGATATCGCCTGCGGGCAGCTCGATGTGGGCAACGCCGACACCGCGCTCGGCGGGCGCATGAAGGCGGGGGTGCCGCAGGCCAGCGGCGAGGTGAAGCCCGAGCCGGTGATGGACGTGGCGCACTGCGGCTCGGCGATCCGCTACATGGCGAGCCTGCCGCTCGACGCGAATGTGCTGTTCATGAACATCAAGGCGACCAAGATGCCGTTCGAGGGGCGCGGCTGAGCGGGGGCTCGGCGCCCCCGCCGCTGCAGTGGCGGTTATTGCGGGCGCGGAGCCGGGACCGCCCGAGGCCCGGCTCCCCGTGCGTCTATTTCGTCGCTTCCGGGAGGGAGCGAACGGCGTCGCCCGTGATCTTGAGCTTGATCCTGTCGCCGAGCTCCTCGAAGGCTCCGGCATCGATCTTGACGGTGCGATCGCCTATGCCGAGGAAGCGCCCGACCTCGATGTGGACCTCCTGGACCTTGCCGTCCGGGCCTCGCACGACCTCGACCACGTCGCCGAGGCTCCTGTCGTCGGCGCTGAAGGCGGGGATGCCCTTCAGCGATGCCAAGCCCTGCAGGACCTGGCGTATCCCGGCGACCGCGGCCTGGCAGGACGGCGACATCGAGGAGGCCTTCTCCATCACGCACCGGCCGATCGGCATGTCCTTGCAGGTCGCCTCGATGTCGCTCCAGCAGGCGTCGGCGATGCGGTCGACGCGATCGAGCGCGCGGTTGAGATTGCGCGAGGCACGATAGAGCTGGAACTGGCAGGGCCAGCTCAGCTGGTCGTCGTGGGCCTGCATGCAGAGCAGCACGCGGCCCTCGCCACGACTGACGTTGCTGCAGAAGTTGTTGATATCGGCAGCACATGCCCCCTGGACCGCCTCGATTGCGGAAACCACGCGGTCTCTGAGGTCGGATTGGGCGGACAGAGCCGCCGGATACGATACGGCGGCACACAGTGCAGCCAAAATGACAGTCGCTCTCGACTTGGTCGCCACGGTCGCCTCCTGGACAGGTCGGTGTGACCCCCGATGCGCGCACGTTGTCGCAAGCCCGAAGCACGAGGAGAATGGGGGCGAACCCGCAAGCGGTGTCGGACAAGTCCCGATCGTGCCGGACCGATTGATGATGCGTTAACTGCCCAGTTCCGCCGGGGCGCGGCCTCACGCCAGGCCGAGGCATTTACCGTTGCGGGCGCCGCCGGCCGGCCCTCGAGAAAATGCAGACAGACGGAGCTCCGGTGCGCCACCATGAGGTGTGGCCAAGCGCTATTTGGTGGGAGGGGCAGTGAGCGATCCCAATGCCTGCCATGCCGGCGGCCTGGCGGCCGACGCTGCGGCAGGAGATGGCCTATCTGTTCGAGCTGTGCGGCTTCCAGATCGTTGCGCAATACTCCGACTTTGAAGGATCGCCGCCGGCATACGGCCGCGAGCAGCTGTGGGTGGTGTCGGCGCGTTGAACTCGCCGCGAGTTGTGCATTGCCATCCGAGCAGCCAAGATACAGTTTGCGGCCGGCGTCTTGCTGCTGGCTGCAGCTCAGACCGGGGACGGAGGTTCAAGGCATGATCAAGTTCTACTTCAGCGGTGCGCCCAACCCGACCAAGGTGGCGCTGTTTCTCGAGGAGGTGGGCCTCGCCTACGAGCCGATCGCCGTCGATACCCGCAAGGGCGAGCAATTCACGCCCGAGTTCCTCGCGGTCAATCCCAACGGCAAGGTGCCGGCCATTGTCGATGGCGACGCCACGGTGTTCGACAGCAACGCCATCCTGCTCTACCTCGCCGAGAAGACCGGCAAGCTCCTGTCAGCCAATACGCCGGCCGCGCGCGGCGAGCTGCTCTCGTGGCTGATGTTCGTCGGCACCGGCGTCGGCCCGTTCGGCGGCCAGGCCGTGCACTTCAAGCAGTATGCCCAGGAAAAAATCGCCTACGCCGTCGCCCGCTACCAGTTCGAGGCCGAGCGCCACTTCGGTATCATCGACGCCCGCCTCGCCAGTCGCCGCTACATGCTGGGCGACACCTACACCATCGTCGACATCGACCTGTGGCCCTGGGCGCGCCTGGGGCCGTTCATCCTGGGCGATGAGGCCTGGGCGAAATTCCCGAACGTCAAGCGGTTCGTCGACGAGATCGGAGCGCGCCCCGCCGCTCAGCGCGCCGTCGCCTTGAAGGACAGGTTCACCTTCAAGGCCGAGATGGACGACGAGGCGCGCAGCTACATGTTCAGGCACCTGCGGAAGGCTGGTTGAGGGCCTTCCGCAGGCACCTCCGCTTCACCCTGGGGAGTGTGCGGAGCTCCCCAGGGCGACGGCCCCTGGCCACAGCCACCGGTGCAGCGGCTCCGCCCCCGACCTCTTCAGCCCTCAAACCACTTGCGCCCGCCACGGCGCTACAAGCACAATTTGGACTAATAAATACAGAATAGCAAACCAGCGTCACCATGTCAAATAAAAAATGCTATTACGTTGGCTGGTTTCCAGCGCGACCGGCGGGCCGTGGGCAGAGCCATGCGCAAGCCGGCAGGGCCACTGCGGGGTTGAGAGCAGCGGTTGCGACGAGTCTCAGAGCTGCTTGGCCGCCGCCAGGACCTCGGCGGCGTGGCCCGGCACCTTGACCTTGCGCCAGCTCCTGGCGATGCGCCCGTTGCCGTCGATCAGGAAGGTCGAGCGCTCGACGCCCATGTATGTGCGGCCGTACATCGACTTCTCCACCCACACGCCATAGGCGGTTGCCACGGCCTTGTCGGTGTCGGCGGCGAGCGCAACCTCGAGGTCGTGCTTCTTGCGGAACTTTTGATGGCTCTCCACGCTGTCGGGCGAGATGCCGATCACCTCCACGCCGGCCTTGCGGAAGTCGGGCGCCAGCTTCGTGAAGTCCTTCGCCTCGGTGGTGCAGCCGGACGTGTCGTCCTTGGGGTAGAAGTAGAGGACGACGGTCTTGCCCTTCAAGCTGGACAGCTTGAGCTTCTGGCCGCCCTCCATCGGCAACTCGAAATCGGCGGCATTTTCCCCATCCTTCGGCATGGCGTGACCCCTCGGGCGCGTAAACCTTGCTGTTCTCCACATGGCACATCATGTCGCCCAGCGGAAGTCATTGGCGTGTCCCGGCAGCCGCGATCGCGAGGGTGTCTCGAGCGGCTGCGCTCATCCTGCAGCCGGCGGACCGGGGAGTGGCTACCCACGAATTCGGTACTTGGCCCGATGGCACGGGTGTCTCGGCGCAGTGAAACCTCACACTCCTGGCACGCGTTGCGAGCCGCCCGAACGGCGGGCCTGCTCGACGTTGCCCAGTTGAGGAAACCCAGGGAAAGCCACATGCACCGAGCAGCAGCGGCCCGCAAGAGGGGCCTCGTTCATGCACTTTCCGCAGCACTCATCGTCGCTGCTGCGGCCGGCCATGCGGCCACGGCCTGCGCGCAGACGGCGCCGCTCAGCGAGCAGGAGGCCCACGCCATCGGCGTCGACGCCTATCTTTACTTCTACCCGCTCGTGACCATGGACCTCACGCGCAGGCAGATGACCAATGTCGCGGCGGGCAAGGAGCTGGGCTTCGGTCCTCCGAATACCTTCAACAACACTCCGGAGTATCCCTCGGTCTCAGACAAAGTGGTGGTGCGTTCCAACTTCGACACCCTGTATTCGATTGCGTGGCTGGATCTCACCAAGGAGCCCGTCATCGTCTCCGCCCCGGATACCAAGGGGCGCTACTACATGCTGCCCATGCTGGACATGTGGACGGATGTGTTCGCCTCCCCGGGCTCGCGCACGACGGGAACGCAAGCCCAGCATTTCCTCGTCGCCCCGGCGGGATGGCGGCCGGATCTGAGAGACAGGTTCATCGAGGAGTTCAGGCTTCCCCCAGACACGCAGCGCATCGACGCGCCTACGTCCCACGTGTGGATCATCGGCCGGACCAAGACGGATGGGCCGCAGGATTACGATGCGGTGCACGAGATCCAGGCAGGGTTCAAGGTCACGCCGCTGTCCGAGTGGGGCAGGACCCCAAGGCCGGTCGAGGTGAAGTTCGACCCGAGCGTCGACATGAAGTCCCCGCCCAAGATCCAGGTCGATACCATGCCGGGCGGCAAGTACTTCGCCTACGCGGCCGAGCTGCTCAAGGTCAACCGGCCCCACCTCACCGACGAGCCGATCCTTGCGCGGATGAAGCGCATCGGCATCGAGCCCGGCAAGAGCTTCGACATCGAGAAGGTCTCCCCCGCGGTCAAGAAGGCGCTCGAGGCAGCGCCGTCAACGGCGCAAAAGCTGATGGAATGGAAGATGCCGACGCTCGCTCGCGTCGCCAATCACTGGTCGATGAACACCGACACGATGGGCGTCTACGGGAACTACTATTTGAAACGCGCCATCGTCACGCAACTCGGCCTGGGCGCCAACCTGCCCGAGGACGCGATCTATCCGCTCAACCTCGGCGACCAGGCGGGAAGGCCGCTCGATGGCGCGAACAAGTACGTGCTCCACTTCGACAAGGGCGCGCTGCCGCCGGTCGATGCCTTCTGGTCGGTGACGCTCTACGATCCCGAGGGCTACCAGGTTGCAAATCCGATCAACCGCTTCGCCGTCAGCAGCTGGATGCCGCTCAAGTACGATCCGGACGGCTCGCTGACCCTCTACTTCCAGAACGAGAACCCGGGCAAGGACAAGGAGGCCAACTGGCTGCCCGCACCCAAGGGCCCGTTCAATCTGACCATGCGGCTCTACGCGCCCAAGGTCGAGATACTCACCGGCAAATGGAACCCCCCGCCGGTGACGAAGACGGAGGCATTCATGGGCTTGACAGGGCGATAGCCGCCGAATGCAGGGCGAAAAGCCCCTCCCGCGTGAGCGAGAGGGGCGCCTTGCAGGCTCCCCCAGACCCGTCGGCTGCCGCTAGGTCTGCGGCGCCAGCTTCTGCAGCGTGTCGACGATGGCCTGCAGGCCGTCGATGAACTGATCGCGCTGCTTGTTCGGGAGGGCGTCGAGAATGCGATCGTCGACGCGCCTGGCCAGCGGCTCGGCCGTGCGCAGGACCTTGCGGCCCTCGTCGGTGAGCTTCACCGCGTAAGCGCGCGCATCCTCCTTGGTGCGGCGGCGCTGCAACAGGCCCTTGCGCTGCATGCGGCGCACGATGTCGGCGAGCGTCGAGCGGTCGATGCCCGTACGATCCACGAGCCCGGTCTGGCTGAGGCCTTCGTTGTTGGAAACGGTGACGAGAACGGCGAGCTGCCGCGGGGTGAGGCCATCCACCTTCATCTCGGCATGAAAAATATCGCCCGCGCATTGTCCTGCACGGTGCAGGAGATGGATGGGTGAGCGATTGAGCCGATCAGTCGTATCGCGCTTCATCGTTGCTTCAAAGGGTCCTCTGGAATGTGTGGGAAGTGCCGAGCCCGGCGCACGCGGGACGCGTGTTGCGATCACCAAGCCGGCAGACGATCCGTGGCGGGTCAGTCTTATGTAAGACTACACGCGATTTGTTGATATGTCATCGATTTTCTTGCGATGGCACGTCCCACTTTGGGAGTAGGGCTGCAAATCAGGCGTCCATCTTTGCTTCGTAGCGCCTGATAAGGCCCATCTGGGCAATGGCAAAGATCAAGGTGAGCGGCAGGATGCCCCAAACTTTGAACAATACCCAAGTCGACGGCTCGAAGTTACGCCAGACGATCTCGTTGAGCAGGGCCATGGCGGCGAAAAAGACCAACCACCGAAGGGTGAGCTTGCGCCAACCTTCGTCTGTGAGTTGCAGCGCTTCGCCAAGCAGGAGCTTGAGCAGAGGACGGCGCGTGACCAAACCAAACGCCAGGAAGATGGTGAAGAACACGTAGATAATGGTGGGCTTGATCATGATGAAGCGGGGATCCTGAAGCCAGATGGTCAGAGCCCCGAACACGACGACGAGGACGGCGGTAAGGAGCGGGGGCACGGAGAAACGGCCCAGCCAAAGGCGCGAGGCAACGAGCGCCGCCACGGTCGCGACCATCAGGACACCCGTGGCCCAGTAGATGCCGGCCTCGGGACGGAAGCGCTCGGCGGCGAAATAGACCACGAAGAACGCGACCAGAGGTCCCAGATCAATCAGCAGCTTGAGGGCTTTGACCTCGGCAGTGCCTGCGCCGGCTCTGGCCTCGTCGCTCATGGCTCACCCTTCGACCTGTGATGCGCTGCGGCAGGGTCAGCCGGCCGCGGCGTTGCTTTGAGCCGCCAGCCGCCGGGTCTGGCAGGCGGTACCTCTGCATCAGGCGCACCTGCCACCAGAAGTACAGCGCCGTGAACGGCATGGTGATGAAAAGCTTGAAGAAAATCCAGATGTCGACGCCCGTGAACATGCGATTGAGGGCCAGCATCTCGAAATCATCGAAGCCGAGGCGGACCGCCTCGTTGGCAATGGCTGTGGCCAGGAAGAACAGGGCCACGTTGCGGGTGAGCTTGTGCCAGCCTTCGTCGGTATAGTGGAAGGTCTTGCCGAAGACGAAGCGGAAGAAGTCGTGGCCCGTCCTCAGGCCGATCCACAGGGTCACGGCGACCAGAGTGTTGAAGAGGGTC
This sequence comes from uncultured Alphaproteobacteria bacterium, assembly GCA_963840075.1. GTDB lineage: Bacteria > Pseudomonadota > Alphaproteobacteria > Rhizobiales > Hyphomicrobiaceae > AWTP1-13. Next base: position 9,964 of record CAWIXS010000031.1, on the reverse strand, counting down.
ACCTTGATCTGCACCCACATGGGATCGTCGGTGATCAGGGCCAGGGCGCCGAATACGACGCTGACGCCTCCCGCAATGAACGGCATGACGGGCGGACGGCCCAGCACCCACAGACTGACGACGAGCGAGACGATGGTGGCAATGATGAGCGCCCAGCACCCGGCTGCGATGCCTTCGCTGCCGTAGATGCCGTTCACCACGAACATCGCGACCAGCGGCCCGATTTCCCCGAAAACGCTCACCGTCTGCTCGGCATTGAACGGGAAATGCCGCTTGCGCCAGCTCATTGTTTCTATGGCCACGTCTGTTTCTCCGGCGGCTCCTTGCCGGGTGGCAAGACTCCAGCCCTTTTCGCTTCCTTTAGCCCAGCGCGATGGCGCGTGCAAACTCGCCGGCGTCGAAGGCCGACAAATCCTCAACCCCCTCGCCAACGCCGATTGCGTGCACCGGCAGGCCGAACTTTGCCGAGATCGCAATGAGAATGCCACCCCGGGCCGTGCCGTCCAGCTTGGTCATGATCAAGCCCGTCACCCCTGCCTTGTCCCTGAACACCTCCACCTGATTGAGCGCGTTTTGACCAGTGGTCGCATCGAGCACCAGAAGCACCTGATGCGGCGCCGTGGGATCGATCTTGCGGATGACGCGAATCACCTTCTCCAGCTCTTCCATCAGGACCTGTTTGTTCTGCAGGCGGCCGGCGGTGTCTATGAGCAACACGTCGCAATTCTTTTCGCGCGCCCGCTTCAGGGCGTCGAAGGCGAGCCCGGCGGCGTCGGCGCCGACATTGCGCGCCACCACCTCCGATCCGGTGCGATCGCCCCAGATCTTCAGCTGATCGATGGCCGCCGCGCGGAAGGTGTCGCCGGCGGCCAGCATCACCGTCTTGCCCTCCAGCGTCAGACGGTGGGCGAGCTTGCCGATGGTGGTGGTCTTGCCGGTGCCGTTGACGCCCACCACCAGGATGACGTGGGGGCGATCGGCATCCTCCGTGGTCAGCGGCCTGGCCACGGGGGCGAGGGTGTGCTCGACCTCGGCGGCGAGCACGGCGCGCACCTCCTCGAGCGTGATCTCCTTGTTGTGGCGGCCCTTGGCGAGCGCGTCGGTGATGCGTATCGCGGTGTCGACCCCGAGGTCGGCCTGGATCAGGGTGTCCTCCAGCTCCTGCAGGGTGTCGGCATCGAGCTTGCGCTTGGTGAAGATGCCCGCAATGTTCTGCGACAGCTGGGTGGAGGTCTTGAACAGGCCCTGCTTGAGGCGCTGGAGCCAGCCCGCCTTCTTCGGCGGCTCCTCCGGGGGCGACTGCGCCGGCGCGGACGGGACGTTGGCCCTGCCGACGAGGCCCGGCTCGACTGGCGGGGGCTCCGCAGGCGGGGTCGCGAGGTTCCGCGGCTCCTCGGGTGGCAGCTCCTGCAGCGGCTCCTCGGGTAGCTCCCGCAGCGGCTCCTCGGGCGGCGGCGCGGGCTGCTCCTCGCGGGTCACGGCACGCCGCAACGCCGAGAAAAAGCCGCCGCGCTTTACAGGTTCGTCGCTCACGACGCACACTTGGGGGCGAGGGGCGCGGCCCGCAAGCGGGAGCCGTCGGACCCGACGAGGAGAACGTTGACCAAGGTGGCGGGCACCGCGCCGGCGCGGCTGTCGAGCTCCACCTCGGCGAAGCCGGGGGTGCGGCCGAGCTCGGCGCGCTCCATCAGGAGTTGCGCCTCGCGCCCGACCTGGGCCTCGAGCCAGGCGGCCAGCGCCAACCGGCCCTTCCGCCTGAGCCGAGCGGCGCGCTCCTTGACGGCAGGCCCTGCAACCTGCGGCATGCGGGCGGCGGGCGTTCCCGGCCGGCGCGAGAACGGGAAGACGTGCAGGAACGTGAGGCCGCAGTCGTCGACGAGCCGCAGGGATTCCTCGAACATGGCCTCCGTCTCGGTCGGAAAGCCCGCGATCAGATCGGCGCCGAGGACCATGTCCGGCCGCAGCCGTCGCACCTCGCTGCAGAAGCGCGCGGCGTCGGCGTGCGTGTGGCGCCGCCGCATGCGCTTCAGGATGGTGTTGTCGCCCGACTGCAGGGAGAGATGCAGATGCGGCATCAGGCGCGGCTCCTCGGCGATCGCGGCCATGAGCTGGGGATCGACCTCGATCTGGTCGATGGACGACAGCCTGAGCCGCTCGAGCCGGGGCACGTGCCGCAGAATCTGGCGCACGAGCCCGCCCAGCCGCATGGGGCCCGGCAGGTCGAGGCCCCAGGCGGTGATGTCGACCCCGGTGAGCACGACCTCGGGATAGCCGGCCTCCACCAGCCGTTGCACCTGCGCCACCACCTCGCCGGCGGGCACCGAGCGGGAGCGGCCGCGGCCGAAGGGAATGATGCAGAAGGTACAGCGGTGGTCGCAGCCGTTCTGCACCTGCACGTAGGCGCGGGCGCGCGAGCCGAAGCCGTCGATCATGGCATGCGCGGTCTCGCGCACCGACATGATGTCGTTGACGATCACGCGCGGACTGCCGGCGGTGCTCAAGGTGCTGAAGGTCTCAGATCGCACCTTCTCGGCGTTGCCGACGATGGCGTCGACCTCGGGCATGGCGGCGAAGCGGTCGGGCTCGATCTGGGCGGCGCAGCCCGTCACGATGATGCGCGCCTGCGGCTCCTCGCGGCGCAGCCTGCGCACGGTCTGCATGGCCTGGCGCACCGCTTCGGAGGTGACCGCGCAGGTGTTGACGATCACGGTGTCGTCGAGGCCGGCGGCGGTGGCGTGCCGGCGCATCACCTCCGATTCGTAGGCGTTGAGGCGGCACCCGAGCGTGAGGACGCGGACCTGGCTCATGTCTGGCTCACGCCGGGCTCACGTCGGGCCCAGGGGCGCCATCGCCCCCTCGGCCAGATCGAGCACGCCCTCGTGCTCCACCGCCACCGGTCCGGTCATCAGGATGTGGTCGTCGGCGCGCCACGCGATGGCGAGCTCGCCCCCCGGCAGGGTCACCGTCACCTGCCGCCCGCTGAGCCCCTTGCGCGCCGCGCAGACGGCGGCGGCGCAGGCGGCGCTGCCGCAGGCCCTGGTGAGGCCGGCGCCGCGCTCCCAGGTGCGCAGCGTGATGGTGCGCGGCGAGGTGACGTGCGCGAGCGAGATGTTGGCGCGCTCGGGGAAGATCGGGTGGTGCTCGAGCGCGGGTCCGATGCCGCCGAGGTCCCAGGCCTCCACGTCGTCGACCCAGAATATCGCGTGCGGGTTGCCGACGTTGACGACGGAGGGCGAGCTGAGCGGCCGCTCGGCCGGGCCCACCTGCAACGCGACCGCCCGCGTATCGTCGGCCGGCTGGCTCAAAGGAATGTCGCGCCAGCCGAATCGGGGCTTGCCCATGTCCACCGTGATGCGCCCGATGTCGGCGACGCTCACAGCGAGCACGCCGGCTCCGGTCTGGAACCGCAATGTGTTGCGGCCGGTCTCGTGCGCCACCACCCAGCCGACGCAGCGCATGCCGTTGCCGCAGGTCTCCACCTCCGAGCCGTCGGCGTTGAAGATGCGGACGTAGGCCTCCGTGCCGGGGGTCCTGGGGTCGTCGAGCACCATCATCTGGTCGAAATGCGAGGCGTGGCGCCGCCCCACGGCCTGCGCCTGCGCCGGACCGAAGGCCGCCCGGCGCCGGCGCAGGTCGACGACCAGGATCTCGTTACCGAGCCCGTTCATCTTCCGGTAGGGGATGGGCGTTGACATGCGTCCTTATATGGCCAGGAGACGCTGCAAGACAATCGACGCCCGCAAGCGATATTGTGATCCGGGATAGTGACCCGGGCGGCGTTGGGATGGCATCGCCCTGGCGTCCACACCGGCATGGCGCGCGAAAGCCTACGAGATGGAAAGCGTGCAGCAGACGCAGGCGGAGCCGGACGCGTGGCTGGCGGTACGCCGCGACCACCACGGCAACATGAACCTGCTGAGGATGCCGGATGGCGAGAGCCTCGCCTGGGAGCTGACGGAGGCCGAGGCCGACGCGGTCATCGCGCGCGTCCAAAGCAGCCATCGCAAGCCGCATGGCCAGTCCTACTGAAAGCCGAGCTGTCGCAAAGGAGCGCTCGGCGCCTTTCTGGGGGCCAACGGCATCCGGGCTTAGGTCGTGTACCCATAGACAGCCGAGCAAGCGTGGTGGCCGAGGCAAGAGCGAATGTTGACTAGGGAATTACCGGTTTGACCCGCTTCAGCCAAAGTTGCTCGCCAACCACATGGACGGCGTCGCTCTTGGCCGTCGGCCGCGACGGCACGCGCGGCGAGGTCGTCGCCAAGTACCGCGCGTACCTCCTCGGCAATCGAGCTTTCATGGCAGCTCTGCCCGAACTCACTGGCAAAGATCTCGTCTGCTGGGGCGCCCCTGAAGCCTGCCATGGCGACGTGCTCCTCGAACTTGCCAATCCGGCGCCATTCAACGAGGCGCGCTCGCCCCGCGCTGCGGAACCAGCATTCCCGGCCGCCGCAGCGAAATCTTCGTGTTCGGCAGCACGCGGCGGCGGACAATGCCCGTGACGGTCCGCGCGAGAAGCAGCCCCGCCGCGATCTCGCCGATGGCATCGCCGGCGGCATCGCCAAGGCGGCCGAGATTGTCGGCAACATCATGGAGGGGTTCCTCTCACCCGAGACGCCGCAGGAGAAGGCCGCCAGGGAAGCGCTCGTCCGGGTGCTCGCCGAGACCGCGCCCGAGCGCGAGTTGGCCGAGCAACAGCGCGAACTGGACAACCGCCAGGCCGCCTATGAGCAGCAGAGGACCGCGCAGGAGAAGTTTGATGAGTATTTCGCGCGGCACGGCGACCGGCTGCGGCGCGAAGAGGAGGAACGGAGCAAAAAGGACAAGGATCGGGATCGGTGATCGCACCCTCGCTTCGGCAGTTCTCTCCCAATCAATTGCCGCGAGCATAGCGGCGCCGTGAACTACCAAGCATGCCATCTGCCGCCGAAGGGGATCAGCACGCGGCCACGTCGGCTTCGCAGAGAAAGCGGAACTCTGGGAGGGCAGCCACGGACGCCAGGGCCACCCGGCGGTGCCATTTCCGCTGTTCGTTCGGAAGCGACCGGCGATAACGCCTTGCCTGTCAGAAGACAAAGAGCCGCAGCCGATAGCTCGCACCCCGCCTGCACGCGTCGCCAACGGCCTGCCTCAAGCTGGTTTCTTTGCCCCGTCCAGCGCCTGGGAGTGCGCGTCCGCCTCTTGGCCATCACACCTTCAACCACAGCCGAGGCTACGCCTTCGAGAAATTCCTGAAAGAGCTTTCGACGCCCACGGTTTGCAGGCGCGAGAACCTTTCCGGCTTCGCGGCGAGCAGATCGATGGCAGGTTCGTCTTCGACAAGAAAATTACCTGCTTGAAGCCAAGTGGCAGGGAGGTCTCTCCGACATCGGCCAGCTCCACGCTTTCCACGGGGAGATCGAGCAGATGGCCGCCTGGACCAAGGAACTGTTCATAAGCCACGCTGGTTATTCCGAAGATGGCCAGGCAGGGACTGCCAGGCTCCCCTACCGCTGGTCGAGCAGGATCGCTTCGGCCAGGAGCGTTCTCATACGGAGCGCCCGCAAGCCGAAGCGTGAATCCTGCTTCCAAAAATGGAGCGGACGGCAGGACTCTAACCCGTGGGCCCGAGAGGTGCATATAGTCGCTCCCTGGCGGCGTGTGCTGGCACATCAAGCAAGCCAACCGGCCTGCCTGACAAAGCGCCAGCCGCTGGAGCGGCCGGATGCCGTCAGCGGGCCGGGCGTAGGGTCTGCGGCTCGCAAACGCTTGCCGGTGCGGTACCAATTCGGCTAAGAGCCAAAACAACGGCTGAACGAAGCCGGCCAGTGCAAAACTAGGGAGGTTGTCCGGATGAGGTGGAGAGCGCTTTTGGCACTCGGTGCCGCCGCGGTGGTTGTCACGTCGACCGCCAATGCCCAGCAAAGCAGGCAGCTCGAGATCGCAACTGGGGGCACCGGCGGCGTCTACTATCCGCTCGGCGGAGGCTTCGGCAATATCCTGGGCAAGGAGCTGCCCGGCGTCACCGCGACGGCGCGGGTGACCGGCGGCTCCGTCGCCAATCTGCAGCTGATCGCCTCCGGCAAGGCCGACCTGTGCTTCACGCAGGTGGACGCGGCATGGGACGCCATCAAGGGCCAGGGCAAGTTCGCGAGCGGCAAGCTGCCCATTACCGCGCTGGCGGTGATGTATGCCAACTATATGCATGTCGTGACGGTCGAGGGCACCGGCATCAACAAGGTCGAGGACATGAAGGGCCGGCGGGTCTCGACCGGCTCGCCCGGCAGCGCCACCGAGGTGTTCGCGCTGCGCGTCATCGAGGCGGCCGGCCTCGACCCGGACAAGGACATGACACGCGAGCGGCTCGGCGTGGCCGAGTTGGTCAACGCCATCAAGGACAAGAAGATCGACGCGTTCTTCTTCGTGGTCGGCCTGCCCACCTCCTCCATCACCGATCTGGCGAACACGCCGAACACCAAGATCAAGATCATCGACCACGACCAGCACCTGGACAAGATGATCGCCAAGTACGGGAAGATCTACGCGGCCGGCACGATGCCGAAGACGACCTACGCGGGGATGGAGAAGGATGCCAAGGGCATCACCGTGTGGAATATCATGGCGGTCAACGCCAAGACGGACGACAAGCTGGCCTACGATCTGACCCGCATCATGCTTACGAAGCAGAAGGAACTGGCGCTGGTTCACAAGGAGGCGCTCAACATCAACCGCGAGTGGCAGACCTCGAGCCGCGCCGGCATCCCCTGGCATCCCGGTGCCCTGAAGTACTTCAAGGAGCAGGGCATCAAGGTCGAGTGACGGCATGGCCGGCGTGGGTTAGGGCGAAGCCCGTAACCCACCACTTTCGGCCTCAAGTGTCGCGCACTACGGTGCTAATCCTACTGAGTCAGAAGGTCGCAAATAAGTGCGATGAGAATCAACTAGTTGGTGAGACTCACTTCAGCTGAACGGAGGCTGAGAATGGGTCGGCAATCTTCGGAGGAGAGTGAAGCGCGGTTTGGCAGGTATGTGGAGGGTCTGAGGAGCGTGATCGGTCACGCGGACCGGGCGGCGCCGCTGAAGGACTATTGCACCGGGCTGTTGGCGGCGGAGGGCCGCAGGAGCGTGGAGCCACTGGCGGCGGCGACGGCGCCCGCCAAAGTCTCGGTGCAGCACCAAAAGCTTCTGCACTTTGTTGGCAACGCCCCGTGGTCGGACGAGCGGGTGCTGGCCAAGGTGCAGGAGATGGTGCTGCCGACGATCGAGCGGCACGGGGCGATCCAGGCCTGGATCATCGACGACACGTCGTTTCCCAAGCAGGGCAAGCACTCGGTCGGCGTGCATCATCAGTATTGCGGCCAGCTCGGCAAGCAGGCCAACTGCCAGGTGGTGGTGACGCTGTCGATCGCCAACCACCATGCCAGCCTGCCGATCGCCTATCGGCTGTATTTGCCGGAGGCATGGACCGAGGACGCCGAGCGCCGCACGAAGGCGCGCATTCCCGAGGCGATCACGTTCAAAACCAAGCCACAGATCGCGCTGGAGCAGATCCGCGCGGCGTGCGCGGCGGGCGTGGCGCGCGGCGTCGTGCTGATGGATGCGAGCTACGGCTCCAACAGCGATCTGCGCAACGGCGTGAACCTGTTGGCGCTGAGCTACGTGGCCGGCATCGTGCCGACGATCAAGGTGCAGGCGGTGACCGATGGCGGCGAGCCCGGGCCGCGCATGAGCGCCAAGGAGCTGGCGCTCAGCCTACCGGGGAAGGCCTGGCGCACGGTCACATGGCGCGAAGGTACGAACGCGCCGCTCTCCTCGCGCTTTGCCCGCGTGCAGCTACGGCTTCCTGGTCTCCGAAAGGGAGACGATTCCCCCCTCAGGACCCGGTTGCACCTGGAGCCTCGCGAAACCTGCCGTATCCGACGGTTGCCGACCCCGCGGCGCCCCCGATCCGGCCCGAGCGCCACGTCCCGAACTCGATCGCCACCATCCATCGCAGACTTGCGGTGGCGCTCGCTCGAACGCTGCCGAGATGCCCATGCTGCGCGCGTAGCTCTACCCGAAACACGCGCCGCAACTTATAACGCAGTAAAACTAGCCCGCCTTTCTCACCCTGTCTTGCTGCGCTGTCCACGTCGACGGCATGAGGCGTGCACGCCCGGATTTGCTTCGGCGGACAAGCCGGCATCGTTGCCGCCGGTGCGGGTTGGGCAGGCGCGGCGATGTTCCTCTGTGGTTGATCCTCGGCGGGGGGCGCGTCAGCGCGCGGCGCGGCATAGTCGCTCGTGGGCGGTGTTGAACAGCTCGCGCCAGGGACAGCTCGTGGCGAGCGCGACTTTCACGCGGCGCACGGAGACCGTGACCTGCGCACCGATCTTCAGGAGGCGCAGCCGGATGGTGGCGCAGGTCGCCCGCTCCAGGTCCGTGCCGGCGAGCGCAATCCGGCGTCATGCCGGAGGCGTGCTTCCAGCACGACGCGCACATCAGGACGTAGGCAAGCGCAGAGAACCACATGCGCAGCTGGTTGGCGCGCATCGTCGTCGCCGGCATGCGGTCGCCGAACAGATCGGACTGCGTCTCCTTGATCCGGTTCTCCATCTCGCCGCGCTTGCAGTAGACGTCCTCGTAGAGGGCCCGCGCGTCGATCACGTCAGCGTGCAGAGAGGTGGTCCCGGACTTGATCCGGGATGAAGCGCGGGTTGGCCTCGCCTTCCGTCCACTCGGCCTTGGCCACCACGCGCCGCTCCCGCGTCCAGCTCTTGCGCGTCGTCCAGTCGAAGTCCTTGAAGCGGCGCGCGGCGCGGCCCGTGGCCTTGTGCTCCGTCTCGGCCTCGGCCAGCTCCGGCTCGATCGCGGCGATCAGCCGGTCGGTCTTGGCGCAGCCGAGCACGAAGTGCACGTCGTTGTCCTCGCACCACGTCATGAGGTTGTCGCGGCAGAACCCACTGTCGGCACGCACGACGATCGTCGTCTCCGGCCAGTGCTGGCGGATGAAAGCGGCGATGCGCGCGATCTCCTCGACGATGCCGGAGGCCGCGTCGACGCTGGCGGGCCTGAGCCTGGCCGCGAGCAAATGACGACCACAGAAGATGTACAGCGGCAGGTAGCAGTAGCTGTCGTAAAAGCCATGATAGTGACGGCCTTCCTGGTTGCCGTGCAGGGGCACGTCGGTCGCATCCGGATCGAGCACGACGATCTTCGGCGGCGCCGCGTGCGCCTCCTTGAAGACGTCGAGGAACAGCCGGTCGATCGCCGCGCCGTCGTGGCTGATCTTGTGGTAGCGGCCGGGCGCACGCGCCTCGCCCTCCTCCGGCGCATGCTCGAGCCGGTTGAGCGTGCTCTTGCCGGCGAGCGCGGCGCAGCGCTGGTCGCGCGCGGTGAGCTTGCCCATCACCGCGGCGAGCAGCGGATCGTGGCGCAACAGATCGTGGTCGTTGATGTCGGGGTAGCCGAGCGCCTCGCCCATGATCCGTTGGCCGACCAGCGTCGCGACGCTGTGCTCGATGAGATCGGGATTGCGCCGGTCCGCGAACGCGGCCGCAGCGCGCTCGATCAGGCGGATCGCCTTGTTGGCCTTGGCCAGCAGCAGCGCGCCACCGTCCGACGTGATCTCGCCGCCGTCGAAGGCGGCCACGATCGCGCGCCCCTCGACGCTTCCGAAATCGAGCGAATCCGGTCTACAGTGTGTCGGCATCGGGCGCCTTCTCCGTCTCAGATCAAGTCGTTCTCGCAAAACAACTTTCTCTGATTCGGAGGCCCGATGTCGCTATCTATGGTGAGAAAGGCGGGCTAGGGCCGAAGCACGTGGTAACCAACATTCCCCGTAACCGAGATTCGCGGGTCGCATGCGGAACATGTCGGGTTACGCGCTATCGCGCTAACCGACCTACGCCCACAGCCGCTGCGAGGCGAGGCGCGCGCCTGCCACCAGCGCCTCGAGCTTGGCCCACATGACGGTGGGGTGCTGGCGCTGGAACAGGGCGCCCTGGGC
>CAWIXS010000030.1:0-111623 GCA_963840075.1 uncultured Alphaproteobacteria bacterium | reverse complement strand
GGGGCAAGCGGCGCCATCCGAACGGCGAGCCCGACCCGGCCGGGTCCATCACCAGCGAGGAGAGCCGCGGCTTCACCGGCCACGAGCAGCTCGAACTCAGTCGGCCTGATCCACATGAACGGGCGCGTGGAAGCCTGTCCCCGGGTCGGCGCAGCCGAGCCCGGGGAACCCGCTGCTGGCCGCTTCGGCTCGCCCGACCCGATGACGGAGAGCCCGTTCTCCACCCAGGGCTGGAACCGCTACAGCTACGTGGGCAACTCGCCCGTCAACTTCACCGACCCCTCCGGCTACTGCTTCATGGGATGCTTCTGGCAGCCCGCGTTCAAGGCCATCGGAACCTTCTTCCGGCAGAGCTGGGGCGACCCTTCTGCAGATCACCGTCACGGCGGCCTGCAATCTGGCAACGGGATGAACACCCAATCCGGGGTGTGCCGCGCTCGGCTCCTTCGTGGCCGGAGTGACCAGCGGCAACATTGGTCAAGCCGTCCGAGGTGCCGCCATCGCCTTTGTCACAGCCGCAGCTTTCGATGCTGTCGGCACTGCGACGTTGGGACCAGGGCACAAAATGCCCGACGGTCTGTCACATTTGATGCCCAGGAGCGTGTCCGAGTAATGCCGCGCGGTTGGAGACGAGAGGATGAGAATTCTGCTCGGCTATGCACCGCTCGTCGCCACGCCCTCAGATGGCACCCGTCATTGATCTGAGCACCAGCGAAGATGGGCGCGGTGGAAAATTCGAATAGAAAGATCATTCCTCGATTGTGCTCCGTGCACGACTGCTCGGACAGGCTCATAGCGCGCAGCCATAGTGCAGAGATCACGCACCAACTGCCTGCTTGGCTCTGTCGCGGCCCCATACGTGGGACCTGAACGTGCGCTGTCCAGTCGCGCCGCTTCCCCTTTGCAGCAGGCATGAAGCCGTTGTGCATGCCGCGCTGACCCGAGACGGCAACTTCGCCCAGCTTGGGTCCGACGTGCAAGACGCTGACTCGCCGCCGAACATCTGGCATCCTGCAAGGACGGACGTGAGCCGTGGACCCCCAGCAGTGGCCCCACAGGTTTGCGCCTGAGCGCACGACCCAGAAACAGAAGCCCAGCAGTCGTCGCGAAATTGGGAACCGATCTACATGCCAGGCCAGCCCGAACTCTCCCCTCAAGACCTACCTCGGCCACCTCGAGCGCGGGGAGCTGGCCTACCAGTTCAGCCCCGCTGCCGGAAAACCCGTGTTCTACCCGCGCGTGCTTTGTCCCTTCAGCGGCAGCGATGAGCTGGAGTGGCGCGTCAGCAAGGGGCTCGGCACCGTCCATGCCACCACCGTCGTGCATCCCGCCGAGGGCGAGCCCTACAATGTGGCGCTGATCGACTGCGACGAGGGCTTCCGCCTGATGAGCCGGGTGGAGGACATCCCGGCCGAGGAGGTGAGGATCGGCCAACGCGTGCGCTTGCGCGTGCATCGCCCCGGTGGCGAGGAGGAGCCCTATCCCGTGTTCGTTGCCGGCGGAGGGCGCGTGATGGACGGCCTGAAACGCGGCAGCGCCGCCATCGTCGGCGTGGCGGAATCCGACATCGGCGAGGTCGCCGAAGGCCTGTCTGTCATCGACCTGATGGCCCAGGGCACCAAGCGGGCGCTCGACGACTGCGGGCTCGGCTTGAAGGATGTCGACGGCCTGTTCTCGGCGGCGTCCCAGAGCCGGTTGTCGGTGCTGGCGCTGGCCGAGTATCTGGGCATCGACCCGCCGTTCCTCGGCTCCACCATCGTCGGCGGCTCCTCCTTCGAGTACCACGTGGCGCATGCCATGGGCGCCATTGCGCTGGGGCTGTGCAACGTTGCCGTCATCGCCTACGGCAGCACCCAGCGCAGCGTCGGGCGCAAGCAGGCATCGGTGCGCGAGATCAACCCCTACGAGACGCCGTTCAGGCCGTTCCTGCCGCCGACCGCCTACGCGCTCGCCGCCTCGCGCCACATGCACGAGTTCGGCACCACGCGCGAGCAGCTGGCGGCGGTGGCTGTGGCGGCACGGGAGTGGGCGCTCTTGAACCCGGTGGCCTGGGAGAGGAAGCCGCTCACCATCGAAGGCGTGCTGTCGGCACGCATGGTCAGCTACCCCTTCACGGTGCGCGACTGCTGCCTCGTCACTGACGGCGGCGGCGCCATCGTCGTTACCTCCGCCGAGCGCGCCAGGTCCCTCAAGAAGAAGCCGGCCTACGTTCTGGGCTGCGGCCAATCCGTGACCCACGCCAGCATCTCCAGCATGCCCGATCTGACGGTGACGGGGGCGCTGGCCTCCGGCAAGGCGGCCTATGCCATGGCGAAGCTCGGGCCCGCCGATGTCAAGGCGGTCGAGCTCTACGACGCCTTCACCATCAACACCATCCTGTTCCTGGAGGACCTCGGCTTCTGCAGGAAGGGCGAGGGTGGCCCGTTCGTGACGGGAGGGCGCATCGCCCCCAATGGCGGCTTGGCCGTCAACACCAACGGCGGCGGCCTCTCCTACTGTCACCCCGGCATGTACGGCCTGCTCCTGCTGATCGAGGCGGTGCGGCAACTCAGGGGCGAGTGCGGTGCGCGCCAGGTGCCCGACTGCGACGTGGCGCTGGCGCACGGCAACGGCGGCGTGCTCTCCTCGCAAGCCACCGTGATCCTTGGCACCGAGGCGACGCTCTAGCGGCGTTCGGACCAAATTCGGCGCACCTCTGCCGCTTTGGGAGCAGCAGAGGCGTGCTGGCGCCCGGCGGGCCTGCTTGCTCGCTTCACTCGCAATCGGCGCCGGGATGACGTCAAGGGCGATCTATTCGAGCCGCCACGGAGGTGGTGCACGTGGAGCTGTTCCGTCCATTTCGGATCCTCTCACTCGGGCAAGGCGATGGGCGGCGCCGCCAGCGGGCGGCAGTCCGGCGCGAAGGCAAGCGGCGCGCCGGTGCGCTGGCGCAGGCCGGCCTCGCTCATCCCCTCGAGCATCTCGCGCACCACCATGCCGGCGGGCTCGATGTCCACCACGGCGAGATCCGTATAGACCCGTTTGACGCAGCGCACGGCGGTGAGCGGCAGCGTGCAGGCCTCGAGCAGGCGCGGCGCGCCCTTGCGCGTCGCGTGCTCCATGATGACCCGCACCTCCCGCGCGCAGGCGGCCAGATCCATCGCGCCGCCGACCAGCGGGCCCTTGTTTCGCAGCCGCATGTCCCAGTTGGCGAGGTCGCCGTTGGCCGCGACCTCGAAGGCGCCGAGGATCGTCACGTCGATGTGGCCGCCGCGGATCATGGCGAACGATGCGGCCGAATCCACGATCGAGGCGCCGGGGCGGAGCGTGATGCGCCGGCTGCCGGCGTCGACGAGGTCGGTGTCGATGCGGTCGGGCGGCGCCAACGGGCCGGCGCCGATCACGCCGTTCTCGGACTGGATGAACACGTCGACCTCGGGGCGCAGGTAGTCGGCCACGTGCACCGGCATGCCGAGGCCCAGGTTGACGACGAGCCCGTCGCCGATGTCCTGGGCGGCACGCCATGCCATCTGCAGGCGGTTGAGCGGCTGCATCGGTCAGGCTCCCACGGCAACGATACGGTCGACAAAGACCCCGGGCAGCTGCACGCGCTCGTGCGGCATGGGGTCGTCGAGCACGGCCCCTACCTCCGCCACCGCCACGCGCGCCGCCATCGCCATCACCGGCCCGAAGTTCATCTGCGCGTAGCGGAAGGCCAGGTTGCCGTACCGGTCCGCACTGTCGGCGCGCACCAGCGCCAGGTCCCCCGTGATGGCGCGCTCGAGGACGAAATCGCGCCCCCCGAAGCCGCGCACCTCCTTGCCGCGCGCCAGATCGGTGCCGAGCCCGACGGGGGTGTAGAAGGCAGGAATGCCCGCTCCGCCGGCACGGATGCGCTCGGTGAACGTGCCCTGCGGCACGCATTCCAGCTCGATCTTGCCCTCCATCCACAGGCGTTCGAAGGGCGACGGCTCGCTGCCGCTGCCGCGCGCCGCCGTGCAGATCACCTTGCGCACCAAGCCGGCCTCGATCAGCTCGTGGGTGGAGGAGTAGCGGTGCGTCGCCGAGTTGACGACCAGCGTCAGGCCCTTGGGCGCGCGGTCGCGGAGCGCCCGGATCAGGACATTGGGAAAGCCGGCGCCGCCGAAGCCCGAGATGAAGACCGTGGCGCCATCCGGCACATCGGCGAGAGCCTCGGCCGGGCTGCCGGCACGCTTGTCGATGGGCATTGCCGCTCGCGTTTCCCCTCACACATCCTTTCACGCACGTTCAGTCATGACGGCGCCCGCGTCAATCGGCAAGGAGGAATGTCCCCCTGCAGCCGCCGCTCATGAGCTGCCCCTTTCCGGCGGCTTGCCCGGCGGCGCAAAAGTCGACACTGTGCAACGTGAAAGGAACCCGGCCCCCAAGGTTCCCGAAGCCGCACACGACGGAGGAATGCCATGGCGGAGGCAGCAGCCGACAGGCCGCTGGTGCGGCTCGACGTGGAGGACGGGATCGGCGTCATCACGATCGACAATCCGCCGGTCAACGCGCTGGGGCCGGGCGTGCGCGACGGCATCGCCGAGGCGCTGGAGAAAGGCGAGGCGGACCCCGGCGTCAAGGCGATGGTGCTGATCGGCGCCGGCCGCAGCTTCATCGCCGGGGCCGACATCCGCCAGTTCGGCAAGCCGCGGGCGATGCCCAAGCGGCCTCCCCACGAGGTGCTGGACGCCGCCACCAAGCCGGTGGTGGCGGCCATCCACGGCTACGCGCTGGGCGGCGGCCTGGAGCACGCGCTTTCCTGCCACTACAGGATCGCCGTGCCCTCGGCCAAGGTCGGCCTGCCGGAGGTGCTGATCGGCATCCTGCCGGGCGGCGGCGGCACCCAGCGCCTGCCGCGTCTGATCGGCCCCAGGGCGGCGATGGAGATCATCGTCTCCGGCCGCCACGTGCCGGCGGAGGAAGCCAAGGCGCTCGGCATCATCGACGCGATCGTCCCCGGCAGCGACCTGCGCGCGGAGGCGATTGCCTACGCCAGGCGTGTCGCCGACCGGCGGCCGCTGCCGAGGGTGCGCGACAAGACCGAGCGGCTGGCCGAGGCCAAGGCCGATCCCGGCATGTTCGACGCCATGCGCAAGTCGATCGCCCGCAAGGCCCGCAACCAGAAGGCGCCCTTCCACTGCATCGCCTGCGTCGAGGCGGCGGTGAGCCAGCCCTTCGAGGAGGGGATTGCCACCGAGCGGCGGCTGTTCGCGGAGCTGGAGAACTCCGAGGAGGCCAAGGCGCTGCGCTACGCCTTCTTCGCCGAGCGCGAGGTCGCCAAGATCCCCTGGCTGCCGAAGGACCTGGCGCTGCCGGAGATTGCGACGGCGGCGGTGGTCGGTGCCGGCACCATGGGCGGCGGCATCGCCATGAGCTTCGCCGACTTCGGCTTTCCCGTGAAGCTGCTCGATGCCAGCCGCGAGGTGCTGGAGAAGGGGCTCGCGCGCATCCGCAACACCTACGCGGTGAGCGTGCAGCGCGGCAGCCTGACCCAGGCGGAGATGGACGAGCGCATCGCCAGGATCGAGCCGGTCGAGACCTACGAGGCGATCGCGGACTGCGATGTGGTGATCGAGGCGGTGTTCGAGCAGATGCCCGTGAAGAAGGAGGTGTTCACCAGGCTCGATGCGGCGATGAAGCCCGGCGCGCTGCTGTTCTCCAACACATCCGCCCTCGACATCGACGCGATCGCCGCCGTCACGAAGCGGCCGGAGGCCGTGGCCGGCACGCATTTCTTCGTTCCAGCCAACGTCATGAGGACCTTCGAGGTGGTGCACGGCGCCAAGACCGCGCCGGCCACGCTGGCGGCGGCCATGAAGCTCGGGCGCGCCATCGGCAAGATCTCCGCCTACGCCGGCAACTGCGACGGCTTCGTCGCCAACCGCTCGCGGCATCCCCTTCAACCTGGAGCAGGGGCTGATGGTGGAGGAGGGGGCCCTGCCCGAGCAGGTCGACAAGGTGATGGTGGACTTCGGCTATCCGGTGGGGCCGTTCGCCGTCAACGACATGTCGGGCCTCGACATCAGCTACGACACCAGGAAGCGGCGCGCCGCCGAGAACCCGAGCTACCGCGGGCTCCCCATCACCGACCGCCTGGTGGAGATGGGCCGCCTCGGCCAGAAGACCGGCAAGGGCTGGTACCGCTACGAGAAGGGCGACCGCACGCCGATCGTGGACCCCGAGGTGCATGCCATCATCAAAGAGGTGGCGGCCGAGAAGGGCTTCGAGCAGAGCACCTTCACGGACGAGGAGATCCTGCGCCGGCTCCTGTTCTCCTCCGTCAACGAGGCGTGCAGGATCCTGGAGGAGGGCAAGGCGCTGCGGGCCAGCGACATCGATGTGATGTGGCTCAACGGCTTCGGCTTCCCGCGCTATCGCGGCGGCCTGATGTACTGGGCGGACCAGATCGGCGCGCGCGAGGTCTACAACCAGGTCGCCGCCTGGCACCAGCGCTACGGCGCCCGCTGGCGCCCGTCCGCCCTCTTGCAGGAGCTGGCGGAGAGTGGCGGCTCCCTGCGCGAGGTGCAGGGGCGGACGCGGGGGTAGTGGGCCAGTTCAACCTCTGCGGACTCCCATCGACTCACTACGCGCCCAACGCCCCGCGAACGTGACGTCGTCATCATCGTCTCCGCTCCGGCAGCGATGGCGCATCCCATGGTTCTGGCATTCGTGCCCTCCGGCGATGACCGAATCAGGTCGATAGCCGAGCATATTGAGCACGCTACCAGTAACCCTCAAAAGACGCACTCTCGGGGGACCGTTCCAGAGAGGCCATGAAATGCAGTTAAGTCAAAGCATTCACGGGCTGGAGCGGCGACTCGGACAATCCCACTCCCTCCGCCAGTTCTCAACGTTCCCGAGCGCCGGGCTTCAGGCGCTCGCGGCTACTGCATGTTGATGTTGGTGCCGCGGGCGAAAGCCTCGCGGGCCCAGCACGGGTGGGCCGCGTACTGGCCGGCTGGATCCTCGTGCCGGGCGCGCTCCTCGCACACGAGCCGGGCCTGCCGCTCGTCGGATTGCACCCGGTGGCTTTTTGCCTGCTCGCTTTTTGCCCGCTCGCCTTTGCCCTTCCTGGAGTAGGCCGACTTGGCGCCGCCCTTGGACCTGGCGCCGTCGTCGGCCGCCGCATCCAGCGCGAGCAGGCCGTCGGCGAGGATCACCACTGCGAGTAACGTGCGTGCGAGTAGCGTGCGCACGCTGGCCGCCTCCCCCGTAACCGATCGTTCACCCCCGGACGGTAGCCTGTTCTCTCTGCCTGGGGAAGCCTGGCGCAGGGCAGGCCCCGGCCGCACCGACGCTCCCCTTCGGCCGGCCGGGGCCTGTCGGCTGCCCGCAGCGCCTTCGCTGCATGCGTAGTGAAGTCGTGAAGTCGTGACTGAAGTCGTGGTCGATCTCACGATTTGGCGATTTCACGACTTCACGCATTTCGCTGAACGCTCCGGGGCGGCATTGCACTTTCAGGCTCGCTGTCGACGCCCTACTGTGTGGGGAAGAAGGCTGGCGGCAGCGAGGGCGAGGCTGCCGGTACCCCTTTGTGAGCAGCGAGAGGGCATGAAGGCGCGGATTGCCTCCGACGTTGGCGGCACGTTCACCGACAGCATCGCCTACGATCCCAAGTCGGGGCGCATCGCCGTCTCCAAGGTGCCGACGACGCCGCAGGCGCGCGACAAGGGCACCGTGGACGGCCTGCGGGCGGCGCTGAGGGAGCTGGGGCTCGGCGGCGGCGACGTGGCCTACGTCGGCAACGGCATGACGACGACGGCCACCAACGCCGTCATCCAGCGCAGCGGCGCGGTGACCGCGTTCGTCACCAACGAGGGGTTCCGCGACCTGCTGCTGATCGGCCGCCAGGACCGCCCGAGCCTCTACGACATCGACGTGGTGCGCGTGCCGCCCCTGGTGCCGCGCGAGCTCAGCTACGGCATCCCCGGGCGCCTGGACCCCGCCGGGCGGGAGATAGCGCCCCTCGGCGAAGCGCGGCTGATCGAGGCGGCCGCCGACATGCGCAGCCGGGGCGTCGAGGCCGTGATGCCAACCCCGCGCACGAGCGCGCCGCCAAGGCCCTTCTGGAGCGGCATCAGCCGGGCGTGGCGGTCTCGATCTCCTGCGACGTGCTGCGCGAGTTCCGCGAGCTGGAGCGCGCCAGCACCACGGTGCTCAACGCGTTCCTCACCCCTGTGATGGCGAGCTACCTGGGCTCGCTGTCGCGGCGCCTCACCGATGGCGAACACGGCCTCGGCGTCGGCTCCGACAGGCCCATGATGGTCATGGAGGCGGCGGGCGGGCTGATGACGGTGGAGACGGCGCTCGCAAAGCCCGTCCACACCATCCTGTCGGGGCCCGCCGGAGGCGTGGTCGCGGGCGCGCATTTCGCCACGCTGGCCGGGGCCGCAACGAGCCCTTGCTCCTCGGCACCATCGCCGCGGGCGGGACGCTCGGCATCCTGATTCCGCCGTCGATCAACTTCATCCTCTACGGGCTCCTCACCAATACCTCGGTGCCCAGACTGTACCTCGCGGGCTTCCTTCCGGGCGCCCTGCTTGCGTCCTTCTTCATGATGATGATCCTCGTCTTCTGCCTGTTCGACCGCGGCAAGGGCGGCACGCCGATCGAGACGAGCTGGACCAAGCGGCTCGGCATGTTGCCGGCCCTGGTCCCGCCGCTCCTCATCTTCCCGGTCGTGGTG
Organism: uncultured Alphaproteobacteria bacterium; assembly: GCA_963840075.1. Taxonomy (GTDB): domain Bacteria; phylum Pseudomonadota; class Alphaproteobacteria; order Rhizobiales; family Hyphomicrobiaceae; genus AWTP1-13. The sequence goes on along the minus strand of CAWIXS010000030.1, from coordinate 102,934 downwards.
GGCTCGATCTACGCCGGCGTGGCGACGCCCACGGAGGCGGCCTCGCTCGGCGTGATCGCAGCGCTCGCGCTCGCCGCGTGGGAGCGGCGCATCTCGCTCTCCATGCTGCGCGCCGTTGCCGAATGATCCTGACCACGCCGTTCATCGCCCCCATTGTGTTTGGCATGGGCTGGGACCCGATCTGGTGGGGGATCGTGCTCACCATCCTGATCGAGGCGGCGCTGATCACCCCGCCGGTGGGCCTCAACCTCTACGTCGTGCAGGGCATGCGCGGGCGCGGCTCCATCAACGAGGTGAACCGCGGCTCGCTGCCCTTCGTGCTGGCCATGGTGGTCCTGATCGGCCTGCTGATGGCGTTCCCCGACATCGCCCTCTGGCTGCCGCGCTTCATCATGGGGTAGGTGTCAGACCCTCCGGGCCCTCCGGGTCTGACACCACCCGACAACCCTGCGGCGACCTGCCTCGCCGGCCCCGTGAAGCGTTGTGGGGCCAATCCCTCTGGTGTAGGCTGTTGGTCCGATTTCGGGCAGATGCCCCAACAAAACCGACCGCGGGGGGAGCGTGATGCAGCGTCTGAAGACCGTCCTGATTCTGGGCCTTTTTGCCGCCCTCGGCACGCTTGCCGGCGCATCGGCGCAGGCGCAGAGCTATCCGACCAAGCCCGTCACCCTGATCGTTCCGTGGCCCGCCGGCGGCTCGACGGACCTCGTCTTGCGTGCGCTCGCCGATGCCACGCAGAAGCACCTGGGCCAGCCCATCGTCATCGAGAACAAGCCGGGCGCCTCGGGCACGCTCGGGCCGGCGCAGATGGCGGCCACCGCCAAGCCCGACGGCTACACCATCGCCCAGATCCCCGTCACGGTGTTCCGGCTGCCGTTCATGACCAAGACCTCCTTCGATGCGAAGAAGGACTTCACCTACATCGCCGGGCTCACGGCCTACACCTTCGGCGTGGTGGTCAGGTCGGACGCGCCGTGGAAGACCTTCAAGGAGCTGATCGAGTACGCCAGGGCCAACCCGGGCAAGCTCAAGTACGGCTCGCCCGGCACCGGCACCAGCCTGCACATCGGCATGGAGCAGATCGCCAAGGCGAGCGGCGGCATCAAGTGGACGCACGTGCCCTTCAAGGGCGGCGCCGAGCTCAACGCGGCGACGCTGGGCGGCCACATCAATGCCCATGCCGATTCCACCAGCTGGGCCGCGCTGGTGAACTCCGGCGACTTCCGCCTGCTGGTCACCTGGAGCCCGAGCCGCACCAGGAACTGGCCCAAGGTGCCGACCCTGCAGGAGGAGGGCATCAATCTGGTGCTCAACTCGCCCTATGGCGTGGCAGGCCCCAAGGGCATGGACCCCAAGGTCGTCAAGGTGCTGTCCGACGCCTTCGCCAAGGGCGTCGAGGAGCCCACCTACGCCGAGGCCCTCAAGAAGTTCGACCAGGAGGTGGCCTACCTCGACACCGCAGCCTACGAGAAGCACGTGGCAGAGCAGATCGAGGAGGCAAGGGCCCTGGTGGAGGAGCTGGGGCTGAAGAAGAAGTAGCCCCATGCGCATCGGCGAGCTCCTCGCTGCCGGCTTCTGGCTGGCGGTCGCGCTCGGCGTCACCTGGTCGGGGCTCGATCTGGGGCTCGGCACGCTCAGCGACCCTGGCCCCGGAGGCATGATCTTCTGGGTCGGCTTGGCGATGACCGCCCTGTCGCTGGCAACGCTGGCGGCCACCCTGAGACGGGCGCCGGCAGAGGGGCCCGGCCTCTGGCAGGGTCTGCGCTGGTGGCTCGTGCCCTACGTCGTGGTCCTGCTCGCGCTCTACGGCTGGCTGCTGCCGGCGCTGGGCTTCATCACCACCACCTTCGCCCTGCTCTTCATCCTGTTCCTGACCATCGACCGCCAGAGCTGGATCGCGCCGCCGCTCGGCGCGGCCCTCGCCACCGGGGTGGCCTACATCGTGTTCCACCGCTGGCTCGGCACCCAGCTGCCGGCGGGCGAGGCGGAGCGCTGGCTGACGACCCATCTGCCGATGATTTTCGGGCGGAGCTAGCCCGTGGAGCTCCTCAACAACCTCATGATCGGATTCAGCGTCGCGCTGCAGCCGATCAACCTCATCTACTGCTTCCTCGGCGTGCTCATCGGCACGCTGGTCGGCGTGCTGCCGGGCATCGGCCCGGTGGCGGCGATGTCGCTGCTCCTCCCGGTGACCTTCACCGCCCCGCCCGAGGCCGGCATCGTCATGCTGGCCGGCATCTACTACGGCTCCATGTACGGCGGCTCCACCACCGCCATCCTGGTCAACATTCCGGGCGAGGCGGCCTCGGTGGTCACCACGCTGGACGGCCATCAGATGGCGCGCCAGGGCCGCGCCGGGCCGGCCCTCGGGATCGCGGCCATCGGCTCGTTCATCGCCGGCACCTTCGCCGTCGTCGGTCTGATGCTGGTGGCCCCGACGCTCGCCCGCTTCGCCGTGAGCTTCGGCCCGGCCGAGTATTTCAGCCTGATGGTGCTCGGGCTTTCCATTCTCACCTATCTCTCGCAGGGCTCGCTGATGAAGGCCCTGATCATGGCCTGCGTCGGTCTCGTGCTGGGCCTGGTCGGCCTCGACTCGATCAGCGCGGTGCCGCGGCTGACGTTCGATCGCATGGAGCTGGTCGACGGCGTCGGCCTGGTGCCGATCGTCATGGGCCTGTTCGGCATCGCCGAGATCCTGGTCAACCTCGAGCAGAGACTGACCCGCTCGATCTTCTCCGACCGCATCAAGGGCCTGCTGCCGTCGCGCCAGGACTGGGCCGAGAGCGCGGGCCCCCTGGCGCGCGGCTCGCTTCTGGGCTTCGTGCTGGGCATCCTGCCCGGCGGCGGTCCCGTGATCTCCTCCTTCCTGTCCTACGCGCTCGAGAAGCGCATCTCCAAGACGCCGGAGAGGTTCGGCAAGGGCGCGATTGCCGGCGTGGCCGGGCCCGAGGCCGCCAACAACGCCGCCGCCGGCAGCGGCTTCATCCCGCTGCTCACGCTGGGCATCCCGCCCAACGTGGTTGTCGCCCTGCTGCTCGGCGCCTTCATCGTGCACAACGTGCAGCCGGGCCCGCTCCTGATGACCCAGAACCCCGGCCTGTTCTGGGGCATCGTCACCAGCATGTACATCGGCAATGCCATGCTCCTGGTGCTCAACCTGCCGCTGATCGGGCTGTGGGTGCAGGTGCTCAAGGTGCCCTATCGCATCCTGTTTCCGCTGATCCTGCTGTTCTGCCTGATCGGCGTCTACAGCATCTCCAATGCCGTGTTCGACATCTACGTGATGATCGCCTTCGGCGTGCTCGGCTACCTGATGCGCAAGCTCGGCTACGAGCCCGCGCCCCTGGTGCTGGCCTTCGTGCTGGGCCCGCTGATGGAGAACAACCTGCGCAAGGCGCTGATCCTCTCCGACGGCAGCTTCTGGATCTTCCTCGAGCGGGGCATTTCTCTCGCCTGCCTGCTGTTGGCGCTCCTGCTCTTGGGCTCCGCCATCCTCCCGGCCCTGCGCTCGGGCCGCCAACGCATTGCCGTGGAGACGAATTGAAGAGGCCGGGCCTTGAGGGCTCGACGTAGCAAATACCGCGAACGGATTGCCGCGGAAGCAAATTGGGGCATCGTTTGCAACCAGAAGGAAGTAAGTGAACGTTATTTCGCGTGGTGGTAGACTGTAGCCTCCTGACAACAACAACCGGGCCGCGCATCTGCCGCGCAGTGCACGGGGCACGCAGGGGAGGAGAGCTTGGCCCTTCCACGAGGCATTGCTGGGCTTGCCGCCGTCGCACTGGCCGCAGGGCTCGCGATGGCAGAGCCCGCCGCTGCACAGAAGGCGGGCGGAATACTGCGTTCCTACAACAGCACCAACCCGCCCAGCGCCTCCATCATCGAGGAAGGGACCATCGCAACGTCGATGGCCTTCTCCGCCGTCTTCAACAACCTCCTCATCTTCGACCAGTCCAAGCCGCGCAACGGGCTCGACACCATCGTGCCGGAGCTGGCCGAAAGCTGGACCTGGGATGAATCCCACACCAGGCTGACGGTGAAGCTCCGGCAGGGCGTGAAATGGCACGACGGCAAGGATTTGACGGCGCAGGACGTGCAGTGCACCTGGCACAAGATCCTGGGCAGGCACCCCGATGAGCTGCGCGGCAACCCGCGCGGAGTTCTGGTGGGGCAACTTGCAGGACGTGACCGTCAACGGCAGTTTCGAGGCGACATTCGAGCTGGCACGGCCGCAGACCTCCTTGCCGGCCATGCTCGCCTCCAACCTCTCCCCGGTCTATCCCTGCCACGTACCGGCCAAGGAGATGCGCCGCAGGCCGATCGGCACAGGTCCCTTCAAGCTGGCATCATTCGATGCGAACCGCTCCATCAAGCTCGTCAAGAACACGGACTACTGGAAGCCGGGCCGTCCATATCTCGACGGCATCGAGTTCAGCATCATCGGCAATCGCTCCACCCGCGTGCTGGCGTTCATCGCCAGGGAGTTCGACCTGACGTTCGTCGCCGATATCACGGCGCCGCTGATGGCCGACATCCTGGCCCGGGCGCCCGGCGCGATCTGCCAGTACACGCCGACCGGCGCGAGCACCCACCTGCTCGTCAACCGGGAAAAGCCCCCCTTCAACGACGTCAAGCTGCGCAAGGCCATGGCGCTCGCGCTCGACAGGCAAGGCACGATCGACATCCTGACCTTCGGCAAGGCCAGCATCGCCGGCGCCATGATGCCGCCGCCCGAAGGCCGGTGGGGCATGCCCAAAGAGACGGTGATGACGCTGCCGAACTACGGCGGCGACCTGACAGAGCGGCGCACCGAGGCGCGCAGGATCATGCAGAGCCTGGGCTACGGCCCGGGCAAGCGACTGCAGGTGAAGGTATCGACCCGCGACTTCCAGACCTACAGGGACCCCGCCGTCCTGCTGGTCGACCAGCTCAACGAGATCTACTTCGACGCCGAGCTCGAGATCATCGAATCGTCCGTCTGGTATGGCCGCGCCCTGCGCCTGGACTACGCAGTCGCGCTCAACCTTGCCAGCACCGGGCTCGACGATCCCGACGTCGCCCTGGCTGAAGGCTACGCCTGCAAGTCGAACCGCAACTTTACGAGGTACTGCAACCCGCAGGTCGAGAAGCTCCTGGAGGCGCAGTCGCAGGAAGGCGACGCAGCCAAGCGCAGGGAGATCGTGTGGCGGATCGAGAAGGTCCTGGCGGAGGACGTGGCCCAGCCGATCATCATGCACAACCGGGGAGCGACCTGCTGGCAGGCGCACGTCAAGGGGCACGTGCAGCACGAGAACTCGCTCCACAACAACTGGCGCTTCGAGAACGTCTGGCTGGACAGGTAGGGCGCAATCGGGCGGCTGCCCGACTGCGTCGATCTGCTCGGTGCCAAGCTGACGTCGCCTGAGAAAGTGACCGGACCTCCGTCCACTGAGTTCCGGTCCAAATTATAAGGGAGGAAAACTTGGCCTGTTCACGCAATGCTATCGCAGTTTTCGCTATCGCACTGGCGGCGGGGCTCGCGCTTGCGGAGCCTGCCGCCGGCCAGAAGTCGGGTGGCGTGCTCCGCACCTACAACAGCACCAACCCTCCCAGCGCCTCGATCGTCGAGGAAGCAACGATCGCAACGGCGATGGGCTTTTCGGCGGTCTTCAACAATCTTCTAATCTTCGACCAGTCGCAGCCGCGCAACGGCCTCGACACGATCGTGCCGGAGCTGGCAGAGAGCTGGGCATGGGACGAAGCGCGTACCAAGCTCGCCGTCAAGCTCCGGCAGGGCGTCACGTGGCACGACGGCAAGCCGTTCACCGCCCGCGACGTTCAGTGCACCTGGGACAAGATCCTGGGCAAGCATCCCGACCAGCTGCGCGGCAACCCGCGCGGGGTCTGGTGGAGCAATCTGAAAGAGGTAACGGTGAGCGGAGATTTCGAGGCGATCTTCGTGCTCGGGCGGCCGCAGACCTCATTTCCCGCCCTGCTCGCGTCCAACCTGTCTCCGGTCTATCCCTGCCACGTGCCGGCCAAGGAAATGCGCAGGCGGCCGATCGGCACCGGTCCCTTCAAGTTCGTATCGTTCGATTCCAACCAGTCGATCAAGCTCGTCAAGAATGCAAGCTACTGGAAGCCGGGCCGGCCGTATCTCGACGGCATCGAGATGAGCATCATCGGCAATCGCTCGACGCGCGTGCTCGCGTTCATAGCCAAGGAGTTCGACCTCACGTTCGTTGCCGACATCACGGTGCCGCTGATTGCCAACGTCAAGGCGCGCGCCCCCGCGGCCATCTGCGAGCTGGTGCCGACCGCCGTGAGCACCAACCTTCTCGTCAACCAAAAGAGGCCCCCCTTCGACAACGCCAAGCTGCGCCAGGCCATGGCTCTGGCCCTCGACCGGCAAGGCATGATCGACATCCTGTCGCACGGCAAGGCGACCCTCGCCGGCGCCATGATGGCCGAGCCCGAGGGCCGGTGGGGAATGTCGAAGAAGATGGTGATGGCACTGCCCAACTATGGCGGCGATCTGGCGTCGCGGCGCGACGAGGCGCGCAAGGTCATGGAGAACCTGGGCTATGGTCCCGGCAAACGCCTGAAGGTCAAGGTGTCGACCCGTGACTTCCAGAATTTCAGGGACCCGGCGGTCCTCCTGGTCGATCAGCTCAACCAGATCCATTTCGACGCCGAGCTCGAAATCGTCGAATCTGCCGTCTGGTACGGCCGCCTCGTCCGGCAGGACTACTCGGTCGCCCTCAATCTCTCCGGCTCCGGCATCGACGATCCCGACGTGACGCTTATGGAGGGCTTCGCCTGCAAGTCGAACCGCAACTATACGAAGTACTGCAATCCGCAGGTCGAGAAGCTGCTGGAGCAGCAGTCGCAGGAGGCGGACGTTGCCAAGCGCAAGCAGATCGTATGGCAGATCGAGAAGGTCCTGGCGGCGGATGTGGCTCGCCCGATCATCTTCCACAACCGCACAGCGACCTGCTGGCACCCCCACCTCAAAGGCCACGTGCAGCATCAGAATGCGATTTACAACAACTGGCGCTTCGAAAGCGTCTGGCTGGACAAGTAGGGCGCAATCGAGCGAAGCCTGATCGCACCGAGCCGGCGCCTCCACCATCGGCGCCGGCTCCTGGCGGAGCGGGAACCGCTGCAATGCGGCCGGCGCCGCATTGACATAGCCTTTCGGCAACGTCGGAAGGAAGCACCCACCGGCGCAGAAATCTAGCGCAGGGTGAACTCCCCCTTGGGTCCAGCGGAGCAGCACGGGAGGGTGCGCAACTTTCCGTAGGCCCCCATCAGCTTGTAGGCAACATCTCCTGCGCTGGTCATGTAGTCATCCATGATGCCGGCGCTGCAAGCCCGCCACTCGGCCACCTCGTCGGGCGTCAACTCGTGAACCTTCATGCCCTTAGCGCGGGCGAACGCGTATGCCTTCGCCTCGACATCGGCCATCGACTCGCGCAGGTCTCGCTCGACCTTCTTCGCGGCCGCGGAGATGATTGTTTTGTGGGTGTCGGAGAGGGATTGCCACACCTTCTCGTTGATGATCACGGGGAACTCGAGCGCAGCGTGCTCTGTCCGCGTGATGGTATCGAGCAATTTCCACAGCTCACGCGATTCGACGCTGGTAATCCCGGTCATCAGCATGTCGACCGTGCCATCCTTGACCGCCTGGTACTGCTTGGAGGCCGAGATCACCCGGGGGTCGCCTCCGCAAAGCCTGGTGAACTTCGCCACGTTGTCTGCCCACACCCGCACCTTCTGGCCGCGGATCGCGGCCGGAGCTCTGGCGTCGCGGCCCTTGGAGACGAACACGCTCGAGCCGTAGGACTGCAACCACAGGACACGCACGCCGATTCCTTCGAGCACCGCCTTGTCGAGCACTCTCCTGACCTCGCCGTCGGGGTCCGCGGCTGCCCGGACCAGGGCCTCGAAGTTGAACAGGAACGGCTGGCCGAACAGGTCGAGCGCCGGCATCTTCTTGACGAACTGCGAAATCCCGACGGAACCCATCTCGATGGCGCCCGACGCGACCGCGTCCAACGCCTGATCATCCCTGTAGAGGCGGGATTTGTCGAAAATCTCGAATGAGATGGCCTTGGCAGTCTTCGCCTCGACCTCGGTCTTGAACTGCATCAGGTTCACGCCGAGGTGGTTGGTTATGGGCAGCTGTAGAGTGATCCTCAGCTTAGTTTGCTGGGCGTTGGCGCCCGCCGGCGCAAGGGCGAGACACGCCAGCAGCAAGCAACAAGATCGCGCTCTGCTCACGCTATACCCCCCTGCGACCCCGCAAAATCAGATTATGCAGCGTCGACACGATGCGCAAGACGGACCGCAGGCGCGTGGCAGGTTGCAGCGATCTGCTGCTGCACGCGGGCGGCGATCGCCAGCGCGGGCTGCCACTCTGCGGAAGGCGCATATGCGAACGGCCGATCCTGTCGCGAGGCGCCTCGACGCCCTCGAGCTACCGCCGCTTTCGCGGCCCGTTGACGCTTGTATGTGCCAAACTGGTTTCCTGCACGGGGCGGCCCTTTTCTGCCGCCTCGGCCGGGGGCACCCCAGGTACCGGCCGAGCCGGGAGGTGGCCCAGAATCGCTTCCTACGCAGCGGCAGAGGCCATCCCGCTGGCGGTCCCGGCTTGTCAGCCGCGCGTCTGCAATCGGCACATGCAACGTTACCGAATTCCGGGCGCTCGCGCGATTTTCAGCTCGCGTCGGCTCGGCCTGACTGGCGACAATTGACCACCTGCAAGGGCTGCTCGCGCCAGCGGCCCTTTTTTCTCCTCGGAATTTCAGGGAAGCGTCTCGCAAGGGCCCGGACCCCGAGCCTCTCAGCCGAACCGGATCGGCAGGCGGCGGGGGCCGCGCACCGTGCCCTCCGACCAGGTCACCTCGCCGGCGAGGCTGAACTCGGGCACCCGCTTCAAGAGCTCCTCCACCGCCGCCCGCAGCTCCATCCGCGCGAGGTTGGAGCCGACGCAACGGTGGATGCCGAGGCCGAAGGCGGCGTGGCGGTTCTCCTTGCGGTCGATGACGACCTTGTCGGCGTCGGGGAACATCCCCGGATCGCGGTTGGCCGCCGGGAAGGAGAGCATCACCATCTGCCCCGGCTGGAACGGGCAGCCGCCGACCTCGGTCTCGGCCACCACCTCGCGCGCCATGGTGACGGGCGCGTAGGCGCGCAGGAGTTCCTCGATCGCCGTCGCCACCAGCGCCGGCTCTGCGATCAGGCGGCGGCGGTCCTCGGGATGCGTCGCCAGATGCCAGATGCAGGAGCCGATGCCGCTCCAGGTGGTGTCGATGCCGGCGACCAGGATGAGGCGCAGCGAGCCCAGCACATGGTTGTCGGTCAGCGTCCGCCCGTCCGGGTAGCGCTGCTGCACCAGATGGCTGATGAGGTCGTCGCCGGGGTGCTCGCGCCGCTCCAGCATGAAGGGCCGGAAATACTCGGTCATCTCCACGAGCCCACGCATCAGGACCGCATCGTCGGTGACACCCTCCTGCAGCGTGGCCGTGATCCAGCCGCGAAACAGGTCGCCGTCGGCCTCCGGCACCCCCAGCATGCGGGCGATCACCTTGACCGGGATGTGCTGGGCATACTCCACCGCGGCGTCGCAGGCCCCCTTGCCGATGAACGCATCGATCAGCTCGTTGCAGATCGCGCGCGTGCGCGGCTCGTGCCGTTCCACCGCCTGCGGCGTGAACGGCGGCAGCAGCACCATGCGCGCCAGGCGGTGGCGCGGCGGGTCGGAGGTGATGGGCGGCGCGCCGCGGTCATTGGGCGGATGCGTCTCGCGCACCGCCACCTTGCGCGAGGAGAAGTGCTCCGTGTCGTAGGCGATGTCGCGTATGTCCTGGTAGCGCACCGGCAGGTACACGCCGCCGTAGCGCTCGGTGTGGGCGACCGGGCATCGCTGCCGCAGCTCGCCCCAGATCGGATAGGGGTCCTCGACCCAGCGCGGGTCGAGATGGTCCCAATCCGTGGCCCAATCGGTGACGGGCGGACGCTTGCTCAAAGCCCACTCCCACCTGCGAGCGTCGGGGGTTGATTACCCCCTCCCCGCACCTGCGCCGAAGGCGCACAAGCGAGCTTCGCTCGCTTTGGCCCCTGCGCGGCCAGAGGGGAGGGGAATCCCGTCGAGCGTGCCTCGCGGTTTGTCATCGCAACCGCAGCGGCAGCTTGCGTGGTCCACGGACGGTGCCCTCCGACCAGGTGACCTGCCCGTCGAGGCTGAACTCGGGGATGCGCCGCAGGAACTCGCCGACCGCCGTCGCTCAGCTCCATGCGCGCGAGGTTCGAGCCGATGCAGCGGTGGATGCCGAGGCCGAAGGCGGCGTGGCGGTTCTCCTTGCGGTCGATCACCACCTTGTCGGCGTCGGGGAACATCTCCGGGTCGCGGCATGCCGCGGGGAACGACAGCATCACCATCTGCCCCGGCTTGAAGGTTGCGCCGCTGATGGTGGTCTCCTTGACGACCTCGCGCGCCATGGTCACGGGGGCGTAGGCGCGCAGCAGCTCCTCGATCGCGGTCGGCAGCAGCGCGGGCTCCGCGGCGAGGCGGCGGCGGTCGCCGGGCGTGCGCGCCAGGTGCCAGAGACACGAGCCGATGGCGCTCCAGGTCGTGTCGATGCCGGCGATCAGCAGGAGCCGCAGGGAGCCGATCACGGCCTCGGTCGGCAGCCTCTCGCCCTTGACCTCGACATTGGCGAGGTAGCTGATGAGGTCCTCGCCCGGCTTGCCCTGGCGCTCGTGCACGTGGCCCATGAAGTAGTGCTGCATCTCGCCGGAGGCCTGCACCGCGGCGCTGACATCGGTGATGCCGTCCTGGAGGACCATCTTGATCCACTGGCGGTAGCGCCCACCGTCGCTCTCCGGCAGGTCCATCATGTGGGCGATGAGGCGGGTCGGGATCTCCTGCGCGTACTCCACCGCGGCATCGCAGGCGCCGCGCGCGACGAAGGCGTCGATCAGCTCGTTGCACAGCGCCCGCGCTCTGGGCTCCAGCCTCTCGATGGCCTGGGGCGTGAACGGCGGCAGCAGCACCATGCGCGCCGGGCGGTGCTCGGGCGGATCGGAGGTGATGGGCGGCGCCGGGATGCGCGGCGGCGGCGTCTCGCGCACGACCACGCGGCGCGAGGAGAAATGCTCCGTGTCGTAGGCCACCGCGCGCACGTCCTCGTAGCGCGCGGGGAAGTAGACGCCCATGAAGCGGTCGGTGTGCGCGATCGGGCAGCGCTTGCGCATCTCGTCCCAGATCGGGAACGGGTCCTCGACCCAGCGCGCGTCGAGATGGTCGAAATCGGTGGTCCAGTCGTTGACGGGCGGACGCTCGGCCATGGCCTCACTCCTCGATGATCTCGACCGCAAACTCGGGGCAGTTCGACTTGGCGAGCCAGGCCTTCTCCTCGAGCCCCGCGGGCACGGTGCCGTCGCCGATCTCGCGCGCGTTGCCGTACTCGTCGAGCTGGAACAGCTCCGGCGCCAGCGCCTTGCAGCGGTTGTGGCCCTGGCACTTCTCGGGATCGACGCGGACCTTGAGGGTCTTGGGCATGGGCGTGTCCTCCTCCTCGTCTCGCGGCCCTTCGGGCTTCTCAAGTTGACGTTAACGTCAGTTTGCCCCGGGGCGGCGAGACGGGCAACATGAAAATGTCTGCCGTCGGCGGACGACAGGCGGGGGAGCATCGCGATGGCCGCTGTACCGAACCGCCATCAGGCGATCATCGATCCAGTCAAGATCTCCGGCTACCTTCTGTCGGAGATCCATCCAGTTGGTCGAAGCAAAGCTCGGTTCTTCAAACGCTTCGGGTTCCGCGCGGACGCCCCGGAAGAGCTCACTCAGGCCTTGTTCGCCCATGTTCAGGATTGTCCGGTCGGAGCAATCGAGGTCTCACCCTACGGCACCAAATACCGAGTAGAAGGCCACCTATTGTCGCCGGATGGACGCAAACCGTCCGTGGCTACCGTCTGGATTATCCTGGATGGCGAGATGGTCCCTCGCTTCGTGACTGCATTTCCGTGTTAGGATGCCGCCCATGATCCAGGAGCTCGACACAGTCATTCTCACCCGCGATGTGCCACAGCAGGGGCTGCGCAGCGGGGACGTTGGAACGGTGGTCCTGATCCACAGGGATGGCGCTGCCTACGAGGTCGAGTTCGTGACCTTGGGCGGCGAGACTATTGCCGTCGTGACGCTATCCGCCGACGCGGTACGTCCGATCACCGGACGCGAGATCGCGCACGCGCGCGCGGTCGCCTGACACCCGTCAAGGCCGGTACCCGAAGTGCGGTCTCCCCGGCTGGCGCAGCGGGCGCGGCCATGTCGGCGAAGCGGCAGAGGTAGGCGCGGGTCGAGCGCGGGTCGATGATCTCCTCCACGCCGAAGGCCTCCGCCGTCCGCAGCGGCGACTGCAGCGCCTCGAGCCTTGCCTCGATCTCGGCGCGCTTGGCGGCGGGGTCGGGCGCCGCCTCGATCACGGCGCGGTAGGCGGCGTCGACGCCGCCGGCGATCGGCAGCGAGCCCCACTGCGCCGAGGGCCAGGCGTAGCGCAGGAAGGCCGGCGACCCGTTGCGCTGGGAAAGCCCCGCCATGCCGAAGGCCTTGCGCACCATGATGGCGCACCAGGGCACCGTGGAGCTGCGCACGGCCGCCAGCGCCTGGGTGCCGTAGCGCATCACGCCCGAGGCCTCCGCCTCCTTGCCGATCAGGAAGCCCGGGATGTCGACCAGATGCACCACGGGCAGCTGGAAGGTCTGCGCCAGGTCGACCATGCGGATCGCCTTGCGGCAGGCATCCGCCGTCCAGGCGCCGCCGTAGTGGTAGGGGTCGCTCGCCAGCACCGCCGCCGGCCAGCCGTCGAGCCGGGCAAGCCCCGTGACAACCGACTTGCCCCACGCCTTGCCGATCTCGAAGAAGGACCCGGCATCCACCAGCGCCTCGACGATGGGCCGCACCTTGTAGACCTTGCGGGCATCGCGCGGCACCACCGACAACAGCTCCTCGGCCGTGCGGTCGGGCCGGTCGTTGCTGGGCTGCTGGGCTGCCGGCTCGTGCACCGAGGCGGGCAGGTAGGAGAGGAACCGGCGCGCCCGCGCGAAGGCCTCCGCCTCACTCCCGGCCTCGTCGTCGATGGTGCCGTTCCTCGCATGGATGGTGGAGCCGCCCAGCTCCTCCTTGGTCACGGTCTGGCCGGCGCGCGCCACCACCGGCGGGCCGGCGGCGAACAGCTGCGAGGTGCCGCGCACCATCACCGAGTAGTGGCTGGCGCACACCCGCGCCGCGCCCATGCCGGCCACCGAGCCGAGCCCCAGGGCGACGATGGGGACCTCCGACAGAGCATCCGCCATCTCGGTGAAGACCGTCGACTCGGGCAGGTAGGTGCGCCCCAGCGTCTCCAGGTGCTTGACCGAGCCGCCGCCGCCGGTACCGTCGACGAGGCGCACCAGCGGCACGCGCCAGCGCCGCGCGAAGGTCTCGGCGTAGGCGAACTTGTCGCGCAGGCCACCGTCGTTGGCGCCGCCGCGCACGGTGAAGTCATCGCCGGTGACGAACACGTTGCGCCCGTCGATGCGGGCCCGGCCGCAGATCACGTTGGCCGGCGTCAGGCCCGTGAGATTGCCCTCGCGCGTCGTACTCGGGAAAGCCGGCGATGGAGCCCAGCTCCTCGAACGAGCCGGCATCGACGAGGCCGGCGATGCGCTCGCGCACGGTGAGCTTGCCCTGGCCCTTGTGGCGGGCGACCTTGTCGGCGCCGCCCAGCTCGAGCGCCAGCCGGCGCCGGCGCTCCACGTCGTCGAGCTCGGGCTGCCAGGACATGGGCTCAGCCCTCGAGCGTCAGCAGCGCCTGGCCTTCGGTGACCTGGCTGTCCTCGCTCACCAGCCAAAGGGCGACGCGCCCGGCCCGCTCGGCCACGACGGGGATGTGCATCTTCATGGCTTCGACAATGGCCACCTCGGTGTCGGCTGCAACGGTGTCGCCCGACTGGACCAGGCATTCGATCACTTTCCCCGCAACGGGAGAAACCACGGTCTGGGTCATTAGAAGAGCCTCGCAGCCTCACCGCAAATGGCACAGCAGCATGGCGACACATGTCACGCAAGCCGCATGAGTGGGACGCTTCTATCACCCATGGGAATGTCTGGACCGGCTCGGCGCCGACGGGATCGCACCGTGCGGCAGCTGGCTGTCTAGCCGCGGACGGCCACCTTGACGGCCTGCGGCTTGCCGGAGCTGCCGCCGCTGCGGTCGGCCACCACGATGTCGAAACCGGCGAGGCCGGCGCTGCGCCCATCGTGCACGAAGGCCACCCGGCCGGCCTCGAGATCGGCCTGCGTGAAGGTCGTCACCGACTTCCTGGGGGCCGTCGACAGCGCCACGTAGCCGCTGCGAACATTGGAGATGGCGAACTTGAGGTCCTTGGCGGCATCGTCGGGATCGAGGGCGTTGAGGTCCTGCAGGGTGACGGGCACCGTGCCCCCCTTGGAGACCTCGAGGGCGAGATCGCCGGCAAGGCTGGGCGGAATGTTGCGGACCTCCGCGGAGAGGTTGCCGCCCTGCTCGAGTGCCAGCTTGCCGTACTGGATGTTGCCGCTGACGTTGCCCGAGCTCCTGATGTCGATCAGGTTCTTGACCACCACCTCGCCCTGCAGCGTGCCGTGGATCTCGGCGCTGTCGGACTTCACCTTGCCGAACAGCCGGCCGTCCTTGTGCACCAGCACCGACTTGGCGGCGACGTCGCCCTCGAGATAGCCGAAAACCTCGAGCTGGCGACAGTTGCGCAACTCGCGCACGCCCCGGATCACGGTGTCCGCCGTGACGATAAGCACGCCGTTCTCAGCCACTCTACTGCCCCGTCTCTTTGCCCGATCGCGACGATCGCCGGCACGTTGGCTGGCAATTTGGCCCAAATGCAGGCTGCTTGGCTAGGGGGTTGCGCGGCCTGCGCGTGGGCCCGGCTCACGATGCGGGCTGACGGCGGCGGCGGTTCGTGCCAGGGTGGCACAACAAAACCCGAGACGAGACAGGGAGAGCCGCATGCGCGCCATCGTCGCCTACCTCACCGCCAAGCCCGGCAAGGAAGCCGAGTTCAAGGAGAAGATGACGGCGCAGGCCCAGCGCTGTCTCGCCAACGAGCCGGGCTGTCTCCAGTTCGACGTGGCCCAGGACCCCGACAATCCCGCCCGGCTCGTGATGCTGGAGGTGTACCGGGACGAGGCGGCGGTGAAGGCGCACACGGAGAGCCAGCACTTCAAGGATTTCCGCCCGGTGGCGGGCGATCTGGTCGCCGACCGCAAGGTGGAGGTCCTCGAGGTGGTCTCGGACGGCAAGACCAAGAGATAGGGTCAGGCGACGCGGAGCGGAGCGCCGCATGCGCATCGGCTTCATCGGGCTCGGCGTGATGGGGAGCGCCATGGCCGGGCATCTGGCCAAGGGCGGGCATACGCTGGCGCTCTATGACATCGCCCCTGCGGCGGCGAGGAAGGTCGCGCGGCGCCACCAGGGTGCCCGCGCGCTGCGGTCGCCGCGCGAGGTGGCGGAAGCCTCCGAGGTGGTCTTCACCATGCTGCCCGAGGGCACGGCGGTGCGCGAGTGCGTCCTCGGCGCCGACGGCCTGGCTGCCGGCTTCGCGCGCGGCGCGATCCTGGTCGATACCTCCTCCGCCGAGCCATGGATCACGCGCGAGACCGCCGACCGCCTCGCCGCACAGGGCGTGGCCATGGTCGACGCCCCGGTCTCCGGCGCCAAGGAGGGGGCGGTGAGCGCCACGCTCGTGTTCATGTGCGGCGGCGAGGCTGAGGCTCTAAAGCGGGTGCGTCCGCTGCTCGCTCGCATGGGCAGCCACGTGTTCCACCTGGGTCCGGTGGGCAGCGGGCACGCCATGAAGACGGTGAACAACCTCGCCACCGCGCTCACCGTGCTCGGCACCACCGAGGCCATGCTGATCGGCAAGGCCTACGGCCTCTCCCCTTCTGCGATGCTCGACGTGATCAACGTCTCCACGGGCCGCAGCTTCATCACCGACGTGAAGTTCGGCCCGCAGGTGATCGAGCGCCGCTTCGACGACGCCTTCCGGCTTGCCTTGATGCTGAAGGACGTCGGCATCGCCAACCGGCTGGCCGACGAGCAGGGCCTCGGCGTGCCCATGAGCGGCCTCGGCGAGCAGCTCTGGCGCGCCGCGGACAAGGCGCTGGGCCCCGGCGCATGCGTGCTCGACGTGGTGCGCTGGTACGAGCGCGCGACAGGGGTGGAGCTGAAGGATTAGGGGTGTGTAGGTTGTGTCAAACGAAGCGCAGACACAACACATTGGGGCCAGAGCCATGCGCTATCGCCGCACCGACGTTTCGGGAGCTTCCTACTTCGTACTCCACGTTTCTGCTGTGGGTTGCCAACGGTCGTATGACGTGACGTGGGGATCAAGCGGTCCGGTGCCATTGCCGGATTGGGCTGGGCGGGAATGAAATGAGCCTCAACGTGTTGGGTCTGCGCTTCGCTTGACCTACGAAAGCGCGGGCCATGCATGGGGTCAGACCCCGACGCTCCCTACTCCGCGTAGTCGGGCTCCTGGCGGTTGAGGATGCGCTTCAGGGCCTCGAAGTGGCGCTCGGCGGGGGTGAGGCCGGTGTAGTGCTGGGCGCCGCCCATGTTGGACATGGTCTTCTCAACCACCGGCTCGGGCAGCTTCTTCAGGCGCTGTCCCGTCCACATGGCATAGATCTGCACCTGCGCGGCGCGCTCGATGTAGTAGAGCCGGTCGTAGGCCTCGGCGACCGACTTGCCCACGGTGGAGACGCCGTGGTTGGCCATGAACAGGATGGTCTTGTCGCCGATCACCTTGGCGAGACGCTCGCCCTCCTCGGGCTCGAAGGCCGGGCCCGTGTAGGTGTCGTCGTAGGCGATCTTGCCCATCATGCCGACCTCGGTCTGGCCGATCTCCTTGATGCGCGGGTCCTCCAGCCGGGTGAGCGCGCTGGTGTAGGGCATGTGGGTGTGGAACACGGCGGCGGCCTGCGGCAGCGCCTTGTGGATCGGCGCGTGGATGCAGTAGCAGGAGCGCTCCACGTCGCCGGCGCCGCGCTTCACCTTGCCGTCGTCGATGCCGACCTCCATGAACGAGGACGCCTTCACCTCCGACCAGTGCATGCCGAACGGGATCTGGTAGTAGCGGTCGGGCTTGCCGGGAACGACCAGGGTGAGATGGTTGAAGATACCCTCGTGGAAGCCGTGCATCACGGCCATGCGGTGGGCGGCGGCGAGATCGACACGGGCTTCCCACTCCGCGTCGGTGCAGTCCTCGCGGGCGATGGGGGAAACCTTGAGCTGCATGGGCGGTTCTCCTCCGGTGGCCACAGCGCGTACTTTTCAGCTTGCAGCCGAGCATAGCAGTCACGCGAGAACAAACAAGGCGAGCGCGCCGCCCGGTGCAGAGCCGATGGCAGGGGCGTGCATGGCTGGCCAGGGCAGCCCCAAAGAAAAGTGCTGGTGTGCGGCTCACGGCCTGAGGGACGTAAACTCGATATACTCCGTCGGCAGCTCAATACCGAAGCTCTCGCACAACGCCGACACGGCTGGCACATATTTGTCGGGCCACTTGTGTATCCAGGGCGCAAGGAACGCGACCACGTGCTTCGCCAGGATGCACCGGACGACATAACCTTCTATCGTGCCGGTGCCCGTGAGGGACTCTCGCGGGTACCTGATACCGTCTACGACATTCCCCTGTTCGTCGCACACAAAGACATGCACGTCTATTTCATGCCCCTCGTCATCCGCCAACACGAAGTTCCATTCGCCATCTTCCCTGACTTGCCGGTAGCCCTTCGTGGCGAGAATCCCTCGCAGCCTTCGCACATCGCCGCGTTCAAGAGCGATGTCCAAGTCCTTGTGCGGTCGGGGCTGCCTGCCGAGCAGCGCATCGACGGCCCAGCCGCCGTCGATCCACACCCGGATGCGCACTTCTTCGAGTGCCGAATAGTGGCCGACGACCTCCGATGACGTCATCTCCTGACGGCGGTCTTGTGAGTGTACAGTGTTTGTTCCGGCATGTCGTTCCCACCTGAGGCGGCGACGGCGGCCTCACTGCCGATTGCAGGGCGTTGGCCAGGTCCCGACCGGCGGTAGGCGGAGGGAGAGGCTTGCCGTCCTGGCGGTAGAGATCGATTGCCTCGTCGACAATCAGGCACAGCTCCTCGAAGACCCACCGCTCGTCGTCACCGTGGCAGCCACCCAGAATTAGCCCGGGTGCCCTCCCCACGCAGCACTGGTCCTCTTCGGACCACTCCACGATCTTGACGTATCTGGCGCTGTCTTCATTTCGTCGTTTTCTCGATTGCACGGCGCGCCGCTTTTATCTGCTATGCCTTTGCGTCGTCGCCGAAGCTGGCCGGATATGGTAACAGGGCTCGCAACTTTTGGGTGAGCAAAATTCCGATGGCTACCCTTGCCGCCGCGATAGACGAAGCCGGCCTTCTCGAGGTCTGCGACAAGCTCGCGAATCTTTGGCGGCATGCGGACAGTCTATCACACCCGCGCCGCCCGTCAGAAGAACGCGGGCACGCATTCGGCCGGCGGCATTACGGCACGTACAATGCCGAGAGCGCCGCTTGACCGATACCGCTTCCACACCCGCCGTCTCGCGCCGCCTCGTGGACCGGCTCTACCAGTGGCCCAGGGTACTGCTGACGCTGACCGCGATCTTCTGGGCCGGCAACGTCGTGGCCGGTCGGCTGGCGGTCGGGCACGTCTCGCCGCTGATGCTGACGACCCTGCGCTGGGCGGTGGTGCTGGCGGTGCTGTGGCCCGCCTACGGCGGTCAGGTGCGCGCCCACTGGGGCGAGGTGCGGCCAAAGCTCGGCCGGATCGTCCTGATGGCCTTCCTCGGCTTCACCGCCTTCAACGTGCTCTACTACTGGGCCGCGCACGCCACGACCGCCATCAATATCGGCATCCTGCAGGGCTCGATCCCCGTGGCCGTGCTGATGGGCGCGTTCCTGATGCACGGCACGCGCGCGAGCCTCGTGCAGATCGCGGGCGTGCTGATCACCTCGGTCGGCGTCGTGGTGGTCGCGACGCAGGGCGCGCCGCTGTCGATCCTGGAGATCGGGCTCAACCGCGGCGACGTCGCGATGCTGGCGGCCTGTGTGCTCTATGCCTTCTACACGGTGGCCCTGCGCGACCGGCCCAACATGCCGGGCGCGGCGTTCTTCACCCTGCTGGCGCTGATCGCCGCCCTCACCTCGATACCGCCCCTGGTGATCGAATCGATGCTCCTGGGATTCGCGCTTCCGACATGGCAGGGGTGGCTCGTCGTCCTCTATGTGGCGATCTTCCCGTCCTGCCTGGCCCAGCTTTGCTATCTGCGTGGCGTCGACCTGATCGGGCCCGGGCGCGCCGGCGTGTTCGTCAACCTGGTGCCGGTGTTCGCAGCGATCATGGCGGTCCTCCTGATCGACGAGTCGTTCGCGCTCTACCATGCCGTGGCCCTGGCCCTGGTGGTCGGCGGCATCTGGCTGGCGCAGCGCACGGCGGGGCCATGAGCCGATCCCCCATCGTGGAGCGACGGGCCGGGCTGACGCGGGAATGTGCCGGCGGCGGCGGCAGTCTGCGCGCGCCGAGTGCAATCGGTCGCTGATTTCCCAGGCGAGGTGCGCAGGTCCACCCGCGCGCGAATACTTCGGGTCCGACGCAACCCCCGTGCGAATTGATCCGACTCACCACATTTCTTCGGCTCCGCTCGCGAATCCCCGGTATTGGTCCTGACGGCACGGCCGACGCGGGTCCGCCTCGCGCAAGCACGTGGGGACCGGCTCGGGCGGCGCCTCAGTTCAGACGCACTCGGACTTCAGATGTGTCCCAGCGGGAATCTCGCCCGCGGCCGACGGGGGTATCGGGGAGCCGGCCGCGATTGCAGGAGGAGGGAGGGACTTGTCAATGCGTAGAGGACTGTCGGCTGCGGCCTGCCCGGCCGCGCTGGCGACGAGCATCCTCGCGCTTTGCACCGCCGGCACGGCACGGGCCGATTGGGTTCCGACCAAGCCCGTCGAGTTCGTCGTCATGGCCGGGCAAGGCGGCGGCGCCGACAAGATCGCGCGGTTCATCGCCACCCTGGTGAAGAAGCACAACCTGTTTCCGGTCGAGGCCAGGATTGTGAATATGCCGGCACAGTCTGGCAGCGAGGCGCTGTCCTACATGAAGAACAACGCCGGCAACGATCATTTGCTGATGTTCACGTTGAACAGCTTCTTCACGGTGCCTTTGATCCGTCCCAAGCTCGGCGTCGACATTCTGACCTTCACCCCGGTTGCACGGCTCGGTCTCGATCCGTTCCTGCTGTGGGTGCACACCGATCGGGCCGACATCAACTCGGTCGACGAGTTCGTGGCTGCGGTCGCCAAGAACGACGCTTGGACGATGGCCGGAACCGGCTCGATGGCCGAGGACGAGCTGCTCACGATCTTTCTGAACTCGGCCCTGAAGGTGCAGATGAAATACCTGCCGCGGGGCGGCGGCGGCGAGGTGGCCCGCCTGCTGGCGGAAGGCAACGTGCAGTCGACCGTCAACAACCCCGGGGAGATCAACACCTACTACAAGGCGCGCCTGGTGAAGCCGCTGGCCATTTTCACGAGGAAAAGACTGCCCCGCTATGCCGATACGCCGACCTTCTGGGAGCTGGGCCTCGAGCTCGAGTATCTGATGCAGCGCGGGGTGGCCGGCCCCCCACGCATGAGCCGCGATGCCGTGGACTATTACTCCGAGGTCTTCGAGCGGGTCTTCAGTCTGCCGGAGTGGCAGGCCTACCGGGCGAGCAACGGGCTGACGGGGGAGTTTCTCAGCGGACCTCCCCTGCGCGAGTATTGGCGCAGCCAGCTCGGGCTCCACAGCTGGATGCTGGAGGTCGCCCGATCGCTGCAGAAGTAGTGCTCTCGGCGGGGTCGTCAGGCGGGGGCCAGACCCCTTGCGCACCGCCTCGAGCATTATCGGACGTTGGAGGCGAAGGGTCTGACCCCGTCTGGGGTTGGCGAGCTCTGCCGCCGCAGGCATGATATGCGGGATGCCGCTTTACAAACTCCGCATCGAGGCCGCCGACCTCGGGACCGGGCGCGCTCCTGTCGCACCGACTGGAGGCGCTGGCGAGCCCCGCCGCACTGGCGGTGACGCTGTTCGAGGCGGGTGCGCCGCGCTTCCTGGTCGAGGCCTACTACGATCCCGCGCCCCCGATGGAACCCATCGCGGCCGCTCTCGCCGACCTCCCTGGCCTGGGGCAGCTGCGGCTCGAGGCGGTGCCGGACCAGAACTGGGTGGCGCTGTCGCAGGCGTCGTTGCCGCCGGTGGCCGCGGGGCGGCTCGTCGTGCACGGCAGCCACGACCGCGCGCGCTTTGCGATGCGGCTCCGCGCCGTGGAGATCGAGGCGGGAGAGGCCTTCGGCACGGGCTACAACGCCACCACGACGCTCTGCCTCGAAGCCCTGGATGAGCTGGCGAAACAGCGTTGTTTCGCCCGCGTGCTGGACCTCGGCTGCGGCAGCGGCGTGCTCGCAATCGCGGCGGCCCGGTTGCTGCCGGTGGCCCGGGTGCTGGCCGTCGACAACGATGCGCGCGCCGTGGCCATCGCCCGGGCGAATGCGCGGCTCAACCGCGTGGCAGCGCGCGTGCGCGTGCTGGGGGCGGCGGGCTTCGGGCATGCGGCGTCGCGCGGGGCGGGGCGGTTCGATCTGGTGCTGGCCAATATCCTCCCGGGCCCGCTCGTCGACCTCGCGCCCGACATGGGGCGTGCGATCCGCCCCAGGGGCGTCGCCGTCCTGTCGGGCGTGCTGGACCATCAGGCGCGCGAGGTGGCCGCGGTCTACTGCAGCATGGGCTTTCGCCTGGTGCAGCGGCTGCAGGCTGCGGGCTGGACGGCGCTCGTCCTCGCGCGACGCTTTGGCCCTTGTCATCGAGATGGGTCAGGAGGCAGGCTGCCGGCCCGTCAGGTGTCGAGACCTAGCTGTGAACGTGTGCGCGCCGGTGCTTGGCCGGCGCACCTGGCGCAGAGGAGGATGACGCCGTGCACACCGGCCAGATCCAGGATTTTGCGTGATCCAGGATTTTGCGCGCCGGCTGCGAGGCGCACGGCGCCACGGCCACCGCCGAGGCCGCACAGAAGGCCGTGGGTCTACGAAAGGGCGGGCGACGCGGAGCAGGCGCCGCGTCGAGGCGGCCCTGCTGCTGATGCGCGGCCCGCGCCAGAGCTGACGCGCGGGCGAATGGCGAATGGCCAATGGTCGACGACCCATACGCTCGCTACTCGCCATTCGCCGATTCACGGCCGCCAGGGACCGCGCTCCTCCTCGCCGGATGCGGCCCGCTCGGCGGCGTCGGCCTTGCCGATCTCGCGCGCGAGCGCCGCGATCACCTCCTTCACGCCGCGGCCCGAGACTGCAGAGACGAGGTGCGGCTTCTTGCGGGCGACGGCCTTGAGCTCCGCGGCCTTGGCGGCGATCGTGTCCTCGTCGAGAGCGTCGCACTTGGAGAGCGCCAAGATCTCCTTCTTCTTGGCGAGGTCGGCGCCGTACGCCTTGAGCTCGGCGCGCACTGTGCGGTAGGCGCCGGCAATGTCCTCGCTCGTGGCATCGACGAGATGCAACAGCACGCGGCAGCGCTCGATATGGCCGAGGAAGCGGGTGCCGAGGCCGGCGCCTTCGTGCGCGCCCTCGATCAAGCCAGGAATGTCGGCGAGCACGAAATCGCGGGCCGGATCGCGCACCATGCCGAGGCCGGGTTGCAGCGTGGTGAAGGGGTAATCGGCGACCTTTGGCCGCGCCGCGCTGACGGCGGCGAGGAAGGTCGACTTGCCGGCGTTGGGCAGGCCGACGAGGCCCGCATCGGCGATCAGCTTGAGGCGCAGCCAGACGGTGAGCTCCGTGGCGGGCTGGCCGGGGTTGGCGTGGCGCGGCGCGCGATTGGTCGAGGACTTGAAGTGCGCGTTGCCGAAGCCGCCGTTGCCCCCCTTGAGCAGGCGCACGCGCTCGCCGGGCTTCATGACCTCGGCCAGCACGGTGGCCTGGTCCTCGTCGAGCACCTCCGTGCCCGGCGGCACCGCGATCACCATGTCCTCGCCGGCCGCACCGGCGCGGTTGCGCCCCATGCCGGCCCTGCCCGGTTGCGCCTTGAAGTGCTGGCGGTAGCGGTAGTCGATCAGCGTGTTGAGATTGGCGACGCACTCGATCCACACATCGCCGCCGTTGCCGCCGTCGCCGCCGTCGGGTCCGCCGAACTCGATGAACTTCTCGCGCCGGAACGAGACGCAACCCGCCCCGCCCGCGCCCGCGGCGATGTAGATCTTGGCCTGGTCGAGGAACTTCATCTTCCGGTGTCAGGTTTCAGGTGTCAGGTTCCAGGGTAGGGCGCAATAGGGCGTTAGCCCGTATTGCGCCGATCTCACGCGAGTCATAGGCTCCACGGGTGCATCGGTGCAATCGGGCTGACGCCCGATTGGCACCCTACGTTTCTTCGAACGCGGACCGAGTCAACTTGGTGTTCACGTGCGGGAACTTCGCGCGGCGCGGTTTCGCGTACAGCATCGTTTCGCCGTCGCGAACGAAGCCCAGCTTCTCCTGCACGCGCAGGGATGCCTTGTTCTCCGAGAACGCGCCGGAATAGATGGTATCGCCGACATCCGCTCCGAACACGTGGGCCACAAACGCGCGCGCCGCTTCCGTCATGTAGCCGCATCCCCAGTAGGGTCGGCCAAGCCAGTATCCCAGATTGGGCCCGCGCCCGCTCTGCGAGTGGTCGCTCTTATTCACGCGCACGTCAATGCCGCCGATCAGGTCATCACCGAGAGTGATGGCGAAGGTCGTCTTGGTCAGACCCTTGTTCAACTGCCCTTCGATGAAGCTGTGCGCGTCTGTGAGGGAATAGGGCCACGGCGGCATGCTGAGCCAGCGTATGACCTCCCAATTGGCGAACAGCTCGAACAACCGCTGCGCATCGTCCGCGCGAAGTGGCCGGAGCAGCAATCGGCTTGTGCGAATTGCCTCTTTCATGGGAACGTCCCCAACCCAGTCGGGCGATCCGCGCCCCGACCCTCAACCTAATCTTCGCCGCCAAGGACCTAAGCGGGGCGGCCGGCCAGCCGGTTGAGCCAGGCGCGCCAGCGTGGGCCGGGCGTGGCGACGTCGAGCGGCTGTCCGACGGCAGCCCGCTTGGGCGGCAGCCAGTAGGTGACGGCCTCCACCTCACAGCCGCGTGCGACGCAGGCGATGGTGCCGCGCCCCACCGGCTCGAAGCCCAGCTTGCGCAGCACGGCCTCCGAGGCCTGGTTGTCGACGAAGTGCGAGGATGTGAAGCCAGGCAGGCGGCGCGCATCGAAGCCGTACCTGACGACGGTGCGTGTGGCTTCGGTCGCGTAGCCGCATCCCCACCAGGGCTGTCCCAGCCAGAAGCCGAGCTCGGCGGCGCCGGAGCGGCGGCGGTAGAATCCCGCCCCGCCGATCAGCTGGCCTTCCAGCTCGATGGCGAAGCGCACCTCGCCGCGCCCCGGCCTGAGCCAGGCCATGGCCTGCTGCTCGGAGAGCGGGTGGGGGATGTCGCTCGTCATGGACGCCACCGGCCAGTCGCCGGCGAGGCGGGTGAAGACCGTCACGTCGCTCCGCCGGAACGGGCGCAGGACGAGGCGTTCGGTCGTGAGCGTCACCATGCGAGGGGCGCGTCGGTTCGGTCGATCCTGCGATCGCTGCAGCGAGCCATCGGGGCACAATGACAGCGCCCGTCAGGCATCATCTCGCAAACCTCCACCGGGGTGCAAGCACCCGATCGGCGCGCTTCATATTCAGGTTTACTGAGCGGCGGCCTTGGGGGCGGAGGGCTTGATCGAGACGTAGACCCGCCCGTTGCGCCTGGTCGCGAACTCGACGCTGCCCTCGGCGAGGGCGAACAGCGTGTGGTCGGTGCCCATGCCGACGTTGGAGCCGGGGTGCACCTTGGTGCCGCGCTGGCGCACCAGGATGTTGCCGGCCAGCACCTGCTCGCCGCCGTAGCGCTTGACGCCGAGCCGCCGTCCCGCCGTATCGCGGCCGTTGCGCGAGGAGCCGCCCGCCTTCTTGTGTGCCATGGGTGTTGTTCCCTTAACCTCGATGCGACCTTGCTCGGGTCCGAAGTCGACCCCTCAGTCAGGCGCCGACGATCTCCTTGATGCGAACGAGCGTCTGGTGCTGGCGATGGCCGCGCTTGCGGCGCGAGTTCTTGCGCCGGCGCTTCTTGAAGGCGATGACCTTGGGCGCGCGGCTCTGCTCGACCACCTCCGCGACGACCTTGGCGCCAGCGACCGCGGGCGTGCCCACCTTGGGCTCGCCATTGCCGCCCCCCAGCATCAAGACCTCGGTGAACTCCACCTCGGCACCCTGCTCGCCGGTGATCTTCTCGATCGTCACCACCTCGTCGGCGGCGACACGATACTGCTTGCCGCCCGTCTTGATGACAGCGTACATATTTGATTTTCCTTGGACTTCGCCGTGCGCAAGCCTAACGGCAAGCGCCGCGCTATGTTCGCGGCGCACTATTGTCGAGCGCCCCCCCAAAGTCAATGTTGCTGTCGCGGAATAAATCACCGGCTGGGGCCGTTTTCTAGGTGACCTGCGCAACCCACAAGTAGGTCATCATGGCAAAGGTGTCTCCCCGTTCGAGATGCCTTTGCCTCCAACTCCCCCGCGCTGCTCCGCCGCTCAGCTTCAGCTTGCGTCTCAGCCTGCGGGCCATCGGCTACGCGAGGAGAAGCAGCAGGCCTGTTACGGCCAGCGCGAGCGTCCAGATCATGTCGATGTTGAGCCAGGCTTGGCGCAGCACGGCAACCCCGAGCCATTCGTAGACGACCCCCGCCGCAACGGCGGTTGCGGCGACCATCGCTGCGGTGTGAACGGCGATGGCGCCGATGGCGGCCGAGGCAGGTCCGCCGACGGAGGCCGCTGCGGCGCTGCCGGGCACGCACAGCGGCATCAAAGCGGGCCAGAGCATGACGCCAGCGCCGTGCGCGGTGGCCATCAGGAACGACCACGCGGCGAGGCCCAGGAGCCCCGTGCGCATGCCGAAGCGCACCCGATGCCGGTGCCCGAAGCGCCAGTGATACGCGGCCCAGGCGATGAGCATGAGGCCGCCACCGACGCGCACCAGGCTCAGCGGCACGAGAACGCCCGCAGCCACCAGCAGGCCAGCCACCGCGGCAATCGAGAGGGCATGGCCGATCGCGATCGGCACGAGCGCCGCATAGACGATTGTCCGGCTCTGGCGATGCAGGCCGAGCGCCACCGCGAACAGCCACCCCATGGCGGGGTTCAGGCCGTGGAAGGCGCCGAGGCCGGCGAACACCAGCGGTGGCCACGCGTCGGTCATGTCGCTGCCGCGCGCGAATGGCGAATGGGGAGTGGCGAATGGCGTCTTACCATTCGCGATTGGACCATTCGCCATTCGCCCCAGATCGAGTGCCTCATGGGTAGCAATAGGAATCCGACGAGCAGTCGCCGCCCTCGAGCCGCACCTGGTGCGGGCGGTGCGGGGCCGGCCACTCGACGAAGAACCTCTCATCGAAGGCGATGCCGCCCTCCGGCTTGGCGTCGAGCTTCACCATCCAGCCCTCGATGCCGGCGGGATAGAACTGCGGATCGATGGCGCCGTAGAGCGAGTTGGTGAAGTAGACGCGCCGGCCGTCGCGGCTGATCTCCACCATCTGCGGCCCGCCGCTCAAGTGCCCGTTCTTCGCGCCGGGGTGCGTGGCCTTGGAGACGATGCCGCCGATCCTGACCTTGCCGGTGAGCTTGGGGTTGAACGGGTCGGACACGTCGTACTGCTGCAGGTCGCCGGTGCCCCAGCAGGCCACGTAGAGGAACTTGTCGTCCATGGAGAGGTCGATGTCGGTGACCAGCGGCGGCACCGCCTTGAAGCCCTTGAGCAGGGGTGGCAGGTCGTCCTCGGCTGCGGGCTCGGCCGGGATCTCGATCACCTTCTTGACCGCCCACTTGTCGCCGTCCTTGTACCAGGTCCAGATCGAGGAGGAGAGGTTCTCGAGGCTCACCACGCAGTTGACGAAGCCGTAGGCCTTGGTGGGGTCGTGCGCGGGGCGCAACTCGAAGACGAGCTGGTACTTGTCGCCGAAGTCGATGGTCTGCAGGTGCTTCCTCTTGTGCAGGTCCCAGAAGTGCAGGCGGCGGCCGTATTTGGCGCCGAGCAGCACCTCGGGGATCAGCCCGTTCTCGAAGGTGTCGGGCGTGCCCCATTCGCTGGTCACCATGGTGTCGTGGCCGAGGTGCCACCACGCGTCGTAGGCGAAGTGCTGCGGGCCGCGATCCATCTCCCACTGGCCGCGCACGTCGAAAGTCTCGTGGTCCATCAGGAAGATGCCGCCGGGACCCTTGCCCTCGCGGTTGCCCAATGCGGCGACGTAGATACCCTCCGGCCCGCAGTGCACGGTGTGGGGGCGGGTGTAGCCGGCCTTCTCGGCGACCTCCTCGGGCTCGATCACCTTGACGATCTTGGGGTGCTTGGGGTCCGGCTTGGTGTCGAGGATGTGGATGCGCGAGGAGCGCAGGCCCGGCACCACGAGGTAGCGCCGTTCCGAATGCGGATGGGGCGCGTTCGGGCACAGGCACGAGGAGCAGGCGTTCCAGCCGAAGTGGTGCAGCTCGTCGCCCGCGTTGGGCATCGGCGTCGAGCCGATGATCTGCGCGTAGGTCGCCGACTTGGGGTCGACATCGACGACGGCGAGCGCGTCGGGCGTCTTGCGCTCGGGATCGAAGGCGGCGACGTAGGCGATGGTCTCGGGCGTCGCCTTCATGGCCATGCGCGGGGAGGGGTAGAAGCTGGGATCGGGAGTCCAGGTCGCCATGATCGATATTCCTTCTCTCGAGATCGGACGCTGTGGGGCGGGTCGCGGGTGCGAATGGCAATCGGGAACGGAGGCTTATGCAGTGCACACGCAATAGACTGCAGAATGCGCGAAGGAACGATGCCGCGACGGCGCATCGCCAAGTCTTTGCAGCATCTTGCTCATCCCATGTGGCGGGCCATGTGGCGGGCCATGTGGCAGGCCATGTTCTTCACGCACAGCGGAAGCACTACCGCTCGCGGCGGCCGGGCCGCAGGCCGCAGCATTTGCTGTCCTGCCCGAAAAGAAGCGCCCGCGCATCCACCGATCGATGGATGCAGCATCGAATTCTCTGGATCCCGGCCGCCGCGCGAGCCCTTTTGCACCTAACGTGGGTAGAGGCGAAAAATCGCGCCCCGCATTGCGCCGGTCCGCCGGCGCCGGCGGGCTCCGGCCACGTTGATGCACGTCAAATCCATGCATCCGGCGCCTCCCTACGATGCCGCGGTCGAAATCGGTGAGGTCCACATGCAAACGGCGAAACTGCTGGGGGCGCTGGCGCTCGTGGCCGGGTCTGCGGCCGCCGGCGCGCAGGACTGGGGCGACCCGGGCAAGGGACTGAGCTTTGCGCGGAAGACGTGCGCCGAATGCCACGACTTGTCAGCGGGCGAGCAGAGGTTGCCAATGCGAGGCGCGCCGTCCTTCAAGGCCATCGCCAACACGCCGGGGATGACGGCAACGGCGCTGATCGTGTGGTTCCGCAGCGCGCATCCGCTGCTCCCCAAGACGATGCCCAATCTGGTCATCGAGGACGACGACATGGACAACGTCGTCGCCTACATCCTGAGCCTGCGGACGAAACGGTAGGGTGCAATAGGCCGTTAGGCCGTATTGCGCCGAAGCGCCCCCCGCGTCGCGTGCGGCACTGTCGTCTGGGTGCAATCGGGCTGACGCCCGATTGGCACCCTACACCGCCAAATTCAC
Organism: uncultured Alphaproteobacteria bacterium; assembly: GCA_963840075.1. Classification (GTDB taxonomy): domain Bacteria; phylum Pseudomonadota; class Alphaproteobacteria; order Rhizobiales; family Hyphomicrobiaceae; genus AWTP1-13. The sequence continues at coordinate 74,128 of CAWIXS010000030.1, read as the reverse complement.
CGTGACGTTCTTGCGCTGCGTGAAGCTGTCGAGCATGCCTTCCAGCGAGAACTCGCGACCGATGCCGGATTGCTTGATGCCGCCGTAGGAGTGGCCGGGGGACTGGCCCAGCCCCTGGTTCACCTGCACCCAGCCGGCCTCGATGGCGTGCGCGGCACGCAGAGCGCGGCCGATGTCGTGGGTCCACACATAGGCCGCGAGCCCATAGTGGGAGTCGTTGGCCATGCGGATGGCCTCGGCCTCGTCGGTCCAGCGGATCGCCACCAGCACGGGGCCGAAGATCTCCTCGCGGGCGAGGCGCCAGTCGTTGGCGGCGTCGGCGAACACGGTGGGGATGGCAAAGTAGCCCTGCGCCAGCGGCCCGGTCTTGGGCGGCAGGCCGCCGAACAGGAGCTTGGCGCCCGGCTGCTTCAGGCCCTCCTCGACGTAGCCGCACACCTTGGCGAACTGCTTGGCGTTGATGATGGCGCCGATGTCGGAGGTCTCCTCCAGCGGGTCGCCGATCCTCAGCTGCTGGGTCTTCTCGGCGAGCTTGCCGAGGAACGCATCGAAGATGTCGGCGTGCAGGAAGAGGCGCGAGCCCGCGGTGCACGACTGGCTCTGGCGCGTGAAGCGCATGCCGGCGATGATGCCGTCCACCACCCAGTCCTCGTTGGCGTCGGGATAGACGATGGACGGGCTCTTGCCGCCCAGCTCCAGCGATACGGGCACAATGCGGTCGGCGGCGGCGCGCATGATGAGCTTGCCGACCTCGGTGGAGCCGGTGAAGGAGAGCTTGCGCACGCCCGGGTGCACCGAGAGCGCCGCGCCCGCCTCCTCGCCGTAGCCGGTGACGACGTTGAGCACGCCCCTGGGCAGCAGCTCGTTGGCGATGCGCGCCACCCACAGCACGCCCAGCGGCGCGTCCTCGGCCGCCTTGAGGACGAGCGTGTTGCCGGCGACCAGCGCGGGCGCGATCTTCAGGCAGGCCAGGATCACCGGCGCGTTCCACGGGATGATGGCGCCGACCACGCCGATCGGCTCGCGCCGGGTGTAGGAGAGCACGTGCTCGCCGAAGGGGATGGTCTCGCCCTTCAGCTCGCTGGCGAGCCCGCCGAAGTAGCGCAGGATGTCGGCGGCGCCCTTGGCCTCGCCGCGCGCCTGGGTGCGGATGGCGTTGCCGGTCTCCTCGGCGACGATGCGCGCCAGCTCCTCGACGCGCGCCTCCACGGCGTCGGCGATCCTCTGCAGGATGCGCCCGCGCTCGCGCGGCGGCACCTTGCTCCAGGCCGGGAAGGCGGCGCTGGCGGCCTTCACCGCGCGATCGATGTCCTCGGCGGTGCCGCGGGGGACGCTCGCTATGGTGCGCCGCGTGCCGGGGGCCTCGATGGCGATGGTCCCGCCTGATGTCGCCTCCACCCACGCGCCGTCGATCAGCATCTGCGTGCGCTTGATGCTGCCCTGGTCTGCGGCGGCCACATCCGCACTGCTCACTGCCACTGCCATGACCCTTCCTCCGATTCTCGCGGGGGGCTGTACCCCGTCGCGCGTGCTGTTGCGGCGAGCGTAACGCACGCGTGCCCGGTGAGCCAGGGCTCCAGCACGGCACGGCTGGTATGGCCGACCATAGGATCGGACATGGCGGCTGCAATTTTCGCTTGACCATGTTCGTTCTGTTATATAATTAACACTTTATATAAAGGATGTGTTGTCGATGCCGAACCTGGATACCGCCTTCGCCGCGCTCGCCGATCCCACCCGGAGGGCCATCCTTGCCCGGCTCGCGTCGGGCGAGGCGACGGTGATGGATCTCGCCGCTCCGTTCGAGATGACGCAGCCGGCCGTCTCCCGGCACCTGAAGGTTCTCGAAGGCGCGGGGCTGATCGTGCGTCGGGTCGAAGGCACCAAACGGCCATGCCGGCTGGCTCCCGCGGCCCTCGACGAGATCGATCGGTGGCTCGGCATGCTGCGGCAGGCGCTGGCGCAGAACTACGACCGGCTCGACGACGTCCTGGCCGGAATGCAACGAGGAAAGCGAAAGGGAAAGCGATGAGCAAACTGACGCTGAGCACGGAAGGCGACCGCCACGTCGTCGTCACCCGGCGCTTTGCTGCGCCACCAGAGGCGGTCTATCGTGCGCATACCGTGCCGGAGCTGGTTCAGAGATGGCTGCTCGGTCCCGACGGATGGACGATGCCGGTCTGCGTCTGCGAGGCGCGTCCGGGCGGCAAGATCCGCTACGAGTGGTCGGACGGCAAGGGCAACGGTTTCCATCTGACGGGTGAGTTCGTCGAGCTGGTGCCCTTCAGCAGGATCGTCCACATCGAGCGCATGCATGTGCCCGACCCGACGCCCGACAATCGCGTGGAGACGCGCTTCGAGGCCGATGGGAAGGGCACGCTCATGACGATGCGCATGACGCTTCCCGATGCGCAGACGCGCGCCGCCATGCTGGCAACAGGCATGGAGCACGGCATGGAGGCGAGCTACGTCAGGCTCGAGACGCAGATTGCGGGAGAAGGGGATCGCCCATGAGCGGATACAGCGTCGTCACCGTTGAGCGGCAGCACACGGCCGTCGTCAAGGCCACCGTGGCATTCGCCGATATACAGAATGCAGAGCGCGCGGCACGCACCAAGCTCGCCAATGCGCTCCCGACGCTGAGGACCGAGCAGGCCGGCAATAGCTTCACGCTGTGCCGCATGCCGAAGGACGGCAAGATGTCCATCGAGCCGGGCGTGATCGTCACACGCGCCTTCAACTCGGATGGCAACGTCGTTTGCTCGCAATTGCCGGCTGGGCGCGCGGTCAGGCATGTGCTCGTGGGCCCGTTCGACCGGCTGCCACAGGCGTGGCCCGCGCTCTTCTCCTGGTGCGCCAGCGAGGGACTCGAGCGTGAAGGCGCCTTCTGGCAGATCTACGGCCCGACCGTAGCCGATCCGGCCAAGCAGGAGACGACGCTGTACGCCTTGCTTGCCTGATGAGGCCTCTTGCTCGAGGGAGTCTTCCGCCGCCTCCCGGGTGCACCGGCGGATTACGGGCTTCGCCCTAACCGCCCTACGGCCCTGCCCTACTCGGTCCACGGCACGCCGCCGGCGTAGGTGCGGTAGCTCACCGCGGCCAGCCAGCCGGCGTCGACGGGGAGCAGGATGCCGGTGATGGCCTTGGCCTGGTCCGAGGCGAGGAAGGCGATGGCCGCGGCGATGTCGGCGGGCTCCGGGAGGTATGACAGCGCGTGCACCGCCATCATCTTCTTCAGGTCGCGCTCGCCGGAGGCCACCTTGGCGCGGAGCGGCGGCGTCATCACGTAGGTGGGCCCCACGCTGTTGACGCGGATGCCGTGGCGGCCGAGCTCGCAAGCAAGAAGCTGGGTGAGGCGCTCGATGGCGGCCTTGCCCATGTTGTAGGCCGGGATCGGCAGCGGCAGCCGGCTGTTGATCGAGCCGATCGTGACGATGGCGCCGGCCTTGCACGGGATCATCTGGCGCGCGAACGCGCGACAGCAGTGGACGGTGCCGTTGTAGTTCACCTGCCACATGCGGTCGTGCGCGGCCATGTCCATCTCCATGATGGACTCCGGTTTGGGAATGAGGCCGGCACAGGTGACGAGAATGCCGGCCGGGCCGAGATCGGCCGCGACCCTTTCCGCCACCGCCTCGACCGCCTGCGCATCGGACACGTCGCAGGGATAGAAGCGCGTGCCCCCACCGATGGACGCCGCGACCGCCTGGCCCGCCGCGGCGTTGAAATCGACGATGGCGACGCTGGAGCCGTCGGCGGCCAGGCGCCGCGCCGTCGCCTCGCCGATGCCGCTCGCTCCACCGGTCACCACCGCAACTGTCCTCGACATGGGTCCTCGTCTCCTCGTTCCAATCTTGCCGGACCAGCATGACGGCAAGCCGCTCATCCGTCGATAGAGACGTCGAGCAGCGCTCCTCCGGGCCGACGGGCAATCCGCTCTCGCAAGCGCACAACAACGCCTGCGCCCTAATCGAGCCACTGTGAACGTCCAGCGTGGCCCGGCAGCACCTCTCAATGCTGCGTAATCATCCAATCCAGGGGGAAACGGTAGCATGCTCAGGAACATCAAGGTATTGGCCCTGCTCGCGCCGCTCGCGCTCGCTCCACTCATCGGGTCCGCCGTGGCGCAGGACGTGGCCACCTCGAAATGGGGCCCCAAGGACGAGATCGGCGCGGCCAACTACATCACGCCGGAGCTGGTCGTGAAGGCGGCCCAGCTCGTCAAGCTCGGCAAGACCTATCACCTCGGCATCGAGACCAACTCCAAGACCCCCGCGTTCCCGCCGCGCTCGTTCAAGATCACCATCGTGCAGCCGGGCCAGGCGGGCATTCCCGGTCTCGGTCCCAACAAGGCGACCTACAACGACGACATCATCGACGGCTGGGTCGGCATCGGCAGCCAGATCGACGGCCTCGGCCACCTCGGCGTCGGTTACGTCTACTACAACGGCAACAAGGGCGCCGATTTCGCTGATGCGACCGGGCTCAAGAAGCTCGGCATCGAGAAGGTCCCGCCGCTGGTGGCGCGCGGCGTGCTGCTCGACATGGCCGCGCACCTCGGCACCGATGTCGTCAAGGAGGGCACCGCCTTCAACAGCAAGGAGATCGAGGCGGTCGCCAGGAAGCAGGGCGTCGAGATCCGCCAGGGCGACGTGGTGATCTTCCACACCGGCTGGATCAGCCTGATCGGCAAGGACAACAAGCGCTACGGGGCCGCCGAGCCGGGCCTCGGCATCGACGGCGCCAGGTATCTTGTGAGCAAGGGTGTCGTCGCCGTCGGCGCCGACACCTGGGGCCTGGAGGTGGTGCCGTTCGAGACCAAGACCGTGTTCGAGGTGCACCAGATCCTGCTGGCCCACAACGGCACCTACATCCTGGAGAACATGAGCACGGCGGCACTCGCCGCCGACAAGGGCTACGAGTTCCTGTTCGTCCTGGGCGCCCCGCGCATCACCGGCGCGGTGCAGGCGATCATCAACCCGATCGCCATCCGCTGACGGAACGTGCAGCTGAGGCGGATTGCGCGACAGAGGCGTGATCCGCCGATCTGCGGCGCTGTGGCGACCTTCTGGCTCGGTGCTAGAATTCGACAATTTGGATGTGATGGCGGGGTGCCGTGCGGTCAGAGGCTTCACGAGCAGACCTTCAGAGGTTGGCCGAGGAGAAGTTGGCGGACGCAAAGCACCTACTGGCGGGTGGCCGGTGGGGAAATGCTTACTATCTGGCCGGCTACGCGGTGGAGTTGGCGCTTAAAGCATGCATCGCGAAGACGTTCAAGGCCGAGACGATTCCGGACAAGGCGCTGGTGAACGCGACCTACAGCCATGACTTCTCAAATCTGGTCGGGACTGCTGGTCTAACTGCTGACCTGAAGACCAGGCTGGCGGCTCAAGCGTTCGAGACAAACTGGGGCGTTGTGGTACGTTGGTCCGAAGAGTCACGTTATGAGAGCAGGGGGGAGCAGGACGCGAGGGACCTTATCGCGGCCATAGAGGATGCGACAGTCGGAGCGCTTGCGTGGATCAAAGCTCACTGGTGATCATCGGCCGTGAAGTGGTGGCGGAGCTTCAACGCGAGATGTTCGGCTTTGCCGCCGTGTTGTGGGTCCGTGAGGAATACGAGCTCGAAGTGGCGACTGTGGATCGTGCCACAGGCTTACAAGGGCAGCAGGGAATTCTACACGGTGATGTCGCGGGTCCTGACGAATCTTCGGAAACGATCGGTGAACCTTGATATTTCTGATGTGCGCCCGATTGAACCGGACAACATTGTCGCCATCGGTTTGAAGCGGTATGGGCGAGTTCGCCCTGATTTTCCTGTACATCTGTTCAGTGAGAACCTCGGTGGCTACTACGTGGGAGAAGGCCTGCTCTTGTATCACGACAACTGAGGTGCATTTCCTGCCTGCCGCGTCGATGAAGCGACAGCTGACTTGGGCAGAGTGCGCTGAGCTTGATCAGCAAGCTCTCCGCCCTCCAAGGTCATAACCGCTCCTGTTGTGGCACGGCGGCGCGTTGCTGCACGCGGCCTTAACCCAGGCCGTACGGGAAGCGGCGGACTGCGCTTCACAAGTCCGCCTTGCCTTGCCGATCTACTCCGCCGCGCGCAGGGGGCCCGACGGCGGATGCACCGCGGCGGCCAGCTCGTCGGCGTAGAGCTGCTGCCAGGCCTCCGTCTCGGCGCTGACGAGATAGCCGCTGCGGGCGCCGCGGTAGACCTCCGCGTCCGCGACGCCGGGCGGCAGGACGCCCTCCTCGCGCAGCGCGCGGGCCGCCTTGAGCAGGCGCCGGCGCGTGCGGGTGATCATGATGTCCGACGGCGCCAGGTGCTCCCATTCGTGGTCGACGATTGGCCCCATGCTCTCGGTGATCGCCTGGTCCTGCAGGTGGATGCCGTCGATGCCCGTGTAGATCGCGTTGCTGCGCTGGGCCTTCCGGTCGATCAGCCAGTCGTTGCCGGGATTGGCCGCCATGCGCCAGCGCCCCAGCCAATCCGTGGTGTTGGCGAGCAGCGTGTTGCCGCGGCTCGTGCCGCCGATCGGCGTGCCGTCCTTGTAGGCCGGCTGCGGCAGGGTCATGGACGAGGCGCTGCGCCGCCACCAGAAATAGACGTACATGGTGTGCTCGTCGTCGAGCGGCACCCAGGCGCGCGCGTGCATGTGGCTCGCGAACTCGCCGTTGGGCGCCTGCGTCCAGAACGGAAACAGGAAGTTGGCGAAGCGCCAGTACATCTGGCCGGGCCCGCACGCGCGGTAGCCGGCATACTGCGTACCCCAGGGAGTATCGGCGAGGTGATACTGCGGGTGGCGGCTGACCACGGTGTAGCGCAGCGGCTCGTCCTCCGGCAGGTCCTCGATGTCCACATGGCCGGCGTGGAGGAAGCCGAAATGCGAGGTGTCGATCTCGCCCTCCAGCGCCTGCAGGAAGTTGCACGCGCGCATGACGAAGCCGACGCGGATCTCGTCCTCGGGAAGGTCGAGCACCTCGAAGGCCGGCAGCGCCGGGGCCGCGCGCGATCCCATGTAGACCCAAACCACGCCGCCGCGCTCCACGGCGGGGTAGGCCCTGGCCTTGACCTTGGGCTTGAAGTCCTGGTGCGGCGGCACGCTCGGCATGTCGAGGCAGTTGCCGGCCACGTCGAACTTCCAGCCGTGGTAGACGCAGCGCAGCCCGCCCTCCTCGTTGCGCCCGAGAAACAGCGAGGCGCAGCGGTGCGGGCAGCGATGGTCCATCACGCCCACCCGGCCCGTGCTGTCGCGGAACGCGATCAGCTTCTCGCCCAGCAGCTTCAGGCGCACCGGCGCGCCGTCGCGCGCAAGCTCGGAGGAAAGGGCCGCCGGAATCCAGTAGCAGCGCATCAGCTCGCCCATGACGGTGCCCGGCCCGACGCGGGTGAGCTCGGTGCCTTCCTTCGCCGTCGTCATCAAATCCTCCGATCCGAGCGCAGTTCGCTGCAATCATCGGCGCCACGCTAGCACACGTCCGCCGGCGCCTCACGTCTCTCCCGCTGCAGCGCCGCGCCGGGCGGTGCCGACGAGGGTCGAGCCCACCGCCGCGATCCTGCCGCCGACGCCACTGAGCCGGCTCTGTCATCATGCAGTCCAAATTTCCCGCTTATGGCATGTCGGTTGGCGGCGGCAGCCGCCGGTAGCCATTGCTGTCGGAGCAGATGCTCCTGGAGGACGACGAGGTGCGCCAGGATCGACGCAACCTTCTGATCGGGCTCGGCGCGGCCCCGCTGGCGTTGGCTACGGGCATCCCGGCTGCGTTGGCCCAGACACCCAAGACCCCAGGCAAGACCCCAGGGCCAGTCCCGGATTTTCCCGATCCCGCGAGCTTCCAGCCGGGCGACCTGCTGTGGCCCAAGCGCAAGGGCGCGATCGTACCGCGCACGCGCTCGCTCACCCGTGCGGCGCCCCCCGACGAGGACGGGCGCGCCTGGGAGGCGGCGCGCCAGCAGCTGCTCGAGGGCCCTGCCGCCAGCGACCTGTCGCCCGAGGTCGCGGAGCGGCTGCGGACCATGAGCTACGCGGAGTTCGCGCGCGTCTACTTCTCGGCGACGACGGAGGAGGCGCCGCGCTCGGCGCCGCCGCCGCGCTCGCGCAGCCTGCTCGGGATCAGGCAGCCGATCTCGGTCGGCCATGTCGGACTGGTCGAGGTGGCGTCCGGCGGCACACCCTACGTCATCGAGGCGACGCCCACGCATCCCGACGGGAGCAAGGCCGGGGTCATCCGCACGGCCTACAGCGATTGGCTCAAGCGCTACACCAATATTCAGGTGTGGCATGGCCGGTTGGGAGACCTCGGAGCCGAGCCGAGGCGCAGCATCGTTGCGATGGCGCGCTCGCAGCTCGGCAAGCCCTACGACTTCTTCAATTTCGATCTCAGCGACGAGCGCGGCTTCTACTGCTCCAAGCTGGTGTGGTACTGCGCCTGGCGCGCCGCACGGATTGCCGCCGACGACAACCCCAATCCGCGCCGCGGTAGCCGCTTCCCGCCCTGGTTCGCGCCAAAGACGCTGCTCAACGCCAAGCGCGTCCGGCTCCTGCACAATCCCGGCGAGTACTGAGCTCGACGCGCGCTTCGGCCGGGCGGCCCCGATGCGCTGCAGCAGCCGCCATGCTTGCGCGTGGGCGATCGGCAACCAACGGCGGCGCCTGCGCGTTGAGTCCTCGGGCGCGAGGCCCAGCGTCCGGCGCAGGGCCGGCGCCCGGCATGCAGCCAAGCAGGAAGGATGCCCATGTCGCTCGAGACGGGCGTTCGTGCAGTCGCCTTGGTGCTGGCCCTCGCAGTGGCGGGAGCCGCGGCCGGGCAGGCCCCGCAGACGCCCGCCGGGACACAGAGAACGCCGGTGACCGGCCAGATCGTGGAGCAGCCGCAGGAGACCATCCTCGCCAGGGATTTTCTGGGTCAGCCGGTGCTCGCGCCCGACGGCTCCAAGCTCGGAACCGTCACCGATCTGGTGCTCGGGAAGCACGGCAGGACGGTCGAGGGGTTCATCGTCGCCATCGGCGGCTTCCTCGGCATCGGCGAGCGCAACGTGGCGCTCAGGATGGACCGGCTGAGGATCATGCCCGGCTCCGACGGCAGCCTGAAGCTCGTCACGGACGTCGCGCGCGAGGAGCTGGCGCGGGCACCGGCCTTCAAACCGCGCCGGGAGATCGAGGTTGAGAAGCGCGCCATCGAGCGCCCGATGCAACCCAAGCCGGGCGACGGCCCGCAACGGTAGGGTGCATGGGCGACGGCTGGCGGCGAGGGATCCGACGCCACTCCTGCCCAATGCCGTTTCCCGCTGCGCTGGGCGGCCGCCTGCGCCCGCCGCAGGGCGGCGAAGGGGGAAGCGCCTCCCGGGCGGACAGCCACTCCTGGGCCTTCCTGGCCATCTACACGCGATTCCCGAAAGGGCACACGAGGCGTGCGCGATACTACCTACAACCGGGGTCACTACGTACAACCGGGCCCAGGGCCGCCTGACCTGGCGGGGCAGACCTGTCGATCCGGGGGCCATCCGCCGCACCGCGCTCCTCACCGTGGAGGGCGAGCGCGACGACATCTGTGCGCTGGGGCAGACGGCGGCGGCGCACGACCTGTGCGCGGGCCAAGCCCTACATGAAGCGCCATCACATGCAGGCCGGCGTCGGCCACTACGGGGTGTTCAGCGGCGAGCGCCGGGAGCAGCAGGTCTACCCCGTTGTGCGCAATGTGATACTCGCCAGCGAGTAGGTTTCAGGCTCCAGGCTTCAGGTTTCAGGTTTCAGGTTTCAGGGAGGTGTCGGCAGCGGCTCCCGAGCCTGGAACCTGGGACCTGAAACCCTGCTCTGGGCCAAACCCGCTCTGGCCAGTCGCCTGCGGAACGGTAACAATGGGCGGTGGAGGTTTTTCCATGGTCCTTAGCTGCAGCCTCGACATGCTCGCCTCAACGCCAGGAGCCGGCCGATGCGGTTCGGTGCTCACAGTTTCTTGATAACGCCAATGAACCTTTGTTCAGGTCACAGCGACGGAACAGGTGCTGGGCGTTCGATCGGGCCTTCTCGATGAACCGAGTGACCGACGACGCCGAGTTCATCCGGCGCATCGCTGCCGGAGACGAGACTGCAATGCGCGGGCTGTTCGCCCGGCATCAGACTCGCGTCTACCGCTTCACTCTGCGCCTGGTCGGGAACCCGGCGGTCGCGGAGGAGGTGACCAACGAGGTGTTCTTGGAGGTGTGGCGCAATGCCGCGAAATTCGAAGGCGCGTCTGCGGCAGCAACCTGGATGCTGTCAATCGCCCACCACCGGGCCGTCAGCCGTCTGCGCAAGCGGCGCGAGGAAGGGTGGGACGAGGATGCGGCCGGCTCGCTCCAGGATGGCGGAGACGACCCGGAGGTGGCAGCGCAGAAATCCGACAAGAGTGCGCTCTTGCGGCTTTGCCTGGACAAGCTCTCGCCCGAGCACAAGGCGATCGTCGACCTCGTCTACTACCACGAGCTGTCGGTTGCCGAGGCGAGCCAGGTCCTGCAAATCCCAGAGAATACAGTGAAGACGAGAATGTTCTATGCCCGCAAGCGGCTCTCTGAGCTGCTCAAGTCCGCGGGCGTCGATCGAGGTTGGCCATGACCGAGCAAACGACACAAGAGATGGAGCGCGCGGAGATCGAGATGCTGCTCCCGTGGTATGCGACAGGCCGGCTCAGCCGCGCCGAGATGGCGCGGGTCGAGAGCTATCTCGCCCAGAACCCGCAGGTCGCGCGGCAGCTCGACCTCGTGCGCGACGAGCAGGAGCAGACTGTGGCCGCGAACGAGGCCCTGGGCTGGCCGTCGGCGGGAGCCTTCGACCGGCTCATGGCGGCGCTGCCCGGAGCACCTTCGGGCGGATCGCGGCAGGGCGCTGGTGCACGGTTTTTCGAGCGCATCAGAGAGTTCTTCGCGTTCCCGACCGCCGGCGGCGTTCGCTGGGCGGCAGCCGGGGTCGCCGCGCTCGTTGCGGTTCAGACCATCACAATTGCCGCGTTGCTCCTCGGCGAGCGCGGCGGCAGCTACCAGGTGGCCTCCGGCCAGCAGGCCGGCGGCGAGGGCGTCTCGGCTCTCGTCGCCTTCGCGGACGAGGCGACGGCGCCGGCCATCTCCCGGCTGTTGTCCGAGTTCCGCGCTAAGATCGTAGACGGCCCCAGGTCCGGCGGGGTATACAAGATCAGGCTGCGTCTGGAGGATCGTTCGCAGGCGGAGGTTCAGCTGAAGCGGCTGGAGGAGCGACGCGATATTGTGCGCGTCGTGCTGCGAAGCAGGGATTGATTTTCATGGCCACACGATCGGCATCGCAGGGCGCGGGCAAGCTTGCCAAGGGAGGCTTTGCCAAGGGAGGCTTTGCCAAGGCAGGCGGGCTTTCCGGCGGTGCGGGCCGGATCGGGCTTGGCCTGGCAGCCTGTCTCCTGTTCCTTGCGCTGGTCGTCCCTGCTCGGGCGCCGGCTGCGACGCTGGCGTCCGGGTTCAAGGCCATGCCTGATACGATGACGCTGGTCGAGCCAGTGGCGCAGCGTCGCTACTACAGGAGTTGCCACTACAAGAAAAGATCGTCGTCGAGCCGGCGCCAAAGCTCCAGGACGCCCTCGTCGCAAAGGCGCCCGCCGCACTATCCGCCGCCGACCTCGTCGAAGAAGCCGCCGCCGTACTATACGCCGCCGATCGCGTCGAGCCGGCGTCCGCCGCCCATCATCCTTCCGCCCGCGTACGAGGATGATGATGACGACGATCAGCCCAAGCACAACTACAACGATCCGCCCAGGAAGACCCAGGCCCAACCTCTGCCGCGTCGGGAACAGCGACCCCCGCAGGGACAGCAGCAGCAAGCGCAGCGGGTGGCGCGCCAGATCCTGGTGCTGATCGATCAGAGCCGGTCCCAGGCGGTGGCTGCCCAGCTGGCGCAGGCCTACGGCCTGGAGGTGCTGAGCAGCCGGCCTATCGTCCTGCTCAACGCCCGCGCCACGCTGTTCCGCGTTCCCGCGGGGCGCTCGGAGGACGCCGCGCTCGCCGCCCTGCAGAACGACCCGCGCGTTCGCTCGGCGCAATTCAACATGCGCTATCAGCACAGCGACGACCGGCGCCGCGGGCCCGCGGGGATCGACCAGTACGGACCCCGCGCCGTGCGGCTGACCGATGCGCACCAGCTGGCGCTCGGCCGCAACATCGTCATCGCCGTCATCGACTCGGCGGTGGACGAGTCGCATCCCGATCTCAAGGGCGCGGTGGTGCAGTCCTTCGATGTGGTCGGCGGAAAGGATGCCAGCGCCGACTTCCACGGCACGGCCGTCGCGGGGATCATCCGCTCGCGCGGCGTGGTCGCAGGCGTGGCGCCGCAAGCGTGGATCATGTCGGTTCGCGCTTTCCGGACCAACCAGGGCGCGCAGCCCGAGACGTCGACGGAGCACCTCCTCGCCGCGGTCGATCTGGCGGTCACGAAAGGGGCCCGGGTGCTCAACATGAGCTTCGTCGGCAGGCGCGACCAGCAGCTGCACGAGATCCTCAAGGTGGCCAATCGCCGGGGCATCATCCTGGTCGCTGCGGCAGGCAACGGCGGACCCACGGCCGCGCCCGCCTACCCGGCGGCGTATCCGGAGGTGATTGCGGTGACCGCGGTCGACGAGGACGACAACCGCTACGAGCACGCCAATCGCGGCCGCTACATTGCGATTGCGGCGCCGGGCGTCGACATCCTGGCCCCCGTGCAGGGCGGCAAGCACGAGCTGGTGTCGGGCACGTCGTTCGCCACCGCCTATGTCAGCGGCATCGCCGCCCTGCTGCTCGAGCGCAACCCGGGCATTGACACCGCGGCCATTGGGAAGCTGATCACAGCCGGCGCAGACGACCTCGGACCTGCGGGGCGCGACGACGATTTCGGCGCGGGACGCGTCAATGCGCTGAAGGCCCTGAGGTCGATGCTGGAGGTCGCCAACCTGCACGGCAGCAAGGATGCAGGCAATCGGCGCCAGCCGCCCGAGGTCAATCGCCACCAGCCTCCGCAAGCAAACCGGCGACAGCCGGCGGCAAACGCTCCCTCCGAGCTGCTGCCCTAGAGTGCTCCGTCTCCGGCGCTTCATCGCATCTGTCATGCCGGTGCTTGCCTGCACCGGCGAAGGCCGGTGTCCCCTGCATCCACCCAACCGCGAGCGCCGGAGCAAGTGGGAAAGTGGATTGCGGCGACAGCGCCCGGAATGACACCCACTGGAAATGCCTACTCGACGCCCCAACCAGAGTGAGGACGAGCATGAGCCCCCGGCGCATGGCGCCATCCCCAAACTGCGCTTTGCAGGATCACCGACGGGCCCGCAGGAGCGCCCCGCCACGCGTCGAGGCTACCTCGATTGGAATCGGAGAGCGTGAGCCAAAGCCGCTTCGACATTGCTCGCTCAGCGGCCGGCGATCGGCCCTCAGCCGCCCAATACGCCCTGTGTGTTCACGTACAGCGCATAGATCGACTGGCTCGACGCCATGAACAGGCGGTTGCGCTTCAGGCCACCGAAGCAGACGTTGGCGCAGCGCTCGGGCAGCGCGATGCGGCCGATCGGCTTGCCGTCGGGGGCGAAGACGAGCACGCCGTCGAGCTCGGGAGAGCCCATGCCCCAGCCGCACCACAGGTTGCCGTCGATGTCGCAGCGCATGCCGTCGGGCGTGCCGCCGGGCCCGGCATCGAACAGCACGCGCTTGTTGGCGAGCTTCCTGCCCCCGTCGGTCACGTCGTGGGCGAGCATCTTGCGGTTGGGCACGGCTCGGCTCTCGACCATGTAGAGGAGCTTCTCGTCCGGCGAGAAGCACAGGCCGTTGGGACCCAGCACGCCTTCCGCAACGACGGCGATCGCCCCGCTCTCGGGGTCGATGCGGTAGACGTTGCCATCGACCTCGGGCTCCGCCTTGTAGCCCTCGTAGTCGCCGAGGATGCCGAACACGGGATCGGTGAACCACACCGAGCCGTCGGACTTCACCACCACGTCGTTGGGCGAGTTGAGGCGCTTGCCGTCGAAGCGATCGGCGAGCACCGTGATCGAGCCGTCGTACTCGGTGCGGACGACGCGCCGGCCGCCGTGCTCGCAGGTGACGAGCCGGCCCTGGCGGTCGCGCGTGTTGCCGTTGGCGAAGTTGGAGGGCTTGCGGAAGGCGCTGACAGCGCCCGTCTCCTCCTCCCACCTCAGGATGCGGTTGTTGGGGATGTCGCTCCACAGGAGATAGCGCCCGTCGCCGAAGTACACCGGCCCCTCGGCCCAGCGGCATCCCGTGGCGAGGCGCTCCACGCAGGAGAGCTTGAGCCAGTATTTCTCGAAGCCGGGATCGAGCGCGACGATAGCGGGATCGGGATAGCGCGTGGCCTGCTGCCAGCCGTTGGGGAAGGTGGGGGCGGGCGGGATAGCTCGGGACATGTCGCGCTCCGGAAGTGAGATCGCAGCTTGGGACGAATGAGTCTTGCGCCCGGCCTTCCATCGCCCTCATGCAGCAGGACGGCGTGCGTCTCAGAGATGCTGCTCGAAATCGATGCCGCCGTGCAAGATGCGAATGACATCGATACCGGACTTGAGCTTCCGGAAGAAGATGACGTGCGATCCTGCGAGATGCTTGCGATAGCCCTTCCGCACCTCGTCGCAAGAGCATCCTCTGCGCGGGTTCTCAGCGACCGTTTCGATCGCACCCACCAGCAGGCGGATGTAGTCCTCGGCTTGCTTGCCTCCCCACGTCCTGACCGTGTAGTCCCAGATCTCGTCGAGATCTGCCTCGGCCCGAGGCGAGAGGATATAGCGTCGGCTCATGCCGCCGCCTTTGCACTCCCGTCTCCTCTCCTAACGCTTGCGGCTGATGAACTCGTCCACATCGAAGGGCTTGGAGGCCCCGCTCTGCTCGCCCTCGATGAGGGCCGCTCGGAGCACCTCGATCTTCATCTCGCGCTCCTCGAGCAACCGGAGACCTGCGCGCACGACGTCGCTGGCCGAGCCGAATCGGCCTTCACTGACTTGGCGCTCTATGAATTCGGCGAAGTGGTCGCCAATGATGATGGACGTATTCTTGGCCATCTCGTTGCATCCCGTGGTTCGATCGGCATTGATACCAGATTCTGGTATCTAGGTGCAAAGCCCGATCTATCCGTCCGGCAGGACTCAGTCGTTGCGCAGCCCGCGCCCGAGGTCTGCAAGGACGCCGGACCGCGACTTCACCTGCGACTTCACCTCGCGTGGCCGAATCTCGGCGAAGTCGGCCCAATGCCGGCACAGGTCGGCAAAGCGGCGCCGCTCGACCGGTGGCATGGCGTCCACCTCCTCGCGGGTCAGGGCGTTGAACAGTGCGGCGATCTTGTCGGCGACGGACATGGCAGCGCTCTCTCGAGTCTCGACGCCGGTATGCGAGCGGTTACGCGGCATACACCAGGTTACGCTCTGACTGTGGGCGCGTCAATGCACGGCGGTTACAACCGTCGACATGACGCGCCGCAAGAAGAAGCTGGAGCCGATGTCGATCCGCCTGGACCCGGACGTGAAGGCGGCCCTGCAGGGCTTCGCCGAGGAGGAGGAGCGCAGCCTCTCCTTCTACGTCAACCGGGTGCTGCGCAAGCATGTCGAGCAGGTCGAGGCCAAGAAGCAGGAGCCCGACCTGCAGGAGGCGAGGAAGCCGGAAACCAAGAAGCGGCCGCCGGACCGGTCATAGCGCTAGCGCCGGTCATAGCGCTTTGGCCGGCGCCGCCCGGGCAGGTCGGGATCGCCACAGCGGGAGTGCTCCGCGGCATGCACGCAGCGCCGCCGCGGTTGGGCTCCACCCGCCGTTGTGGCAGCGATCATTGCTGCTCGGCAATCGGCAGGCGCGGCATCCCGTCAACTCGCGGTGGTGCCAGCGCCAATAGACTACCTGTAAGCGCCTGGCGTGCTGCACCGCGAGGCCCGGCCAAGCCTCCGCTTCTGAGGTAGCCGGCTGGCCGAGATCTGGCCGAGGCAACGCCTCCCGAACGTTGTCCTTCATCCTGTGGAGTGGCTCCGGTGCCGCGAGATGGTGGAATCGGGTATAGGCGCCGGAGGGCAAACTAGGCATGGGAAGTGGTGGGCGGTAGAGTGTGGCTGCAACGCCCCGGTGCGTGGGCGAGATCGCATTCGACCACCATGACCGTCACACACCCGCAATATGACTCTGGCAGGGACCGGAGTTGAGTGCGCACCTGCGGGCGGGAGGCCAAATGGACGCAATCGCTCGCCTGGCCGGAGCCTTCACGATCTTCGCCTTCCTGACGCACTTCGCCACGATCCTGATCGCGCGGCGGCGGCTCCGGGTCCCGCCTGCGCAGTCCCCGCCGGCCACGCAGACCCCTCCCGTCACGATCATCCGTCCGGTGTGCGGCGTGGATGCCTACGAGGAGCTGACGCTGCGCTCGACCTTCGAGCTCGACTACCCGCGCTACGAGATCCTGTTCTGCAGCGCCTCGGCCGAGGATGCGGTGGTGCCGCTGGTGCAGCGCCTGATTGCCGAGCACCCCGATGTCAGGGCGCGCCTCCTGATCGGCGACGATCGGCCCACGCAGAACCCGAAGCTCAACAACATCCTGAAGGGCTGGCACAGCGCCGCCCACGAATGGATCGTGATTGCCGACAGCAACGTGGTGATGCCGCGCGACTACCTCCAGCGGCTGCTCGCGGCGTGGCGCCCGGACACCGGCCTCGTCAGCGCCCCGCCGATCGGGCACCTGCCGGACGGCATCTGGGCGGAGCTGGAGTGCGCCTTCCTCAACACCTATCAGGCGCGCTGGCAGTACACCGCCGACGCCGGTGGCGGTGGCTTTGCACAGGGCAAGAACATGCTCTGGCGCCGCAGCGATCTGGAATCTGCCGGCGGCGTCCTGGCTCTCGCACGCGAGCCTGCCGAGGATGCCGCGGCAACCAAGGTGGTGCGCGGCCTCGGCTTGAAGGTGCGCCTCGCCGACGGTGCCTTCGTGCAGCCGCTGGGCCGGCGCAGCGCGGCCCAGGTCTGGGCGCGGCAGGTGCGCTGGGCGCGCCTGCGGCGGACGACGTTCCCCGGCTTCTTCGGGAGCGAGATTCTCTCCGGCCTGGTGGCGCCGCTCGCCTGCTTCGTGTTGGCAGGGTGGGCGCTGGAGATGGAGAGCCTCGACGTTGTGGCGGTGGCGGCCGCCTATGTGGGCGTCTGGGTGGCTGCCGAGGCTTGGCTCGCTGCCACGGTCGGCTGGCACATGAGCTGGCGCTCGCCCCTGCTCTGGCTGCTGCGCGAGGCCCTGCTGCCGATCCTGTGGGTCCAGGCCTGGCTCGGCAAGTCGCTCAGCTGGCGCGGCAATGCCATGACGAGCGCGCGCGGCGACGACGTGGAGCTGCGGCGCGGCGCGCTCGGCTCCTGAGCCGCCGGGGGCTCTGCAGCCCGCCATCCTGCGCTCTGGCGGCGTTGCCTGCTGGCAAGGCGGCGCCAGCAGGGTTAGCCTGCACCGCCGACAGACCCATGCCGCCGACAGGCCCATGCTCATGCAACCGACAGCCATTCCACAGCGATGAATCTCGCCGACGCTCTGCCGAGCCGCCCCGTAGCCGTGAAGCCGCCCCAGACCGTGGCGCCGCTCGGCTCGCTCGGCATGTTCGCCCTCCTGTTCACCCTGATGGGCGGCCTCCTCTGGTGGCTCGGGCCGGACCTCGTGCGGGACTGGCGCATCGGCAGCGACGCAACGCCTGCGGGCGAGGTGCGCATCGAGAGCCCGCGCTGCCGCTCGCGGCTCCTCGTCCTCAACCTGTGCGATGTCACCCTGGTGGACGAGCGCAGCGCAGGTGTGGTGCAGCGCACGCTCTGGTACCTCTTCATCGGCACCGGCGCTGCCGACGGCCTGACCGCCGTGCAGCCGCTGCGCAGCGCAGCGGATTTGGGGCTCGTCTCGACCACGCTCGGGCTGGAGCGGCGCGCCCAGCGCTCTCTGACCCTGGCGCTCGCCGTTGCCCTGCTGGCGGCCTGCATCGCCGCCGTCGCGCGGATGCTCCAGCAGAGTCTGAGCAACCTCAGCGCTTTCCGCGGCCTGAGTGGCCAGCGCCTGACACCGGTCGTGGTCGACATCGAGCGCAACAATCTGGTGCCGCCGCGGCGCCGCCTGTGGGTCTACCTCTACGACGACGGGGGCAGGCGACAGCGGGCGTTCATCGAGCTGCCGTCGAAGGACCGCCCCCTGTTCACGGATGCCTCCGAGAAGCGCGCGCTTGCGCTGCGCGGCGAGCGCGGCGGCATGCCCCTCCTCATCGATGCCCGCCTCGGCTGTCTCGACCTGACGGGGCCCGAGAAGGAGGCCTTCTACGCCGCGTGCCGTGCCGCATTCGGGCTGCCGGACAGCACAACCCCGGCCTGAGCCCGGCCCCAGCCTGGCCCTGATCCCGGCCCCAGGACGCGGTTCGGCTTGCACACGGGCCCGCGCCGTCCTTCAATGCGACGGTTCGGCCGGAGGGACGCGTTGCGCGGGTGGGCAGCCATGGGCAGGGACAAGGGCAGGGACAAGCTTTCCATTGCCATCGTCGGCGCCGGCATCGGCGGCCTCGCGCTTGCCGCGACCCTGCGGCGGCTCGGCATGGAGGCGCGCATCTACGAGCAGGCCCAGCGCTTTGCCCACATCGGCGCCGGCATCCAGATGATGCCGAACTCCATGCAGGTGCTGCGCCAGATCGGCGTCGAGGAGCGCGTGCGCCGTACCTCGTTTGCGCCCTACTCCCACCTCAACCGGGTCTGGGACACGGGCGAGGTCACGCGCGAGCTGCCGATGCCGGAGAGCCTCTACGGTGCGCCCTACCTGTGCATGCACCGGGCGGACCTGCACGACGCGCTGCGCTCGGGGCTTCCCGCGGAGATCTTCCACCTGGGCCGCAGGCTCGTCGGGCTCGACCAGGGGGCGGGCTCCGTGTCGCTCGCCTTCGCCGACGGCAGCCGGGCGGAGGCCGACGTCGTCGTCGGCGCCGATGGCGTCCACTCCGCGGTGCGCGACTTGGTCGTGGGGCCCGATGCGCCGATCCACAAGGGGCGGATCGCCTACCGCGCGGTGTTCCCGGCCGAGCTGATGCAGGGCCGCGACATCGGGCCCTCGCGCACCAAGTGGTGGGCCCCCGATCGCCACATCGTCATCTACTACACCAAGCGCGAGCGCAGCGAGGTCTACTTCGTCACCAGCGTGCCGGAGCCGGCCGGATGGGTCACGCGCGAAGTCCTGGTCGGCCAAGGGCGATGTCGAGGAGCTGCGCGCCGCCTACGCGGGCTTCCACCCCGACGTGCGAGCTGTACTCGAGGCCTGCCCCGACTGCCACAAGTGGGCGATCCTGGAGCGCGAGCCGCTCGCGCGCTGGAGCGAGGGCTGCGTCGTGCTGCTGGGCGATGCGGCGCATCCCATGACGCCCTACATGGCGCAGGGTGGCGCAACCGCCATCGAGGATGCGGCGGTGCTCGCGCGCTGCCTCGCCGGGGCCCGCGGTGCGGACATCGAAGGTGCGCTGCGGCGCTACGAGGCGCACCGCAAGCCGCGCACGTCGCTGATCCAGGCGATCTCGAGCGCCAATACCTGGATGCGGGAGGGCAGCTCCGACACCGCCTGGCTCTACGGCTACGATGCCTGGCACGCCGACCTCGACAAGCCGGCCGACCATCCTGCGGTGAGCGAGACAGCAGGCGCGGCGGCCACTCGGCAATAGGAGGACAGATGCTTGGCTCAGCAGCAGTCGCAAGTCGGGCAGCGCTGGCGCTGGCAGGCCTGGTTCTGACAGCGTCAGCTCACCTGGCGGGGACCGCACAGGCGCAGCAGGCCTATCCTGCCCGGCCTCTCCGCTGCGTGGTCGCGTTCGGCCCCGGCGGTGTCGGCGATACCACCTCGCGTCTCGTGGCCGAGGGGCTCTCCAAACGGCTCGGACAGCGCGTCGTGGTCGAGAACGTCCCCGGCGGCGGCGGCATCGCTGCGGCGCTGTCGGGCCCGGCCGACGGGTATACCCTGGCGCTCCTGGCCAACGGCGCCTCGATCAGCGTCAGCCTGTTCAAGAGCCTGCCGTTCGATCCCATCGCCGACTATGCCCCGGTGTCGAAGCCCGGCTTCTTCGAGTTCTTCATCGCCGTGAAGAGCGGCTCGCGCTTCGCCAAGCTCGCAGACCTCGTCAAGGAGGCGCGCGACAATCCCGGCAAGCTCAACATCGGCACCATCAATCCGGGCAGCACCCAGCATCTCTCGGCGATGCTGTTGAAATCGACCGCCGGCATCGAGTTCCAGTGGGTGCCTTTCAAGAGCATCGTTGCGCAGCTCAACAAGGCCGCGGCCGAGACGCTGGTCGATCCGGACCTCAGGGAGCGCCTGCTCGACATGGGCATCAACGGCGACCCCACCACGCCCGAGGCGCTCGTCGCCCACTTCGAGGGCGACATCGCCAGGACCGCCGATGGCATCGCCAAGGCCAAGACCGAGAGGCGCTGAGGCGTCGCGCTCTACCAACACTCAGGTCAAGCGACAACGAAGGGGAGGAAAAATGTTCGGCTCGATGGCAGTCCCCACGAGGAGGCTGGTGCTGGCGCTGGCCGGCGTGGCCCTGGCGACGGCGATCCCTGTGGCGGCGACCGCCCAGGGACAGCAGGCCTACCCGACCCAGCCGATCCGGTTCGTGGTGGCGTTCGGCCCCGGTGGCGTCGGCGACACCACCGCCCGGCTGGTGGCCGAGAGGCTCGGCGAGAAGCTCGGGCAGCGGGTGGTCGTGGAGAACAACCCCGGCGGCGGCGGCATCTCAGCGGCGCGCGCGGTGCTTTCCGCTCCGGCCGACGGACACACGCTGGCGCTCTTGACCAACGGCACCTCGATCAGCGTCAGCCTGTTCAAGAACCTCACCTTCGACCCGCTTGCCGATTTCGCGCCGGTCTCCAAGCTCGGCGCCTTCGAGTTCTTCATCGCCGTCGGCGCCAACTCGCCCTACCGCACGCTGGCCGACCTCCTCGAGGCGGCGCGCGCCGATCCCAAGAAGCTCAACGTCGGCACCGTCAATCCCGGCAGCACCCAGCATCTCTCGGCGATGCTCCTGAAGTCGACCGCCGGCATCGAGTTCCAGTGGGTTCCCTTCCGCAACTCGGGCGACCTGCTGGTGGCGCTGCTGCGCGGCGACATCGACGCGGCGATCGACGCCTACGCGGCCATCCGGGGCAACCTCGACGACGGCAAGGTGCGGGCCCTCGCCACCTCGGCCGGCAAGCGCTTCCCGCTGCTGCCCGACGTTCCGACCGCCAGGGAGGCCGGCGCCGGCGATTACGAGACGACCGCATGGAACGGCCTGTTCGTGAAGACCGGCACGCCCCCCGACATCGTCGCGAAGCTCAACAAGGCGACCGCCGAGGTGCTCGCCGACCCCGCCTTGAAGCAGCGCCTGCTGTCGCTGGGCATCCTGGCCGACCCCACCTCGCCCGAGGGCATGACGACCTTCTTCAAGAGCGACATCGCCAAGTGGGCCGACGTGATCGCCAAGAACAAGATCGAGAAGCGGTAAGTCGTAGGGTGCAATGCTGCGAAGCGGCATTGCACCGATGCAACCGCTTCCCAGCCGACGCCGATTGTGGAGAGCCTGGCTCGGACTTGAACGACGCCCGTTCAGTTCAGAAAGATGCCGGTGCCGTAGCTGGGTTTGGCATGCGATGGACATTCGGCCGTACGGGGAGGAAGACCTCGGTGCCCTCGCTCAGCTTTGGCTGGAAGGCTGGCAGTCGACAGGATTGTCCGTCGCCAGCCCGGCGACGCTCGAGGAGTTGCGCGTGCGCATTCCGCGTGAGTTGTGCGCGGGATGGCGCGTGTTCCTGGCCCACTCGAAGGCTGACCTCCTCGGCTTTGTGGCACTGAGGGAAGACGATCATTGCCTTGATCAACTGTTTGTTGCGCCGTCCTGCCAGGGAAGGGGGATCGGCAGGTGTCTGCTCGATTTTGCCAAGGGGCGCATGCCGACCGGCTTCTGGTTGAGGACGGCGGTCGCCAATACGCGTGCCTGCAGGTTCTACGAGCGCGAGGGGTTTGTACGCGGCAGCATGGCGCCACATCCGCGTCTCGGCCACCCCACTGTGATCTACCGATGGAGTCTGGAGACTACGCAAGATGACAGGGGCGGAGCCAGGGCCATGTCCGGGCTGGAGACCCAGTACAAGGACTCTTCCAACCTCGAGGCACGCGCCGCCATCTACCGGTTCGCGACGGGACCCGGGCTCGGCCCGCGCGAGGTCCTCGATCTGATGCTCGCGACCATCCCGGCCGATGCCGACGTTCTGGAGGTCGGCTGCGGCCCGGGCTGGATGTGGAGGAGCAATCTCGCGCGCGTGCCGCGGTCGTGGCGCGTTCTGCTCACGGACCTGATGCCGGGAATGGCCGGCGAGGCCGCCGCCGCGCTCGGGAGCGACGCGCGGTTCCGGGTACGCCGGATGGACGTGCAGGCGCTCGCTCTGCCCGACGCCGGCTTCGACGCCGTGATCGCCAGCTGGATGCTCTACCATGTCCCGGACCGTCCGCGCGCCGTTGCCGAGATCCGCCGCGTCCTGAAGCCGGGCGGCGCGCTGTTTGCCGCCACCAACGGCGAAGCGCATGTCGGAGAGATCGACGCCCTCGTCAACGAATACCTCGGCGAGGCATCCCCGGTGAGGAGCCGGCTCGCCTTCTCGCTGGAGAACGGCATGGGCCAGCTCGGCCCGTTCTTCGACGGCATTGCCGTGCACGAAAAGCGCAGCAGCCTCCGCATCACCGAGCCCGAGGCGGTGGTGCGGTACGTGCTCTCCTTCGACGCCGCGAAAGCGAGGATCGTCGGCGACCGGCTCGAGGAGCTGCGTGGGCGCGTGCAGCACGAAATTCAGTCGGCCGGCGCATTCGTTGTGCAAACCCGCTCCGGCCTGTTCATCGCCAGAAAAGCATGACTGCCTTCCTGCCCTCCGCCTGGAGATAGAGGCGGAATCCGTGCATCTTGCGCGGCGCAGGAAACTGACCGTCGCCTCGGGGCAGGAGCGCATGCGAACCATCAACGTCCTCACCATCATACGCATCAGCAGCGCGGACCGCGCGCGGATCGAGGCCGTCGATCCGGCGATCAAGCTGACCGACGCCGGAGGCTGGTACGACGGCGAGATCCGGGAGACGTGGCCCGCCTTCGCCTCGGAGCGCTATCTCGGCCGCAATGCCAACGGCTCGGGGACGCGCGAGGAGCGCGACCGGCTGCTCGCCGAGGCCGAGGTGATCTTCGGCAGCTGGCCGTTCCCGCTCGACCTGCGCGCCCGCTCGCCGAGCCTCAAGTGGTTCCACCAGCGGCCGGCGGGCGCCAGCAACCTGTTGCTCGGCGACCTGTGGGGCAGCGAGGTGATCGTCACCACCTCGCGCGGCCTCGGCAACGTCCTGGCGATGGCGGAGTACACCGTCGGCACCATCCTCTACTTCGCCAAGGGTCTGCACCGCGCCGAAGTCGACCGCGACGCCAAGGCGTTCGACTTCCGCGCCTACCGGGCGCTGCAGGTCGAGGGCAAGACGGTGTGCGTGGTGGGCGCCGGCGGCATCGGCCTCGAGGTCGGCCGGCTCTGCGCCGCCCTCG
The DNA here is from genome assembly GCA_963840075.1 of uncultured Alphaproteobacteria bacterium. GTDB lineage: Bacteria > Pseudomonadota > Alphaproteobacteria > Rhizobiales > Hyphomicrobiaceae > AWTP1-13. The sequence goes on along the minus strand of CAWIXS010000030.1, from coordinate 50,585 downwards.
GCATGCGCGTCATCGGCACCCGGCGCAACCCGCGCCCGGGCGAGCCGCTGCCTCAGGGGTTCAGTGAGCTGGCCGGCCCCGGCGAGCTCGACCGCATGCTGGCGGAGAGCCACTTCGTCGCCGTCTGCTGCCATTGGACGCCCGCGACGACGCGCCTCTTCAACGAGGCGCGCTTTGCCGCCATGCGGCCGGGCAGCGTGATCGTCAACGTGGCGCGCGGCGAGATCATCGACGAGGAGGCCCTGATCGCGGCGCTGCAGCGCGACCATCTGCGCGGTGCCGCCCTCGATGTCTACGTGGGCGAGTTCGAGCACGCGCCGGATCAGCGTCTGTGGTCGGACCCGCGCGTGCTCATCACCCCCCACATCGCGAACGCGACCGACGAGGACCGCCATCGCGGCGTCGAATTGTTCTGCGACAACCTTGCCGCCTATGTCGCCGGCAAGCCCCTGCAGAACGTCCTCGACTGGGAGCGCGGCTACTGAGGCGGGCGCAGCAGCAGCCGGAGGTCGGACATGGCCGTTCACGCGCGCAGGACCGGTGCGGTCCGCAAGGTCCTGCTCGTCGGACTGGTGCTGGCGGCGGGCGCGACCGTTGCGCTGGCGCAGGCAGATCCGGCGCTGGAGTGCGTGAAGGGCACGGACCCTGAGACGAAGATACGGGGGTGCTCCGCCGTCATCGATCGCGATCCTGGGGCGGTGTGGGCGTATGTCAACCGCGGCACCGCCTACATCGCCAGGAGCGAGTACGAGCGTGCCATCCGCGATCTCACCATCGCAATCGACCTCAGCCCGCCGAGCGCCGGCGCCTCGATGGCCGTCGTCTACAACAACCGCGCGTGGGCCTACTTCAAGACCGGCAAGGCGGCGCAAGGCCTGCCCGATGCCGAGCGCTCGCTGCAGCTGCGTCCCGACAATACCTTCGCGCTGGACACCCGCGGCAATATCCTCGAGGCCCTGGGCCGGCGCGAGGAGGCCGTCGCCGATTTCCGCAGGGTGATCGCGCTGAACCCCAACGATGCCAACGCCGAGGAGGCGCGCAAGGCCCTGGAGCGGCTCGGCGCGCAGCCGTAGGGTGCAATAAGGCGATAGCCGCATTGCACCGATGCGACCTCTTCCCGGCCGACGCCGGTTGCCGTGAGGTGGCTCGGTGCAATCGCGCTGATGCACGATTGCACCCTACGCTTTGGCCAGCACGCCTCCCCTCATGGGCGCGGGAACGCCGGTGGTGCCGGGAAAGGTGATCGGCAGCCCCCTGAGCGCGCGCACGGCAAGGTAGGCCCAGGCCTCGGCCTCCGCCGCATCGCCGTCGAAGCCGGCCGCCTCGGCCGGCACCACGGCGCTCGCCACCTGCGCCGCGATCATCGTCATGAGGGTCTTGTTGCGCCGTCCGCCGCCGCAGATCACCCACAGCTCCGGCTCCTCCGGGAAGTGCTCGCGCGCCCGCGCAATCGCTGCTGCCGTGAAGGCCGTCAGCGTGGCCGCGCCGTCGGCGACCGAGAGGCCCCGCACGGCATCGGGGCGAAAGGCGTTGCGGTCGAGGGACTTCGGCGGCACGCGGCCGAGGTAGCGGTTCATGAGCAGCGCATTCAGCGCAGCGTCGTCCACCTTGCCGCTCGCCGCGGTCTGGCCCGCGGCGTCCACCGCCGTGCCCGTGTGCTGCAGCATCCAGTCGTCGATCAGCGCGTTGCCTGGCCCCGTATCGAACGCGATGAGCGAGCCGTTGCGGCCGATCCAGGTGAGGTTGGCGACGCCGCCGACGTTGACGACCGCGACCGGCCGGTCGGGCAGCCTCGCCGCCATCGCGCGGTGGTAGACGGGGACCAGCGGCGCCCCCTGGCCGCCGGCGTCCACGTCGGCGGCGCGCAGATCGTAGACCACGTCGACGCCCAACAGCCTTGCCAGCGTCGCCCCATCGCCGAGCTGGACGGTGAGGCGCCGCTCGGGTGCATGCAGCACGGTCTGGCCGTGGAAGCCGATCACGGCCACGCTGCCAGCGTCAATCCCATGTTCGGCGAGAAATGCCCGCACCGCAGCAACGTGGCGCTCGGTCAGCTCGCGCTCGACCGCCCCGAGGCAGCCTGGCCGGGCGTGGCGATCGCTCAGCCCGCGCGCATCCTCGAGGGCCGCAGCGAGACGGCGCCGGAAGTCCGGCCCATAGGCAAAAGTGGCGGATGGCCCGCGCTCGACCGTGTCCTCGCCGTCGGTGCCGATCAGCGCCACGTCGATGCCATCCATCGAGGTGCCGCTCATCAGGCCGATGGCACGCAGCATCTTGCTCATCGCCTGCCCTTGGACTTGCTCACGAGGCGCTTCCTCGTGCATGTTCCGCCATCTTCGAGGACCCTAGCCGCGGACGCGGCTCCACACAAACCGCCGGCCACCGATCATGGCGAAATTCAAGTCCGATTTCCTCAACGTGCTCGACGAGCGCGGCTTCATCCACCAGGCGTCCGACCTCGAGGGGCTCGACGCGCTCGCCGCCAAGGGCGCGGCCATCGGCTACATCGGGTTCGACTGCACGGCGCCGTCGTTCCACGTCGGCAACCTGATCGTTCTGACGATGCTCGCCTGGCTGCAGCGCACCGGCAACAAGCCGGTCGTGCTGATGGGCGGCGGCACCACCCGCGTCGGCGATCCCTCCGGCAAGGACGAGACGCGCAAGATCTTGGCCCTGGAGCAGATCGAGGCCAACAAGGCCAGCATGCAGCGCGCCTGCGCCAAGCTGATGACGTTCGGAGAAGGCCGCACCGACGCCCTCATGCTCGACAATGCGGAGTGGCTGACCAGGCTCAACTACATCGAGATGCTGCGCGACGTCGGCCGGCATTTCTCGGTCAACCGCATGCTGGCGCTGGATTCGGTCAAGAGCCGGCTCGAGCGCGACCAGGAGATGAGCTTCATCGAGTTCAACTACCAGGTGCTGCAGGCCTACGATTTCGTGGTGCTCGCCCGGCGGCACGGCTGCAACCTGCAGATGGGCGCCTCCGACCAGTGGGGCAACATCGTCACCGGCATCGACCTCGGGCGGCGCATGGGGACGCACCAGCTCTACGCCCTCACCACGCCGCTGCTGGCCACCGCGTCGGGCGCCAAGATGGGCAAGAGCGTCGCCGGCGCGGTGTGGCTGAACGAGGACATGCTCGGCGCCTACGACTTCTGGCAATACTGGCGCAACGTGGAGGATGCGGACGTGCCCCGCTTCCTCAAGCTGTTTACCATGTTGCCGCTCGACGAGATCGGCAAGCTCGCCGCGTTGCAGGGCGCCGAGATCAACGACGCCAAGAAGGTGCTGGCCACCGAGGTCACGGCGCTGCTGCACGGCCGCGACAAGGCCGTCCAGGCCGCCAGGACGGCCCAGGAGACCTTCGAGCAGGGGGCCCTGGCCCAGGGTCTGCCCAGCGTGGAGATCGCTGCCGGCGAGCTGGAGAGCGGCCTCGGCGTGCTGGCGGCGTTCGTGAAGGCGGGCCTCGTCAAGTCCAACGGCGAGGCACGGCGCCAGATCGCCGGCGGCGGCCTGCGCGTCAACGACGCGGCAGTCAAGGACGAGGCGGCAAGGCTGACGAAGGGCGACCTCGCCGACGGCGTGATCAAGCTCTCGCTCGGCAGGAAGCGCCACGTGCTGTTGCGGGCGGTGTAGGGCGCCTTGGAGGTATCATACAATATCAATGAATCCGTGCGCGTGGTCCCACCGCAAGTCCCCTGACCGCACCCCCGCTGCAAGGGCCGCCTCTACGGACATGCCGTCCCGATAGAGCGCAAAGCGGTCGCGGCTCTTGCCACGCTTTGGATTGCTCTCTTCCAACAGCTTGATCCACACGAGTAGGGCTATGGCGATTGCGTCCAGGATCCTCCGCGCGTTCGTCGATTTCCAGGTGAGGTATCCGTTTCTCGGGCAGGCACGCTGAGGTCCTCGACGAGGGTCAGACACAGCAGATCGAATTGCCGCATGGTGAGCTTGTCCAGACCGCCGGCCACATGCAAATCGGTAGCTGCTTCGTGTAAAGCAGCCATGAGCGGCTGGAGGCGCTCATGCAGCGCGAGTTCCCAGATCGGCCATACGGCGGCGAGTGGTCGGGATCGGCGATCTGACCGATGAGGGGAAGCAACACGTGGCAGATCCGGCCATCGACCGCCATGAGGTCGGCGGCATGCAGATCCTTGCCGCCCGTGCCGAGCGAATTCTCGACGCGCACCGTCCACGGCAGCGGCAGCTCCAGGCGCTCGCGGATCGCCTCGCGCGCCAGCGCGCAGAGCATGCAGATGCTTTCGGCGTCTCGAAGGAGACGATCGGCCCCGTCGATGGCGTATTGCCGCCTCTTCTCCCCCAAACGATGTCGCGCAACGTAGGGCGCAACAAGCCGAAGGCGCAATGCGGCTGCCGCCTTATTGCGCCCTACGCTCGCTACACCTGAAGCTTGCGCAGCACTTCTGGCAGGGTCTCTGGCAGGTCCTCCGCGATCAGGCCGATGCCGAAGGCGTTGGCGCACTCCCCGTGCAGCCATACGGCGGCTGAGGCCGCCTCGAACGCCGGCATGCGCTGCGCCAGGAGGCCCGCGATCATCCCCGCCAGCACGTCGCCCGAGCCGGCCGTCGCGAGCCACGGCGGCGCGTTGTCGTTGATGGCGGCGCGGCCGTCGGGGGCGGCGATCACGGTGTCCGGCCCTTTCAGCACCACGACGGCGCCGCTGGTCGCGGCGGCGGCGCGCGCCCGCTCGAGCTTCGAGCCGGAGCCGGGCAGCTCTCCCAGCAGGCGCTTGAACTCGCCCTCGTGCGGCGTGAGCACCACCGGCGCCTTGCGCGCCGCGATGGCCGCAAACAGGGCGTCGCGCCCCGCCTCCGGCTCGGCGCTGCGCATCAGGAAGCCGAGGCCCGCCGCCTTCACCGGCGCGTCGGCCTCCCCCGGTGCGAACGAGGTCAGCGCGTCGGCATCCAGCATCGCCGCCGCCGCAGACCTGAGCACGGTGAGGACGGTGGCCGCGGTCTGCGCGCCGACGCCGGCGCCGGGGCCGATCAGGACGGCATTGTGGCGCTCATCGGCGAGAAATTCGGTCAGCGCGCCCTCGGAGGTCATCGCCCGCACCATCACGGCGGTCGCATGCGTGGCGTTGACCGCCGTCGCGGCGGCGCTCCCCACCAGTGTCACCAGACCCGCGCCGATGCGCAGGGCCGCGCGCGCCCCGAGTCGGGCGGCGCCCGTGGCATCGGCGGGCCCGGAGACCACCACCGCGTGGCCGCGCGTGTACTTGTGGCCGTCGAGACGCGGCCAGGGATAGTGCGTCCCCCAAAGCGAGGGGCCGTTGCAGCCGGCGCGCGGGGCGATCTCGGCGAGCACGCCGGCGGGGATGCCGATGTCGGCGAGGCTGACCGCGCCGCACAGCGCCCGCCCGGGCATCAGCACGTGGCCCGGCTTGAGCCGGAAGAAGGTGACGGTCCGGGTGGCCTGCACCACCGGCCCTTCGGCGCGGCCGGTGCTGCCATCGAGCCCGCTCGGCACGTCGACGGCGACCACCGGCTTGCCGGCCGCACGGGCCGCATTGATGGCGGCGACCACCTCGGCGGCGGTGCCTGCGAGCGGGCGCGCGAGGCCGGCGCCGAACATCGCGTCGATGATCAGGTCAGCGCCATTGACCGTTTCGGGAGCAAGCGGCTCGATGGCGCCCTCCCAGGCCCGCGCCATCTCCGCAGCATCGCCGGCCAGCGCCGCGCGCTCGCCCAGAAGCCCGAGACGCACGCTGTGGCCCGCCTCGCGCAGCAGGCGCGCGGCCACGAAGCCATCGCCACCATTATTTCCAGGCCCGCAGGCCACCGCCACCTGCGCCGCGCCCTGCAGAAGCCCCGCCGCCGCCTCCGCGACAGCGCCGCCGGCCGCTTCCATCAGCGCCAGGCCCGCGACGCCGCCGCCGATCGCCAGGCGGTCGGCGCGGCCCATCTCCTCGGCGGTGAGCAGCTCGTCCCCAGACAAGGCCCTGCCTCCACACTCGGCAACTGGAGCTTCACGCGACTGGCACATATCATGCCTCCGTTGGCGCGCTGCGCCAATGCCGCGATAAACGGGGAAAACAGCGCCCAGTCGCAGGAGCCGCGACGCGCTAACTACTTGTGCAAATGCCTATTACTTAGGCAAATTCCGCAGTTGCTGATGAGCAATGCTGCGCTGTAGAGATGGATCGACTGGAATGGATTTCGATGGCTTTGGCCTGTGGCGAGGGTCTTGGCACGCAGCCTGCTTGATCAGTTTGCAGCCCCGGGTCGGGAGGTGGAGGGACGAATGAAAAAGATCGAGGCCATCATCAAGCCCTTCAAGCTCGACGAAGTGAAGGAGGCGCTGCAGGAGATTGGCCTGCAGGGTATTACCGTCATCGAGGCCAAGGGCTTCGGCCGGCAGAAGGGCCACACCGAGCTTTACCGCGGCGCGGAATACGTGGTCGATTTCCTGCCGAAGGTGAAGATCGAGGTGGTGCTGGCCGACGAGCTCCTGCCCAAGGCACTGGACGCCATCCAGAAAGCTGCGAAAACAGGTCGCATTGGCGACGGCAAGATATTCATCTCCGCCGTCGAGGAAGCGATTCGCATCCGCACCGGCGAGACCGGGACCGACGCGATTTGACCCAACGGGGCGCCTGACGATTGCGCTTGCGCCTCGAGGCGGGTGGCTTATGCCGGGGCCGCCGTAGCAACTTCAACGATCGCGGCTGAGTGAGAGGACAGGGGAACTAGGATGGCTGACAGACCAAAGAACGTTGGCGAGGTGCTGAAGCTGATGAAGGACAAGGAAGTGAAGTTCCTCGACCTTCGCTTCACCGACACCAAGGGCAAAGTGCAGCACGTCACGGCCGACGGGTCGGTGGTCAACGAGGGCATGTTTGCCGACGGCTATCCCTTCGACGGCTCCTCGATCGCCGGCTGGAAGAGCATCGAGGCTTCCGACATGATCCTGATGCCCGATGCCGCCACCGCGCACCTCGATCCGTTCTTCGCCCAGACCACGCTGGCGATCTACTGTGACACACTGGAGCCCACCACCGGCGAGATGTACGAGCGCGATCCGCGCTCCATCGCCAAGCGCGCCCAGGCCTACCTGCAGCAGACCGGCATCGGCGACACCGCGGTGTTCGGCCCGGAGGCGGAGTTCTTCATCTTCGACGATATCCGCTACACCGTCGATCCCTACAACACCGGCTTCAAGCTCGACAGCGCGGAGCTGCCCTCCAACAGCGGCACCGACTACGAGATGGGCAACCTCGGTCACCGTCCCCGCACCAAGGGCGGCTACTTCCCGGTGCCGCCGGTCGACAGCGCCCAGGACATCCGCTCCGAGATGCTCTCGGTGATGGCCGAGATGGGCGTCGTGGTCGAGAAGCATCACCACGAGGTGGCCTCCGCCCAGCACGAGCTCGGCATCAAGTTCCAGCCGATCGTGCAGTCGGCCGACAACCTGCAGACCTACAAGTACGTGATCCACAACGTGGCCCAGGCCTACGGCAAGACCGCATGCTTCATGCCCAAGCCCGTCTACGGCGACAACGGTTCGGGCATGCACGTGCACCAGTCGATCTGGAGGGGCTCCACGCCGGTGTTCGCCGGCAACAAGTATGCGGATCTTTCCGAGACCTGCCTCTTCTACATCGGCGGCATCCTGAAGCACGCCAGGACCATCAACGCCTTCACCAACCCGACCACCAACTCCTACAAGCGTCTGGTGCCGGGCTTCGAGGCGCCGGTGCTGCTCGCCTACTCGGTGCGCAACCGCTCGGCCTCGTGCCGCATCCCGGTGGCGACGAGCCCCAAGGCCAAGCGCGTCGAGGTGCGCTTCCCCGATCCGGCCGCCAACCCGTATCTCGGCTTCACCGCCATGCTGATGGCCGGACTCGATGGCATCCAGAACAAGATCCATCCCGGCGAGGCGGTGGACAAGAACCTCTACGACCTGCCGCCGGCGGAGCTTTCCAAGATCCCGACGGTGTGCGGCAGCCTGCGTGAGGCTCTCGAGAACCTCGACAAGAACCGCGAGTTCCTGAAGAAGGGCGGCGTGTTCACGGACGACATGATCGACGCCTACCTGGAGCTCAAGATGGCCGAGGTGCAGCGCTTCGAGATGACGCCGCACCCGGTCGAGTTCGACATGTACTACTCGGTGTAGCGACGCCTTCACGCTCTACGGGAAAGGGGTCGGACCCTCCGGGTCCGACCCCTTTCTTATTTCATGGCGAGGTTGGGTCAGTTGGACTTGTCGGGGCCCTGGCGGGGCGGCCCGGTGCGCGCCGACATGAGGGCGGCCCAGTTGCGTTGCCATTGCTCGGCCGCCTCCACCCAGACCTTGAAGGGCACGAGCGCCATCTCGCTCAGGCGCACCATCTCCGACACGGGATCGCTGAAGGGGGATCCGGAGGCCGCCGGCACGCGCGGCTTCACGGCTTCCGAGATGCCGGAAAGGTCGTGCACAGACTTGAGCTGCTGCTCCCAGGCGTCCATGATCTGGTCGATCATGTGCGTCTGCAGGTGCGCGGTCTTCAGAAGGGGCTCCCTGGCGGCGGCAATCACAGGCTCCGGCCAGCCGATCGCCCGCTGCGCCGCCGCCATCTGCTCGACGGCCTTCGCCAGGCAGCGCTGGTTCGTAGCGGATATCTCGTCGCGCCACTGCGCCAGCGCATCGAATGCGCCCGCCACGTCCCGGCGTGCATCCTTGCTCAGCATGGTCGGGGTGGGTATTTCCGAGGTGCTCATCATGACCGGCCTCGTTCCCTGTTGTCTCGGGGACCGCGATAACAGGGGGTTGCCGCCCCGGTACATCGGTGGGAACCCTGAAAGCCGGGTCCCCCTGCCCGTCATCCCGGCTTCCACCCATCATCCCGGCCGGAGCGGTGTGAGCCGAAGGCGGGCGGCGCTCCGAGCCGGGACCTCGGGAGGCTCAACTCGCCTCGGGAGGTCCCGGATAGCCTCGCCTGCGGCCGCTTCCAGGACGACGGGTGGATCGGCCGATCACGCCGGCGGCCAGTTGGCGCGGGTGCGCAGCCCCAGCGCCGCCTCGCGGGCCTCGCTCAACACCTTGGCGTGGTCGAGGCCCGTGAACCTGCCCGCCTGGCGCAGGATGCGGCCGTCCACGATCACGGTGTCGATGTTGCCCGGCTGCGCCCGCGAGACCAGGGCCTCGTAGGGGTCGCCCAGGGGCGTCATGTTGATGTCGGCGGTGCGCACCAGGATGATGTCGGCGCGCTTGCCGGGGGTGAGCGACCCAGTGCGGCCGGCGATGCCGAGGTCCACCGCGCCGTCGAGCGTGGCGAGCTGCACCAGGCGCTTCAACGTGAGGGGGATCTTGGTGCCGATGCGGTGCTGGTGCAGGGCGAACAGGATGCGCATGGCGACGAACGGGTCGCAGTTGGAGTTGGTGGTGTGGTCGGTCGACAGGCTCACCTTGACCCCGGCCTCCAGGAGCTCGCCGAGCTGGATCACGCCGACGCTCTGCGGGCGGCGCGCCTCCCCGGCGGGCGAGGTGGAGTAGCTCACTCCGCGCGCCTTCAGGACGTTGCGCTCCTCCGCCGTCGTGAGCAGCGGATGGATGAGCTGCACGTCGGGGCCGAGCAGGCCGGCCTGCTCCAGCGCCATGATCGGGCTGGCGCCGGAGGTGTGCATGGTGATGGGCAGCCCGAGCGCGCGCGCTCCGCCCCAATCCCGCTTCTGCATGTCGATGGTGACGACGCCGCGCGCCCCGGCGCCCCCGACGTTCAACGTGCCGACGTTGCGCGAGCAGATGCCCATGGTGAGGAGACCGTCGCCCGGCATCCAGGCCTTCTGGGTGCGGGCGATGCCGGCCATGTCCATGGGCTGGTCGTCGGGCATGCCCTGCACCGGGCCGTAGGCGAAGCGCCCGCGGATGCCGCAATCGCGCATGGCGGCGAGCTCGGCGTCGGCGTGCTCGGGGCTCCTGACGTTGTGCGCCCAGTTGTGCACGGTGGTGACGCCGGCGCTGAGCGCCTCGGCGATGCCGAGCCTGGCGCTGCGGTAGCTGTCCTCGGGCGTCATGAGCGGGCCGAGGCGGCTGGTCACGGGGAAGTAGCCGAAGGCGCCGAGATCGGCGCGCACGTACGGCCGGAACAGGCTGGTCCACAGGTGCCAGTGGGTGTCGACGAAGCCCGGCATGCAGATTGAGGCGGCGCCGTCGACGATCGGCGCGTTGCCCGCATCGACCTGGCGCCCGACGGCGACGATGGCACCGTCGCGCACGTGCACGTCGCCTGGCGCAAAATCGCCGAGGGCGGGGTCCATGGTCAGCACGGTGGCGCCGCGGATGACGAAGGTGCCGCGCTGCGGCAGCGGTGCCGCGGGGCTCCCCGCGGTTCGCGGGGGCGCCTGCTGGGCGAAGAGTCCCGGCGAGGCGGCGGCCAGCGCTCCGAGCGCGGTTGCGCCCTTGAGCAGAGCCCGGCGGTCCACACGAGCGTGTGTCATTGGTCTCCTCCCATGCCTGTCTTTGTTCTGAGCAGGTCTGGCTCAGCTTACCCCAGGCCCGCGCCGTTTGGCCACGGGGACGACTCGCCTGCCACAGCCGCGACGGGTTCCCCTCCCCGTCGCGCCGAAGGCGCGCCACTGGAATGCGGGGAGGGGTTAGGGGTGGGGGAACCCCTACGTTGATGTTCTGCGAGGGATCGGATCTGCTAGCCTTTGGCACGCATTCGCGCCTGCGCAACGATCGCACCGAGGGAGGTCGCCCATGAAACGCAGCACCGAGCGGTTTCTCACCACCCACACCGGCAGCCTGCCGCGGCCCGACGACCTGGTGCGCATGATGTACGCCAAGGAGGAGGGCATCCCCGTCGAGCGCGGCGCGCTCGCGGCCAGGATACGCGCGGCGGTGGCCGAGGTGGTGGAGAAGCAGGTCGGGGCCGGCATCGACCTCGTCAACGACGGCGAGATGTCGAAGCCCAGCTACGCCACCTACGTCAAGGACCGGCTCGACGGCTTCGGCGGGAGCGGCAACACCTTCGTCTACCAGGACCTCGCCGCGTTCCCGAAGCTGGCGCAGCGCGTGTTCGGCGACCCCGGCCGCTCGCGCCGCAAGACGCCCGCCTGCAACGGCCCGATCGGCGTGCGCGACAGCGGCGCGGCCGATGCCCTGAGCGATGTGGAGAACCTGAAGGCCGCGATCGCCGGCACCAAGGCAACCGAGGGCTTCATGAGCGCGGCCTCGCCCGGCGTGGTCTCGCTGTTCTTCCGCAACGAGCACTACAAGGACCACGAGACCTACCTCCATGCCATCGCCGACGCCATGCGCCAGGAGTACGAGACGGTGGCCAAGGCTGGCTTCGTCCTGCAGATCGACTGCCCCGACCTCGGCATGGGCCGGCACATCCAATACGCGGACCTGAGCCTGGAGGAGTTCCGCAAGCGCGCCCGCCAGCACGTGGAGGCGCTCAACCACGCCGTGCGCAACATCCCCGCCGAGCAGCTGCGCATGCACCTGTGCTGGGGCAACTACGAGGGCCCGCACCACTGCGACGTGGCGCTCGCCGACATTGTCGACATCATCTTCCTGGCCAAGCCGCATGCCGTCTCGCTGGAGGCCGCCAACCCGCGCCACGCGCACGAATGGACGCAGTTCGAGCGCGTCAAGCTGCCCGAGGGCAAGGTGCTGATCCCCGGCGTCATCGAGTTGAAGTCCAACTTCATCGAGCATCCGGAGCTGATCGCCCAGCGCATCGGCCGCTACGCCAACCTGGTCGGGCGCGAGAACGTGATTGCGGGCAGCGACTGCGGCTTCGGCACCTGGGTCGGCCAGGCCGCCGTCGACCCCGACGTGGTGTGGGCCAAGCTCGCCGCCATGGCGGAAGGCGCGCGCCTCGCCACCCGGCAGTTCTGGCGCTAAGGGGCGTGCTGTCATGCCGGCCTCGCGCGTCAGCGCGAGAGCCGGTACCCAGGGTCGAGGGGGAAAGCGCGGAACTCGTGGCCCTGGGTCCCGGATATTGCGCTATCGCGCAATTCCGGGATGACAGGCTACCCGCGCTGCCAGCCGAGCCAGTCGGCAATCGCCGGGCCCATGATGAGCGCCTTGTCGGCCGCGCCGAGCCAGGGCTGGTGCTCGGTGAAGTGCGTGATGCATTCCTTCCAGGTGCAGGGCATGCGGGTGATGTCGGTGCCCCAGAGCATGCGCGTCGGCCCGAACGCATCGTAGACGGCGCGATAGTGCTTCTGCAGGCTCTTGAAGGGATAGGGGTCGGTCACGTACTGCGGCCCGCCGGTGACCTTGACCGCGACGTTGGGATGCCTCGCCAGCGCCACCACCTGCGGCATGGTGGCGAATGCCGCATCGTCCTTGTTGCCGCGCTTGACGCCGAAGTGGTCGATGATGAGCTTGAGCCCAGGGTGGCGCTCGGCAATCTCGCCGACCAGCGGCAGGAACTCGCCCGCGAGCAGGGCCACCGGCAGGCCCAGGCGCTCGGCCGCCGGCCACAGCCAGTCCATGGTGCCGTCGGTGGGCCAGGACTTCTGGTGCGGCTGCAGGAAGGTGTAGCGCAGGCCGAGCATGCCCGGCTGCTGGCGCCAGGTCTCGATCTCGCCGCGCCGCTCCGGCTGATCGAGCGGAATGCGGCCGAGGATCGCGAACCGGCCCGGGTGCAGGCGAACGGCCTCCACCGCCTGCGCATTGGAATCGGGGTCCCAGCTCGGCGGATGCAGGATCGCGCCGTCGACGCCCGCGGCATCCATGTCGCGCAGCGCCTCGTCCACCAGGTACGGCGTGGTGCGGTGCGGCGGCACCACGGTTCCCTTCCTCCAGAGATGGATCTGGGCGTCGATGATGTGCATGGTGCGGTCCTCCGGTGGAGGGGGCGTCAGGTCAATGCGGTCTTCGGGCTTCCTTGTGCAAACTCCAACCAATCGGCGGCCGACGCTCATGCCAGACCGTTGTTTGTTGAAACGCGTGGCCAGCCCGCAAAACCAACGCTTCTTCCATGTGACGACCAACAATTTGGAACCCAACCGGAAGACCATCGACGGTCTTGCCGCCGGGCAGCGTCAGCGTTGGATGCCCGCTCATATCGAACGGCGCAGCGAAACGGAACCGCGCTTCTGTCGTCGCCGGAGTGCGCCGAGCGGGTGCCATGTCTACCAAGGTCGGTGCGGCGATGTTCATCGCCGGCATGATCAGGAGGTCTATATCGCGGAAGAGTGCATTGAGCCGACCGCGAAAGACCTCGCGTCGAAGCAAGATCTTGGTCATTGCGTGGCAACCGAGAGCGCGGCCGATTTCCAGCAAACCGGTTAGTACCGGGCCGTATTCGGCGGCGTGCGACGGGTAGGTTGCCTCATGGACAACAGCTGCCTCTGCACCGCAAAGAGAGATCGCATCACGCACAACCGCATCCGGCGCAGGGAAGCTGATCTCGCACAGCGAGCCGCCGAGGTGCGCCAGCACCGCCGCCGCCTCCTCAGTCGCGGCTATCATGTCGGCGTCGGCCCCGGCAGCGATCGAACCACGGTCGATGCCGATCCGTAACCCGCGCACCCCGCCGCCAATCCCGGCAAGATAGTCGGGCACCGATTCCTGCACAGCGGTGGGATCTCGAGGATCGGCGCCAGCAATAGCGCCGAGCATAGCCGCGGCGTCGACCGCGCTGCGCGTAATCGGCCCGACGTGGTCCATCGACGGAGCCAGCGCGAATACGCCAGCCCGGCTGACCCGTCCCCAGCTGGGCTTCAGGCCGGTGACGCCGTTCATGGTGGAGGGAAAGCGGATGGAGCCGAGCGTATCAGTGCCAAGCGACCCGTAACAGAGCCCTGCTGCGGTTGCGATACCCGACCCGCTCGACGAGGCCCCTGTCCAGTGCGCCGCGCTCCATGGATTGACCGGCGGATCAATCGACGGGTGATGCTGACCAAAGGCTCCCTCGGTCATCTGCAGCTTGCCCAGGAGCACTGCTCCGGCTTCACGCAATCGCGCGACCACGGTGGCGTCTTGCTCGGGGCGATAGTCCTTGTGGATCGCCATTCCAGCTGCAGTCGGGATTCCCTTGGTATGAAAGACATCCTTCACCGCTATGGGCACGCCATGCAAAGGACCTCGAATTTCGCCGCGAGCGGTCTCGGCGTCAGCTTGTCCGGCCTGCGTCAGCGCCAAGTCGGGAGTGGGTGTCGCGTAGCTCTTCAAACGGCCGTCCAGCCCCGAGATACGATCGAGGACCGCCCGCGTCACTTCGACGGAGGAGATTTGCCTTGCTCGAATGCGTCGTCCGATCTCAACAAGATCGAGAGAGCAGGTGTCATCAGACGACATAGTTAGACCTATGGTCAGTGTGAGTACCGCGACGTCATACCAGCGAGATGGACCTTGTCCGGAGGCGCTTGCTTTGTCCTGACAAACAAACGAACAGCATTTGGCATCCGCCTTTGTTAGATCAACCGATGAGCGAGGGCGTTCGGCGAAGATTGTTTGAGATATTCGCTCATTCCGGTCCCGTCAGCTTCAGACGCCATTGACGAGCGCACGGCGCGCTACCGCACCTTGTAGAGCGCGTGCCGGCGGTTGCGGGTGAAGGGCCGCACCTCGCCGGGCCAGCGGCCCGCCTCGACCGCCTTGGCCCACTCGGGGCTGACCAGCACGTGGGGGCCGTCGATCTCGTAGATGGCGCTGTGGCGCGGGCCGTCGTGGGCGACCTGCTTCTCGGCGCCGCCGATGCTGAAGGCGAAAGGCTCGCCGACCAGGCGCGTCACGCTGCGCACGCCCGGCACCTTCAGCAGATTGGGGATGTGCTCGGTGTCGTAGACCTCGTTGAAGAGCGGCTCCTTGCCGGCATCGACATCCATGCTCGCCACAAAGAGGTACCTCGAGCCGATCGGCATGATTCCCGCCCCGATTGTGCTGCGCTGGTAAAGCTGTTGGTCCGTATTCGACGCGTTGCGCCGTGCTTTGTCATGCCGGTGCAGGCAAGCGCCGGAATGACACCACTCATGCTATCCTGGCTCACTGCCGAATGGAAAGGCTGACAGCCATGAAGGCCGTGGTCCTGGAAAGGCCGGCACGCCCCTGCGGCAGCTGGATCTGCCGACGCCCACGCCGTCCGCCGGCCAGGTGCTGGTCGAGGTGGCGGCCTGCGGCGTGTGCCGCACCGACCTGCACGTGGGGGCTGACCCCATCCCGCGGCACGGCGGAGCAGCAACCCTTTCCGCCCACACCTGACCGAGGAGAAAGGTCGAGCACCTTCGGGGCTGCCGCTCCGTCGTGCATGTTGCCGCATGGCAGCGAGCGGACTTTGACCTCGGTCAAGCGTCGCCCCCCCGCTGGCGCTCGTCCTCGTCCTCCTTCATCTCCAGCCACATGGCGTTGAGCACGCCGAACGCGCACGCGAGCGGCAGGCCGAGCATCCAGGCGAAGTACCACATGTGCGTCGCTCCGTTGGCCGGGCACCAGTCTCAGTAGACGCTGCCCTTCTCGCGCTCGATCGTCGCCTCGTCGACTTTGCCCCACAGCACCCGGTAGACCCAGGCGGTGTAGGCGAGAACGATGGGCAGGAGCACAATGGTGGCGATGAGCATGTTGAAGAGCGTCTGATGGCTGGACGCCGCATCCCACACGGTGAGGCTCGAGCGCGGATCGATCGAGCTCGGCAGGATGAAGGGAAACATGGCGAGCCCGACGGTGGCGATGATGCCGAGCACGCTCAGCTCGCTCGCCAGGAAGGTGAGCACCTCGCGCCTCGTCTGCAGCCCCAGGAAGGCGCCGGCGGCGCCGAGGAAGCCCAGCGCCGGAGCGGTCAGCATCCAGGGATGGGCGGCGAGGTTGGCGAGCCAGGTGGCGCCCTCCCGCGTCACCGTCTTGATCAGCGGGTTGGAGGGCATCGCCGGGTCGATCGGGCTGGGGCTGGTGATGCGATAGCCCGGCAGCCACAGCCACACGAGGAGGCCGCCAAGCGCGAAGAGGGCGATCACGGCGAGTGCCGCCCAGGAGCCGTACCGGCGCGCGCGCTCGGCCACCGGGCCGGCTGCCTTGAGCCCCAACCAGGCGCCGCCGTGCATCACCAGCATGGCGACGCTGAGCAGCCCGCACAGCAAGGCGAACGGGTTGAGCAGGCCGAGGAACGAGCCCTCGTAGAAGGCCCGCAGATCCTGGTTGAAGCGGAACGGCACGCCCTGCAGCACGTTGCCGACGGCGACCCCGAAAATCAGCGCCGGCACGAAGCCGCCGATGAACAGCGCCCAGTCCCAGGTGCTGCGCCAGCGTGGATCGTCGCGCTTGGAGCGGTACTTGAAGGCGACCGGGCGCAGGATCAGCGCCGCCAGCACCAGGAACATGGCGAAATAGAAGCCCGAGAAGCTCACCGCGTAGAGGGGAGGCCAGGCCGCGAAGATGGCGCCGCCGCCGAGGATCAGCCACACCTGGTTGCCTTCCCAGACCGGGCCGATGGTGTTGATGGCGACGCGGCGCTCCACGTCGGTCCTGGCGACGAACGGCAGCAGCGCGCCGACGCCCATGTCGAAGCCGTCGGTGACCGCAAAGCCGATCAGCAGCACGCCGAGCAGGAGCCACCAGATGAGCTTCAAGGTGCCGTAGTCGATGAGCTCGTGGAGGATCATGGGGGTCACTCCGCAGGGGCCGGGACGGCATCGGCATGCGGCCCGGCGACATGGTCGGGTCCGAGCCGGATGTACTTGAGCATCAGCGCCATCTCCACCACGGCGAGGACGGAATAGAGCGCCACGAAGCCCAGGATCGTGAGGGCCACCTGGCCGATGCCGAGGTTGGAGACCGCGACCGCCGTCGGCAGCACGCCGTCGATGGCCCAGGGCTGGCGCCCGTGCTCGGCCACGAACCAGCCGAGCTCGGCGGCGATCCACGGCAGGGGGATCGAGAGGACGGCGACCCAGAGCAGCCAGCGGTAGCGGTCGAGCCTGCGCAGCGCGGCGAGCGCGAAGAAGGTGGCGGTGAGCACGATGAAATAGAACCCGAGCGCGACCATGATGCGGAACGACCAGAACAGCGGCAACACGGTCGGCACCGTGTCCCACGCGGCCTTGTCCATCTGCGCGGGCGTGGCGGTGCGGGGATCGTCGACATAGCGCTTGAGGAGAAAGGCGTAGCCGAGCCAGCGGCCGTTGTCCTCGAAGGCCGCCTTCACGGCCGGCGGCACGTCCCTGGCCTTGGCGGCGCGGATGGTCTGCAGCGCATCGTAGGCCTTGATGCCCTGCTCGATGTGGCCGCGCGCCTTGGCGACCAGCTCGGTGATGCCCGGCACCTCCTGGGTGAGGGAGCGGGTGGCGATCAGGCCCAGCACCCAGGGGATCTTGATGGCATAGCGGGTCTCGCGCGCCTCCTGGTCGGGGAAGCCGATGACGGTGAAGCCGGCGGGCGCGGGCTCGGTGTGCCACATGCCCTCGATGGCCGCGATCTTCATCTTCTGATGCTCGGTCAGCATGTAGCCGCTCTCGTCGCCGAGCACGACCACGGACAGGGCCGAGGCGAAGCCGAAGGCAGCGGCGACCGCCATCGAGCGCAGCGCGACGGCCCTGTGGCGGCCCTGCAAGAGGTACCAGGCGCTGACGCCCAGCACGAAGATCGCCGCCGTCACGTAGCTCGCCGACACGGTGTGCACGAACTTGGCCTGCGCCACCGGGTTGAACAGCACGTCGAAGAAGCTCACAATCTCCATGCGCATGGTCTGCGGGTTGAAGGCGGCGCCGACCGGGTTCTGCATCCAGCCGTTGGCGATCAGGATCCACAGCGCCGAGAGGTTGGAGCCCGCCGCCACCGCCCAGGTGACGGCCAGGTGCTGGCGCCGCGTGAGCTTGTCCCAGCCGAAGAAGAACAGGCCGACGAAGGTCGCCTCCAGGAAGAAGGCCATCAGGCCCTCCGATGGCGAGCGGGGCGCCGAAGATGTCGCCGACGTAGTGGCTGTAGTAGCTCCAGTTCATGCCGAACTGGAACTCCATGGTGATGCCGGTAGCGACGCCGAGCACGAAGTTGATGCCGAACAGCAGGCCCCAGAACTGCGTCATGGAGCGCCAGATCGGCCGTCCCGTCATGACGTAGACGGTCTCCATGATGGCGAGGATTACGGAGAGGCCGATGGTCAGCGGCACGAACAGGAAATGGTACATCGCGGTGAGCGCGAACTGCAGCCGCGACAGCGAGACGACATCGAGCTCCATCGCCGAGGCTCCAACGTGCGGGTGCAACGACTGTGCGCGGGCTCAATTCCAGCACTGGGCCCAATACGTAACGCACGCTTCTCTATACACTCTGAACTGTTGCATCCTTTGTTAACCGTTGCGGGCGGGGAGGTCGGTGTTGCCGCAACCCAGCGCGACGATGCGGCAGGTGCGCAGGCATTCCGGGATACGGTGTGTCGCCACAACCAAGATCGCCCCGGCGGCGGCCCTGCGCACATTCGCCATGACCTGCTCGGCAAGCTCAGCATCGAGGCCGGCGGTGGGCTCATCGAGCAGCCAGACGGCAGGGCCGAGCAGCGCGAGCCGGGCCAGCGCGAGGCGGCGCGCCTCGCCGCCCGAGAGGCCGGCGCCGCCTTCGCCCAGCCGCGCCGCGAGGCGCTCGGGCAGCGCGCGCACGCGCTCGGCGAGGCGGGCCGTCTTCAGGGCCTGCCACAGGTCGGCGTCGCTGGCCTCGGGGGCGGCGAGGCGCAGGTTTGCCGCAATGGTGTCGCCGAACAGCTCGGTGCGCTGGGTCAGGAGCCCGACGCGGCGGGCGCGCTGCGGCGCGGCGATCTCGGGGACCGGCCGGCCGCCGAGCAGCACCGCGCCGCTGGTCGGGCGCATCAGGCCGGCGGCCAGCGCCAGGAGGGTCGACTTGCCGCTGCCGCTGGGTCCGGCCAGCACGACGTGCTCACCCGGCGCGATGTCGAGGTCGAAGCCGGCGAGCACCGGGGCGGGGCTCTCGCCGTAGCGGAAGGTGACATCGCGGAAGCTCAACGCGGGCGGGCCCGTCGTGTCCGCTGCGCCCGCCGTCTGCGGCGTGGGAGCCGGCCGCTCCGAGCTCCATCCACCGAGCAACGGGCCCACGCGGCGGGCGGCGAGGCGGGCGCGGCCGAAGGAGAGGGCGCCGCGCCGCAACGGCTGCAGCACCTCCAGCATGGCGAATGCGATGAGCATCAGGGCAGCGACGGTCGGCGCGGTGATGGCGCCGGCGCGGTAGCCCGCCGCCGCCAGCAGGAGCACGCCGACGAGGGTGAGCGCACCGGTGAGACTCAGGGCCCCTCCGGTGACGAGGTCGACGGCGTTGAGCCGCCGCGCCGCGCGCGAGGCCCGTTCCGCGGCCTGCATGGCCGATGCGCGCTGCGTGCCCAGGCTGCCGGCGACGGCAAGGTCGGTCTGGGCCCGGACCAGGTCGACGGCGCGCACGCGCAGCGCCTCGAGCGCCAGCGCATGCCGGCGCGCCGTGCGCCGGCTCGCCCAGCCCGCCGCCAGCGCCGTTGCAAGCCCGGCAACCCCGAGGGCAGCGAGCGCCAGCGCCGCCTCTCCCTGGATGAGGATGGCGCCCGCCGCCAGCGCCGCTGTCACGAGCAGGGCGGATGCCAGCGGCAGCGCGATGCGCAGGTAGAGGCCGTCGAGGGCCTCCACGTCGGCGGTCAGGCGCTCCAGCAACTCGGCGCTGCGCAGGCGCGCGAGCCGCTCGATGGGCTGGCGGGCCATGCCGCGGAAAAGCGCCACGCGGAGGCGTGCGAGGAAGCGCAGGGTGGCATCGTGGGTGACGACGCGCTCGCCGTAGCGGCCGGCGGTGCGCGCCAGCGCCAGGAAGCGGATGCCGGCGCTCGGCCGGAACACGTCGAAGGCGAGGCCCATTCCGGCGGCGCCCGCCAGGGCGGAGGCGGTGATGAACCAGCCCGACAGGCCGAGCAGCGCGATGCCGGCCAGGAGCGTGGCGGCGTTGAGCGCGATGCCCGCCAGCAGCCAGCGGCGATCGCTGCGCCAGAACAGGGCCAGCACGGCGCGCATCGCTCTCATTGCGCGGCCTCCAGAGCCGTCGTGCGAGACGCGGCGAGCCGGCCCAGGTCGATCACGCGTCCCATGCGCCCGACGAGCCGCGGATCGTGGGTGGCGACGAGCAGGGTGCGTCCGCCGGCGACGGCGATGAGGCCCTCGATGACGGCGAGCGCGGTCTCGTCGTCGAGGTGCTCGGTGGGCTCGTCGGCGAGGATCACATCGGCCTCGGCCAGGGCCGCGCGGGCGAGCGCCAGGCGCTGCGCCTCGCCGCCGGAGACGCCGTGCCCGGCCTCGCCCAGCGGCGCCGCAAGGCCGCGCGGCAGCCTGGCGACGACGCCCGCCGCTGCGGCGACATCGAGCGCCTGGGCCACGCGTGCCGGGTCGGGCCGGGGCCTGCCGAGCGCCAGGTTGGCGAGCACACTGCCCTTGACGAAATTCGGCCGCTGGCCGAGCCAGGCGAGGCGGGTGCGCCAGGCGTCGGCCGTCTCCTCGTCGAGCGGCACGCCCGCGCAGCGCACGACGCCCCGGCTCGGCCCGATCAGCCCGGCAATCAGGCCGAGGATCATCGACTTGCCCGATCCGCTGGGGCCGATGAGCGCGACGTGCTCGCCCGGCGCGATGCACAGCGAGAGCTCGTCCAGCACCGGCCTCTGCCCGGCGCCGAAGGCGAGGCATACGCCTTCGAGGGCGATGGCCGGCGGATTGCGCCCGCCGTCGGCAACGGGCATCCCCACTCCGGGCATCCCCGCTCCGACTAGGCTCGGGCCGCCATGCTCCAGGACGCGGCCGATCGCGCGGCTCGCGGCGAGGGCGGCGGCGCGGTCGTGATAGGCCGCCGCATAGTCGCGCAGCGGCTGGAAGAACTCCGGCGCGATCAGCAGGAGGAACAATCCTTCCGCCAGGCCGAGGTGTCCGCTCCAGGTGCCGAAGTTGAAATAGCCGAGCAGGTTGAAGCCGATGTAGACGGCAAGGAGGGCCACGCCGAGCGCGGCGAACAGCTCGAGCACGGCCGACGACACGAAGGCGATGCGCAGCACCGTCATGGTGCCGTGGTGCACCTCTGCGGCCCGCCGCTCCAGTGCGCCCGCGGTCCTCTCCACCGCATCGAGCAGGCGGATGGTGGTGAGCCCCTGCAGGCGGTCCAGGAGATAGCCGCCGAGCGAGCCGATCGCCGCGAGCTGGCGCTCGCTCGCGCTGCGTGCCTCCATCCCGATCAGCCCCATGAAGATCGGGATCAGCGGACCGGCCAGGAGCAGGATCAACGCCGCCGCCCACGAGAAGCACGCGGTAACGGCGAGGATCGCTGCGGGCAGCAGCGCGAGGCGCAGGCGCGCCGGCTGGTGGCGCGTGAGATAAGGGACCAGCGCCTCGACATGTTGCGACAGGATGGCGGCGCTTTCACCGGCTGGCAGTCGCCCGGCATCGAGAGGGGAGGTGCGCGCAAGCGCCGCCAGCAGGCTTGCACGCGCCCTCAGCCCGATGCGCTCGGCCGCCGCGAACCCGAGATGGCCGGCGAAGGCATCGGCGGCGATGCGCAGGATTGCAAGCCCGAGGAACCCAGCCGCCGCCGTCTCGAGCGGGAGGCCGTGCGCACCTTGGCCGGGCACCACGCCCTGGATTGCGCCGGCCAGCAGGGCAGCCTGCCCGAGCCAGAGCGCGCTCGCCACCGCCGTCAGGACGGAGGCCCACCTGATTGCCACGGCCTGCGGGCCGGCGAGCCGCGCCAGCCTGATGGCGTCGGCGTCACCTGTGCCGCTGGCCTCAGCCCGTGGCAACCAGTCTCTCCCTTGGCTCGAGCCTCAGGTCCTCCGCCCGCGCGAACGCGAGCGCGATACAGGACCTTTGTAGCACATCGGCGTTGCCGGTCTCTGCATCTGCGGCGCTGCGCGCCGGGACTCGATGGCGACGTCGGTGTGGACGCGTTCCGGCCGCGGCACCGACGGCAAGCCGGTGGACTGCGAATACGTGCGCCTCTGCGCCGCACAGCACCGCTCCGCGCAACGTGAACTGAACGTGAAACGTGCGCTCGGTGCCGGTTCACGCGATCGTCCCTTTAGTTCACCCGGGCGGCGCATTCCTGCGCCGCTTTTCCATGAGAGCGGACCACCCCCATTGAGGGACTACCCCATTGGAGACGGACTACCTCATTAGAGAGGACTATCCCCATGAAGAGGCTCTTGCTTGCCGCAGTGCTTGCGCTCGGCGCCGTCGACACGGTCTACGCCTCGCAGTAACATCTCACCCTGGTACGAAGGCCAGTTGTCGACGCCGACCGCGCAGGACCGCGATTGATCACAGGGGGACTCACAAAGGGACGAGGACGTGGACTGCGGTCAGGGCGGCGACAGCCAGCGCGCTGCCCACGGCGACGGGTGCACCGATGCTCCGGCCCCCCGAGATGCGCGGCCATCGCCGCCTTCGCCGCCGCGTTCACGCCTGCGGCGAGAAGGACGCGGAGCTCGCGTCCGCGGTGGCGATTTGGCCCCCTGTCGGTCGTGCCACGGACAGTGTCAGGGCGTCGGCGTCAGCGCGGCTCGCGGGCGCGCTCGCCGGCGACGAGATCGATCGCGGCCCGCAGTTGCCCCCCGGCCCGATCGAGGGTCGCACGCGCTGCGTCGAGATCGCAGCCGTGGAGCAGCAGAACGGCAAGCTTGATGCTGCCGTCGGCCCGGCAGAGCGCGTCGCGCGTCTCGGCGCTGGTGCGGCCCGTCAGTGATCGCACGATGGCCTCGCGTCGCTGCGCCAGCTTGGCGTTGGAGGCCTGCACGTCGACCATCAGCCCTTTGTAGACGCGGCCGAGCCTGATCATCGCCAGCGACGAGAGAAGATTGAGCGTAATGCGCTGCGCTGTCCCCGCGTTCATGCGCGTCGAGCCCGCAATCGGCTCCGGCCCGGTGTCGAGGAGGATCGGATGCTGGGCCTCCTGCAGCAGCGGCGTGCCGGGGTTGTTGGCGATGCCGATGGTCAGCGCGCCGAGCCGCCCCGCCTCGCGCTGGCAGGCTACGGTGAACGGCGTCGTGCCGCTGGCCGCCACCGCGATCAGCACGTCGGCGGGCGAGACGCCGTGCCGATGGATCAGCTCCGCCGCCTCGGCCGCCTCGTCCTCGGCCCCTTCCACCGCCTGCATCAGCGCCTCGCTGCCGCCGGCGATCAGCAGAAGCAGGCGCTCCGGCGGCCAGCTGAAGGTCGGCATCAGCTCGGCGCCGTCCTGGACCGCGAGGCGCCCGGAGGTGCCGGCGCCCGCGTAGATCAGCCGGCCGCCGTCGCGCAGCCGCGCCTCCATCGCCAGCGCCGCCGCCTCGATCGCCGCGCGTGCGGCCCGCACGGCGGCCACCGCGGCGAGCTGGCCCTCGATCATGGCGTCCAGGGCGTCGCGCGGCGCCCACACGTCGATGCCCGCATAGCGCGGTGCCGGGCGTTCGGTATCGGCAGCATTAACCATGAGTTGCATCCGTTTGGATCTCGGCGCGCCAATCCATAGATAGGCGTCAGGGGCGAGACCGTGCAGGTGGGTAAATCGATACTTTTTCTCGGGGTTGACGGCGGCGGCACCTCCTGCCGCGCCCGCCTCACTGATGCGGCGGGAACCGTGCTCGGAGCAGGTGTGGCGGGACCCGCGAATATCCGCCTGGGCCTGGAGCCCGCGTTCAGCGCCGTGCGCGATGCGACGCTGCAGTGCCTGGCTGGGGCCGGTCTCGCGCTCGACCAAGCCCCGCTCGTGGCCTGCCTCGCCATGGCTGGCGCCAGCGAGCCGGCCGAAGCCGCCGCAGCGCAAAGCTACCGCAAGCACCCGTTCCAGCGCATGCTCATCACCACGGATGCACACGCTGCCTGCGTCGGTGCGCACGGTGGGCGGGACGGCGGCGTCGTCATCGTCGGCACCGGCAGCATCGGCTGGGCGATCCTGGGCGGCAGGCACTACCGCGTCGGCGGCTGGGGCTTCCCGGTCTCGGACGAAGGCAGCGGCGCCTGGCTCGGCTGCGCGGCCCTGCGCCGGGCGCTCGCCGCGCTGGACGGACGCGCCGGGTGGACGGGGCTGCTGCGGCGGGTGTCCGACCGGTTCGGATCCGACCCCCACGCCATGGTGCGCTGGATGGGCTCGGCGCACCCGCGCGACTTTGCCGCTCTGGCGCCGCTGGTGGTCGAGCACGCGGCAGGCTCGGATGCGGCTGCGCGCGCGCTGATGCAGCGGGCCGCGCGCCATGTCGATACGCTGGCTGAGCGCCTCGCCGGGCATGGCGCGACGCGCATCGCCCTCGCCGGGGGCCTCGCCCGCAGCATCGAGCCCTGGCTCGACGGCGACACGCGCGGGCGGCTGGTGGTGCCCGCAGGCGACGCCGTCGACGGCGCGCTGCGGCTCGCCCGGTCGGCGGCTCCAGCACCCGCACTCACCGGTTGAGGATCGCATGGCAAAACCAGGCAGGAGCGCCGGCGTGAGCCGCATAGAAGCCAGGATGGCGCACGAGATCAGGGAGGCACCGGACGCCGTCCGGCGCCAGGAGCGGGGCCTGGCGCGGCCCATCGCCGAGCTGGTGGCGCGTCTCGAGGGCCGTCCGCCGCGCCTGGTCGTCACCTGCGCGCGCGGCAGCTCGGCGCACGCGGCCACCTTCGCCAAGCATCTCATCGAGCGCCATCTGGGCATCCCCGTCGCCGAGGCCGCGCCCAACATCGCCAGCGTCTACGGCCGGCGCCTCAGCCTGGAGGGCCAGCTGTTTCTCGCCGTGTCGCAGTCCGGGCGCAGCGACGATCTCATCGAGATGGCGCTGGCCGCGCGCTCCTCGGGCGCGCTCGGAGCGGCGATCGTCAACGACCCCGAGAGCCCGCTTGCGCGGGCCTGCGACGTCGTCCTGCCCATGGAGGCCGGGCCCGAGCTCAGCGTCGCCGCGAGCAAGACGTTCGTGGCCACGCTCGCCGTTCTCCTGCGCCTCACGGCCGCCTGGACAGGCGACGGCAGGCTCGCCGCGGCGATCGCGCGGCTGCCCGACCGGCTCACCGCGGCCGGCGCGCTCGACTGGAGCGAGGTGGCGGCGGCGCTTGCCGGCACCGCCAGCCTGGTGACCATCGGCCGCGGCCCCACGCTCGCGATCGCCCGCGAGGCATCCTTGAAGCTCAAGGAGACGTGCCACCTCCATGCCGAGGCGTTCAGCGGCGCGGAGTTCCTGCACGGGCCGGTGGCGCTGGTCTCCTCGCGCTATCCTGTGCTGATGCTCATGCCGACGGACGAGGCGGCGGCCGGCATGGCCCGGCTGGCGGCCGAGCTGAGGCAGAAGGGCACCGCGCTGTTTGCGACCCAAGCCGGCGCCGGCGGCGGCGGGCGCCTTCCCGCGCTCGCGCCGGATCACCCGGAGACCGATGCCGTCTGCCTGATTCAGAGCTTCTATGCCATGCTGATCGGCTTGGCCGAGCGCCTCGGCGCCGATGTCGATCGGCCGCGCCATCTCGAGAAGGTGACGCGCACGCGATGACCGAGAAAGAGCGTCACGCGGTGGTGGCCGGCACCTTGTTCGACGGCTCGCGCCTGCAGCAGGACCGCGCCGTCATCATCGAGGACGGCCGCATCCTGGCCGTTGTCCCGAGGGGCGAGCTTCCCGCCGCAATGCCCGTCTCCACGTTGCCGGATGGCGCGTGGCTCGCTCCGGGGTTCATCGATGTACAGGTGAACGGCGGCGGCGATGTCCTCTTCAACGACACGCCGACACCTGAGACAATTGCCGCCATCGCTGCCGCCCACCGGCGCCTCGGGACGACATCGCTGCTGCCCACCCTGATCAGCGACACGCCCGCCAAGATGCGCGCGGCCCTCGCTGCAGCGGATCGGGCGGCGCGGACGCACCCCGGCGTCCTCGGCGTTCACCTCGAGGGACCCTTCCTATCGCCGGCGAAACCCGGCGTACACGATGCTTCTATGCTCCGTCTGCCGAGCGCCGCCGACGCCGGGCTCATCGCCGCCCCGCGCGCCGGTGTGGTGCTCGTCACCCTGGCACCCGAGCAGGTCCCGGCCGGCTTCATCGCGCGCCTCGTCGCCGCCGGCGTGCGCGTGGCGCTCGGCCATTCCATGGCCACCTATGCCGAGACCAGGGCGGCGCTGGCCGAAGGCCTCACCGGCTTCACGCATCTCTTCAATGCGATGCGCCCGCTCGACAGCCGCGAGCCCGGGCCCGTCGCCGCCGCCCTGGAAAGCCCTGGTGCGTGGTTCGGCATGATCGTCGACGGCCACCACGTCGCCCCGGCCATGCTGCGTCTCGCGCTGCGCGGCGCCGGGCATCCCATGCTCGTCACCGACGCCATGCCGCCGGTCGGCGGCTGTCGGTCGGAGTTCGCCCTCAACGGCCGGCAGATCAGGGTCGAGGCCGGGCGCTGCACGGCGCCCGACGGCCGGCTCGCCGGCGCCGCGCTCGGCATGTCCGACGCCGTGCGCAACTGCGTCGGCCTCCTCGGCGTGCCCCTGACCGAAGCCCTGCGCTTTGCCTCCGCCGAGCCCGCGGCCTTCCTCGGCCTCAAAGACGTGCTCGGCCGCATCGCCCCGGGCTGTCGCGCCGATCTCGTCGCCTTCGATCCCGCTGATATCGCAATCCACCAGACCTGGGTTGCCGGCAAGCCCGTTCTGGACGATTGCCCACTCGCGTGCACCAACGGCAATCCCCGCCTTCTTGCGGGCAGGGGCTAGGGGGGACCCCCGATCCTCCTCGCCGTCGAGGACGCCGTCGCGGAGCGGGAAAGGCCTGCGACGCCCGAAGGTTGTGGCTGGCATGGCACGACGCAATCGGACAACCGTTGTGCCGTCGCCCCAGGTATGCTTGAATTATGGTCCATCCTATTGGAGTCCCAAGGGAATGCGCCTCACCAAGTCGACCGGCCACGCCATCCGCATTCTGATCGACTGCGCGCGCGCGGGCGACTGCCTGATCAAGGTCGCCGAGCTTTCCGAACGGCTCGAGATCACCCAGCAGAACGTGTTCAAGATCGTCAACCTGCTGGCGAGGGCGGGCCTGATCGAGGCGATGCGTGGCCGCAACGGCGGCGTGAGGCTTGCGCGCCCGGCGCAGCAGATACGCATCAGCGACGTGGTGGGAGCGACCGAGGTCACCCGCATCGCGATCGAGGAAGGCCGCGCATCGGGGCCGCGCAGTCGCGGCCACGGCGTCAACCGGGTGCTCGACGATGCGTTCGAAGCCTTCATCGAGGTGCTCGATCGGTACACGATCGCCGATATGTTGAAGGGCCAGGGGCCGGCCGCGACGCCGCGCCGCAAGCCGAGCCAGGCCGCGCGCGCACCACCGTCGACGCGGCGTACGCTGCACGACAACAGCTGAGCCGTTTCGTGCTCGCTCGGCCGTCGCCCGAGCTTGGATTTCGACAAATTCTAAAGTGATGTCATGCCCTTGACAGGAGCGGGGGCATGAAGAACTGTTGCTGGGTGCAGTGCGCAAAAGAGCTGCATTCGTCCGATGTCGGGGCCTTGACTCCCAACCATTGGAGAGAGCGCGAAATGCCTCCGGCTGCCTTCTCGACCCGCCCGTCCCCGGCGTCCGATGCGCGCTCGCGCGTTGTCGCGCTGTTCGCTGCGTCGGCCATGAGCCAGCGGTGCACAGCATGAGGCGGGTACGCACCAGCACAGGGACGGGCGGCGCGCTTGCGGCCTCCGGCCGCTTGCCGGGGCCGGAGCGCCTCGTGGGATTTGGCTTCCGCCTCTGGCTCAACGGCTTCAGGACCGGCGACATCGCCAGCTGGGAGGAGGCTTGGTGCGCCTACGCCAACACCATCGGGGCCGTCGCCGCCAAGACCGCGGTCGGCGAGCTCTCCTCCTGGGTGCGCGCCATCAACTGCTTTGCCCAGCGCCCGCTCGAGACTGCGCCCAATGCGTCCGAGTGCTTCTGGCACGACGAGCGCGTGGCCATCGCCATGATCGCCGCGTGCCAGCATCACGCCTGTCCGGCCATGCGCGCGTGCGCCTTCGCGCTCCTCGGCTGCTCGATGATCGACGAGGTGGTGCAGGGCGCGGAGAGCTTCGCGCGCACCCTGCATCAGGCGCACCAGGTTCTGCTGCCGGCGTCCGCCGACGCCGCATCGCTCTTGACCATGCCGGCCGCAACGGCCTCCAGACACTGATGCACAACGGGGGACCAGCACAGTGATCGTTTGTTCCTGCGCCGTGATCTCGGACACCCAGATCGAGGAGGCGCTGATCGAGATCCTGAGCCTTCCCGACGCACCCTTGCCGACCCCCGGCGTCGTCTACCGGCACCTGGACAGGAAGATGGTGTGCTGCGGCTGCGCGCCGCTGGCGGTCAGCACGATCTATCAGAAGATCGACGAGCTGGCCCAGAGAGGCCTCGTGTGTCCCTACGCCGGCGCCTCGGCCCAGGGACAGCTCCTGGAGCGGGCGCGCGACACGCCCGCGGCACGCCTGATCGAGAGCGCCCGTGCCGGCAGCCGCCGCCGGCGTGACGCCACCCTGCCGCCCGCCCCGGCGTCCGCCGCCGCCTGATTCAGCCGCCACTCACGCCGCTCTGGCAGAAATCCGAGCATATCAATCCTGTCGATTCCGGCAGTTTACCCCCGGGTCATCCGCGGTAGTATAGTATTATTCTAATTTAAGAGTGGGCGAAGCGGCGGCTACCGGAGAGGGCCATGAAAGGCAACAAGGAGGTCATCGACATTCTCAATGAGGCCCTGAAGCACGAGCTGGGCGCCATCAA
Organism: uncultured Alphaproteobacteria bacterium; assembly: GCA_963840075.1. Taxonomy (GTDB): domain Bacteria; phylum Pseudomonadota; class Alphaproteobacteria; order Rhizobiales; family Hyphomicrobiaceae; genus AWTP1-13. The sequence goes on along the minus strand of CAWIXS010000030.1, from coordinate 21,964 downwards.
CCAGTACTGGCTGCACTACCGCATGTGCGACAACTGGGGCTTCACCAGGCTCGGCAAGAAGGAGCGCGAGGAATCGATCGAGGAGATGGAGCACGCCGACAAGCTGGTGACGCGCATCCTCTTCCTCGAAGGCGTTCCCAATCTGCAGTACGTCGCGCCGCTCATGATCGGCCAGCACATCAAGGAGGTGCTGGAGTGCGATCTCAAGGCCGAGTACATCGCCCGCGACCTCTATGTGCGCGCACGCGAGCTGTGCCGCAGCAAGGAGGACCTGGTCACCATGCAGCTGTTCGAGGACCTGCTGGAGGACGAGGAGGGCCACATCGACTTCCTCGAGACCCAGCTCGACCTCCTCGACAAGATCGGCGTGCAGAACTACGGCCAGCTGCAGGCCGACCCCGCCGACAAGGTCGAAGGCGACGCGAAGTAGGTTGGGTCAACCCGGCGAAAGCCGGGGGCAGACCCAACATTGTGAAATCGTGAAGTCGCCAATTCGTGAAATCGATTTGATGGCGAAGTCGCGCGGCGTGGTCGATTCCGGCATCCCCGACCTCGCCTCCAACAAGGAGCACTTGGCGGACTTCGGCCGCGATGCCCGCCGCCATCGCTGACAGCGGCCCCCTGGTCGCCTTCCTCGACCGCGCCGAGCGCCACCACACCTGGGTGGTTGCCCGCATCGATGAGCTGGACGCCCCGCTCCTCGTCTGCGAGCCCGTGCTCGCCGAGGCCATGCACCTTCTCGCCCGCCTTCCCGTCGCCCGGGAGGCCTTGCTCGGCCTGATCGAGAACGGCGCCCTCCGCATTGCCCTCGATATCGAAGCCACGTCCCCGAGCTGCGCCGCCTCCTCCGCAAGCACCGCGACCAGCCCATGTCGCTGGCCGACGCCTGCATGGCCCGCATGGCCGAGCTCCACGACCACCACGCCGTCCTGACGCTCGACGCCGATTTCCTGGTCTACCACAAGCACACCCCGCAACCCCCTTTCCCTCATTTATCCGACGCCGTAGGGGCCGGAGGTATTTCTGGGGGTGTATTGCGCACTGCAGTTGCCAAAGGTGGTGCAAAGGAGGGTTTGCACCTTAAGAACAAACAGTGTACATTGGTGATAACCAGAGTCGCGTTTTTGCCTCCACCTGCAACTCGTGAAATAAGGGGTTCGCCATGGAAAAGCCGCAGCTGCGCGTGGTCGAAGGGGGTAGCATGGACAAGCAGAAGGCGCTCGAGGCCGCGCTCGCCCAGATCGAGAAGCTGCACGGCAAGGGCTCGATCATGCGCCTCGGCGCCAACGATCGCCAGATCGAGGTGGAGGCGATTCCCAGCGGCTCCCTGGGGCTCGACATCGCGCTCGGCATCGGCGGGCTGCCGCGCGGCCGCGTGATCGAGATCTACGGCCCGGAGTCCTCGGGCAAGACCACGCTGGCCCTGCAGGTCCTGGCCGAGTCGCAGAAGAAGGGCGGCATCGGCGCCTTCATCGACGCCGAGCATGCGCTCGATCCCGTCTACGCCGGGAAGCTCGGCGTCAAGGTCGCGGACCTGCTGATCTCGCAGCCCGACGACGGCGAGCAGGCGCTGGAGATCGCCGACACGCTGGTGCGCTCCGGCGCCGTGGACGTGCTGGTGGTCGATTCGGTGGCGGCGCTCACCCCCAGAGCCGAGCTCGAGGGCGAGATGGGCGATCTGCAGCCCGGCATGCAGGCGCGCCTGATGAGCAAGGCGCTGCGCAAGCTCACGGGCTCGATCTCCAAGTCCAAGTGCATGGTGATCTTCATCAACCAGATCCGCATGAAGATCGGCGTCATGTTCGGCAACCCCGAGACCACCACCGGCGGCAATGCGCTGAAGTTCTATGCCTCCGTGCGGCTCGACATCCGCCGCATCGGCCAGATCAAGGAGCGCGACGAGGTGGTCGGCAACCAGACCCGCGTCAAGGTGGTCAAGAACAAGGTGGCGCCGCCCTTCAAGCAGGTCGAGTTCGACATCATGTACGGCGAGGGCATCTCCAAGGTCGGCGAGCTGGTCGACCTTGGCGTGAAGGCCGGCATCGTCGAGAAGTCCGGCGCATGGTTCTCCTACAACGGTGAGCGCATCGGCCAGGGCCGCGAGAACACCAAGGCCTTCCTCAAGGAGCACGCCAAGGTAGCCGCCGAGATCGAGAAGGCGATCCGCCAGAACGCCGGCCTGATCGTCGACAAGATGCTGCAGGCCGAGCCCGAGGGCAACGAGGCCGAGGACGGCGATGACGGGTTCGCATCCGACGAGCCCGATGCCGACGCCTCGGCCAAGAAAGGCGCCCGCGCCAAGCGTTAGCGGGTGTCAGACCCCGAGGGTCTGATACCTCTCACCGGTTGAGTGCGGCGACCAGGGCGCGCGGGTTGCCGCCGTTCTGGGCGATGTAGTCCTCGAACAGCTGCTTCAGGAACGGCGTCACCCAGAAGCCCACCACCATGGCGTCGCGCACCTTGTAGCTGCCGTTGCGCTGGACGAGAAGCCAGCGCACCTCGTAGGTGCTGCCGTCCTCCAGGACCAGCTTGGAATCGACCATGAGCCCGTTGGCGCCGCGGAAGCTCTGGTCCACCCATTCAACGCGTGCGACGGGGTACTTTGGCGCCTCGGAGGTGGCATAGCGGCTGATGAAGCGCACCATGCCGCCGTAGTACGCAGTCTTCTCGTCTGCCGACAGCTGGTTGCGATACGACCCCAGGGAATAGAGGCCGATATAGGACACGTCGCCGTAGCGCTCGATGACGTTGGCCATCACCGTGGGCGAGCGCGTACGGGCAGCCGCTACCAGCTCGCGCCCGACCTGCGCCATGAACTTGACCGCGGGATCGGCCGCGTCTGCGCGCGGCGGAGCCGCCGTCAGGCCCCCGAGGCCGAAGGCCGCGAACAGGCACCCCGAAAGGGCTGCCAGTGCAAGACGTGGCCGCCATTGCGACGCGATCGACCGCAGGGTACCCCTAACCATCGACATGTCCGCTCAAACCCCTCCGTTGCCGCCTCTCGGCGCCGGGGCGGCCCCAGCCCCTGCGTCCGAGCGCACACCGTGCGACTTTGACCACGAATGGGGGGGAAGGTCAAAGACATTGCCGCGTTGGGTTACGCAGCCCGATCGTCCGCGTCCCACAGTGAACCCGGAGGAAGGCGGCCACGCCGCGATTTGGACCAGCCCGATGCACCCGGCCAGCGACTGTTCACCTTGGTCGGCCGAGGCTAGCGGCCGTCCTTGACCTCCGGCAGCCTGCCGACCTCCTCGGCCGTGTAGGTGAGCAGAACATCCTGCCCGTTGCGCGCGAACCTGCCCGCGGGTATTGCCACGATTCTCGCCCCGAACCCGAGAAAGCCACCGGTTCGCACGCGCAGCACAGTTACCCTGCCGTCCGGGTCCATATTGACGGCGCTCACGTCGCCGATCCTGTTGCCGTCCGAGGAGATGACGTTGAGCCCGAGCATCTCGTGTCCGGCCGGGGCCTCGGAGGGCGGTGCCGCACGGGGCCTCTGCGGCGATGGGCCAGGCCCCGGAGCCGGCTCCGCCGGAGCCGCCACCGGAGGCTTGTCGGATGGGGCGGATGCCGGGGCCTGGGCCGCGGCGGCCAGCGCAGAGAGGCACAGAACGACCGTTGCGCCGAGCGCACCTTGTTGCATCGGGAGGGACATCGTCGTTGCTCCCTGTCTCACTGGGATGCGCATGCAATCGCAGCGTCGCAATCGCAGCGTCTGATGGCAATGAACGGAAAGGGGCACAGGTTGTTCCGGACGGGCGACGGCAGGAGTTGCTCACCACGGGCCGATCGCGCGCCCGCATTTTCCTTGACGCATAAAGATATCTTTATATGCTATGGGCATGTCCAGGGAGGCCACGGTTGCTCGCGCAGTGCTGGGTGTCCACACCACCGTCGGCGTCCTGAAGGCGGTCGCCGAGTCCACCCGCCTGCGGCTGCTGGCGCTGCTGGCGCGCGGCGAGCTCAACGTCAAGGACCTCACGCGCATCCTCAACCAGAGCCAGCCACGCATCAGCCGGCACCTGCGCCTGCTGGCGGACGCTGGGCTCCTCGAGCGCGCGCCCGAGGGGAGCTGGGTCTATTTCCGGCTCGCCGAGGCGGGGCCGGGCCGTGAGGTCGCCTCGGAGGTGCTGCAACTCCTCGACCGGTCCGATCCCGTGCTCGAGCGCGATGCCCGCCGGGCCGAGAGCATCCAGGCCGAGCGCCAGGAGGCTGCGCAGGCCTATTTCCAGGCGCACGCCGCCGATTGGGACCGCATCCGCTCGCTGCACGTCGCGGAAGCCGAGGTCGAGGCCGCGGTCTCCGCCGCGCTGGGGCCGGGCCCGTTCGATCTCCTGGTCGACCTCGGCGCCGGCACCGGCCGCATCCTGGAGCTGTTCGGGGCGCGCTACCGCCGCGGCCTGGGGCTCGACCTCAACCCCGCCATGCTCGCCTATGCGCGCGCCAAGCTCGCCCACGCCGGCCTCGCCCACGCCCAGGTGCGCCAGGCCAACATCTACGACCTGCCGCTCGCCGATCGGAGCGCCGACGCCGTGGTGATCCACCTCGTGCTGCACTTCCTGAGCGACCCGCAGCGGGCCGTTCGCGAGGCGGCGCGCGTGCTGGCGCCCGGCGGGCGCCTGCTGATCGTCGATTTCGCCCCGCACGAGCTCGAGTTCCTGCGCGAGGCGTACGCGCACGAGCGCCTCGGCTTTGCCAGGGCGCTCATCGGCCAATGGCTCGCGGAGCTGGGCCTCGAGGTCCTGGAGACGCGCGATCTCGCCCCCGATGCGACCGCGCAGAGAGACAAGCTCACCGTGTCGCTGTGGCTCGCCGGCCGTCCCGAGGAGGCCGCCGCGGTCGAAGGCAGCGCGCACAAGCTGGAGCAGATGGCGTGATGGACAAGACCCTGGAGCGTCGCAGCCGATTGGTCGGCGACGGCGACATCTCCGTCTCCTTCGAGTTCTTCCCGCCCAAGACGGAGAGGATGGAGGAGGCGTTGTGGGCCGCGGTCCGGCGGCTCGAGCCCTTGCGGCCGCGGTTCGTGTCGGTGACCTACGGCGCCGGCGGCTCGACGCGCGAGCGCACGCACGCCACCGTGGCGCGGCTCGTGCGCGAGACCGGCCTCGTGCCGGCCGCGCACCTCACCTGCGTGCGCGCCACCAGGGCCGAGATCGACGCGGTGGCGCGGAGCTACAAGGCGGCGGGCGTACGCCACATCGTGGCGTTGCGCGGCGATCCCCCCGAGGGTGCCGGCACCCGCTACGTGCCGCATTCCCGCGGCTATGCCAATGCCGCCGCCCTGGTGGCAGGCCTCAAGCGCATCGCCAACTTCGAGGTCTCGGTTGCCGGCTACCCCGAGAAGCATCCCGACAGCCCGACCGTCGCCGCGGACCTCGACAACCTGAAGGCCAAGATCGATGCCGGCGCCAGCCGCGTCATCACCCAGTTCTTCTTCGACAACGCGCACTACCTGCGCTTCCTCGAGGCGGCGCGGGCGCACGGCATCTGGGCGCCGATCGTCCCCGGCATCGTGCCGATCCACAACTTCGGGCAGGTCGCGGGCTTCGCCGGGCGCTGCGGCGCCACCATGCCCTCCTGGCTGGCGCGGCGCTTCGACGGGCTCGACAACGATCCCCCGACCACCCATCTGGTGGCGGCCGCGGTCGCCGCCGAGCAGGTGATGGACCTGGTCGACCAGGGCATCCGCCAGTTCCACTTCTACACGCTGAACCGCGCCGACCTCGTCTACGCCATCTGCCACCTCCTGGGGCTGCGGCCGGCGGCGGTCCGCGCCGAGGAGACGGTCGACGCATGACCCGCGCGCAACGCATCGCCGCCCTGAAGGCCGAGGCCGCCAAGCGGATCCTCGTCATCGACGGCGCCATGGGCACCATGATCCAGCGCTACCGGTTCGACGAGGCGACCTACCGGGGCGAGCGCTTCCGCGACCATGCGCGGCCGGTCAAGGGCAACAACGACCTCCTGGTCCTGACGCGGCCGGAGGCGATTGCCGCGATCCACGACGGCTACCTCGGGGCAGGCGCCGACATCGTCTGCACCAACTCGTTCAACGCCCAGCGCGTCTCGCTTGCCGACTACGGCATGGAGGACCTGGCCTTCGAGCTCAACGCCGCTGCCGCGAAGCTGGCGCGCGCCTCGGCCGATGCGGCGGCAGAGGCGACACCCGGCAAGCCCCGCTTCGTCGCCGGGGCCATGGGACCGACCAACCGCACCGCCTCCATCTCGCCCGATGTCAACAACCCCGGCTTCCGCGGCATCACCTTCGACGAGCTGGTCGCGGCCTACGGCGAGCAGGCGCGCGGGCTGATCGAAGGCGGCGCCGACATGCTCTTGATCGAGACCGTGTTCGACACGCTGAACGCCAAGGCGGCAGGCTTCGCGGCCCTGCAGGCGTTCGACGCGACCGGCGTGGAGCTGCCGCTGATCATCTCGGGGACGATTACGGACCGTTCCGGTCGCACGCTGTCGGGACAGACGCCCGAGGCGTTCTATTTCTCGATCCGGCACCTGGAGCCCTTCGCGGTTGGTTTGAACTGCGCGCTCGGCGCCGAGCTGATGCGGCCCTATCTCGCCGAGATCGCCGCCGTCGCCGAGACGCTCACTATCGCCTATCCCAACGCGGGCCTGCCGAACGCCATGGGCGAGTACGACGAGGGCCCGCACGACATGGCCTGCCAGCTGGGTCCCTGGGCCAGGGACGGCCTCGTCAACATCGTCGGCGGCTGCTGCGGCTCCACCCCGGAGCACATCGCCGAGATCGCCGCCCACGTGGCGCAATATCCGCCGCGCCCGGTGCCCAGGCTGGAGCCCCGCATGCGCCTCTCCGGCCTCGAGCCGTTCGTGCACGGGTAAGGTGTGCTAACAGGGGTCCGACGTTTCACGTTGAGTGGAGAATTCGATGGATAAGACAGTCGAGATCAAAGACGACTTGATCCGCGAAGCGATGGAGATCACAGGCGCGGCCAGCGAGCGCGAGGCAATCGAGCGTGCCTTGGAATCCTATGTCACCGAACACCGCAAACGCCACCCGCGCAAGAGTATGTTCGACCTCGTAGGGGATGTCCGTCTGAGGGACGATTACGACTACAAGGCCTTGCGAGCGGGCGATGCTGCTGATTGACACCTCCATTTGGATTCCCATCTACCGCGATCCCTCAGGTGTCGCCTCACAGCGCGTGCAGAGCGTGATTGGCAACGAAGAGATCGTTTTTTGTCAGTTCATTCGCGCGGAGCTCCTGCAGGGATGTCGCGACGAGCGCGAGTGGACACGGATGCTCGAATACCTCGACGGCCAAAGCTACATGGAGATGAGCCTCGGCGGTTGGACGGAGGCGGCTCGAACCTACTTCGAGCTGAGGCAACGTGGGTTCACGGTGCGCAGCACGTTGGATTGTTGCGTCGCCATGGTCGCACTCGAGCATGACCTGACGCTTCTCCACAATGATCGGGATTTCGAAACGATCGCTGCCGTGCGGCCCTTGAAGCACCAGCGCGTACAGCTCATCCCATAAGGCGCAAGGACAAAAGAATGACGGCCACCACCAGCGCCGCGACGAGCTTCATCAACATCGGCGAGCGGACCAACGTCACGGGCTCGGCCAAGTTCCGCAAGCTGATCGAAGCGGGTGACTATACGGCCGCGCTGGCGGTCGCGCGCTCCCAGGTGGAGAACGGCGCGCAGATCCTCGACGTCAACATGGACGAGGGTCTGCTCGATTCCGAAAAGGCGATGGTGACGTTCCTGAACCTGATCGCCGCAGAGCCCGACATCGCCCGCGTGCCGGTGATGATCGACAGCTCCAAGTGGTCGGTGATCGAGGCGGGCCTCAAGTGCGTGCAGGGCAAGCCGATCGTCAACTCCATCAGCATGAAGGAGGGGGAGGAAGCGTTCCTCGACCACGCCCGCAAGGTGCTGCGCTACGGCGCCGCGGTGGTGGTGATGGCCTTCGACGAGCGGGGCCAGGCGGACACCATCGAGCGCAAGGTGGCGATCTGCGAGCGGGCCTACAAGCTGCTCACGGAGAAGATCGGCTTCCCGCCCGAGGACATCGTCTTCGATCCCAACATCTTCGCCGTCGCCACCGGCATCGAGGAGCACAACGGCTACGGCCTCGCCTTCATCGAGGCGGTGCGGCAGATCAAGGCGAAGCTGCCCCACGTGCACTGCTCCGGCGGCGTCTCCAACCTGTCGTTCGCCTTCCGCGGCAACGAGGCCGTGCGCCAGGCCATGCACTCGGTGTTTCTTTACCACGCGATCGCCGCCGGCCTCGACATGGCGATCGTCAATGCCGGGCAGATCACGCCCTACGACGACATCGAGCCGGAGCTCAAGGAGCTGTGCGAGGACGTGATCCTCAACCGCCGCGCCGATGCTACCGACCGGCTGCTCGAGGCCGCGAGCCGGTACAAGGGCGAGGCCGGCGCCAAGCCCAAGGAGAAGGACCTCGCCTGGCGCGATGCACCGGTCGAGGAGCGGCTGAAGCATGCGTTGGTGCACGGCATCAACGAGTTCATCGAGGCCGACACCGAGGCGGCGCGCAAGCTGGCGGGCAAGCCCATCGAGGTGATCGAGGGGCCGCTGATGGCCGGCATGAACGTGGTCGGCGACCTGTTCGGCGCGGGCAAGATGTTCCTGCCGCAGGTGGTGAAGTCGGCGCGCGTGATGAAGCAGGCGGTCGCCTATCTGCAGCCCTACCTGGAGAAGGAGAAGAAGGCCTCCGGGCTGGACCTGAAGCCGGCCGCCGGCAAGGTGGTGATGGCCACCGTCAAGGGCGACGTGCACGACATCGGCAAGAACATCGTCGGCGTCGTGCTGCAATGCAACAACTACCAGGTGATCGACCTCGGCGTGATGGTGCCGGCGCAGAAGATCCTGGAGACCGCGAGGAGGGAGAAGGCCGACATCATCGGCCTGTCGGGGCTCATCACGCCCTCGCTCGACGAGATGTGCCACGTGGCGGCCGAGATGGAGCGCGAGGGCTTCGACGTGCCCCTGCTGATCGGCGGCGCCACCACGAGCCGGGTGCACACGGCGGTGAAGGTCTCGCCCAACTACCGGCGCGGGCAGGCGATCTACGTCACCGACGCCAGCCGCGCTGTGGGCGTGATGGCGAGCCTGATGTCGGCCACCGGGCGGGGCGCCTACATCGAGGGGGTGCGCAGGGAGTACGTCAAGATCCGCAATTCCTATCTCGAGGGAGAGAGCAGGAAGACGCGGCTTTCGCTCCAGGCGGCGCGCGCCAACCGCTTCAAGGTGGATTGGTCCCGCTACACGCCGCCCAAGCCGGCGTTCGTGGGCACGCGCAGCTTCGCGGGCTACGACCTCGGCGAGCTGGTGCCCTACATCGACTGGACGCCGTTCTTCGCCACCTGGGAGCTCGTCGGCAAGTACCCGCGCATTCTCTCCGACAATGTGGTGGGACCGGAGGCGAGGAAGCTCCTCGACGATGCGCAGGCCATGCTGAAACGCCTGGTGGCTGAAAAATGGCTGACGGCCAACGCCGTGGTCGGCTTCTGGCCAGCCAACGCCGTGGGCGACGACATCGCGCTCTTCGCCGATGAGGCGCGCAAGCGCCGGCTTGCGGTCATGCACACCCTGCGTCAGCAGATGGCGCGCGAGAACCTGCGCGAGCGCGCCAACACGGCGCTCGCCGACTTTGTGGCGCCCGAGGAGACCGGGCTTGCCGACTACATCGGGGCCTTCGCGGTGACGTCGGGCATCGGCGAGGCGGAGGCGCTCGAGCGGCACATCGAGAAGACCGACGACTACGGGCGCATCATGCTGAAGGCGCTGGCCGACCGGCTCGCCGAGGCGCTCGCCGAGCGCCTCCACGAGCGCGTGCGCCGCGAGCTGTGGGGCTACGCCGCAGGCGAGCGGCTCGGCAGGGAGCAGCTGATCGCGGAGGCCTATCGCGGCATCCGGCCGGCGCCGGGATACCCGGCTCAGCCCGATCATACCGAGAAGGGAACGATTTTCCGCCTGCTCGATGCCGAGCGGCAGGCCGGCATCGCGCTCACCGAGAGCTTCGCCATGTGGCCGGGGGCCGCCGTGTCGGGGCTCTATTTTTCCCACCCGGAAAGCTACTATTTCGGCGTCGGCAAGGTGGAACGCGATCAGGTGGAGGACTACGCGAGGCGCAAGGGCTGGAGCATCGAGGAGGCCCAGCGCTGGCTGGCGCCGGTGCTCAACTACGAGCCCAAGCCGCCGCGCAGCGCGGCAGCCTGACGGGACGGACTGCCCTCGGCTCTGCACCACATGCGGCCGTGAGTCCTGGCTGCGCCAAGAATGACAAAGGTGCGGGAGGCTTTCCCGCACCTTTGGTGCTTTTCGAGAGATTGGTCTCAGCCGTTGCCGGGGATCGTTTGCTCCGGTCGATCCGAGCTGCTGCTTCCTCCAATCTCACAATCTCACAACATGCCCACGACGATCGCAGTCAGGAAGGCGAGGGAGATGATGGCAGCGAGCACGTTGAGCCTCATCCTGAGGTCCATCGTTGCTTCCTCCCTGCCGGGATGAGCCGGCTCTCTGGCCCCGAAGGTGCGGCGCCACGAGGACGAGTCTACGAGAGAGCTCGGGACCATGCCAAGCAAAATTGAGCCTTTACGGCGCCTCATCTTGCCGTGCTGCAGAGAGTTTCCCAGATGCCGCACCAACGATGCTCAGTGACAACATGGATATACTTGAACTACCGATCTGCAGTTTCATGAATAGGCGATGTATTCATCAAACGTTCATATGAGAAACCGCCGACGCCCGGCAATCGCTCCCAAGATGCAGGGGCGGTCACCCAAAGAAAAAAGTTTTCCCGTCCGGGGCAAATGATGTTGCGCTACAGATACAGCCGCGTTCACGCTTGGTTCAGTGGTTGCAGCCGCTCCAACCCCGGATTGCCGGCGGACACCTTACGCCTTCCCAATTATTGCTCCGCCTGCCCGCAATGTTGCATGCGCCGCCGGCCGCCATCTGCTCGGCGGCCCCGATGGCCGTCCGGATGGCCTCTGCGGCTGCACAGGAAGCGATTTGAGGGCACCTCCGGGCCAGGCAGGTCCTCAGGGGCAGGCCCCCTGTGCCACCCCGCCTCGGCCCTGCCAGCGCGGAAACTGATTGGCACATGCAAGCCAGAGGTGGCGCCGATCACTTGGCCGGCCCAGGGGCGCCTTGGTTCCCACCCGATGCTGCGGGAAAGCCGGGCGAATGCGATTTGGCGGCATCACGGCTGGGATCGCGGTACAACTCCACATCGGCCCGGTCAAGCCCACGCCCCGGAGGATCCATGCCGCGCTTCCATGCGTTCGTTGCCAGCAAAGGTGAGAAAGGTCCGGAGCTGTCCTGGACGGAGCTGGGCGAGGCGGACCTGATGGACGGCAATGTCACCGTCAGGATCAGCCATTCCACGGTGAACTACAAGGATGCCCTGGCCGTCACCGGCAAGGCGCCGATCATCCGGCGCTGGCCGATGATCCCCGGCATCGATCTCGCGGGCAGTGTGCTCGCATCGAGGCATCCGGAGCTCAAGCCGGGCGACGAGGTGATCCTTAACGGCTGGGAGGCCGGCGTCTCGCACTACGGCGGCTATTCGCAGGTGGCGCGCGTGAACGGCGACTGGCTGGTCAAGAAGCCCGCGGGTCTCTCCGCCGCCGAGACCATGGCGATCGGGACGGCCGGCTACACCGCCATGCTGTGCGTGCTCGCGCTGGAGCGCCATGGCGTGGCGCCGGCAAGCGGGCCCGTGGTGGTCACCGGGGCCGCCGGAGGCGTGGGCAGCGTGGCGGTGGCCCTGCTGGCGAAGCTCGGCTACCAGGTGGTCGCCTCCACGGGCCGTCCCAGCGAGGCGGCCTATCTGAAGGCGTTGGGCGCGGCGGAGGTGATCGACCGTGGTGAGCTCGCCGGGCCGGCCAAACCGCTGGGCAAGGAGCGCTGGGCGGGCGGCGTCGATGTCGCCGGCAGCCACACGCTCGCCAACGTGCTGAGCATGACGCAGTACGGGGGCGCCGTCGCGGCCTGCGGGCTCGCCCAGGGCATGGACCTCGCCACCTCGGTGGCGCCCTTCATCCTGCGCGGGGTGACGCTCGCCGGCATCGACTCGGTGATGGCGCCGAAGGCGGCGCGCATCGAGGCCTGGGACCGCCTGGCGCGCGACCTCGACCGCGCGAAGCTCGCGGCCATGACCGCGACGCGGCCGATCGCTGATGTGGTCGCTCTTGCCGTGGATGTGCTGGCTGGCAGGGTGCGCGGACGAATTGTGTTGGAGCTGCCGTAGGAGGTCAGACCCTCCGGCTGCGGGGGCCGACCCCGAGGGCGACCGATGCTGAAGGTGTTCTCCACGCATGCTGTCCAGGGCGCGCTCCTCGGCCTCATTGCCCGCTTCGAGGCGGCCCATGGCACGACGCTCGCCGTCGACTACGACCCGACCAACAAGCTGCTCGAGCGCATCAAGGCGGGCGAGACCGCCGACGTTGCCATTCTCACCCGAGACGGGATCGACGATCTGGCCGCGCGCGGCATCCTGGACGGCACCAGCGCCGTCGATCTCGGGCGATCGACCGTCGGGCTCGCCGTGAAGGCGGGCGCCCCCAGGCCCGATATCGCCACCCCCGAGGCGCTCACTGCCGCGCTGCTCGCGGCGCAATCGCTCGCCTACTCGCGCCTCGGCGCCAGCGGCGTCTATTTCGCCAAGCTGATCGAGCGGCTCGGCATCGCCGATGCCGTCAACGCCAAGGCCACGATCATCCCGAGCGGCCTGACGGCCGCGCTGGTCGCGCGCGGGGAGGCCGAGATGGCGGTCCAGCAGCTGAGCGAGCTGATGGCGGTGCCCGGCGTCGATATCGTGGGCCCCCTGCCGGCCAGCCTGCAGACGCCCACCGTCTTTGCGGCGGCCGCCTTCTCCGGCTCGGCCCGCGCAGGCCCGGCACGCGCGCTGATTGGAGCGCTGTCCTCGACCGAGGCCGCCGCGGCCTACCAGGCCGCCGGCCTGATGCCCGTGTAACAGGCGCTGCACACCGATACCGCATCCCGCAGGGCCTGCGTCTCACTCCGTCTCCTCGACCAGCGGGAGAACCTCGACCAGGCGGAAGCGCTCGCAGACGAGGAGCATGTCCTCGGAGAACACGCCGTGCCTGCCGAAGAAGCGCTCGTGCTCCGAGCGCCAGTAGGCGAGGCTGCGGTCGCCCTCGCCCTCGTCGCAGGCGAAGGCCGCATCGACCTCGTCGAACCGCCTGATTGCAACCTCGCTGGTCTCGATCATGCACGCCGGCCGGCCGCGTCCGTCGAGCACGACGCTGCGATCGCCGACCGTCGGGTCTATCGGGTCGCCCTCGGCCTCGTGCTCGGACAGGGCGCTGCAGGTGGCGGTCTTCGTTCCTGCCAGAACGAGCGCCAGAAGCTCGTCCGCCATCTCCGGGCTGTCGCCGAACGCGAACCGCTCCAGATCGCGCCAGGACGCCGGCAGTGCCGCATCATCGCTCATGCGGCCCGCCCCGCTGCAGCATCAGCCATCGCATCGAGAGCACGGTGAGCGCCATGAACACGCCGGCGAAGATCACGTCGCTCAGGAAGTGGGCACCCTGGGACATGCGCAGCAACCCCGTCAACAGGCCTCCCAGCGTGCCGATGACAACGAGTGCGACTGACCATTGCGGAACGAGGGCGGCGCCGGCATAGAACGTCGCGTAGGTGGAGGCCGCCTCGCCGCTGACGAAGGAGCAGTTGCGCGGGCACTGGCCGGCGATCACCAGCGGCGGGGTGAACGCCTTGGTGCCGCCGAACTCCACGATCTGCGTGGGCCGCGCCCGCCCCCACTGATTCTTGAACACCTGGTTGGCAACGAGCCCCGGGCCGGCCGCGAGGCACGCGGCCAGGAACAGCCAGTGCGGGCGGCTGAGGCGCAGCCACGCACGCTGCCCACGCCAGGTCAGCGCGAGGCCGGCAAGGCTGAGGGCGATGGTGCCGAAATAGAGCACGACGAACGCCTGCCTGAGCACCCCCACCCAGCCGAGGCGTCGCCCCACGAACCCGGTCTCGGGCACGTGGAAGGCGCGGGCGGCGAGGAGGTCGATCTCGGGGACGGCGAGGAAGACGGCGCCGGCGACGGCGCCGACCGCCACCGGCGGACCCCAGAGCATCCACATCGTGCGGCCGTCGCCTCGCCCACCGGGCATGTCAGCGCTCGGCCATCAGCGGCGTGATATTGACGATGCTGACGCGCCGGTTGCGCGGCTCGGGCCCCTCGGTGGCGATCTTGAGATACTGCTCGCCGTAGCCCTGGGTGAGGAGGTTCTCGGGTGGCACATCGAAGGTCTCCGTCAAGATCTCCGCGACCGACTGCGCGCGCCGGTCGGACAGGCTCAGGTTGTCGTCCTCGGGGCCCACCGCATCGGTGTGCCCCTCGATCAGGAACACCGCCTCGGAATTGTCGCGCAGAACGCGCAGGATCGCACGCGCGACGCGCCCCAGCCGCTCGTGCTGCTCCGGCGGCGCCTCCCAGGCGCCGGACCCGAAGGTGATGGTCGCGAGGTCGATGCGGCGCATGCGCGCCCGCAGCTCGTAGGTGTCGAGCACCTCCTCGAGCGAGTAGGCGCGCTCCAGCGCCTCGACCGGCGGCGCTTCCAGCGTCTCGTAGAGATCGTCGTCCGATGCACTGTCGTAGTCCACGATGTAGCTTTCGAGCGGGATCGTCACACGCGGCGGCGGCAGATCGAGGGCGATGATCCCGATCGCGCCGATGCCGAGCCCGCGATAGAAGCGGCGGTTGTCGACGATGTGGTGCTCGCGGCCGTCGCGGTACCGGCGGAAGCGGCGCAGCAGCCGGCCGTGCCGGTCGACCACGGTGACGATGCGCACGCCGTCGGGCCGCAAATAGTAGGTCTCGATGCTGCCGTCGGGCCGGCGCTGCGATTTGGCGCCGGGCCGCCGCAGGAAGCGCTCGGCCTCGTCGTGGCGGATGATGCTGCGGTCGCGCTCCTTGACGATGAGGCGCTTGCCGGGCTCGGAGATCACCCTGCGGCGGCCTCCGTCCTCGACGCGCTCCTGGCGCCCCTGGCGCACCTCCTCGAAGCGCTTCAGCGTGGGTCCGGCGGCCGGCGGCTTGGCAGCCGGCGGCGCCGCCTTCTTGATCGGGGGCGGCGGCTCCTTGGCGGGCGGGGCGGCCTTCTTGACCGCGGGCGGAGGCTCCTTCCGCGGCGGGGCTGCCACGGGCGGCGGACGGCGCTCGATGCCCTCCTTCCTGGACTCGAGCCCCGCAGGCGGCCTGGGGGGCGGCGATTTCGCGGCGGGAGGGGGAGGCTGCTGGAGCGACTTGGCGGGCCTGTCGGGCAGCGGCTGCTTCTGAAGCGGCACCTTCGGCGACGGTTGAGGTGCCGTCGTCTTGGGCGGCGGAGGCGGCGCCGTTACCCTGGGCGGGGGCGGGGCCTTGACGGGCGGCGGCTTGGCGGATGGCGGCGGCGGTTGCGACCTGGACGGCGGGGCCTCCTGCCTGTCGGGCTCGCCTCGCCTCCTGTCCGCGTCGCCTTGCGCGTGGGCGGGCTCGATGAGCCCGGAGCGGTCCGCAAGGGCCGTGGCGGCCACCGCGGCGCCGAAGGCGACCGCGAGGACTGTTGCAGTTCCCAAGGGTTGGCGACGTTTGCGCATGTGCTGCTCCGCGATGCCCGGGCCCCTCCCATCCCCGCAACGCGGCCCGCGCATTCTTGCAGCGGCAGCAAGGCGGAAATAGGTTACCTGTCACAAGGAACTGGTGCATCGGCAGCTCGGGATTGCAAATGATCAACGTCAACATCGTAGAAGTGGCTCCCCGCGACGGCTTCCAGGCGGTGCGCACCTTCATCCCCACCGAGACCAAGATCGCCCTGATCGAGGAGCTGGCCGCGTGCGGCTTCACGCGCATCGAGATCGGCTCGTTCGTCAGCCCCAAGGCCATCCCGCAGCTCGCCGACACGCCGGAGATCCTGCAGCGGGTGCGGCTGCCCGCCGGCACCCGCATCATGGCGCTGGTGCCCAACGCCAAGGGCCTGCACTTGGCGCTGGAGGCGGGCATCAGGGAGATCAGCTGGGTGATCTCGGTGACGGAGAGCCACAACCGCTCCAACGTCAGGCGCAGCGTGGAGGAGAGCTTCCGCGACTTCGCCGCCGCCTGGGAGGGCCTGGGCCGCGACAAGCCGAGGCTGAGACTCGGGCTCTCGACCTGCTTCGACTGCCCCTGGGAGGGCCGGGTGCCGGAGGAGGCGGTGGAGCGCTGCGTCGAGCGGGCCATCAGCATCGCCCCCGATGTCGAGATCGGCATCTGCGATACCACGGGGCGCGCGGCCCCGAGCCACGTGGGCTCGCTGCTCGGCCGGCTCGTGCCGCGCTACGCCAACGACCGGGTGACGTTCGTCTACCACGGGCACGACACCTACGGCCTCGGCGTCGCCAATGCGCTGGAGGCCTGGCGGCAGGGCGTGCGCGTGATCGACGGCGCCGCGGGCGGCCTCGGCGGCTGTCCGTTCGCGCCGGGCGCGGCAGGCAACACCGCGACCGAGGACCTGGTGTTCGCCTTCGAGCACATGGGCGTGAGGACGGGCATCGACTTCGCGCGGCTGCTCGTTGCGGCGGACCACGTGGCCGCGGTGGCGCCCGACCAGTCCGGCGGCAAGTTGCGGGTGGTGCCGCGGCGGCGTGCCCTGTCGGGCTTCGGGGCGGAAAGCCGCGGGGTGCAGGCGGAAGCCGCCTGCGGGTGAGATGCCCGATCGCGCGGAGCGCTGGCGGTCCCGGCACGATTCGAACGTGCGACTTCCCGGGTCGGAACCGGGCGCTCTCTCCCCTGAGCTACGGGACCGATGTCGGCTGGGCTTGGTACCGACGTGGGGAATTGGACCCCATCCTCCCGGGACACAACCGGGCGTGCCACCGTTGCTACGTCGTCGGCGAAATTGGTCTGGGTGACTGGATTCGAACCAGTGGCCCTCGGAGTCCAAGTCCGATACTCTGACCAGACTGAGCTGCACCCAGATGCTCCTGGAGCACGCGGAGGGACTTGAGCCCCCAGCCCTCGGGTCAAAGGCCCGATGCTCTGCCATTGAGCTACGCATGCGAGACGAAGTGGAGCGCGCGGCAGGACTCGAACCTGCACTCTCTGGTTCCGTAGACCAGCGTCTTATCCATTGGACCACGCGCGCGAATTCTAGCGCAGGCGGAGAGATTTGAACGCCCATCCTCGGGATTGGAAGCCAACGTCTTGCCATTGCACGCCACAGGGATGGGATCGAGCCACCGACGCGCACGCCTTCAAGGTGACGCTCTACCGGGCGGAGCTACCTTGGCTCGCTGTCTCGGCTGGGAGGTGTGTGAACGAGGGTGCGCCGAACGCGCACGCGCGACAGGCTCTAGCGGGGGAATCGCCGCCAGGGTTTGGGTCGGAAATGTCGCGTCGTTCTCGTCATGGCGTGGATATGACCGTTGTCGGCAGAAATTGCGCCAGAGACCATCGCCGCGCAGGCGGGCGGAGCAGCGGACGAGACCACCGGCGGGATCGTGCCGCCAATCCACGTCGCGACCACGTTCGTGCGCGATGCCGACAACCAGTATCGGCGAGGATACAGCTACGGCCGCCCCGACAACGCCACGGTGCGTCAGGTGGAGGGCGTAATGACGCGGCTCGAGGGAGGCGCGTCGAGCCTGCTGCTTTCATCCGGCATGGCCGCCGCCACGACCGCCTTTCTTGCCCCTGGAGAGGCCGGCCCACGTGATCGCCCCGAGGATCATGTACTGGGCCCTGCGCAAGTGGCTGCAGGAGGACGCAGCAAGCCACGCGATCGACGTGACCCTCGTCGATGCCAGCGAGCCGGCCGCCGTTGCCGCGGCCGTGCGGCCGGGCGAGACCAGGCTCATTTGGATCGAGACGCCCGGCAACCCCCTCTGGACGATCACTGACATCGCGGAGACGGCGCGTCTCGCCCATGCCGCCGGCGCGTTGCTGGGGGTCAACTCCACGGTGGCGACCCCAGTGCTCTCGCGCCCTCTCGCCCTCGGCGCCGACGTCGTCCTGCATTCCGCGACCAAGTATCTCAACGGCCACTCGGACGTGATCGCCGGCGTCCTGGTGTTCGCCCGCAACGATGCCTACAGCGGAAGGGCGGCTCGCGTTCGCGCGACGCTGGGCAACATCCTGGGGCCGTTCGAGGCGGCCTTGCTGTTGCGGGGCCTGCGCACCTTGCATGTCCGTGTGCGCCACCAATCCGCGTCCGCCATGAGCATCGCCCGCCGCCTGGCACGTCATGAGCGCATCGAGGCGGTGCTCTACCCGGGGCTCGAGACGCACCCCGGCCATGCCGTCGCTGCAAGCCAGATGCGGGACGGCTTCGGCGGCATGCTGTCGGTGCGGCTCAAGGGCGGTGAGGCAGCCGCCATCGCCGCTGCGCCCCGCGTCGAGGTGTGGAAGCGGGCGACCTCGCTCGGCGGCGTCGAGAGCCTCATTGAGCATCGCGCCAGCGTCGAGGGACCCGACTCACCCTGTCCGCCGGACCTCCTGCGACTTTCGGTTGGTCTCGAGAGCGTGGACGACCTGATCGACGACCTCGAGCAGGCGACAGGAGCCTCGTCCTAGGCCACGCCATCAGGTCGGGCCGGCCAACGCACCGACGCTCTCGTACGTCTCTTCTGCCCTCCCATAGCTGCCGAAGTTGCTGCGCCGCCGAAATCTTCCGGGTCGTGCCAGGAACGAACCCGCTCACGCGGGAGCGCGCTGCGCGCAAGGGTGGTGCTCGGGGAGGGGGCGAGCCCCAGCTGAGATGAGGTGACGGGGTGGGCGCTCCGTCTTGAGGATAGAGGGGTTCCGAACCCCCAACCTCAAGACAGGAGCCCTCCGATGAGCGAGAAGCCCATCAGCCCGCTGCGCCAGCGCATGATCGAGGACATGACGGTGCGCAAGCTTGGGGCCGCCACCCAACGCAACTACATCCGCGCCGTCAAGACCCTTTCGGAGTTTCTCGGCCGCTCGCCGGCCACCGCGACGGCGGAGGACCTGCGCCGGTTCCAGGTGCACCAGAGCGGAGCGGGCGCCCAGCCGTCGGTCATGAACAGCACGGTGACGGCGCTGCGTTTCTTCTTCAGGGTGACGCTCGACCGGCCGGAGATGGGGCGCCACCTCACCCTCGTGCGCCAGCCGCGCAAGCTGCCCAATGTGCTGAACGAGGAGGAGGTGGTGCGCCTGCTGGAGCACGCCAGCGGCGTCAAGTACAGGGCGGCGCTGGGCGTGGCGTATGGGGCCGGCCTGCGCGTGTCGGAGGTCGCCAACCTGAAGGTCTCCGACATCGACTCCAAGCGCATGCTGATCCGCGTCGAGGAGGGCAAGGGCAGGAAGGACCGCAACGCCATGCTCTCGCCGCGGCTGCTGGAGCTGCTGCGCGACTGGTGGTGGGTGGGGCGGCCGAGCACATGGCTGTTCCCGGGCCGGGACCCGCTGCTGCCGGTCACGGCACGCCAGCTCTACCGCGTCGTAGAGGAGGCGGCCGCGGCCGCCGAGATCAAGACCCGCGTGTCGCCGCACACCCTGCGCCACAGCTTCGCGACACACCTCCTGGAGCAGGGCGTCGACATCCGCGTGATCCAGGTTCTCCTGGGCCACGCCAAGCTCGACACGACGGCGCGCTACGCCCACGTGGCGAGCAAGGTGCTGCGCGAGGTCACCAGCCCGCTCGACCGGCTGACGCCGATCGGTCCGAGGAGGGGCGAGCCGCCGAAGTAGCTGGGCGGTGGCACGGCCTGCTCTGGAGGTCGCGGACATCTTTCGCGACCACGGCGCCGCCTGGCGTCAAGCCAACCGCGGCCATGTGAGCCTCGCCCAGCTCAAGGTGATGAGCGCGATCGAGAGCTGCCGCACGACGGCGCTCGGCGGGCATGTTGCGCGCTGCGAGGACTGTGCCCATACCGTCATCGCCTACAACAGCTGCCGCAACCGGCATTGCCCCAAGTGCCAGGGGGCCGCGGCGCGCACCTGGATGGAGGAGCGGGAGAGCGAGCTCCTGCCCGTGCCCTACTTCCACATCGTCTTCACGCTGCCGGCGGCGATCGGCGACATCGCTTACCAGAACAAGGCGGCAATCTACGACCTGCTGTTCAAGGCCTCGGCCGAGACCATGCTCACAATCGCCGCCGACCCGAAGCATCTCGGCGCCCGCATCGCCATTACCTCGGTGCTGCACACCTGGGGCTCGGCCATGACCCATCATCCGCACGTGCACATGATCGTGCCGGGTGGAGGCATCTCGCCAGATGGCAAGCGCTGGATCGCGACCAGGCCCAACTTCTTCCTGCCCGTGCTGGTGCTCTCCAGGCTGTTCCGGCGCCTGATGCTGGAGAAGCTCGCCGCCGCCCACAAGGCCGGCAAGCTCACCTTCTTCGGCGCGCATTCGCATCTGGCTGATGACAAGGCCTTCGCCGCGTTCCTGGCGCCGCTCGAAGAGGACGCGCTGGTTCGTCTACTCCAAGCGCCCCTTCGCGGGCCCGAAGGCGGTGCTCACCTACCTGTCGCGCTACACCCACCGCGTCGCCATCTCCAACAGCCGCCTGATCGCCGCCGATGCGCAGAGCGTCACCTTCAAAATCAAGGACTACCGCGTGGAAGGGCCGGGCCGCTACACCACCATGACGCTCGGCGCGCACGAGTTCATCCGCCGCTTCCTCATCCACGTTCTGCCCAAGGGCTTCCACCGCATCCGCCACTACGGCCTTCTCGCCGGCAGCGCTCGGCAGGAGAGCCTCGCGCAGGCTCGCGAGCTTCTGGAAGCCGCCGCGAGCACCGCCACCGATCCCGAGGACGCACAACGGCTGTCAGCAGCCTTCAAGAAAGCAACGGTGCTGACGGTGTGAACACCGCCGATTAGGCAACGTAAGCGCTCCCCTTTTCACGAATTTCCTCGATGATCGCTGGCCCGTAGCGATCGTGGACTTCAAGGATTGTCAGTTTGGGGAGTCTGGCTTGCTCGTTATAACCATAAGAACGCGGCAGATACTCCCGTAGGTTTGAGGCGGTAGGCCAAAGCACAAACTTGGCTGGCGAGCGCTGGCAGATCTCGCGGGTGAGCTCCAGGGGTACCACTTGATCCAGCACGTCGCGGCGTTGAGTGTCGACGAGGACATCAAAGTTCAACAGATGCGCCCAATATCGATCTCTCCAACTAGGGGCCCCCAGGACTGACCGTACGGCTTCGGCTTCGATGCCATCGCTGAATCCAGAGATGACTTCCCAGAATTTCATCGGGCGATTCGGAAAGACATTGGTCATTGAGGCGCGCCCCCTCGATCGCTTTCATCGAACGGCGGTGGCCGACCGGCCTGCGCCAAGTTGCAAGCCAGTGGCCCCTACGTTGCACCCTGATGCCTGCGCACCGTGGCATTCAATGGGACCTTGGCGCTACAGTCACGTTGGGCCGTGCGCGAGACGGCAGCTTGGGGTATCCTTGCGCGTGGTAGGTTGCCTCGGGGCCAGGGCCGAGCTCCCTCAGTTAGCTGCCGCATTGGCCGAGGGTCGCTGCTCACACTCTGTGCCACAGTCCAACGGCGAAACCGAGGCGGTTGGCGTTTAACAAGTAACTCAGGGCCGCATCGGCGGGGCAGCCCCCCGGCTTTGAGCCTCAAGCGTTCGTTCAATAATCAGGCGGTCCATCGGGTTCGTCGCCGTTTCCAAGCAATCCTCAAGTTCGCGACGCGGCGTAACAAGAAGATCCATCCATGCGTATTCGACGGCGGTATCCGTGTGGTTCCACGGCATGATCATGTTTCCGTTGGGGTCGATGCTCGTACGGACGAGCCAGTCATAGAGACCGATCAACTTCGCGTGCACGTCCCGCTGTACGGCCATAGCACGGCCTCAGGAATTCAGCCGTCGCACTGACACAGCGAAGCGGCTCCGAGGATCTGGGACAGTGGCGCGCGTTGACATGTTTGAACTCTAACGAAGACCGAACCGAAACACAGTCCACCAAACCCTAT
>CAWIXS010000029.1:0-25271 GCA_963840075.1 uncultured Alphaproteobacteria bacterium | reverse complement strand
CTCGCCGTTGGCTCGCATCGCTCCGTCCGGGATGACGGGTGGAGAAATATGGTGTCAGACCCGGAGGGTCTTGACGCCGGTCGACACCTACGCGGCGAGGTCCTTGGCGATCGCCTCGGTCATCTTCTTGGCGTCGCCGAGGAGCATCATGGTGTTGTCGCGGTAGAACAGCGGGTTGTCGATGCCGGCGTAGCCGGTCGCCAGCGACCGCTTGTTGAACATCACCGTGCCCGCCTTCCACACCTGCAGCACCGGCATGCCGATAATAGGCGAGGACTTGTCGTCCTCGGCCGCGGGGTTGGTCACGTCGTTGGCGCCGATCACGTAGGCCACGTCGGCCTGGGAGAACTCGTTGTTGATGTCCTCCAGCTCGAACACCTCGTCGTAGGGCACGTTGGCCTCGGCGAGCAGCACGTTCATGTGGCCGGGCATGCGCCCCGCCACCGGGTGGATGGCGTACTTCACCTCGACGCCGGCCTTCTTGAGCTGGTCGGCCATCTCGCGCAGCGCATGCTGGGCCTGGGCCACGGCCATGCCGTAGCCGGGCACGATGATGACCTTACCCGAGTTCTTGAGCAGGAACGCCGCATCCTCGGCCGAGCCCAGCTTGACGGGCTTCTGCTCGGCGTCGCCAGCGGGCCCCGCCGTCTCGCCGCCGAAGCCGCCCAGGATCACCGACAGGAACGAGCGGTTCATGCCCTTGCACATGATGTAGGACAGGATCGCACCCGAGGAGCCCACCAGCGCGCCGGTGATGATGAGGGCGATGTTGCCGAGCGTGAAGCCGATGCCCGCCGCCGCCCAGCCCGAGTAGGAGTTGAGCATGGAGATGACGACCGGCATGTCGGCGCCGCCGATCGGGACGATGATGAGCACGCCGAACAACAGCGCCACCGCCGTGATCGCCCAGAACAGGGCAGGGTCGCCGCCGGACTGGCAGAAGAGCCAGACGAGCCCGATCAGCAGCGCAGCGAGTGCAAGGTGGATCAGGTGCCGCAGCGGCAGGATGATGGGCTTGCCGGACATGCGGCCCGACAGCTTGGCGAACGCGATCACCGAGCCGGTGAAGGTGACGGCGCCGATGGCGACGCCCAGCGACATCTCCAGGAGGCTGGCGCCGGCGATGGTGCCGGGCTGGCCGATGCCGAACGCCTCCGGCGCATAGAGGGCGCCGGCCGCCACGAACACCGCAGCGAGGCCGACGAGGGAGTGGAACGCCGCCACCAGCTCGGGCATCGCCGTCATCGGCACGCGGCGCGCGATGACGGCGCCGATGCTGCCGCCGATCAGCAGCCCGCCGGCGATCAGCGCCCAGGTCAGCTGCTCCTCGGGCGCACCGATCTGAGCCAGCGTGGTGGCGATGGCGATGGCCATGCCAGCCATGCCGAGCAGGTTGCCGCGGCGCGAGGTCTCCGGGCTCGACAGCCCGCGCAGCGCCATGATGAACAGCACCGCGGCGGCGAGATAGAGCAGGGCGACGAGGTTGGCGCTCATGGGTTCAGGATCTCCGTCGAGCCGAGCGGAAACTCAACGCCTGCGAACTCGGGGTACGCCTCGCGCAGGATCTGCAGCTGCCGGGCGTCGTTCATGCGAAGCAGGTACCATTGGCCTTCATCGAGCAAAGCGAGCGTAAGCGACTTTTCTCGAACGCGCCGGCCGCCGCGCACCGCCAAGATCGTCTCAGTCGGGATGACGACGTAGGGCGCTCCGCTCGAGAGCTCCTTGTGCTCGCCCCTGCCGAGATCGAATCTGTACGACTCGATCTTAACGTCGCCGCGCTGCAGCACCTCTTGCACTTCCCTGATCAACTCAGCGACGACCTGGTCCGGCGACGCTCCGGCGCGGCGGGCAATGGCGGCAATGACCTTCGGCGGCATGGTCTGGGTCATGCGCGCATAGTTGCCCTCGCGCACGGCGGCCTCGTAGCTCTCAACGGTGGCCGCCAGGGCTGCCTTCTCCTGGTCGGTGAGCGGACGTCCCCACGCCGCGGAAGCGACGAGCACGAATACGAGCGCCAGGACGGCTGCAAGCGCCGAGCGCACGGGCTCCTGCCTGGCCGGTCCGCCGAGCCGCGTCGTCATTTCCTCGGCTCCCGCTTCCTGTACATGCCGAGCATGCGCTGGGTGACGAGGAACCCGCCGAAGATGTTGACCGACGCCATGCCCAGCGCCAGGAAGCCGAAGACCTTGGCGAGCAGGCTGCCCTGGGCGACGAGTGCCACGCCGGCCGCCAGCAGCGCCCCCACCACGATCACGGAGGAGATGGCATTGGTGACGGACATCAGCGGCGTGTGCAGCGCCGGCGTCACGCTCCACACCACGTAGTAGCCGACGAAGATCGCCACCACGAACACCATGAGCTGGTAGACCGACGGGCTCACATCCCCGCCGCCCGCCGCGAGGGCCGGGAGGGGGAGCAGGCCTGTTGCGGCCGCTGACAGAGCGAGCCCGAGCCACGCTCGCCGACCAGACTCCCCTCCCCTTGACGGGGAGGGGTTGGGGGTGGGGTGAAGACGCAGGGACGGGGCGTGCGAAACACCCCCACCCCTAGCCCCTCCCCGCAAG
The DNA here is from genome assembly GCA_963840075.1 of uncultured Alphaproteobacteria bacterium. Classification (GTDB taxonomy): domain Bacteria; phylum Pseudomonadota; class Alphaproteobacteria; order Rhizobiales; family Hyphomicrobiaceae; genus AWTP1-13. The sequence goes on along the minus strand of CAWIXS010000029.1, from coordinate 22,707 downwards.
GGGGAGGGGAGCCCGCCGGCGCAAGCGGCGCGGTCGCGGCCCACGTCCAAGGTTGCCATCTCACGCCCCCTGCGGCTGCAGGGCGGGGTGGACGATGCGGCCGTCCTTGGCGATGAGCGTGCCCTTCACGATCTCGTCGTCCCAGTTGATCCTCAAGAGCTTCTCCTTCGTGTCGATCAGGGTCTCCAGGAACGCCAGCAGGTTCTTGGCGTAGAGGCTGGACGCATTCACCGCCACCTCGCCCGGAAGGTTCGTCGGGCCGAGGATCAAAACGCCGTTGTGCTCCACCGCCGCATCCGCCTTGGTGAGGTCGGTGTTGCCGCCGCGCTCGGCCGCGAGGTCGACGATCACCGAGCCCGGCTTCATGCTCTCGATCATCGCGGTGGAGACGAGCTTCGGCGCCGGGCGGCCAGGGATGAGGGCCGTGGTGACGACGATGTCCTGGGCCTTGATGTGGCTCGCGATCAGCTCCGCCTGCTCCTTCTGGTACTCCGCCGACATCGGCTTGGCGTAGCCCGCCGCGGTCTGCGCCTGCAGGAACTCCTCGTTCTCCACGGCGATGAACTTGGCCCCCAGCGAGGCCACCTGCTCCTTGGTGGCGGGCCGCACGTCGGTGGCCGAGACGATGGCACCCATGCGGCGCGCGGTGGCGATCGCCTGCAGCCCCGCCACGCCGACGCCCATGATGAACACCCTGGCCGCGGGCACGGTGCCGGCCGCCGTCATCATCATCGGCAGCGCTTGGCCGAAGTGGGCGGCGGCGTCCACCACCGCCTTGTAGCCGGCGAGATTGGCCTGGCTCGACAGCACGTCCATGGATTGGGCGCGCGAGATGCGCGGCATGAGCTCCATGGCCATCAGCGCAGCGCCGGTGGCGGCCAGCGCGTCGAGGCCGGCGCGGTCGTCGTAGGGCGCCAGCATGGCGGCGACCATGGCGCCGGGCTTCAGGGCCGCGACCTCCTCCGCGGAGGGGCGGCGCACCTTGAGCAGGATGTCGGCGCCGGAGAGCGCCTCGGCGGCGCTCGGCACAATGGTCGCACCCTGCGCGGCCAGCGCGTTGTCGGAGAAGCGCGCGCGCAGGCCGGCGCCGGCTTGCACGCGCACGGTGCAGCCGAGAGCGGTGAGCTTCTTGACGGTTTCCGGCGAGACGGCCACCCGCGGCTCGCCGTCGCGCTCTGCCGTAACCGCTATGGTGATCATTGCCCTCCCGCCCCCCTGGCCGCTAGCGGGCCCCATCCGCTGGCCGCCCGCCGCTGGCCGCCCGCCGCCGGGCGAAAGCAGCCGGAAAACCTGCCGGCGCCGCTAGGGCACGAGGCTGAGCAGGAACAGGAGCACCGCCGCGACCAGCACGATCACGACCACAGTCGTGCGCAGGAAGCCGTTGTAGGTGCGCACATGCTCCGGATAGTCCATGGCGTGATGTCCGCCGGAAGTGTCGATTGCCATAGCCTTCCACCCAGTGCTTGCCGGAGCCGGCGTCTTGGTATCGCAAGCCGCTTTGGCCAGCAAGCGGCCGATCGACCTACTGTGGCGCCAACGGGCGCAACCCGGCACTGCCGAGCCACACCTTCTCCCGCGTCCCCGGGCGTGCTTCTATGCCTGCAAAACCTCGAGCGAACGGATCGGAGAACGCCCATGGACCTCGGCATGACGCCCAAGGTGAAGCCGCTGGTGGAGAAGGTGCGCGCCATGGTGCGCGACGAGATCATGCCGCTGGAGGAGGAGTACGAGGCCGATGTCGGCAAGGCGGGGGACCGCTTCGTCTACACCAAGCGCCAGACCGAGATCCTGGAGAGCCTCAAGGCCACGGCGCGCGAGCGCGGCCTGTGGAACTTCTTCCTCACCCATTCCGAAAAGGGCTACGGCCTGACCACGGTGGAGTACGCCTACCTGGCGGAGGAGATGGGCTGGTCGCGGCTGGCGCCGGAGACCTTCAACTGCGCCGCCCCCGACACCGGCAACATGGAGGTGCTGGAGCGCTACGCCTCCCCCGCCCACAAGGAGCAGTGGCTGAAGCCCCTGCTGGAGGGCAAGATCCGCTCGGCCTACGTGATGACCGAGCCGGCCGTCGCCTCCTCGGACGCCACCAACATCGCCATGGAGGCGAAGCTCGACGGCGAGGAGTGGGTCTTGAACGGCGAGAAGTGGTTCGCCTCCGGCGCCGGCGACCCGCGCTGCAAGATCTACATCGTCATGGTCCTGACCGACCCCGACGCACCCGAGAAGCACAAGCGCCACTCCCAGATCCTGGTGCCCGCGGGCACCAAGGGGGTGGAGGTGGTGCGCCCGATGCAGGTCTACGGCAACGACGATGCCCCGCACGGCCACATGCACCTTCGCTTCAAGGACGTGCGCGTGCCGAAGGACAACCTGATCCTCGGCCGCGGGCGCGGCTTCGAGGTGTCGCAGGGCCGGCTGGGGCCGGGGCGCATCCACCACTGCATGCGCGCCATCGGCAACGCCGAGCGGGCGCTCGAATTGATGTGCCGGCGCGCGCTCTCGCGCGAGGCGTTCGGCAAGCCGCTGGCCCAGCTCGGCGCCAACTACGACATCATCGCGGAATCGCGCATGAAGATCGAGATGGCGCGCCTCTTGTGCCTCAAGACGGCGTACATGATGGACACCGCCTCCCCGCGCGAGGCGGCGCCGTGGATCTCGCAGATCAAGGTGATCGCACCGCGCATCGCTTTGGAGATCACCGACGAGGCCGTGCAGATGCACGGCGCCATGGGCGTGACGCAGGACGTGCCGCTGGCGCGCATGTGGGCCAGCCTGCGCACGCTCCGATTGGCCGACGGCCCCGACGCCGTGCACCGCCGCCAGGTCGCCCGCACCGAGCTGCGGCGCTACACCAACCAGAAGATGTGAGGCGATGGCTCCCTCTCCCCGCGCAGCCGACCTCGCCTCGCGCTCCAACAGCGCGATAGGCCGGGGTGCACCGGACGCTCCGCGTGGTGTCGGTGGCTGCCCCTCACCTTACTCTCCCCGCATGCGGGGAGAGGAATACAGTTGGCGTTTGTTTCACGCGGAACCCTTGCCATGACCACCTTCGCGCATCAGGCCGCGCAGATCGATACGGTGGCGCTGGCCAAGTACCTCGAGGCCCGGCTGCCGGGGTTCAGGGGGCCCATCGAGGCGCGGAAGACGCCGACGGGACAGTCGAACCCGACGTTCATCCTCTCCACGCCCGGCGGCAAGTACGTGCTGCGCAAGAAGCCGCCGGGGCAGCTCCTGAAGTCGGCGCACCAGGTCGATCGCGAGCACCGCGTCATGAAGGCGCTGGCGGACACCGACGTGCCGGTGCCGCGCATGCTGCATCTGTGCGAGGACGATAAGGTCATCGGCACCGCGTTCTTCGTGATGGCGTTCGTCGAGGGCACCGTGTTCTGGGACCCGGCGCTGCCGGGGCTCGCCAATCCGCAGCGCGCCAAGCTCTACGACGAGCAGAACCGGGCGCTGGCGGCGCTGCACTCGGTCGATCCCGCCAAGGTGGGCCTCGCCGACTTCGGCCGCGCGGGCAGCTACTTCGCGCGCCAGCGCGACCGCTGGACCAAGCAGTACCGCGCCTCGGAGACGGAGCGACTCGAGGACATGGAGACGCTGATAACGTGGCTCGAGCAGAACGAGCCGCCCGACGACGGCCGCTCGAGCCTGGTGCACGGCGACTACCGCATCGACAACATGATCTTCGCGCCGGACGGCTCGCGCCTGCTCGCCATCATCGACTGGGAGCTGTCCACCATCGGCCACCCGTTCTCGGACCTGGCCTACCAGTGCATGCAGTGGCGCTTCCCCAACCACGAGACCATGCGTGGGCTCGCCGGCATCGACCGCAAGACGCTCGGCATCCCCACGGAGGAGGAGTACGTCGCCCGCTATTGCGAGCGCATGGGGCTGCCGCACATCCCGCATTGGGAGTTCTGCCTCGCCTTCTCCTTCTTCCGGCTTGCGGCCATCGTCCAGGGCGTCAAGAAGCGCGGGCTCGACGGCACCGCCTCCAACCCGGAGAAGGCCCTGCAATCGGGCGAGCGCGTGCCCCTGATGGCCAGGATGGGCGTGGAGGCGATCGCATAGGTAGGGCGCAATAAGGCGATAGCCGCATTGCGCCGATCCGGCCTCTCCGCGAGCGCGGCCGTTGCGGCATGGGCGCATCGGTGCAATGCGCCTCGGCTTGTTGCACCCTGCGTTCTGCGTTCCGCACCCGCCCCCATGCTCGACATCCTCAACCTGGCGTTCCCCTTCTTCGGCCTGATCTTCATCGGCTTCGCCTGCGGCAAGCTTGCGCGCATTTTCGCCGAGGGGCTCGCGTGGATGAGCTTCTTCATCCTCTACGTGGCGCTGCCAGCGCTGTTCTTCCGCATCCTGTCCAAGACGCCGTTCGAGGAGCTGGCGCAGGTGGACTTCATCAAGGCCACCACGCTCGCCTCGGCGTGCGCCCACGCCATCGCGTTCCTCGCCGGCCTCGCGCTCACCCGCGGCCGGCTCGCCGAAGCGACGATCGCCGGCGTCGCGGGCGGGCTCGGCAACGTCGGCTACATGGGGCCGGGGCTGGCGCTGGCGACGCGGGGCCGGAGGCGGCCGCCCCTGCGCTCCTCATGTTCACCCTCGTGCCCTGCTGATGACAGATGACACTTGGCGGTTCGGTCACAGTCAACCGCGACGGTCGTTTCGGCGGGCGGCGTCGACGCGGAGGCGATATGACGCAATGGCGGTGCCGCCGAAGATGAGGTCGCGCTCGGCCTCGGTTGATCGATTGCAACCGGCGCGGGCGCCGATTTCCTGCCATTCTTTGCGAAGTGATGACGAGACGGATCGGGCGCGTGTGCCATGCGCTCCTTTTTCCGACCCATTCGCCCCCTCCCAGCGGTGGGCAAACGCGGGCGTCGGCCACGGCAGCTCACCGCGGCTCACATCTGCGTCAGGAGGGCCGTTTGCCAGTAACGGCGCCGCGATCCGAAGCGTATCTGTCTCGGATGCAACAACAGGCTCATTCTCATGCTCATCAAGCGCCCCTCCGATATCGCGCCCTCCGAGATCACGCCGCGCGGGGTCTATCTGCGCCGCAGAGAGATTCTGGCGGGAGCTGCTTCGCTCGGCCTGCTGGCGGCGGCCGGCCTCAGGGCCGATGACGCCCATGCGGCGCCTCTGCCCGGTGCCAAGAGCCCGCTGTCGACCACCGACGAGGCGCCGACACCGCTGCGGGACGTGACGAGCTACAACAACTTCTACGAGTTCGGCACCGACAAGGGCGACCCGGCCAAGAACGCCCATACGCTGACCACCCGGCCCTGGAAGGTGAAGGTCGACGGGCTGGTCGCCAAGCCCGCCGACTACGATGCCGACGATCTCATCAAGGCTACGCAGCTCGAGGAGCGCATCTACCGCATGCGCTGCGTGGAGGGCTGGTCGATGGTGATCCCGTGGGTGGGATTTCCTCTCTCCGAGGTGCTGAAGCGGGTGGAGCCGCAGGGCAGCGCCAAGTACGTGGCGTTCGAGACCCTGGTGCGCCCCACCGAGATGCCGGCCCAGCGCGGCTTTTTCCAGCCGCTGCCGTGGCCCTACGTGGAGGGCCTGCGCCTCGACGAGGCCATGCACCCGCTGACGATCCTGGCGGTCGGCCTCTACGGCGAGACGCTGCCCAACCAGAACGGCGCCCCAATCCGCCTCGTGGTGCCCTGGAAGTACGGCTTCAAGAGCATCAAGTCGATCGTGCGCATCTCGCTCGTGGACAAGGAGCCGCCGATCACCTGGAAGTCGCAGAACGCGCGCGAGTACGGCTTCTTTTCCAACGTCAACCCCGCGGTGGACCACCCGCGCTGGAGCCAGGCGACGGAGCGGCGCATCGGCGAGGGCAGCGGGCTGTTCGTGCGGCGGCGGCCGACCCTGCCGTTCAACGGCTATGGCGAGCAGGTGGCGAGCCTCTACACGGGGATGGACCTCAGGGCCAACTACTGAGCACGCGATGCCCGCCTTTCGATCAAATACCCGGCTTGGGCGCCTGCTTCTCGGCGCAGACCCGGTCCGGCGGTCGATCTATGTCCTCGGCATGATGCCGGCGGTGTGGACCTTCTGGCTCGGCCTCACCGACCAGCTGGGCGCCGACCCGCAGAACACGCTGGAGCGGACGCTGGGGCTGTGGGCGCTGCGCTTTCTCCTCGCCGGCCTCGCCATCACACCGCTGCGGCGGCTCGGCGGGCCCAGCCTCGTGCGCTGGCGCCGCGCCGTCGGGCTGCTGGCGTTCTACTACGCCTGCCTGCATCTTTCGGTGTACCTGCTGCTCGACAAGGGCCTCGCGCTCAACGAGATCTGGGCCGACATCGTCAGGCGGCCCTACATCACCGTCGGCATGCTGGCGTTCACCGCCCTGGTGCCGCTCGCAGTGACCTCCAACGGGCCGATGATCCGCCGGCTCGGCGCCCGCGCCTGGCAGCGGTTGCATCGCCTCGTCTACGTGGCGGCCGCGGCAGGCGCTCTCCACTTCGTGATGCTGGCGAAGGTGTGGTGGGGGGAGCCCCTCGTCTACGCCGGGCTGGCAGCCCTGCTCCTGCTGCTGCGGCTCGGCTTCAAGTTGCACCAGCGGCTGCGCGGCAAGACCCGCCGGACGGCGCAGCCTGCCAGGGTCTGACGGCGCAAGACGCGGTCAGCCCCCGCACGACGCTGTTGCGGATCCCCCCGCCGGTCGAGGCGAGAGGGCCGACCGCGATCGCCGCCGCATCGCCCCTGTGCATAACCCCCAGCCTGCAATTGCGGTCGCCGCGACGCCTGCGTCCGACTAGACTGCCCCTCCACGCGAGCGCCGCCCATGAAGGATACCGACGAGCCACGCCCGTCCGCCGGGCAGCTGTTCCTCTCCGTCTTCCCCTCGGTCATGCTGCCGATGTTCCTGGCGGTGGTGGACCAGACCATGGTCTCCACCGCGTTGCCGGCGATTGCCGCGTCCCTCGGCAGCGTGGAGCGCGTGTCGTGGGTGGTCGTCGCCTACCTCGTGGCCGGCACCATCGCCGCGCCGGTCTACGGGCAACTGCGCGACGTCTACGGCGGCAAGCGCATGATGTTAGTCGCTCTGGGGGTCTATCTCGCCGGCGCGCTCACGTGCGCGGTGGCGCCGAGCGTCGAGATCCTGGCCCTGGCGCGCGTCGTCCAGGGCTTCGGCGGCGGCGGGCTGATGACCCTGTCCCAGGCGCTGATCGGCGAGACCGTGCCGCCACGCGACCGGGCCCGCTACCAGGGCTACATCGCCGCCGTGGCGGTGACCTCGAGCGCCTTCGGCCCCGTCGTGGGCGGTGTTCTCACCCAGCACTTCGGCTGGCGCAGCGTGTTCCTGGTCAATATCCCGCTCGGCGTCATTGCCGTCCTGCTCACCCTGCGCCTTCCGGCCCGGCCGGCGCGCGAGCAGCCCTGGACCTTCGATACCATGGGCCTTGTGCTGTTCGTCGCCTTCATCGTGCCGGTGCTCCTGGCGCTGGAGCGGGCGCATCGCATGAGCGTCGACATGCTGCCGGCGTTCGTGGCGCTGATGACGATCGGCATCGCGGCGCTCTTTGCCCTGATCCACCGAGAGCGGCGTGCGGCGTTTCCGCTGCTGCCGATCTCGCTCCTGCGCCAGCCCACGATCTGGCGCAGCGACGCGCTCGCCGCCTTCCACGGCGCCACCCTGGTGTCGCTGATCGCGTTCCTGCCGATCTATCTGCGCGTCATGCACGGCACCTCGGCAGCCGAGACCGGCCTGATGCTTCTGCCGCTCACGTTCGGCATCGGCACCGGCTCGATGCTGACGGGGCGCGTCGTCAGCAAGACCGGCCTGACCGCGATTTTTCCCTCCGTCGGCCTGATATTCGCCGTGGTCACGCTGCTGATGCTGGCGCTGTCTGCGAGCCGGCTGGACACCGGCCAGCTGGGCGTCCTCCTGTTCTTCTGCGGCATGTTCATGGGGACCGTGATGGGCGTCGTGCAGATCACCGTGCAGAACGCCGCCGGCCGCGCGTCGCTCGGCTCGGCTGCGGCGTCGGTGCAACTGTCGCGCTCGATCGGCGCCGCCGCGGGAACGGCGCTGGTGGGGACCGTCCTGTTCGCCGCCCTCGCACTGGGCGATCCTGCCACCGCCCGCCTGTTCGGGGCCCTGCTGCAGGATGGGCCGGGCGCGCTCGCGGGCGAGGCTCTGGCGGACGTAGGCCTGCATCAGGCCGAGATCGCGGCTGCCTTCCGCGCGGCGTTCCTGACCATTGCCGCCTTCGCGGCGGTCGGCGCGGCGCTCGCCTGGTCGATTCCCGCCCGGCGGCTGTGAGCGAGGGCGCCGCACCGGCGAAGGGGAGCGGCGATGAAAAGAGGAGCCGCCCGAGGAGAGGCGGCTCTGAAGTTGACAGGGAGGCGTAGACAGAGTGGACGGGACCACTCGGATCCAGATGACTGGATGCAGAGCATCATGAAGCGGAAGGACTAATTTTCGGTGAACGAAGGCCTCGGGTTTCAGGTTCGGGTTTCAAAGTCTCGCCCTCGTGTTCCCTGGAACCTGGAACCTGCAACCCGGCACTTGGCTAGTTGCGCCTGCACAGGCTGGCCGCCTTGCGCACCCCGGCGTCCACGGTGGGATAGACGCCGACCAGCGACGGCTCGGCCTCGCCGTAGGTCGTATCGAGCCATCTGCTCTGGTACTCGGGCAGCATCGGATCGCCGGTCGGCAGATCGAGCACCACGTAGTGGACCGTCTGGTCCTTCTTGACCATGAGGACGGCCGCCTCGGTGCCGCCGAACACCGCCCGCTTGATGATGCAGCGCTCAGCGACCCGGACCGGCGCTGTCTTCTTCTTCCTGGTCTCCTTGCGCGCGCTTTCCGGGCCGGAGGGCTGCAGCCGTGAATTGACGACGGTGGCAACGAGCAGAAACGTGACAATCAACGCAGCGACGTGCAACGGCTTCAACGACGTCATGGCAAGGCTCGTTCCGTTCAGCGCTTGAAGACGGCCGCGGCGGCCGCCTCGTGCGCCCGCTTGGCCGCCAGCTCCTCCCGCACGCGCTCGATCTCCCGCGTCAGAGCGACGATGCGGGCCTCGAGGTCGGCGATCGAGAGGTTGCCCAGCGCCTCGCCCACAACGATGGCCTTGGCGGATGCCGGCCTCGGCTCGTCCCAGTCCATGGCATGCTCCAATTCTTGCAGGCCCCCGCGAGGCAGCGGAGTAGCACACGCGTTTGGGCTTGTCTCAACCCATGCTCCTCGGGCATGTCGGGCTCGAGTGGCCCCTGGCCGACAGCAGGGGCCGGCAGAAGGAAAGAGCGATCGATGCAGACCCCACCCCCCACCATGACCGCCGTCGCCATTACCACCCCCGGCGGGCCGGATGTCCTGAAGGCGACGACGCTACCCACGCCCGAGCCCGGCGCCGGCCAGGTGCTCGTGAAGGTCGCGGCGGCGGGGGTCAACCGCCCCGACGTGCAGCAGCGCATGGGGGCCTATCCGCCGCCGCCGGGGCATTCGCCGCTGCCGGGCCTGGAGATCGCCGGCGAGGTCGCCGCGGCCGGCGAGGGCGTGGCCCGGTGGAAGCCGGGCGACAAGGTGTGCGCCCTGGTGAACGGGGGCGGGTACGCCGAGTACTGCATTGCGGAGGAGACAGCGACCCTGCCGGTGCCGGCCGGGCTCGACATGACCCACGCGGCGGCGGTGCCCGAGACCTTCTTCACGGTGTGGAACAACGTGTTCGAGCGCGGCCGCCTCGCCGCGGGCGAGTGGTTCCTGGTGCACGGCGGCTCGAGCGGCATCGGCACCACGGCGATCCAGCTCGCCAAGGCATTCGGCGCCCGCGTGCTGGCGACCGCCGGCTCGGCCGACAAGTGCAGAGCGTGCCTCGACCTCGGCGCCGACCGGGCCATCGACTACAAGACGGAGGATTTCGTCGCCGCCGCCAAAGAGGCCACCGGCGGCAAGGGCGTCGATGTGATCCTCGACATGGTCGGCGGGGAGTATACCGACAAGAACATCGTCGCCGCCGCGGAGGACGGCCGCATCGTGCAGATCGCCACGCTCGGCGGCGCCGACGCCAGGATCAATCTGGCGCGGCTGATGGTGAAGCGCGTTACGCTGACCGGCTCGACGCTGAGGCCGCGCACGCGCGAGGTGAAGGCGGGCTTCGCCCGCGCCCTGGAGGATAAGGCGTGGCCGCTCATCGCCACCGGCAAGGTGAAGGTGGTGATGGACTCGACCTTCCCGCTGGCCCAGGCGGCCGAGGCGCACCGCCGGCTGGAGACGAGCCGGCACATCGGCAAGATCGTGCTCGTCGTGTAGGTCGGTGTCAGCCGTTCACCGGCTGCGCCGACCCTGGGCCGAGCGGGCCCAAGCTCTCCTCGTGACAGGGAAAGAGGTCGTCTTGTAGACGGCCCCGCAAATCGGTAGCTCTGACAGCAGAGGCATCGGCCGCTCCCCGATCGGATGATTCGTCACAGAACCACCGTAGACGGCAGCAGCGCCGATGCCTCGAAATTCACCGCCTCAGCGGAAAATCACCCACGCCGCCGCATTTTTGCAAGACCCTCCCTCCGGGTCTGACACCTTCGCCGTTGCCTTGCGGGCGGCGATTGGCTCAGTTGGGCTACCCACAAGCGTCCACCCCCAGGAGCCTGTCGATGCCGACCGACCATGAGCCGGGCTTTGCCACCCTCGCCATCCACGCCGGCGCCGCGCCGGATGCATCGACTGGCGCGCGTGTCACCCCGATCTATCAAACGACCTCGTATGTCTTCAACAGCGTGGACCACGCCGCCGCGCTGTTCAACCTCGAGGTCTTCGGCAACATCTACACCCGCATCGGCAATCCGACGCAGGCGGTGCTGGAGCAGCGCGTCGCGGCGCTGGAAGGCGGCACGGCGGCGCTCGCCGTCGCGTCCGGGCATGCCGCGCAGATGGTCGCGTTCCACGCGCTGATGCAGCCGGGAGACGAGTTCGTGGCGGGGCGGCAGCTCTACGGCGGATCGGTCAACCAGTTCAACCACACCTTCGCCGGCTTCGGCTGGAAGGTCGCCTGGGCCGACGCCACGCGGCCCGAGAGCTTCGCGGAGGCGATCGGGCCCAGGACCAAGGCGATCTTCTGCGAGTTGATTGCCAACCCCGGCGGCATCGTCGTCGACCTGCCGGCCGTCGCGGCCGTCGCCCGGAAGGCCGGCGTACCGCTGATTGTCGACAACACGCTGGCGACCCCCTACCTGTGCCGGCCCAAGGACTTCGGCGCCGACATCATCGTGCACTCGCTCACCAAGTTCATGGGCGGGCACGGCAACTCGATCGGCGGGGCGATCGTCGACTGCGGCAGCTACGACTGGCTCGCCTCGAAGAAGAAATATCCGGCGCTGCAGGACCCGAACCCCAGCTACAACGGCATGCGCATGGCCGAGACCTTCGGCAACTTCGCGTTCGCCATCGCCTGCCGGGTGCTGGGCCTACGCGACATCGGGCCGGCCATCTCGCCCTTCAACGCGTTCCTGATCCTGACGGGCATCGAGACCCTGCCCCTGCGCATGGCCAGGCACTGCGAGAACGCGCTCGCCGTCGCGACCTACCTTGCCGGCCGACCCGAGGTCGCATGGGTGAACTACGCCGGGCTGCCCGCGAGCCCCTACCACGCGCTCGCCGCGAAGATCTGTCCCAAAGGTGCCGGCTCGGTCTTCACCTTCGGGCTGAAGGACGGCTACGAGGCCGGCGTCAAGCTCGTCTCCAACGTCAGGCTGCTCTCGCATCTCGCCAACATCGGCGACGTGCGCAGCCTGATCATCCATCCGGCCTCGACCACGCACCGCCAGCTGACCGACGAGCAGCGCAAGGCCGCCGGCGCCGGAGACGACGTGGTGCGCCTGTCGATCGGGCTCGAGGACGCTGCCGACATCATCGCCGACCTGCGGCAGGGCCTCGCGCCTTGAAAGGGGTCAGACCCCTCGCCTCCAACCGTCGCGGTAAAATGCCAGGACGGCGCGGGGGGTCTGACCCCTTCCCCGGGTCGACGGTCAGTTGCGCAGGGCCTTGAGCCTGTCCTTGGCCTCGGGATGGCCGAGCTGGTCGGCGCGCTGATACCAGTGGCGCGCGCGGTCCTTGTTGCCGACCATGCCGAATACGCCGAACGACCACAGGCGGCCGGGGTCGTAGGTGGAGCCCAGCACCAGCGCGCCCTGGGCGCTGCCCAATGCGGCCGCCTTCTCGTAGACGGCGCGCGCCGAGGCGACATCGCCGCGGCTGAGCAGCCGATCGCCCTTCTGCAGGAGCTCCTTGATCGCGGACTGGTCGAGCTTGGCGCCTTGCGGCACCGCGGGCGGAGGCACAGCGAGCCACGCCTTGCCCTGGGCCGCGACCGGGCCGTTGGCATGCCGCAGCTCGACTTTCAGCTCGATCACGGAAGCGGACCATTCCGGCACGATGATCTCGAGCTCGCGCAGCGCACCGGGCGCGACGAGCCACGAGTTGGAGCCCATCCGGGTCGCTCCGGACAGCGTCGTGTTTGCCGGCAGCCCTGTCAGGACGAGGATGTAGCTTCCCTGCATCGCCTCCTCGGGGCGGACCTTGAGGGGGAAGCGCGAGGGCTTCATGGCCTCGAGCCGCAGCGGCTCGCTGCGCGAGCCGATGGGCATGAGCTCGATCGGACGCACCAGGACCGGCGCGGCAAGCTGCTTGGCTTTCGCAGTCGTACCGCCGTCCTCCTTGCCCTGCATCGCTGCCGGGGCGACGTCCGCCGGATCGCGGCGGCCGACGCCCAGGGTTATGACGACCGCCAGCACGGCGGCGATGATGGTGTTCACGGCGGTCGCCGTGACGAACAGCCATGGGCTGATGCCCATGGAGCTCCCCGTCGGCACCGGCACAAGGGCGCGCGACTCGGCCATATGCCGCTCCTCGCGAAAGCCCAGCGAGCTCAGCGCGTGCGCCGGGATCGGAGGCGGCTCCGGATCGGTCTCGATGGAGGACGCAGGGGGCACCTCCGGGTAATGGCCGTTGTGCGGCTCCGGATGGTGGCCGTTGTGCGCGCCGTTGTGAGGTGTCCTCGCAGCCGCCTCGGACGGGTCCGCGAAGAGCCCGTTGTGCACGCCGTTTGCGGTCGGATGCGGCGAATAGGCCTGCTCCGTGCAATAGCCGTCATGCGCGCCATTGCTCTCGTCCTCCTCGGGCGCATTGTGCGACCCGGCAAGGTAGCCGTTGTGCGCGCCATTGCGGGCGCCTGCCGCCGCAATATGGGGCAGCTGCTGAATGCGATCGAGAAGTCTTTTGATCTCACGCAGCTTGGCAACTTCGTCGGGAGTACTCATGGCGGTCCTGGTTTTGTGCTCGAGTTGCGCTATCCGTTGGGACGAAATCTACATTCTCGGTGGCATATCGGGCTGTGCTGGCCGGCATGGCGATCCGTGTGCCCGGCCTTCGGCATGCCGGCGCCGACGGCTGCCTACTGTGGCGTGGTCTCGCTGGTGATCGACTTGCGGGCCCAGCTCTGAAACTCCTCGAAGAGCCTCTTGCGCCGGACCGTGGAAAGCTCCGAGGACGCGGGCTCCTTGCGCGCGCGCAGGTAATCGTCGAATTGACCTTTCAGCAGGTGCCGCTGCTGCTCGGAAGCCTTGCCGAGCCAGACCTCGGCCGCCTGCACACGGCGCCATCCGGGCAGCACCGCGCCGAGGTTCACGTCCTTCCACTTGGTATGGCTCTGGGAGACGGCGAGGCTCGCGATGGCGTCGAACAGGGCCGGCACGTGCCTGGCGATGCGCCGCGCCCGCTCCTCGCTGCGCTTGTCGCTGTTGGCGACCAGGATCGCGCGCACCGCCACTGTTTCCACGATCGCCTCGGGCGGTATCAGAGCCGGATAGTCCTCGGCGAGCAGGACGGCCGGGGAATACCCCTCGCCGAGCGCCGCCGACAGCGGCAGGCCCAGGAGGCGCAGGCTGCCGTCCTTCGGCAGCCCCGAGATGAGGTCTGCGGGCTTGCCGGCCACGAGCACGGCGGCCGCAATCCTGCCGGAGCGCACCTCCTCCACGGCATCGGACGCCGCCATGGGCACGCTCTCGACCGCGACGCCGAGCCGCTCGAGGATGTCCTTGGCGGTGAACTGCCCCGTCGCATCCTCGCGTGGGACGGCGACCTTCCTGCCGCGCAGCTCGTCGATGGAGGCGATGCCGCGGCCTGCCAGGATGTGCACCTCCTCGCCGTAGAGCGAGGCCACGTAGGCGATCTTTTGCGTCAGGCCGCTGCCGAGGGCGTTGGTGGCCTTGGCGTGGGCCAGCACGTTCGCTTCCACGATCGCCATGTCGACGCCGCGCAGGAGGATGAGGTCGCGCAGGCTTGCGAGGCCTCCTTCGGCAGCGATCGGCAGGAGGCGCAGGTCGCCGCCGCTGGCGACCGCGGCGGCAAGATCGTTGGCGATCGCAAGATCGGTTGCGCCCCGCCGGCTCGCCGCCACGATCAGCGTGTCGCGATTGAGCTTCAGGCGGCGGACCTGGTCGGGGCTCAGCGGCGGCGGCGCGAGCTTGGGGGGCGGAGGCGGGCTCTGGGCCGGCAGCGGAGCCTGCGGCGGCGCGGGGGCTTGGGTCTGGGCGAGCGCCGATTGGCCCGCGAGCAGGAGCAGGACCGGGGCCAGCGACGCGATGCGCGCATATCTGGTCCGAGGGTCGGCCGACATATCGACGCATGAAACGCGACCACGCCGCGGTGCTGCCGCTATACGCATACCAATTCCCTTTCCGGGCAACTCGGATGATTAACTCCGGACCAATCCGGCGCGAAACTACCGTCTGCCCGCACGTATCGATTGTGCCATCGTCAAGGCTCAATTGCGGCGGCAAAGAACGATGTCTGCACGTTATCCACATGCGCGGCAATGCAAATTCATGCGTCTTATAGCAGGTATAAGGTTATAGACGACGGGCGCAAAAATGCACGTGACGTATGATCCCGTTCTCGTTGTTGTCTCGATCGGGATCGCGATCCTGGGCGCGCAGACTGCATTCACGCTGACCGCCGGCGGCTATGACCGCCGGTTCGGAGCTTGGCGCACGAGCTTCGCGCTCGCCAACAGCGGCTCGTCATGGGCATTACGAGCTGGGCCGCGCACCTCGTCGGGCTGATGGCCGTCACGCTGCCCGTGTCCCTCACCTGGGCCACCGCCGAGACGGTCGGCTCGATCGGCGTGGCGATCGCGATGGCCGCGTCGTGGGTCGGGTTGTGGCTCGCCTTGCGCAGGCTCGGCGTCCTCGCCCCGCTCGCCGGGGGAGCCGTGCAGGGCCGGGCGGTTGCCGGAGCGCACTATGCGGCCATGGCGGGCACATTCTTCGTGCCGCTCGAGCTCGATGTCGACCCGAGCTCACCGCTCCTCAACCAGAGCCTGCTCGCCTATCTGATCGCGGGCGGCATCGTGGCCGTGTCGGTCGCCAATCTGGTGTTTCTCGGATTGATCGCCATGCGGCGCAACCGCTCGGCCCAGTCTTACTGAGTCATAAGGCCTTGTCCCAGTCGGGGGCGCGCTTTTCCAGGAAGGCGCCGATGCCCTCCTCGGATTCGGCGTGCATCATGTTCTCGACCATCACCCCGGCGGCGTAGTCGTAGGCATCGGCGAGCGCCATCTCGATCTGGCGGTAGAACGCCTCCTTGCCGATGGCGAGCGTCACCGGCGGCTTGGAGGCCACGGCTCGGGCAAGCTCCAGGGCTTCGTCGAGGGCCGCGCCGGCGGGCACCACGCGATTGACGAGCCCGTACTGTGCGGCCTCGTCGGGGCCCAGCATCTCGCCGAGCAGCAGCATCTCCATGGCGCGCTTGCGCGGCACGTTGCGCGACAGGGCCACCATCGGCGTAGAGCAGAACAGCCCGATGTTGACGCCGGGCGTGGCCAAGCGCGCCGCTTGCGATGCGACGGCGAGATCGCAGGTGGCGACCAGCTGGCAGCCGGCCGCGGTGGCCACGCCCTCGACCGCCGCGATCACAGGCTTGGGGCAGCGCACGATTGCGCGCATCAGCGTGGTGCTGGCGCGCATCAAGGCTTCGGTGAAGGCGCGGCCGCCGTCCGCGTCCGCGCGATGGGCGGTGAGCTCTCTCAGATCGTGCCCCGCGCAGAAGACGGGACCCTTGGCCGCGATCAGAACGCTGCGCACCCCTGCATCCGCGGACGCCGCGTCGATGGCGCTCTGTAGAGCCGCGATCGTCGCCTGGGACAGGCTGTTGCGTGCCTCCGGCCGCGCCAGCGTCAGCATCAGAATGCCCGGCTCGCGGCGCTCGCGCTCGACGACAGGATCGGACGCCGCGCGTTCCGGCATCGCCTCATTTGCCAGCGTCACCGCAGCCCCGCTATTTCAGCAGCGGCTCGATCTTGTCGTAGTGCTTCTTGACGAGATCGATGTTGCCCGGGTGCACGATCGGCTGCACCATCTTCAGCTGGTTGGTCAGGTCCTCCACCACCTGCTTTCTGTCCGCGTCGGACAGCTTCTTGTCGGCCTTGGCATTCTCCAGGAGCTTCTTGGTCAGCGTCGGCGGGTCGGTGAACGCCTTGGTATCGGGGTCGATCCCGAACATCACCATGGCGATGTTGGTGACGACCTCCTGGTACTCCTTGTGATCCTTGAAGCCGAACCTCCTTGCAATCGGGGCGAGCTTTGCGTCCGCTTCCGCGTCGGGCGTCTCGTCCGGCAGCTTGTCGAACGCCTCCGACATGTCCTTGTGCGCGGCGATGAAGCCCGTGATCTGCTTCTCGGAGAGCTTGATCTGCTTCACCGGCGCTTGCGCCGAGGCCAGGCCGGCGGCATAGACTAAGACGGCCGCCGCTGCGGCCGTGAGGGAGAGGCGAAACACCTGCTGCATCGGTAATAATCCTCGCTCGGCGACTTTGTGATCCTCGGCCCGGTCGTTATCGTGATCGGGAGTGACAACGTCGGATAACTCGGTGAATGTCAATCTCTGCGTCGGACCCCAATCGGCTGGACGCCACGCGTATCGAAGAGTTGATGGCCGTCCGCTTTCCCCAGATCAAGTCGGGCGGTCGCTTTGCGATCGAGGAGGTGGGGCCGCGCAGCGCACGGGTGCGCCTGAAGGCCGATCCCCGCAACGCCCGTCCCGGCGGCACCATCTCGGGCCCAGCCATATTCACGCTGGCCGATTTCAGCATCTATGTGGCGATCATCGGCACGCTCGGCGAGGGGGGCTTCGAGGCGGTGACCGCGAGCTTGACCATCAACTTCCTGGCCAAACCCGAGCCCGGCGACCTGACGGCATGCGTCACGCTCATCCGGCTCGGGCGGCGTCTCGCGGTCGGCGAGGTCGAGATCTATTCGCAAGGGGTCCCCGACATGGTGGCACATGCCATCGCCAACTATGCGCTTCCAGCGCAGAGGTAAGATTTTACCTCTCTCATAAACTACTGATTCTTATGTCTCTTTTTGTGAGGGTAGGCATTGACGAATGCGTCGCTTCAGCTTAGAAGCCAGCGCGTCGCAATGCCAACTTCGGGGCCGCCCATGAGAACCTATTTTGCCAAGCCCGGTGAGGCGGAGAAGAAATGGATCTTGATCGATGGCCAGGGGCTGGTGGTCGGGCGGCTTGCTGCGCTGATCGCGACGCGCCTCAAGGGCAAGCACAAGGCGACCTACACGCCGCATGTCGACTGCGGCGATAACGTGGTCGTGATCAATGCCGAGAAGGTGGTTTTCAGCGGCAACAAGACCGACGACAAGATCTACTACCGGCACAGCGGCTACCCGGGTGGTCTCAAGGAGCGCACGCCGCGCCGCATCTTCGACAGCAAGCTGCCGGAGCGCGTGCTGAAGCTTGCCGTCGGCCGCATGCTGGCGCGCGGCCCGCTGCAGCGACAGCTGATGCGCAACTTGAGGATCTACAAGGGTGCCACGCACCCCCACGAGGCGCAGCAGCCCGAGCCCCTGGATGTGAAGACACTCAACCGCAAGAACGCGAGGGCCTGACCGCCATGGCCGAGTCCAAGACCCTGGAAGACCTTGCCGCGCTGAAGGGCGACGAGGCCACGCCGTTGCCCGCAAAGAAGCTCGACGCGCAGGGCCGCGCCTATGCCACCGGCAAGCGCAAGAACGCCGTGGCGCGCGTGTGGATTAGGCCGGGCGTCGGCAAGATCGTCGTCAACGCCAAGGAGTTCGACCAGTATTTTGCGCGCCCGGTCCTGCAGATGCTGCTCAGGCAGCCCCTGCAGGCCGCCAACCGCCTCGATCAGTTCGACGTCATGGCGACCGTCACGGGCGGCGGTCTGTCGGGCCAGGCCGGCGCGGTGCGCCACGGCATCTCCAAGGCGCTGACCTACTTCGAGCCCGAGCTGCGGCCGGCGCTCAAGAAGGGCGGCTTCCTCACCCGCGACAGCCGTGTGGTCGAGCGCAAGAAGTACGGCCGCGCGAAGGCCCGCCGCAGCTTCCAGTTCTCCAAGCGGTAGAGCTCGGTGTCGGACTCTCCAGGTCCGACACCAGGCAATAGGCAATAGGGACAGCTGCCGAACGGGTTGCCTATTGCCTGTTGCGAGGGCGCATTTTCCGCCGGTGTGTGCCGGGAGCGCTGGCGGCGGCGCGCGTTGCGTGCAATGCTGATTTGAGCGATGTCGTTGTCTGGATCGCTGGGGGGCGCGTTCCGATGATCGATTGGGTCCAGCAGAACCTCGCCGCAATTCTCCAGGTCATCATGATCGACCTGGTGCTTGCCGCCGACAACGCCATCATCGTCGGCCTCGCCGCCTCGCGCGTCGCACCCGAGCTGCGCCAGAATGTGATCTTCTGGGGCATTGCCGGCGCCGTCGCCCTGCGTATCGCGTTTGCCGGCGTCGCCACCTACCTGCTGGCCATCGTCGGCCTCCTGGCGGCCGGCGGCTTTCTGCTCCTTTGGGTGTGCTGGAAGATGTACTGGGAGCTGACGCACGCCGGAGCCAAGCGTGTCGCCGCCCGCGGCGTGCTGCGCGCCACGGGGGAGCCGGCGGGCACCCCCATGGGCTTCGGCGCCGCCGTGACCCAGATCATCGTCGCCGACGTGTCGATGTCCCTCGACAACGTGCTGGCAGTCGCCGGCGCGGCCAAAGGGGAGCCCTTGGTTCTGATCACGGGCCTCGGCTTCGCGATCCTGCTGATGGCCGTGGCCGCCAACGCCATCGCCAACGTGCTGGCGCGCTTCTCCTGGATCG
Source organism: uncultured Alphaproteobacteria bacterium (assembly GCA_963840075.1). Taxonomy (GTDB): domain Bacteria; phylum Pseudomonadota; class Alphaproteobacteria; order Rhizobiales; family Hyphomicrobiaceae; genus AWTP1-13. The sequence continues at coordinate 3,580 of CAWIXS010000029.1, read as the reverse complement.
CCTGGGTCGGGTGGGCCGTGATCCTCTACGTCGCCCTCGACATGATCTACGCCGGCTGGCAGCAGGCCTGCGGCCCGTGGAACATCACCTGCCCGCCCGACATCGGCGGCTGGGTGCGAGGTGTGCTCGGGCGCTGAGAGAGGCGCGCGCCTGCCCTGCTCGGGCGGCATTGACAGCACCGCGCGCCCTTCGCATAAGGGCGCCATGGTCACGCTCGCAATATCTGCTTTCCGACGCACCCGCTGCCCGCGCCTGCGATGACGGTTGCCTGAAAGCCCCCGTCCCTGTCGCAGGCCGCCCCGGAGCGGCCTTTTTCGTCGCACAACGCCCGAGCCCTACCGATGTCCAGCAAGACCGTTGCCAGAGCACAAGCGTCGAAGGCGGGCGCCCTGCGCCCCACCGTCTTCATCGACGGGGAGGCCGGGACCACGGGCCTCGAGATCCGGCGCCGGCTCGCCGGCGTCGGCGGTCTCGACGTGCGGAGCATCGCGGCCGAGAGGCGCAAGGACGAGGGCGCGCGCCTCGCCATGATGCGGGAGGCCGATCTGGTCGTGCTCTGCCTGCCCGACCAGGCCGCGGTGGAGGCGGTGGCGCTGCTGGCGTCGCTGGGCGATGACGCTCCCAAGGTGGTCGACGCCAGCACGGCGCACCGCGTCGCCGAGGGCTGGGTCTACGGCTTTGCCGAGATGGAGGCCGGCCAGGCCGAGGCCATTCGGCAGGCGCGCTGCGTCGCCAATCCGGGATGCTATCCGACCGGCGCCATCGCGCTTCTGCGCCCGCTCGTCGACGCCGGGCTGCTGCCCGCCGACTACCCTGTCACGGTCAATGCGGTGAGCGGCTACAGCGGCGGCGGGCGGAGCATGATCGAGGCCTACGAGGCCGGCACTGCGCCGGCGTTCGAGCTTTACGGGCTCGGCCTGCAGCACAAGCACGTGCCCGAGCTGCAGAGGTACGCCGGGCTCCAGCGGCGGCCGATCTTCGTGCCCTCGGTCGGCAATTTCCGCCAGGGCATGCTGGTGAGCGTGCCTCTGCATCTCGACACGCTGCCGGGCCGGCCCACGCTGCGCGACCTGCAGGCTGTGCTCGCGGCGCGCTACGCCGGGGCCGACCTCGTGAAGGTGGTGCCGGCCGAGGTCGCCAAGGGGGCGCGCCTCGACGCCCTGGCGCTCAACGAGACGGATCGTCTCGAGCTGGCGGTGCTCGGCAGCGAGCAGCACCGGCAAGCCGTGCTGGTTGCGCGGCTGGACAACCTGGGCAAGGGTGCCGCCGGGGCCGCCGTGCAGAACATCCGGCTCATGCTGGGCGTGGCCGCTTGAGCCCGCGCCAGGATCGGCCGGGGCAGTCCGCGAGGAGCTCGTCGGCATGAGCCGCTACGACTTCGCCGCCCAGCGCCTGTTCGTCGAAGCCGGCCTCGCCGAGGGCGCCACCGTCGTCTGCACGCCGGAGCAGGTGAACTACCTGCGCAACGTCCTGCGCCTCGAGGCCGGAGATGCGATCCTGGTCTTCAACGGCCGTGATGGCGAATGGCGCGCGGCGCTCGCGCAGGCGGGCAGGCGCGGCGCGGCCCTCGTCGTCGGTGACCGGGTGCGGGACCAGGAGGGCGGGCCCGACCTCCACTACCTGTTCGCGCCCTTGAAGCGTGCGCGCATCGACTACATGGTCGAGAAGGCGACCGAGATGGGCGTCGCCCGCCTGCGCCCGGTGCTGACGCGGCGCACCGTCGCCGAGCGCGTCAACCTGGAGCGCATGCGCGCGCATGCCGTCGAGGCTGCAGAGCAGTGCGGCATCCTGCGCATCCCTGAGATCGATGCGCCCGAGCGCCTGGAGCGCGCGATCGCCGCCTGGGACCGGGCGCGGCCGCTCGTCTTCTGCGACGAGGCGAACGAGGAGAGCTGCCCTTTCACCGCGCTCGCGCGCATCGAGCCTGGTCCTGTCGCGGTGCTGGTGGGCCCGGAGGGCGGATTCGACGCGGCCGAGCGCGAGCTTCTCCTGGCCCAGCCGTTCGTTACGCGCATCTCGCTCGGTCCGCGCATCCTGCGCGCCGATACCGCAGCTGTTGCAGCGCTCGCACTTGTCAATGCCGTGTTGGGGGATTGGCGTTAGCCGCAGCGGCGACGTAGCTTGTGTGCGGCAATGCTTTTCAACTAACAAGGGTGCCAGCCGCGGCAGCCCCTACCCCGCTTCGGACCAGGACAAGAAAAACCCGATGTCCACACGCCAGGACACCATGCCGAGCCAGCCGGTGGGCTCGCGGGACCAGCTTGTCGCCTGGATCGCCGCCGGCTCCAAGCCGCGCGAGGACTGGCGCATCGGCACCGAGCACGAGAAGTTCCTGTTCCACGTGGAGAGCCTGAAGCCGGTGCCGTACGAGGGCCCGCGCGGCGTGCGCGCGCTGATGCAGGGCCTGATCGACCGGTTCGGCTGGCTGCCGATCCGCGAGGGCGACACCATCATCGCGCTGAAGCGCCCGGAGGGCGAGCCCGGCGGCACCGTGTCGCTGGAGCCCGGCGGCCAGTTCGAGCTGTCCGGCGAGCCGCTGCGCACCGTGCACGAGGTCGGCGCCGAGACGGAGGCGCACCTCGACCAGTGCCGCACGGCCGGTGCGCCCCTGGGCATCGGCTTCCTCGGCGTCGGCTTCTCGCCCAACTGGACGCTCGCCGAGACGCCGCGCATGCCCAAGCAGCGCTACGGCGTGATGAGCCGCTACATGCCCAAGGTCGGCACCCGCGGCCTCGACATGATGTACCGGACCTGCACCATCCAGGTGAACCTCGACTTCGCCGACGAGGCCGACATGGTGCGGAAGTTCCGCGTGTCGCTGGCGCTCCAGCCGGTCGCCACCGCCATCTTCGCCTGCTCGCCCTTCACCGAGGGCAAGCCCAACGGCTTCCTGTCGCTGCGCAGCGAGGTGTGGCGCCATACCGACGCTGAGCGCACGGGCATGCTGCCCTTCGTGTTCGAGCCCGGCATGAGCTTCGAGCGCTACGTCGACTACGCGCTGGAGGTGCCGATGTACTTCGTCTACCGGCACGGGCAGTACATCGACGTTGCCGGGGCCTCCTTCAGGGATTTTCTCGACGGCAAGCTGGCGCAGCTGCCGGGTGAGCGCCCGACGCTGGACGACTGGTCGGACCACCTCACCACCTTGTTCCCCGAGGTGCGCATGAAGCGGTTCCTGGAGATGCGCGGCGCCGACGGCGGGCGCTGGCGGCGCATCTGCGCCGTGCCCGCCTTCTGGAGCGGGCTCCTCTACGATGCGATCGCGCTCGATGCGGCCTGGGACCTCGTCAAGGACTGGAGCGCGGAGGAGCGCCGGGCCCTGCGCGACGAGGTGCCCCGCACCGGGCTGCGCACCCCGTTCCGCCAGGGCAGCGTGCTCGACGTGGCGCGCTCTGCACTCGCCATCGCCAAGGCCGGCCTCGCCCGGCGCGCCTTGCCGGATGCGCAGGGCAACGACGAGCGGCGGTTCCTGGAGCCGGTCGAGACGATCCTGCGCGAGGGCTCTCCCGCCGAGGAGATGCTGGCCCGCTGGGCGCGCGAATGGCGCGGCAGCACCGCCCCACTGTTCACGGAGTTTGCA
>CAWIXS010000028.1:0-75011 GCA_963840075.1 uncultured Alphaproteobacteria bacterium | reverse complement strand
CGGCGCATCCTGAAGGGGGAGCGGCTCGGGCCGGTCGACGACGCGCTGGAGGTGGTGCGCTCGCGCGCCCACGGCCACGTCGCCGCGGTGCTGACGGCGATGCAGCGACTCGGCTTTGCGAAGCTGATCGTCCGCCGCCCGGCCGCGAGCGCGACCTCGTCGTGGCGATGGTCGCGGCGCGGATCCTCGAGCCGGACAGCAAGCTCGGCGACGACGCGTGGCCTGCAAGACACGACGCTCGGCCGAGGAGCTCGCGTCGGCGACGCCACGAGGACGAGCTCTACGCGGCGATGGACTGGCTCCATCGAGCGCCAGGACGCGCATCGAGAAGAAGCTCGCCCAGCGCCACCTCACGACGGCGGGCTCGTGCTCTACGATCTGACCTCGAGCTACTTCGAGGGAGTCACCTGCCCGCTGGCGAAGCTCGGCTACAGCCGCGACGGCAAGCGCGGGAACGCTGCAGGTCAACTACGGGCTGCTGACCGACGCGCGCGGCTGCCCGGTTGCGGTCTCGGTGTACGACGGCAACACCGCCGATCCCAAGACGCTGCTGCCGCAGGTCGAGAAGGTGCGCGAGCAGTTCGGCCTCGACCGCGCTCGTCCTGGTCGGCGATCGCGGCATGATCTCGCAGACAGCAGGTCGAACGCGCTGCGCGAGCTCGACGGCGTCGACTGGATCACCGCGCTGAAGACCGGCGCGATCGCGCAAGCTCGTCGAGGGCGGCACGTGCAGATCGAGCCTGTTCGACGAGCGCAACCTGATCAGCTCACGCACGACGACTATCCCGGCGAGCGGCTGGTCGCGTGCCGCAACCCGGCGCTCGCCAAGCTGCGCGCGCACAAGCGCCAGGACCTGCTCGCGGCCACCGAGCGCGGAGCTCGAGAAGGTTACGGCGATGGTCGGCCGGCGGCCGGCTCGAGGGCGCCGACAAGATCGGCGTGCGGGTCGGCAAGGTGGTCGACAAGTACAAGGTCGCCAAGCACTTCGAGCTCGACGATCGAGGACGGCGCATTCGCCTTCAAGGTCAACGACGAGCGGGTCGCAGCCGAAGCGGCGCTCGACGGGCTCTACGTGATCCGCACCAGCGTGGCCGCAGACCGACATGACGCGCCGAGCAGGCGGTGCTGCAACTACAAGCGGCTGGCCGAGGTCGAGCGCGCCTTCCGCACGCTCAAGGGCGTCGATCTCCAGGTGCGCCCGATCCGCCACCGCCTCGAGGAGCGCGTGCGCGCCCACATCTTCCTCTGCATGCTCGCCTACTACGTGCAGTGGCACATGATCGAGGCCTGGGCGCCGCTCACCTTCACGGACGAGGCCGAGGCGGATGCGCTCCGCGCCTCGCCGATCCCGTCGCGCCGGCCCGGCGCTCGCAAGCCGCGCTCGCCAAGGTGCACACGCGCACGCTGCCGGACGGCACGCCGGCGATGAGCTTCACGCGCCTGCTGGCGCATCTCGCGACCATCGTGCGCAACACGATGCGGCCCACGAGCGCGCGCCCCGGCGAGGCCACCTTCACACTCACCACCCGCCCCGACGCCGAAGCAGCAACAGGCCCTCGATCTGATCGCCGCCATCGCCGTGTAGCCAGTCGCGCTCGCCCCGCTTCAATCTCAACCGATTGAAGCGCAAGCAAAACCGTCATCGGCCTTCGGGGAACTTCGGATTTGTTCCTGAGCTGGCTGGTGATGGCCGATCCCAACTACCGCAACGGGTGGGTCTGGTTCCCCGACATCAGCAAGCACCTGTTCAAGAGGTTCAAGGCCGAAGCGGCTGTCGACATCTCAAGCTTGGCACGCTGGTTCGCGGCCTGGGCTCGGTGGCGGCCGGGACGATTGATCTGCCACGAGGAGCAGCGGCCTACGCCGCAGGGAGCAACAGCGGCTCTTTGAACTCGACGATATGCTGAACACCTTCGGCGTCGACTATGTCGAGAGCGCTCCATTGGCCGCCCGCACCATCGAAATGGATCTCGCGCGGCTTAGGGACGGTCACGTCCAGGCCCCTCAGCACGATCTCGATGGCGTCATCTTGCGGATCATAGCTGAGACTGAGCAGCGGTAGCCAATTCGGCTGAACCCGTTCGCCAAGCTTAAGCGAGGCAACCTGTACCTCGACGGGCTGGCCCCGAAGCTGCTTGGAGACCCGTTCGAATAGCTCCGACAGCTGGCTCCTGCTAAGCTTGTGGCTCATGGCGACCGCCTTCTGGGCAAGCGAGGCACGGCAGGTAAATGCAAGGCACGCAGAGCGGTTCCCGGCGGTTCCACGGTCGGCAACCAGCGCCCCGCTCGCCGTTCGCTCGCTTGCCAAGAGTGCGCCGCGGAACCCCGCTTGCGGAAAGGCCCTGGTCGGGGGAGGAGGACCAGGGCCTAGCGTTCCATCTATCTTTTCTCCGGCGGCGTGCCTTTGCCCGTAGCGTCGCCCCCGCCGCGCCAGCGCCACTCGGGCGCCGCCTTGAGGTGGTTCTTCGTTGTGCTCATCGCCGCGACTGTATTGTTGCTGGAGTCCAGCGTCAGGCGGAGCGAGTCGAACGTCACTGCAACTTCCCGTTCGCCGATACCAAGAAAGCCGCCGACGCCGATCACGACCGCCGCCACCTTGCCGTCCTTGGTAAGCACGACCTCATTAATCTCGCCAATTCGCTCCCCTGCATCGTTAGTCACCCTGGTGCCGACCAGCCTGCTGGCGCGTATCTCGCCGCCCTGATGATCATACCATTGCGGCTGCCTTGAACTGGGAGCCGTAGTTGTACCCGGCGTCGTTTGGGCCAGCGCCAGCGGGGAAACGGCAAGCGTGAGAGCAAGCGCGGCCGTTGCGAGCATCCTCATAGCTGCTCCTTTCGATGTGTCTGGAGAATGTCGAGGAGGCTGCCCATCGGCAGTCTCGGCAACGAACCAACGCCACACGCCCGGCCACGGTTCCCGCCAGCGACACCGACCATATGCGTTCGCCGCCGACAGGGAGCCATACAGGTGTCTCCACAGTTGCGGAGACCCATCCACCGCGCGCTCAAAATCAACGGCACGCGCCAGCCCTTCTGGCCCGCGGCGGCGTTGGCTGAGAGTTCGCGAGCTTCAACGCGGGCGGCGAGGGCTGGGTCGTCGCGATCAAGGCGTCCGCTGGCGCGCCGCTAGGTACTCGGAGCGCAACCAACGGACGCTGTTGGCGCCGATCCATACTGGCCTCGGGTAGAGGCCATTCGCGATACCGCGGTACAGCGTGGAGCTGTGAATCGGACGACCCGGCCCACCGAAAAGCGTGACTGAGCGCCCCCACGCCTCCAGCGCCTTCCGGCGGTCGGCCATGCGCTCCGATTTGTCGTAGACGCCGGCAACGCCGGCGCGCGTGCCGCTCACATGGTTCAGGATCAGCTCGACGAGGTGGGTGTCGGCGAGATTCAGCTCACGCAGCAGCGTTGCGGTGGTGCGACGCAAGTCGTGAACAACCCACGGCTCCATCGGCGTGGCCTTCGGGTTGACATTGCGCCGGGCTGCGAGGATCGCCGCGTCCAGCTCCGCCTTGGCCTTCGACCAGCCGGAGAAGCCCGTGTGCGCCCGGCGGCCGAAGACCATCGTACGCGCCATCGGGTCATGACGGTCGGGCCGAGGCGGCAACAGCGCCATTGCCTGAGCACTGAGCGGCACCATGTGAGGCAGGTGATTCTTGGTTCGCGTCTCGGGCATCTCGATGCGGTCGCCATGCCCTCCGCCCTCGACGATCTCGACCCAGTCGAGCCCGCCGACCTCGCCCTTGCGCTGGCCGGTCAAGATCAAGAGCTTGATGATCCGGGCGTAGTCCTCAGCGACGAGCCGCTTGCCCCCATCGTCGACCGCGTCCGTTGCCAGCCACACCTCGCGCAGTTCGGTCTCTGAGAGGCTGCGTTTTCCGACGCACGGGCTTGGCGCGCCTCTTGACGTGGGAAGCGCGGGCCCTTGAGGCGAGGTTGTCGCGCAGCGCATAAAGCAGTGGCATGTCGGGATCGTCGATGGTGATCGGCACCCGCCTGCCGTTGACGTTGAAGGACTTGTTTGCAATGCGCGTTTGCTCCCGTGAGCTTGCACCTTGCGTTTCAGTGTTCTTGGCCGGCGCGCTCGGCGCGCTGTGACGCTCTTTACGCAGCCGAATTGCAGCCTCGCAGTGCTGCCCATTGGCGATACGCCAATCTGGCCGGCTCCCCAAGTCCAGCCATGAGTGCGGTGCGGTAGAGACATCCCGTAGCAAGCGTGGCCCGCCGGCGGCGGCGCGAGGAGAAGCATTTACCAAGAGCGGCCCGATGCAAGCTCCAGCTCGCGCTCGGCCGCGCTGTCGAAGCCTCGGCCGCTGCCCGTGCAGCCGCTTTTCTCGCGCGAGATCCTATGCCACAGTTCCGGCGAGCGCGAGAACCCCGTGCCAGCGCAACGGCGGGCCGCAGCTCCGGAGGAAGGGCGGCACCAAGGAGACGGACATGCTCGACCGCAGGCAGTTCCTGACGACCGCATCGGCTGCCGGGCTTCTCGCCGCCGGCGCACCCCCGGCGCGTGCTCAGGCGAGGACGGTCCGGCTCTTCACGCCGGAGGCCGACCCGGCCCAGATCAAGTCCTGGAGGGCGCTGTTCGAGGCGTTCGGCAGCGCAAGCAACAGGGCAATCGCGGTCACGGGCGAGTACGCGGGCTGGGACGACCTCACCAAGAAGATCGCCGCCGACATCGTCGCCGGCAACCCGCCCGAGATCGTCGCCGGCTGCTCCAAGCCCGCCTTCATCGCCGAGTCCGCCAAGCGCAGGCTGATCGTCGACCTCGCGCCTGTCGTCGACCAGCTGAACCGCGCCGATTTCGACGCCAGCTCCCTCAAGGCCTACCAGTACGGCGGCCTGCAGATGGCCATCCCCTACGGCATGCAGTGGCCGGTGATGTGGTATCGCAAGGACCTGTTCGAGGAGGCGGGCGTCAAGCCGCCCACCACCTGGGACGAGTACAAGGCGGCGGCCGAGAAGCTGCACAAGCCCGACAAGGGCCAGTTCGCCGCCGTATTCAGCGCCGGGCGCACCTGGAACACCCACATCATGGCGCTGATCCACATCTGGAGCGCCGGCGGCCGCCTGTTCGACGACAAGCTCAACGTCATCTTCGACAGCCCCGAGACGCGCCGCGGGCTCGCCTACTACGCCGACATGGCGAAGCGCTTCTCGCCGCCCGACGTCGGCCAGTACGGCTTCCGCGAGGCCTCGGCGGCGTTCACCTCGGGCCGGGCGGCGACCACGTTCTACTGGGGCCGGGTGCTCGCGCATCTTTACGGCCAGAACCCGGGGCTGCTCCCGAAGACGGCAACCCTGCACATCCCGCGCGACAGGGAGACCCGCACCTTCCTCACCTTCGACGAGTTCTACGTCTACCGCACGCCGAACTCCCAGCAGGCCGTCGAAGCCGTCAAGTTCCTGATGCAGCCGAGGAACGTGATGACCATGCTCGAGCCGGCGATGCCCAACGTCTCGCCGACGCAGAAGTCGGTGGACCCGATCTTCCGGCAGCACGACTGGATCAAGAGCAACCCGGACATCGTCACGACGCTGATCACGCCCAACAGCTTTGCCATCCCCGGCACCACCGAGGGCCCGACGCATCCGTTCAACTACAAGTACGACGTGGTCGAATCGAAGAACCTCCTGCCCGACTGCGTGCAGAGGATCGTGCTCGGCGGCACGCCGGTTGCCACCGCGGTGGAGGAGACGCACAAGCGCATGGTCGCCGAAACCAAGGATCTGCGGGGTTGACGCGGGACGAGATCGCCGGCCGCGGAGGCCCGCGCCTCCTGTCCGACCGCCGGCTGGCGCTGATCCTGCTCGCCCCGAGCGCGCTCACCTTCCTGGTTCTGTTGCTCTACCCGCTCGGCTACGGGATCTTCGCGAGCTTCCGGTCGATCCATCTCTTGGAGGGAACCGGCCCCTTCGTCGGCCTGGACAACTACGCCTGGCTGCTGGGCAACTGGGACTTCTGGCAGTCGCTGTGGCTCTCCACCCTGTGGGGCGGCGCCACCGTCTCGCTGCAGATCGTGCTCGGCACGCTGGTGGCGCTGCTGCTGCACCAGAGCTTCATGGGCCGCAGCCTCGTGCGCGGCCTGGTGCTGTTTCCCTACATGATGCCGGTGGTGGCCGTAGTCCTCACCTGGATCCTGCTCTACAACGCCATCTACGGCATCATCAATTATCTGCTCGTCGCGTCCGGGCTCGTCGCCAGGCCGATCGCGTGGCTCTCCAGCCCCGGCAGCGCCTTCTGGGCCGTCGTCCTCGTGGGCGTGTGGAAATACTTCCCCTTCGTCGTGATCGTGGTGCTGGCCCGCCTGCAGGTGATCCCGCAGGACCTCTACGAGGCCGCGCGCATCGACGGGGCGGGCGCGGTCTCGCGCTTCTTCGACATCACGCTGCCGCAGCTGCGCGACGTGCTCCTGGTCGTCGCCCTGCTGCGCACCATCTTCATGTTCAACAACTTCGAGGTCATCTTCCTGCTGACCGGCGGGGGGCCTGTCCGCTCCACCATGACGCTGCCGATCCTGGTCTACGAGCAGGCGTTCGCCAATCTCGACATCGGCCGCGGCTCGGCGGTAGCGGTGGTCATGTTCGCCATCCTGGTCGCCGCCATGACGGTCTATTTCAGCTTCCTGCGCAAGGAGCCCGCCTGATGTGGCGGCTCGGCGGCATCTACGCGGCGGTGGCCGTGCTCGTGGCGATGGTGGGCTTCCCGCTCTACTGGATGCTCGTCACCTCGCTCAAGCCCAGGACCGAGGTGTTCGCCGTCCCGCCGACGCTCCTGCCCAAGGCGTGGACGCGCGAGAACTACGACGCCCTGCTCCTGCTTACCGACTTCGGCCTGCTGTTCCTCAACAGCCTCAAGGTCTGCCTCCTGTCCACCGCGCTGGCGCTCGTCATCGGCACGCTCGGCGCCTATGCGCTGGCGCGCCTGCCGCTGCGCGGCAAGATGGGCTATGCGCGCCTCGTCCTCCTCGCCTACATGTTCCCGGGCGCGCTGCTGGTGATCCCGCTGGTGCTCGTGTTCCGCAAGCTCGGGCTCAACAACTCCCACATCGGCCTGGCGCTGGCCTATCTCACGTTTGCGCTGCCCTTCGTCATCTGGGTGATGCGCGACTTCTTCGCCTCGATCCCCGTCGATCTGGAGGAGGCGGCCATGATCGACGGCGCCTCGCGCTTGGGCGCGCTGTGGGATGTGGTGATCCCGCAGGCGCGGCCGGGCATCATCGCGACAGGTATCTTCGCCTTCCTGTTCGCCTGGAACGAGTATCTGTTCGGCCTGATCCTGATCTCCAGCGAGCAGCTGCGCACGCTGCCGCCCGGCATGATGCGTTTCATGTCGGCGACCGACACCGACTGGGGCCTGATGATGGCCGCCTGCGTGCTGGTGACGCTGCCCATGGCGCTGATCTTCGGCTTCATCCAGAAGTATCTGGTCGCCGGCCTGGAGGCGGGAGGGGTAAAGGGCTGATGGCCTCGGTCGAGCTCAAGGGCGTGCGCAAGGAGTTCGCGCGCGAGGTGGTGGCGCTGCACGACCTCGACATCGCCGTCGCCGACGAGGAATTCGTGTCGCTGCTGGGGCCGTCGGGCTGCGGCAAGTCCACCGCGCTGCGCATCATCGCCGGGCTCGAGACGCCGACGGCCGGTCGCGTGCTGTTCGACGGCGAGGACATCACGGGGCTGGAGCCGGCGCAGCGCAACATCGCCATGGTGTTCCAGAGCTACGCGCTCTATCCGCACATGAGCGTGCGCCAGAACCTGGAGTACGGCCTCAGGAAGCGCGGCGTCGGGCGCGACGAGCGCGCAGACAGGGTCGCCAGGATCGCCGGCATGCTGCAGATCGACACCCTGCTGCAGCGCCGGCCGCGCCAGCTCTCCGGCGGCCAGCGCCAGCGCGTCGCCTTGGGGCGCGCGCTGATCCGCGACCCCACGGTGTTCCTGCTCGACGAGCCCTTATCGAACCTCGACGCCAAGCTGCGCGTACACATGCGCGCCGAGATCGCCGCCCTGCGCGAGAAGGTGCGGACGACGATGGTCTACGTCACCCACGACCAGCTCGAGGCCATGACCCTCTCCGACCGCATCATCGTCATGGACCGCGGCCGGGTGCAGCAGGTGGGCACGCCCGAGGCCGTCTACGCGCGCCCCGCCAACCGCTTCGTCGCCGAGTTCATCGGCACCCCCTCCATGAACATCGTGCCGGGCGAGCTGGTGGCCGACGGCGGCGCACTCAGCTTCCGCGGCCCCGGCTTCAGCTTTGCGATTCCCGGCTCGGTTGCGGCCGGGATTGCCGGCGGCGGCGCGCGTTCCGTGCTGCTCGGCGTGCGCCCGGAGAGCCTGCGGGTGCCGGCACCCGACGGCTCGGCTGCGGTGATCGAGGCCAGGGTGCGCCATTCCGAGCTCGCCGGGGCCGACCGCCACCTGTTCCTGGACATCGGCGGCCCGACCCTCGTTGCCCGCACCGCGCCCCAAGTACGCCCGGCGACCGGCGAGACCGTCCGCGTCGCACTCGACGGCGCCGCCCTCCACCTGTTCGACGCCGAGACCGAGGCGCGTATCGGCTGATCTGCGCCCCGCCGTCGCGGAGATAGCCACCCGTCATCCCGGAAGCCGAGCCGCAGGCGAGGCGATCCGGGACCTCCCGAAACGAGTGCAGCCCAACTTCCCGAGGTCCCGGCTCGGAGCGCGGCGCGCCTTCGGCTCGCAGCGCTCCGTCCGGGGTGACGGGTGAACGCGTGTCAGGCGGCGGTGAGCGCGGCCTCGGTCTGGCGCAGGTAGGCGCCCTGCGCGCGCAGGGCCTGCTGCACGCGCGCGACGTCCACCGCACGCGGCTGCACCCGCTGCGCGACGGCGAGCGCGGCGGCGACGCCGGCGGCCTGTCCGGTGATCCAGCACTGCGGGATCTCGCGCATGAAGCCGTGCGAGTTGCGGTCGCAGGACATGTGGCGCCCGCACGCCAGCAGGCCGTCGAGCTTCTCCGGCACCAGGGCGCCGTAGGGGATCGAGATGTTGGGGAACTTGGGGCTCACCGCCGGCGAGACGCCGACCTCGTCGGGCAGCGCCCGGCCCTCCGGCCAGCGCGCGCGCAGCACCGCGTCCACGCCCTTCAGGCGCCGCGCGTGGCGTACGCCGAGCTGGGGCGCCGACAGGATCATGCAGGCGTTCTCGAAGCCCGGCGCCTCGGCGCGGTAGAAGTCGAGGTGCTTCAGCATGGCGCGGTGCGAGCGGATCTCCACCGCGGTGAGGTCGTCGAGGTCGAGCGGCGAGTAGCCGGTCTGGCGCGGCCCCAGGAACATCGCCACGTCGTTGCGCCAGGACACGAACGGCCGCTCGAACAGCCCGCAGGCATCCCGCCCGCGCGCCATGAAGGCCGAATAGGCCTCCGGCTCGCCGGCCCGGAACGCGATCCAGCGGTCCATATCCACGCCGGCGAACAGCCAGGCCGTGTTCATGCAGTGGTGCACATCGCCTTCCTCGATGTCGATGTCGAAGGCGGCGCCCGCGCGCGCGAACAGGTCGCCGTCGCCGGTGGCATCGATCACCACCTTGGCCATGATGGCCATGCGGCCTTCCTTGCTCTCGAAGGCGACGCCCACCACGCTGTTGCCCTCGACGATGGGCTGGGCCGCCCAGGCGTGATAGGCGAGCTTCACGCCGCGCTCGATCAGCAACTCCTGCGAGACGAGCTTGAGCCGCTCGGGGTCGATGGTCGGCGACCAGGTGACCACGCCGTGGTAGGCGGCGGTGCGCTGCGACCAGTGCGCGGCCTTGGCGGCGTCCTGGCTGCCCCAGTCCTCGCGCGGCGGACCGGCGACGCCGTCGGGCGGCAGGCGATCGAGCAGCTCCTCGGCGATGCCGCGGATTATCAGCTCGCCCTTCCAGTCGGTCATGCGGTCGATCCACAGCACCAAACCGCCGGTCGACAGCCCGCCCAGGTGGTTGTACCGCTCGATCAGGCAGACATCGGCGCCTGCCTTGGCTGCGGCGGCAGCGGCCGCGGTGCCGGAGGGCCCGCCGCCCACGACCAGCACGCCGCAGCGGTGGTAGATCGGGATGCGCCGGCCCGGCTCGTCCCAGGTGCCCCAGTCCGGGCGCGGCGTCCTCTGATCCTCGCGGGAGAAGATGTCGGATTGCAGGATGCGCTCGTCGCTGCGCTCGATGGTGCGTCTCATCGTTGCTCCGTCTCGTTGGTCGTGGCGCGGGTCAGCACCGCGCCTTCGCGCAGCGGGCCGACGTTGCGGCGGTAGAGCTGCAGCCAGCCGGTGTCGAACTGCCTGGGCGGAGGCTGCCAGGCGCGGCGCCGGCGCTCCATCTCCTCCGCGCCGACCTCGAGGTCGCAGCGCCGCATGTCGAGGTCGATGGTGATGGTGTCGCCGTCGTTGACCAGCGCCAGCGGGCCGCAGACGGCGCCCTCGGGCGAAACCTCGGCGACCACCAAGCCCTTGCAGACGAGGCCCGAGAGGTGTCCGTCGGTGAGCATCGCCACCTCCTCGCCGAGCCCCGCGCCGTCGATCGCGAAGACAACCCTGGAGGAGCCGCCGCCCATGCCGGGCCCACCATACACGCCCGCCCCGCGCATCACCACCACGTGGCCGGGGCGGATGTCGCCATTCTGCAGGGCGGCGATCGCTGTGTCCGAGGACGAGAAGCAGATCGCCGGACCAGCTAAAGCGGCGCGTCTTGCGCTCGGCGATGCCGGTTTTGACGATGCCGAACTCGGGCGCGAGGCTCCCGCGCAGCATGGTGATTGCAGGCTTGTGCGCGAGCGCCCGGTCCATCGGGCGGACCACCTCGGGATCGGCGACAGCGACGCCGGTCGAGGTTCTCCGCTACCGTCCTACCGGCGACGGTGAGCGCGTCACGGTCGAGCAGCGGCTCGAGCTGCTTCATCACCGCGCGGCAGCCGCCGGCAGCCTCCAGGTCCTCGATGAAATGCTCGCCCACCGGGCGCACGCCGGCCAGCACCGGGGTGGAGCCGGCGAGCGTCTCGAACAGTCCATAGACATCGACGCCGCAGCCGGCCTCGGTCGCCACCGCCTGCAGGTGCTTGATGCAGTTGACCGAGCCGCCGACCGCGAGCACCGCCCGCACAGCATTCGCGAACGCGCCGGCGCGCAGGATGTCGCGCGGCTTCAGGTCGTCCCACACCATCTCGACGATGCGCGCGCCGGCGGCGCGCACTGTGGCCCACATGGCCGGGCCGTTGGCGGCCACCGGCGTGCTGCCGGGGAGCGCCATGCCCAGCGCCTCGATGGCGATATGCATGGAGTTGGCGGTGCCCATCCCCGAGCATACGCCCGGCCCGCGGATCGCCTCACGGCTCATGCCGATCAGGTCCTCGACCGGCAGCTGGCCCACCTGGGCGTGCATCGCACCGACGAACACGTCCTCGACGTCCACATGCTCGCCCCGGTAGCTGCCGCTCGGCTGGTAGCCGCAGGCGACCATCAGCGTCGGAATGTTGAGGCGCGCCCCCGCCATCAGCTGGCCGGGCACGGTCTTGTCGCAAGAGGTGAGGCAGACCATGCCGTCGAGCAGCGCGCCCTCGACGGCGATCTCGATGTCGTTGGTGACGAGGTCGCGCGCCGCCAGCAGATAGCCGCCGCGCCCGCCTGCGCCGGTGACGAAGTCGCTGGGCGCCGCGGTGCGGATCTCGAAGGGGACACGCGCCGGCGGCGCGGATCGCCTCCTTCAGCACCGGCACGATGCCGTCGAGATGCGCGTAGCACGCCGCCAGCCCCGAGGAGCTGTTGACGATGGCGATCTTGGGCTTCTCGCAGTCGTCCTCCGACAGGCCCAGGCCGTGCCACTGCGCGTTGCGCGCCGCCCACAGGTAGGAGCCGCGGGGGAAATTGCTGCGCAAGCGGCGGCTCGTGCGGGTCATGCGGACGATCCGGGCCAGGTGGTTGCGAGGAGGTGGAGATGCCCCCATGAAGATGGAAGCACGATGGTGGACACGTCGATGATACCTGTCAATCGCGAGGTCTCCCAGCGAGGCGGTTCGGTTGCGGCCTGCCTCTCGTTCATTTTTTCGGCGCGACGCATGGGCCGATGGGCGGCGGCCCAACGGTCTGGTGCTTGCCCTGCGGCGCGAGGCAGTGTTCCCTGCGGCTCTGCAGTTTTTTGATCCGGTGCAGGGAACGCTGGAGGGAGGGAAGGATGGCCAGGTTCGGGATCGGGCAGGCGGTGCGCCGCGTCGAGGACGAGCGCTTCCTCAAAGGTGCCGGCAACTACGTCGGCGACATCGCCCTGCCGGGCGAGCTCGCCGGCGTCGCGGTCTACTCCACGCGCGCCCACGCCAGGATCAGGCGGGTGGATGCGAGCGCGGCCAGGGCGGCGCCCGGCGTGGTCCTGGTGCTCACCGGCGCCGACGCGCTGGCCGACAAGATCGGCGCCCTGCCGCCGGCCGCCATGCCCGAGGACATCGGCGGGCCCAAGGGCTACCGCACCTTCCGTCCTGTCCTCTGCGCCGAGGAGGTGCGCTGCGTCGGCGACCGGGTCGCCTTCGTGGCGGCTGAGACCGAGGCCGAGGCGCGCGATGCCGCCGAGCTGATCGAGATCGACTACGATCAGCTCCCCGCTGTCGTCTCGCTGGAGGACGCGGTCAAGCCGGGGGCGCCGGCGGTGTGGGCCGATTGCCCCGGCAACATCTCCTACACGGTGGGCTTCGGCGACGAGGCGGCGACGAAGGCGGCCTTCGCCGGCGCCCGCCACGTCGTCTCCATCAAGCTCGAGAACAACCGCGTGTCGGCCAACTCCATGGAGGGCCGCGTGTCGCTCGGCCAGCACGACCCCGTGGCCGACAAGTACACGCTCTACACCAGCACGCAGCACCCCTTCGGCATCCGCCAGACGCTGGGCATGGTGGCTTTCCGCCAGCCGATCTCCAAGTTCCACGTGATCGCCCCCGATGTCGGCGGCGGCTTCGGCATGAAGGGCGACTGCTACCCCGAGGACGTGCTGGTGCTCTGGGCCTCGCGGCGCCTGGGCGGCGCTCCGGTGAAGTGGGTCTCTACCCGCGCCGAGGCGCTGATGGGCGACTACCACGGCCGCGACCAGGTGATCAGCGCCGAGATGGCGCTCGAGGAGACCGGCAAGATCCTCGCCGTGCGCACCCACGCGCTCGATGCCTTGGGTGCCTACACCTCCGCCGCCGTGATGGCCTGCGTCTTCTACGGCCTGCGGCTGACCACGGGGCCCTACGACATCCCTGCAATGCACGCGGTCGCCGATGCGGTCTTCACCAATACCTCGCCACTCGCACCCTATCGCGGCGCCGGCCGCCCCGAGGCCGCCTATCTGCTCGAGCGGCTGATGGACGAGGCGGCGCTCCAGATCGGCCTCGATGCCATCGAGATCAGGCGCCGCAACTTCGTCAAGCCCGAGCAGATGCCCTATCACACCCACACCCACTACGTGTACGACTCGGGCGAGTTCGAGCAGGCCATGGGCAAGTGCCTGGAGCTCGCCGACTGGAACGGCTTTGCCGCGCGCAAGGCCCAGTCGGAGGCGGCCGGGCGCCTGCGTGGGCGCGGCTTCGCCTACTTCATCGAGGAGGCGGGCATCTTCAACGAGCGCATGGACCTGCGCTTCGATGCCGAGGGCAACGTGGCGATCCTCGCCGGCACCCACTCACACGGCCAGGGCCACGAGACCGCGTTCGCGCAGATGGTCTCGGAGTTTCTGGGCATCCCCTTCGAAAGCGTCCGCTACGTCCAGGGCGACACGGAGAAGATCAACGTCGGGCGCGGCACCTACGCCTCGCGCAGCGTCATGAACGGCGGCTGTGCGCTGAAGGCCGCGGCCGACGACGCGATCGCCAAGGGCCGCCGGATGGCGGCCTTCCTGATGGAGGGCAAGGCCGAGGAGATCGAGTTCGCCGACGGCATCTACCGCATGCAGGGCACCAACAAGTCGATGCCGCTGCAGGAGGTGGCGAAGGCCTTCTTCCGCCCGGTGGGCATCCCCATGGAGCTCGGCGTGGGCCTGGAAGGCCACGGCTCCTGGGCCAGCGAGCCCGGCAACTTCCCCAACGGCTGCCACGCCTGCGAGGTGGAGGTCGACCCCGACACCGGCACCGTCGCCGTCGTGCGCTACGCCTGCGTCGACGATCTGGGCCTCGTCATCAACCCGATGATCGTGGAGGGCCAGATCCACGGCGCGCTCGCCCAGGGGCTCGGCCAGGCCCTGATGGAGCACGTCGTCTACGACCGGGACTCCGGGCAGCTGGTGTCGGGCAGCTTCACGGATTACGCCATGCCGCGCGCCGACAATTTCCCGCCCATCGCCATCGCCTTCCACAACGTGCCGGCGAAGACCAACCCGCTGGGCGTCAAGGGCGTCGGCGAGGCCGGCTGCACCGGCGCGCCGCCGGCGATCATGAACGCAATCCTCGACGCCCTGCGTCCGCTGGGCGTCAAGCACCTCGACATGCCGGCGACCCCGCCGCGCGTCTGGCGCGCCATCGCGGCCGCCAAGGGGTAGGGTGCAATCGGGCGAAGCCCGATTGCACCGATGCACCCTCACCCCAACCGACGCCGCCTGTGGCGAGGTCGGCTCGGCGCAATAGGGCTAACGCCCTATTGCGCCCTGCGCCTCGTGGAGGCGAGGCGTCTCACCTCGTTTCAGTCACCCATCCAACCGCGGCACATCGAGCCGGTGCACGGTGCCCTCGGTCGCGGAGTTGAGCGCCGGGTAGCGCTGGAGCACGAGCGGGTCGTGGCCAGGCACCACGCGCATCGGCGTGCCGGCCAGCGCAACCAGCCGCCCGTAGCCCGCCAACACGTCGGCGATGTCGATGGTGACGGGGAACACCTTGCCCTTCTCGAAGTTCTCGTAGAAGTGGGACGTGTCCGACGCCAGCACCACCGGGCCGGTTGCGGTGGCGACCCGAACGCACTGCAGGCCCCGGCTGTGACCGCCGATCTTGTGCACCGTCACCCCCGGGGCGATCTCGGCATCCCCCTCGTGGAAGCTCACGCGGCCGGAATAGACGTTCTTGACCATCTCGCAGACATGCTCGGCGGTGAACGGGTGGCGCAGGTGGGCGTGGCACATGCAGGGCCCCGTGGCGTACGCCATCTCCGCTTGCCTGCAGGTGAAAGCGGGCCTTGGGGAAGGCGGAGAGCGTGCCGGCATGGTCGTAGTGCAGATGCGTGATGACCACCTGCTCCACGTTGCCCGCGGCGATGCCGATGTCCTCCAGGGCCGCGGCCGGCGCGCGCGCCACCTTGCGGCCGCGCTTGGCGCCCTCCATCGCGTCGAAGCCGGTATCGACGACGATGCTGCGCTCCGCGTTGCGGATCACCCAGACGAAGTAGTCGATGGGGTGGGGCTGATCGTGGTCGTCTGCCCCTATGAAGCTCTCGTAACGCTTGCGTTGCTTCAACTCGGCATACTTCAGCGCCAGAATCTCGTATACGTCGCTGCTCATGGGGCTCGGGCTCCTCCCAAAGATTGGAGCCAGGAGAATGCGCATTTCGCGATGCGGTGTCACCCCGGCCGAAAGCAGCGAGCCATCGGTGGCCCCGGCCGCGCCCGGCTCTGCCTATTTCTTGCGCACATTCGGGAGAAGGTCATCCGTGTGCAGTGCACACAAATCCCGACCGCCAGGACCGGCGGCACTGTCGTGAAACCGTCGTATTTCCTGGCCCGCTTGGCACGCGTGCCGGCAATGCCCATTTACCCTAACAGGCGCAATTTACGATCGACGGCCGTACCATGAATGTCTCGTTCTTGCAGGAACTCCTCAATTCCATCGCCGAGCAAGGCCGGCATCTGCTGCCGCGCTCGCTCGGCGGGGCTGTGCGCGAGAGCGACATCACGGCGCTCGCCGCCGCCCTCAACTCCAACCGCGGCGAGGCCTCCGGCGTCGCCATCGCCAGCGAGCTGCTCGCCCGCTACCGCAGCCTGAAGCCGGATGCCCGGCTCGGCTTCCTCAAGTTCCTCTCGCGCACCATGCAGCCCGACCCGGCCGAGGTGGCGCGCGCCGCGCGGGCCTACCTGTCGGGCCCGGAGACGGCGTCCCTGCGGGCGCTGCAGCGGGCAGTGGAGAGCCCACGGCTCGAGTTCTTCCGCCGCCTCAACCTGGCGCCCGGCGCCACCGCCGAGATCGTCGCCATGCGCCGCGATCTGTTCGCCACGGGCGACCCGTCGCTGGCCGCCCTCGACGGCGACCTGCGGCATCTCCTGGCCTCCTGGTTCAACCGCGGCTTCCTGGTGCTGCGCCGCATCGACTGGAATACGCCCGCCGCCATCCTCGACAAGATCATCGCCTACGAGGCGGTGCACGAGATCCAGGGCTGGGACGACCTGCGCCGCCGCCTCGACCCGCAGGACCGCAGCTGCTTCGCCTTCTTCCATCCCTCGCTGCTCGACGAGCCGCTGATCTTCGTCGAGGTGGCGCTGATGGACGACATGCCCGAGTCGATCGGCAACGTGCTGCGGCAGGCGCCGAAGAACGGCGAGGCCGGCCGCAAGCCCACCACGGCGGTGTTCTATTCCATCTCCAACTGCCAGGAGGGCCTGCGCGGCATCTCGTTCGGCAACTTCCTGATCAAGCAGGTGGTGGAGGACCTCCTGAAGGAGCACCCGAGCCTCAAGACCTTCGTGACGCTCTCGCCCGCGCCCAACCTCGCCGCCTGGCTCGATGCCATGCTGGCGAGCCCCGAGGTCGGGCGCCTCGTCGCCCCGGAGGAGCGCCAGCGCCTCGCCGTGCTCGGCGACCCCGACTGGATGTCGAGCGAGGCGGTGGCCGACGCCCTGGAGCCCATCCTGCTGCGGCTCGCCGCCAACTATTTCCTCACCGAGAAGGCCGGCGACGGCCGTCCGCTGGACCCAGTGGCGCGCTTCCATCTGGGCAACGGCGCCAGGCTCGAGCGCATCAACTGGCTCGGCGATGCCTCGCCCAAGGGGCTCAGGGAGGCGCACGGCCTGATGGTGAACTACCGCTACGAGATCAAGGACATCGAGAAGAACCACGAGACCTACGCCAACGACGGTCTGGTGGCTGCCTCGCGGCAGGTGCACCGGCTCCTGAAGCCGGTCAAGGTGCGCACCGAGCCCAGCAAGCTCCTGCAGATCGCCCGCCTGCGCGCCACGAAGCGCCAGGCCGAGCAACCCGAAGGCGCCTGAGCGGGTCGACGGGGTCAGACCCCGCTGGTCTGACCCCAGGGCGGCACCCCCGTAGTCCCCGAAGCCGAGCGGCTTGGAGCCGGGCGCAGGCGCTGAGAGCTGCCCGGCATCGGGTAATGGTCGGCCGGCGGGAGCCGTTGATCTTGGCGGCAGCCGGGCCGAACACAGCGCGGCCACAGCCAGCCCTGCGGCAAGCGAACCCGCGATCAGCAGTGCTTTGTACACGGTAAGAGTCTCCGCGTAACGGAGCTGCACACGAGGTTTCCAGGTCCCCGAGCTCTTGGGGCGCCGAAAACCGCACTGCGAAGAGCCGTGGCTGGTCCTGCACTTGTGCCACTGCACCGCGGGCGGGCACCGGCCGACGAAAAAGAGATGGACCGACCTTGCCGCAAGGACACCACTTCGGCTCGAAGGCGCGCCATTCAGGCGTCGCCGACGGCGCCTGTCTTCTTGCAGGCGACCACCCAAGGAAGCCGGTCTAGAAGCGCGTGGTCAGCCCGACGAACGGATTGATGCGGTCCGCGGCCGGGGTGATGCCGAAGTTGACGCCCATGTCGAATTGGACGTTCTTGCTCAGCCGATAGGTCAAACCCGTGCCGAGGATAACGGGGTCGCCGCGCGGGTCGTCGGTGTTGAGCCGGGTCGCCACCTCGTAGTAGGTGCCGAGGGTCCCGCTCCATTCGTAGCTGAGCGACGCGGCGCCGGTGAATTCCGTGTGGTACCCCGCCGTGGCGTCGGACCTGATCCGGACCACCCCGGCGTTGATGCCGAGGCCGAATTTGTCGGTGAGCTTCACCGCGAAGGGCACGACGAGCCCGCCGTCGAGGAACTCCGGGCTGATGCCGTTGTGGCGATCGGTGGGGAGGGTGACGAACGGCAGCAGCGCAAGCGCGGTCGAGCCCGGCTTGCCGAAGGTGTCGTTGCCCCACAGGTTGATCTTGCCGCGCAGCTCGAGGCCGCCGATGCCGGACTGGCGCAGGGTGCCGATGGGATCGGGATGCTTCGTGCGCACGACGCCGTAGGGCTGCCAGATGAACCCGGCCTCCACGTTGTGCGTGAGCCCGATCCTGACATTGGTGACGGCGACCTCGTAGGTCTCGGTGATCACCCCGTCGGCATCGCGGCCGGAGCGTGAATAGCCGAACAGCGTGCTCTCGATCTGGATGTGGCCGGCGTCGACCGTGAACGGCGTCTCGGTGACATCGGGGCGGTCGGTGGTCAGGTCTCTCAGCAGGTGATCGGGGGTCGGATTGAAGAATGTGTAGCGGCTGCGGTCCTGCCCGGCCGCGCTGCCGCCGGCGGCCAGCAGCACAACGGCGCCCGCCAGGAGCCTCCTCAGTCGCGCGCGGCCCATCCCTCCCCCTCAGCCAGCTTCGAGACAAACTGGTAGGTCAGGCGAACTATGTTGTCAAAGTCGAACTATGTCAGTGTGCGGATCGAACCGGGGGTGAGATGGCAGGCGGCGAGGTCGCCAGGCGCGAGGTTGCCGAGCCGGCCGAGCGCTTCAAGCGCGTGCGCGATGCGCATCAAACGGAGATGGCGGAGGACTACGTCGAGCTGATCGCCGATCTGATCGACGAGAAGGGCGAGGCGCGCCTGGTCGATCTCGCAGGAAGCCTGGGGGTGACCAAGCCGACGGTCAACGGCGCGATCCAGCGTCTGCAGCACCATGGCCTGGTCAGCAGCGAGCCCTCTCGATCTCCCTCACCGAGAAGGGGCGCGGGCTCGCCGCGTGCTCGCGCCACCGCGTCGTGCGCGACTTCCTCGTAGCGTTGGGCGTCGACGCCAAGACCGCCGACGCTGATGCGGAGGGGATCGAGCACCACGTCAGCGAAGCGACGCTCGACGCGTTTTTCGCCGCCACCTGGAGGGGCGGCGCGTCCGCAGGCCGCGGCGCGCCTGATTCCGGGAAGCTCGGCTGGCTCGCGTCGCGCTTTGCAGCCGGCGTCGGGTCCTCTCCGACCGTGGATTCTGCCGTGCTCCAGGTTGCCTATCCGCAATGTTCTTTCTATGTTCCAGAGGAATCTCGGCCGCCGCGTGTATGGCTCCGAGGCAGGGACGAAGGACGGACTGAGGGGCATGGACGCAACGGCCACCATCCTGCACGCGGACCTCGACGCCTTCTATGCCTCGGTGGAGCAGTTGCTCGACCCGTCGCTGCGCGGCAAGCCCATCGCCGTGGGGGGCGGGGTGGTGCTCGCGGCGTCCTACGAGGCCAAGGCGTTCGGGGTGCACGGCGGCATGCCCGGGCGGCGGGCGCGCGAGCTGTGCCCGCAACTCACCTTCGTCGGAGGGCACTTCAAGGAGTATCAGCGCCTCGGCGATGCCGCCATCAAGGTGCTGGAGGACTACACGCCGCTCATCGAGCGGCTCTCCATCGACGAGGCCTTCGCTGACCTCGCAGGCACAACTGCGCTGTTCGGTCCGCCGCGCGAGATCGCTCAGACGATCCGCCGCCGCGTGCGCGCGGAGCTGGGCCTGCCCATCTCGGTGGGCCTGGCGCGCACCAAGCACCTCGCCAAGATCGCCTCGCAGGCGGCCAAGCCCGATGGCCTCCTGGTCGTCGATCCCGCGGCCGAGCTCGCCTTCCTGCACGACCTGCCCGTCGATCTGATGTGGGGCGTGGGCCCCGTGGCCAGGAAGCGCCTGGCCGAGGCCGGGGTGCATACCATCGGCCAGCTGGCGCACACCCCCGGTGGGCATCTGGAGCGCCTGCTGGGGCGGGCAATGGGTGGCAAGCTCGAGGCGCTGGCGTGGAACCGCGATCCACGCGCGATCGAGACGCAGCGGCGCGCCCATTCGGCCGGGGCGCAGTCGGCGCTCGGGCGCAAGCCGGCAGAGGAGCGCATCTTCCGGCCGGTGCTGCGCGATCTGGCGGACAGGATCGGCGCGCGGCTGCGCGCCAAGTCGCGGCCGGGGCGCACGGTGACGGTGCGGGTGCGTTTCGCCGACCTGCGCTCGGTTACCCGTTCGTTGACGCTGCCGGCGCCGATTGCGGCGACGGCGAGCCTCGCCGAGATCGCCGAGGAGCTCGTGCGCGGCGTGCTCGCGAGTCATCCCGAGGAGAGGACGATCTCGCTTCTGGGGATCTCCGTCTCCAACCTGGAGCGGCATCCCCGCGTTCAGCTGGAGCTGCCGCTGGGGCTCGACGGCGAGGAGCGCCGCGCCGGCAGCCGCAAGGGCACGGCGCGCTGGGCGGCCGATCGCGCCGTCGACAAGATCCGCGACCGCTTCGGGTGGCAGGCCGTCGGCTACGGGCCGGTCGGATGCCGGATTTTGCCGTCCGTTCCCGATGAATTCCGGGAGCTTGCGGAGAAGGACCTGTGAGCATCTCGATTGTGGCCTCAAAGACGTTGCACGTCGTGCCGCGGGTGCGGGCGAGGCTTTGCGTCATGTCATTTCGGAGGCTTGGTTCATACTGACACTCGCACGCTCCCGTCTGCGCCGCTCAATCGTCCTGGCCCTGGCCCTGGCCCTGTGCGCCACGGCCTCTACGGTGGACGATCTTCGAGCCGAGGAGGTCCGCAATCCCTTCGGGGTGGAGGACCTGGTGGACCCGGTGAGCATCGCGGTTCAGCAGCTGGCCGAGAAGGTCGTCCTGCCGGGGGACGCCGGCGATCGCAATGCCCCCCAGTGGGCGCCCGCGCTGGCCGGGCGCGGAGGCGGACGCCTCGACGGCGAATGGTTCGGGCGCTGGACCGGCGGCACCACCGGGACGACCCGCGTCAAAGTGATCGGCGACCGTTTGTTTGCGCTTTATACCGATGTTGCGGGCCGCATGTCCGGCAAGTCCTGGCTGCTCGAGGCAATGATGCTCGCCGACGGCCGGCTCGTCGGCAGCTGGATTCAGATCGGGAATCCGAACGACAGGGGGCCGTTCGTCGGCCGTATCGTCGACGACGAGCGCATCGACGGCATCTGGAACTGGGACGGCCGCGAGCGCTGGGATTTCCGGCGCCGGTTGAGATAGTATCAGCCGTCACAACGCCGGATCTGTAAAGAGTGAGGGGAGAGGGGACGATGCTGAAAGCGATACTCGCCTGTCTGGCCATCGCGCTCGGTTCCGCCGCGGCGCTGGCGGATGGGCGGCAGGACTGCGAGCAGACCTACGATCACCAATTGGCCGTCCGCGGATGCACCGAGTTCCTGCGCGGCAACGGCGCTGCCGCCTGGGCCTACTCCAACCGCTGCCACGCCTACGAGCGGCTCGGCCAGTTTCAGCTCTCCCTGGCAGACGGCCACCGGGCGGTGGATCTCGATCCGACGCAGCCCCTGCATTTCGTCAACAGGGCCGCCGCCTACATAGGGCTGCGGGACTACAGCCGCGCCCTTGCCGATATCGACTCGGCGCTGCGCATCGACCCGCGCAATCCGGTGGCTTTCGTCAATCGGGCCTACGTCTACGAGCAGCTCGGTCGGCTCAATCTGGCTATGGACGACTATCGCCGTACGCTGCAATTCGAGCCGGGCAACCAATACGCCAGGGACGCGCTGAGGCGCCTCGGCGCAGGCTCCTACTAGCCTCCGCATGCACCGGCCTGGGGTCAGCCCACAGCGGTCTGAGCCCGTCTCAGGTGTCGCACGTCATGGCTCAGCGCAGCGCCGGCATCCTCCTCTACCGCCGCAGGCGCGGCGGCGTGGAGGTCCTGCTGGTGCATCCCGGCGGGCCGTTCTGGGCCAACAAGGACGAGGGCGCCTGGAGCATCCCGAAGGGGCTCTACGAGGCGGACGAGGACCCGCTGGCCGCGGCCAGGCGCGAGTTTGCCGAGGAGACCGGCGCCGAGGTCGAGGGCGAGGCGATCGCGCTGGGCTCGTTCCGGCAGTCGTCCGCCAAGATCGTCGATGCCTGGGCCGTCGAAGGCGACTTCGACCCTGCGACGCTCGAGAGCAACACCTTCACCCTGGAATGGCCGCCGCGCTCGGGCAAGACGCGCGAGGTGCCCGAGGTCGACCGCGCAGCGTGGTTCACGCCCGAGCAGGCCGGGCGCAAGCTCTCGAAGGGCCAGCGCCCGATCCTGGAGGCGCTGCTGGGGCATCTGGCTCATTCGTAATGGCGGAAACGAAGAGATTGAAAAGCGAGGACGCCAACGCAGCATCCTGCTAAGGCGAACGACCAGCGCTTTACGCCCGCGCCCGGGCTGCCGATGATGGCGCGTTGCATTTCCGGCGGAGCAAGACGATGGCCACGACCCTGGCGGAACGGTTCCGCATCGAGCCCGGCAAGCGCGTGGGTCTTGCGAGGCGCGACCCGGCGGACGCCTCCGCATTTCCCGACCGCGGCGAGGCGGACCGGCAGAGGAAGGCCGACGCCAAGATCATCAACGAGTGGCAGGACAAGCTCTATGCCGAGGGCAAGCGTGCGCTGCTGGTGATTCTGCAGGGCAACGACACGGCCGGCAAGGACGGCACCATCCGCAACGTGTTCAACGACACCGGGCCGCTGGGCGTCACCGCCACGGCGTTCCGCCGGCCGAGCGAGGAGGAGCTGGCGCACGATTTCCTGTGGCGCATGCATCTCGCCTGTCCGAAGCGCGGTACCATCGGCATCTTCAACCGCTCGCACTACGATGACGTACTGGTCGGCCGCGTGCGCAAGCTGGCGCCGCCGACGGAGATCGATGCGCGCTACGAGCAGATCAACGCCTTCGAGAGGATGCTCACCGAGAACGGCACCACGATCCTGAAGTTCATGCTGCACATCTCCAGGAAGGAGCAGGGCGAGCGGCTGCAGGACCGGCTCGACAAGGCCGCGAGCCGCTGGAAGCTCGATCCGCGCGACCTGGAGGACCGCAAGCTGTGGGACGTGTATCAGTCGGCCTACGAAGTGATGCTGACGCGGTGCTCGACGGAGTGGGCGCCGTGGCACGTGATCCCGGCCGACCGCAAGTGGGCGCGCAACGCCGCCATCGCGGCCATCGTGCGCTCGACTCTGGAGGCGATGAACCCGCAGTATCCCAAGCCCGACTGGGACCCGAAGGGCTTCAAGGTCGAGTAGCAACGGCATGCCTGCATTGGACCTCGCCTCCATACGCCCCGGCCTCAGTGGCACGGCCGAGCTCGTCGTGGGGCCGGAGCACACGGCGCCGCGGGTCGGCTCGGGGCGCGTTGCGGTGCTGGCGACGCCGGTCCTGATCAACCTGATCGAGGCGGCCGCGCTGGCGGCGGTCGAGCATCTGCTGCCGGCGGGGCATCAGAGCCTCGGCATCCACCTCGACGTGCGCCACTTCGCGGCGACGCCGGTAGGCTTGCGTGTCATCGCCAGCGCCGAGGTCGCCGGCGTCGAGGGCCGCACGATCTCCTTCCGGGTCGAGGCGCGCGATGAGCGCGAGCCGATCGGCGGCGGCACGCACCAGCGGGTGGTCGTCAACGTGGAGCGCTTCGCTGCGCGGGTGCAGCGTAAGCTGCGCGACCCCGCCTGACGCTGCAACCCTTGGCTCGGCCGTCTCGCTGGTTCGCTTCGGGCTGCCAACTCGAGAAATGGCGACTGCCTGCCGCTGGTGCTCTGTCGCCAACGCTTCATCGCATCTGCATGCCGGGCTTGCTGCACTGGCGAAGGCCGGTGCAAGCTGGCGCCGGAGTGACACCTGGACGGTCCATCGGAGTCACAACATTGGGATGGCCGTGGATGCAGACACAATTCCATAGAATAACAACATAATAGCAAACCAGCGTCACTCTGTCAAGCGCAAAATTCGACTCTGATCGAGGGTGCCGCCGTGTCCAGTTGCAAATGGTTCCGAGTATCGTTAAAGAGTTGCCGCTGTAGCATGATGGATTTGGACGGGATAAGGGGCAGCGCATGCGTATCTCGAGGTTGCTCGCCTGGGCGGGGATGCTGGCGTTGGTGACGGTTGCCGTGAGCTCCGGCGGATCGGCGCAGACGAAGAAGCCGCTGCGGGTGGTGACGACGTTCACCGTCATTGCGGACATCGCCCAGAACGTCGCCGGCTCCGCCGCGATCGTGGAGTCGATCACGCGGCCTGGGGCGGAGATCCACGACTACCAGCCCGCTCCTCTCGATGTGGTCAAGGCGCAGGCGGCCGACCTCGTGCTGTGGAACGGCATGAACCTGGAGCGCTGGTTCGAGCGGTTCTTCGAGGGCATCAACGAGGTCCCGAGCGTGGTGGTGACCGAGGGCATCACGCCACTCGGCATCAAGGACGGACCCTATAGCGGCAAGCCCAACCCGCACGCCTGGATGTCGCCGTCGAACGCGGTCATCTACGTCGAGAACATCCGCAAGGCGCTCGCCAAGCGGGACCCGGCCAACGCCGAGACCTACGCCAACAACGCCGCCGCTTACGCGGCCAGGATCAAGGCCCTCGACGAGCCGCTGCGCAAGCGGCTGGCGGCGATTCCCGAGGGGCAGCGCTGGCTCGTCACCAGCGAGGGCGCATTCAGCTATCTGGCGCGCGACTACAAACTGCGCGAGCTCTACCTGTGGCCGATCAATGCGGACGAGGTGGGCACACCCAAGCAGATCCGGCGCGTGATCGACGAGGTGCGCAAGAGCAAGATCCCCGTGGTGTTCTCGGAGAGCACGATCTCCGACAAGCCGGCGCGGCAGGTCGCCAAGGAGACGGGCGCCAGGTACGGCGGCGTGCTCTACGTCGACTCCCTGAGCGATGCGCGCGGGCCGGTGCCGACCTACCTCGACCTCCTCAAGGTGACGGTTGAGACCATCGCCAAAGGGTTCGACAAGTGATGCTGGAGCGGGTTGCCAGCGTTTCGGCCGGTAAGTTCCAGCGCGATGCGCTCACGGCCTCTCTTTCCGTGCACGACGTGACCGTGGTCTACGCCAGCGGCGGCGCGGCCGCGCTGCGCGACACCAGCTTCGAGCTGGGGTCCGGCACCATCTGCGGTCTCGTCGGCGTCAACGGCAGCGGCAAGTCCACCCTGTTCAAGACCATCATGGGGCTCCTGCGTCCACAGAAAGGCCGCGTGCTCATCAGTGGGCTCCCCGTCGATGCCGCACTGCGGCGCAACATCGTGGCCTACGTGCCGCAGGCGGAGGAGGTGGACTGGAACTTCCCGGTGCTGGTCGAGGACGTGGTGATGATGGGCCGCTACGGCCACATGGGGTTCCTGCGCATCGCCTCGACCGAGGACAAGCGCAAGGTGGCCGTGGCGCTCGATCGGGTGGGCATGTCCGCGTTCCGCGACCGCCAGATCGGCGAGCTGTCGGGCGGGCAGAAGAAGCGCGTGTTCCTCGCCCGCGCGCTGGCGCAGGAAGGCCAAGTCATCCTGCTCGACGAGCCGTTCACCGGCGTCGATGTCAAGACCGAGGAGGCGATCGTCGCGCTGATGCGCGAGCTGCGCGGCGAGGGCCGGCTGATGCTGGTGTCGACCCACAATCTGGGCAGCGTGCCCGACTACTGCGACCAGGTGGTGATGCTGCTGAACACGGTGCTGGCGGCGGGCCCCACGGCGGAGGTGTTCACCCAGGCCAACCTGGAGCGGGCATTCGGCGGGACGCTGCGCCGCTTCCAGCTCGAGGGCACACAGCTGCACGAGGACGACGACCGACGCGGGCTCACCGTGCTCACCGACGACGAGCGGCCCGCCGTGTTCTACGGGGAAGGCCGGCCCGATGCCGCGCCCAAGCCGCGGTCGGAGAAGCCGGAGCCATAAGACCGTGAGCGCAGCATTGAGCGAGCTCCTCGTCCCGTTCCAGTACGACTACATGCTGAAGGCCATCTGGGTCTCAGCGCTGGTGGGTGGGACGTGCGCCTTCCTGTCGGCCTACCTGATGCTGAAGGGATGGTCGCTGATGGGAGATGCATTGGGGCACTCCATCGTGCCCGGCGTGGCTGCGGCCTATCTCCTCAAGCTTCCGTATGCGGCCGGCGCTTTCTTCGCGGGGATACTCGCCGCGCTGGGGATGACGCTGGTTCGGACGCACACCAGGCTGCGCGAGGATGCCGTGATCGGCATCGTGTTCACCGCCTTCTTCGCGGCGGGCCTGCTGCTCGCCTCCATCAGGCCCATGCCGGTGAGCATCCAGACGATCGCGCTCGGCAACATCCTGGGCATCTCCGACGAGGACGCCCTGCAGGTCGTGATCATCTCGGCGGTCACCCTCGGCCTCCTGCTGCTCAAGTGGAAGGACCTGATGCTGCTGTTCTTCGACGAGAGCCAGGCGCGCGCCGTGGGCCTGCGGCCGACCGCGCTCAAGGTGCTGTTCTTCGCGCTGCTCAGCGCGACCACCGTGGCGGCGCTGCAGACCGTGGGCGCGTGCCTCGTCATCGCCATGGTGGTGACGCCGGGGGCTACCGCCTATCTGCTCACCGACCGGTTCGGGCGCCTGCTCGCCATCAGCGTCGCGCTGGGCGTCGCCACCAGCGCGACCGGCGCCTACGTCAGCTACTTCCTCGACGGGGCGACCGGCGGGATGATCGTGGTGCTGCAGACGCTGGTGTTCCTCGCTGCGTTTGTTTTCGCGCCGCGGCACGGGCTCCTGGCCGGCCGGCGCAAGGCGCGCTCCGCCGCGGGGCCCGCGCCATGAGCGGTATTGTCGGCGCGCTCTGGGATTTCGTTGCGACGCCGCTCTCCTACGGCGTCATGCAGCGCGCCCTGCTCATTGCCGTGCTGACCGGGGCGGTGTGCGCGGTGCTCTCCTGCTACCTGGTGCTCAAGGGCTGGTCGCTGATGGGCGATGCGGTGAGCCACGCGGTGCTGCCGGGCATCGTGATTGCCTCCGTGCTCGGACTGCCGCTCGCGGTCGGGGCGTTCGCGGCGGGACTCTTCTGCGCGGTGGCCACCGGCTGGCTCAAGGAGAACAGCCGGGTGAAGGAGGATACGGTGATGGGCATCGTGTTCTCCGGCATGTTCGGGCTGGGACTGGTGCTGTTCACCAAGGTGGAGACCGACCAGCATCTCCTGCACGTTCTGTTCGGCAACATGCTGGGGGTCACCACCCGCGACCTCGTCGAGACGGCGGTGGTTGCCGGCATCACGCTGGCGGCGGTGCTCGCCAAGCGGCGCGACCTCCTGCTCTACTGCTTCGACCCGAGGCACGCGCGTGCCGTCGGCCTCAGGGTGGAGTGGCTCCACTACGGCCTGCTCGTGCTGCTGTCGCTCACCATCGTCGCCTCGCTGAAGGCGGTGGGCGTGATCCTGGTGGTGGCGATGCTGGTGGCGCCGGGGGCCACCGCCTACCTCCTCACCCGGCGTTTCGACCGCATGCTCATCATCGCTGCCGCGGTCGCGATCGGATCGAGCGTGCTCGGCACGCTGGTGAGCTTCCACATCAACGGTGCGACGGGGCCGTGCATCGTGCTGATCCAGGCGGGGATCTTCGCCCTCGCTATGGTGTGGGACCTGCTCGTCCGGCGCAGGCGTGTCGCGGCGTAGGGCGGATTGGGCGAAGCCCGTAAGCCGCCTTCCCGCCGAGATCGGCGGATTACGGCTGACGCCCAATCCGCGCTACGCCCGGGCCTCCCCGTCTCGCTCACTCGACTTGGCCAAATTGTCGACCTATATGGCCTGCCGAAAGGAGGGAGAGCCCGCGAGCATGACGACGACCAAGAGCATCGCCCGCGTGCTCCATTTCGCCGCCGCCGATGCAGGCCATGCCGTGGAGCTCGCCGATGCCACGCGCGAGCGGCTGCGCTGCGCGGAGCACGTCGCGCCGAGCCTGGTGCAGGCGCTGACCCAGGCCTCACTGCTGGCCGAGAAGGAGCGCACGAGCGGCGTGCCGCAGACCGCGCTGGCCGGGATGGCCTATCCGCCACCGATGTGACCGCCAGCCGCTGGGACTTGCGTGCACTGGCGAAGGCCCTGTCCCCGGTATCCATCGACCCCCCCCGCGTTGGTGCAAGCGGTGAGATGGATTCCGGCGACAAGCGCCGGAATGACACGGTACGATAGCGCGCAGTCATTCCGCCAGGCAGGCGGCGTTCAAATTCAGACGACAGATCTCTGGGGACGCCATGGGTGCAGTCCGCAACATCCTCTTCATCATGGCCGATCAGCTGCGGTGGGACTATCTCTCCTGCTACGGCCACCCGCATCTCGCCACGCCCAACATCGATGCGCTGGCCAAGAGGGGCGTGCGGTTCACGCGCGCCTACGTGCAGTCTCCCGTCTGCGGGGCGTCGCGCATGAGCTTCTATACGGGCCGCTATGTCTCCTCGCATGGCGCCAGCTGGAACGGCGTGCCGCTGAAGGTGGGGGAGATGACGCTGGGTGACTACCTGCGGCCGCTGGGCGTTGACACCGTGCTCGTCGGCAAGACGCACATGCGCGCCGACAGCGAGGGGATGGCGCGGCTCGGCATCGATCCCGGCTCGATCATCGGGGTGAGGGTGTCGGAATGCGGCTTCGATCCCTACGAGCGCGACGACGGCCTGCACGCCGCGGGCCCCGACGGCCGCTACGATCCGCAGCTGCCGCGCTACAACCGCTGGCTCAACGACAAGGGCTATGGCGGCGACAATCCCTGGCACGACTGGGCCAATGCGGCCGGGGGCGAAGGCAACCGCCTCGCCTCCGGCTGGGCCATGCGGCATGCCAGGAAGCCGGCGCGCGTGAAGGAGGAGGACTCCGAGACGCCCTACATGACGCGCCGCGCCATGGAGTTCATCGCCGAGGCCGGCGACAGGCCCTGGTGTCTGCACCTCTCCTACATCAAGCCGCACTGGCCCTACATCGCGCCCGCCCCTTACAACGCCATGTACGGGCCGGAGCACGTGGCCCCGGCGGTGCGCTCCGAGGAGGAGCGGCGCGACCCGCACCCGATCTACCGCGAGTTCATGGAGCACCGGGTGGCGCGCGCCTTCTCCCGCGACGAGGTGCGGGCCGAGGTGATCCCGGTCTACATGGGCCTCATCAAGCAGATCGACGATCAGCTCGGGCTGCTCATGCGCTTCATGGAGGCGCGCGGCCTTATGCGGAGCACGCTGATCGTTCTGGTCTCCGACCACGGCGACTATCTGGGCGACCACTGGCTGGGGGAGAAGGACCTGTTCCACGAGCCCTCGGTGCGCGTGCCGCTCGTCGTCTGCGACCCTTCGCCCGAGGCGGACGCCGCCCGCGGGTCGGTGTGCGGCGAGCTGGCCGAGGCCATCGACCTCGCGCCCACTTTCCTCGATGTCCTGGGCGCCGACTGGTGCGGCGAGTCGCATCGCCTGGAGGGACGGTCGCTGCTGCCGTTTCTGCGCGGGCAGGTGCCGGCCGAATGGCGGCGCTATGCCGTGAGCGAGAACGACTACTCGCTGCTGCCCGTGGCGGCGAAGCTCGGGGTCGCGCCACGCGATGCGCGCCTCTTCATGATTGCCGACAAGCGCTGGAAGTACGTGCACGCCGTCGGTTTCCGCCCCATGCTCTACGACCTCGAGGCCGACCCCTGCGAATTGCGCGATCTCGGCGCCGATCCAGCCTACACGGATGAACGCGCCCGCCTGGCCGCAGCGCTGCACCAGTGGAGCCTGCGCCAGTCGCAGCGCACCACCCGCTCCGAGAAGGCCATGCTGGCGGCGCGCGGCGAGGCTCCGCGCCGCGGCATCCTGATCGGCGTGTGGGATGAGAGCGACGTGCCCGAGGAGCAGTGGAGCCGGTATCTCGGGGACGACCAATCACAAGCAAAATAGGGAGGATACGCATGATCCGGAAGCTCGCGCGGGCCCTGGTGCTCGCGACCCTCGCCGCCGTCCTCGCCCTGCCGGCGCGCGCCCAGAGCGGCGACACGGTGCGCATCGTGTTCCCGTTTGCCGCCGGCGGCTCGGGCGATATCCTGGCCCGGCTGCTGGCCGAGCATCTGCGCGTCAGCCTCGGCGTGCCCGTCATCGTCGAGAACCAGACGGGGGCCCAGGGCCGCATCGGCGTGCGGGCGGTGAAGGCCGCGGCGCCCGACGGCAAGACGCTGCTGCTCACGCCGGTGGCGCCGATGTCGATCTATCAGCACGTCTACAAGTCGCTCGGCTACGATCCGATTGCCGATTTCCAGCCGCTGTCCCAGGTCGCCGCCTTCGACTTCGCCATCGCCGTCGGTCCGCAGGTGCCGGCCAAGTCGCTCGCGGAGCTGGTGGCGTGGGCGAAGGCCAACCCCGACAAGGGCAGCTACGGCATTCCCGCGGCAGGCTCGCTGCCGCACTTCTTCGGCGTCCTGTTCGCCAGGACGGCCGGCCTCGACCTGCGCCATGTCGGCTACCGCGGCTCGGCCGGCGCGCTCACCGATCTCATCGCCGGGCAGCTCCCCATCGTCGTCACCACCACCTCCGACCTCCTGGAGCAGCACCGGGTGGGGCGCATCCGCGTGCTCGCCACCTCCGATCGGGCGCGCTCGCCGTTCCTGCCGGACATCCCGACTTTCAAGGAGGCCGGCTACGACATTCTGGGGACGGGCTGGTACGGCGTGTTTGCACCCGCGGGCCTCGCGCCCGACAGGGTGGAGAAGCTGAGCGCGGCTCTCGCGGCCGGCGTCCGGCTGCCGCAGATCAGGGAGCGCCTGCTCGCCGTCGGCCTGCTGCCGACCGGCACGACGGCGGCGGAGCTCGGCAGGATCCAGAAGGCGGATTCGGAGCTGTGGGCGCCGGCGGTCAAGGCCTCCGGCTTCACGCCGGCGCAGTGACGCCGCCGGCTGTGTCGCGGTCGCAGGTGCCGCAGCCTTTGGATCGGACCCGACCCTCCAGTCGCAGTGGGTCACGCTCATGGAGGGCCGGGGCCGGCTCCCGCACCGGGCGTGTCCAGGCTAATGGACCACAGAGGCGGGGCGCATCCCCCAAATGGGTTAGATGCCCCCACGCCGCACGTCATCGCTGGCGCTCAGTCCGCGCGGCTGCGGGGTGCTGCCGGGCCTGCCAGCCGGCTCAGCAGCGCCACCAGCTCGGATTGGCGGTGCGCGCCGGTCTTGTCGAAGATCGCCTTCAAGTGGCAGCGCGCCGTCTCCTTGGAGATGCCGAGCGAACCGGCGGCCTCATCGAGGCTCTCGCCGGTGCCGAGACGCGCCGCCAGACGCGCCTCGGCGGAGGTGAGAGCGAACGCCACGCGCAGCGCCTCCTCGGGCGGCGTCGGCCGGGCATCGGGGTCGAGCACGACCAAGAGCGCGCGGGCGCGCGTGAAGATGTCGCGAGCCTCGCCGAGGACCGGCACGGCGTAGACGATGAGCGGCCTGCGCCCGGGGCGCGGCACCGCCACCGGCGGTCTCGGGGCGGGTGTGAGCAGCGGCGAGGTCGCCCGATCGACCAGGTCCGAGATGCTGCGGCAGGCCTCGTTGTCGCTGGCCGTGAGCCGCCGCTTGGCGATCCGCAGCTCGCCTGTGAGGGTCCTGCGGGCGGTCGGGTTGGCGAGGATGACCTCGCCGCGCCAGTCCAACGCCACAGCCGCCGAGCCCAGGAGCTCGAAGGCCTCCGCGAGGCCCTTGGCGCGTGCCAGGCCCAGCTCCCGCGCCATCGTGGCGGCGGTGCCGAGCGGCCCGCGCAGCCGGGCGAGCCGCTCCTGCTCGCGGGCGACGAAGGGGCCCTGGGCGATCGACCTCTGGATCGAGACCACCCACAGATCGCTGCCCGCCGCGGCCGCGAGGCCCGCGAACCATCTGAGCCCGTGGCGTCCGAGGAAGTCGTTGTAGTAGTCCGACCTGCCGATCTCCTCCTCGGTCGCGAAGTCGAGGTCGACGGTGACGCCGCGCTGCAGCATGCGGGCGAGTCCGCGGTCGCGCAGATCGCGGGTATTCCAGGTCTCCTTGAAGTAGCGCGCGTTGGCTTCGCCGATGGCCTCGGTGCTGATCGATGCGAAGCGCTGCGCCACGGGCGGCAGGAGCACGGTGCCGACCGCTCCGACGCTGTCGGTGAGCCGCTGCAGCGCCGGCTTCCAATGCTCCGGGTCGAGGGCGGCGCGGGACAGATCGGCGTGCAGTGCGTCGAGGTTCCACGAGGTGCTCACGTCGGCCTCCACGGGAGGTGTCAGACCCTCCGGGTCTGACATTATGGCTCAGTCCCAGAAGCTCCTCGAGGTCTTGGCGTGCTTCTCGGCGAGCGCCTGCATCGTCGTGTAGATGGCGCGCGCCGGGAGCCCCTTGCCTTCCAGCTCCTTGATGCGCGCCTCGGCGACCCCGGCGCCGATCTTGCGGAATCTCTCCTGCTCGGCGGGCGCCAGCTTGACGGGCTCGGCGCCACCGTCGACCAGCAGCTTCTTGCCGATGCCGTCGAGCGCATCCCAGGCCTCGCCCACCTCCTTCTCGACGCCCGTCACCGATTTCGTCACCAGCTCCTTGAGATCGGGCGGCAGCCTGTTCCAGAAGCCCTCGTTCATGACCAGGCCGAAGCTCGACACGAAGGAGTACATCTCGGTCGAGTACTTGACGACGCCGGCCATCTTGAAGGCGATGCCGGCGCCGCCGTAGTCGATGAAGGTGCCGTCGATCGTCCCCTTCTGCAGCTGCTCGACCTGCTCGGTCGCCTGCACGCCGACCGGCGTTCCGCCGAGCGCCGCGACCAGCTCTCGGATGGTGGGAGAGGCGAAGCGCAGCCGCAGCCCTTTCATGTCGTCGACGCTGCGGATCGGCTTCTTGGTGGTGTGCACGTTGCCGGGCTGGTGCGTGAACAGCAAGAGCACCTTCACGCCCTTGTGCTCGGCGTCGAGATGCTTGGCGCGCAGCTCGGCGTCGTTGAGGACCTTGATGCCGATCTCCGCACTGCCGACGAGATATGGCAGCTGGACCAGCTCGGTCAGCGGGAAGCGCCCCGGCGTGGCGCCGTGGAGCAGCCAGGAGACGTCGGCCTGCCCGGTGCGGGCGAGGTCGTAGTGCTGCTGCACCGGGCCCATCTGCGAGCCGGGGAAGCGCTTCACCGTGATGCGCCCGCCAAAGTCCTTGGTGAGCTTGTCGGACCACTTGATGAGCCACTTCGACATGGCGTGCTGATCGCCGACGTAATAGGCGAGCTTCATCTCGAATTTCTGCTGCGCCCACGCCCCCGGCGCGGCCAGCATGCCGCAAGCGACTGCGAGCAGCGAGATGCCCGACGCCAGCAAAATCCTCTTCATTGCTCCCTCCCCATCGTTCGTTCTCACCGTCAATCGCTGCTAGAGTGCCAAAACCGCCACCTTCCGGCAATCGGCTGCCCGCAGAAACTCCCGCAGAAACCAAGGACCGCCATGAACGAGCGCCCCGACCCTCGCCATCTGAGGCCCGTCATCACGGAGCTGGCCGGAGTCACCGTGACCCGCATCGGTGTTCACCTGGGGGCGGAGGTCGGCGGGGTCGACCTGCGCCGGCCGCTGCCGGACGCGCAGCTCGCGGCGATCGCGGGGGCACTGGTCGAGAACGAGCTGATCGTCTTCCGCGACCAGGAGATGGCCTCCGAGGATCTCATGGCGTTCGGCCGCCGCTTCGGCGAGCTGACCGTGCACCCGTTTGCGCCGAGCGAGGGGGAGGCGCCGCAGCTCATCACGTTCAGAAACGACGAGAAAAACCCGCCGTTCGGCACCGACGTGTGGCATTCCGACGAGACCTTCCGGTCCGAGCCGCCGATGGCCACCGTGCTCGTCGCCAAGGAGGTGCCGGCGCTCGGCGGCGACACCGTGTTCGCCAGCATGACGGCTGCATTTGCGGGGCTCAGCGGGCGCATGCGGCGGTTCATCTCGGGGCTCGAGGCGATCCACGACCTCAAGCCGTTCCGGGCGCTGTTCGGCGACAGCGAGGAGGATCGCCGGAGGCTGCAGCAGCTCGAGCTCGTCTATCCGCAGCAGGTCCACCCGGTGGTGCGCGTCCACCCGGTCTCGGGACGCGAGGTGCTGTTCGTCAACCCGCAGTTCACCATTGCCATCAAGGACATGGACGAGCGCGAGAGCCGCTTGTTGCTCGACGCCCTGTTCCAGCAGGCGCTGATCCCCGAGTACCAGTTGCGCCTGCACTGGGCCCCGCACACGGTCGCCATGTGGGACAACCGGTCGGTCCAGCACTACGCCGTCCACGACTATTATCCGCGGCGGCGCATCATGGAGCGGGTGACGATCCGCGGCGGGCCCGTCCGCGGGGTTGCGCGCGCCGACCCCGCGGACGTGCGCAAGACCAGGCTCGCCGTATCCGAAGGGGCCGACCGCCACGGCGGCCACAAGCCGCGCTGAGCAGGTTTCAGGTTTCAGGTTTCGGGTTTCAGGGAGCGGTCTCGAGGTGCCGCTCCTGACGCCTGAAACCTGGGCTCAGGTGCGGCCCAGAGGGTTCTCGGCTGGCCGCAGGGAGCGGGGTGGCTTGGGCGGCTCGACCTCGACCACGAGCTGGACGAGGCTCCGGCTCTCGGGCTCGGCCGGGTCGACGATGCGACATGTCACCAGGAGGTGCACGCCGGGATTGGGTGTGGCCACAACCTCGAGAAGAGGTGCTCCGAGGATGCCGACCACCTCGAGGTGCCGCACGCGCCTGTCCTCCACGTGACGCACGCGCCTATCCGCGGTGATGGCGATGCCGTCGCCGACGGCCAGGCGCTGCTTGGATGCCAGCACGGGGACGTGAGAGCCCGCGGGGCGCAGCCAGTAGCCCTCGTCGCCCACCTGGACCGCGGCGTGGCGCGCGTTGCCCCGGTCCGCCATCTCGAAGGGCCGGACGGGCTTTTGGGTTTCGAGCGCCTTGCTGAACGCGTAGCCGACCATCAGATCGGCGCGCAGGGCTACACCGCCCGCGACGGCCGCTACGACCGAGCCAACGACAAGGATCACCCGGCCCTTCTGGGTTGCGGTGCGCAACATGCATGTCCTCCAGCGGAGCAGTCCACCCCGTCATATAGGCAAAGTTGACCGAAGTGTGGAGGAGGCATACCGCAGCCGCCCCCGCATCGACAAAGAAACTGTTGTGTGAACATACCGTAAATGCTCGCAAATCACCAACCCGGCCTGCCCCGGCCGTGCCCTGCAGGTTTGAGCCGCCTGCCCGTCCCGGCCGGTTGCGCCGTGCGGCCGCCATGGCTCCCTGCGTACGGTTTCCGCTCGCGACGGATTGCCGGGTCCCCCTTGTGTGGCCATCAAGTGATCCGGTCCATGTCGGCTACGGCGGCATGCAGGCTTTGCCGCGCCAGCCAGGAGAGGTCCCCGGTGCACTGCACAATGCCGGCCACCACGGGCTTGTTGTGACGCTGCGCCATGCGCTCCAGCGAGAAGACCGACCACCAGATGCGAAACGCGAGGCGGGTCCAGGTGCGGTCGTCCCAGCCGAGGAGGAGAACGTCGGGAGCGCTCTCGCGCACGATGCGGGCGAGGCGCCACGGATAGGGGGCGATGATGCCGAGGCGCACGGGCCGCGCGCCCTGCCATGGAAAGGACCGGGCGACCGGGGCGAACGCAAACACGACGGCGCGGCCGGCGAGGCGGTGGGCAACCAGCCGCTCGATGACGGCGTCGGCGAGGCCGGCCTCCTTGATCTCTACGTAGAGCTCAAGCCGCGTGGGCGCCAGGAGCGCCAGCGCGGCATCGAGCGCCAGCGCCGAACCGGCGCTGGCCGGCGGGTCGTGCGAGACCACCAGCGTGGCGCCGTCTGCCGCGCGGCGCACGTCGAGCTCGACACCCGCGATGCGCGCGTCGCCGGCGGCGCGCGCGAAGGCGGCGGCCGAGTTCTCCTGCGCTCCCTCCGACCAGCCGCGATG
Organism: uncultured Alphaproteobacteria bacterium; assembly: GCA_963840075.1. Taxonomy (GTDB): domain Bacteria; phylum Pseudomonadota; class Alphaproteobacteria; order Rhizobiales; family Hyphomicrobiaceae; genus AWTP1-13. The sequence continues at coordinate 39,307 of CAWIXS010000028.1, read as the reverse complement.
CGCGATGAGCTTCATGCGGTTCATGCGCTGCCCAGGAACACCGCGCGCACGAATTCGCGGTAGAGCAGGATCTGGCGCGGCAGCACCTCCCGGTCGTCGAGCAGGCGCGACAGGATGATGCCGCCGTCGACCAGCGTGTTGGCCATGTCGGCGAGGTCGCCGATGTCCACGGCGAGCTTCGGCGGATAGCGCGCGGCGACCGCTTCCAGCCGCGCGCGGAACATCGCGCGCCAGCTGGAGATGCCGGCGCGGTTGAGCTCGCGCACCTCGCGGTCGAACAGGCGGTCCTGGTAGCAGAACGAGGCGGCGAGGCACCCAGGGTGCCTGCCCGGCAGGTCGGCCATGGTCTCCGCCAACAGCTTCAAGGCGACCAGGAAGCCGTGCAGAGGGTCCTCGTTGAGCTGATCCGCGCGGGCGAAGATGTCGGCGAGGATCGCCTGGTTGTGGGCGACGTAGCGCTCGAGCAGGGCCTTGGCGAGGTCGCCCTTGTCCTTGAAATGGTAGAAGAAGCCGCTCTTGGTGATGCCCGCGCCCGCGATCAGCTCGTCGATGGAGGTGGCGGCGAAGCCCTTCTCCAGCACGGCCGCCTCGGCGAGATCGAGGAGGCGTGAGCGCGTGTCGCTGCCTTTGCGGGGTGCGGTCTCGGGCATCTGCGTCATGGGCGACTGTACTAGAGGTACAGTCGAGGGCGATCAATGGCCTGTGCGGGCGCGGGCCGACTGCTGCCCGGAGCGCCCAGCTCCCTGAAATTGCTCGCTAAGCCAGCTGCGGAATGGAGCTTGACCATCGGTTGCCTGGACATTGGCCGGCCGCATCCGCATCTAGCCTCGTACGACGAGCAACGGGATTTCGGAGACGATCATGAGCCAGTACAGAGGGGGCCTGCCGCAGTTGGACGGCGGCCTGTTCCTGACCGACGGCGGCCTCGAGACCACGCTGATCTTTCACGACGGGCTCGAGCTGCCGCATTTCGCCGCCTTCCATCTCTTGCGGGACGAGGCCGGCACGGCGGCGCTGCGCGCCTATTTCGCGCGCTACGCGGAGATCGCGCGTGCCAGCGGTACCGGCTTCATCCTGGAGAGCCCGACCTGGCGCGCCAGCTCGGACTGGGGCGAGAAGCTCGGCTATTCGGACCGGGCGCTGGCCGACGCCAACGCCAAGTCGATCGCCCTGATGCAGGAGCTGCGGGTCGCCTTTCAGAGCAAGCGCACGCCAGTCGTGGTGAGCGGCTGCGTCGGCCCGCGCGGCGACGGCTACGACCCCGGCGCCGCGATGAGCCCCGACGAGGCCCAGGCCTATCATGCCCGACAGATCGGCGTCTTTGCGGAGAGCGACGCCGACATGGTGACGGCCATCACCATGACCAACGCCAACGAGGCGGTCGGCGTGACCCGCGCTGCGCAGGCCGCGGGCATGCCGGTGGCGATCTCCTTCACCGTGGAGACCGACGGGCGGCTGCCGACGGGGCAGAGCCTCGCGGGGGCGATTACCGAGGTGGACGAGGCGACGCTGGGCGCACCTGCCTACTACATGATCAACTGTGCGCACCCGACGCATTTCGAGGCAACCCTTGACGGCAAGGAGGCGTGGGCCGGCCGCATCCGCGGCATCCGCGCCAACGCCTCGAGGCGCAGCCACGCCGAGCTCAACGAGGCGCCGGACCTCGACGACGGCGATCCCGCGGAGCTGGGCGGCCAGTACCGGGCGCTCCTGCGCCGGCATCCGCAGATCACCGTCATCGGCGGCTGCTGCGGCACCGACCACCGCCACATCGAGCAGATCTGCGCCGCTTGCACGACGGTGGAGGCGCAGGTCGGATTGGCGCGAAGCGCGTAACCCGACCTGCCACGAGCGCAACGCCTGTGCTGCCGATGTTGGGTTACGGGCGTTCGGCCCTGACCCGACCTGCTTGTGTTGATGGGTAGTTTGGGCTAGCGCGAAGCGCGTGACCCGACATTGCCACGAGCACAGCACCGGTGCCTGCCGAGGTTGGGTTACGGGCCTTCGGCCCTGACCCAACCTAGAGGTTCCCCCAATGGCCGACCCGGCCCCGAGCACATCTGCAGCCGACAAGGACAAGAAGGAGCACCAGCCGCCGAAAGGGGCGACACACAAGCTCGCCTGGACGGGCGATGCAGGGCAGGCCGCCGACATCGAGGTGATCGCCGAATGGATCGTGCTGCGCAAGAAGGAACGGCCTGCGGCGGAGATGTTCCATACCTACTACCGGCTCGCCGGGACCGAGGGCCGGCGCCCCGTCAGCTTCGTCTTCAACGGCGGCCCCGGCGCGTCCTCCGCCTATCTGCATGTCGGCGGGCTCTCGCCGCGGCGCATCCTGTTCAAGCCCGACGGCACCCTCGAGCCGCCGCCGGTGCGCCTCGTCAACAACCCGCAGAGCTGGATCGCCTTCACCGACCTCGTGTTCGTCGATCCCGTCGGCACCGGCTTCTCGCGCATCATCGAGCCCGAGAAGAAGCCCGACGACAAGGAGAAGCCCGACCCCGCCAAGACCGTCGAGGAGAAGGAGTTCTACGCCCTCAACCGCGATCTGGAGTCGCTCGGCGAGTTCATCGAGCGCTTTCTCTCCAGGTACAGGCTGTGGGATGCTCCGGTGGCCATCATCGGCGAGAGCTACGGCGGCTTCCGCACGGCCAAGCTGGCGCGGCGCCTGCAGGAGACGCACGGCGTCGGCCTCTCCACCGCCATTGCCATCTCGCCGGCGCTCGAATGGTCGCTGCTGAACGAGAACGACTACGACGTGCTGCGCTCCATGGACTGCTTCTGCACCATGGCGCTCGCCGCCACCTTCCACGGCCGCTCGCGCGTGTTTGCGGCGGGCACGCCGGTCGCGGCGCAGCGGCCCCAGATCGAGGCGTTCGCGACCCGCGAGCTGTCGCATTCCTTCCTGGTCGGCACCGCCCACGACGCCGACGAGCAGACCCGCGTGTTTGCCCGGGCTGCGGATTTTCTCGGCTTGCCGCTCGAGCTCGTCCGGCTCGCGCACGGCCGGGTGCCGTTCTGGCGCTTCGCGCGCGAGCTGCTCAGGTCCGAGCAGAAGGTGCTCGGCGTCTACGACGCGACCATCACGGGTATCGATCCGTTTCCGGACCGCGAGCAGCGCCAGGGACCCGACCCGACCTTTGCCGGCATCGAGCGCGTGTTCGCGAGCGCCATCAATCATCTGCTGCGCGCCGAGATCGGCATCGACTCGGAGCGCCGCTACGACTTGCTGAGCCTCGACGTGCACCGCAGCTGGAAGCGCGACGAGCAGCACCATGCCTTCGACGAGCCGGCCGGCGCCACCGACGATCTGCGCTTCGCCATGAGCATGAACCCCGACATGCAGGTCCTGATCGCGCACGGCTACTACGACATGGTGACGCCCTATTTCTCCTCCGAGCGCCTGGTGGAGCAGATGAAGCTGCTGCCGCAGCAGCGCGAGAAGCTCTTCATCCGGCATTTCGACGGCGGCCACATGTTCTACACCTGGGACGCCTCGCGCCGCGCCTTCCGCGACTGGGCAAGGGGGTTCTACGCGTGATGCGGCGCCCTCTCCCCGCTTGCGGGGAGAGGGCTGGGGTGAGGGGCAGTCAAGGGCGCTGCCCTCTCAGTTGACCGATCGTCATCTGGCGCATCGAGCTCCCAGCGGATAGGATTTCCCTTGGGGCTGCCCCCTCACCCTAACCCTCTCCCCGCTTTGCGGGGAGAGGGGATACGGGCGGCGGTTGTGTCCGCCCCCGCTGCAGGCGGCGGCAGAGGTCGCCCTTGCCGAGGTCGATGCGGTGGCGGCACACCGCGCGCAGGTCGTTGCTGTAGCCGCCAAAGCCGACGTGGACGATGTGCTTGGCCCGCATCTCCTGCACGAACTCCACCGCCGGGACGAAATCGCTGTCCTCCGAGACCAGGAGGGCCACGTCGTAGGCGTCGAAGGTGGCGTCGCCGATGAGATCGGTGGCGATGCGGGTGTCGAGCATCTTCTCGGGCGCGATCGGGATGCCGCCGGAGGTGTACTGCGCGCTGGAGAGCTGGTCCTCGCGCGGCGTACGCCGGTAGATCGGCACCATCACGCAGCCGGCGACGTTGGCGATCTCGCGGGTGAGCTCGAGCTTGTGCGCCTCGTTCTCCTGGCGCCACCGCTCCACCGTCTCCTTGCGCAGGCGGATCGGCAGGGAGAGCTTGGAAGGGGCGTTCTGCTCGTGCTGCAGCATGCTCTCGAGCAGGCGGAAATACTCGTCCTCGAACAGCGTGCCGTAGACGTGCATGCCGCGGTAGAGGAGGGCCGGCGGCGCCTTGCGCTGCCTGGTCAGCCAGGCGGCGATCTCCTCGAGCAACAGGCTGGGGAGCACGTGCCAGTGCACGTCGTGCTCCAGCGGGCGCTCGCCCCGGTGCAGGACGTCGTTCCAGGTGGTGATGAAGTTGGAGTGGTCGATGTAGATCTTGACCTGCGTGTGGTGGCCGGCGCGCAGGCGCCTGATCTGCTGCTTGAGCTCCTCGGAGGCCGCCCCGACGCGCTTGGCGAAGGCGTCGATCTCGCTGATCTCGCGCGCCTTGCGGGTGGCGGCGGCCGAGACCAGGAACAGGGTGTCGACCTCGCTGCGCGGTACGGCCCGGCGCCGCGCGAGGAGCACCGCCAGCGCCAGCACGACGGCAAGTGCAGCGACGGTCCAGGCCAAGGGGGCCGCGCCGAAGCCGGCAACCAGGGCGCGCGTTACGTCATCGACAAGGGCGCTGAACGCCTCCATCGCGGCATCCCCTGACACGACCAAGCGCCCCGGAGGACGCCCTTGCGCTCGAGGGCCGCGCACGGAGCTGCGCATTGGCGGCCCGAGGCTAGGGGGTGATCTCCCCCCGTTCAAGATGACTGTTGCATGTCGGCGGGCTGTTTCGGCCCCGGGCTGGCCGATTTGCAACGGCGCGAGGAGACGGGGTCAGCCCCCTCGTGCCGACCGTTCGTCGTGAACGTCGACGTCGGAGGAGGGGTCTGACCGGTTGCGGCACCGTTGCCGCGCCGGCGCCGATGACATAGGGTCCTGCCTCGGCTGCATCGGGCAGACAGGGGGAGCCACATGAAGGCCGCGCTTGCGATCGTTGCGCTGGCGATCGGCTTGGCTCTGCCGCAGCGGGCCGTTGCCCAGGCAGCGCCGTCGGGCCTCGAGCTGCGGGGTGGCGTGCTGGCGCACGACGTGCCCGATCTTTGGGCCGGCTTCAGCCTGGAGGGTGGCGTCGACATCAACGCCGAGCTGCTGTTCGGGCGCGGGCTTGCGGTGCTCGGCGGCACGCTGCGCCCGGCGCTGGGCGTCTCGGTGAATACGGAGGGGTTCACCAGCCGGGCCTATCTCGATGCGCGCTGGGAGGTGCAATTCGAGAGCGGCATCTTCCTCGGCCTCGGTCTCGGCGCCGCCGTGCACGACGGCCTCACCGGCCCCACCGAGCCCGACCGCAAGGCGCTCGGCTCGCGCGTGCTGTTCCATGTCCCGATCGAGATCGGCCTGAGGCTCGATGCGCGCAACAGCGTCTCGGTCTATTTCGAGCACGTGTCGAACTGGGACCTGGCCGCCTACAACGAGGGGCTCGACGCCATCGGCGTGCGCTACGGCTACAGGTTCTGACGCGGTTGGGGCGGTCGGGGTCAGACCCCTCGCGCAGCCGCTCGTTGTCAGCATCGACGTTGGAGGCGAGGGGTCTGACACGGGTCTCGTTGACCGATCGCGATCTATAACGCGAGCGGATGGTGCGTGCTCAGTTGGCATCGTCACAACGCGGAGCTTAGCGTTGGTCCTACCCAAAGCTACCAGAGAGACCTGAAGCGATTGAGACTTCAACCGCGGCGCTGTCTTCAGGCGGACCATCTGCAATCGATATTCGAGGATGTCGCAGGCAAAAAAAAGCTGACGGATGAGGCACGCGCGTCGCGTGCAATCCGTCATTTCCGCCTGGCTTTCGCGGAACTGGTCTGAGGTGCAGGATGGTGCTTACCCAGAGATTCCCGAGCCAACGCATGCGCTTCAACATGCTTTGTGTAATCCCAAAGGTCGGCCGCGGAAACCGAGGCATGGGCCGTAGCTCATTGACCTTGCTATAAACAGCGCGGCGTGCTTGCTCATTAGCTTGGCGTCGAATTTCTTGACTTTCGCCTCATACGTATTCCCCACCTCTCGCTTTATGAGCTCGAACTCTGATGTGCTGGGGTCAATCAAGAAGAAGCCGTGAGCAAAGCTGTTTCGCTCTGCCAGTTTCTGCGCCTCTCTGACCAGCACGGCGGTCTTGTTTTTTTCTTGACTGCCGGGTTGGCGGTTCAATAGGGAACAAAGTAATTGCTGTCTTTGCTCCCATCCCCAGGTTGGCGCATACGATGGACGTGGCTTCCTCGTCGATCCTCAGTTCGCGCATTGTCATAACTTCAATGATGATGTCGAACGTTGACCCGAAGGTGAGGAAGCTCCCATGCTCCGCAAGGAAAGCACCGCCGCTGCGTGTCGTTCGAGCGCCGGCTACGCCGCGCGCACGCCGCGCGCCGCCGTAAGCCAGCCCTTGATGCGCTCGATGTCGGGGGCGCCGCCATGGCGCACGATGCGCTGGCCCGCCGGGGTCAGGGCGAAGGCCAGGATGTCGGCGCACAGCTTGTCGGGCTCGGCCTCGGCGATGGCGTTGGCCGAGCGGTAGCCGGCGCCCATCAGCAACGCGGCATGGGCACCCTGGAGGCCCGGGACCGCGCACGCCAGCAGCGCCTCGTCCTGCAGGTCGCAGATCGCCTGCGCGGAGAGATGGCGCGCGTTGAGCCGGACGGCGAGCGCCGCCGGATCGGCCTTCACCAAATCGCGGACGGTGGCGATGCCGTGCCGCGCGAGGCGCTTTGCCGTTTTGGCGCCGATCGACGGGCCGGCGGCAACGGCGTGGTCGAGCGTCAGGCGAACGGGCACGCCGTTCTCGCCTGCGTTCTCGCCAAGTGCCGCATCCGCGGCGGCGACGGTCTGATCGCCCTCCTGGGGCTGGCGCGCGGGCGCCTCGGCGCGGCGCCTGGCACGACCGGTCCGCGTTCGCGGCGGCACCGGGGGCGTGCCATCGGCGCCGGGCGCGCCCGGCACGAGGAACAGCATCGGCTCGCGCGTGATGCCGGCTGCAGGGGCCTCGCTCCGCCGGCCCGCGGCCGGCTCCGGCTCTGGCCTGGCCTGCCGGGCGCAGCGGGATGATCTCGGCGCCGGTGCCGGCGTGGCGCCGTGCCTCGCGCGCCAGATCGATGCGCGTGACCACCGGCTCGCGCCGCCTGAAGGGGAACACCTGCGAGGCCGCGGGCGCGGCGGCGCGCCGTGCCAGCACCTGCTCGCCATAGAGCCGGCGCACCAGCCGGTCATCCTCGGGCAGGTGCGTCTCGACCGTGCCGGTGGCCATCAGCTCGTCGTACATGCGCTCGACCGCGCGCCGTTCTGCGGCATCGGCCCGGCGCCGGGCGAGCGCCGCGGCCGGGATGCGCACCATCGCGAGCAGGGTCGCCGCGCCGAGCCCCGCCTCCGGCGCGAACACCCGCGCCTCGTCGATGGCGCGCGCGAGCACGGCGGCGAAGCCCAGATGCGCGAAGCGGATCATGCGGGCGACGATGCGCCGCCCCAGCGGGTCGAGCCCGCCTGCGGGGTCCACCACGCCGCGCCCGATATCGTAGTGCGCGATCAGCTTCTCGTAGTCGGCATTGGCGAGCTCGGCGCCGCGGCAGACCAGCTCGACGAGCCAGTTGGGCCCGGCGCCGACCTCGACCTTGATGTCGCCGTGCTCGCGCGCGCTGAGGGCGCAGAGCGCATCGTAGCTCCTCCAGATGCTCCATTCCGCCGCGCGGTGGATGTTGTTCTCGGCCTCCGACTGGGCGGTGTGGAAGGGCTGCAGCGGGTCCATGAAGTAGTGGCTCAGCACGCCCGCGCAGTAGACTGCCGTCGGCCAGTCCTCGACCTTCAGCGCCTCCACCACGTGGCGGTACCAGCTAACCGCCTTCGCGGGCGCCCCGCCCCAGAAGCCGTCGCGGGTGTGCAGCACGTGGTTGCCGAAGTCCTTGAACTCCTCGTCCGGCGCCGTGGCCCCTTCCAGATAGAGCCCGCAATGCCTGAGGAAAAGACGCTGCCACAGATCGGCGTCGGTGCACTCGAGGTGGCGCAGCGCATCGAGCGCCAGCTTGTGATGCGTGGCCCTGGCGTGGGCGGCGTAGACGATATGGAAAAGCGGGTGCATGGCGCATTTTCCCCATGGGCCGGGCCGGCTCGGCCTCAGCGTAGATGAGTCTTCGCGCTCCTGGAACCGGGGCGGCGGCATCCGGCCGCTCTTGTCCCGGGGTCGGGGAGGGGGGTATCCTCGGCCATGGCCGGTACCCCCACACGAGATGCGCCCGAGCCCGCGGCGGGCGATACCGTTTCCTTCGGCTTCAAGACCGTGCCGGAGGAGGCGCGCCAGGGGCTCGTCAACGACATCTTCTCCCTGGTCGCCGGCCGCTACGACCTCATGAACGACTTGATGTCCGGCGGCCTGCACCGGCTGTGGAAGGGCGACCTGGTCGCCATGCTGTCGCCCCCCAGGTCGGCGCGCAGCTTCCGTCTCCTCGACGTCGCCGGAGGCACCGGAGACATCACCTTGCGGTTCCTGCAGGCGGGCGGGCCGGGCGCGACATCCACGCTCCTCGACATCAATCCCGAGATGGTCGCCATCGGCCGCGGGCGCCTCAGCGATGCGGGCTTGAGCGACCGCGTCGATCTCGTCGTCGGCGATGCCGAGGCCCTGCCGTTTCCCGACAAGAGCTTCGATGCCTGCACGGTCGCCTTCGGCATCCGCAACGTCACCCACATCGACAGGGCGCTCGCCGAGGCCTTCCGCGTGCTCAAGACCGGCGGGCGCTTCCTGTGCCTCGAGTTCTCCGCCTGCGAGGTGCCGCTGCTCGACCGCCTCTACGACTTCCACTCCTTCGAGGTGATTCCGCGCCTCGCCCGGCTCGCCGCCGGCGACCCGGAGCCCTACCGCTACCTGGTGGAGAGCATCCGCAGGTTCCCCAGGCAGGAGCGCTTCGCCGGGATGATCCGCGCCGCCGGCTTCGCCCGCGTCGGCTACCGCAACCTGACGGGCGGCATCGCCGCCATCCACTCCGCCTGGCGCCTCTGAGCCACCCGAGTAGGGGGCAGACCCCTCGCCGCGGTCATTCCGGATATCGAGTGGCGGAGGCGGGGTCCTCTACGCATCAAGGGGGCGTAGCCCAATGCTGCAGCCGCGCTATCCGTGACCGACATGCCCAGCCATGATGCGCGCTCGACGCCAAACGTTCGCTCTCACCAGGGTGCTGGCCTAGTGCAATCGCGGCAAAGGCTCGGCCTTCGGTCTAAAAAGGCGATTCGTTAGCTTGAAGTCCATGATCTGCCGGGCATAGCTAGAGAATGCGCAGACCGCACGCTCGTTCAGCATCATGGTATCCGACTCGGCTTGGTTGAGCGCGCATAGCAGTCGGATGGCATTAAGTCGCGGCAGCCCGCCAAGGCCGCTTATGTACTCGGTCCGGTGCGCAAGCGCTTAAACGCATTGGCAAAATCGGGCTCGAACGCCATCCCGCAGGGAGCCTCCGTTTCTCCTGTGTGGGGAGGGGATACACCCGTCTTCCCAGAGGGTCGCTGTCTGACCTGCTCAGACCCCTCGCCTCCGGCGTCGCAGTTGGAGTGCCGGCGTAGGGGCGCGAGGGGCCCGACCCCCTCCCCGGTGCCGCCGCCCTACATAGTCGTCTGCGCCGGAATACAGCATTGCGGCGAGCGCGCCGCCGCTCGATCGCGTGCATAACTTAGCCGCAAAGGGCGTTGCCGAAAGTCCAGCCCAGCGCGCCATGCCGAGCCAGGCGGCGGCGAGGGCGGCGCTCGCGAGGCTGCCGGCGATGCACCGAATGGCTCCCGCCATCCGTCGGGTAGAGGGCACGCGACATGCTGTTCAACAGAAGGACGCAGAGCGACGCGGACCGGTGGCGGAGCACTCCTGCGGAGCCGGCCGACCCGGCGGCGCTCCGCAAGACCGGCGGCCAGCGCCCGCAGTCGGTCATCGACTCGACGCTGGCGATCGTCGGCGACCTGCGCACCGACGGCGACCTGCGGCTCGACGGGCACATCTGCGGCAACGTGCAATGCGCCCAGCTGATCCTGGGCCCGAACGCCGCGATCACGGGCGTCGTCACGGCCGAGGAGGTGATCATTCGCGGCCGCATCACCGGAACGATCCGCGCCCACGTCGTCATCCTGCAGGGCTCGGCGCATGTCGAAAGCGACATCGTCTACGGCATGCTCGCCATCGACGAAGGCGTCGAGTTTCAGGGCGCGGTGCGCCGCAGCGACAACCCGCTCGAGGGCAACGAGGAGACCTCGGCGCTGGCGGAGCTGAAACGCATGCTCCCCGGCCCGTCAGACGGGAGGGTGCGGGGTGCGGCGGATGCCAATGGGCGCGCGGCAAGCATGCAGATGCAGCCGCAAGTCGAGGCGTCCCTTGCGGGTGCCGACGGCCGCTCGCGGGAGAAGCCGGAGTCTGAGAGAAAGCCGGGCCGCTGAGGCGGCACCCTCTCCGGCTTTGCGATTTGGTAGCCATACCGGGTTCTTTTTCGATGCGCATCGGCTTTCCCGCTGCGCCGTTAGGCGCTCGTGAATTCTCGCGCCGCTATCGTCGGCCCAGCTTCGGCCGCGCGCCCGTACCCCCGTGCGTGCTGCGCCGCCGAGTCACCCGAGACCCAAGCCAGAGGGAGCCGACATGCTGTTCAACAGGAAGCCGGACCATTCCAGCAACTTCGTGCTCGCGGGAGGGCACATGCCGGCAAGTCTGCCGACGACGGACCATGCGCTCGCCGCCCTGCGCGCGCCGAGCGGGCCTGCACACCAGTCCGGGACTGCGACGCAGTCCGTCATCAATTCATGGCTGACCATAACCGGCACCCTGGAAAGCGAGGGCGACGTGCGGGTCGAGGGGCGGATCAAGGGCGACATCCGCTGCGCCCATCTCGTGGTCGGCAGGGAGGCCACGGTCAGCGGCGACATCGTCGCCGAGGAGGCGGTGGTGCGCGGCAAGGTCAAGGGCAGCATCCGCGCCAACCGCGTGATCCTGCAGGACAGCGCCTGCGTGGAGAGCGACATCTACCACAAGACGCTGTCGATCGACGAGGGTGCCAGCTTCGACGGCCAGTCCTGCCACCGCCAGCAGCCGTTCCAGGAGAGCGAGACGAGCCCTGAGCCCGACGGGGAGCAGCCCGAGGCCGAGGAGGCCGAGGCCGTCGAGCGCGCCAACGGCCCCTCCCTCGAGCACGCCAACGGCGGCGCCGCAGCGGCCGCAGCGGAGTAAAGCCCGCGCCCTCTCACAAGCGCCGACCGGTCCCCTCTCCCGCTTTGCGGGGAGAGGGAGTCCGCGTGGCTCGCGCACCGCGCGGCGTGCACTACAGCGCCAGCAGCTTGAACCCGTCGTCCCAGCGCGTGATGCGCCCCATGGACGGCGACGGGAAGTGCATGGTGCACAGGAGCGTGGAGGTGTCGCACAGGTTCTCCAGCACCTTGCGCCGCGATTGCGCGCCCTGCGCTGCATCATGGTCCGCCCGCATGCCGAGGTCCGGATAGCGCAGCTGCAGGGGCGAGTGGATCACGTCGCCACCGATCAGGGCGTCGGCGCCGGCCTTGCCCACGTGCACGCAGAAGTGGTCGATGCTGTGCCCCGGCGAGGGCACGAGCCGCACCAGATCGGTGAGGGCATGGTCGCTCTTCACCAGCTCGGCGCGGTTGGCGGCCACGATCGGCAGCACCGAATCGGTGATCCAGGGGTGCGCCGCCGGGTCGGCCTTCTCCTTCTCGGTCCAGTGCGCCAGCTCGCGCTCAGAGAACACGTATCTGGCCTTCGGGAAGGTCGGCACCCAGCGGCCGTTCTCCAGCCTGGTGTTCCAGCCGACATGGTCGGTGTGCAGGTGCGTGCACATCACGAGGTCGATGTCGCCCAGCCCAAGCCCGGTGGCCGCGAGGTTCCGCTCGTAGCGGTCGCTCGCCATCATGTGCCACATCGGCCGCGTCGGGCGGGTCTTGTGGTTGCCGACGCAGGCATCGATGAGGATGTTGTGATGCGGCGTCCGCACCAGGTAGCTCTGGACGCAGAGGACGACCTTGCCCCTCGGATCGATCGCGTCGGGCTGCAGCCAGGAGAGGTTCTCCTCGAGCAGCGCCGGTGTCAGCGTCGGGAAGAACTCGAGGGCTGCGACGAACGGCAGCTCCTGCTCGATCACGCGATGGATGGTGATCCCGCCCAGCTCGACTTGCGTAGTCATGGCCTCCCCCCAGGATCGGTGTTAGCCGCGCGAACGCAGGGCGCAACAAGGGGAAGCCGCATTGCGCCGGTCTGCGTCGTCACGAGCTCCATGGCGCTGCCGAGCACGACCGCCTCAAATCTCCACGCTCGTGGCGTCGTAGCGGAACAGCCAGTCGTAGCGCTGGTCGATGCGCTCGGGCGTCCATTCCTCCGCGATGTAGCGCTCGGCCGCCGCATCGTCGCCCAGACGGGAATCGTGGAACCGGCTCCTGGCAGCCGCGGACCCCGCAACGATGCGGGTGGTGCGCGGGATGCGGGCCGCCGCGTAGCGCGCAAACGCCGCCTCGTGATCCGCACCATGCGCCGCGAGGCAGCGGGCGAGCACGCAGGCGTCCTCGATCGCCATGCAGGCGCCCTGGGCGAGGTCGGGGAGCGTCGCGTGGCAGGCATCGCCGAGCAGGGTCACGCGGCCCCGGCTCCAGGCCGGCATCGGCTCGCGCAGCATCAGGGCCCACTTGTAGGGCTCCTCGATCGCCTCCAGGATGGCGCGGGCGTCGTCGTGCCAGCCGGCGAAATCGGCGCGGGCCTCCTCGGGCGCGCCGCGCGCGGACCACGACTCGACCTGCCAGTCGTCGCGGTCCACCAGGCCGACGAAGTTCAAGACCTCGCCGCGCCGCAGCGGGTAGTGCACGATGTGGCGGCCGGGGCCCAGCCAGTTGGTTCCGGCCATGGGGGTGGCCTTCGCCAGACGCTGCGCGGGGATCACCGCGCGCCAGGCCATGCAGCCCGTGAACTGCGCCCGGGCGGCCCCGAACACCGCGGCACGCACCGCCGAGTGCACCCCGTCGGCGCCGATCACCAGGCGCCCACGCGCCGTGCCTCCTCCCGCCAGGAGCAGGGTGACATCGCGGCCGCTCTGCTCCACGCCGACGCAGCGTGCACCGAGGCGGATGGCATCGGGCTTCAGGGCGCGAACGGCCTTCGCCAGCACGGCATGCAGATCGCCGCGGTGGACGAAGAGGTAGGGCGCGCCATAGCGCGCAACGGACATGGGTCCGAGATCGAACAGCTTCCAGGTGCGCCCGGTCCTCCAATGGCGCACCTCCTTCGACTGCGCCTCGACCGCACGTCCCTGCAGTGCCGCCTCTACTCCCAGGGCACGCAGGACGCGCGTGGCATTGGCGCTGAGCTGCACGCCGGCACCGACCTCGCCCAGCTCCGTCGCCTGCTCGCAGACGGCGACATCGATGCCTTGTCGCAGCAGTGCCAGCGCCGTCGCCAGCCCGCCGATGCCCGCCCCTGCAATGATGATCGGATCGCTTGACATACGGACGGTTATAGGCGGTGCTAGGCGCCGAGGAAACGACGCGGCCGTCAAGGCTGACATGCCAGGGGAGGGCGATCATGCCGGACACGGGAAGGTTGATCTTGCGTGCGATGCTCGCGGGTCTCACCGCGGTCGTGCTTGCCGCCGTGCTCGGCCGGCCGGCGCTGGCGCAGGGTGACGCAGCGCAATCCTATCCTGCCAAGGCGATCCGCATCGTCGTGGGGTTCGGAGCCGGCGGGGGCAACGACATCTACGCGCGCCTCATTCAGCCCAGGCTCGCCGAGCGGCTGGGCCAGGCGGTGCTGGTCGAGAACAAGCCCGGCGCCGGCGGCACCATCGCCGCGGATCTGGTGGCCAAGTCCGTACCGGACGGGCACACGCTCTACCTCGGCGCCACCGGCGCCATGACCATCAGCCCGGCGGTGCTGAGCAAGCTTCCCTACAAGACGGAGCGCGATTTCGCGCCAGTCTCGATGATCGCGTGGACCCCGCTGGTGCTCCTCGTCAAGGCCGATGCGCCCATCAAGACCGTGAAGGAGCTGATCGCCTGGGCCAAGGCCAATCCGGACAAGGCCAACTATGCCAGCTCCTCGCCCGCCTTCACGCTTCCGACGGAGCAGTTCAAGCAGAAGACCGGGGCGCCGATGGAGCGCATCAACTACAAGAGCAGCGGCGAAAGCCTGACCGCCGTGGTGGCCGGCGAGGTGCTGATGGCGATCGCCGACGTGCCGCCAGCCATGGGGCATCTTAAGGCGGGGCGCGTGCGGGCGCTGGCGGTCATGCAGGCCAAGCGCCTCGCAGACCTCCCGGACGTGCCGACCATCGCGGAGGCGGGCCTGCCCGATTTGGAGGTGCGGCTGTGGTCCGGCATCTTCGCCCCGGCCAGCACGCCCCCCGCCATCGTCAAGAAGCTGGAGAAGGTGATGATGGAGGTCATCAGGCTGCCCGCCGTGAGCACCCGGCTCAAGGAGCTGCAGGTGGAGCCCTCCGGCAGCACCGCCGAGGACCTCAAAGGCGTCATTGCCGCCGAGCTGCCGCGCTGGGCGGCGACCGCCAAGACCGCCAAGATCAAGCTCGACTAGATGGCTGAGGTCCGCAAACCCCGGCGCGCGCCGGCCGCCGCCCTACCGCCGACCGCCGGCGACGTGCTGCTGTCCTCGCTCCACCACCATGGCGTAGCGCATCTGTTCGTGAACCCTGGCACGGACTTTCCGCCCATCGTGGAGGGTTTCGCGCGCGCGAGGGAAAGCGGGGCACAGGTGCCGCGCGCCGTGCTCGTGCCGCACGAGAACCTGGCCGTGTCCATGGCGCACGGCGCCTGGCTGGTGACGGGGGCGCCGCAGTCGGTGATGGTGCACGTCAACGTCGGCACCGCCAACACCGTCAACATGCTCGCCAACGCCAGCCGCGAGCGCGTGCCCCTGATCCTGATGGCGGGGCGCTCGCCGCTCATGGAGCAGGGCGTGTTCGGCGCCCGCAACCGGCCGATCCACTGGGCGCAGGAGATGTTCGACCAGGCCGGCATGGTGCGCGAGCTCGTCAAGTGGGACTACGAGCTGCGCAACCCGGCCCAGGCCCGCGACGTGGTGGCCCGCGCCGTGGAGGCAGCCACGGCAAGCCCCACCGGCCCCGTCTATCTCGCCTTGCCGCGCGAGCCGCTGTCGGCGGCGGTGGGAGGCGAGCCGCACGCCGCCGAGCCGCGCGCAGCCCCGTCCACGCCCTACCCCGACCCCGCTGTCATCGCGCGTCTCGCGGAGTGGATCGCCGAGGCGAAGCGGCCGCTGGTCATCGCCTCCAACCTGGGGCGGGTGCCCGAGGATGCCGTCACGCTGGGCCGGATTGCCGAGCGCTTCCAGCTGCCGGTCGTGGCCCAGACGCCGCGCTTCCTGTGCCTGCCGACCGACCATCCCATGCACGCCGGCTTCGATTCCGGCCCGTTCCTGGCGGACGCCGATCTCATCCTGGTGATCGAGAGCGACGTCCCCTGGATGCCCGACGTGAAGGCACCGGGGCCAGAGGCCCGCATCGTCCATATCGGCGAGGACCCGGCGTTCCTGCGCTATCCCATGCGCGGCTTCCGCAGCGATCTGTCGATCGCTGCCGGCGCCGGCGCCACTTTGAAGGCCCTGGAGGCCGAGCTGGCGCAGCGCGGCGTGCACCGGGACGCCGCCGAGGCGTGGCCGCGCCGCCCCGCGCCCGCCGCCGCCTCCGACGCGCCCCACATCACGCCCGAGTATCTGAGCCGCTGCGTCGGTGAGATGGCGGGGCCCGACGGCATCATCGTCAACGAGTACCAGCTGCGCCTCGGTCATTGCGCGCGTCCGCGCCCCGGCACCTACTTCGCGATCAGCCCGGCCGGCGGCCTCGGCTGGAGCATCGGCGCGGCGCTGGGCGCCAAGCTCGTCGCGCCCGACCGCTTCGTGGTGGCCACCATCGGCGACGGCGGCTTCATCTTCGCCAACCCGACCGCCTGCCACTGGGCCGCCGAGGCGCACGCGCTCCCCATCGTCATGGTGATCTTCAACAACGTGCGCTACGCCGCGGTGCGCAACGCCACCTTGTCGATGTTCGCCTCCGGCGCCGCCGGCCGCGAGAACGGCCTCGGCCTCGCCGACCTCTCCCCCAGCCCGCCCTTCGAGAAGATCGCCGAAGCGCACGGCGCCTTCGCCGCCCGCGTGGAGCGCCCCGCCGACCTGGCCGGCGTGCTGGCCGCCGCCCGCGACGCCGTGCTGAAGGAGAAGCGCCACGCGCTGGTCAATGTGGTGACGCCATATTAGGTAGGGGTCAGACTCTCCGGGTCTGACCCCATGGCCGATACTATAGCTATTGTACGCGACTTGGGGGGAAGACGCTTAGGGCTTGATTGGTTTCGCTATCGATGTCGGCCTCCAGAGCGGGCTGCAATCCCGCAGCACCCCAAAGAAGCTGCTGACGATGGTCGAAAGAGGTCGCCTCCCATTCTCTGTTTTCTCCTTCTCGCATCACGGAGTTCAGATAGTCCTTGCA
The DNA here is from genome assembly GCA_963840075.1 of uncultured Alphaproteobacteria bacterium. GTDB lineage: Bacteria > Pseudomonadota > Alphaproteobacteria > Rhizobiales > Hyphomicrobiaceae > AWTP1-13. The sequence goes on along the minus strand of CAWIXS010000028.1, from coordinate 22,701 downwards.
AGCCCTGATCGGCGTATCCGTCAATGCCCTGGGCAGCACCGATACGAAGATAGCCTGATCTTCGACGTCCTTGTTGAAGTGTGCTGGATGGATATACGGTGCGGCGGTCTCGTCGAATAGGATTCCCAGCCTTGGCAATTTGTCGATACGGAGTTGGTTGGCGTAGTTCGGGAGCCACCAAGTGAGAAGCCAGCCGACAATCGTCAACCACACAAACCACCTGGGAGTGTTCGCCAGTGGCCAGATCTCGCTGACGCGTCGATTGGGCGATGTGCGCGCGACGCGGCGTGGCGACTTTGATGCGGACTTCGACATCTATCGCGCCGGCGATCGCAAGCGCTCTACGCAATGTTTTTCTCCGCTCAATCACCCCTATGGGATGATCGCACAGTGCCCAACAACCCACCCTTCCGCGCCGAGGTGATCGGCAGCCTGCTCAGGCCGCGCGCGCTCAAGGACGCCGGCAAGGCGTTGCAGGAGGGCCGCCTCGGCCCGGAGGCGTACGAGGTGCAACTCGATGCGCACATCGCCGAGGCGATCCGGCGGCAGGAGGACATCGGCCTCGAGGTCGTCACCGACGGCGAGCTTGCCCGCTCCTCCTGGTTCGGCTTCTTCTTCGAGGGGCTCGACGGCTTCCGCCTGGCACCCTCGCAGTTCCAGTTCAAGGACGCCGACGGGCAGGCCTTCGAGTGGCAGACGTGCGTCGCCGAGAAGCGCATCGAGCGCCGCGCCCCGATCGCCCTCGCCGAGTTCCGGCGCGCCAGCCGGCATGTGCGCAACGCGGTCGTGAAGGCGACCCTGCCGGCGCCCAGCGCCTTCCATTTCTTCCGCCTGGCCGGCGCCGTCGATCCCGCCGCCTATCCCGACGTTGCCCAGTATTTCGACGACCTCGTCGCCGTCTATCGTGACGAGGTTGCCGAGCTGGCCGAGGCCGGCTGCCGCTACCTGCAACTCGACGAGGTGCCGGTAGCGTTGCTGTGCGACGAGGCCGTGCGGCGGCAGGCGGCGACCCGGGGCGGCGAGCCCACGGCTCTGCTCGACACGTATCTGACCCTCATTCGCCGCATCCTGGCCGACTGCCCGGCCGGCATGGCGACGGGCGTGCACCTCTGCCGCGGCAACTTCCGCAGCCGCTGGATGGCGGCGGGCGGCTACGAGCCGGTGGCCGAGAAGCTCTTCAACGAGCTGCCGGTCGACGCCTACTTCCTGGAGTACGACAGCGAGCGCGCCGGCGATTTCGCGCCGCTGCGCTTCGTCCCCGCGGGCAAGCGCGTCGTGCTGGGGCTCGTCTCCTCCAAGACGCCGGCGCTGGAGGACCCCGACGCCCTGCTGCGCCGCATCGAGGAGGCGGCCAAGCACTGCCCCCTGGCGCAGCTGGCGCTCTCCACGCAGTGCGGCTTCGCCAGCGTCGCCGGCGGCAACGCGCTGACCGAGGACCAGCAATGGGCCAAGCTGGCCCTCGTCGTCGCCACGGCGCGGCGCGCCTGGGGCGAAGGCTGAGCGCCGCCCGATCGCCCGGCCCGATCTCCCTCCGGCAGCAGGCCGTGCACCGATGCGCCGGTGTCGCCGGCGCTGCCGCGTTGGTGCCGTAATTTAAGAATCAACTTATATAAGGACTGGCTTGATTCGAGATTGGCGAATCCATGACGGGAGGGCTTCCATGATCGACGTCATCCGCACCATCGGAGCAGTCACGCGCGAGGTCTCCAGCCGCGAGCACGAGGGGCGGACCGCGCGCGTGGTCGTTGCCAGCCGCACCTACGACACCACGATCGAGGACGTATGGGACGCACTCACCAACCCCGAGCGCATCCCGCGCTGGTTCCTGCCGGTCACCGGCGATCTGCGCCTCGGGGGCCGCTACCAGCTCCGGGGCAATGCGGGCGGCACGATCACCCGCTGCGAGCCGCCGCGCCACCTGGCACTCACGTGGGAGTTCGGCGGCGAGGTGAGCTGGGTCACCGTGGGGCTCGACAAGGACCCCAAGGGTGGCACGCTGCTCATGCTCGAGCACATGGCCCACGTGGACGACGAGCGATGGAAGCAGTACGGCCCCGGCGCGGTCGGCGTCGGCTGGGATCTGGCCCTCGTGAGCCTGGCACGGTATCTGGTCTCCGGCGCAGCCGTGGACCCGCAGGCGGCCATGGCCTGGACCGGCTCGCCCGAGGGCAAGGATTTCGTGCGCCGCAGCAGCGGCGACTGGGCCCGCGCCTCGATCGCGGCCGGCACGGATGCCGCGGGTGCCGAAGCCTCGGCGGCGCGGACGACGGCGTTCTACACGGGGGAGGGCGAGCCATCCGCTGAGAGCTGATGCACGCGTTCGATGTCCTCGGCGACCCGGTCAGGCGCCGCATCCTGGAGCTTCTCGCCGGGGGTGAGCACGCCTCCGGCGACATCGTGATCGCGGTCCAGCGCCAGTTCACGATCACCCAGCCGGCCGTCTCGCAGCATTTGAAGGTGCTGCGCGAGAGCGGCTTCGCCGCCGTGCGCATCGACGGCGCGCGCCGGCTCTACTCGATCGATCCGGCACCTTTCCGGGAGGTGGATTGCTGGCTCGGCCGCTTTCGCGGGTTCTGGGAGCAGCGTCTTGATGCCCTCGGCACCGAGATCGCCCGCGGCAAGCGCAAGCGCGCCCGGGAGCGCAAGCGGCGCGCCCCCGGCCGGCCCGGGCAGGGAGACGGAAAGAAGGAGGCCGGATAGGGACCAAAAAAAGGGCCAAAAAAGGAGCATGGCGTTGCGGTCGCCGCTGCACTAACATCCACGACCCGTCGGTTGTGCGCATGTCACCGGCAAGAGTGGCGGCGCCCGTACTTCCCACCGATCGGTGGGCTGGGAGGATGCACCAATGTGGGCCACTGGGCCCCGCATACGCTTGGGCTCCGGCTGCTCGCCGGCTGCCACCCTGTGCGTGGCTGGGGCCGCCGCATGAGCCTGACCGAGACCGCGGAACAGATCACCGGCGCCGCCGTCGAGATGTCGGTCGCTGGCGTGTCCAAGCGCTTCGGCGGCGTCACCGCTGTCGACGAGATATCGCTCGACATCCCGAGGGGCGCGATCCTGTCGATCATCGGCCCGAACGGCGCCGGCAAGACCTCGCTCCTCAACATGATCTCGGGTTTCTACAAGCCCGACAGCGGGCGCATCACGCTTTCCGGGCGCAACATCACGGGGCTGCGGCCGAGCACGATTGCCGGCCTCGGCGTCGCCCGCACGTTCCAGAACATCGCGCTGTTCAGCGGCCTCACCGTGCTCGACAACCTGATGCTCGGTCGCCACGTGCACATGCGCTCGGGCGTGCTGGGCAGCGTGCTCTACTGGGGCCTCGCGCAGCGCGAGGAGATTCGCCACCGGGCGGTGTGCGAGGAGATCATCGAGTTCCTGAAGCTGCAGGACCTGAGGAAGCAGCCCACCGCCGCGCTCGCCTACGGCCTGCGCAAGCGCGTGGAGCTCGGCCGCGCGCTCGCCCTGGAGCCCAAGGTCCTGCTGCTCGACGAGCCCATGGGCGGCATGAACCAGGACGAGAAGGAGGACATGGCGCGCTACATCCTGGACGTGAACCAGGAGCGCGGCGTCACCGTCGTCCTCATCGAGCACGACATGGGCGTGGTGATGGACATCTCCGACTACGTGGTGGTGCTCGACCGCGGTCGCAGGATCGCGGCCGGCACGCCGACCGAGGTCCAGGAGGACGAGGCCGTGATCGCGGCCTATCTCGGCACCAGCAAGAAGGGCCGGCCATGAGGCTCGCCATGGATGCAAAGACCGATACGCTGCCCAAGCTGCTCGCGCGCCGCGCCAGGGGCGTCCCGAGGCTGCCCGGCATTCGCGAGAAGGACCGCGGCATCTGGCAGACCTACAGCTGGCGCGAGAGCCAGGAGCACGTGCGCAGCTTCGCGCTGGGCCTTGCGGCGTCGGGCTTCAAGCGCGGCGACAAGCTCTCCGTGCTGGGCGACAACCGCGCCCGCCTCTATTGGGCCCAGCTCGCCGCCCAGGCGTTGGGCGGCTTGTCGGTGCCGCTCTACCAGGATTCCATCGCCAGCGAGCTCGAGCACGTCATCTCCCACGCCGAGGTGTCGGTGGTGGTGGCCGAGGACCAGGAGCAGGTCGACAAGGTGCTCTCCCTGCGCGCCGCCCTGCCCAACCTCCGCCTCGTGATCTACGAGGATCCACGCGGCATGAGCGACTATCGGGACAGCCTCCTCAGGTCGTTCGCGGACATCGAGGCCGCGGGCCGCGCCTTCGGCCGCGAGCATCCCGATTGCTACGAGCGCGAGCTGGAGCAGGGGCGCGCCGAGGACGTGGCGCTCATCGCCTACACCTCCGGCACGACCGGCCGCTCCAAGGGCGTGCTCCTGAGCCATGCCAACATGATCGCGACCTCCGAGAGCTTCGTCGGCGTCGAGGATGTCACGGCCGGCGACAACTGGCTCTGCTATCTGCCTATGGGCTGGGTGGGTGATGCCATGTTCTCGCTCTCGACCAGTCTGGTCGTGGCCGCCACCTGCAACTGTCCGGAGAGCCCGGAGACCGTGCAGCGCGACCTGCGCGAGCTGGGCCCTGACGCGCTGCTCGCCCCGCCGCGCATCTGGGAGAACATGCTCTCCGCGCTCCAGGTCAAGGCGGCCGATGCCTCCTGGCTCAAGCGGCGCGTATACCATTATTTTCGCGGACTCGCGGAGCGGCGCGAGTTGCTGATCGAGGATCGCAAGCCGATCCCGGCGGGCATGCGGCTCGGCTATCGGCTGGGCGAGCTCCTCGTCTACGGCCCCGTGCGCGACCAGCTCGGCCTGCGCAACGCGCGCTGGTGCCTGACTGGCGGCGCGCCGCTCGGCGCCGATGCGTTCCGCTTCTTCCGCTCGTTCGGCATCAACCTGAAGCAGATCTACGGCGCCACGGAAGCGAGCGCGCTGGTCGCCATGCAGAGGAACGACGAGGCAGATCCCAACACCGTCGGGCGCACCCTGCCCGGCACCGAGGTGCGCATCGACGAGAAGGGCGAGGTGCTGGTGAAGGGGCCCGGCGTGTTCCAGGGCTACCACAGGCAGGAGGAGGCGACGCGCGACGCGCTCACCGCGGACGGCTGGCTCAAGACCGGCGATGCCGGCCTGATCGACCCGCGCGGCCAGCTCGCCATCATCGACCGCGCCAAGGACGTGGGCAAGCTTGCCGACGGCACCCCGTTCGCGCCGCAGTTCATCGAGAACAAGCTGAAGTTCAGCCCCTACATCCGCGAGGCCGTGGCTTTCGGCGACGGGCAGCCGTTCGTGGCGGCGATGGTGGCGATCGACATGAGCACGGTCGGCAAATGGGCGGAGATGATGAACCTGCCCTACACGAGCTTCATGGATCTCTCGGCCAAGCCGGACGTGGCGCGCCTCGTCATCGAGGAGGTGCGCAAGATCAACGCCACCCTGCCGGAGACGATCCGCGTTGCGCGCATCGTGCTCCTCAACAAGGAGCTCGACGCCGACGACGCGGAGATGACGCGCACGCGCAAGGTGCGGCGCGGCTTCGTGGCGCAGAAATACGCGCCGCTGATCGCGGCCTTCTACGACGGCGCCAGGGAGACGCAGCTCACCATGGACATCACCTTCGAGGACGGCCGCAAGAGCACGCTCAGCTCCACGCTGGCGGTGCACGACGTGGCGCCGACGGGCGCAGGCGCACGGATGGCGGCGTGATGGGACGGATGGGACCAACCAACGAGTGCGAAGCGAGGACCGGCGGTGGCAAGTAGGGGAAAAGGGGGCCACACGCGGTCTCCCCTCCCCCTTGCGGGGAGGGGTCGGGGGTGGGGGTATCGCTTGCGGCACGGTCGCGTCGCGAGGAGAGTGTGATGGGGGATGAGCTGCAGTTCGCGTTCGCGCTCATGGTGAGCGGGCTGTCGATCGGGCTGATGTACTCGCTCATCGCGCTGGGCTTCGTGCTCGTCTACAAGGCCACCGAGGCCATCAACTTCGCCCAGGGCGAGTTCGTGATGCTCGCGGGCTTCGTCGCCGCGGTGTCGCTGGCGGTCAACGGCATGCCGGTGCTGGCCGCGGTCGGCGGCCGCCGTCGCGGTCATGGTGGCGTTCGGCTTCGGGCTCGAGCGCGTCGTGCTGCGGCCCCTGCTGGGCCGCCCGATCATCGCCGTCATCATGGCCACCATCGGCCTCGGCGCCATGCTGCGCGGCCTGCCGCCGATCACGGTCGGCGGCGAGACGCGGGCGCTGTCGCTCAACATCGGCGACATGCCCATCGGCATCGGCCCCGTGTCGCTGCCGCCGATCCAGATCCTGGGTGTCGTCGTCACCCTCCTCTTCCTCGGCCTCTTCACCTGGTTCTTCATGAAGAGCCGCATGGGGATCGCCATGCGCGCCGTCGCCGACAACCAGCAGGTCGCCATGGCCATGGGGATCAACGTCGAGCGCTACTTCGCTCTGGCCTGGGCCATGGCCGGCGTCGTCTCGGCGCTCGGCGGCGTGATCTGGGGCAGCATGCTGGGGGTGGACGTGCACCTCGCCCTCGTCGGCCTCAAGGTGTTCCCCGTGGTGATCCTGGGCGGGCTCGACTTCCGTCGTCGGCGCCGTCATCGGCGGGCTCATCGTCGGCGTCGTGGAGAGCCTCGCGGCCGGCTACCTCGACCCCTACGTCGGCGGCGGCACCAAGGATTTCGCGCCCTACGTGCTGATGATCGTCGCCCTGATGTTCAAGCCCTACGGCATCTTCGGCACCCACCGGATCGAGCGGGTGTAGTGCCATGGCAGCAACGCTTCGTTCCATGTCATCCCGGCACTTGTTGCCGGGATCCAGTCCGAAGGGAGCGCCGGAGCAACCGGTTGGCTGGGTGCCGGGAACAAGTCCCGGCATGACAAAGGGGTTCGCTTTGTCAGAGTCGCGGCGCTAGGGGCCATCGATGTTCCATCGCGAGTCGGGCGTCTACAAGACCAGCTATGCCGCCGACATGGCGCTCTATCCGCTGCCCATCGCGCGCTGGACGGTGGCGTTCTTCCTCCTGCTGTTCGCGGTGATCCTGCCGCTGTCGCTGCACGACTACTATCTCTCGATCATCAACCTCTCGCTCATCGCCATCGTCGGCGCGCTGGGCCTCAACATCCTCACCGGCTACACCGGGCAGATCTCGGTGGGCCATGCCGCCTTCATGTCGGTCGGCGCCTACACCGCTGCCAACCTCGCCGTGAAGCTCGGCCTGCCGTTCTGGGTCACGCTGCCGGCCGGCGGCCTGATGGCGGCCTTCATCGGCGCCATCGTCGGCATCCCCAGCCTCAGGATCAAGGGCCTCTACCTCGCCATCGCCACGCTCGCCGGGCAGCTGATCATCGAGTGGGTGATCAACCACACGCCGGCGATCTCGGGCGGGGCGCAAGCCTCGATCCAGGTGCCGCGGCCGACCTTGTGGGGCTTCGAGATCAGGACCCAGGGCCACCTCTACTTCTTCCTGCTGTTCTTCGCCGCGCTCGCCATCCTGGCCACGCTCAACCTGGTGCGCAGCCGCATCGGGCGCGCCTTCGTCGCCATCCGCGACCAGGACATCGCTGCGGAGATCATCGGCATCGACATCTACCGCTACAAGCTGCTGGCGTTCGCCATCTCGTCCTTCTACGCCGGCGTGTGCGGCGTGCTCTACACCTACTACTTCGGCATTGCCAACTACGAGAACTTCCAGATCGGCACGTCGATCGACTACCTCGCCATGATCATCATCGGCGGGCTGGGCTCCGTGCTGGGCTCGATCCTGGGCGCGGTGTTCGTGACCATGCTGCCGATCGTGCTGAGGCTCGTCATGGAGCCGCTGGCGGGGCTGTTCTTCTCGGTGGGCGAAATGTCGAGCGTAATCGCCTCGACCCGCCTCGTCCTGTTCGGGGCGCTCATCATCTTCTTTCTGGTGGTGGAGCCGGAGGGGCTCAACCGGCTCTGGCGCAACATCCGCAACTACTTCCGGGTGTGGCCGTTCTCGTATTGAGCAAGCGAAGAAAGCAACAAGGGAGGAAGCAGCAATGAGGTCAGGCAAGAGCTGGCTGCGGGCCGTCGCCGCAGCGGGCGCCATGGCGATCGCCGGCAGCGGCGCGTTCGCCCAGGAGAAGGAGCTTGTGTTCGGCCTGCAGTGCGACCGCACCGGCGCCACGCAGACCGTGGGCATCTTCCTCTGCCCCGGCTACCACGACTACATGTCGCTCCTGAACAGCAAGGGCGGGGTCGAGGGCTACAAGATCCGCATCCTCGAGATCGACCACGAGTACAAGGTGCCGCCGGCCATGGAGGCGCACGAGCGCTTCAAGAAGGAAGGCGCCGTGCTGGAGAGCCTCTACGGCACGCCGCAGACCGCTGCGCTCACCAAGAAGCTGGAGGAGGACAAGATCCTCGGCACCTCGCCCGGCTTCGGCACCGCCGCAGCGGCCGACGGCAAGCGCTTCCCGTATCTCTTCCCGCTCGCGGCGAGCTACTGGTCGCAGGCGGCCGCGGCGGTGGACTTCGCCAAGAAGCGGCTGGGCGGCAGCCTCAAGGGCAAGAAGATCGGCTATCTCTACTACGACAACCCGGCCGGCAAGGAGCCGTTCGAGATCCTCGAGGACCTCGCCAAGCTGGAAGGGTTCGAGATGCGCACCTTCGCCGTGCCGCCGCCCGGCGTCGAGATGGGCGCCCAGGTGATCGACATCACCGGCCGCTTCAAGCCCGACTTCGTCATCACCCACCTGTTCGGACGCTCGCCGTCGGTCTCCATCAAGGAGCTGAAGGGCAAGGGCTATCCGTTGAGCAAGGTGGTCGCGCTGGTGTGGGGTGCCTCCGAGGCCGACATCAAGGCGGCCGGCGGCTTCGGCCTCGCCGAGGGCTACCACACCCTGCAGTTCGCCGGCGTCGGCAGCGACTTCCAGGTGATCAGGGACATCAACGCGATGTACAAGGCGCAGGGCAAGGCGCCCGCCCTCGCAGCAGGAGATCAGCGTGTTCTACAACCGCGGCGTCATGGTCGCCGCCCTGCACGCCGAGGCCGCGCGCAATGCCATCAAGGGCAAGGGCGGCGCGAGGCCCAACGCGGTGGACGTGAAGAACGGCATGGAGAAGATCAAGGGCTTCACGCTCGGCGGCATGGTGCCGCCGATGGAGATCACGCCCGAGGATCACGAGGGCGGCGGCTGGGTGCAGGTCTGGTCGGTCAAGGGCGGCAAGCTCGTCAAGAGCACCGAGTGGTTCCAGGCCTACCGCGACGTGATCAGGAAGCACCTCGCCGCGGCGAAGTAGGAGGAGTTTCCCTCTCCCCACGCCACTTCGGCGTGGGGAGAGGGTCGGGGTGAGGGGCAGCAACAGACTCCAGCGTCGGAGTGTGCCACTGCCCCTCACCCCGGCCCTCTCCCCGCAAGCGGGGAGAGGGAGCCCTTGCGCGGGGAGAGGGCCGAGAGCAACAGATGCTGTCCATCAACAACATCGAGGTCGTCTACGACAGCGTCATCCTGGTGCTGAAGGGCGTCTCGCTCGAGGTGAGGCCCGGCTCGATCACGGCGCTGCTCGGCGCCAACGGGGCCGGCAAGACCACGACGCTCAAGGCGGTGTCGGGCGTGCTGCGCACCGAGCGCGGCGAGGTCACCAAGGGCTCCATCAGCTTTGGCGGACAGCGCATCGACGGCCTGCGCGCCTTCGACATAACGAAGCTCGGCATCAGCCAGGTGTTCGAGGGCCGGCGCGTGTTCGAGCACCTGACCGCGGAGGAGAACCTGATCGCCGGCGGGCACATCCAGCGCCATGCCGGCAAGATCAGGGACGGCATGGAGCGCGCCTATGCCTACTTCCCGGTGCTCAAGGAGCGCCGCCACCAGCTCGCGGGCTATCTCTCGGGCGGCGAGCAGCAGATGCTGGTGATCGGCCGCGCGCTGATGTCGAACCCGAAGATCGTGCTGCTCGACGAGCCGTCGCTGGGCCTCGCCCCGATGCTGGTCGAGGAGATCTTCGGCATCGTGCGCCGGCTGGTCGAGCGCGAGGGCCTCTCGGTCCTGCTGGTGGAGCAGAACGCCACCATGGCGCTCGAGGTCGCCGACCACGGCTATGTCATGGAGACCGGCCGCATCGTGCTCGAGGGCGACGTGGCCTCCCTGCGCGAGAACTCCGACATCCGCGAGTTCTATCTCGGGCTCAACGAGGTGGGCTCGCGCAAGTCCTACCGCGACGTGAAGCACTACAAGCGCCGCAAGCGGTGGCTGTCGTGAGCCGGGTCGGCGAGCCGCGGATCGCTGCGATCGTGCTGGCCGCGGGGCGCTCGACCCGCATGGGCGCGGACAACAAGCTGCTGGCCGACGTGGGCGGCAAGCCGATGCTGCGCTGGGCGGCGGAGGCGGTGCTCGCCAGCCGGGCGGGTCCGCTGATCGTGGTGATCGGCCACGAGGCGGCCGGCATATCCGCCGCGCTCGCCGGGCTGGATGCCAGCATCGCCCTCAATGCGGACTTCGCACAGGGGCTCAGCACCTCGCTCAAGGCCGGCATTGCCGCGGTTCCGGCGGGCTGCGACGGCGCGCTCGTGCTGCTCGGCGACATGCCGCGCATCGAGGCGTCCCACCTCGACCGGCTGATCGCGGCGTTCGCGCCCGGCGCCATCGTCGTGCCGGTGCACCAGGGCAGACAGGGCAACCCCGTGCTCTGGCCGCGCGGCCGTTTCCCGGAGCTGATGGGGCTCGAGGGCGATGCGGGCGCCAAGCGCGTGATCGCGGCGCATCGCGACGCCGTGCGCGAGGTTGAGATGGGAACCACCGCCATCCTCGCCGACGTCGACACGCCCGAGGAGCTGCAGCGGCTGCGGGACGGGCAGAGCACGGATCGTTAGTGTTTTGACCCTGGCAAAGCGGGCTCCTCTGTCATGCCGGGACTTGTTCCCGGCATCCAGCCAAACATTTGCGCGGGCGCTTCCTTTGCGCTGGATCCCGGCAACCCCGGCCGGTTCGCGGGGCAGGCAAGTGCCGGGATGACATGGAACCAAGCGGCGGCGACATCACGCTAGCCAATACGACCGACCCCGGGTGCGGTGCGGCCGTGCTCGGCGTAGTGGAGCACGATGCCGGCAGCCGCTTCGCTGGGGCTGGAGCCCGCCACCTGCAGCGCGGCGGGCATCCTGGCGAGCGCCGCCACCTGCCTGGCACGCTCGGGGCCGTCGGCGACGAGAGGCGCCAGGGCCTCGGCGAGGTTTGCCGGCGTGCACGCCTCCTGGATGAATTCGGGAAACACCGCCTCGCCCAGGACCAGGTTGGGCAGCACCACCGACGGGGCCCTGATCAGGCGCTTGACGATGGAGCCCACCAGCCTGTCCACCTTGTAGGCCACCACCGTCGGCGTGCCGACCAGCGCCAGCTCCAGCGTGACGGTGCCGGAGGCGGCGAGCGCCACCGTGGCGAGCTTGAAGGCGCGCAGCTTGTCCTCCTCGCCCTCGATGAGATGCGGGCGCACGGGCCACCGCGGCAGCTCGCGCTCGACGATGGCGCGCACCCAGGGCACCACCGGAATGATCGTCTCGAAGCGATGGCCCCGGCGCTCAAGCTCGCCCAGGGTCTCTCCGAACGGCCGCATCAGGCGCGACACCTCGGAGGTGCGACTGCCGGGCAGCACGACGATGAGCGGCGTGTCCGGGGCAAGGCCGAGCCGTGCCGCGAGCGGCTGAGGGTCGAGGGCGACGATCCACGGATGGCGCTCGATCAGCGGATGGCCGACGAAGCTGCACGCCGGCCCGCCCAGGCGCTCGTGCACCTCGGGCTCGAACGGCCACAGCGCCAGCACGTGGTCGACATAGCGGCGCATCTTGCGCGCGCGCCCCGGCCGCCACGCCCACACGCTGGGGGAGACATAGTCGATGATGGGGATCGCCGGCCGCCGGCGGCGGATGCGCCTGGCGATGGGGTGGGTGAACTCGGGGCTGTCGATGATGACGACGGCTGAGGGCTCGGCGGCGACCGCGGCGCTCGCCGTGGAGGCGATGCGCCGCAGGATCAGCGGCAGGCGCGCCAGGATCGCCCGTGGCCCCATCACGGCCACGTCCGCGAGCGGGAACTGCGACACGAGCCCCTGCGCCGCCATCGCCTCGCCGCCCACGCCGAGCCAGCGGATGCGCCCGCGGCGGCGCTCATTGAGGGCGGCCATCAGCTTGGCCCCCAGCGCGTCGCCGGAGTGCTCGCCCGCCACCAGGAAGAGGCGCAGATCCTGGCCCTCCGCGGAGACGGTCCGCTCGCGCACGGTGGTCTGTGCCGCGTCCGTCATGGGCCCTCCCCCCGCGTCAGCAGAAAGAGACCATGCTGGTCGGCGAGCCCGCCCGCGCCTTCGAAGGCGGCGAGCGCGTCGGGCGCCCCCGTGACGGCAATGCCCGCGAGCCCGGCCGCTGCGGCACGGTCCAGCAAGGATGCCACCTGCGCCGAGTCCCACCGCGATGCATCCGCGCGGCATGCCAGCACGCCAACGCGCCGCTTGGCGCCGACGCCCCATTGTCTCAGCGCGCGAGTGCGCTCGAGCACGGCCGACGTGGAGTCCGCCGCCGCGATCGCCAGGAGATAGGCCCGCGCCACCACCACGGCCTGGCCGGCACCGAACGGCGCCAGGCATGCGGCTGCGGCGAGCCCCTTCTCGATATCCGCGCCCGCGCGGACGTTGGGGCGCAGACGCCCGACGACCCGCAGCGGATGAAGGGAGCGAGGCGTCGGCCGCAGCGTCCCCTTCCCCCTTGCGGGGGAGGGACAGGGTGGGGGGGAATCGCAAACATCAGATGTCGGGGTTCCCCCCACCCCTGACCCCTCCCCGCACCTGCGCCGAAGGCGCACAAGCGAGCTTCGCTCGCTTTGGCCCCTGCGGGGCCAGAGGGGAGGGGAACGCGTCGGCGCAAGGGGAGGGGAATCCGGTCGCGGCTGGGGCGCTCTCGGCAAGCCTTCGATGGCGATGCCGCGGGCGTCTGCGGCCTCGAGGGCCTCGGCGCGGTCGAGCAGCAGCACGGCACCGGCCTCTACGGCCACGCCGGCCAAGCTTGCCTCGGCCGCCAGCTCGACCGTGCGCGGGCCGACGGCCGGCATGTCGACGCGCAGCTCCTGGCCGGGCTTGGGGCCCTTTGCGAGCACGCCGCTCCTTGCTTCGTCCGCTCGATCGCGACGCAGCTCCGCAACCCGCTTCAGCATGGCATCGGTGCCTTCCGCGCCTTCGATCGCCAGCACCTTGCCGCCAGCGACCACGACCGCCTGGCCGGCGTCGAGCGGACCGAGCACGGCCCGCACAGCAAAGCCGAGCTCCGCGTCGCCACGGCTCTGGCTGTCGAGCGCCACGGCGCCGAGCCGGCCGCTTTCCGCCAGCAGGTCGGGCGCCACCTCGTGCGCGCCCAGCACCTTGAGCCCCTTGGCCTCGAAAAAGCGCACCACGCGCGAGAGCACCGAATCGTCGCCGCCCTTCATCATGGCGAGAATCTGGGCCAGGCTCGCGAAGAAGCCCCAGTCCGGCCGCAGCTTCCAGAGGTCCGGCCGGCGCACGCTGCCGGCGATCACCATGGTGGCGCCGCCCTCGGCGCGCAGGGTCGCCACCATGCGGCCGATCTGGCCCCAGTTCACCCAGGTATGGGGAAAGCTGCGCGATCGCCGCATCGGCCTCGCCCTCGATGCCGACGATGTGCACGGCGCCGCCGCGCGCAATGACGCTCTCGGCGATCATCAGGGGCAGCCGCCCACCGCCTGCGAGAACGCCGATCCTGTTGCTGGGGTTGGGCACCGGTGCACCCGAAGGCGGGCGTTGCGCCAGGGCTGCGGGGCCCGGCCGGTTCATCTGTCGCGGCTCATGCGTCGTGGGGCACGCACAGCCCGCGCTTGCCGCGCTCGCGGATGAAGGCGACGATCTCCGTGACGATCGGGTGGGCCTTGAACTCCTTCTCCACGTCCTCCGTGCGCTCCACCAGCGTGCCCTCGTCGGCGAACAGGAGCCGGTAGGCGCGGCGCAGCGTGTGGATGTCCTCGCGCGAGAAGCCGCGCCGCTGCAGCCCCAGGATGTTGAGCCCGGAGAGGTGCGCGCGGTTGCCGAGCGCCATGCCGTAGGGGATGAGGTCGTTCTCCAGGCCCGACATGCCGCCGAGGTAGGAATGCGCGCCGACGCGGGTGAACTGGATCACCGCGGCGCCGCCGCCGATGCCGGCATAGTCGCCCACCGTCAGGTGCCCGGCCAGCATCACGTTGTTGGAGAGGATGACGTTGCGGCCGATGCGGCAGTCGTGGCCGACATGGGAGTTGGCGAGGAAGGTGCAGCGGTCGCCGACGATGGTCTCCATGCCGCCGCCCTCGGTGCCGGGGTTCATGGTGACGCCCTCGCGGATCAGGCAGTCGGCGCCGATGGTCAGCGTGGAGGGCTCGCCCTTGTACTTGAGGTCCTGCGGCTGGTGGCCGATCGAGGCGAACGGGAAGATGCGCGTGCGTGGTCCGACGGTGGTATGCCCGGTCACCACCACGTGGCTCACGAGCTCGACGCCTTCGCCCAGCGTGACCTCGCGCGTCACCTGGCAGAAGGGGCCGATGCGCACGCCCTCGCCGAGGCGCGCGCCGTCGTCCACCAGGGCGGTCGGGTGGATCTCAGACTTTGGCTTTGGCATCGCCCTCATCCAGGATCATGGCGCTCACCTCGGCCTCGGCCACCACCCGCCCGTTGACCTTCGCCTCGCCGTAGAAGCGCCAGGCGCGCCCGCGGCTGCGGATCTTCCTCACGTGGTAGTGCAACTGATCTCCGGGTAGCACCGGGCGCCGGAACTTGGCGCGGTCGATGCCCATGAAGTAGAGGAGCTGCGGCTTGTAGGTCGCCGCGAGATGGTTGACGCAGAGCGCGCCCGCGGTCTGCGCCAGCCCCTCGATGATGAGGACGCCCGGCATCACCGGGAAGCCCGGGAAATGACCCTGGAAGAACGGCTCGTTGACGCTGACGGCCTTGATGCCGACAGCGCTCTGGTCGGCGTGCATGTCGATGATGCGATCGACCATGAGGAAAGGGTAGCGGTGCGGCAGCAGCTCCAGCACGCGCCGGATGTCCGCCGTCGCAAGGCTCTTGCCCGGCCCGGGTTCGTCCATCGAGTTCGAGCGCTCCTGACGCTGCTCCGCTGCCCCTGTGTCTAAGCCAAATTCCCGACGAAAAGCAAATCCTGCCGCAAGGCGCGGCAGCCGTGATTGCGCAGCCCCCGACATTGACGCTGCAACGCATGGGTCGGCCGGCTGCAGCCGAGCCTCGCGCGGCTATTCCGGCTTGTGGCAGACCGCCTCGACGTTGTTGCCGTCGGCATCCCGCACGAAGGCGCCGTAGTAGGTGGGGTGATAGTGGGCGCGGGTGCCGGGCTTGCCGTTGTCCTTGGCCCCGGCCGCGATTGCCGCCTGGTAGAAGGCATCGACCTCGGCGCGGCTGCCCGCCGTGAAGGCGATGTGCGTCGTGGGCGTGGTCCTTCCGGCCCCCACGACCCAGAAGAACGGTTTGTCGTTGGCGCCGAGGCCGACGACACCCACTCCGCCGGTCGCGGACTTCGGCGGCTCCATCACCACGCCGATGCCGAGCGGCTTCAGGGCCGCAAGGTAGAACGCCTTGGCGGCGTCGAAATCGGACACGCTGAGGCTGATGTGATCGATGCTGGCCATGGAGACATCCCTCGTTGCGTTGGCAGCCTTTTATGTTCCAAGTATTATGCAGAAGTCTCCGCGTCAGGCCAGCGTCGGCCAGGACCTCGCGCCCGCCGCGCCTTGTTGCCAAACATCCGCTCATGACGGGGGCAGGCTTCACGAGGGACAGCCCACGAGCATGGCTTGGCCCTGCGCTCTCCGTTGCCGTCATCCCGGCGCCGCTCGCAAGCGAAGCGCGCGAGCGGGGAAAGGCCGGGATGACGAAAGTGGGGAGCGCGCGATCGGAACAGCGCCTGTCCCGGCAAAAGGCCTACTGGGTTGGAGTCTGGCTCGCCGGCTGGGTTACCCACCAGGCCAGGGCGGCGCCGAGGGCGAGGAGGGCGGCGGCCAGGAGGAAGGCGGCGCCGGGGAGGTCCCAGCGTGCGTGGGGGCCGATCGACCAGGCGTAGGTCTCGGTGAAGAGCCACGGGCCGGTGAGGCCGGCGAGCGCGATCAGGCTCGAGTTGGCCCCCTGCAGCTGACCCTGCTCGGAGCCCGACACCAGACGGCTCATCAGCCCCATCACGGCGGCGCTGCCCATGCCCCACAGCGCCAGCACCGGGATGCCGGCCCAGAAGCCCCAGCCCGTCGTCGCCAGGCCGTAGATGACGAAGCCCGTCATCCCGCACAGCAGGCCCACGATCAGCGTGGCGCGCTCGCCCAGGACCCGGATCGCCGGCTTGATGAGGCCAACCTGCACGATGCCGGAGGCGACGCCGACGGCGGCCAGCGTGAACCCCATGGTCTTGTTGTCCCAGCCGTAGCGGTGGGTGGTGTAGAGCACGGCGACCGCCGGCAGCACCACATGCGCCAGGTGGAAGAGGAAGGCGACGCCGGCGAGGCCCAGGAGCTCGCGGTGCTCCGCCAGCAGGCGCAGCGCGCCCACGGGGTTGGCCCTCGCCCAGCTGAAAGCCATGCGCCGCTCCTGTGGCAGCGACTCGGGCAGCACGAAGAGGCCGTAGGCGAAGTTGGCGAGCGTCAGGCCGGCCGCGACCCAGAACGGCAGGCGCGGGTCGATGTCGCCCATGACGCCGCCGAGCACGGGGCCCAGCACGAAGCCGATGCCGAAGGCGGCGCCCAGGAGGCCGAAGGAGCCGGCGCGCTGCTCGGGCGGGGTCACATCGGCGATGTAGGCGTTGGCGGTGGAGAAGCTGGCCGCCGCAATGCCGGAGATGACGCGGCCGACGAACAGCCAGACGAGGTCGGGCGCCACCGCCATCAGGACGTAGTCGAGCCCCAGCCCCAGGGTGGAGATCAGCATCACCGGGCGGCGCCCCCAGCGGTCGGAGAGGGCGCCGAGGATAGGGGAGAACACGAACTGCATGAGCCCCCAGGCGGTCATGAAAAGCCCGAAGACGCGGGCGCCCCGCTCGGGGTCGCCGCCGGCCATGCCTTCGACGAGCTTCGGCAGCACCGGAATGATGATGCCGATCGCCATGATGTCGAGCACGACCATCACGAAGACGAACGACAGCGCGGCCTTGCTCGCCCGGAGTTGCATCATGGGCTTCCGCCTGCGGAGTGAGATCGATGCGCCGTGTGGCGCCATGGTGGTGGCGGCAACAGCGGCGCGGGCGCACCCGGCCGGGGTTGGTGCGTCAACTGTTGCGGTGAAGCGGGGTCGGACCCCTCGCGCGAACGCGGTCGTTCCACACTGGCGTCGGCGACGAGGGGCCTGACCCCGGCCCGCCAGCCCCCGGCGCGCCAGAGCGGCCTTCCGGCTGCGCTGGACGCCCGTAGAGGGCCGGTGCGGCGTCGCCAGCGAGGAGGACCCCCGGCGCCGCTGCCGCTCGCAGGCGGCCAACCTGCGCCACGCTGCGGCGTTGATGCGTCAACCCGTGGAGCCGCGCGCCCGAGAGTCATGCGAGCGCCGGCACGGGCAGAGCGGCGGGCTCCGCCTCCCCATCGGCGCGCTCGAGGAAGGCTGCGATGGCCGCGATGGTCGGGGCCTCCCCGAGGAACGGGGCGTGGCCCTGGCCGCGAACGGTGACCGCCTCGAGGCGCGGATGACGCGCGCGCATCTCCTCGAGCGTCCGGGCGCTCAGGACGTCGGAGCTCTCGCCGCGGATCGCCAGCACCGGAATGCGGGCCAGCGCCCCGAATTGCGGCCACAGCTCCGGCATGGGGCCGTTCATCAGCGAGAACGCCCTGGCGATGTTGGGGTCGTAGCCGGGCGCGGGCAGCCCGTTCGCCTCGTTGAACCAGGCGCGCGCGGCGTCTGCCCAGATCCTCGGGAGGCACCGCGGGGAACTGGCGCCGGTTCAACTCGCGCACCAGCTCGGCCGCCTCCTCCCAGTCGGCGGGGAGGGGAATGCGGCCGACATAGGCGGCGATGCGGGCGAGGCCGTCGCGCTCGACCACGGGGCCGATGTCGTTGAGGACGGCGGCGGCGAGCGCGCAGGGCCGCAGCACCGCCATCAGCATGGCAATGAGCCCGCCGCGCGAGGTGCCGACGATGGCGGCGCCGGCGAGGCCGGTCAGGGTCATGAAGTCGAGCGCGTCGTCGGCCTCCACCAGCAGCGAGTAGTTGCGCCAGTTGCGGTCGTGCTCGGAGTAGCCGCGCCCCCGGCTGTCGAGGGTGTAGACATCGCGCCCGCCGGCGTCGGAGCCGGCGAGCCGGGTGGCGAGGCGATGAAAGTCGCGCCCGTTGCGCGTGAGCCCGGCGAGGCAGAGCACCGGCCTGCGGGTGGAGCCGGGCGCCGGGTAGTGGCGGGCATAGAGGCGCAGGCCGTCGCGGGCAGAGAAGTTGATGTCGCGCCAAGTCTGCACGGCCTGCCTGCCCCGCTGAGCCGTTTTGGTGAACGGCATCCGACCCGCGGGCGCAGTCGAGCGCGCACGCCGACGGGTCCGGATATCGCACGGCAGATACTAGCGATTGGCCGGCAGCGGGCAATAGCCCGCGTTGGCACGGCCACGCACCCGCATCGGAGGTTGGTGAAGCGCGCCGGAGATCGGCCGGCTAGTCGGCGACCGCCGCCTCCTTCTGCGTGGAGGAGCGGGCGACGCGCCGCAGGTCGGCGTTGAGGCGCACGGCGTTGGCCTCGCCGAGCCGGGCCCGGTAGATCTGGATGTTGGAGAGCACCCGCTGCACGTAGTCGCGCGTCTCCTGGATCGGGATGCGGTGGATCCAGTCGATCGGGTCGACGCGCGGGTCGCGCGGGTCGCCGAACTCCCTGATCCATTCGCGCGCGCGTCCGGGCCCGGCGTTGTAGCCGGCGATCGCCAGAATGTAGGAGCCGTTGAACTCGTCCACGCGGTCGGAGATGTAGGCGCTGCCGAACATGGTATTGTAGGCGGCGTCCTTGTTCAGGCGGGCAATGTCGCACCTGATCCCGTACGCGCGACAGATGTGGCGCGCCGTCAGCGGCATCACCTGCAGGATGCCGCGTGCGCCCGCGCCCGACATTGTGGCGACGTTGAACTCGCTCTCCTGCCGGGCGATCCCCAGGATCACCGCGGTCTCGGGCGGATCGCGCAGCGGCTTGTAGGCCGGGAGCCGGTGCACCGGGTAGGCGTAGTATATCAGGTTGAATCCGCGCGCGACGCCGTGCTTGCCGATGCGGACGGCGATCTGGGTGTCGCCCATCGCCTCGGCGAGATGCGCCAGCATGGCGAGCTCGACCTCGGTCTCGATGTGCGGACGCAGGTGGATCAGAAAGGCGCGCACGAGGTTGCGGTCGAGCCCCGCCTTGTGGGCGATCACGGCGGCATGCACGACATCGCGGCCGTTGAAGCGCGTGATGTCGTCGAGGGTGGGTGCTTTGGGCGGGCCGATCTTCAAGGCGCTCGCGTTGGGGTCGAGCTTGAGGCGCGCGAGCTGGCCGTGGAAGGTGTCGACCTGCAGGGCCGACGTGCGGTAGCTCTCGCGCGCCTTGGCCTGGTTGCCGAGCGCCTCGAAGGTGCGTCCCAGCCAGTAGTGCGCGCGCGAGCGGGTCAGGGGGCCGTCAGCCGACTGGGCGAGCGCCTGGAAGTGCGGCAGCGCCTTCTTGGGGTCGTGGAGGTGGCGCAGCGCCAGCCAGCCGGCCAGGAAGCAGGCATCGTTGTGGGAGTTGATGTGCAGATGCCCGGGCGCGTGCACGAGCGCGTAGGCTGTGGCGGGCTTGCCGGCTCTGAGCGCGGCGTAGGCATTGGCGCGCCACTCCTCCCACCAGCCGTCGGGCTTGATTTTCAGGGTGGGCTCGGGCTCGGCCAGCAGGATCTTCCAGGCGGCCTCGTCCTTGTTCTGGCGGCGCAGCGTCTGCGCCTTGTGGACGGCGAGGCCCCACTCCTTGGCCAGCGCCTCCGGCGCCAGCTTGGCCATGAGCGTGTGCGCGTTCTTGGAGCGCAGGAACACCGCGAGGCGCGCCTCCGCCTTCTTCTTCTCGGGCGCGGAGAGGCGCCCGATGGCGCGCCGGATCGTCGACGCCCGCTCGCTGCGCTCGCTGGCCCAGCGGCTGTCGGCGAGCAGGAGGCGGTCGAGGCGGCGCTTGTGGTCGGCCTCGGTGAGCAGCTTGCCGATGCGCTCCAGCACATCGGATTCGTGCCCGGCGGGAATGTCGAATTCCACCCACGCCTTGGCGGCCGCGACTTTGGCCGCCGCCTCGTCCTTGTCGGCGGCGAGCGCCGCTGCGAGGGCCGCCAGGCCGACGCCGGTGGTGGGCGGGGTGTCGGCGAAGTAGGCCTTTACCTCGGCCGGGCCGGCCTCGCTGTAGAACAGCGCCTGCTCGGCGCGCTGGGTCAGAAGGGGGCGGTCGGGCCAGAACGAGTTCGCCGCCAGGAAGGTGCGGATCTCCTGGGCCGTCCCGTATCCGCCGCGGTGGAGGTACCAGTCGATGAGCTTGCGGCCGGCGCCGTCGCCGATCTGATCGCGCAGCGCCTTGCCCTTGGTCAGGTTGCCGCCGGCGATGGCGCTGACGGCGTCGCGGATGCGGTCTGCGTCGTCCTCGCCGAGCTTGTGGTCGCGCGCCGCGGCAATCGCCGCGTCGTAGCGGGCGGTGTGCTCGGCCTCCTCGGGCCGCGGCCGGGGCACCGCATGGAGCGCGCCCGCCGGCTCCGGCGCCTTGGCGGCAGGGGGCTGCGCCGCCGTCTTGGGCGCCTTCTGCTTGGCCTCCTGCTTGGCTCCGAGCTTCGATGGAGCGGATTTGGAGGAGCCGGCCTTGGCCGGCTTGGCGGCGGGCTTGTTGGACTTCGCCGGCTTCTTCTCGGCCGCCGACTGGGCGAAGACCGGGGGCAGGGCCAGGACCGTGCCGGCGAGGAGGCATGCAGCGATGAGCTTGAACAGAGCTGGCATCACGTCCCATCTTGTTCGTCACGCCGCTTCGGGGATGTGTCCCGGCGTGAGCGTGAAGCATCGAGGACGCCCGCGAAGGGGGCGCATCGGCTGGACCAGTGCATGGGGATGGCTGATCTTGCCGGGCCTCCCCTCCGGCGGCATAGTGGTCGCTGAACCAAGCCGCTGGTGGTCTTCGGCTATAGTCTTTTGCGCTTGGTTTAGCTCAGGTTACCAAGAGGCTACGCCCCGTTCAAGTTCAAGGGGCCGGCTGCGGTGCTGGTTAAGAGGCCAAAAACTCTGGAGCTCACCCATGTTCAGGGGTTCGTTTACAGCGCTGATAACGCCGTTCCGCAACGGCAGCCTCGACGAGGAGGCATTTCAGCGGCTGGTGGAATGGCAGATCGGCGAGGGTACGCACGGGCTCGTCCCCGTGGGAACCACGGGCGAGAGCCCGACGCTCAGCCATGAGGAGCACAAGCGGGTGATAGAGCTGTGCGTCGCGACCGCCAACAAGCGCGTGCCGGTGATCGCCGGCGCCGGCTCCAACTCCACCGACGAGGCCATCGACTTCACGCTGCACGCCAAGAAGGTTGGCGCCGACGCCGTGCTGCACTCGACCGGCTACTACAACAAGCCGACGCAGGAGGGCCTTTACCGCCACTTCAAGGCGATCAACGACGCCGTCGACATCCCGATATTCATCTACAACGTGCCTGGGCGCACCGTGGTCGACATCCAGGTCGGGACGCTCGCGCGCTGCCGCCGCGAGCTGAGGAACGTGGTCGGGGTGAAGGACGCGACGGCCAACGTGGCGCGGGTGACGCAGCAGCGGCTCCAGTGCGGCGAGGATTACATCCAGCTGTCAGGTGAGGACGGCACCGTGCTGGGCTTCATGGCGCACGGCGGGGTGGGGTGCATCTCGGTCACCTCCAACGTCGCCCCGCGCCTGTGCGCCGAGTTCCAGAACGCCTGCCTCGCCGGCAACTGGAAGGCGGCGCTGGCGCTGCACGAGCAGCTGATGCCGCTGCACGACGGGCTGTTCGTGGAGACCAACCCGGGGCCGGTGAAGTATGCCGCCTGGCGCCTCGGCGTGATCGGCTCGCCCGAGTGCCGGCTGCCGCTGGCGCCCGTCTCCGACGCCACCATGAAGACGGTGGACGCGGCGCTGGCGCAGGTGGGCCTGCTGCAGGCCAAGGCGGCGGAATAGCGTTCCGGCGCGAAACAATCACTGCCTGTGTCATCCCGGAATTTCGCGTCAGCGAAATATCCGGGACCCAGGGCAGCGAGGTGAGCGCAGCAGCCCTGGGCCCTGGGTACCGGCTCTTGCGCTCCGCGCTCGGCCGGCATGACAGGCACGCGCGAGCGAGGACGGCAATGGCCGCCAAGGACGACAACGGCCACAAGCGCATCGCCGAGAACCGGCGCGCGCGCTTCGACTACCACATCGAGGAGACCTGGGAGGCCGGCATCGAGCTCACCGGCACCGAGGTGAAGTCGCTGCGCGTCGGGCCAGGCCAACATCGCCGAGAGCTACGCCTCCGCCGAGAAGGGCGGCATCTTCCTGATCAACGCGTACATCCCCGAGTACAAGCAGGCGGGCGCCTTCTTCCAGCACGACCCGCGCCGGCCGCGCCGGCTCCTGCTGCACAAGAAGGAGATCGACAAGCTCGCGATCGCCGTGGAGCGCCAGGGCATGACCATGGTGCCGCTGGAGCTCTACTTCAACAAGCGCGGCCGGGCGAAGCTGCGGCTGGCGCTGGCGACCGGCAAGAAGCTCCACGACAAGCGCGAGACCGAGGCCAAGCGCGACTGGCAGCGCCAGAA
>CAWIXS010000027.1:0-195736 GCA_963840075.1 uncultured Alphaproteobacteria bacterium | reverse complement strand
GAGTGCTCTACCGCTGAGCTACGCGCCCCCATGGATCGCATCCTGGGCGATGCTTAGTACAAAATCGCCGGCCTCGCGGCAACCCGTCAAGGATGGGCCATTGGGGCGAGCCGCGGCCCGCCTGTGCGCTACATGGGGAATGCCAGAGCTGCGGGTGGGGACTGGCGCTCGCCTTGCGGCCGTGCCCCCGGCGAGTCACTGTTGCCGCAAAGAATGAACCGATCCTCGGGGGAGGAGATGAAGGTCTCTCTGTTCTATCTGCCGTCGCTCGGCACCAGGGCCGACATCGAGGCCGGCATGGCGGGCATGCGCGCCGACCTCTACCAGCAGATGCTGCGCGAGGTGTCGGAGCAGTGCCGGCTGGCCGACGACCTCGGCTACGACTCGGTCTCCTTCACCGAGCACCACTTCCACATCGAGGGCTTCGAGGTCTCCAACAACCCGGTGCTGCTCGACCTCTACATCGCCATGCAGACCAAGCGCATCCAGGTGGGCCAGCTCGGCATCGTGCTGCCGGCCTCCAACCCGATCCGCGTGGCCGAGGACATCGCCATGCTCGACCACATGACGGGCGGGCGCGCCTGCGCCGGCTTCGCGCGCGGCTACCAGCGGCGCTGGGTCGACATCATGGCGCAGCAGACGCACGGCATCCACGGCGCCCTGCCGCACCAGCACGACGCCATCGACGCCGCCAACCGCGCCGCCTTCGAGGAGTGCTTCACCATCATCAAGAAGGCCTGGACCGAGGAGATGCTCTCCTTCCAGGGCCAGTTCTGGAAGATCCCGCCGGGCGAGACGCCGTGGTCGCTGGAGGCCACCGACAAGTGGGGCAAAGGCGTCGAGGGCGGCGTCCTGAAGGCGGTGGGCGTGGTGCCCAAGCCGCTGCAGAAGCCGCACCCGCCGATCTTCCAGCCGTTCGCCTCCTCCGAGCGCTCGATCCGCTGGTGCGCGGAGAACGGCGTCACCGCCATCCTGCCGCCGATGCACGAGGTGCACGAGCGGCACCTGTTCGAGGTCTACGCCAGTGCGTCGGGCCGCCCGCCGGGTGAGGGGATGGGCATGCTGCGCGACATCGTCATCGCTGACACCGACGAGGAGGCGCGCGCCCTGTGGACCGACTCGGCGACCTTCTGCGGCAACGCCTGGTTCGTCCCCTTCGGCTTCCGCCGCGGCATGCTCGACCCGGTGACGGGCGAAGCGCCGACCCCGGACGAGGCGATCGCCAAGGGCTACGCGCTGGTCGGCACGCTCGATACGGTGGCACGCGGGCTGGAGGCCTTGAAGCGGAAGCTCCCCGTGCAGTGGATCTTCGGCTGGACGCACAACACGCTGGTGCCGCACGCCAAGCTGATGCGCTCCATCGAGCTGTTCCACACCAAGGTGCTGCCGCGCGTGGCGTAGGTGTGTTGGGTCAGGCCGAAGGCCCGTAACCCAACGACCTCGGGTCCAGGATGGGCCGCGTATCCGGGGTAGGCCGTGGTGTGATGCGGCGGCAACACTAGTCTTCCGGCATCCAATGATAGGTCAACGTCTCCTTGTCCCCCCATGGGGATGACTGTTATCGATCAAGCGATAAATGACATAAGCCATCGGTCCGGCGTACGGCGAAGGGGGAGGCATGCGCGGTTGCGTGATGGTGCTGGCGGCAGCACTGATGCTGCCAGCTTGTGCGGCGACGGGACCGGCAGGCAGCGAGATCCTCAATACTCGCGCCAAGCCTGGCACCGCGCGCCTGGTCATCTACCGAACGTCGCCTTTCGGCCTGCTGATCCAGCCCGACTACCTGGTCGACGGCCGGAAGGCCGGCACCGCCCAGCCCGGCGCGTTCGTCATGTGCGATCTCGCACCCGGCAAACATTCGGTTTCGGTCGCGAACATCCCCATCGCCCTGCCGCTGACGAACGAGCCTGACGCCGTTACGGTAACCCTGCGCGCGGGCGGCACGACCTATCTGCGCGCAGAGCCGCGCACCGGGATCGTGGCGGGAACGGTCACCCTCACGCACGTTGCCGAAAGCCAGGGGCGTGGGGACGTGGCGAGCCTCAATCGCATCGAGACCGACTGCAAGGGCTCCTGATCACCATTCGCGCCCCGTCATCCCGCAAGCCGAGGCCCGAAGGGGCTTCGACTCGCTTCACGAGGTCCGGGATCGGAGCGCTGCTCGCCTGCGGCTCGCATCGGTCCGTCCGGGATGACGGGTGAGATGGATCACGTCTCCTTCGCGCCGTACTCCGGGATGCCCTGCTCGCTGCCGTAGTATTTGTAGGGCAGGAACTTGCCGGACATGGTGATCTTGACGCGGTCGCCCTTGGGATTGGGCAGGCGCTCGATCTCCATGTCGAAGTCGATCGCCGACATGATGCCGTCGCCGAACTCCTCCTCGATCAGCGCCTTCCAGGCCGGGCCGTTGACCATCACCAGCTCGTAGAAGCGGTAGATCAGCGGGTCGGTGGGCGGCATCGGCGTGCCGCGATGCGGCACCTCGTTCAGCATGCGCTCCTCGCCGGGCGACAGCCCGAACAACGCCGCCGCCTTCGCCGCCAGCGGCTTGACCAGCTTCTGCTGGCCGAGCAGCGCGCCCACCACCAGGATCGGCGAGACGCCACCGATCTCGGCGGTGATCTGCTGCCAGCTCCAGCCCTTCTCGCGCTTGATGTCGAGGATCTTCTCGGTCAGCTCTTCGCGTCGCATGGGCGTTGCTCCTTGCGTTGGGATTGGCGTGAAGACAAAGCGGGTGCGCGGACGCCGGGCGGTCGAGCGCAGCAGCGGCTCGGGCCGCGGCGCCCCTTCCGCGCCGATGACCCTACGCCGCGGAGATGTGGCCTTGCGCCAGAGGAAAGGGCTCCGGCGTGCCGGCTTGGGAGAACGTGGTCGTCGCTGCATGGGATGAGGAGGTTGGTCGCACTACGGGTGGATGGCGGTCGGTGGGCCCGGCCTCGGGACGCTGTGCCAGCTCCCGCGACCGGGTGATGAGGAAGTCCATGAGGTGGTTGCGCAGCGGATAGTAGTTGGCGAGCTTGTGCACCTCCGCGCGCGACCGCTGCTTCGGCAGCGTGCTCTCGACGATCTCGGCCACCCACGCCTTGGGCCCGTTGGTCATGAGCAGGATCTTGTCGGCGAGCAGCAGCGCCTCGTCGACATCGTGCGTGATCATGAACACGGTCTGGCGGGTGGCGTTGCGGATGGCGATCACCTCGTCCTGCAGGGAGCCGCGGGTCAGTGCGTCGAGGGCCGAGAACGGCTCGTCCATCAGCAGCATGCGCGGCTCGATGGCGAGCGCGCGGGCGATGCCGACGCGCTGCTTCATGCCCCCCGACAGCTGCGCCGGCTTCTTGGTCTCGGAGCCGTCGAGATGCACGAGCGACAGATACTTCATGGCGTGCTCGCGGATGTGGCTGCGCGACCAGCCCGGATGGCGCGAGGAGACGGCAAGCTCCACGTTGCCGAGCGCGGAGAGCCACGGCATCAGCGCGTGGCCCTGGAAGATCACGGCGCGGTCGAGGCTCGGCCCCTCGACGTGCTTGCCGGCGGCGATGATGTGGCCCGCGGTCGGCTTGTCGAGGCCCGCCACGATGTTGAGGATGGTCGACTTGCCGCAGCCGGAATGGCCGATGATGCAGGCGAACTCGCCCTCCTCCACCCCGAACCACAGGTCTTCGAAGACCGTGAGCTCGCCCTTCCCGGAGACCTCCGGAAAGCGCTTGGTGAGCCCCTGCACGCTGAGGAACGGCGTCGTCATCGCTGCCCCATGGGGCGCCAACGACGCCAGCAGGTTGCGGGGGAGGAACAGGGTGGGGGGGACTCCCGAACATCGAAGGTGGGGGGAAACCCCACCCCTAGCCCCTCCCCGCGTCGCGTCGACGACGCGCCTTCGGCGCGATGGGGAGGGGAATCCGGTCGAGCCCGCCTCGCGGTCTCCGCTCTGCTCGCGCTAATCCGCATAGGCGACCATCCGCTGCAGCCTGGCCATCAGCTGGTCGAGGGCCATGCCCACGACGCCGATGAACAGGATCGCCGTGATGACGTTGGTGATGGAGAGGTTGTTCCACTCGTTCCAGACGAAGTAGCCGATGCCGGTGCCGCCGACCAGCATCTCGGCCGCCACGATCACGAGCCAGGCGATGCCGATGGAGATGCGCGCGCCCGTGAGGATGGTCGGCGCCGCGGCCGGCAGGGTCACGCGCCAGGCGGTGCGGCCGGGGCCCATCTCCAGGGTCTTGGCCACGTTGAGCCATTCGCGCCGGACGGTGGCCACGCCGAAAGCGGTGTTGAGCAGCATCGGCCACAGCGAGCAGATGAAGATCACGAAGATCGCCGAGATGCCGGAATCCTTGATGGTGTAGAGCGCAAGCGGCATCCAGGCGAGCGGCGAGATGGGTTTGAGCACCTGGATGAAAGGATCGAGTGCGCGGCTCATCAAGGGCGACATGCCGATCAGGAAGCCGATCGGGATCGCCACTGCCACGGCCAGGAGGTAGCCGGCGAGCACGCGGGCGATCGAATAGGCGAGCTGGATGCCGATGCCCTTGTCGTTGGTGCCCTTGTCGTAGAAGGGGTCCTTGAGATGCTGCCAGATCTTGGCGGCGACGTCGGCCGGTCCCGGCATCGCCGACTTGCCCTGGGTGGCCGTCGCACCCATCAGCTTGGCGTACTCCGGGTCCATCTTGACCGTGGGGCCGCTGCCCATGGTGCCGATGTGCCAGAAGCCGAGGAGCACGCCGAGGATGAGGAGCGAGACGAGACCGGCACGCAGGCTGAGCAACATTCTCTCCGCTCCCGCTCCGCTCTCTCCGGCTCCCGTTCCGCTCAGGCCTCAGCCCGCGCGCCCGATGGCGAAGCTCTTGATATAGTCCTCGGGCTTCGCGGGATCGAAGGTCTTGCCCATCACTGCGAAGGTCTTGCTGGTGGTGGTGGGTGGCGTGAGGCCGACCTCCTTCATCAGTTTGGTCGCATCGGTGGCAAGGTAGACTTGGCGTGCCACGGCGGCGTAGTCGACCTCGCCCTTGATCTGCCCCCAGCGCTTCATCTGGGTCAGGATCCACACCGCGAACGACTGCCAGGGGAACGGATCGAAGTCGATGCGCTTCGGGTCGGTCTTGATGGTGCCGAGACCGTCGGCGTAGGTGCCGGTGAGGATCTGCTCCAGCACCGTCACCGGCTGGTTGAGGTAGTTGGCGGGCGCAATGGCCGCTGCGATCTGCTTGCGGTTCTCGAGCCGGGTGGCGAAGGCGGTGGCGTCGATGATGGCCTTCAGCAGCGCCGCGTAGGTGTTCGGCATGGTGGTGACGAACTCCCTCGACGCGGCGAGCGCGCAGCAGGGGTGTCCCTCCCACAGCTCCTTTGAAAGCAGGTGTATGAAGCCGACGCCGTCGTAGACGGCGCGCTGGTTGAAGGGGTCGGGGCCGAGGAACCCGTCGATGTTGTCGGCGCGCAGGTTGGCGACCATCTCGGGCGGCGGGACGGCGCGGATCTGGATGTCCTGGTCGGGATCGATGCCGTGCTCGGCGACGTAGTAGCGCAAGAGGTAGTTGTGCATCGAGTAGTCGAACGGCACCGCGAACTTCATGCCCTTCCACGACTTCGGGTCGCGCCTGTCCCTGTGCTTTAGGGCGAGCGTGATGGCCTGGCCGTTGATGTTCTCCACCGCCGGCATGGTGTAGGGGATCGCGTTGGAGCCGGCGCCCAGCGTGATGGCGAGCGGCATCGGCGAGAGCATGTGGGCGGCGTCGTATTCCTTGTTCAGCGTCTTGTCGCGGATCACGGCCCAGCCGGCGGTCTTGACCACCTCAACGTTGAGGCCGTGCTTGGTGTAGAAGCCCATCGGGTGCGCCATGATGATGGGCGTGGCGCAGGTGATCGGGATGAAACCGACCTTCAAGTCCTTCTTCTCCGGCGCCGCGCCCTGGGCGAACGCCTCGACGGCGGTGCCGAGCGGGAAGAACTGGGAGATGGCGGCGAGGGCCGTGGAGGCACCGACGGCCCGCAGGAAGACGCGGCGGGCGTAATCCTCGGGAAAGAGCGCGCGCACAACGGCCGACTCCACGACGCGCGCGAGGCCCTGCTCGCTCGATCCCGCGGCGACCTCGTCGTGCTCAGCCTGGCTTGTGTGCGCCCCGCAGCTGCAGCCACCCCTTTGCAAGGGACGATCGGCGTCGAAGGGATCTTGCAGACTCATGGCTTCCCAACTCTGTAAATTGACCAGGGGCCGCCACCGGGACCGGTGCGGCGACGGGCAGACTTCGCAAGGGAGCTAGAGCAACCGCCATGCCAGCCACGCGGACGTTGCTTGGAAGCCCGCAAGACAGGCATATCTTCGCGCTGACGACAGCCGACCGGGGCAATCTCTGATCCAATCATAGGCGCGGATGCGCTCTAGTTGTTCAGGTTGCCAAAAAACCGTGCGGTATGGGCAGAAGTAGCGGCTGAACGATGTGCGGACGGGCTCCAGCGGGCAGCGCGCGCGAAATGAGGCTCACCACGCCAGGGATCCACACTCGACGCAGATCGCCCGGTGCCCGGCTGCGCGCCTGCCTCGGCCTGGCGGCAATGGGCGTCGCCTCTTTGGTTGCGGAGGCACAGACCGCGGATACCGCGGCACCGTGGCGGTCGTTCTTCCAGCGGCCGGCAGGACCGCCGCCAGCCCCACCCGATAATCCCATGACGCCCGACAAGATCGCACTCGGCGCCAGACTGTTTGCCGATCGGCGTCTGTCGGGCAGCGGCCAGCGCTCCTGCGCCAGCTGCCATCGAGCCCGGGCGTGCACTCACCGACGGGCGGCGCAAGGCGCGTGCGGTGTCGGGCGGGGACCTGCAGCGCAATACGCCTTCGCTGTGGAACCTGGCCTGGAGCAGGAGCTACTTCTGGGACGGGCGCGCGCCTTCGCTCGAGGCCCAGGTGCGTGCCCCCATCGAGAGCCCGGAGGAGATGGGCGGAGACTGGCCGGCCATCCTCGCCCGCCTCGAGGCAGATGCCGGTCTCGTCCAGCGCTTCCGCGCCGTCTTCGGGGACGAGCCGCCGGTATCACGCGAGACGGTTGCCAAAGCGCTGGCGGCCTATGTGCGCTCGCTCGTTTCGCCGCCAACGAGGTTCGATGCCTGGATCGAGGGCGACGCGGGGGCGCTCAGCGCCGCCGAGGCCCGCGGCTTCCGCCTGTTCACCGGCAAGGCGGGGTGCGTGCTCTGCCACGCCGGCTGGCGCTTCACCGACGACCGGTTCCACGACATCGGCCTGCCGGGCAAGGACCCGGGCCGCGGCGCCGTACCCGGCGGCACACCGGGCCTCGGGGCCTTCAAGACGCCCAGCCTGCGCGAGCTCGCTCACACGGCGCCCTACATGCACGACGGCTCGCTGGCGACGCTCACCGCAGTGCTCGCCCACTACAGCGGCGGCTTCGTGCGCAGACCCGCGCTCGCGCCCAACATGAGCCGGACGCTCCAGCTCAGCGCGCGGGAGCGGGACGACCTCATCGCCTTCCTGCACACCCTGTCCAGCGCGAAGGCGCCCCGCCTGGACTGACGCTCCAAAGGGTTGCCGCCGCCCACAAGCGAACGAGGCCGGCCGAAGCCGCCGCGTCGCTTCCTCAACCGTACGTGCGGAGCGCGTGCGGCGCCGGGCCCCGTCAGCCGCGCGCGCGCTCGTACCTGGCGATCTCCTCCGCCAGGGCCGTGTAGTCCTCGCACGCCGTGCCGCAGCGATTGGCGATCTCGGCGAGCTGCTCGCGCGCCTTGCCGGGCTCGCCGATCTGCAGGTAGGCCTCGCCCAGGTACTGGCGCGTGGTCGTCGCCTCGGGTCGGGTCGCCAGCGCCCTGAGGTAATAGGGGAAGGCCTCGTCGACCCGGCCGAGCTTGCGCAGCGTGAAGCCGATCATGGTCTGGATGCGCGGATCGTCCTGCTTGCCGGCCGTCCGCAGGGTGGCGAGGGCGGCGGCATGCGCGCCGTTCTTCGCCTGCCAGTAGCCCAGGCTGTAGATCTGGTCCTGATCAAGCGAGCTGCTCTTCTCCTTCTTCTTGCTCTCCTGCTTGCCCTTCTGCTTGGGCTTGGGTTTGGGTTTGGGCTTGTCCTGCGGCGGGTCGGGCGGGGGATCGCCGACGGCCCACGACCCCTCCGGGGTAAAAGCTACAATCGCCAAGGCCGCGGCGGCGGCCACGAGCCATTTCCTTGCGCTACCCTCGAGCATGCGCTCTCCTCTCGATCTGTTGGAAATGCCGATCTGCGTCGCCATCCTCAAGACGGTGAAGCCTAGCCGGAAATTCCCGCCTCCAGCGTTCACAGCGGTGTGAAGGCGAAAAGCGGCCGCACGCTCCTCCCGTCCTCAGACCATGACCTGCGTGCCCACCTCCACCACCCGGTCGCTCGGGATGCGGAAATACTCGGTGGCGTCCTCAGCACGTCCTGCGAGCCAGATGAACAGCCGCTCCTGCCAGCGCGGCAGCTCCGACTTCAAGGTGGTCTTGAGCGTGCGCCGCGACAGGAAGAAGGAGGTGGCGGCGATGTCGATGTTGAGGTCCTTGCGCCGGCAGTGCTCGATGATCTTCGGCACGCTCGGGGTCTCCATGAAGCCGTAATGTGCGACCACCCGGATGAAGGTGTCCGCGATCCGGTCGATCTCGATGCGCTCGTGGCGCGCCACCCGCGGCACGTCCTCGGTCTTGATGGTGAGGATGATGTTGCGCTCGTGCAGCACGCGGTTGTGCTTGAGGTTGTGCAACAGCGCCGTCGGCGCGGCGTTGGGATCGGCGGTGAGGAACACGGCGGTTCCGGGCACGCGATGCGGCGGCTTGGCGTCGAGCTTGCGCGTCAGCCATTGCAGGTCCGCCTCGTCCTTGCGGGTGGCACGGGCGAGGCTCCTGGTTCCGCGTACCCAGCTGAACACCAAGAGAGCGACGGTGCCGCCGACCAGCAGCGGCAGCCAGCCACCCTCGGGGATTTTCAGCAGGTTGGCGGACAGGAACACCTGCTCGATCAGCAGCAGAGGCAGCATCAGGGCCGCCGCCTTCCACACCGGCCAGTTCCAGCAGCGCCAGATCACGAAAAACGCCATCAGGCTGTCGATCACCATGGTTGCGGTCACAGCCAGGCCGTAGGCTGCCGCCAGGTCGGTCGCGCTGCGGAAGGTCAAGGTGACCAGCAGCACGGCGACAAGCAGGATCTGGTTGACGCGCGGCAGATAGATCTGCCCGGCGACGCTCTCCGAGGTGTGGCGGATCTGCAACCTCGGGATCAGCCCGAGCTGGATCGCCTGGCGCGTGAAGGAGAAGGCTCCGGTAATCACCGCCTGGCTGGCGATGACGGCCGCCACCGTCGCCAGCACCACCATGGGGATCAGCGCCCAGCTCGGATAGAGGCGGTAGAAGGGGTTCTCGATGGCTTCCGGGTCCGCCAGCAGCAGCGCGCCCTGGCCGAAATAGTTGAGCGCGAGCGCCGGCAGCACGAGACCGAGCCAGGCGGCGCGGATCGGCCTGCGTCCGAAATGCCCGAGGTCGGCGTAGAGGGCCTCCGCCCCCGTGGCGACCAGGAAGACCAGGCCCATGACGACCAGGCCGACGATGCCGTACGTCAGGACGAACTTCACGCCGAGCCAGGGGTTGAGCGCCAGAAACACGCGCGGGTCGTCGATCAGGTGCACAAGCCCTCCGATGGAGAGCACCGCGAACCAGACCAGCATCACCGGCCCGAAGAACTGCGCGATCTTCGCGGTGCCACGCGACTGCACGACGAAGAGAGCTACCAGGATGAACATCGAGACGGGCAGCACCGCGTACTCGATCTGCGGCACTTGCGGCGCGACCAGCTTCAGGCCCTCCATGGCGCCCAGGACCGTGATGGCCGGTGTGATCACGGCATCGCCGTAGAAGAAGGCGGCGCCGGCTACCCCCAGCGCCAGAATGAGCGGCGCGCTGCGCTTCGCTACCGACTGTCCCAGCGCCATCAGGGCGAAAGTGCCACCCTCGCCCTTGTTGTCGGCGTGGAGCAGGATCAGCACGTACTTCAAGGTGACGACGAGGAGCAGCGTCCAGGTCATCAGCGAGAGGATGCCCAGGACCGCGTCCTCGCCTCCCGCTCCCCGCTGGGTGGCGGCCTGCACGGCCTCTTTCAGGGCGTAGAGCGGCGAGGTGCCGATGTCGCCGTAGACGACGCCGATGGAGCCCAGCGTCAGCGCCCAGAAATGCTTGTCCGGAGTACCGCGCCCGCTTTCGGCGTTAGACGCCGCGGCCCTTGATGGTGCCATGTAGGCAGGTTTCCGACTGCTGGAGGCGCAGGAGCCAAAGCGAGTGGGCGCGGCTTATACACCCGCCCCTGGCGCCGCGAAAGAGCGCCTGCACAATCCACAGGCTGATTCCGGGATGCGCGCGCGGCAGTGCTCCGGCATGCACCACAAGCACTCGCATCTGGAGACTGAGAACACCGTTCAGAAAGATGCAGCAGCTGGTGCATCGATGAGGAGAAGGTTAGGGTGAGGGGCAGCCACATGAGGAAACCCCTCCGCGGGGAGCCTCCGATCACGCTGCCGCCTTTACGATTCATCGCGGCCCCGCGCTGACAGGGCACCGCCCTTCGCAGCCCCTCACCCCAGCCCTCGCCCCGTCGCCCTCGGGTCGTTGTGGCCAGCACACATCCGCGGATGGCCGAGGGCGGCGGGGAGAGGGAGTCGCGCGCCGCAGGCCTCCACCGGCGCGCCAGCGTCCTACCCGAGGCCCCAGATGCGCGGCTCGGCGAACTCCAGGCAGTTGCCGGCGGGATCGCGGAAGTAGATCGACCGGCCGCCCCTCGGCCATTCGAAGTCGGCCTCGACCGCGACGCCCATGCGCCGCAGCCGGCCGACCCAGGCGTCGATCTCGGCCGCCGTGGCGCGGAAGCAGACGTGCCCCGGCCCGCGTGCGCCGTGCGGCGGCACGGGGAGCGCATCGGGCGCCGGCCCCACCTCCGTGGCCTCCGGGTTGAAGATCAGCAGCACCTGGCCGCCGCAGCGGTAGAACAGGTGCCGGCCGGCGACGTTGGCAAATGGCTCCAAGCCCAGCACGTCGCGATAGAAGGCCTCGGCCGCGCCCAGGTCCTGCGCGTAGAGCACGGTCTCAAGGATGCCCGCCGGGGTCATGGCAAGGCTCCGAAGCAATGCGCACCCGCACACCGGGCGCGCAGCGTCACGTCACCGTCAGCTTCTGCAGCGAGATCAGCTCGCCGACGCCCTTTCTAGCCAGCGCCATCAGCTGGTCGAACGATTCCTGCGAGAAGGGTGTAGTTTCCGCGGTGCCCTGCACCTCGACGATGCCGCCCGATCCGGTCATCACGAAATTGGCGTCGGCATCGGCCTCCGAATCCTCGGGATAGTCGAGGTCGAGCACGGGCATGCCCTTGTAGAGCCCGCAGGAGACGGCAGCCACATGGTCGCGCAGCACGCCGTCCTTGACCATGTCGCGGCTGCACATCCACTTGATGCAGTCGTGCAGCGCCACCCAGGCGCCGGTGATGGCCGCCGTGCGCGTGCCCCCGTCCGCCTGCAGCACATCGCAGTCGATCGAGATCTGCCGCTCGCCGAGCTTGGGCAGATCCACGACCGCCCGCAGCGAGCGGCCGATCAGGCGCTGGATCTCCTGCGTGCGCCCCGAGGGGTGGCCGACGCTTGCCTCGCGCCGCGTCCGCTGCGTCGTCGCCCGCGGCAGCATGCCGTACTCGGCCGTGATCCAGCCGCGTCCCTGCCCTTTGAGCCAGGGCGGCAGCCGGTCCTCCACCGTGGCCGTGCACAGCACATGGGTATTGCCGAACTTGATGAGGCAGGAGCCCTCCGCATGCATGGATACGCGCCGGTCGACAGAGACCGGGCGTAGCTCGTCGGGCTTGCGTCTCGAAGGCCGCATCTGCGTGGCGCCGATTTCAGGATTGACGGCTGCGGGGCGCACACTAGGCGACCACCCCGCCACCTTCAACAGGTAAAGCTGCGCATCGTTGCTGCTCGCGGGCCCCGGTGGTCTGCGTGGCGCGCGACCCAGCTTCTCGGTAGGCGGACGACTTGCAGATGCGGTTTGGGGCCCTGCGCCCGCGCTGGGCCTCGCGAAACGCACGGCACGGCCCCTCCGTGGTCTGCGCCTCCGACGGTCCGCGCCTTTTACAGCGCTGCGCCAGCTTGACAATCCTGGCTGGGCAGGAATTGCGCCACGCGCGATGGGTGCGCTGCAATAGCCGCGCTGCAAACGACCACTAATGGCGTGCGCGGCCGATTTGACACCGCAGGGTTGCTGATCTAGGTTCCGCCCCGCCTTGCGAGCGCCCCAAATGATGGGAACAGTCCCCAGGGGCCGGCAAGCGGCTCGTCTCTCCGGGCGAAGGGGGGCCCGCGCCAGATGCAGCGTGCATCCAATCGGGCGGACCGGGTGCCGGGAAATCGGCCAGTCGAGGGTCTGACAGGGCGTGCAGCTTCCTCGGTATCGCGCCCGGGGGCTTGCGGTTGAGATTGCCTGCGACCCCGCGCCGGGACCTGCCCCGGCCGGACTGGTGCGTTGGTGCGGGCACGAGATGGCACTTCCGCGCGTCTGGGGTCCTAAACGCAACGCAGGAGACAGAGAAGGCCAGATGGAACTCGGCGACTTGATCACGCTGGACGCAATCATCCCAAAGCTTGCGGCCAAGACCAAGAAGCAGGTGCTCCAGGATTTGGCGGAGAAGGCCGCGGCCCTGACGGACCTGGAGGGCCGCGACATCCTCGAGGCGCTGCTACAGCGCGAGCGGGTGGGCTCCACGGCGATGGGGCGCGGCATCGCCATACCACATGGCCGGCTTGCGGGGCTGGAGCGGATCGTCAGCGTATTCGCGCGACTCGAGCAGCCCGTGGACTTCGAGGCGCCCGACGAGGAACCTGTCGATCTCATCTTCGTGCTGCTGGCGCCCGAGGACGCCGGCGCCGATCACCTCAAGGCGCTCGCCCGCATCTCGCGCCTGGCGCGGGAGCCGCAGATGGTCGAGAGGCTCCGCTCCTCGCACGACCGCGCCACGCTCCATGCCATCCTGACCGAGCCATCCACGGTGCAGGCGGCCTAGCGGCGGCCTCAGCCGAGCACGGCGAGGGCGCCGAGCGCGCCCAGCCCCATTCCGCCGACGAGGATGCGCCACCAGCCAAACGGCGCGAAGCCGTGCCGGCTGACGAAGTCGAGCAGATAGCGTACCACCACGACCCCGGTGATGAAGGACACCACGAACCCGATGGCAATGCTCGTCACGTCGTCGAGCCCCAGGATCTCGTAGTTCTTGTAGAGGTCGTAGGCGAAGGCCCCGATCATGGTCGGCATGGCGAGGAAGAAGGAAAACTCCGTGGCCGAGCGCTTGTCGGCGCCCAGGAGGAGGGCCCCGACGATGGTGGCGCCCGAGCGCGACACGCCAGGAATCATCGCCGCGGCCTGGCACAGCCCGACGGCGAAGGCGACCGGGACGGGATAATCCATGGCATCGTGATAGCGCGGCTGCAGCTTGAGCTTGTCGACGATGAGCAGGACGACGCCGCCGACGACCAGCGTGGTGCAGATGAGCCAGGGCGATTCGAACAGCACGGCCTTGATGTAGCGGTGCGCCGCCGCGCCGATCACCGCCGCCGGGAGAAAGGCAACGAGGACTGCCAGCACGAACCAGCGGGTGCGCGCATCGCGCGGCAGGTCGAAGAGCAGGCGCAGGAGCTTGGCGGCGTAGACGGTGAGGATCGCCAGAATGGCGCCGAGCTGGATCAGCACCACGAAGGTCTGCCCGGGCGAGGAGATGCCGAGGAGATTCTGGAGGAGCAGCAGGTGCCCCGT
This sequence comes from uncultured Alphaproteobacteria bacterium, assembly GCA_963840075.1. GTDB lineage: Bacteria > Pseudomonadota > Alphaproteobacteria > Rhizobiales > Hyphomicrobiaceae > AWTP1-13. Next base: position 181,957 of record CAWIXS010000027.1, on the reverse strand, counting down.
GGAGGAGACGGGAAGGAACTCGGTCAGGCCTTCGATGAACCCGAGCAGGATCGCCTGCCAAGTCTGCATTGGCATTCCCTCGTGCTTCGGGCAGACCGCAGCTCGATGATGAGCCTCCTCCAGTACGCCTGCAAGCCGGCGCTCTCAAGCACACGCCAAGCTTGTGGCTTAATTCCCTGCTGGTTGTGGCTGACCTGCACCGTTATCCTGAGCTGTCATGCCGGGGCTTGTCCCCGGCATCCAGCCAACCGCTTGCTCCGGCGCTTGTCTTGCGCTGGATCCGGCAACGAGTGCCGGGATGACACCGAACCGGCGTTGGTGCCAATCCCGACGCTCATCTGAGTCCATGCACTCCCATGACCGCAAGCCTGAAGCAGCTGGTGCAGGACGAGGCGCAGGCCGCCGGGTTTGCGGTTGCCCGCATCACCACGCCGGAGGCGATCGCCCCGGCCGTCGCCGACCGGCTCGGCCATTTCCTGCGCGAGGGGCGCCACGGCGACATGGCCTGGATGGCCACGACGGCCGAGCGGCGCGGCCATCCGCTGGGCATGTGGCCCGAGACCCGCTCCATAGTTATGCTCGGGCTCAACTACGCGCCCGAGCGCGATCCGCTGGCGGTGCTGGCGCAACCGGACCGCGGCGCCATCTCCTGCTACGCGCAGTGCAGCGACTACCACGCCGTGGTGAAAGCGGGCCTCGAGCGCGTCGCCGGCGCTCTGGCGCGCCAAAGCGGCGCGGAGGTGAAGGTGTTCGTCGACACCGCGCCGCTGATGGAGAAGCCGCTGGGCGAGGCGGCGGGCCTCGGCTGGCAGGGCAAGCACACCAACCTCGTCTCGCGCGAGCACGGCTCGTGGCTGTTCCTCGGCGCGATCCTGACCTCGGCCGCCCTCGAGCCCGATGCGCCGGCGGAGGACCACTGCGGCAGCTGCAGCCGCTGCCTCGAGGTCTGCCCCACCGCCGCGTTCCCGGCGCCCTATCAGCTCGATGCGCGGCGCTGCATCGCCTACCTCACCATCGAGCACAAGGGGCACATCGCGACCGAGTTCCGCAAGGCGATCGGCAACCGCGTGTTCGGCTGCGACGACTGCCTCGCCGTGTGCCCCTGGAACAAGTTCGCCGCCGCCGCGCACGACGCCCGGCTGCAGGTGCGCGAGGCGTTGCATTCGCCCCCGCTCGCCGAGCTGCTGGCGCTCGACGATGCCGCCTTCCGCAAGCGCTTCGCCGGCACGCCGGTGAAGCGCACCGGGCGCGACCGCGTGCTGCGCAACGCGCTGATCGCCGCCGGCAACTCCGGCGACGCCGGCCTCGTCCCGGCCGCGCGGCGTCTCCTCGCGGACGCCTCGCCGCTGGTCCGCGCCATGGCCGTCTGGGCGCTGGCGCAACTCGCCGACGCCGAGACCTTCGCCATCGCCAAAGGCCTCGCTGCTTCACGTGAAACAGACCCGGCCGTGCGGGCCGAATGGGGCGTGGAGGGGGCCTGATGCGGCTCTTCTGCTTCGGCTACGGCTACTCGGCGGAGAGCCTCGCGCGGCGCCTCAGCCCGCGCAATCTGAGCGTCGCCGGCACCAGGCGGAGCCCGCCGGCCGCCCCCGAGCCAGGCGTGGCACTCGCCGCCTACAAGGGCGACGCGCCGTGCTCCGAGGTCCGGGAACTCCTGCGCGGCAGCACGCATCTCCTCGTCAGCATCCCGCCGGATCTGGAGGGCGACGTGGTGCTGCGCCATTACGCCGAGGAGATCGCCGGTCTCTCCGACCTCGCCTGGATCGGCTATCTCTCGACGGTCGGCGTCTACGGCGACCAGAAGGGCGCGTGGGTCGACGAGGAGAGCCCAACGGCCCCGGCCCTGGAGCGCAGCCTGCTGCGCCTGGAGGCCGAGCAGGCCTGGCTCGCCTTCGCCGGCGAGACCGGGCGGCGTGTGGAGGTCTTCAGGCTCGCCGGCATCTACGGGCCCGAGCGCAGCGTCATCGACAGCCTCAGGACCGGCACCGCCCGCTGCATCGTCAGGCCCGGTCAGGTCTTCAACCGCATCCATGTCGACGATGTCGCGCGGGTGCTGGCGGCCGCCATCGACAAGGACACGGGGCAGCGCCTGTTCAACGTCAGCGACGACGAGCCGGCCCCGCCCGAGGACGTGGTGGCCTACGCCGCCGAGCTGCTGGGGCTGCCGCCGCCGCCGCCCATTGCCTTCGAGCAGGCCGGCCTCAGCGGCATGGCGGCGAGCTTCTGGGCCGAATGCAAGCGCGTGCGCAACACCCGCATCCGCCGCGAGCTGGGCGTCGATCTGCTCTACCCCACCTACCGCGAGGGCCTGCGCGCCCTGGCCGCCGGGTAGCTCCACCGTCTTGTATCCACAGTCGGACCTGCTGGAGACCACGGCCGCGGTGGATGGCTCTCCCGCTGCCCAGGAAGCAATTCCAGGGCACCTCATAGACTCTCAGGTAGCTGGGTAGCCCGCGCCCCGGCGAGCCGCAAAACCGCGCCGCAGCGCCAATCCCGCATGCGCCTCTGCAACGAAAAAGGCCCTCGGTCCGTAGGGACAAGACCGAGGGCCCAGTGACGGGATCTGGGCCCAGTCCTCTGTGCAGAAGCACCAGGCCCTTATTGTCAGAGCGCAACCGCTCTGTGCCTCGAACCCATAACGTGATTCGCTCCACTCGTGTTGTTCAGGACACCCGACCGCTGTGTGGCCGCCACCAGCGGCACGCCGGCACCGCCGATTTGACGGCGCCCCCTCAGCGCCCGACAATCCCGCCATGAGCAGCCACACCTTCGATCACATCGTCATCGGCGCCGGCGGCATGGGCTCGGCGGCGATCTACGAGCTCGCCAGGCGCGGCCGGCGCGTGCTCGGGCTCGAGCAGCTCACGATCCCGCACGAGCTGGGCTCCTCGGCCGGCGCCACCCGCATCTTCCGCTTCGCCTATTTCGAGCATCCGAGCTACGTGCCTCTGATGCGCCTCTCCTTCACCCGCTGGCAGGCGCTGGAGCGCGATTTCGGCGAGCGCCTGCTCACGGTGACCGGCGGCCTCGACATCGGCCTGCCGACCGGCCGCGTCGTCAAAGGCGCCAAGGAGGCGTGCCGGCTGCACGGCTTGACCCACGCGGTGCTCGGCGCGAGCGAGGTGCAGCGGCGCCATCCGGCCTGGCGCCTGCCGCCCGAGTTCGAGGCCGTCTGGCAGCCCGAGGCCGGCTTCCTCCCCGCGGACCGGGCCATCGTTGCGCACGCCACCCTGGCCCGCAGGCTCGGCGCCGAGGTGCACGAGAACGAGCCCGTGCTGCGGTGGAAGGCCGCCGGCGACCACGTCGAGGTCGAGACGGCGGCGAGCCGCTACGAGGCGGGCTCCCTCGTCCTCGCCGCCGGCGCATGGACCTCCAAGCTGCTCGGCCAATTCGAGGCCCTGGCGGTCCCGCAGCGTCAGGTCGTGGGCTGGTTCAAGACCGACGGGGCGCCGTTCGCGCCGCAGTCCTTCCCCGTCTTCATCCTCGACTGCCCGGAGCGGGGCAACTTCTACGGCTTTCCCGAGCGGGCCGCCGGCGAGGGCTTCAAGGTCGGCAAGTTCCGCCATCGCGAGGAGGATGTCGACCCCGACGCCATCGACCGGCGCATCACCGCCGCGGACGAGGCCGTGCTCACCTGGATCGGCCGCTACCTCGCCACGCCGATGGGCACAGGGGTGGCCTTCAAGACCTGCATGTTCGTGAACTCGCCGGACGGGCAGTTCATCCTCGACACCCTGCCCGAGCACCGCAACGTCGCCGTCGCCGCCGGCTTCTCCGGCCACGGCTACAAGTTCTGCTCCGGCATCGGCGCGATCCTCGCCGACCTCGCCATGCACGGGGCGACACCGCACGACACCGGCCTGTTCAAGCTCTCGCGCCTGACGGGGTCAGACCCCTCGGCGTGACGGGGTCGGACCCCTCGCCTCCGACGTCGGAGTTTCAACTCGAGCTCCGAGGCGAGGGGTCCGACCCCGCTACCCCGCTAGGACTCAGGAGTGCGCTTGATGAAAGGTGTCCTTGATGACGCGGCCGGCGTTGGCCGCCTGCGACCACAGCGTCGACCACGCCGGCGCGCTCCTGAGGTCGCTCAGCGTGCGCAGCAGGCGGGCGCGCTGCGCGTCGGGCACCAGCTCCATGATCCTGGCCCACAGCGCGTCGATGTTGTAGGGCGCCGCCGCAGCGTCGACGCGCACCGGCACGATCTCCGCGGCCTCGAAGCCGAGCTCCGCCCCGGCGGCCTCCATGGCGCCCAGGATCGCCTGCGCCTTGGCGCGCGAGGCTTGCGCCAGGTCGTAGGGCGGGTCCCACTCGTCGAAAGGGCGCAGAGCATCGATGTGGGTCAGCACCAGCAGCATGGGCGGGCGGCGCCGGTTGGGCTCGCCGGCGAAATGCTCGCGGATCGCGGCGAGCGCCTGCCGGTCGATCTCGCGCGCAGCCCGGCTGGCGGAGCACACCCACAGCACCATGTCGACGTTGGCGGCGTTGCGGATCAAAGCCGGAAACTCCGCGACACCCGCGACGCCCGGGCTGTCCACCAGCAGCGCCGCCGGCAGGCCCTCGTGAGTGAGCTTGTAGCCCGTGAAGCTCTGGGTGGCCGGCAGGGCGTCGACCTGGGCCTCCACCGCGTTGGCGAGCGCATTGACGAGGCTCGACTTGCCGGCGCCGGTCTGCCCCGCCACCAGGATGCGCAGCGGCTCGGCCTCCCTCGCCTCGGCGGCGGCGAGATCCCTGCGCGAGGCGGCGGTGACATGCGCGCCCAGCGCCTCGGCCTCGACCCGCAGGTTGCCGCCGTAGAGGTCGATGGCGGCACGGCCGACCTCCCTGACGAAGGCGTCGGCGAGGCGCTGCGCCACGTGCTGGCGGCCCACATCGAGCACCTGCCGCGTCAGGCGCTCGCGCACCTCCTGGGTCGCGGCCGACAGCGGGTTCAGGAGCCGCACGATGCGCCACAGGTCGAAGCCCTTCTCGGCGTACTGCAGCGCGCCGCGCCAGCGGTAGAGCCACATCAGCTGCGCCACCGTGATGCGGTCGCCGAACGGAAAGTTGCGCACCACGAAGGAGCGCATGCCGCTGCTGGCGCGCTCGATCACCGCCAGCGCCTCCGGCACCGTGAACTGCAGGAGCGGGTCGCTGCGCTCCGGATGCAGGCGCCGGGCGACCAGCTCGATGGTCTCCAATGCCAGGCCCTGGGCCTCATCGCGGCTCGACAGGCGCTGCGGGTCCACGGCGGATGCCAGCGCCACGACATCCTGCCAGGCCTCCTCCTGGCGCGGCGTCCAGCTCTGATCGCCGGCATGCTCGGCCATCTCGCCGGGCTGCGCTCCCTCGGCACGCGCCGCACGGGCGAGCAGACGCCCCAAGAGAAGGTAGCCGCCACCGACGACGAGGCAGCTCGCCAGGGCCCAGTAGATTATCAGGCCGTGCTGCCACAGCCACAACCCTCCGAACGGGATGAGGCTCGCCGCCGGGATCAGCAGCGCCGCGGCGAGCAGCATCATGTGCAGCACGCTCGCCGGCTTCTTGCGGACCGGTTTCGCCTTGCCCGGTTCGCTCACGGCTGTCCCCTCGCTCGAGGCGCCTCTCGCGCGCGCTCCCCGGCCATGCCGAACGCGCCGCGCAACGCCTCGCGATAGACCGCGGCCACGTCCTCGGCATGCCGGCCGCGCTGGCGCTGCGTCAGGTAGTAGCTCGCGGCCTTGCCGATGGCATAGGTCGCCGCGAAGCTCGACGCCGCGGCGGTGGCCGCGCCGACGGTCTGGCCGTAGACGGGAACCAGCTTCACGAGCTGCCTGATGCCGAACGTGGAGGCGGTCCGCAGCAGCGTGCCTGCGCCGAGAGCGGCGAGGAACTCGGTGTAGCCGCGGCGGTCCCAGGGCATGCCGTGCAGCTGCGCCACCTGGCGCAGCATCGCAGCCTGCAGCACCGGCACCGTCACCACGCCGGCCACGGGAATGGCGTCGCTGGCGCCGGCGGCCAGGGCATACCCCAGGATGTGCGCATTGACCGAGCGCTTGTCGGCCTGGGCCCCTGCGCCCGGTAGCTCCCTCAAAGCAACCTTGACTGCCGCCGGAGCTGCCGCCACGAGCGCCGCGATCAGCTCCTCGCGTCCATAATCGACAGGGTCGAGGCCATCGCCCGGCTGGGTGAAGTCGATGGCCGCGAAGGTCGGCGCCGCGCGGCCTGGAATGTTTCCGAACAGGGACCGCTGGTGCGCCAGCGCCCGCGCCAGCGTCTCGGGTACTGTCTCCGGCACTGCCTCGCCGGCGGCGCCATCCGAGTACGGATAGGGCAGGATGTGGCCCTGGCCTCGCGCGTATCCCTCGTGCAGGCAGGTCTGGGCCACGACCACGGGCCAATCCGGGTGCCGCCGGCGCGCGGCGCGCACCGCCTCGACCACCGCGCCCTGCTCGGCATCGAGCGCCTTGGCGACGGCGAGGATCAGGTGCGCACGATCCTCGCAGAAGGCGATGTCCTCCGCCGGATCGTAGGCCGCCTCGCCCAGGCCGCGGGTGTCGAGGAAGCGGATGATCGGCGCCTCGGCGGGAAAGTCGAAGATGCGCGCGGTCCGGGTGCAGGCGCGAAAGCCGGCGCCGATCTCGGCGTCGCTTGCCCCCGTGAGGGTACGGATGATGGAGGTCTTGCCGCTCTGCACCTTGCCGACGAGCCACACCAGCGGCGCCAGAGTGCGCGCCCTTTCGGCAACTGCGTCGGTCGTGGCAGCGTCGCTCATCTCGCGTCCACCTTCATCTCGCGGCGCCCCCCCGGGCGGGCACACTGCCCAGCGAGCGCCAACATTAGATGGCCCGCCAGCGGGGATTCGGCAAATCCAGGGATCAGGGATCGGGGATTTGGTTTCAGCGGTGGCATTGAGAGGTCTCAGAGCCGCGCGGAACGTGGTAGTGGCTCCTGAAGCCCAATCCCTGATCCCTGGAGACACGCATGTTCATTGCCATGAACCGGTTCAAGGTCCTGAAGGACGCCACGGCGGAGTTCGAGAACGCCTGGCTCAACCGCGAGAGCCATCTGCACGAGGTACCGGGCTTCCTGGCCTTCCATCTGCTCAAGGGGCCGGAGCGCGAGGACCACGTGCTTTACGCCTCGCACACCATGTGGGCCTCCTACGCCGACTTCGAGGGTTGGACCAAGTCGGAGGCCTTTCGCAAGGCGCACGCCAGGGCCGGCGGCAGCAAGCCCACCACGCTGGGCCACCCCGAGTTCGAAGGCTTCCAGACGATCCAGGAGGTCACCGCCGACGGCGCCGTGCGCCGCCCCGCGGCGGAATGAAACGTCGGGGTTCCCCCCACCCCTGACCCCTCCCCGCGTCATGTCGAAGACATGCCTTCGGCATGATGGGGAGGGGAATCAGGTCGCGGCCGTATCTAACGCGTGGCACGCTCCGAACGCCACCAAGCCGCAAGCGTGGCGCGCTCCTCCTCCGTCATCGCCGTGACGTTGGACGGCGGCATGGCGCTGCTCCACGCGGCGCTGACGACGATCTCCCGGGCGTGCGCCGCAATCCGCTCCGGCGTGTCGAGCTTCACGCCCCTCGGCGCCCGCGCGATGCCGAGCCATACCGGCTCCGCCGCATGGCACATGCTGCAGCGGCCGATGACGATCTCCTCCACCTGCTGAAATGTCGGCGGCGTCGCCAACGCTGCCTCCGCCCGCTTGCTCCCCGACCCGCCGGCCTGCGCCGGCCCCAGGGTCGAGAGCCACACGATGGCGAGCCCGCACGCCGCCGCAGCCGCCCAGGTCCACTCGGTCGCCCCTGGTGGCGCACATTGAACGCCAGATGGCGCGGGCCCGAATGGCTGGTCATTGCATCGATCTCCCTTGATGCCCCGAAAAGCGCTAAATCCGGCGAGTCCCGAGGGCCCTGCGACATTGCAACCAGGCCCTCGTGATCGCGGCGGCAATAGTTTATCGGCGCCCGATGCCTATTGGGAAAGTGCTTTTTGTCGACCACAACGATTCGCCCGTATTGCAGGCAGGGAGTTGCCTGCGTATCCGGCAGGATGGCGCGCATTCCCCCTGGATTGACTTGCGGCTGGGAAAGCAGCCATGCCTGACGCAGCGTCGGCAGAACGAGGAGACCGTGCATGTCCCAGCCCGGATACACCAAGTCCTTCCCCGTCTCCTGGGACCAGTTCCACCGTGACGCGCGCGCGCTCGCCTGGCGCCTCGCCGACAAGGGGCCGTTCGCAGCGATCGTCTGCATCACCAGGGGCGGACTGGTGCCGGCGGCAATCGTCGCCCGCGAGCTCGACGTGCGCCTCGTCGAGACCGTCTGCGTGACCAGCTATCAGGGTCCTCAGCAGCAGAGCCCGGGCGAGATCGAGGTGCTGAAGACGATCGCGCCGGCGATCAAGGCCATCGGCAACGGCAGCGGCGAGGGTGTCCTCATCATCGACGACCTCACCGACACCGGCAAGACCGCGAAGACCGTGCGCGAGATGCTGCCCGGCGCGCATTTTGCCACCGTGTACGCCAAGCCGCTTGGCGCTCCGCTGTGCGATACCTTCGTGACCGAGGTCTCGCAGGACACCTGGATCAACTTTCCCTGGGACCTCGATCTGCAGTACGCCCAGCCAATCAGGGACCGCGCCAAGAACGCGCGCCAAGGGTAGCTGCCGATATCGCTCCACCAGCGGAGCCTGCTCTGCGTCCGCAGGTCTAGCGTGCGCACGGAGCAATGCAGGAAATCACCGCTACATCAAGGCTTTCGTAGTGCCGAACCGCCGGTGGGCGTACTTGACTTCCTGCCTCCCACTGTTACGGTCGCCACGCGCTCGTGGCGCTTTTTTCGGCAATTGCCTGCCTCAGCGCGAGGGCCCACGGGCGCGAGGGAAAGCCACCAGGCGCGGCCGCCCCGGTGGCAATCGACTGGCGGGTTGGTCCAGGTCCCGCGAGAGGGGAAGGATTATGTTGTCTTTCGAATGGCTGATTGATCCCATTACGCCCGAGACCTTCTTCAAGGAGTACTACGAGCGCAAGCCGCTGCTGATCCGGGGGAAGCACCCGGAGAAGTTCGCCTCGCTGCTCAGCGTCGAGGCCATCGACCGCTACCTCGCCGGCACGGTGCCCGTCCATCCCGACGTGTTCCTGGTCGACGCAGCGCGCGAGTTGAAGCCCGAGGACTACTCCTTTCCCGACGCCGGCGGACGGCTCGACCTTCCGCGCGCCTACCAGTTGTTCGACTCCGGCTCCACCCTATCGCTGAGCCAGCTGCACGACCGCATCCCGGAGCTTGCCGCTCTCTGCCGCTCCGTGGAGCGGACCTTCAGCAGCCACTTCCAGACCAACATCTATCTCTCCCCGCGCAACGCGCAGGGCTTCAAGACCCACTACGACACCCACGACGTGTTCGCCCTGCAGGTGGCCGGATCGAAGCACTGGACCCTCTATGAGAACGGTGAGACGACAGGGGTCGTGCTGCCCCTGCAGGGGCAGGGTTTCGAGCCCGAGACGCACATCCCGGGCCCCGTGACGGAGGAGCTGACGATCAATGCGGGCGATGTGCTCTATTGTCCGCGCGGGGTCCTCCACGCGGCGCGCTCGACCGACGAGGTATCGCTGCACATCACGCTGGGCCTGATGGGCCGGACCTGGGCCGATGTCATGATCGAGGCGATCTCGGAGGCGTGCCTGGCGTCCCCTGCCTTTCGCTCCCATCTGCCGATCGGCTTCGCCAATCCGGGCTTCGACATGCGCCAAGCGGAGGCGACGTTCGCCGCTCTGGTCGAGACGTTCGCGCGCAACGCCAGGCTCGCCCCGATCCTCGAGCGGTTCACGGAAAGCTTCGTGACCTCGCGCCGGCCTGCTTTCCAGGGGTGCCTGCAGGAGCTGGACAGTGCCCCGCAAGTCGCGGCCGACAGCCGGCTCGTTGCCAGACCCCATCTCGTTCACCTGCTGCACGAGGAGGGCGACAAGCTTGTCATACTGTTCGGATCGACTCAGATCACCCTGCCCTCGTTCACACGCGAGGCGGTGCAGCTCGCGTTGAGCGGGGAGCCATTCTCGGTCTCCGATCTGCCCGGAGGGCTCGACGAGGCCGGCAAGATCGTCCTGGTGCGTCGTTTCATCAAGGAGGGGATGCTCGAGAGAGCGAGCGTGGCCGCACGCAACGGCATGCACCCGAGGGCTCCCGCCACTTTGGCCCCGGCTGCAAGCGGGGCGAGCGCAGCGGCTCAATAGCCGGACGGCCCGGATGCAATCCGGCAGCAAGCCAGCGCTGTCGCGAAAAACTCGATTTGAGTACGTTCGCAGCTGGTGGCTGTGCTACCAGCCTCGGGTTGGGGGGTCCCCGAGCTGCACCTATGCGCACGATGACATCGGGCGAGGCCAAGTGAGCCTGGACGTGAGCCTGCCGCCGGAACAGACGCTGCAGAAGTTCGAGCATCCGGACTGGACTGCTGCACACGAGCGCCGCGCAACAGTTGCTCTGGAGCGGCTCGAGACGCTGTGGATCAACACCGGCACGCTTTGCAACATCACCTGCCAGAACTGCTACATCGAATCGAGCCTCGACAACGACCGGCTCGCCTACATCACCCGGGACGAAGCCAGCGCCTTCTACGACGAGATCCGGGACCTGGGCCTGGGTACCCGCGAGATCGGCTTCACGGGTGGTGAGCCGTTCATGAACCCGCAGATGTTGGGCCTCGTGGAGGACGCGCTGACGCGTGGCTTCGAGGTGTTGGTGCTGACCAATGCCATGCAGCCGATGCAGCGCCCCAAGATCAAGACCGGGCTCATCGACCTCAACCGGCGCTTCGGCGGGCAGCTGACGCTGCGCGTGAGCCTCGATCACCACGGCGCGGCGCTGCACGAAGCCGAACGAGGACCGCGGACCTGGACCAAGGCTGTCGCCGGCCTCGACTGGCTCTGCCGCAACGGTTTCAGAGCGGCCATTGCCGGCCGCACGTGCTGGGACGAGGGCGAGGAGGAGGCACGGCGCGGCTACGCGCGCCTCGTCTCCCGCCACGGCTGGAGCATCGATGCGGCAGATCCGGCGCAGCTGATGCTGCTGCCGGAGATGGACGGCAGCCACGACGTGCCGGAGATCACGACGCGCTGCTGGGCCATCCTGCACAAGAGCCCGGGCGACTTGATGTGTGCGTCGAGCCGCATGGTGCTCAAGCGCAAGGGGGCGGCGCGGGCAAGCGTGGTCCCGTGCACGCTCATCCCGTACGACCGGCAGTTCGATATGGGATCGACGCTGGCCGAGGCGGGCAGGGCCGACGGGGGCATGTTCCACGCCGGCGCGGTGAAGCTGTGCCACCCCCATTGCGCCAAGTTCTGCGTGCTCGGCGGCGGCAGCTGCTCGTAATGCGCCGGCCGCGCTCCCCCGCGCGGCGGTGCGAAGGCCGCGAGCCCGAAGCTGTGATGCAGGGCTGCGGCGGCCCTCGCGGTCCTCGAGGCTCGAGGGCTACCTGTTCACCAACGCATCGCGGATCTCCTTGAGATACACCTCGCTCTGCGGCGGTGCCGGGGGCGTCTTCGGTGCCTGCGTCTCCATGCGCTTGCGCAGCTCGTTGATCGCCTTCACCAGCATGAACACCGCCGAGGCGACAATGAGAAAGCTGATGACGTTGTTGAGGAAGGCACCGATGTTCATGGTCACCGCCTCCGCCCCGGCCGACGCGGCCCGGAGGGGAATTCTGATGTCCGAGAAGTCGACGCCCCCCAGCAGCAGGCCGATCGGCGGCATGATCACGTCCTTCACGAGCGACTGCACGATGGTGCCGAACGCGCCGCCGATGATGATGCCAACCGCCATGTCGACCACGTTGCCTCGGAGCGCGAATTCCTTGAACTCGTTCAGAATGCCCATCGCTCTCTCTCTCCTCTCTCGCTGGAAGATGTCCCGCACCGCTAATTTCCGTCGGCAAGCCGGAACCTTAGCGAATGGCAATCGGCAGCACGCGGTATTGGACACGGCAGCCGCCATGGGGCAAACTCCCACACTAGCATCGCCGGCGGTGCAAGTCGTTGAACGATTGACGCTTTCGCACGCCGCGGCAGGGGAGCCATGATCGAGGGCTGGACCGTCATAGCGCTTGCGCTCGGCTACGTGAGCGGCCTGTTCGCTCTCGCCTGGTACGCCGACCGCAACTTCCGCTCCCGCAAGGGCAGCGGCGGCAGACCTGTGGTCTACGCCCTCTCGCTGGCCGTCTACTGCACCTCCTGGACGTTCTTCGGCAGCGTCGGCTTCTCCGCCACGACCGGCTACGACTTCTTCGCCGTCTACCTGGGCCCGGTTCTCCTGTTCGTCTTCGGCTGGCGCTTCCTCCTGCGCATCGTGCGGGTGGCCAAGAGCCAGAACATCACCTCGGTCGCCGACTTTCTGGCCGCGCGCTACGGCAAGAGCCAGGCCGTCGGCGCGATCGTCACGATCATCGCCGTCGCCGGCACGCTTCCGTATATCGCCCTGCAGCTGAAAGCCGTCGCCCTCTCGGTGACAACGCTGCTGGGCGCGCCGCAGCTGCAGGCTGTTCGATCTGCAGACCGACACGGCTTTGATCGTCGCGCTCATCATGGCGGCTTTCGCCGTCCTCTTCGGCACCCGCCACATCGACGCGACCGAGCACCAGGAAGGCCTGATTGTGGCCGTCGCTGCCGAGTCGCTCGTCAAGCTGGCGGCCTTCCTGACGGTCGGCTTCTTCGTGATCTTCTCCGTCTTCGGCGGCATCGGCGGGTTCATCGAGCGCACCGCCAAGAGCGCCGAGATCCAACGCGTCTTCGCCTCGGGCGTCGACGGCGGCTTCTGGCTCACCGTCACCTTCCTCAGCATGGTGTGCATCGTGCTGCTGCCGCGGCAGTTCCACGTCACGGTGGTGGAGAACAACTCCGACAACGAGGTGCGCCGGGCCGCCTGGCTGTTTCCCGTCTATCTGCTGCTCATCAACCTGTTCGTGGTGCCGATCGCCGCAGCCGGCCTGATGACGCTGCCCGAAGGGCTCCTTCTCCGCCGACATGTACGTGCTCGGCCTGCCGCTCGCCGCCGGCGCCGACACCGTGACCCTGCTGGCCTTCGTGGGCGGCCTCTCCGCGGCGACCGCCATGGTCATCGTCGAATCGGTCGCGCTCGCCATCATGATCTGCAACGGCCTGGTCGTGCCGCTGCTGCTGAGAGGGCGCTCCGACGCGGCCAGGGGGCAGCTCGACATGGCATGGCGGCTGCTCGCCGTGCGCCGCGGGGCCATCTTCGCCATCCTTGTCCTCGGCTATCTGTTCTATCTCCTGCTCGAGCGCGGCCGGCCGCACGGTCTCGTCTCCATCGGACTGGTCTCGTTCGCCGCCATCGCCCAATTCGCGCCGGCGTTCTTCGGCGGCCTCATGTGGCGCAATGCCACCGCTCGCGGCGCCATCGCCGGTATCCTCTCCGGCTTCGCGGTGTGGGCCTACACGCTCCTGCTGCCGTGGATCATCGAGGCCGGCTGGCTGCCGCGCTCGATCATGACCGAGGGCCCGTTCGGCCTCGGATTCCTCGCCCCGCAGTCCCTCTTCTACCTGCAGCTCCAGCCGCTCACCCACGGGGTGCTGTGGAGCATGGCTGTCAACATCACGATGTTCGTCGTGGGATCGCTGCTCAGAGAGCCGGAGCCGGTCGAACGCGTACAGGCGCATCTGTTCGTGCCCGACCAGCTGCCGCGGCCGCCCGCCGCTCCTGCCCTGCGGATGTGGCGCTCCTCGATCACGGCGGGTGAGCTGCAGCGAACGGTCGCGCGCTATCTCGGGGCAGAGCGTGCCGAGCGGTCCTTCCTGGAATACGCCGAGAGCAGCAACACGCCGCTCTTGCCGCACACCGAAGCCGACATCCACCTCGTGCGCTTCACCGAGCACCTGCTGGCCAGCGCGATCGGCGCGGCGTCGTCCCGGCTGGTGCTCTCGCTGATCCTGCGCCGCGGCGATGCCGGCAGCCATTCCGCGCTCAAGCTGCTGGACGACGCCTCCGAGGCGCTGCAGTACAACCGCGACCTCCTGCAATCCGCGCTCGATCAGGTCCGCCACGGGCTCAGCGTGTTCGACAAGGACATGCGGCTCATCTGCTGGAACCGCCAGTTCCGCGAGCTCCTGAGCCTGCCTCCGGAGCTGGGCCGCGTGGGCACGCCGCTCGACCAGATTCTGCGCACGTGCGCGAAGCGCGGCGATTTCGGCCCGGGCGACGTCGACACGCTCGTCGCGGATCGCATGATGCGGCTCGCCGTCGCACACGAGACCATCCAGGAGCACTTCGAGGGCGGCAAGCGCATCCTGGAGATCCGCACGAGCCCGATGCCGCAAGGCGGCATCGTGACCACCTACTCCGACCTCACGGAGCGCGTCGAGGCCGCCGAGGAGCTGGCGCGGGTCAACGAGACCCTGGAGCGCCGCGTGCAGGAGCGCACGGCGGAGCTGACCGAGGTCAACCAGGCGCTCGCCATTGCCAAGCGCAAGGCCGACGAGGCCAACCTCGACAAGACGCGGTTCCTGGCGGCGGCGAGCCACGATGTGCTGCAGCCGCTGAACGCGGCCCGTCTCTACGCGACCAGTCTGGTGGAGCGCCAGACTGCCGAGTCGGAGGCGAAGCTCGCGCGCAACATCGATGCGTCGCTGGAGGCGGTGGAGGAGATCCTGAATGTCCTGATCGAGATCTCGCGGCTCGATGCAGGCCGCCTGGAGCCCGACATCGCGACCTTTGCGCTGAGCGACGTGTTCGAGCGGCTCGAGGTCGAGTTTCAGCCCATGGCACGGGAAAAAGGGCTCGAGCTCAGGGTCGTGCCCACCAGGCTGTGGGTGTCATCCGATCGGAGGCTTCTGCGCCGCGTGCTGCAGAACCTCATGTCCAACGCCATCAAGTACACGGCGAGCGGGAAGGTGCTGATCGGCGTGCGCCGGCGTGGGCCCAAGCTCAGCGTGCAGGTGCACGACACCGGCCCCGGCATTCCTGTCGCCAAGCGCTCGCTGATCTTCAAGGAGTTCCAGCGCCTGGAGGAGACCGCGCATTCGGTGCGCGGGCTGGGGCTGGGGCTCGCCATCGTCGAGCGCATCGGCAAGGTGCTCGACCATGATATCGAGCTCGAGTCGGTACCGGGCCGGGGATCCCTGTTCGCCGTGGAGCTGCCACGGGCAGATGTGCAACGCGCCACCCAGGCCGAGGCAGCGGCCCCGCTGACAGCGGGAAAGATGCAGGGATTGAGCGTGCTGTGCATCGACAACGACCCCGATGTGCTCAATGCCCTGCGCGTGCTGCTCGAGGGCTGGGGCTGCACCGTGCTCGCCGCGCAGGGCGGCGCCGAGGCCCTCGCGCGGCTGGGCGAGACCGGCAGCGAGCCCGATATCATCCTGGCGGATTATCATCTCGACGGTGGTACCGGCATCGAGGCGCTGGCAGGCCTGCGGGCGCGGGGCAAAGCGCGCGCCCCGGTGATTGTCATCACGGCGGATCATTCGGCCGAGGTGCAGCGGACGGTGCGTGCGCGTGGATACGCGCTGCTGCGCAAGCCACTGAGGGCCGCGGCGCTGCGCGCGCTCATGTATCAGCTCACGCGCCAGCGTCCCGTGGCCGCCGAATAGCCGCCCGCTGCGGTGCGAACCGAGGGGAGCGCGCCGGCTGCCGCTTGTGGCGCACGGACTCCCTCTCCCCGTCGCCCTCGGCCATCCACAAGGGTGCGCCGGCCACAGTGTCCCGAGGGCGACGGGGAGAGGGTCGGGGTGAGGGGCGGCCAAGGGCGTTGGCCTATCAAAGCGGGCCCTCAGTGCAATCGAGAGCGCGGCGAGCATGATCGGAGGCTCCTCGCGGATGGGCTTTCCCTTGGGGCTGCCCTCACCCAAACCTTCTCCCCGCAGAGCGGGAAGAGGGGACCGGGCGGCACTTGTGCCGTGCGCGGCGGCTCAGTTGGGCGCGCGCGACCAGTCGCCGGAGCCGGCAATCTTGTTGATGGCGATCACCGCCTGGGTGCGGCTGTCGACGCCGAGCTTCTGCAGAATGGCGGATACGTGCGCCTTAATGGTGGCCTCCGACACGCCGAGCTTGAAGGCGATCTGCTTGTTCAGGAGGCCCTCGCCCAGCATCATGAGAACGCGCACCTGCTGCGGCGTGAGGGTCGACATGCGCGAGACCAGCTCTGCGGTCTCTCCGGTCGGAACGCTGCTCAGGTCCACGTCGGCCGGCACCCATACCTCTCCGCCCAGGATCCTGCGGATGGCGTCGCGCATCGCCTCCACTGGCTGAGACTTGGGGATGAAGCCGGACGCGTTGCAATCTAAGCAGCGCCGGATCGTGCTCGGGTCGTCGCTGGCCGAGACGATGACCACGGGCACCTCGGGGTGCTGGGCCCGCAGGTACAAAAGCCCCGATACGCCGTGCACTCCGGGCATGGTGAGATCGAGCAGGATCAGGTCGATCTCGGCGGCGGTCGCGAGCAGCTGCGTCAGCTCGTCGAGCGAGCCGGCCTCGAGAACCTCGGCATCCGCAAACGAATCGCCCAGCGCCTGGCCCAAGGCGCCGCGAAACAGCGGATGATCGTCGACGATGATGAAACGGTAGCCCGTCATTCTCCCGCGTCCATGGTTGTGGGAAATTTAGCGGGTTATTGGCACCTTGGCCAATGGCTGGTGCTTTGCCCTGCCCGAACGCAGCCGCGTCCCGGGCGGGAATTGCTTGCAGGCTGCCGTCGTGCAACCATGAATCGGGCCGCTACTGGGGAATTCCGGGCCTCGAGGGGCCGGGGGCGCGACAACTGGGAGGACGGCGCAATGATCGAGTGGAGCGAGCGCAAGGCCTACTGGCGCAATACCAAGGTGCAGATGCTGACCACGCTCCTGCCCTTCCTGCTTGCACTGATTGTGCTGCCACTCTATGCCGATGTGCTCAACGGCAAGCGCGTCCTCGGCATCGCGCTGGGCTACTTCCTCGCCTGCCACGGGCTGCTCATCATCGCCTTCGTGACCATGGCCGTGTTCGTCAATCGCCAGGACGCCATCGATCACTGGCACGGGGCCCACGAGGACATCTGAGAGACATGGCGGCGACCTCGCGCACCCGGCTGGTAAATCCGCGACTGGGTACGTATTTCGGCATTTTCGCCGCAGCCTTCGTCTCGCTCGCTCTGATGGCTCTGATGCTGGAGCAGCTCGGCGTCTCCGAGCAGGCGGTCCGCTACCTCATGTTTGCCGGACCCGTTGTGCTCTACGGAGCCATCGGGCTCCTTTCGTCGACGCGCGAGGCCAACGACTATTTCGCCTGCGGCCGCCGGGTGCCCGCCTTCTTCAACGGCCTCGTGCTCGCCGTCACCGCTCTGGGCGGTGCGGGCTTTCTCGCTTTGACCGGCGTTTTCTTCGCCATCGGCTTCGATGCGCTGTGCCTGGGCCTCGGACTCTGCGCCGGCTTGGTCTTCATGGGCGTGCTGCTGGCGCCTTACCTGCGGAAGCTCGGCGCCTACACCATTCCGAGCTACCTCGGCCGCCGTTTCGAAAGCCGGGCCTTGCGCGTTGTGGCTGCCGCCGTCCTCGCCGTGCCCCTGCTGCTGCTGCTCGCCGCGGAGGCTCGATTCGCAGCGTACGCCGCCGCCTGGCTGACCGGCCAATCCGAGGGCCTCATGGTGGTGGTAGTGATGGCGTGCGTGAGCGCCATGGTGATCGGCGGCGGCATGCGCTCGCACACCTGGTCGGGGTCGGCGAAGGCCATTGTCGCCCTGGTGGCCCTGGTGGTGCCGGCCACCATCGTCGCCCTCATGGTATCCAGCCTGCCTCTGCCGCAGATCACGCACGGCAATACGCTGCGCATCCTGACGCGTCTGGAGGGAACGCACGGCATACCCGACCTTGCGGCATCCCTGCTCGCCTTCGAGCTCCCCGGCGCAGGCCTGGAGCCTCTGGCCAAGCGCTTCATCCAGGCTTTCGGCAGCGTGGGCAGTCTGGCCTTCGTCCTGATGGCTCTGGTCTCGACGGCGGGCGTCGCGTCGTCTCCCGTTCTCCTGTCCCGACCGGGGTCGACGCCCAGCGTCCACGAGACCCGCAAGTCCCTCGGCTGGGCGGTGCTCATCGTGGCCATCGTGCTTCTCACGCTTCCGGCCGTGGCGATCTATCTGCGGGTGATGCTGCTCGAGAACGTCATAGGCCAGCCGGCCGACCGGCTGCCGGCATGGTTCGACGGCCTGCAGAAGGCTGCGATTGCGCGGGTGGACGGTACCGGACCGACAGTCGCTTTCGTCAATGTCAGCTTCGACCGCGACGCCGTGCTGTTCTCCCTTTCGTTTGCCGCCGGGTTCCCCCAGGCGCTCGTCTATCTGGCGCTTGCCGGCGCCTTCGCTGCTGCCTTGGCCGCGCTCGCGGCAGCCCTCGTGGGAAGTGCCGCCCTGATGTCGGAGGACATCGTCCACGGATTGCGCGCCGAGGTCGCCTCCGACGGCACGCGCGTCGGCTCGGCCCGGGTGGCCCTGGTCGGGGTTGCCGTCGTAACCGCCTGGCTCGCGGTGGCGGCGCCGGCCGATCCGCTCAAGCTGTTCTTGTGGTCGCTCTCCTTCAGCGCCTCGGCGGCGTTTCCCGTCCTCCTCCTGTCGATCTGGTGGAGGCGCACGAATGCGTGGGGAGCGGTGGCTGGAATGCTGACGGGATTGGGTGTGACCGCACTGGCCATCTTCCTCGCCGAGGCTGGCGCGTGGACGCTGCCGAGCGTGCTTGCAGGTGCTATCGGTTTGCCTGCCGGAACGGCAGCGGCCATAATCGCCAGCCTGCTCACGCCTGCCCCCAGTCGCAACATCGTCAACGTCCTGCAGGAGATACGCCTGCCCGGCGGTGAGACACTCTATGATCGCGAGCTGCGGCTGCTGAGGTTGAGGTCGCGCGCTCCGGCCTGAATCTTTGGCCTGAATCTTGGCTAGTCTTTGGCCTGAGTCTTTGGCTTGCGACGTTGGATTTGGCTCGGCGCAGGCCGGCAACTCGACACGCATACCCGGCCACGCTCGGCCGAGCACACCAGCAAGGGGACACCTCACGCAATGTCAGCACGGGAACGGCTCGGTCTCCATCCCCCCATCGAGCCTTACCGCCATGCCCGCCTGAAGGTGAGCGCGGGGCATGAAATCTACTGGGAGGAGTGCGGCAACCCGCGCGGGAAGGCGGTCGTGATCGTGCACGGCGGCCCCGGCGGCGGCTGCAACGCCACCATGCGGCGCTACCATGACCCGGCGCGCTACCGCATCGTCCTGTTCGACCAGCGCGGCTGTGGCCGCTCGCTGCCCCATGCCAGCCTCGAGGCCAACACCACCTGGGACCTGGTCGAGGACATGGAGCGGCTGCGCGCTCATCTGGCAATCGAGCATTGGCAGCTCTTCGGCGGATCGTGGGGGTCGACGCTTGCCCTGGCGTACGCGCAGACGCATCCGCAGCACGTGAGCGATCTCGTCCTGCGCGGCGTGTTTCTCCTGCGCCGCGAGGAGCTCATCTGGTTCTACCAGGCGGGCTGCGGCTGGCTGTTTCCCGAGGCCTTCGAGGAGTTCCGCAAGATCATCCCCGCCGAGGAGCGCGGCGACATGATTGCCGCCTACTACCGCCGGCTGACCGATTCCAACCGCGAGGTGCAGATTGCCGCGGCGCGCGCCTGGTCGGTCTGGGAAGGCAGCACGCTGTCGCTGATGCAGGACCCCGAGCGGCTGAAGCTCTTCGGTGCGGACACCTATGCCATCGCGTTTGCGCGCATCGAATGCCACTATTTCGTCAACCGTGGCTTCTTCGAGCGCGAGGACCAGCTCCTCGCCGACGTGCATCGCATACGCCACCTGCCCTGCACCATCGTGCACGGTCGCTACGATGTGGTGACGCCTGTGAAGAGCGCGTGGGACCTCTCACGCGTGTGGCCCGAAGCGGATTTGCGCATCGTCAGCGACGCTGGCCACGCGATGACGGAGCCCGGCATCGTCAACGAGCTGGTCGGCGCCACGCGACGGCACGCGGCCTGACCCCTGCCTAGCCGGCGTCGCCGTACTGCAGCCACAGAGCATTCGGCCCGAGGCTCGCCACGAAATTGCGGTGCGCTGCTTCATCCTCGGCGGAGAGCAGCGAGGGAATCGGCGCAGAACGCCGCCTGGCCTGCGCAGGGCCCGTTCGAATCGTGCGCTCCGGCCCGCCCCGGCTGGCGAACGCGAGAGCGGCCTGGCGCTCGCCCAGCAACTCGACATAGACGCCCGCCAGCAGCATCGCATCCAGCAGCGCCCCGTGCCTGGTGCGCGCGGAAAGATCGATGCCGTAGCGCTTGCACAGCGCATCGAGGGTGTTTGGGCCGGCCGGATGACGGCGCCGTGCCAAGGCCAGGGTGTCGACAACCCGGCTTGCAGCCAGCGTCGGTCGCGCGGCGCGCGCGAGCTCGGCATTCACGAACCCCAGATCGAAAGAGGCGTTGTGCGCCACCAGGGGGGCGCCGGCGATGAACGCCAGAAAGTCGTCCGCCACATCGACAAAGAGCGGCTTGTCGCGCAGGAACTCGGCGGTCAGGCCATGGACGGCGACTGCATCGGGATGGATATCGCGCTCGGGGTTCAGATAGCGATGGAACTCGGCCCCCGTGGGAATGCGGTTGACGATCTCGATGCAGCCGATCTCGATGAGGCGGTCACCATTGGCGGGGTCGAGCCCCGTGGTCTCGGTGTCGAGCACGATCTCGCGCAGCATGAAGTACCGCCTTGATGTCAACCAACGCGCTCACGCTACGCCCAGACCCTGCGAAAGGCCGTTCCGCTACGGCCTCGGAGTGATTCGACCAGTCTATCCAGCTGGCGCTCGGTGTCCGCCAATGTCCCGCCGGTGTCCACAACGAAGTCCGCGCGGGCCCGTTTCTCCGCGTCGGGCATCTGCCGGCAGAGGATCTGCTCCAGCTTCTCGGGCGTCATGCCCGGGCGCTGCAGCACGCGCTCGCGCTGCATTGCGGGCGGCGCGCTGCAGACCACCACAACGTCCACGCGGGCCTCGCCGCCCGTCTCCAGCAGGAGCGGAATCTCGAGCACCGCCATGGCGGCACCTCTGGCCGCCTCCTCGCGCAGGAAACGCCGCTCGGCAGCGACGACCAGGGGATGCACGATCGCCTCCAGCCGCTTGAAGGCACCGGGATCGGCCAGCAGCGCCGCGGCGAGCTTCTGGCGGTCTACCGTGCCGGATTGGGTCGTGCCTGGAAAGGCGGTCTCGATCAGGGGCACCGCCGCCCCCTCGTAGAGCTCGTGCACCTCGGCATCGGCGTCGCAGACGGCGATGCCGAGCCGGCGAAAACGCGCGGCAACCGTCGACTTGCCCATGCCGATCGAGCCGGTGAGCCCCACGATCAGCATCATTCGCCCTCGATGTCCCGCTGGACCAGGGCACGCAGCTCGTCGGTGACCTCGGGGCGCACGCCGAACCATCTCTGGAAGCCCGGCACCGCCTGGTGCAGCAGCATGCCGAGGCCGTCGACAATCACGAGGCCGCGCGCCTGCGCGTCAGCCAGCAGCGGCGTGAGGATCGGCACATAGACGATGTCGGCGACCACCGCGGTGCGATCGAGCGCGCCGATGTCGATGCCGAGGGCCTCGCTGCCCGGCATGCCCAGGGGCGTGGTGTTGATGAGGAGGGACGCCTCGCCCAAACCGCTGTTGCGCCGGTCCCAGTCGAACGCCTCGACCCGCGCTCCGAAGTACGCCGCGAAGGCGTCGGCACGCGCCCTGGTGCGATTGCACACGCGGATCTCGGCCGCGCCGGCCTCCAGGAGCGCAAACGCGATGCCGCGTGCGGCGCCGCCGGCGCCGAGCATCGCAACGATGGCGCCGCCAAAATCGAAGCTCGGCACAATGTCGGCGAGATTCTGAACGAAGCCGGTGGCGTCGGTGTTGTCGGCCACCAGGCTGTCGCCCTCGTACCAGAGCGTGTTGGCTGCGCCTGCTGCACGTGCAGCGGGCCGCACGTCCGCGGCTACGGCGCAGGCCGTCTCCTTGTGGGGAATGGTCACGTTGCAGCCGACGTAGCCCTCGGCCCGCAGGCGCCCGAGGAACCGCGCCGCCTCCCCCGGTTGCACGGCCACCCGCGTGTAGCTGCCGTCGATGCCGTAGCGCGCCAGCCAGTAGCCGTGGATCAGGGGCGAGCGCGAGTGCGCAACCGGCCAGCCAATCACGCAGGCGCGTCTCATGTCCGCAGCACCCCGCGTGCCCTGAGCTCGGCCAGGAGCGGGATCAGGGGCAGACCGACGATGCTGAAATGCTGCCCCTCGACGCGCTGGAACAGTTGAATTCCGCGGCCCTCGATCGCGTAGCTGCCGACGATCTGGCACAGGCTCGCGCCGGCCTCGGCGAGATAGGCATCGAGGAACGCGTCGCTGAAGTCGCGCATGGTCAAGCTGGCGCGATCGACCGTGGACCAGACCACCTCCCCCTCTTGCGCCAGGGCGACGGCGCTGAACAATTGATGCGCACGCCCACGCAGGCGCTCGAGCTGCACGCGAGCCGCCGCCAAGCTGCCCGGCTTGTCGAACAGCTCGTCGTTCAAGGCCAGCACCTGATCGGCACCGACAACGAGAGACGCGCCAGAGGCAGAGCTGACGCTCCGGGCCTTGGCCGCCGCCATGGCTTCAGCGACGCCTGCTGGCGAGCGCGCCGTCCCCCGGGCAGCCAGGTCGCGTTTGAGGGCCCCTTCGTCGACGTTCGCCGGGACGACGCGAAACGGCACGCCCGCGGCCTCGAGCAGCTTGCGCCGGGCAGGGCTTGCCGACGCCAGCACCAGATCGAGGAGTGCCGCCTCAGCCATGGTCCGCCTCGCCCCGGCGAGCGGGGCCGGCCTGCTCGTGGCGATCGTACCGAAGCCGGACGATGGTGGCCGCCGTTTCCTCGATCGAGCGCCGCGTCACATCGATCACCGGCCAGCCGTGGCGGGTGCACAGCCGGCGCGAGTACTGAATCTCATTGGCAATCTGCCCGCGATCCACATAATCGGCAAGATTGCGATCGCCGATGAGGTGCACGCGGTTGCGCCGGATCTCCGCAATGCGCTCGGCGCTGGCGACCAGCCCGACGACAAACGCCGTATGTGGCTCAGTCAGCGCAGGCGGAAGCTCGATTCCGGGCACGAGGGGCACGTTCGCCGTCTTGAAGCCACGCTGGGCCAGATAGATGCTGGTTGGCGTCTTCGAGGTACGCGAAATCCCGAGAATGATGATGTCGGCGACGCTCAGGTCCTGCGGCAACTGGCCGTCGTCATGGGCCATTGCGAAGTTGAGCGCGTCGATGCGCCGGAAATAGTCGGCGTCGAGGATATGCTGGCCGGCGACGACAGGGGTCTGCGGCGCCCCCAGGTAGGACTCGAAGACTTTCATGATCGGCTGGAGCACGTGCAGGCAGGGCACCGTGAGCTCCCGGCAGCGGCGTTCGATTTCAGCGATCAGAGTCTTCTTCACCACCGTATAGAGGACGATGCCGGGCGCCTCCTCGACCTCTTGCAGGACGCGCTCGAGCTGCTTCTCGGTGCGCACCAGGGGGTGGACATGCTCGATGGCGCGAACCTGGGGGTACTGGACGGCCGCCGCCTTGGCCATGGTGGTCAGCGTCTCGCCGGTTGCATCCGAGATCAGATGCAGATGGAAGGAGCTCGGAAGTTGGCCGATCATCGGTGGAAAAGACCAGAATTTGCCGGGCCTGCCAAGGCACGGGTCTCGTTTCGTTCGCGGCGGCGGCCGGGTCTTTCAACACATCTGCGCACAAGATGGCAAATGGGGATAGCGATCGCAGCTCCAGGTGTGCAACACGCCACCAGCTCGCTTTACCCAGCTGTTGCACACATCCATCCACAAGTCTGCTGCGGTGCTGGCCTGTCCAACTTTCGCAACAACGCTTTGAGATTGTGGCCGTTCCTCGCTCTTGTGGTAGCAGACGGAGCCGGAACCAGGGATAGGTGTCAGCAAGCACAGGGAGTGCATGAGCTGTGCGCAACAGGTTCGCCATCCATCAGTCTACACAATCCAGCCTCTAAGAGTCATAGCAGTAACTAGAAGATCTAGACTTTTTGAAAAAGGAGCCGGACAACGTGGCCTTGCTGCCCCCATCAGCGTCGCGTCGGCTGTTGCAGCCATTCGCCGGGAAGGCCCTGGCTCCGCCGCCCGTGTGGCTGATGCGGCAAGCCGGCCGGCATCTGCCCGAGTACCACGAGGTAAGGGCCAGAGCCGGCAGCTTCCTCGATCTGTGCTACACCCCCGAGCTAGCGGCGGAAGCTACCCTGCAACCGGTCCGACGCTACGGATTGGATGCTGCCATCGTCTTTTCCGACATCCTGGTCATTCCGCACGCGCTGGGGCAGAAGGTCGAGTTTGTGGAGGGCACGGGCCCGTTGTTGGAGCCGGTCCGCTCGTCCCAGGATCTGGCCCGATTGCACCCGTCCGCGACTCGCGCCAAGCTCGATCTCGTCTACGAAGTCGTCGCCAAGGTCCGCCAAAGCCTGCCGGATGAGGTCGCTCTCATCGGATTTTGCGGTGCGCCGTATACGGTTGCGACCTACATGGTGGGTGGAGGGGGAAGAGCAGGTGACCGGGAGGCAGTCGAAAATTGGTCCAGGGCAGATGCGTCGGGATTTGCAGCGCTCATCGAGCGCCTGGTCGGCGCTTCCGTCGAATATCTCTCGGGCCAGGTCGCTGCGGGCGCCGATGTGCTGCAGGTCTTCGATACCTGGGCCGGCCGCCTGTCGGGCGACGCGTTCCAGCGCTGGATCGTCGAGCCGACCAAGGCCATCGTCGCGGGCGTGAAGGAGCGCCATCCCGGGGTTCCCATTATCGGGTTCCCGATGGGTGCCGGGGCGGGCATCCCGGCCTATGTGGCGCAATGCGGGGTGGACGGCGTGAGTTGCGACGCTACAGTGCCCCTCGACTTCATCTCGCGAGAGCTTTCCGGTAGGGTGGTCGTACAGGGCAACCTGGACCCGCTCCTGTTGCTCGCTGGTGGACTGGAAATGGCGCGCCAGGCAGAGAAGATCCTGGCGGCGCTCTCGAGCAAGCCCTTCATTTTCAATCTTGGCCACGGCGTCCTGCCACAGACACCACCGGAAAATGTGGCGCGGCTCGTGAAACTCATCAGAGAAGGGAAGTAGAAGGCGCGGCATGCTGCTCTGGGTGAAGGCATTCCACGTCGTCGCCGTCATCGCGTGGATGGCGGGCCTGCTCTATTTGCCTCGGCTCTACGTCTACCACTGCGAGGCCGAGAAGGGCACCAAGCAATCCGAGACCTTCAAGGTCATGGAGAGGCGCCTCCTGCATTTCATAATGACCCCCGCCATGGTCGCCGTATGGGGCTCGGGCGTGTGGCTCGCCTGGGCGCTCGGGGTCGTGAACGATCGCTGGCTGTGGGCCAAGTTCGCTCTGGTCCTCCTGCTCACGGGCTACCATCATGCCCTGGGGGTGTGGCGGCAGGACTTTGCCGCCGACTGGAATACGCGCAGCCCGCGCTTCTACCGGGTCATGAACGAGGTGCCGACGCTGCTCATGATTGCAATCGTGATCCTGGTGATCGTCAGGCCGTTCTGAGCGCGCCGCAAGCGGGGCCTTTTATTCCCGGTCCACAAGTGCTACATAGTGATTCGTCACCACTTGCCGCATCCAGCTGGCCAGTGTGGCCCTTGCGAGCCGTTAAGGCACATGCAAAGGCTGCGACAAATCCGGAAAGCTCCTTCCGCACCCCTCTCCCCCTCGGCCCGCGCGCCTCGACAGATCCCGCCTTCATAGCCGCGCAGCCGCTCCACATCCCGGAGATCCCAGATGCAAGAAACCGCCGTCAAGGAGATGAAGCTCCAAGACCTCAAGAGCAAGACGCCGGTGGAGCTGCTGAGCTTCGCCGAGGAGGTCGGCGTCGAGAATGCCAGCTCCATGCGCAAGCAGGAGCAGATGTTCGCCATCCTGAAGCAGCTGGCCAACCAGAACACCGACATTATCGGCACCGGCGTGGTGGAGGTGCTGCAGGACGGCTTCGGCTTTCTCCGTTCGCCCGACGCCAACTATCTCCCCGGTCCCGACGACATCTACATCTCGCCCTCCCAGATCCGGCGCTTCTCGCTGCGCTCCGGAGACACGGTCGAGGGCCAGATCCGCTCACCCCGCGAGGGCGAGCGCTATTTCGCGCTGCTCAAGGTCAACTCGATCAACTTCGAGGACCCGGACAAGCAGCGCCACAAGGTGCACTTCGACAACCTGACGCCGCTCTATCCCACCAGATGGATGCGCATGGAGACCGAGGACCCCACCATCAAGGACCTCTCCCCGCGCGTGATCGATATCGTGGCGCCGCTCGGCATGGGCCAGCGCGCCCTGATCGTGGCGCAGCCGCGCACCGGCAAGACCGTGCTGCTGCAGAACATCGCGCACTCGATCTCGGTCAATCACCCCGAATGCTATCTCATCGTGCTGCTGATCGACGAGCGGCCCGAGGAGGTGACCGACATGCAGCGCTCGGTGAAGGGCGAGGTGATCTCCTCGACCTTCGACGAGCCGGCGACGCGCCACGTGCAGGTGTCGGAGATGGTGATCGAGAAGGCCAAGCGCCTGGTCGAGCACAAGCGCGACGTGGTGATCCTGCTCGACTCGATCACCCGCCTCGGCCGGGCCTACAACACCGTGGTGCCGAGCTCCGGCAAGGTGCTGACGGGCGGCGTCGACTCCAACGCCCTGCAGCGGCCCAAGCGCTTCTTCGGCGCGGCGCGCAACATCGAGGAGGGCGGCTCGCTCACCATCATCGCCACGGCGCTGATCGACACCGGCTCGCGCATGGACGAGGTGATCTTCGAGGAGTTCAAGGGCACCGGCAACTCCGAGATCGTGCTCGACCGCAAGGTGTCGGACAAGCGCGTTTTCCCGGCGATCGACATTGCCCGCTCGGGCACGCGCAAGGAGGAGCTGCTGGTTCCGGCCGACACCCTCAGGAAGACGTATGTGCTGAGGCGCATCCTGAACCCGATGGGCACCATGGATGCCATCGAGTTCCTGGTGGACAAGCTGCGCAACACCAAGACCAACGGCGAGTTCTACGCCAACATGAGCACCGGCAAGAATTAGCCCGTTCGTAGGGTGCAATCGTGCGCAAGCGCGATTGCACCGAGCCGACCTCGTCACAATCGGCATCGGCCGGGGAGAAGGCGCATGAGCGCAATGCGCCTTCGGCCTATTGCGCCCTACAGCCCGAGCAGCCGTTTGGTGTTGTCGCCGCAGATCGCCGCAACGCTATCCGCATCGAGACCTGCGTTGCAGACGAAGCCGACGGGGTCGTAGTCCCCCATGTCGAAGGGATAGTCGGTGCCCATCAGGATATGGTCGGCGCCGTAGAGGCGGACGAGCTCCTGCAGCTGATGCGGCGTGAAAACGATCGTATCGAAGTAGAGCCTGCGCAGGTACGTCGTGGGCGGATGCGGCAGGTCGCCGTGCGAATCGGAGCGCGCGCCCCAGGCATGGTCGATGCGGCCGGAGTAGCTGGCGAGATAGCCGCCGCCGTGCACGGCCAGGATCTTCAGGCCCGGGTGGCGCTCCAGCACGCCGTCGAAGATCAGGTAATGCAGGGCAATGGTCGTCTCCAGCGGATTGCCGATGACATTGTTGAAGTAGAAGCGCGACAGTCGTGAAGCCTCGGTGAACCCGTTCGGGTGGATGACGACCACGACCCCCAGCTCCTCGGCCTTCTTCCAGAACGGGGCGAAAGCGGGGTCCGACAGCTCCTTGCCGTTGACGTTGGTCAGGATCTGCACGCCTTTGAAGCCCAGCTGCCTCACGCAGCGCTCGAGCTCCTTGGCGGCTTCGTGGCCATCGGGCATGGGTACCGTGCCGAAGCCTTTGAGGCGATCCGCTCTTTGCCCCACGAACTCCGCGATGCCGTCGTTGACGATGTGGGCGGCTTCGACCGCGATGTCGAGCGGTACGCCGTAGTAGCATTGCGGCGGCGGTGGCTTGACGATCTGCGCATCGAGGCCCATGGCGTCGAGGTCTGCGAGCCTCTGGTCCAAGGTTGCGCGCGCCGCGATATCGGCTTCCTGCTTCTGGTTGAGGGCCTTGGTGGCGGCATCCGCGAATGCCATCAGGGGCACGGTCGCCGGCTGGAGATGGGGCTTCACGAGCTCGGCGGCCCGCGGGACCTTCACGTGCGAATGCACGTCCACGGTGATGCTCGTGGGCCTGACCTCGCGCCCCGGCCGCCCGTGCGTCCGGGCCGCGGTGGGCTCATACTTGTTCCACAGGCTCACATCTCCCTCCGTCGTTCGATCGCAGCCCCTCTTAGCTGGTCCATTTGGGTCTGCTGTTCAAGTCATATCAGTCAGCAGAAGATCGACTAGAAGCCGTCGTTCGAAGGCATGGAAGCACGCTCGAGGGCAAGCACCTCGCCCTGGCTCCGCGCGGTGTCGAGCCACAGGAAGGGCAGCTGCGGATAGTCTCGTTCCAGGATCTCGCGACCGCTGCCGATCTCGACCACGAGGCTGCCCTGGGGGGTCAGATGGGCTGCGGCCTGCGCCAGAATGCGGCGGACACTGTCGAGACCATCGCCGCCGCCGGCGTGCGCCATCATGGGCTCGGCTGCGTATTCGCGCGGAAAGGCGGCTACCTTCTCGTCGCTGACGTAGGGCGGGTTTGCCAGGATGAGATCGTAGGGCTGTCCATCCAGGCCGTCGAGGAGGTCGGATTTGATCAAGGTGATCCGGTCATCCAGCCCGTATTCGCCGACGTTGCGCTCGGCGACGGCGAGCGCCGCTTCTGAAATGTCGCTGGCGTCGACCTCGGCCTCGGGGAACGACAATGCCGCCAGAATGGCCAGGCACCCGGAGCCGGTGCACAGATCGAGGATGCGCCGAATTGCTGCCCGATCGGAGACGACACCCGGCAGTCCCTCCCCCAACAGCTCGCCGATATACGAGCGGGGCACAATGACCCGCTCGTCGACATAGAATGAGCAGCCGCCGATCCAGGCTTCCCTGGTCAGATAGGCCGCCGGTTTGCGTGACGAGATGCGTTCGTTGAGGATATCTCTCAGCGCCAGCCTTTCGACGGGCAGCAGCCGCGCATCGAGCCACGGATCGATCTGGTCGATCGGCAGGTGCAGCGTGTGCAGGATCAGGAATGCCGCCTCATCGAGCGCAGTCGAGGTGCCGTGCCCATAGACGAGCCTTGCCTCGTTGAAGCGGCTCACGGCCCAGCGCAGCCAGTCGCGGACCGTTTCCAGGCGCTGCTCCGGTCCTTCGGGCTCTGTCATTGCAATCCTTGCGGTGTCGGGAACCGCGTTGGACGATCGACCCAATATGAGACATGGCGATCCATCACCGTGATCCGGGCACCTTCCCTGGCGCAGCAGTTTTCGAATGCTGGAGGCACGCAGGAGAGATTACAGCCGCCTGCGGAATCCGTGCGTTCATTGAACTCCCTGCTCCCATGCTTCCAGAGAATACCGGATTGAAATTTCCCCCAAAAGGGGCATCGTTCTCTTACACTGGCGCTGTCCGTTGTTTGCAGCCCGTCTCGGTCGCTTCCAACAGATGGTGGTGCCTGGACTTGATCGGTCATGCGAGCCGAGTGCCTTAAAGATGCAGGCCGGGTCGAAGATTGGGGATTGACGGCTTAATCTCTTCTTTGCCATTGAATAATACAGGTGTGGGACCGTAATTTGGAGCGCAAAAGGGGAACACATTGGCGATGGCGAGAGAACTGGATCGAATGTCGTTGCGGGAGCTGGCGGAACTGGAGCTGAAGGTGAGAAAAGCCAAGGCCAGTGCCCAGGATCGCAGCCGGGCGGACCTGCGCAAGAAAATCGAGACGATGGTCAGCGACGCCGGGTTCAAGCTCACCGATATCTTCAGCGGTCGCGGCGGCAAGGGGCGCACCGTCGCGGCGAAGTACGTCAATCCCGATGATCCGGGCGAGACGTGGACGGGCCGCGGGCGCAAGCCGCGCTGGCTCAATGCCAAGCTGCAAGAAGGCGCCAAGATCGAGAAGTTTCTCATCAAATAGCGGCGGCCGTTGCCACGCGCATTGCCTGCAACGGGCGCCGTGGTGCGGCGTCCGGCAGCCCTTCGGCTGGAGCCGGTTTGCCGATCATGCATCTGACGACGGATGCATGCATGACCGCCCGAAGGGTGAGCGAACCAGACAGCAATCCCTTCCTGACACGGGAGGCATTACGGGCAGGCGCAGAGCCGACCGGAGGGGCCAGAGGGGGCCTCACGGGCCTCTGCGACCATCTAGTGCGCGGCTTCCCAATTGTCTGCCGCCTTCGCGTCCACGTGCACCGGGACAGCGAGACGAACTGCAGGCTCGGCCGCTCCTTCCATGACCCGGGTGATGGTGCCGAGCGCGTTCTCGACATCTCCAGCCTTGGCCTCGAGCACGAGCTCGTCGTGGACCTGCAGAAGCATGCGCACGGAGTCGAGGCGAGCCTGCCGCAGTGCTTCCGGCATGCGAATCATGGCGCGGCGGATGATGTCGGCAGCGGAGCCCTGGATCGGCGCATTGATTGCCGCCCGTTCCAGATTTCCCCGCACCGAGGGGTTCTTGGTGTTGATCTCGGGGTAGTGGATGCGCCGGCCGAAGATGGTCTCGACGAAGCCCTGCTCGTGCGCCCGCTTTTTCGTGGACTCCATGTAGTCACGGATGCCGGGAAAGCGCTTGAAGTAGGTGGCGATGTAGTCGCCCGCCTCCTGCTTCGGAATGCCGAGCTGCGCGCCGAGGCCGAAGGCGGAGATGCCGTAGATGATGCCGAAGTTGATGGCCTTGGCGCGCCGTCGCACCTCGGACGGCATGTCCTTGATGGGAACGCTGAACATCTCGGAGGCGGTCATGGCATGGATGTCGAGGCCTTCGGCAAAGGCGCGTCGGAGCTGGGGAATGTCGGCAACGTGCGCCAGCACGCGCAGCTCGATCTGGCTGTAGTCCGCTGAGATGAGCTTGTTGCCGGGCTCGGCGATGAACGCGGTGCGGATCTCTCGGCCTTCCTTGGTGCGGATCGGAATGTTCTGGAGGTTCGGATCGAAGGAGGCGAGGCGGCCGGTCGTGGTGGCGCCGAGCGCGTAGCTCGTATGGATGCGGCCGGTCTCCGGGTTGATGTATTGCGGCAGTGCCTCGGTATAGGTGGAGCGCAGCTTGGTGAGCTGGCGCCATTCCAGCATCACGTTGATGAGCTTGCGGGCGGGCTCGGGCAGGTCCTCCCTGGCGGCCAGGTCATCCAGCAGGCCGGCACGCGTCTCCCATTGGCCGGTCTTGGTCTTGCGGCCGCCGGGGAGCTTGAGGCTGTCGAACAGGAACTCGCCCAGCTGCTTGGGCGAGCCCAGATTGAACTTGTGGCCGGCCAGCTCGTAGATCTCCGTCTCGAGCCGCGCCACGCGCTGCGAGAAGGTGGAGGTGAGGCGGGAGAGGATGCTGCGGTCGACCTTGATGCCGGCGCGCTCCATGTCGGCCAGCACGGGCACCAGCGGTCGCTCCAGCGTCTCGTAGACCGTGGTCACCCGATCGGCGACGAGCCGCGGCTTCAGGACCATCCACAGGCGCAGCGTGACATCGGCATCCTCGCCGGCATACTCGGTGGCCTTGGCGAGCGGCACCTGCGCGAAGGTCTTGTCCGACTTCCTGGCACCCGGGGCAAACTCGATCACTTGCGTGAAGGGCATGCAGGTATGGCCCAAATGCCGCTCGGCCAGGGCGTCCATGCCGTGCTCTCTGTTGGCGCCGGCATCGAGCGCGTAGGACAGCAGCATGGTGTCATCGAGGGGCGCCACCGCAATGCCGTGCCGGGCGAGAAGGAGGCAATCGTACTTGAGGTTCTGCCCGATCTTGAGGACGGAAGGGTCCTCCAGCAGGCGCCTGAGGGCGGCCAGCGCATCGCGGACGGGGACCTGCTTCAGATCCTCGCCGGCAAAATCAAAAGCGCCCGTAGCGGGGCGATGGCCGAGAGGCACATAACAGGCCTTGCCCGGCGCCACGGCCATGGAGAAGCCGACGAACTCGGCCTGCATCGGGTCGAGGCTGGTGGTCTCCGTATCGAAGGCGAGGCGGCCTGCCGTGTATGCCTCCTCGATCCAGGCATCGAGGCGCTTCAGGTCGGTCACCGTCTCGTATTGCGACCGGTCGATCCTGGCGGCCCTCGCTGCCGCGGCGGCGGCCAGCACCGCAGCCCGCGGTCTCGCAGCCGACGCAGGAAGGGATGTGGCCCCGACCGTGTCGGTTGCGGCCGGTGCCGTCGGTTCGCGCGGAGCATCCGGCGACCGATATGCGGGCCGCTCGACCGGCGGAGGCACTTCTTTTCCCAGGCCTTCCGCGATGCGCTTCGTCAGCGTGGTGAGCTCCATCTCGCGCATGAAGCCGAGGAGCGCGTCCGCATCGGGCTCCTGCAAGCCCAGCCGGTCGATGGGCACCGTGACCGGCACATCCTGCTTCAGCGTGACGAGCTCCCGCGAGAGGCGCGCCTGCAGGGCGAACTCGGTCAGCCGCTCGCGCCGCTTGGGCTGCCTGATCTCGCCGGCACGCTCCAGCAGCGTGTCGAGATCGCCGAACTCGTTGATCAGCTCCGCTGCCGTCTTGACGCCGATGCCCGGCACGCCCGGCACATTGTCGGTCGAATCGCCGGCGAGCGCCTGAACGTCGACGACCTTGTCGGGAGGAACGCCGAATCTCTCCCGCACCTCGTCCGGACCGATGCTGCGCGGCGGCACCTTCATCGTGTCCAGCATGGTCACACCGGAGCCGACCAGCTGCATGAGGTCCTTGTCGGACGAGACGATGGTCACGTCGCCCCCGGCGGCTACGGCATGCCTGGCGTAGGTTGCGATCAGGTCGTCGGCCTCGTAGCCCTCCTGCTCGATGCAGGCCACGTTGAAGGCCTTCACCGCCTCGCGAACCAGCGGGAACTGCGGGACCAGCTCCTCCGGCGCGGGGGGACGGTGAGCCTTGTAATCCTGGTAGATCTGGTTGCGGAAGGTCTTCTCACTGTAGTCGAAAACGACGGCGAGATGCGTCGGCCCGGCCGACTTGCGCGAGTCCTGGAGCAGCTTCCACAGCATGGCGCAGAAGCCGTGCACTGCCCCCATGGGCATCTGATCGGAACGGCGCGTGAGGGGCGGGAGCGCGTGAAAGGCGCGGAAGATATAGCCGGAGCCGTCGATCAGGTAGACGTGGCTGCCCTTGATGACGGGCACGGGCTCGCCCTCCGGCACCGAGCAGACGGCGGCAGGCTTGGCAGATTTCCGGGGTTTTGTGGTGGTGATCATGGACCGCACTATAGGCCCGAGGACGGGAAAGTCAGCCCGCCTTCCACAGCTCGCTGATACCTGCTGCCAATTGGTCCGGCAGCCCGGCTATGGCTGGTCCAGATCGATCAGGTACAGCACTTTGGGTTTGGGCCCGTGCCGCGGATTGACGAATTCCCGGATGAACCCCCCGTTGTTGGCCTCGATCACACGCCGCGAGGCGATATTGTCCACATCGGCGGTCACTTCCACCCGGGCGAGACCCACGGCGCGTGCCTCCACGAGCATCAGACGCAGGGCCTCGGTGGCGTAGCCGCGGCGGCGCTTCCAGGGCACCACGGCAAAGCCGATGTGGCCCAGGACATGGTCGGGCAGCGCATTGGTGCCGGGCTGCCAGCGCAGCCCGATCTGACCGGCGAACTCGCCGTCCGACATCCAGCGCAGGCGGTTGGGCAGCCTGGGCACCTCGCTGCCGTCGGGAAGCTCGACGATGCCGGTCTGGGCGACACGGCCGGCGATGAAGGTGGATGGGCTGGTACGGATCGCTTCCAGCTGCTCCTTGCTCACGTCCCTGACATTGTTGGGGGACCAGCCGCGCTCGAGCGCCGCGGCATAAGCCGGTAGCAGGGCCAAGCGCGGCTCGTGCAGCTCGAGATGCGGCACCTGTCTTGTCAGCGCGGCTCCTCCTGAAGGCCAGCAAGCTGTTGAAATTGGCTTTGAGGGGTCTGGGGCGCCATCTCTCGTTGGGCAGAATCTGGCCGAGCGTATCGCGGTTCGCTCAGCTCGCCGACAGAATGAATCTCACAGGCCATCTCGGCGACCCTCGATCGAATTTCAACAGCCTGCTAGTGTGACTCCGACGGACCATACAAATGTTTCCGGCGGTTGCCTGCACCGGCGAGCGTTAATGGAGGTGTAAGCCGGCACCGCCCCGATTGCACCGATGCTCTGACGGGGAAGCACCAGCAATGGCGGGGAACCGTCGGCTGCCAAATGGCTGCATGGCCATCGCTGCACCAGCGCCGGCCGAAGAGTGGACCGGGCGGGCGCCGCTGCGATGGCGGAATTCCAGGCCATGCTGCGCGAGGCGCTCGGCGACAGCTCTCCTGACGCTACGGCGAGACCCGTGACACCCGAGGAAAGAGAGGAAGGCCGGTTCCGCTTTGCCGAGGCCGTGCTGGGCCTCGCCTGCCCGGACCCCAGGGCCTGCAGGCATCCGCATTGCCGCCGCAACGCGCGCTGCCGCCACCTCGCGCGCGTCGCGGCCAAGCGGGCCTCGGGCAAGGTGAGCCATCCGAGGCGCACGCCAGGTGCCGAGGCGGCCAGATACGCCGTCTGGGTGCTCATGTCGTCGGCGCGGTGAGCGGCGGCGGATCGAGCCCAACGCGTTCAATCGGTCCCGAGAGCCCTGGAGCAGTACACGCCCTTCGTATCCTGCCACCAGCGCGCAAGGCCGATCGTGCCTCGGTCCGACCCCAACTTGAACGGGCACGCGCGCTGGGGCAAGGTGCTCACGATGTCCCGGGTTGTCCGAGGCACGAACTGGAGGATCGCGTCGCGAATGCCCTTCCGCATGTTCTCGCTCACCGGCAAGACCGCACTCGTGACTGGAGCCTCCTCGGGCCTCGGGCAACATTTTGCGCGCGTGCTGGCGCGCGCCGGAGCGCAGGTTGTCGTAACGGCACGCCGGCTCGACCGCCTGCAGCGGCTGGAAGGGGAGATTCGTGCCGGCGGGGGCAAGGCGTGGCCGCTCGAGCTCGATGTCACGGGCAGAGCCTCCGTGGTGCGTGCCTTCGATGCGGCCGAGAACGCCGCGGGGCCCGTCACCATCCTGGTCAACAACGCGGGCGTGCCGTCCGGCGCGTTCTTTCTGAGGACCAGCGAGGAGGAATGGCGGCGTGTGATGGAGGTCAATCTCGACGGCGTGTTCCGGGTCGGCCAGGCGGCGGCGCAGCGCATGGCCGCAAGGCGCACCGGGCGGCTCCATCATCAACATCGCCTCGATCCTGGGCTTCGGGGCGATCAAGACGCTCTCGACCTACGCGGCATCGAAGGCAGCCGTGGTGAGCCTCACGAGGTCCATGGCGCTGGAGCTGGCGCGGGACAGGATTCGCGTCAACGCCATCGCGCCAGGCTACTTTGCGACCGATATCAACGATACCTTCCTGGCCGGCGAGGCGGGCAAGCGGCTGCTTTCGCGGGTGCCGATGGGGCGGGCGGGACAGCTGCCGGAGCTCGACGGGGCGCTGCTGCTGCTCGCCTCGGAGGCCGGCGCGTTCATGACCGGAAGCGTCATCACCGTCGATGGCGGCCACCAAATGGCGATGGGATAGCGGGATAGCTGCGATGCGACTTTGGACCCGTCTGAAACAGGAAGATGCGCTGCACGAGCGGCCCGAACTGCGCAAGCGGTCGGCGAACTTCGTAGCCCTGAGCCCAGTCAGCTTCCTGCATCGCGCCGCCGACTTCTTCGGCAACCGCCTGGCCGTCGTCCATGGCCAGCGGCGGATCAACTATCGCGAGCTCTACGCCCGCGCCAGGCGGCTTGCGCATGCGCTCACCAAGGCCGGCATCAAGCGCGGCGACACGGTGGCGATCCTTGCCGCCAACACGCCCGCCCTGCTCGAGGCGCACTACGCCGTGCCGATGATCGGCGCGGTCCTCAACCCGATCAATGTACGCCTCGATGCGCCGTTGATCGCATTCTGCCTGGAGCACGGCGAGGTCAAGCTGCTTCTCGCAGACCGTGAGTTCCACGCGACCGTTGCGCCGGCGCTGGAGCAGCTGGGACGCCGGCAGCCGATTGTGGTCGATATCGCCGACGCCGAGACCGAGGGCGCGCCGGCCTTCGGCAATGTCGAGTACGAGGACTTCATCGCCTCCGGCGACCCGGATTTTGTCTACAGCGGCCCCGAGGACGAGTGGGACAGCATCTGCCTGCTCTATACCTCGGGCACCACGGGCAATCCGAAGGGCGCCGTCTACAGCCACAGGGGCGCCTATCTGGGCGCGCTCGCCAATGCGCTGACCTTCAAGCTCGACCACGACAGCCGCTACCTGTGGACCCTGCCGATGTTCCACTGCTCGGGCTGGACCTTCACCTGGGCCGTTACCGCCGCGGCCGGGACGCATGTGTGCCTGCGCAAGGTCGAGCCGCGGCGCATCTTCGATGCGCTTGTGGAGCATCGCATCACCCACATGTGCGCCGCGCCGATCGTCCTCAACATGCTGGTGCATGCGCCGGAGGAGGCGAAACGGCCGTTGCCGCTGCGCACCAAGGTTGCGACCGGCGGTGCTGCGCCTCCGGCCGTGGTGATCGAGCGCATGGAGGCGATGGGCTTCGAGGTGCTGCACCTCTACGGGACCACCGAGAGCTACGGGCCGGCAACCTACTGTCCGCCGCTCCCGGAGTGGCACGGCCTGCCGACGAGCGAGCGCTATGCCCTGATGGCGCGCCAGGGCGTGCCCAATCCGGTCGTCGAGCAGATGCTGGTGGTCGATCCCAGGACGCTGGCGCCGGTCGCGCGTGATGGCGAGACGGTGGGCGAGATCGCGCTCGCCGGCAATACGCTGATGAAGGGCTATCTCAAGAACGAGGCCGCGACCGATGAGGCGTTCGCGGGCGGGTTCTACCATTCGGGCGACCTTGCGGCATGGCACCCGGACGGCAGCCTCGAGATCAAGGACCGGTCGAAGGACATCATCATCTCCGGGGGCGAGAACATCTCCTCGCTCGAGGTCGAGGAGGTGCTCTACCGCCATCCGCAGGTCATGGAGGCTGCCGTCGTGGCGCGTCCCGATGGCAAGTGGGGGGAGACGCCGTGCGCGTTCGTCACCCTGAAGCCGGACAGCGGTGCGGCGTCAGCGGAGGACATCATCGCGTTCTGTCGCGCCAACATGGCGCACTTCAAGGTGCCGAAGAGCGTGGTTTTCGGACCATTGCCCAAGACCTCGACGGGCAAGATCCAGAAGTTCGTCCTGCGCGTGCAGGCCAAGACGCTGCGCTGACTGCCGGACAATTGGTAACCTGATCAGGTGACGGACGTTTGCGGCGTTTCCGTCGCGTACCGGTGTGCCGTTTTGACGCGTTCACAGTCTCACTCAAGAAGGCATCATAAGACCTTGTCATATTTGATCTTTGTATTGGGAGAAGACTGAACGCTGCAGATGTGGGGGAACGCATCGGCTGTCCGGCCGCTGAGTACTTGTTCTCTGCATGTCCGTGGGGTCTTGCCGTGCTCCTGTGCACCGGGGCAGCGGCAGCACGAGGGAGCTTGTGTCATGCGTACTCTTTCCCACGGCCCGGCGAGCATTCGTCCGGCCGAGCGTCAGCGGCGATTCTCCTCGCTGGTCCTGCTTCCGGCGCTGGTCGTTACCGCCGCTGCGATGCATGTGCCGGCCGCGGCTGCACCCTTGGGAGACCTGCAGATGCAATGGCCGCACGCCGGTGCCGGCTCCGAGGCGGTTCGCTACATCGCGAGAGGTGACGCAGAGGCACGGCCACGCCGTGCCGGCCGCAGGCACGCCAGCGCGCGGCGTCGCGGTCATCGAGCGCGCACGGCGCGCAGAGGCCGGTATCGGATGGTGACAGCCCGGGCGGCACGGCAACGGCCGCGCAGGCTGCGGTCCGCCGCTCGGCGCAGGATTGCACGCCCGAGGATTGCACGGCCGAGGGCGGACTCCTACATCCCGCTCATGCAGCGCAGCCTCGTTGCCACGCACCCGCTCACGCCCGATCCCACCGGCGCGGCCTCACATCAAGGGTTCGCCGGTAGCATCCTGCTCGGCGCCGGGAGCGCCGCGCCGCGTTGCAGGAGCGGGGGCGCCCACGCCAACACCTTCGCCCTGATGCTGGCGAGCTTCGGGCGCAATTTCCAGGCTTCCGAGCCCGCCATGGTCGGAGGGGAATGGCCGCACTGCCGCGGTGCCACCCACCCGCAGAGCAGCTGGCGCCTGGCGAGCCTCGGCCCCACGCTGCCCGCGCCGGGCCCCGGGCCCTCCCCGCTGGAGCCCGGCTGGCCCATTCATTGGCGCGCATCGGCATCCTGCCTCGCCGTGCCGCTGCGCAGCGTGCTCGATCGCGTGGCTGCCCAGTTCGGCCCGCTGACGGTGAACTCCACCTGCCGCAGCCGCCGGCACAATGCGCATGTCGGCGGTGCGCCGCGCTCCTATCACCTCGGCGGCAATGCCGTCGATTTCAGGGTGCGCAGCCACTACGGGGAGGTGCTCGCCTTCTTGCGCCGGATGCGCACGGTGGGCGGCCTGTCGCACTACGGCAACGGCGTGTTTCATATCGATACCGGACCACGCCGCTCGTGGGGGCCGAGCAGCTGGGGACGCAACCGCATCCGCACGGCACGCCGCCGCGCCTGAGGGCGGGTATGCGGGATGGTCGCTGCCCGCGCCGGCGCGAGGCCGGCGCCTGCTGTATGCGCGCTACACCCGGCGCGGCCACTGTTGGTAAAAGCTGCTCCGATGTTGACTCTTGGCCGCATGCCAACCGAGATCCCGACCCGGCCGATGCCGTAACCCGGTATCGCCCATTCTTCTGCCGGATTCGCAGCGCCAGCCTCGTTGGGCGCCGACACGGCGCACCACGAGAGTATGCCGCGGGGAGGCATGTCATGGAGCTCAATCCGCTCAGGCAGCTGCGCATGGGGCGGCTGCCGAAGATGGTGTCGTGGTACGACCCGCGCCTGCTCGCCCGCGTGGGCATCCGCACGATCGTCTCTTCCGTGTTCGGCCAATACGCCGACCAGCGCCTGATGCAGGCGGTGACCGACCCGTGCGACGACAAGGAGCTCTGCCAGCGTTACGACTACAGCGATGCGAAGGCCGCCGACCCGCATCGGCGCATCTCGGCGGACGAGTCCGGCGCGTTCTGGATCGACTACACGGCCGATGTCGGCGATGGCTTCGAGCCGACCTACACGCTGGCCTATCTGCTGGCGCAGGACAGCCTGAACGTGGGCGGGGCCGGAGGTCTGCGGCACGGCGACATCCTCATCATGGGCGGCGATGAGTGCTATCCGCAGGCCACGCGGGAGGAGTATAAGAAGCGCCTGCTGCTGCCTTTCGGCTGGGCTTTCAGCGTGCCCGATCCGGAGCGCAAGCTGTTCGCCATTCCCGGCAATCACGACTGGTACGACGGGCTCAACGCGTTCGACAGCCTGTTCTGCTCCTCGCGCGACAGGCTCTCGGAGGGCAAGGGCAACGTGATCGGCGGCTGGCAGTGCCAGCAGCACCGCAGCTACTGGGCGATCCGCCTGCCCCACAATTGGTGGATCTGGGGCGCCGACATCCAGTTCTCGAAATACCTCGATACTCCGCAGGTCAACTATTTCGATGCCATGGCGCGGCAGATGCAGCCGGGCGACAACCTCATCATCTGCCTCGCCGAGCCGTCCTGGCTGATCGCCGATCTGCAAGGGCTGGACGAGGAGGAGAACTTCTTCAAGATCACGTCGATTGCCCGGGCGCGAGGAGCGCATGTGGCGGCTGTGATCGCGGGCGATTGGCACAACTACAACCGCTATTACGCCCACGAGCTCGACGTTCACTTCATCACCTCGGGCGGGGGCGGGGCTTTCCTGCATCCCACCCATGTCCTCAAGAACAACATCGCGGTGCGATGGCCGGAGCGCGCCGACGAGGCGCAGGGCGATGCCGGCCTGGCGAGAGAGGGCGATGGCTTGCAGGCCCGACGGTACGACATTCGGCTGAAGCGCCATGCGCGGGCGGCCGGAAGCCCCGTCGAGCAGGCGGTGCAGGATGTCCAGGACGCGCTGGAGCCGCTGCAGCCGACGAGGCTCGGCCGCCGCCAGGCGCCCCTGCGGCCGCAGGCGCCAAAGTGCTATCCGAGCAAGGCCAGGAGCTATCTCCTGAGCCTCAGGAACCTCCTCTTCCCCTTCTACAATCCCGCCTTTGCCATCGGCATCGGCATTCTCTACTGGCTCATCACCTGGGAGTTCCAGACCCTCGTTCCGAGATACGACATCTCGACGGGCAAGATCGACGACCTCGGCATCGGCACCTCGCTCTTTGGCGTGCTGCCCTACATGCCGCTGTATCTGGTCCAGGCCATGATCGCCTCGCTCGGCCTGACGGCCATGCTGGGCGGCCTCTATGCGGCGCTCGTGTGGTACGTCGACGCCACCGAGCGCCGGGGCTTGCGCCGCTATGCCACCAAGCTGCTCGTCGGGACGGCGCACTTCCTCGTGCACGTGGCGGCCATGTTCGCGCTGTCGCTGGCGGTGGTGAGCCTGAACAATCGCATAACGCCGCCCATCGAGCGGCAGCTCGATGCCCTCTACGAGACACGCGAGAAGCAGGCGCCGATCGTGCGCGATGTCATCCAGGAATTGCTGGCGCCGATGAAGCGCAGGACCGCCGGGCCCGCGGAGGCCAAGGAGGTCTCGCCGGTGCGCCAGCTCATCGGCTTCACGACCTATCCCGTGCTGATGATCGCGCTCGGCGCTCTCGTCGGCGGCATGCTGTGGGGCCTGTACTGGGTGCTCACAGGCCTGGTCGCCCGCATGCATGGGGAGGACGCGTTCGCCGCGCTGCGCATTGGCAACTACAAGAATTTCCTCAGACTGAAGCTCGAGCGCGACAAGCTCACCATCTACCCGCTGGGCATCGACCGCGTACCCGCTCCCGACGATTGGCTGAACGCACCGCACGGCGACGGCGCGATACCCGGCAATCCGAAGCTCATCCCCGCGAAACCGATCAACGTGCGCCTGATCGAGGACCCCATTGTCATCCACCGCCACGACGGGACCTCAGGCTGATCGGACGCATGGTCCTCGGGATCAGGCTGCCGCATCGGCCGGCCGTCTCTCGGCAAGACTCCCCTTACGTTAACGGTTTGGCAGCAGACCGGCGTCACTCTGGTGAAGCAACTATGGCGATTGTGCACGAGCCGCCGGAACCGGCGAGGCGGGCGATTGACCGCCCTGGCATCAGCCCCTAGAGCTTTGGCTATGCGATATCCTCGCAACAAGCTGCGCTGGCTGAGCTGGCTTGCCGTCATTGCCGTGCTCGGCAATGTCCTGGCCGGCGCGCTCGGCCATGCGCCGGCATGGGGTCGCGCGAACCTCGATGACACGGTCGGCGCGCACCTGATGTGCATCGGTGGCGCCCCGGCACAATCCGAGACACCCGCCGGCGGTGAGGACTCCGAGGGGAAGACACCGCACTGCGCGCTGTGCACCTTGCTGGCCGGGTTCGCGCTGGCTGTCGCCCTGGCCTTTGCCGCCATCGCATTTCCATCGACCTGCCTCTTCAACGCGCTGCGCTTCGACCTCACGACGCTCGCACACCAATTGAGTCGCGGCGGCATCCGCAGCCGTGCGCCCCCGCTGTCTGCCTGAAAAGCTCGAAAAATCGTCGATGCCCGCGTCCCGAGCGCGGGCACAACATGCTTTTCTGGCAGGGGTTCTCACCATGTTTCGCGGTATCGCCTTCAGCTTGGTCCTGACAGCGCTGCTTCTCGCCACGGCTGTGCATGCACATCATCCATCGGGCGCCGGGTCGGCCGGCGGCGCCGGACCGATCGTCACCATCCCGGGGACGACCCTGGAGAGGGGTCACAGCTCTGTTGCGGTGGTCTTCGAGTATATCGGCTTCAACGCCTCGAGCGATGCGCAGCTGTCCAACGCCGGCCACCCGCACAGCCTCGATGCCATCTTCGCCCCGTCGCTGCTCTACTCGTACGGCATCACCGACGATCTCACTTTGACGCTGCGGCTGCCCTTCGTGCGCAGGAGCAACATCCGCGAGGGGCACGTGCACGGGGGCGTGCCGGAAATCCACGAGCTCGGCGATTCGGCCGGTGTGGGCGATCTGAGCGTGCTCGCGCAGTACCGGCTCTTGAACAGTCGCGTGAGGCGAACCGAGCTGTCCCTGCTGCTGGGGCTCCAACTGCCGACGGGGGATACCAGCGTGAATGCCGAGGGCGGTGAGCGCTTCGAGGCCGAGTTCCAGCCGGGATCGGGCGCCTGGGAGGGCCTGTTCGGCGTTGCTCTCACGAAGCGCTT
The DNA here is from genome assembly GCA_963840075.1 of uncultured Alphaproteobacteria bacterium. Taxonomy (GTDB): domain Bacteria; phylum Pseudomonadota; class Alphaproteobacteria; order Rhizobiales; family Hyphomicrobiaceae; genus AWTP1-13. The sequence continues at coordinate 139,736 of CAWIXS010000027.1, read as the reverse complement.
CGGGCCGTGGTCGTTCGACGCCAACGTGCTCTACGTACTCTCCACAGAAGGGACGCAGGAGACCGACCTGGGCGACCGCTTCCAGTACAATGTGGCACTGTCCTACAGGCTCGCCGGCGGGCTGTGGGGGCCCTCTGGAGCGTTGCCGGAGCCGATGTACCACGGCGGGCCGAAGGGCCACACGCATTCACACGCACGATCGCGGGCGCGAGGAGGCTCCACGTCCACGGGGTCCTGCGCTCGATCTGGTCCTCGAGCTCAACGGCGAGTGGCATGACAGGCAGGAGATTGCCGGCGTGAGGGACCCCAACTCCGGGGGCAATGTGGTGTACCTGTCGCCGGGCCTGCGGCTTTCCCATGAGAGGTGGCCCGGCTTCGTGTCCCTCGGCGTGCCGATCATCAACGACCTCAACGGGCTGCAGGCGGAGCCCGACTGGCGCCTGCTGACCGGCGTGGCGGTCAATTTCTGAGGCGTCAAGGCAGGAGCAGGAGCGCGGGGCAGGTGCCGTTGCATGCGGCCCCGCGCGACCTCGCAGGAGCAAGTGCAATGATGAGATGTCTGGCTTGCCTGCTGCTGGCGGCCGTCCTCGTACCATCGGCGACGGCCCACAGCCACAAGAGGAAGAACCTGGAGATCGTGCATCCGTGGACCTCCGAGACGGTCCGGAAGGAGGCGACCAGCGCGCGCGTATTCATGACCATCAAGAACGGCGGTCGCGCTGCCGATCGCCTGATATCCGCCTCGACGCCGCGCGCGGAAAAGGTCGAGCTTGCGGGCGGCCAGGATGCGGCCAAGGACAGCAAGTCCGCTGCGTTCAGCATCCCCCCCGGCAAGGCTCTGGTTCTCCACGCCAAAGGTGAGCACCTGGTCTTGACCGGGCTGAAAAAAGCTCTGCACGCCTATGACGACTTCAAGCTGGCGCTCGTGTTCGAGAAGGCGGGGCGGATTGTGGTCGATGTGATAGTGGAGGAGGCCGAGCATGAGCATGGACACTGACGAATCCAGGCGCGCCGGCCGCCTTTCCGGTTCGGATTGCTCGCAGCTGCAAAGGAGGCGCGCGATGTGGTGCTCGCGGACTGTCTTTCTGGTGCTCGCCGTCTGGCTGGCTACGGCTGTCGCGCCGGCCCAGGACTACAGTGCCGGTGCGATCAAGATCGGCAAGGTGTGGACGCGGGAGATTCCGGGAGGTGCCAAGGTCGCCGCCGGCTTCATGACCATCACCAACACGGGGAAGGAGCCCGATACCCTGATCGGCGGCTCGATTGCCTTTGCCGGAAAAACCGAGGTCCACGAGATGTCGATGGATCGCGGCATGATGAAGATGCGGCGGCTCGACCCCGGTCTCATCATCAAGCCCGGCGAGACCGTGGTGCTGAAGCCTGGCTCCTTTCATGTGATGTTCCTCGACGTCGCGCAGGGGCCGAAGCGGGGCACGCCCGTCAAGGGGACGTTGATTTTCGAGAAGGCGGGACGGGTCCAGGTCGAGTACGCGGTGGCGCCGGTCGGAGCGCGCGAGCTCGGCGACGGGGCGGGCAATGCCGAGACCAAGCCGAAGGGCGGCGGCCATTAGCGTTGTGACGCCGACAGGTCGCGGTGTGTCATTCCGGCGCTTGCCTGCACCGCCGCAGGCCGGTGTCGCCTGAATCCATCTTCCCACTTGCTCCGGCGCTCGCAGCTGGGTGGATGCCGGGGCCCCCGGCGTCGCGCCTTGACGGTGCCGCTTGGCCGGGCAGCCAATCGGGTGATGACCGGGCTCACATTCTGGGCGACATTGGCGGGCGCTGCCACAACTGGGGGAGAGCCCGCATGAGCCAAAGCGTGCGCTGGAGGAAGCAGCCCGAGAATTCCACCTGGGGCGACTACGGACCCGACGATCAGCTGGGGCGCCTCAACGAGCTGACACCCGAGAAGGTCAAGCAGGGCATCGCCGAGGTGAAGGAAGGCAGGACCTTCTGCCTCTCCCTGCCGCTCGACTATCCCGGCGGCAGCATCCTCAACCCGCGCCGGCACCCGCCGCAGATCCGCCCGACACTCCGCGGCGACAAGCCCAACTGGCTTTACCGTACGGAATGGGAGCGGCCCGGCATGACCGACGTCGTCAATGACGATCTCGTCATCATGCACCTGCAATATTCGACGCAGTGGGACAGCCTGGCGCACGTGGGTGCGCTGTTCGATGCCGACGGCAACGGCAAGCCCGAGGCGGTGTTCTACAATGGCTACCGCGGCGGTGTGGACCTACCGGGGCCGAGCGAGGCGAAGGAGGCTGGTGCGCTTCCGGGTACGCTGGTGGAGGCCAGAGGCACGTCCTCGGCCAAGGCGCTGGGCGTAGAGAACATGGCCGTAAAGTGTATGCAGGGGCGCGCGGTCATGATCGACCTGTTCGCCCATTACGGGCGCAGGCGGCACGCCGTCGGCTACGACGACCTCATGCGCGTCATAGCGGCCGACGGCATCACGGTGGAGGGGGGCGACTTCGTTCTGCTGCGCACGGGCTTCGACGAGGTGATCCTGGAAGGCCGGCTGGCACCCGACAAGCACACGGTGGAGACGAGCTGCGCCGGCCTCGACGGCAGCGATGTGCGCCTGCAGCAATGGGTGACCGAGACCAAGCTCGTGGCGCTGATCTCGGACAACTACGCCGTCGAGCTGCTGCCCGAGACGATCGCACCGGGTGCCTGCGCGTTGCTGCCGCTGCACCAGCACTGCCTGTTCAGGACCGGCGCGAACCTGGGCGAGCTGTGGCGCCTCTCCGAGCTCGCCGACTGGCTGAGGGCCAACAACCGCAGCCGGTTCCTGCTCACCGCACCGCCGCTGCGCCTGCCCGGCGCCGTCGGCTCGCCGGCGACGCCGGTTGCGACCGTGTGAGGATCGATCGATGCGCGGACACCTTCGGCTGTTGTTGCGTGCGGCGACGGCGCTGCTCGCAGGGACGGCCTTCTGCGCATTGGCGCCCGCGGCACGATCGGCGGAGGGCCTGGCGGTGGAGGTGGTCAACACGAGTGAGCCCGTGCTGTGCGCGGAGAAGGACAACGTCACCGTCAATTTCGCCTCCAGGGAGGTGCGCCGCTTCCAGATCGAGGCTGCGCATCCCTCCTACATCGGCACACTCAACCGCGACAGCTACGAGGCGGACTGGACCGGTTGCACGGCCAAGAGCGACCCCACGCCCGGCGCGGCGCAGCCGCCGAAGCGCACCACGCTCTACGAGCAGATCGACTTCTGGGTGGTGGGGCTCAGGTTTGCCGACTTCTGGCGCCCGGCGACGGCGACGGTGCGCATCGGGGAGCGCGTGGAGACGGGCATCCACCTCCTGCAGGTGTGGATGATCCGCCCCATGGGAGGCGAGGAGGTGCTGGTGCTCTATCCGCAGGACGGCTACTGGCGGCTGCGCCCCCTGGCCCCGGCGGGCCTGGCCCCAACTGCGTTCGGGTCCTCGTTGCTGATCGGGCCGGTGGAGGTGGAAGGACGCCCGATCGTCAAGATCAGGGAGGTCGCCTTCGACCCCAAGTCGCGCGCCTTCACACTGAGCTTCGAGCGCGGCGGATCGGCGACCGTCACCATGGCCAAGGTCGATCAGAACCGGCACGTGCTCGATGTCGCCCTCGACAAGGCCGTCGACGGGCGGCCGTTTGCGGCGCTGCGCTCCATGTACGTGACGGATTTCAACAACGACGTGGCCCGCATCGCCGTGATCGAGAAGGGCGCCAAGGGCTGGCGCGAGGAGGCCATCATGGGCTTCAAGCGCGCGACCGCCACCGACGTGTGGATGGGCCGCGTCGCTCCATCGCGCCACAACACGTCATCGCCCGACGTGGTGCTGCGCGGGTTCGGAGGCGGGGGTCCAGACCCCTCGCCTCCAGCGTTGAGGTAGAGCGACGACCGTGCGAGCGAGGGGTCCGACCCCAGTCCCTCAGAGATCGAAATCGCCGCCGCCGTCGCCGAACCAGCCGCTGTCCTCGTCCACCACCTGGGTCGACGAATCGGGGGCGGTCTCCGTCCTCGAGGTGTCGCCAGCGGAGGCCGACGCAGGCTGCGTCTCGCCGGAGCCCTGAGTGTTGGGCGTCGTATTGGTATGACCCGAGTTGGCGTGCGCGGGGTTGATGAGGTTCTGGATCGCGCCGGCGATCAGCATGCCGCCCGCAACGCCGGCGGCCGTCGCCATGGCCGAGCGCAGGAACCCGCCGCCGCCGGCTTGAGCGGCCTGCCCCGGCGGAGGCGCCGACTGCCAGGGCGCCGCCTGCCCCTGTGGCCCGGGCTGCCCCGGCTGGCCGCCCGAATAGACCGACGGCGTGGCGCGTGCGCCGACCACGGGCACGCTGGGGCCGCGCGTGGGCTCCGCGGCGCTCCGGCTGCCGAACAGCCCGCCGAGGAAGCTCCCCGCCCCGGACGGCCGCTGCTGCGCTTCCAGCGAGCGCACCTGCTCCTCCAGCGCCTTGATGCGGCTGTCGGCCTCCACCAGCGCCTGCTCCTGCACCAGCACCGACTGCACCAGCATGTAGGATGCATCGGGCACCGCCCGCACGCTCTCGTTGATCAGCGCCTCGGCCTCGCCGTCTTTCTCGGGCAGGGTGTAGTTGCGCATGCGGTCGAACAAGCCGGTGACAAGCTGGCGTTCTTCGGGCGTCATCTGGCTCTCCCTTCGAGTCAGTCGAGTTCAGCCGATATATCGGGTGGCCTGGGCGGTTTGCAACGGCCGTTGGCGCCGGGAGCCAAGGCCCTAACAAATTGTAATCAGAACACCGCGCCCCTGGCGGCAACCGGCCAGAGGCACTCGACCCGCGCGCTGTGTGCTGCCGAGGCCGCGCACGCCCACGTACCAGTCGTGCAGATTGACGGTGGGATCGCAGTGGCCCGGGACCAGCAGCACCTTGTCGCCGCGCCTCGGGCGCTCCGGCTCCGGGCAGTTGCCGAGGTCGAGGACGCCGTGCTCGTCGGAGGGACGCTGGTAGACGGCGCCCGGCAGCTTCCACGGCAGCGGCAGGCCGCTGTCGACCGAGAATGCCTTGAGGCCGGCATCGACGACGGCCCGCTCGGGCGCCGGCGCGCTCATCACCGTGGCATAGACGAACAGCGCGTGCTCGTAGTCGCCGAAGGCGGAGCCGTCGGCGCGCTTGTTGCGGGCGTAGTCGGCATCCATGAAGACGTAGGAGCCGCACTGCAGCTCGTTCCACACGCCGCTCGCCGCCTCGTTCTCGCAGGTGCCGGTGCCGGCGCCGGAGACGATGCGCGCTTCCAGCCCAGCCGCGGCGAGCGCGCGCCGCGTCTCCTCGACCAGCTCCGCCGCAAGCGCGATGAGCGCCTTGCGCTCGCCGGCCTCGCGCACGTGCTGCGCCGAGCCGTGGTAGGCCTGCAGGCCGGCGAAGCTGAGGTGCGGAGCCTTCGCCACCAATTCAGCGAGGCGTGCCGCTGGATCGCCCGGCGCCACCCCGCAGCGCCGCGCACCGACGTCGATCTCCACCAGCACGTCGAGCATCGTGCCGGCCTTGGCCGCGGCCGCCTCCAGCTCGGCGACGTTGTCCGCGTCGTCGACGCACACGCCGACCTTCGCCTGGCGTGCCAGGGCCGCCAGCCGGTCCAGCTTGGCCGCGCCGGCCACCTCGTTGGAGACCAGCACGTCGGCGATGCCGCCCGCCACCATCACCTCCGCTTCGGAGACCTTCTGGCAGCAGACCCCGACGGCGCCGAGTGCGACCTGCCTGACCGCAATGTCGGGCGACTTGTGCGTCTTGGCGTGTGCGCGCAGCCGCACGCCGGCGCGCGCTGCGAAATCCGCCATCCGCTGCAGGTTACGCTCAAAGGCGTCGAGGTCGATGACGAGGGCCGGGGTGTCGACCTCCGCCAGTGTCATGCCGACAGCGGCGGGCGGCTTCACGGGCATGAGCGGCTCCTTTCTCAGAGCGGGCAGTCTGCTTGTACCGAAACCAATTGGCACGAGCAGGTGTGCGAAGCGAGTGGAATTGGCCAGCATGCCGGGCAGCGCATGCAGGCCGTACGCCCTATACTCCGACTCCAACGCTTCATCGTATTTGTCATGCCGGGGCTTGTCCCCGACATCCGCCCAACGGCGAGTGCCGGAGCAAGTGCGGAGATGGATTCCGGCGACACCGGCCTGCGCCGGTGCAGGCAAGCGCCGGAATGACACCTTGTATGGCCTGTCAAGCCCTCGGCAATCCCGCTGGCGCAAAGGCCTGCGCACCCAGCCGCTCGCCGGAGGCAGTTTGATGGGCGCTGCCGGCCGGTTGTGCCGGCCTCGCGACGCCCATGGCCTCCTCCTCCGCATCCTGCGGGGCGCCCCAGAACTGGCGCACGGTGGGGCCGTTGCGCACCAGAGGGTCGCGCAGGAAGCCGAAGATCTCGTGGAACCAGACGCGACGGCCCATCTGGGCGTACCAGCGCATGGCGTGGCGCAGGCCGCGATCCGGGTGCAGATAGGTGCGCCAGAGCGCCTTGGGACGGGCCTGCAGCACAACCTCGGTGAGCTTGAACCACAGCAGCACGCGCCAGGGCGGCATATGGCGCGTGGCGAGCACCTGATGCTTGTAGTCCCAGCGCCGCCGGTCCGGCTGGATCACCCGGCGCTCCGCCGATACCCGAAAGTAGGGCGTCCAGCGGTGCGGCGTCACGTAGAGCATCGTGATCTGGTCCGGATCGTAGGCCAGCAGCTGGCGCAGGCCGCGCCAGTGGTCCCGGTCGGTCTCCTCCTCGAAACCGACCACCCACGTCGCCATCGACAGAATGCCATGCCGGCGCAGAAGGCGGATCGCCTCGCGGTCGGTTGCCGTTGCCCCGCCCTTGCGGATCAGCTCGAGCGTGGCCTCGTCGGTGTGCTCCATGCCGAGCAGGAAGCGCTGGCAGCCGGCCTTCTTGTAGAGATGCAGAATATCGGCATCGCGTACGATGTCGTCGGCGCGCGTCGAGCCCACCAGGATCAGATCGACGTTCTCCGCGATCAGCGCCTCCAGGAAGGCCTTCCACGCCTTTTTCGAGACGGTCGGGTTCTCGTCGGCGAAGTTGATGACCTTGACGCCATGCTCGCGGTGAAGGCGCGCCAGCTCCTTGGCGAAGCGCACCGGGTCGCGGTGCCGCCAACGGGTCCAGAAGCCGCGCTGGCCGCAGTAGGTGCACAGATGCGGGCAGCCGCGCGAGAACTGCACCACCACCGCGCGCAGGCCGCCCCAGTAGCTGTAGCGGGCATGGTCGATCAGCTCCCAGCCCACGCGGTAGGCGTCGAGGTCGGCGATGACGGGCGCCGGCCGCGTCGCATGTACGCCCGTCGCATCGCGCCAGGCGATGCCGGGGATGCTCTCGAAGTCCTCGCCGCCCTCGATTGCGGCCATCAGGCGCCGCGCCGTCTCCTCGCCCTCGCCGCGCACGATCGCCGTCACGTAGGGCTCGTCTGCCAGGATCTCGCGCCAGTGATAGGTGGGAAACACGCCGCCGTAGACGATACACACGCCGGGCAGGGCCGCCGCAATGCCGCGCGCGACCTCGGCGATGACGGGATGACCCGAGGTCGAGCCGGAATGGCCGAACAGGACGGCGTCCGGCGCCCACCGATCGGCCTCCGCCACCAGCTCGGCAATCGGCATGGGGCCGAATTCCCCGTCGATGAGGCGCACCTCGTGGCCGTCGTCGATCAGCGGTCCGCCGACGGCCAGCAGGCCCAGCGGTGGAAGGTGGTCGTCGGGGATGCGGCTGCCGATGCCGGGGTGTGGGACATTGATCAGGAGAATGCGCATGGCATCGCCTCCCGGCGTCACGGGTTGCGGAGATTCGGGCTTACGGAAGTCGCGATGAGATCAGGCGGCAGCGACCGGCGTGTTGGCGGGCCCTCCGAAGCGGCGCTCGCGCACGCGGAACCAGGCCAGCGCCTCGGCGAGGTCCCTTGCACCGAAGTCGGGCCAGAACCGCTCCGTGAAGTAGAGCTCGGCGTAGGCGCATTCCCACAGCAGGAAATCGGACAGCCGCTGCTCGCCGCCGGTGCGGATCAACAGGTCGACGTCCTTGCAGGGATGCTCGCCTGCGATGAGGCGCGAGAAGCCTTCGCGCGTGAGGTCCTCCGGGCCGCGCGCTGCGGCCGCCGCGGCGAGGATCGCATCGCGGGCGGAGTAGTCCACCGCCACCCGCAGGCGCAAGGCCGTGCCGCCGGCGGTCTCGCGCTCGGCGCGGGCGATGGCCGGGGGAATGGCGGCCGGCAGGCGGTCGCGCCGCCCGATCACCTCGAGGCGCGCGCCGGTGCGCGCGAGGCGCTCGGTCTCGCTCTCCAGATAGCGGCGCAAGAGCGCCATCAGCGCGCGCACCTCTCCGTCGGGGCGGCGCCAGTTGTCGGCCGAGAAGGCGTAGAGCGTGAGGGTGCCGATGCCCAGGTCCGAAGCCGCCTCGGCGACCCTTTGGATCGCGTCTGCGCCCGCGGCGTGTCCGGCCTGGCGCGGCAGGCCCCTGCGCGTGGCCCAGCGTCCGTTGCCGTCCATGATGATGGCGACGTGCAGCTTGGAAGCGTGATCACTTTGCATCATAAAGTCCCTCGGCAAAAAAAGTGAACGGTCTCAGGCGGGATGGGGATAGCGGCCGTCCGCGGGTGCCGCTGTCTGGCGCGCAGCCTCGGCGGCATCGCGTACGACGCGCTCGAGCACCACGAGATAGTCGAGGAAGCGCTGGCGCCCGCGCGGGGTCAGGCGGCACTTGGTGTGCGGGCGATTGTTCTCGTAGCCCTTGATGATCTCCAGCAGCCCGGCCTCGTGCAGCACCTGCAGATGCCGGCTGAGGTTGCCGTCGGTGAGCCCGCACAGCTGCTTCAGGTCCGCGAAGGCGAGGCCCTTGGGGTGCGCGATGAGGGAGGTGAGCACGCCGAGGCGCGCCTTCTCGTGCATGACGCGATCGAGGCCCTCGTAGGAGAACGGGGCCTTCGCCTCAGCTTTCGTCATCGCTCCGTCCCAACGAGCTTTCGCCATCGCTGTTTGCAAAGGCGATGTGCAGGATTGCGGCGAGCAGGAGCTGGCCGGCGGCAAACGGGATGCCCATCAGCCAGGGCGACAGCGCGTGCGTGCGGCTCGCCAGGATCAGCACGGTCACGCCCGCGACGAAGTACCATGCGGCGGCCAGGGCCACGGCACGGGGCAAGGATCGCACCGCGGCGAACAGCCCTAGGCTCACGAGGATCTGCCACAGCCCCGGCAGCATCCACAGGGAGTCGGGCGCGAACTCCAACAGGACGAGGGCGATCGCGACGCCGGCAGCCCCCGCGGGGAGAAACTGCTCGATCGCATTGAGGATCATGGCGTCGGCGAGCCCGGAATGATGGCGCCGTGTCCTGGCGATCATCTCGGCGCCGATGAGCACGGCGGAGGCCGCGGATGCAATGACCCAGCTTGCGAGGAACAGGTGGGGGTGGCCGGTCGGATCGTCCAGCCAGATCGACTGGGCGACGGCGGTGAGGAGAGCCAGCGCGCCGGTCACCGCGATGACCGCGGGGCCGAAACCGCGGAACATGGTGCCGGCCGCGAGCTGCTGGCGGATGCTGCCGATGTCGGCGAGCGCCTTGTCGAGGTCGCGCATATACACTCCCCGTCCCGCCAGACTTTGTACTGCAAAGTATACGCTTCCGCAACGGAATTGCAAGCGGGTCGTTGGCGGTGCAGCGCCACCGCCCGCGGGGCGACATGCCATGTGCATCGGAGGCGCGCTGCAACAGAGTCACGAGCTGCAACAGAGTCAAGTGGGTGTTACAATCCTCCGCCCAATGCCTATTGCGCCGGGCGGGTATTTCTGGCCGGTCGTGCGCGGGCTACCAAAGTGCCTGCCGCTCCCGTGATGGCCCTGTACGGCCTCCTGAGCCACGGACAAGGGGCTTCTCGAAGCCGACCGCCGGCCAGCTCCTCGAAGCGACCGCCGAGCATTGGCCGGTGCGCCCTGCAAGGCAATAGTCGGCTCGGCCGCCGAGGCCGTCAACCAGCTGTTTACCGCGGTCCTCGCGGCTCTCAGCGCCGTCCTGCGGCCTTGGCGCGGGCGAGGATGCGCTCGGCGCCGGCGAGGTGGGGGCGATCGACCATGTGGCCCCGAATGGAGAGCACGCCCGCCTCCGGCGCCGCGGCAAAGGCCGCGACGATCTCCTCGGACGCGGCGACCTCCTCGGGCGTGGGCGTAAACACCTCGTTCATGATCGCCACCTGGCCCGGGTGGATCGCCATCTTACCGGTGAAACCGTCGCGCACGGCCTCGCGGCATTCCTGGCGCAGCCCGTCGGCATCGCGGAAGTTGACGAACACCGTGTCGATCGCCTGCACCTTGGCGGCGGCCGCGGCGAACAGCGTAAGATCGCGCGCGAGGCGATAGGGCGAGGTCCAGGTGCGGCCGTCGTCCTCGCGGTTGCTGCGCGCGCCGAGCTCGGCGGAAAGGTCCTCGGCGCCCCAGGTCAGCGCCTCGAGCCGCGTGCTCGCCCCGACATAGGTGTGCAGCTGCAGCAGGGAGATGGGCGTCTCGGTTGCGATCGTGATGATGCGCGTGGAGCCCGCGGCCACTCCGGCGCGCTCCTCCTCGTGATGCAGCGCGATCGACAGCGTGTGCACGTCCTCGCCGGAGCGCGCCTTGGGGAGCAGGATGCCGCGCGGGCGGGCAGCGATCACGCCGGCCACGTCGTGCTGCCAAAGGTCCGTATCCAGCGCGTTGATGCGCACATAGACGAGCGGCCCGCCCTCGCGCGAGCGCGCGGCCGTGAGGTATTGCGCGGCCAGGGTGCGGGCCGCGGCCTTGCGGGGAAGGCTGACGGAATCCTCCAGGTCGAGGATCAGGGCGTCGGCGCCGGTGTCGGCGCCCTTGCCGAGCTTCTTCTCGTCGTCGGCGGGAACGAACAGCAGGGAGCGCATGGTCTTACGCCTTCGGCCGCTTCTTCATCATCGCCTGGCGCCGGCACTCGGCCACCATCTCGCCCTTCTGGTTGAACGCCTTGTGCAGGAGCTCGACGATGCCGGCGTCGGGGCGCGACTTGGTCTCGCGCTTGGAGAGCACCTCGGTGGTGATGTTGAGGGTGTCGCCGTGGAACACGGGCTTGGGGAACTTCACCTCGGTCATGCCGAGGTTGCCGATGGTGGTGCCGAGCGTCGTGTCGCTGACGGAGATGCCGACCATCAGGCCGAGGGTGAACAGGCTGTTGAGGAGCGGCTTGCCCCACTCGCTCTTGGCGGAGAAGTCGTGATCGATGTGCAAGGGCTGCGGGTTGTGGGTGAGGCAGGAGAACAGCGTGTTGTCCATCTCAGTCACCGTGCGCCGGATTAAGTGCTCGAAGACGTGCCCGACCTCGAAGTCCTCCAGATATAGTCCTGCCATGGCTGCCCTTGGTGTTCTGGCTCAAACGAGAGCACTTGGTGTCATTCCGGGGCTTGCCTGCACCGGCGAAGGCCGGTGGCGCCGGAATGCATCTGGAAACCCGCGCTACCGCTCGCTGTCAGCCGGATGCCGGGGACAAGCCCGGCATGATCAAGAATTGCTCCCTCGTGTCATACCACTAATACCTGAACTGCTCGGACAGAATCCGCTCGTCCAGGCTGTGGCCGGGGTCGAACATCATGAAGATGTCGATGTGGCTCGCCTGCTCCACGTCCACGTGCACCACCGAGCGGGTCGCGGCATGGTCGGCGACCGCGCTGACGGGGCGCTTGTCTGCCTCCAGCACGTCGAAGCGGATCTTCGCCGCGTTGGGCAGCAGCGCGCCGCGCCAGCGCCGTGGCCGGAACGCGCTGATCGGCGTCAGCGCCAGCAGGGGCGCGTTGATCGGGAGGATCGGCCCGAACACCGACAGGTTGTAGGCCGTGGAGCCCGCGGGCGTCGCCACCAGGGCGCCGTCGCAGATCAGCTCCTCCAGCCGCACCTTGCCGTCGATTGCGATCCTGAGCTTCGCCGCCTGGTAGGTCTCGCGGAACAGGTGCACCTCGTTGATGGCGAGCCCGTCGTGCACCTGGCCGGCGCGGTCGACGGCGCGCATGGCGAGCGGGTGGATGATGCTGACCTCGGCGTGGGCGAGCCGGCCTGTCAGGTCGTCCTCGTGGTAGTCGTTGGTGAGGAAGCCGACCGAGCCGCGGTGCATGCCGTAGATCGGGATGCGGTCGTGCATGTGCCGATGCAAGGTCTGCAGCATCAGGCCGTCGCCGCCGAGCGCGACGATGGCCTCCGCCTCCCCGGCTGGAACGTTGCCGTAGCGCGCGGCGAGCCGCTCCAGCGCGCTGCGCGCCTCCGGCACGTCGCTGGCGACGAACGCGATCCTCTCGAATTTCTTTGGTAATGTGGCCATATGGGGGTCAAAACGGAGGGGGTCAGACCCCTCGCCTCTAGCGTAGCGATTTTCAGACGACGCTGGTGGCAAGGGGTCTGACCCCCTTCACCGAGGGGTCTGCCCCCTGTCCTCCAAGGCTGGCGCAGTTGAACGAAGACGACAAGCCCGTTCTGATCTATTCGACCTTCCCCTCGCCTGCCGAGGCCGAGCGCGTCGGCGGCGTGCTGGTGGACCGCGGCCTGGCCGCGTGTGTCAACATCTTTCCCGGCATGACGGCGATCTACGTCTGGGAGGGCAAGCGCCAGCGCGAGGCGGAGACCGCCATGATCATCAAGACCCGCGCCGCGCTCGCCGATACGGTTGTCGCCGAGGTGCGCGACCGAGCACCCTTATACCAACCCCGCCTTGGTTGTTCTGCCCATCGACGGCGGCTCGTCCGATTTCCTGCGCTGGATCGCGGAGCAGACGGCCAAGCCTGCATGACACAAATCAACTGAGTCGCTGATGCAATAGGAAAATCGAAAACTGCTCATGCAAACCGATGAGCGGTGCACAACAAGTGGATAAAATATGATCTGCGTTCTGCTTTCGGGCGATGCGCAAATTGGACACGGGCGTGATCTAATTGTGACGCGGTCCATATACGCTTGAATTCCTGGAACGATTTGTTAACCTGCAGCGATTCGAGGGGGCTGCGTTCGTGGTGCCGAGTCAGTCGGAGCTTGTGCATGAACGCAGTTCGTTTCTCGTACCTCATCTGTGCACAACAACTCCTGGTCGGCTTCGCTCCCCGCCTAGCTGGTTGAGCGCTGAGCAGTAGCCACGGCAACAAGCCGCTGGCCTGCTCGAGGGACAGCCTCAGACTTTCCCAGCCCGTGGCCCTTCTCGAGGCAAAAAAGCCGGCAGTGCCAAAATGCCCTGACCGGCCCAAAAGGGGGCCTCGATGACTCGCCATCTCCTTGGCGTGCTGGGCGTTATTGCGGCGAGCGTTCTGCTCGTCGTCTCAGCCATGATGAACTACCGCTTCGGCTACACCCTCGGCAAGACGCCGAGCGACGGGCACATCTACGGCCTGGCATCGGCCGCGGCCGACTGCTTCAAGGCGCTGGTGCCGTTCTTCTTCTTTGCCGCGTGGCGCAACAGGATGTGGTCGCAGGCGCTCGCGGCCCTGGCCGTGTGGCTGGTCGTCACCGGCTACTCGATGACCTCCGCGCTCGGCCACGCCGCACTCAACCGCCTCGACACCAGCGGCCAGCGCGCGGCGGCCACGGCCACCTACAAGGACATGCGCGAGGACTTGAAGCGCACCCGCGACCAGCTGTCCTGGCTGCCGCCGCATCGCGCCGCCGCGGCCGTGCAGGCCGATCTGGAAGGGCTCAAGAGCCAGTTCCTGTGGCATCGCACGGGCGAGTGCAACGAGCCGTCCGGCAAGGTGCAGCGCGAGTTCTGCCAGGGCTTCCGCACGCTGGAGGCGGAGCGCGCCAATGCCGTGCGGGGCGAGAAGCTCAACGGCAAGATCGAGGACCTCAACGGCAAGATCGCCAAGACGAGCGGCGGAACCGTGATGGCCGAGGCCGATCCGCAGGCGAGCGTGCTCTCCAAGATGACGGGGGTCGAGGTGGAGACCATCCAGATGGCGCTCACGCTGTTTGTGGCCCTCCTGATCGAGATCGGCTCGGGCTTCGGCATGTACGTGGCCTTCGCTTACTGGCGCACGCACGCGCCTCCAGCGCCGACGACACCGGCTGCGCCGGCGGCGGCACCCCTGGCTGCGGCGCCCAGGCGCACGCCTATTTCCGGCAAGGACGACGAGGTGTGGACAACCGATACGGAGAGCATCGAGGGGCCGCCGCCGACGCCGGCGCTGCCCGTCTCCGTGGGGCACGAAGGTGCCAACGACAACGCGACCATGTCGAAATGGATCATGCCGGAGAACGACGTGGAGCTGTTCTACAAGCAGGGCGTGTCGGTCGCGGCGAACGAGACGATCTGCTCGCAGGACCTCTACGACGGCTACAAGCTGTGGTCGAAGGGCAAGGGCAAGCGGCCGCTCAACCATTCGCGCTTTTCGGAGGAGTTCGAGCGGCTGGGCTACACGACGGTCCAGATCGGCGGGCGCCAGCGCTACGTGGGGCTCGCCTTGGCGCCCGGGCTGCTGGCCGCGCTCGAGAGGAAGCCGTCCTTTCGCAGGCGCAAGGCCTCCGAGCTAGCGGAGCAGGTTCAAGAGGCTGTCGTGGAGCAGCCGGAGGTCGTCGAGGCTCGGCCCATCGATGTGGCCCAGCCCAAGGCGGCCTGAACCCGCGAGAGCAAGGGTCGCCCAGCCGGGGCCGCGCAAGCGGCCCCTTTTTTCTGGTCCCCGCTTTTTTCTGGTCCATAGTCGGAGCGACGTTGCAACGCGCGCGTCCCGGGTCTCGGACCGCGCGTTGGAGATCACGAGGCGCATGCCGCCCTCGTCGATCGTCTCGGCCTTGCACACTCTTTCGTACATTCGAGCGGCTCCCGCTCCTCGTCGACCGGTCCGTCGCCGGCCCGATTGCCGGTCCTTGATGGCGCTGATCTCGCGCTTGAACTCGCCGTCCCAGCGTTCCTTGCCCTTGCCCCAGATCGTGAACTTGTGGCCCAAGACCCTCCAATTGCACTTCGCATGAACTAGCGCCATCCCCACGCTCTGCGTCGGCGCGCTCCAGACCACTCGCAAAGGTATAAAGCGGCACCGGCCTACAGCGCCTCGACGATGGTGACGTTGGCCATGCCGCCGCCCTCGCACATGGTCTGCAGGCCCCAGCGCAGGCGGCGCGCTCTGAGCGCATGGACCAGCGTGGCCATCAGCTTGGTGCCGGAGGCGCCCAGCGGGTGGCCCAGCGCGATGGCGCCGCCGTTGACGTTGAGCCTGTCGGGGTCGGCGCCCAGCTCCTTCAGCCAGGCCAGCGGTACCGGGGCGAAGGCCTCGTTGACCTCGTAGAGGTCGATGTCGCCGATCTTCAGGCCAGCTCTCGCCAGCGCCCGCCGGGTCGCTGGGATCGGCTCCTCCAACATGATCACCGGGTCACCGGCGGTGACCGTCATGTGGTGGATGCGGGCCAGCGGCTTCAGATTGTGCTGCTTCAGGGCGCGCTCGTTCACCACCAGGGCGCCGGAGGCGCCGTCGCAGATCTGGCTGGCGTTTGCCGCCGAGATGACGCCGCCCTCCTTGAGGAGCTTGACCGCGCCGATCCCCTCCAGGGTGGCGTCGAAGCGGATGCCCTCGTCGCGCACGTGCTGGGCGGGCCCGTCCGGCGTCTCGATGGCGACGGGCACGATCTCCGCCGTGAACGCGCCGGTCTCGGTCGCCTTGGCGGCGGCCCGATGGCTGCGCAGGGCAAACTTGTCCAGCTCGGGGCGCTGGAAGCCGTACTTCTCGGCCATCATCTCGGCGCCGGTGAACTGGCTGAAGTCGTTGACGCCGAAGCGCTTCCTGATGCGCGCACTGAATGGGCTCTCGCCCAGGCCTTGTTTGCGATGGAGGGCGAAGTTGGAGAACATCGGCACGCGTGTCATGCTTTCGACGCCGCCCGCGATCACCGCGTCCTGCGTGCCCGACATCACCGCCTGGGCGGCGAAATGCAGCGCCTGCTGCGACGAGCCGCATTGCCGGTCGATGGTGACGCCGGGGACGGAGCTCGGCAGCCTGGAGGCCAGCACGGCGTTGCGGGCCAGCGCGAAGGCCTGCTCGCCGGCCTGGGTGACGCAGCCGAGGATCACGTCGTCGATGGCGGCCGGGTCGATGCCGGTGCGCGCGACGAGCGCGTTCAGGACCTCGGCGCCGAGGTCGGCCGGATGCCATCCGGCGAGCTTCCCGCCCCGGCGGCCGCCGGCGGTGCGCACGGCGTCGACGATGTAGGCTTCGGCCATTTGCTGCTCCCTGTGATTGGTGTCAGACCCTCCGGTCCGACACCATAGCGGCCATCGGAGAGGTCGGCGCAACAGTGTCAGACCCTCCCGGAGGGTCTGAAACGAAACTAACCTATCCAGCAGGGGACGGCATGGGTTTCAGCTCGGCGGCGAAGCCGAGGCGTTTGAGACGGCGGAGGAGGCGTTGGGCCTGCTCTTGGCGGGTGCTCTGGTGGCGCACGCCGCGGAGCTCCTCATAGTACGTGCCGTCCTTGAGCATATGATAGATGGAGGGGGTCCCAGGTCCGACTGACACACGGGCTCGAACGCACCAAGAAACCGAACGACCTCTGCACCGGCCGGGGTTAGACTACATCCGTTTCGTCATCCAGGGTCGGCGCAGCCGGTGAACGGCTGACACCTAAGTCAGCCTGGCGAGGAGGCCGGCGAGGAGCCGGCCGCGCTCGGGGAGGCTCGGGATCAGGAGGTGCTCGTCGAGGGTGTGGGTGCCGGTGCCGCGGGGGCCGAGGCCGTCGAGGGTCGTGATGCCGAGCGCGCCGGTGAAATTGCCGTCCGAGCCGCCGGGCGAGTCCTGGTGCGGCAGCGCGAAGCCGAGCTCGCCGGCGATCGACCTGGCGACCTCGTAGAGCGCGAGGTCGCGCTCCGAGGTGGTCCACAGGGGGCGGCGTACGCCCTGCTCCAGGTGCAGCTGGAGGCGCGGGTCGGCGGGCTCGAGCGCGGCGAGCCTCGCGTGTGTCTCGGTGAGCGCGGCCTCGGTCTTCGACATGTTGAGGATCTCGAAGGCGGCCGACGACGCCACGCAGTTCACCCACTGCCCGCCGCGCACGACGCCTGCAGCTCAGCGTGCTCTCGTCCTTGGACATGGCGTCGATGGCGATGATCTGGTGCGCGATCTCGCGGATTGCCGACAGGCCCTCTCCGGGCCGCGCGCCGGCGTGGCTGGGGCGGCCGGTCGCCGTCAGCTTGTAGCGGGCGATGGCGTAGCGGCCGGTGGTGACGCCGCCGTCGCGCCGCGCGGGCTCGGGAACCAGCACGTACTTGTGCCGTGGTGCCTCGCGCTCGATGAGGTCGCGGGTGGAGGGGCTGCCGATCTCCTCGTCGCAGGTGAGGAGGAAGGTGACCGGCAGGGGCGTCTCGGCGCCGGCGCGCTGCAGGGCCCGCATGGTGTGCAGCGCGAGGAAGCTTCCGCCCTTCATGTCGAGCACGCCGGGGCCGTAGACGCGCTCGCCGTCGACGCGCCAGGGCAGCGCCGCCAGCGTTCCCAGGGGATGGACGGTGTCCAGGTGGCCCATCACCAGGATGCCGGGCGAACCGGCGTTGGGGTGGTGGAAGCGGGCCCGGACGTTGTCGCCGAGGCCCTGGCTGCCCGGAATGCGCTCCACGGTGGCACCGGCCATGGCGAGGTCGCGCGTCGCCAGGTCCATCATGCGGTTGACCGCCGCCGCATTGTAGGTAGGGCTCTCGGTCTCGACCCAAGGCCTCAGCGCGGCGAGCATCTCGGGGATGTCGAAGGAGAGGGCGGCGAAGATCGACGGTCTTGGTCATTCGGGCTGCTCCTCGACGAACCGGGAAGACCTGGGAAGAGCGGGCACCCCCGCGATACGCCTCGATTATGCGCGGATTGTGGGGGCCGTCGAGGGACGAGCCAGCCGGCGACCGCCGAGGTGCTGCGGCCCGCCCGGGCATGCTAGGATGCGGCGATGGGGCGGCTCGTGAAGAGGACGGCGTCAGTGCCGGTCGCGGCGGACGGCTCGCTCCGTCTCGCGGTCGTTTCGGACACGCATTCGCAGCCGCACCCGGCGATGGGCGTGCGCATCGCCGCGCTGGCCCCCCACGCGATCCTTCACGCCGGGGACATCGGCGACCTGGCGGTGCTCGACGCGCTCGCCGAGTTTGCCCCGGTCCATGCCGTGCGCGGCAACATCGACGCGCTTTGCGCCCGACCTGCCCGACGTGCTCGTGCTCACCATCGCGGCTCCGGCTCCGTTGCGCATCCTGATGACGCACATCGCGCTCTACGGCCCGAAGCTGCGTGCGCCGGTGGCCCGCATGGCCGAGGCCGAGGGCGCGGCGCTGGTCGTGTGCGGGCACTCCCACGTCCCGTTCATCGGCAGCGACCGCGGGATTGCGGTGTTCAACCCCGGGTCGATCGGGCCACGCCGGTTCACGCTGCCTATCGTGCTGGGCACCATAGACGTTGGGCCGGCCGGCCTCCGGCTGGCGCACGTGGACGCGGAGACCGGCGAGACGTGGCTGCCGCCGTAGCCTCGGCCAGCGCGTTACCCAGCCGGGACGCTGGTCGCCGATAGAAGAGGACGCGTCGCTGAGCGCAGCAGCTGCAGGAGAATATCGAAATCGGCGACATTGGCGGTGAGCAGCGTGAGACCGAGCTTCTGAGCGTGCAGCAGGAGCACGCAATCGTGCAGGGCGCGCAGCTTGTGGTCGGCAGAGTAACCCTGGAGGCGGCAGACGATGCCGGAGAGCAGTGCGGCGCGTCCCAGGACATCGGCGTCGGGCGCGAATATCCGGTGCGGCGGCATGGCCAGATGAGGCCGCGGATCGTCGATGACGCCCCCGCGCGTGCGTGGATCGTCCGGGTCCAGGACGCCCACCGTGTGCATCAGCTCCTGGATGGCAACGGTCGAGTGATTGACCAGCCGCGTCGCCGTCAGGCTTTCGACGATGTCCGGAGAGCGGTCCTGAAGCTGTCAATGTACACGCAGGTGTCGAGCAGCAACGCCTGACCGGCGACTGCGCTCCTCGCTGACGAATGGCAGCTCCGCATCCGCGCGGCGGGCCAAGGTCCTGCGTGGATCGAGCCTCGCCCAGCGGACGGCGGCGTCGAAATCGAAGCTCGCCACTTCAGAAGCCGAGCTTCAAGTCTGGGTCGACCTTGCCGTGGGAAGCCTTGAACGCCTCGGCGAAATTGTCCTCCAGCGCGATGTTCGCCAGCGCGAACTCGATCAGGTCGGTGTCGGATTCGATGCCGGTGCGCCTCTTGGCCTGCTCGATCAGCGCACGGGCTCACCCTTCCAGCGATGCGGCTGCTCTTCTCCTTGAGCAGGCCGGCACGCTTCGCGGCGTCCATGACGCTCTCGAAGGGTGTCTGGCCTTCCTCCTCAAGTCCCGGTCCGCGCCTTCCGGCCAGCCTTGCCTTCTTGGCAACGACTTTGCTCATGGACCGCCTCGCGTGTTGAACATATCGCGATTTTGTTCAACATAGCGCCGATTATCCGACCTGGCAAGAGCAGGACGCGCCGTCGGCCTTCAAACGTGCGGCTGCAGGAACATATCAGTCTCGATCGAGCGCAGGGCCTCCTCGAGGCTGACGGCGGAGTAAAGGCGCCACCACTGCCCCGTGTGCCGGCGCCACATGACGTCGAAGCGGACGTCCGCCGGATGCCCGTAGGCATGATCGAGGCGCGTGAACGGCGCATCGAACTCCTCTCCGAGATTGTCCGGGAAGCCCGAGCGATAGCGCGTGATGAAGCTGTACTTGCTCCCCCGCCATTTGCCGACGATGTCGATGGGGTAGTTGAACTGGGTCGGGCGGACCTCAGGCAGAAACCGAGGCTTCAGGACCTCGGCGATGAAGCGCTCGCACCTGGCGCCGATGGCCGCCTTGTCCTCGGCGGCGAGCATCTTCACCCATATGCCTTGTCGGCGTGCCATTCCCGCGTCCCTTTAGCTACTCGCTGAGCAGTACTTATGACGCCCACCACGCGGCTACTTGAGACCACATGAAGAGCTTATTCTTCATGGCCACGAGCAAGCACGATTCGAGAGGCATCGGCGAGGCCATCCCTGCAGGCTAAACTTGAGGAGTGCGCTCTTGATGAGGAATCGAGCTAGATTGAACAAATGTCCAAGAAACCTCTGACAGAACTCCTCGACGAGGCAAAGGCACGTGTGAGCCTGCTAACGCAGAGCCTCCCTCGGGTCGCGGACCCTGCATCAGTTTCTGTCACAGCCAAGACGCCGTGGAAGGCACTCGTCTTTCGTGAGACCTTGATTTGGCGCACTGAGGAGTTGGCGCGCGTTGCATGTGATTTGTACCAAACCGGGCAATTGGCTGCGGCACTAACTCTTACTCGGTCTTGTGTAGAGGGCGTTGCCGCCTGTTGGTACCTCAGCGAACTTCTCCAGAAGGCGGCAGGTCTGGGACAGCGTTGCTGTTCTGCACACATGATCGAGAAAGGACACTGACTGAGCTTGGTCGAAATATTCGAAACCGGGACTCCGTGATGCACATGGGGCTGCATTCGCTCGTCGGCGGCCTTATCGGGTTCGAACACTCGTACAATCAGATAAGCGATACGCTTCCGGCTGTGATCAAGTTATGCTGAAGCAGATATAGATTCTCAGGTCAGGAGGGACGGGGTAGACTGAAAAGATGGAGTCAGAGCGGCATTCAAGTCACTCCCACTCGATCGTCCCCGGCGGCTTGCTCGTCACGTCGTACACGACGCGGTTGATGCCCTGCGACCTCGTTGATGATGCGCGTCGCCGCCCGCCCCAGCACGTCGTGGGGGAACTCGAAGAAGTCGGCGGTCATGCCGTCCGTCGAGGTCACGGCGCGCAGGGCGCAGACCTTGTCGTAGGTGCGGGCGTCGCCCATCACGCCGACCGTGCGCACCGGCAGCAGCACGGCGAAGGCCTGCCAGATCCTGTCGTAGAGGCCGGCCTTGCGGATCTCCTCGAGGAAGATGGCGTCGGCCTTGCGCAGCACCTCCAGGTCCTCGGCCCTGACCTCGCCCAACAGCCGAATGGCCAACCCGGGGCCGGGGAAGGGGTGGCGCCCGATGAAAGGCTCGGGCAGGCCCAGCTCGCGGCCGAGGGCGCGCACCTCGTCCTTGAAGAGCTCGCGCAGGGGCTCCACCAGCTTCAGGTGCATGCGCTCGGGCAGGCCGCCGACGTTGTGGTGGGACTTGATGGTGACGGACGGGCCGCCGGTGAAGGAGACGCTCTCGATCACGTCGGGGTAGAGCGTGCCCTGGGCCAGGAACTCGGCGCCGCCGAGCTTCTTGGCCTCCTCCTCGAACACGTCGACGAACAGCGCGCCGATGGTCTTGCGCTTCGCCTCCGGGTCGGACCTGCCCGCCAGCGCCTCGAGGAATCGGGCGCCGGCGTCGACGTGGACCAGGGGGATGTTGTAGTGGCGGCGGAACAGCGAGACCACCTCCCTGGCCTCGTCCTGGCGCATGAGGCCGTGGTCCACCAGGATGCAGGTGAGCCGGTCGCCGATCGCCTCGTGGATCAGGACCGCGGCCACGGCGCTGTCCACCCCGCCGGAGAGGCCACAGATGACGCGGCCGTTGCCGACCTGGGCGCGGATCCTGGCGATCTCGCTCGACTTGAAGTGGGCCATGCTCCAGTCGCCCGCCAGGCCGGCGATGCGGCGCACGAAGTTGCCGATCAGCGCGGCGCCGCGCGGGGTGTGCGCCACCTCGGGGTGGAACTGCACGGCGTAGAGCCGGCGCTTCTCGTCGGCGATGGCAGCGAACGGGGCGCCCTTGGAGACGCCCACCACCTTGAAGCCGGCGGGGAGCTGGGTGACGCGGTCGCCGTGGCTCATCCAGACCGTGTCGCGCTCGCCCTTGGCCCACACGCCCTCGAACAGGGCCGTGTCGGCGGTGACCTCGAGTTCGGCGCGGCCGAACTCGCGGTGGTGGCCGCCCTCCACGCCGCCGCCCAGCTGCGCCACCATGGTCTGCTCGCCATAGCAGATGCCGAGCACCGGCAGGCCGGCCTGGAACACCCAGTCGGGCGCCCTGGGCGTGCCGAACTCGGTGACGCTGGCGGGGCCGCCCGAGAGAATGACGGCCTTCGGCTGCAGCCGGGCCAAAGCCTCGTCCGCCCGATTGAAGGGGACGATCTCGGAGTAGACGCCCTGCTCGCGCACCCGGCGCGCGATCAGCTGGGTCACCTGGCTGCCGAAGTCGATGATGAGGACGGTGTCGGTCATGTCGGCCCTGGGGCTGCCCTGCGGGGCAGAATTGGTGGGTTGCGCAGGCGGCATTCCTAGACCATCGGGGGGTGTGCCGGTCAAGCAACCGGGCCGTCTTCCGGCGGGAGCCTGCCCAGGCCAGGATTGACGGGCGTGCCGCCGATGCCTTGTCCCGGCCCGGATGGGCCAGAGCGAGCTCCGCTCGCTTGTGCGCCTTCGGCGCAAGTTGTGGACCGCAAATCCGGGCTCGGCACGGCAGCTGCCCGATTGGCCCACGGCTCCGTTCCTGCTATTCAATGCAACCCATGGAACCCGTTACATCGAAGCTCAAGCGTGCGCGGCTGTTCGCGCACCTGCCGGACGAGGCCGTTGCCAGTCTGATCGAGAGCCCCGGTGTGAGCAGGGGCTCCGCCGGCGAGGGCGTGCCCGCGCGCCAGGGCGACCTGGTCGTGCTGTTGGAAGGCGGCCTGGAGATGGGCGACGGCGGGCGGCATCTGGCGGCCTTCCGTGTCGACGAGGATGCGCCGGACCCTGCCATTCTCTACACCATCCCCGCCAACGCCAGCCTGCGGCTGAGCCGCCCCTCGGTGTATCTGGTGATCGACGGCGAGCGGCTCGATGCCGTGCTGTCCGGCCGCCAGGAGGCCAGGAGCCTTACGACGCTCGAGGACAGGGTGCGCGAACGCGTCGCCGGCCTCATCACCGCCGAGCCGTTCAAGCCGCTGTCGCTGGAGACCCTGTGCCGCTGTGCCGAGGCGATGCAGCCGCAGGACGTGGCCGCCGGCGAGGCGGTGGTGACGCAGGGCGAGACCGGCGATTACTTCTACGTGATCGACTCCGGCCGCGCGGAGGTCTGGCGCAGCGAGGAGGGCAAGGCGCCGGCGAAGCTGGCCACGCTCGGACCCGGCGCCAGCTTCGGTGAGGAGGCGCTGCTGCAGGGCGAGCCGCGCAACGCCACGGTGCGCATGCCCGATGGCGGCCGTGTCCTCAGGCTCGGCAAGGCCGATTTCGACCGGCTGCTCAAGGCGGAGCTGGTGCAGGAGATCGCCCCCGCGGAAGCGTTGCGCCGCGTGGAGCAGAACAATGCCGCCCTCATCGATTGCCGCTTCGAGGAGGAGTGGGAGCTGTGGCGGCTCAAGAACGCGCGCCTGATCCCCATGGAGGAGATCCGCGTGCGCGCCCGCGGCCTCGACAAGGCGCGCGACTACATCGTCTATTGCCGCAGTGGCCGGCGCTCCCGCGCCGCGGCCTTCCTGATGCGCCAGGCCGGCCTCAATGCGCTCTCGCTCCAGGGCGGCATCGCCGCGTGGCCGTACGAGCTGGAAGGTGCCGCGCTGGAGATGTAGGTGCCCGGCGTTCTTGTCGGGTTCGACTCGTCGATGGAGGTCCCGGATAGCCTCGCCCCTGGCCCTGCGGGCCGGGGCTCGGCTTCCGGGATGACGGGTGGAGGGGGCGTGTTTGCCTGCGGTTAACAATGTATACAGATCGATAGTGTGCGGTGGGGTCGTCCGCGATATGATGCGTGCACCCCGGAGACGGCGTGTGCCGCTGCAGCGGCGGATGCCAGCCCAGGAGCCGGGGGGTCGCAGTCCGACGTCACGCCAGGCAGGTGGACAGACCATCCAAGCGTCGGGTCCGGGTAGCAAGCCCGGGGTAAACGGGACCCGGATGCGGCAAAACCGGTGCGCGATTACGGCCTGGGCCGGTGGCTTGACCTGACAAGCGCTCAGGCGCGTGCGCGCACGGTCGAGCAGGGCGTTCATGCGCCCGCATGGTTCAGGTCGCAGGTCAACCGGGCGCAGCCTGGAACGCCCTGCTCCTCCTCGCTAAACCTCGAGGGCCGCGGCCCTGCGAGGCCGGAGGTGTTTTCCAGAACTTCCGGGCGGGAGTCCCCCCACCCCTGACCCCTCCCCGCAAGGGGGAGGGGAATCCGGTCGGCGCAAGGGGGAGGGAAGCGGTTGGAGCTACTCGGCGGCGACGGCCTGGCCGTTGGCGGCGGCCTGCGCCGGCTTGGCGGTGACGCCGAGACGCTCCACGGCCGCCTGGAGGATCTGCGCCAGCAGCTCGGAGTAGCGCATGCCCTGGAAGCCGGCCATGATGTTCATCTTGCCGTCCCAGCACCAGCCGGGGTTCGGGTTGACCTCCAGGAGCTTGATCTCACCCCGGAAGTCGGCGCGAAAATCGAAGCGGGCATACTCGCGGCAGCCGAGCCGCTCGAACAGGCGCGTGGAGTTGTCGATCAGCTGCTGCTGCTGCTGATCGGCCAACGTGGTCTCGCGGTACTTGATCTGGGTCCAATAGGGACTGTCGGGGATCCACTTGGACTCGTAGCCGAGGATTTTCGGCAGGCCGGGATCGAGGCGCGAGTAGTCGACCTCCAGGATCGGCAGCGCTCGCAGCCCCTGGTCGGGATTGCCGACCAGGCCCACGGAATACTCGTTGCCGGTCAGGAACTCCTGCACCAGCACGCCGCGCCTGGGAAACTCCGTGCGCAGCCGGTCGAGATAGTCGAGCAGCGCCTTCTCGTTGGTGACGACGGCGTCCTTGGTGATGCCCTGGCTCGAGTCGCCCTGGTTCGGCTTGAGGAGCGCCGGGAACACCGACGGCAGCGTTGCGCCCTGGTCGCCCGGCCGCACATAGCTCTCCAGCGGCACCGGCACGTCGAGCGACTGGGCCACGGCGCGCACGAGCCCTTTGTCGTAGCAGGCGGCCAGCGCCGACGGGACCGGCGCCGGTGTAACCGATGCCCAGCACCTCCAACAGCGCCGGCACGTGCAGCTCCTTGAAGGGGTCGTTGTTCCAGCCCTCGTCGCAGAGGTTGAGCACCAGATCGGTGCGCAGCTCGGTCAGGTCGCGCTCCAGCGTGCCGTGATTGTCGAGGAAGCGGAACTTGTAGCTCGGCAGCTCGGCAAGCGCGTCCTTGAGCTTGCGGGTGGTCTCGATGTCCTCGGGGTTGAAGGTGCCGCCGCGCTTGACCTGGTCGGGCAAGCGGTGGTCGCCCAGGAGCACGGTGACATCGAGCGCCTGCAGCTTGCCCTTGCCCTTGCGCACCGGCAGGTGCGGGGCATCGGCGCTCAACAGGATGCGCCGCGCCATCATGCCGAGGTCCTGCTCGCGGTCGGAGAGCGCCTCTGTATGCCCGTGATGGCGCACGTTGCGGAAGCCGGCCTTCTCCAGCAGCTTGGCGATGCTCTCGCGCGTGTAGAGCCGCTCGGCGTAGAACTGGTCGGCGATCACGCCCATCTCGTCGTGGACGATGACCTCGCGCGAGATCAGCCGCTCGCCGTCGTGGCTGATGGAGCGCTCGCGGCACACGAAATGGTGCTCGTCGATCCACTCCCACGAGCGCCGCTCGAAGTTCTCGTGCATATGGGCACCGTCGGTGATGTCGAGCACGATCTGGCCGCTGGGGCGCAGCAGCTTGCCGACCGCGTGCAGGACCTTCTCGTCGTCCCGCTTGTTGGAGAAGTAGCCGAAGGAGTTGCCCATGATGGCAACGCAGTCGATGCTGCTCTCGGGCAGCCGCGGGTTGCGCGCATCGCCCTCCTTGAACAGCACCTGCAGGCCCTCGGTCTGCGCCCGCTTCTTGGCGAGTCGCACGAGATAGCGCGAGCGGTCGAGGCCCATGACGTGCTTGAAGCCGCGGCGGGCAAGCTCGAGGCAGTGCCGGCCCTGGCCGCAGCACAGATCGAGGATGTGGCTGTGGGGCTGGATCGCGGCCGCCGCAACGATGAAGTCGACATCGCGGCGGGTGTTCTCCAGGTTCTCGACGACATCGCCGTCGGTCTTCACGTAGAGGGCGTTGAAAAGCTTGCGCCACCACTCCTCGGGAAGATGCGCCTCGAGGTCTGCGACCGGACCGAGACAGGACCGTGCCAGGCGCCGAGGACGCTTCGGCTTGGTCGTGGCAATAACCATGTGGGACGAACTGCCCTCCTCGTTACCGCCGGCGCCGGGCGCCTGCGCTCTCTCTCGGCGCCACCCGCAGGCGGGCCGACACGTGAGGCCCTCCGGCCTCCGGGCGATGATCCATAGTGCAGCGGATTTCCCTGTCAAACAGATATCTGTGGACGGCCCGCGCGCCGTGCAACTCCACCGCCTGACTGCCCGGCCATCACGAAGCTCGAGCGGCGCGCGCCAGCACCGCGACGAAGAAGCCGTCGGTGCCATGGTGTGCCGGCGTCAGCAGCAGCGATGTGTCGCTGCCTGCGGCGGAGGCTGGGGGCTCGCTGCCCACGCCCTGCGCCCAGGCGTCACGCCAGGGGAACGGCGCGAAGCCCGGATGGTTGTCGGCGAGCCACGCGAGCTGGTCCTCGTTCTCCTCCGGCAGCACCGAGCAGGTGACGTAGACGAGACGCCCGCCGGGTTTGACGAGCGGGGCAGCCAGACCGAGGATCGCCCGCTGCTCCGTCTGTCTCTGCGCCAGATTCGCAGGCTTCAGCCGCCACTTGGCGTCGGGGCGGCGGCGCCAGGCGCCGGTACCGGTGCAGGGCGCATCGATGAGGACGAGGTCGAAGCGGGGGCCGAGCCTGGCGAGCGCCTCCTGGTCGCCCGCCGGCAGCACCTGCACGTTGCGGGCGCCGGCGCGCTTGAGGCGCTCGAAGATGGGCCGCAGGCGCGCCGGATCATCGTCGTAGGCGTAGACTTGGCCGGTGTTGCGCATCGCCGCGGCGAAGGCGAGCGCCTTGCCGCCGGCCCCGGCGCAGATGTCGAGGACCTGCTGGCGGGGTGCCGCAGCGCCCATCAGGGCGGCGATCTGCGAGCCTTCGTCCTGCACCTCGTACCAGCCTCTGCCGTGGCCGGCCTCGGCTTCCACATTGGGCTGGCGGCCGGGGCCGTCGGGCTCCGGCAGGCGCACCCCGATGGGCGAGTAGGGGGTCGGAACGGGGGAGAAGCGGGCCAGCGCCTTCAGGACCTTGTCGCGGTCGGCCTTCAGCGTGTTGACGCGCAGGTCGACCGGCGCCCGCCGCGCCAGGGCCGCCCCTTCCGCGGCGGCGGCCGCGCCGAACACGCGCCGGAACGACGGCTCGAGCCAATCGGGGAAATCGCCCAGGACCGAATCTGGAAGGCTGGCCGGCAGGGCGCGCTGCAATCCCGCCCGCTCGGCCTCGCTGGGCGGCTCGATGGCGTGGGCAGAGCCGTCGGCGCTGGCGATCACCGCGTCGGGGGAGAGGCCCAGCGCCCTCGGGGCGGCAGCGAGGGCGATCGCACGCGGGGTGTCGCTCCCCATCTGGGCACCCAGCGACCGGCGCCGGCGCAGGGCGTCGTAGACCAGGTTGCCGATGGCGGCCCGGTCGCCGGAGCCGGCAAAGCGATGGCCGCGCCCCCAGTCGGCGAGCGCAACGGCGGCCGGCCGATGCCGGTTGAGGACCTCGTCGAGCACCTCGATGGCGGCCTTGATCTGGGCACCGGTGCGCATGGATGTCAGGTGGCACGCATGGCGACGTGCAGGAAGAGCTTCAGCCACATCGCGGTTACGATCAGAAAGCCGAGGACGAACGCCGGCCCCCGCCAGCGAATCCTGTTCGGCCCGATGTGGATGGCGGCATGAACGACGCGGCTCGCCACGAAGGCCCAGGCCAGCGCCAGCATCGTCGGGTCCACCGCGCCGAGGATGAGGGCGAAGGCCGTCGCCGCATAGAACAGCACCGGCAGCTCGAACTGGTTGCGCTGGTTGTGGGCGCGTTTCTGGGCGTCGTCCGGCCAGGCAAAGCGACCCATCGCGATATCGCGACTTCCCTGCTTGCGGCTGGCCGCTGCGATGGCACGGGCGCGGGCTGCCATCAGCAGGACGTAAACCACCATCGTCAACAGCACCTGCACGAATACGGGATAAAAAATGGCGACCTGGCTCACCTGCGCTTTCCGGCCCTCGCGCGGGCCGGCCCCCTGACCATGACCGCTCAGCCGAAGGCCGGATCGAGCGAGAATGCCAAGACCCGGCACGCGGTGAGCAACATCTCGAAAGTGTTGGGTCTGCCTCCGGCTTGCGCCGGCGTTGACCCACAACCTGCTTCAGCCGTTGCGCTGGTAGTTCGGGGCCTCGCGGGTGATGCCGATGCTGTGCGGGTGGCTCTCGCTCGACCCTGCCGGCGAGACGCGGATGAAGCGCGCGCGCTCGCGCAGGCCATCGAGCGTCGCCGCGCCGACGTAGCCCATGCCGGCACGCAGGCCGCCGACCAGCTGGTGCAGCACGCCGTCCACCGGGCCCTTGTAGGGCACCTGGCCCTCGATGCCTTCGGGGACCAGCTTCAGCGTGTCCTTCACCTCCTGCTGGAAGTAGCGGTCGGCGCTGCCGCGGGCCATGGCGCCCACCGAGCCCATGCCGCGGTAGGCCTTGTAGGTGCGGCCCTGGTAGAGGTAGGTGTCGCCCGGCGCCTCGTCGGTGCCGGCGAGCAGCGCCCCGATCATGGCGCACTCCGCGCCGGCGGCCAGCGCCTTCACCAGGTCGCCCGAGAAGCGGATGCCGCCGTCGGCGATCACCGGCACATCCTGCTTCCTGGCCACCTCGACGGCATTCATGATGGCCGTCAGCTGCGGCACACCGACACCGGCCACCACGCGCGTGGTGCAGATCGATCCGGGTCCGATTCCGACCTTGACGGCGTCCGCGCCGGCATCGATCAGCGCCTTGGTGCCGTCGGCGGTGGCGACGTTGCCGGCGATCACCTGCACGCGGTTCGACTGCTTCTTGATGCGGCTCACCATCTCCAGCACGCGGCGGGAGTGCCCGTGTGCCGTGTCCACCACGACCAGGTCGACACCTGCATCCATCAGCCGCTCGGCGCGCTGGAAGCCGTCGTCGCCGACGCTGGTCGCCGCCGCCACTCTGAGGCGGCCCTGCTCGTCGGTGCAGGCGTTGGGATACTTCTGCGCCTTCTCGATGTCCTTCACCGTGATGAGGCCGACGCAGCGGAAGTCGTCGTCCACCACCAGCAGCTTCTCGATCCTGTGGTGGTGCAGCAGGCGCTGGGCGTCCTCGCGGCTGACGCCGTCCTTGACGGTCACCAGCCTCTTGGTCATCAGCTCGGAGACGGGCGTGGCGGGATTGGTGGCAAAGCGCACGTCGCGGTTGGTGAGGATGCCGACGAGCTTGCCCAGCCTGCCCGTCTCCACCACCGGCACACCGGAGATCTTGTGCACCTCCATCAGGCCCCAGGCGTCGCGCAGCGTCGCGGCAGGCTCGATCGTCACCGGGTTGACCACCATGCCCGCGACGTAGCGCTTCACCATTGCCACCTGCTCCGCCTGCACCTCCGGCGTCAGGTTGCGGTGCACGACCCCGATGCCGCCGGCCTGCGCCATGGCGATGGCGAGGCGGCCCTCGGTCACGGTGTCCATCGCCGAGGAGAGGATCGGGATCTTGACCGTGATCTCCCGCGTCACACGGGAGCTGACATCGGCCTCGGACGGAAGCACGTCGGAGGCGCGGGGCTCCAGGAGCACATCATCGAAGGTCAGGGCCACGCTGGCGTCGTTCAGGATCGGCCGCTGCGCCATTCTCGCCTCCTCGTTGCCCAGGTTGGCCGAATACGGGCGCGCCGGGCCCGTCTCGCCCGGCACGCGGCCCTTCAGCCGCCCATTTTCGTGGAATCGCTACAATGCCCCTCATAGCAGCCTCGGCAAATGAGGGGAAGGGTGCCCCCTGGCCAATGCGGAAGGCAGGGTGAAGGCGGGCCTGGGCCTCTGCAGGGGCGGCGTGAAAAAGGATGCAGGATGGAGAAGGATGAAGGATGATGGATAGTGTTCCGATCATGAAGCTGTGACCCGGAAGGGCGCCGGATCGCCGGTACAACCGCCGTTTTGGCTGTGTGGGCCGGCTCATGGGCCCATCGCAACCTGCAACGCTGCCGGAGCCCGACATGCGCACGTTCCTGGCCATCGTCATCTTCGCGGGCGGCATCTTCGCCCTCGACTCGTTTGCGCTGACCTCGCCCGCCGACGCCGCCCGCAAGTACGCCGCCCGCAAGGACAATGCGAAGTCGCAGCGGAAGCGCTTCTATCGACGGTACTCGGTCTGCGAGGAACGCGCCCGTCACGAGGACCCCACCGGCGTCTACGCAAGCTACCCCTGCTGGGCGCGCGAGGCCCTCAGCCGCGGCACACAAGGCGGCGGACTGGGCCGGGGCCGCTGACGGCGCAAGACGGGCCCCTATCGGCCGCGAAAGCCCAGTGCCACCACGTACATCTCCGCCGACTCGGCCCGGCTCGCGGGCGGCTTGACGTGACGGACGCTGGCGAAGTCGCGCTTCAGGCGGTCGAGCAGGGCGCGCTCGGTGCCGCCTTGGAGCACCTTGCACACGAGCGCGCCGCCGCGCTCCAGCACGTCGCCGGCGAACTCGACCGCCGCCTCCGCCAGCGCCATGATGCGCAGATGGTCGGTGCGCGTGTGGCCGATGCCCTGCGCCGCCATGTCCGAGAGCACGACATCGGCCCGGGCGCCGCGCAGCAGCGCCTTCAGCCGGGCCGGCGCCTCCGGGTCCATGAAGTCGAGCCGCAGAAATTGCGACGCCCGCCAGCGCCTCCATCTCCAGGAGGTCGATGGCGACCACCTGGCCCTTGCCTTCGACCGCCTTGACCTTCGCCGCGGCCACCTGCGACCAGCCCCCCGGTGCGGCGCCCAGGTCGACGACGCGCGCGCCCGGCTCGAGCAGGCTGTGCTTGGCATCGATCTCGATGAGCTTGTAGGCCGCACGCGAGCGATAGCCCTCGCGCCTGGCGGCGGCCACGTAGGGGTCGTTGAGCTGGCGCTCGAGCCAGCGCTGCGAGGAGGCGGTGCGCTGCCTGGCGGTCTTGAGCTTCTGCTTCGGCCGCCGGTGCCCGCCGGAGATGCTGCCCGCGCCTCGCTTGCCGATGGCCTACCTCCGCTCCTGCCAGCGCCAGCCCCTGCTGCCGGCGCGATGGACGCCGTCCTCGGCCATCAGCGTGGCGAGTATGCCCTCGCGCAGCCCGCGGTCGGCCACCCGCAGCCGGTCGCACGGCCAGGTGCGCAGGAGCGCCTCCAGGATGGCGCAGCCGGCGAGGACCAGGTCTGCCCGCTCCTTGCCGATGCAGGGTTGCGCCACCCGTTGCGCGTAGCTCGACTCGAGCAGGCGCGCGGTGACGCGACGCGCCTCGGACGCATCGAGCCAGCAGCCGTCGACCCGCTTGCGGTCGTAGCGCGGCAGCCCCAGATGGACGCCGGCCACGGTCGTGACCGTGCCGGAGGTGCCGAGCAGCTGCGTGCCTCTGCCCGCCATGCGCTGGCGCAGGCAGTGGTCGGCCTCGAACGGCGCGAGCAGGTCCATGACATGGCCGACCATGGCCTCGAAGGTCTCGGCGTCGACGAACCGGCAGTCGTAGCGCTCCGCCAGCGTGACCACGCCCGCGGGCAGCGAGGTCCATGCCGCGACGCAGTCCTGCACCGCCAGGCGGTCCAGGTGGCCGCCCTTCGCCCGCGTCGGGCGGCGTGTCAGGTCGAGCCAGACGAGCTCGGAGGAGCCGCCGCCGATGTCGAACACGAGCACCAGGTCCGACTGCGTGTCGATCAGCGAGGCGCAGCCCGAGACGGCGAGCCGCGCCTCGGCCTCGCGCGTCACGATCTTGATGTCGAGATCGGTCTCGGAACGCACGCGGCTCAGGAACTGCGGCGCGTTGTCGGCGAGCCGGCACGCCTCCGTGGCGATGAGGCCGGCGCGCTCGACGCAATGCCTGCGCATCTTCGTGGCACAGACTTTCAGTGCATCGATGGTGCGCTCGATCGCCTCCTCGGACAGGCGCCGGCTGGCGGCCACGCCTTCGCCCAGGCGGATGATGCGCGAGAACGCGTCGACCACCCGGAAGCCGCGGCGCGACGGCCGCGCCACCAGCAGGCGGCAGTTGTTGGTGCCGAGGTCCAGGGCGGCGTAGGCGGGGGCACCGTGCCGGCCGGCCGGTCCTCCGGTGCAACGTCCGCGGCCCAGCCGTCGAGCGGGGCGGCGTGACGGCCGAGGAGCGGCGCGACCGCAGGTGCTGCCGCTGCCGTGCCGGGCAAGCCGATACTTTCCCCGGATCCTCCAGTCTCCGACATGCTGGCGCCGCCCTTGTCCTTGCCCCCGCCAAAAAGCTTCGGCACCTGCTTGTTTCGGACCGGCAAGGCGGCCGAGGAGCCTTTTTTGTGCAAACCGCCACTCTAGCAGGTCGCATCCCGGGGTCAAACGTGGGGCGCACGGCGGCGCGCAGGCAGGGCCGGTCAGATCGCTACCGCGGCCGTTGACCGATGCTCCGTCTCTTGGCGTTCCGTCGCCTTGCCGGGAGGGACGAGCCTTGTTAGATAGCTGGCGCGCCCCGCCCGTCGGGCGGCGCGCCACGTGCCGTTGGGGGATAGTTCAACGGCAGAACAGCGGACTCTGACTCCGTTAATCTAGGTTCGAATCCTAGTCCCCCAGCCACCTCACGTGGCGCCAAGAAATTACTGCGGCGACTACACGCACGGGATTACCGCCGCGTTTTCAGCGACCCCCTCCTAGCGAGCGTGGGGGTGATTACCTGGGGGTGTGGCTCGGAGGGCCCCATCGTTCATTCTGGACGCTGCACAACGAGCCGGCGTGACGGTACCGCATGCCAGCTTTGACTGAGGCGGAAATCTCTGATAGCAGATCTGAGCCTCACTCGAGCGATTCGTCCCCTGACGATCGTCCACGCACGTCTCGTTCGTTCGCAGGCGCCTAGCCACGCGGCCCAGGCCGCCACGCAACGGAGAGAACCATGACTACCCTGCCTATGCGGGTGGCGAATATTGCATTCTTGCTTGATCGCCTCTCCGCCGATACGCCTCCCAACCAGCAGATCCGCGAGCTGACGCAGAACGCACTCGAAGCGATCCAACGCCGGCGTATGGCCGGTGACCGTTCGGAAGGCTCAATCATCTGGGATGCGGACTGGGACCATCTAAAGCGCACCGGTCAGTACAAGTTGTCTGTCGTGGACAACGGCGACGGCATGACTCCGGACCAGATGGTGCAATACCTCAATGCGCTGGCTGTGCAAGGCGCGAACGGAACGCAGGGCATCTCTCAGAACTTTGGCGTCGGTGCCAAGATCACGGCTCTGCATCGGAACAGTCACGGACTGGTCTATCAATCCTGGCGGGACGGCAAAGGCGCGATGGTGAAGCTGCATCGCGACGACGAGAAGGGAGAGTACGGGCTGGATGCCTTCAATCTCGAGGACGGTCCGGCGTATTCTCCCAGGATCAAGGACGCGGTCCGGCCCAAGGCCATCGCGCAAAGCGGGACAAAGGTCACGCTCCTCGGTACTTCCGAGGAGGACAACACCTGTTTTCCACCGGAGGATGCCGGCCGCGGGATGAACTGGCTCATCACGTATCTTACAGGGCGGTACTTTCGCGTGCCTGAGCATGTGAAGATCCAGGTCCGCGTGCTGACACGCGACCAGGACGCGTGGCCGGAGGAAGAGCCGCCGGCCTCGCACCAGACGTTCAATCTCCAGACCGTGAACGGGACGAAGGCGCTGTTCGACAAGTACGCTCGCGCCAACGGCACCGTCCGCCTGACGACGGCAGATGCGCACTGGTGGCTGTTCGAGGATCCCGTGAAGGCGTCGAAGGACATGAGCAGCCGCGGCGGCCGGACCTGCAAGGTCGGCGTGGTGTTCCAGAACGAGATCTATGTGCAACTGATGCCGCCTGCCGCGCGGCGGCTCCTGGCGGGCTTCGGCATCGTGTTCGGCGCAGAGCACGTGGTCATCTACATCGAACCGAGAGAGACGGTGGACGTTCCGGGCCGATACGGCTCGCAGCCGCCTCATCATCAACGGCGAGGACGTGCAAGAGGCCAACTGGTTCGAGGTGTGGGGCGCAGAGTTCCGCGAGAAGATGCCGGCGGAAATTAAGGCCAAGATCGACGAGATCATGGCCAAGACTGAGCACGACCCTTCAGGCAAGGCCCGCGAGCGCATCATCGAGCGTCTCCAGCGCATCCGGGAGCTGCTGCGGCCCAGCCGGTATCGCAGGGACCCTGGCGGGTCTCTTCTCGGGGCTGGCCGTGCTCCAGGTGGCTCGAGTTCGAGTTCAACAGGGTCGGATCGGGGCGTGGGAGGAAGCGGTGGCCAGCGCGGCGGTCGGTCAGCGACGACTACCTCGCCGATCTGGTGGACTCCGCAGGTGAGGCGGTGTCAGCAATCACAGTCAACCCGCAGGAGCCGAAGATCACTTGGATCTCGAGCACCAACGGCACCCGGGCCGAGAGCGAGCTTGAAGACAAAGCCGCCGAGATCGTTGGGGACGCGCTGACGGGCGATCTCGTCAAAGCGAACCGCGACTTCCGCGGCTATCGAGATCTGGTCAGGTTCTTCGCTAAGGAGTTCAATCCCGGCAACGATGCGGCCATCGGGCGGAAGATCGTCGAGTACGTGGAGGAGTGGTACGAGAGCCAGCTCATCGAAGCGATCATGACCGTGCGCAACCTCACCAACGGACGGACGTGGACGCCGGCGGATATCGAGCGCGCCCTGTCCTCGCACGCTCTCACCGCGGTGATGATGGCGCGTTTCCACATCGTTGAGAAGGTGAAGCGCTCGCTGGGCTCGGAGCTGTCACGGCCGTCTCGAGCTGCATGAGTGACCACTGGGGGGGCCCGGCTACTCAGCCTCTGAGCGGCGCTCTCGGGCTGGGCCGGGCCTTCTTCGCCCGGGGCACGGCGGGGCGGTAGACGGCTTGAGATGAGGGGGCGGCGTGGGGTGGCGGGCACGTGCTAGCTCTCGCCGACTCACCAGGCAGCAAAGGACGCGCTGAAGCAGCTCGGCGTATCGCCGTAGCCTCGTTGCCCGGACGGTAGGCGGTGTCTTCGGCCGGAATGCGCTCGCGCGTGCCGGCCTTACGCGACCCGCTGCCGTCGCAGCAGCTCCAGCAGCGCCTCGGGCTCGGTCACGGGCAGGGAGCACTGGGGGCCGAGGCAGGCGTAGGCGGTGGGCTTGCCGGCGAGGGCGGTCTTGCCGGCGAGCGCGGGGCTGGCGAGGGGCTGGCCGGCGGGGACGACCTGCTCGACGGCGCCGGGCAGGGACAGGTCGAACATGGCGCGCGAGCGAGCGGCGAGCGACTGGCGCCGGCGCCGGCGTCCGGCTCGATCACCACCACGTGCTGCGGGGCGATGAGGTCGAAGGCGGCGGCGATCAGGCCGCAGTGGCCGAAGGCGTTGCGGGCGAGATCGGCGGCGAACGCCTCGGGGATCGCGTGCGCGCGCTCCAGCCAGGCCGGCTTGCCCGTCAGCAGGTTCAGCGCGACGAGGTTGGAGACCATCAGCGCGTTGGCGCTGGGCGTGGCGTCGTCGTGCGCCGAGCGCAGGCGCACGATCACGTCGGGCGTGTCGTCGGCGGTGAAGGCATAGCCGCCATCGGGCATCCAATAGTGCCGGTCGAGCACCGCGGCCCAGCGCTCCGCAGCTTGGAGGTACAGCGTGCCGTTGGTCGCCTGATAGAGGCGCAGCGCGCCCCAGATCATGTTGGCGTAGTCGCTGGCGGTAGCGGGCGCCCTTGGCTCGCCGGCGCGCCAGGAGTGGGTCAGGCGGCCCTCCACCTCCATGTGCCCGGTGACGAAAGCGAAGGCCGTTCTGGCGCGGTCGAGCCACTCCGGCCTCTCGAGCACGCGGGCGGCGTGGGCCAGCGCCGCGATCGTCAGGCCGTTCCAGTCGGCCAGCACCTTGTCGTCCCAGCCGGGGCGCACGCGCTGGGCGCGGCGCTCGAGCAACCGGGGGCGCATGGCGGCGAGTGCCGCCGCCTCCTCGGGCGAGCGCAGGTCGAGGCTGCCGAGCCGGTTGAGGATGGCGTGCCCTTCCCAGTTGCCCTCCTCCGTCACGTCGTAGACCGCGCAGAAGAGCTCGGCGTCCGCCTCGCCCAGCACCTCGGCGATCTCGCGCCGGCTCCAGACATAGAACCTGCCCTCCTCGCCCTCGCTGTCGGCGTCCAGCGACGCAGCAAAGCCGCCGCCCTCGGCGATCATCTCGCGCTCGAGCCAGCTCACCGTCTCCTCGATGCGCACCTTGTAGAGGTCGTTGCCGGTCTCGCGCCACGCCTCGCACATCAGGTCGATGAGCAGCGCGTTGTCGTAGAGCATCTTCTCGAAGTGCGGCACCAGCCAGCGCGCGTCGACCGAATAGCGGGCGAAGCCGCCACCCAGGTGGTCGTAGATGCCGCCCTGGCAGATGTTGGTGAGCGTCACGTCGACGGCGCGCAGTGCCTGAAGGTCGCCGTAGCGGATGGCGCTGCGCCACAAGAGCCAGAAGTAGCTCCACTGCGGGAACTTCGGCGCACCGGCGAGGCCGCCGCGGACCATGTCGACCGCCCGCACCATGGGGCCCGCGAGGGCCTGCAGGCCCGCATCGGAGAGATCGGGCATGGCGCTGCCGGGCTCGCGCTGGCTGAGCGCCTGGACCAGCCGGCCGGCGTTGTTGGCGACCTTGTCGGGCTCCTCGCGATAGATGCGGGCGACCTCGGCGAGCACGCCGCGCAACGAGGGCCGCCCGAAGCGCGGCTCCGGCGGGAAATAGGTGCCGCCCCAGAACGGGCGCGCCGCGCTGTCGAGGAACATGGTGAGCGGCCAGCCACCCTGCTCGCCCAGCGCATGCAGCGCGCGCATGTAGATGGCATCGATGTCGGGCCGCTCCTCGCGGTCCACCTTGATGTTGACGAACAGCTCGTTCATCTCGGCTGCGGTGGCCGCGTCCTCGAAGCTCTCGTGCGCCATGACGTGGCACCAGTGGCAGGCGGCGTAGCCGACGGAGAGAAGGATCGGCTTGCCCGTGCGCCTGGCCTCGGCGAGCGCCTCCGGCCCCCAGGCCCACCAGTGCACGGGGTTGTCCTTGTGCTGGAGCAGGTAGGGGCTGGTCTCGCGGCCGAGGCGGTTCCCGGGCGGCGGTGAAGCGGGCGTCGTGGGGGAGGTCATAGGGTCTCCTGGCGTTTCGCGCCGAGCATAACGCGCAGGTGGACCGATGGCACGGCGGCGGCCGCATCGGCCGCGGGCGAAGCTCCGCTGCGGCGAGTGGAGTCTTACGCTACCGCTGAGCAATGGCGGCCATGAGCCGCCTCTCGGACGCTTCGATCAGCTCCGCGATTGCGCGCGGCAGCGCGTCGACCTTCGCCTCGACGCTGTTGAGCCTTGTCTCCACCTTATCGAGGCGCGTCTCCACCCGCTCCAGCCGCAGGGTGTGCTCATCCTGCACGGCCTGGATGCGACCGAGCTTGGCGACCACCCAGCGCAGCGTCTGGGTCGTATCACCCTGCGCCGCCTCCAGCAAGGTGACGCGCCGGTCGAGGTCCTCGAGCGTTGGAACCATGGTGCGATTTTGTAGCACAGGCACCATGGCCCCTTCAAAGCCTTTTTCTGGCCGGCGATCGCATCCGGTCCTTCATCCTGATGAAGTATCTGCTCAGCGCCGCCGAGATCCAGATCCGCATGGAAGCGACCGGCGGCGAGCTGATCGAGATTGCGCCGGAGGTGTGCGAGAAGGTCGCCGCCCAGTACGAGAAGCACGACGGCGCCGCCGGCCGAGGGTCGGCCGACTGGCCCGCCTACCTGCGTATGCTCGATGGGATCGATGCGGGGTATCGGAGCTGAGGCCGGCAGAGGCGGTCTGAAGCCGGCCCGGCGGCTTTGCCGCGCGAGGCCGGCGCCGCTATGAGGGGGGATGGCCGAGCAGCAGACCATCTTCGCCCTCTCCAGCGGTCACGGCCGCGCCGGGGTGGCGGTCATCCGTGCCTCGGGCCCTGCGGCCGGAGTGGCGCTCGACCGCATGGCGGCGCCGCGCCCCGAGCCGCGGGCGGCGGCGTTCCGGCGGGTGCGGCACCCCGAGACCGGTGAGGTGCTCGACGAGGCGCTGGTGCTCTGGTTCCCCGGCCCAAAGAGCGAGACGGGCGAGGACATGGCCGAGCTGCACGTCCACGGCGGGCATGCGGTGATTGCCGGCGTGCTGGCGGCGCTCGGCACCGTGGACGGGTGCCGGCTGGCGGAGCCCGGCGAGTTCGCGCGCCGCGCCTTCCTGAACGGCAAGATCGATCTCACGGCCGCCGAGGCGATTGCCGACCTCGTCGATGCCGAGACGGCCGCGCAGCGCCGCCAAGCCCTGCGGCAGGCCGGCGGCGCGCTGGCGCAGCTCTACGACGCCTGGCGCGCCGATCTCGTCCGGGCGCAGGCACTGACCGAGGCCGCCATCGACTTCTCCGACGAGGCCGACGTCGGCGCCAGGGCGTGCGAGGAGGCACGCGCGCTGGTGGCGAGGCTGCTGCCGTCGATGCGCCAGCACCTCGAGGACGGGCGCCGCGGGGAGATCGTGCGCGAGGGCTTCCGGGTGGCCATCGCCGGCCCGCCCAACGTCGGCAAGTCGAGCCTGCTCAACGCGTTCGCGCGGCGCGAGGCGGCCATCGTCTCCGACGAGGCGGGCACCACCCGCGATGTCATCGAGGTGACCCTGGACCTGGGCGGCGTGCCGGTGATCCTCAGCGATACGGCGGGCATCCGCGAGGCCGAGGGCAAGGTGGAGCGCGAGGGCATCCGCCGGGCGGTGGCGCGTGCGCGCGATGCCGACCTGGTGCTGTGGCTGATGGATGCCGCCGGCCCCCGGCCGGAGCCGCCGCCCGATGTGGCCCGCGACGGCGGTGAGACGCTGTGGGTATTGAACAAGATCGACCTCATCGGTGGCGGCAGCGGGGAGCCAGCGACGGGCCCGCGCTGGTTGCGCCTCTCGGCGCTGACCGGCGAGGGGCTGCCCGAGCTCGCCAAGGCCGTCGAGGCCAGGGCGGCTGCGGCGGCGGGCGCATCGGAGACGCCGGTCATCACGCAGGCACGCCACCGCCAGCAGATCGCGGCCACGGTGGAGGCATTGGAGACGTATCTCGCCGGCGCGCCCGCCGAGCCCGAGCTGCGCGCCGAGGACCTGCGCCGGGCCGCCACTGCGCTGGGGCGCATTACGGGGCGGGTGGACGTGGAGGATGTCCTCGCCGAGATCTTCGGCCGGTTCTGCATCGGCAAGTGAGAGCGGTGGGGTGCAATGCGTGAAGCCAGCATTGCACCGAAACGCCGTCTCTCCGAGGACGCCGATTGAGGCGAGGTCGGCTCGGTGCAATCGTGCGTAGCGCGATTGCACCCTACATTTTGAGGTAGGCCGGCAGCCAAAGCGCCAGCGCGGGCACCGCGATCAGCAGGGCGACCAGGATGAAATCCGCGATCAGGAAGGGCAGGGTGCCGAGATAGATGCGCGCGACCGGGATCTCCGGGTGCTGGGCCTGGATCACGAACACGGTCATGCCGGTGGGCGGGGTGATGAGGCCGATGGTGCACATCACGGTGACGAAGACGCCGAACCAGATGCCGTCGTAGCCGATGCCCGTCACCAGCGGCAGCGTGACAGGCACGGTGATGAGGATGGTTGAGACCTCGTCGAGGAAGGTGCCGAGCAGGACATAGAGCGCCATGACGGCGGCCAGGATCCAGAACGGCGACAGGCTCGCCTCCTGGACCAGCCGCGCCAGCTCGTTGGGGAACTGGGTGGCCACGATGAAGCGTGAGAATATGAAGGCGCCGACCACGATGTAAAAGATCGCCGCGGTGGTATAGACCGTCTCCAGCAGGGCCTCGACGAGGCCGCGCCCGCCCATCGAGCGCGTGGCAAAGGCGATCAGGAGGGCAGCGAAGGCGGCCACCGCGGCGGCCTCGGTGGGCGAGAACCAGCCGAGATAGATGCCGCCGACGGCGAAGAAGAACAGCACACCGAGCTTCCACATGCCGAGCACCGCCCGCAGGCGCACCTTCAGCGGCATGGCCGGCACCTTGGGAATCCAGGCGGGGGCCAGGCGGCCCATCACGAGCACGGCGAGCACATAGAGGGCGGCCAGGACGAGGCCCGGGATCATCGCCGCGGCGTAGAGCCTGGTGAGCGACTGCTCGGCAACGATGGCGTAGATCGCGGTGAGCACGGATGGGGGAATCAGCACGCCGAGCGTCCCCGCCGAGGCTACCGCGCCGGCGGCGAACGCCGGGTCGTAGCCGTGCCGGCGCATCTCGGGGATCGCCACCTTGGAGAAGGTGGCCGCGGTGGCGATCGACGAGCCGCAGATCGCACCGAACAGCGTGCAGGCGCCGACCGTCGCGTTGGTGAGGGCGCCGCGGACACCGGAGAACAGCGCGTTGGAGGCCTCGAACAACTCGGCCGCCATGTTGGCCCGCGAGGCCACGGCCCCCATCAGGATGAACAGCGGCACCACCGACAGCGAGTAGGAGCTGGCGAGCTGATAGGGCACGAGCCCCAGCATCGTGAGCGCGGGCTGCCAGCCGTCGATTGCCGCGTATCCCAGGAACCCCGAGGTGGCGAGCGCCAGCGCGATCGGCACGCGCGCGAGGATCATCCCGAGCAGCAGCGCCACTCCGATGAGGCCGACGGCGGCGACGCTCATGGACCCTCGCTCCTCCACCAGGCCATGGCCAAGGCAGCGACGGCGGAGGCAACGATGCCGACGAGCAGCGCCGTCCAGTGCCAGACGCGGGGAAGCCCGAGGTCGGCGGTCATGTCGTTGAAGGCGAACGAGTTCGGCTGCGGCGAGAAGGCCCTGCCAGGCGATGACGCCCAGCACGATCGCGGCCAGGACC
This sequence comes from uncultured Alphaproteobacteria bacterium, assembly GCA_963840075.1. Taxonomy (GTDB): domain Bacteria; phylum Pseudomonadota; class Alphaproteobacteria; order Rhizobiales; family Hyphomicrobiaceae; genus AWTP1-13. The sequence goes on along the minus strand of CAWIXS010000027.1, from coordinate 99,016 downwards.
GCGTAGGCACGCTTGAGCAGGGGCACCAGGCGCGGCAGCGCGGTGTCGAAGAGGTTCACGAGGATGTGGTCGTCGCGCAGGAAGACGGCCGGAAGGGCCAGGAAGAAGGTGCCGGCGAGAAGCAGCTCCATGAGCTCGTAGACGCCGCGGATCGGCGTGTTGAAGGCCGCCCGCAAGGCAACGTCGGCCACCGTCAGCAGCATCATGCCGGCGAGGCAGAGCGCGGCGAATAGACCGCACACTCGCGCAATGAGGTGACGCCGGCGCTCCATGGGTCCCTCCGGGGCTGGTCGAGGAGGATGGTTCGGGTGGTGTGCCCAACCTAGCCAATGTGCGGGGGCGAGCACCAGCGCCGTGCGCTGCGGGTGCCGCAAGCGACCGCAGCGGTCAATTGGGCCGGGTTTCATTGCAGCAGCATATGCTTCACGTGAAACAAGTGCAGCTGCATGTGTTAACGCGAGCGGCCGGCGAGCGTTGCCGTGCCGACACATGACTCGCGAATTCCGGCGCCGTTCGAGCCGGTTGCGCAATCTGCCTTGCACGGCTCGTTACTCCGCTTGGTAAGACTGCTCGTGCAAAGGTGCGTAGGGGAACGATGCATAGAACGGCCAGAGCCGTGCTTGCCGCTGTGGGCGCCGCGTTGCTGTGCGGTCAAGCGCTGGGCGATGAGAAGGTCAGGCTCCCGCGCAAGGGCTCCTCGCCTGGTTTCGACGTGCGGTATGACGGCAGCCGCCATGTTCCGCGTCAGGGGAACGACGCGGGGCCGTCCTGGGAGGAGCGCGAGCGCGGGGAGCGGCGGGAACGCCGAGAGCGTGAGGAACGTCGCGAGCGCGAGGAGCGCCAGGAGCGGCAAGTGCGCCTGGAGCGGGTCGAGCGCTTGCAACGGCAGGAGCGTCAAGAGCGGGACGAGCGCAAGGCGACGGATTGCCGGAAGCTCGCCGAGCGGGCGCGCGTGGCCCAGGAGGAGGCCAAGCAGAAAGTCGTCGTCGGCTACCTGGCCGGCGGACTTCTCGGGGCGCTGATCACCTCCTCTCAGAACGACGAGGCCTACAAGCAGCCGAATGTCGTCTGGGACGAGGTCTACAACAACTGCATGGGCCAGGGGCAGCAGGGCAAGCAGGGGCAGCGCCAGGACGAGCAAAGCGACGGTGACGACGATGATGATGACGAGTGAGCGACCGCTGTCCGCCCGTCTTAAGACCTCACGGTTGAGCCACCTGCGCCAAGCCCGGTGGCCACACCGGCAATCGCGTGCCCTCTCGGGCTTGCTGGCGAACGTAGTGCGGCGCTGCAACGCCACAGCCAGATTCGGGCGGCCCTGGGGCTGTTGCTCGGGCCGTGCTGCCTGCGGCTTGCTAAGCTGAGGGCTGTTGAGGGGGGAGATCATGAATACTACGGCCAAGGCTCTGCTGGCGGCAGCCGGCGCCCTGCTGTTGTGCGGTCATGCACTCGGGCAGGATGCGGATGCGACATTCAAGAAGAAGGGCGCGTCGGCGGCGGCTCAGAAGCGCGACGCGGCACAGTGCTGGCGGATTGCCCGGAGGACCAAGCTCACCGAGGAGCAGGCTACACAGAATGTCGTTACCGGCTATCTGGTGGGCGGGGTGATCGGGGTGCTGGTTGCGCAATCCGACAATGAGGACGCGAACAAGCACCCCAAGAGCGCCTTCCGCCGCCAGGTCCACGACGAATGCATGCTCAAGCGCGGCTATGAGAAGGTGGAGTGAGCGGCTAGTCCCGACGCAAGCGTCAGCGGGACCGGAGCGTCAGGTTCTCTCGGCTCGGTCTCTCCTGCATTGTTTCACGTGAAACAAATCACCGTTCAATTGACACCGCCTGAATGAAGCAGCGGGCAGCTCGCATTTGGCGTTCCGGCGCTTGTCGCCGGAATCCACCTATCGGCTTGCTCCAGCGCTGGCTGTGGGTGGATGCCGGCGACGCCGGCCTCCGACGGTGCAGGCAAGCGCCGGAATGACGCCTCGGTGGTCGGTCGAAGCTCACAACACCCAGAAGGCGATGAAGCGTTGGCGGCAGAGCACCTAGCTAGCGGAAGTCTGCGGCCGTCAGGAGGGCGGTGAAGGGGATGCCGGCCGCTTCGAAGGTCTCGGCGGCCCCCTCCTCGCGGTCGATCACGACGATCACCCGGTCGATGATGGCGCCCTCGGCCTTGAGTGCCTCAATGGCACGCAGGGTGGACCCGCCGGTGGTAGTGACATCCTCCAGCATGGCGATGCGCTTGCCTTTGAGCGTTTCGCCGTCGGCCAACCCCTCCACCAGGCTCTTGGTGCCGTGGTCCTTGGCCTGCTTGCGCACGAAGAAACCGCCCAGACGTGGGCCGCGCGTGCGGCTGGCGGCCACGACGCAGGCCGCCAGAGGGACCGCCCCCATCTCCATGCCTCCGACGAGGTCGACGCTCGCATCGCGCAGCTCGTTGAGGATCAGGCCGGCGAGCAGGTGCGCCCCCTCCGCGTCCAGCATGGTGGGCTTCAGGTTGATGTAGAATGTCGAGGTCTTCCCGGAGGCCAGCGTTATGGCGGCACCGGTGCGGAGCGACCGGGCCTTGACGATCTCGATGAGACGGCTGCGGGCGGCTTCGGCATCTGCCATGATCGGGCTCCGGGTGCGATCGGACGCGGCAAGGCTTCTCCCGGGGAGGAGCACTCTGTCAAGCGCGCCCGGGCGTGCTGGTGGCTGTGTGCCTCGTGGGCTTCCACGAGCTGGCGCACATCGCGAGGGGGGTCGGCCATGAACCGGGACCTGCGGGCGAGATTCCCCGCTGCGGCCTACATCGATCCGACGGCGCGGATTTACGGCAGCGTCGAGATCGGAGAAGGTTCGAGTTTGTGGCCCTATGCCGTGATCCGCGCCGAGGCCTTTGTGGTGCGCATCGGCCGCCTCTCCAACCTGCAGGATCACGTCATGGTGCATGTGGGCGACCGCGCTCCGACCGTCGTCGGCGACCATTGCTCGATCGGGCATCGCGCCGTGCTGCACGGCTGCAGGATCGGCGACAACTGCCTGATCGGAATCGGTGCAACCGTCATGGAGGGCGCCGAGATCGGCGAGAGCTCGATCGTCGCCGCGCACAGCTACGTGGCCAACAACATGGTTGTGCCGCCGAGCTCCGTCGTGATGGGCACGCCCGCGCGCGTCGTGCGCACGGCGAGCAGCTTCGTGGCCAACCGCGTCAACGCCATGCTCTACCACCGCAACGCCCTGGCCTACATCGAGGGCAATCATCGCGCCTGGGACGGCCCCAAGCACGAGGCAGAGATGCGCCGCTGGAAGGAGGAGGCCGAGCGAGAGCTCGCCGCGCGATACGATACCTGACGGGCGTCCTCTCCCTGCCCTGCGCGATGGATCTTCTCGCCGGCAGGAGGCGGGGGGCGGAAGCCAATTTCAGTCCAGGAGGCTTGTCATACGGCGGCGATGCCGTCACATATGATCCATGATGGGTGCTACAGAATTCTCCCCACAGGTCGGAGCCCTGCCGGTCAGGCGCGGTCCCGATGGCCAACTGCTCGTTCTCCTGATCACGACGCTGCAGACCCAGCGTTGGATCATCCCCAAGGGATGGCCCTGCCCCGGCCAGCACGATTTCATGGCCGCAGCAGCCGAGGCGCGCGAGGAGGCGGGCGTGCTGGGCGCGGCGCGTGACGGCAGCATCGGGTCCTACACCTATGAGAAGCGCCGGCCTACGGGGCCGGTGCCGGTGCGGGTCGCCGTCTATCTGCTCGAGGTCGAGGAGGAACTCGAGACCTGGCCGGAGTGCGAACGGCGCCAGCGGGCCTGGTTCACCCTGGCGGCCGCGGCCGCGGCCGTGCAAGAGCCCGAGCTGAAAGCCCTGCTGCTGGACTTCAAGGCCGCATCCGAAGAGTCGTCCTCCGGCGGGCCTCTACAGCCGTAACCCCGCGCCTCGATCGTCAGTTGCCGGGGAGCACCAGCACCTTGGGCTCGCGCGGCAGCATCGTCTGCGAGACGACGACGGTTGGCTCCTTCGCCATCTCGACCGGGAAATCGGCGCGGATGCGGTCCAGAAAGCGGTTGAGCGTAAAGGGATTGAAGTAGTGCATCGGCAGGATCAGGCGCGCCCGCAGCGTCTTCAGCGTCTCCACCACGCCGGCGACATCCATCGTGAAGCTGCCGTCGACGGCCACCATCACCACGTCGAGCTGGCCGATGTGGGCGACCTGCTGGTCGGTCAGCGTGTGATGCAGGTGGCCCAGATGGCCGATGCACATGCCGGCAATCTCGAAGATGAAGATGGAGTTGCCGTGGGGGATGTGGCCGCCGACCCAGTCGCGGATGTTGGTGGCGACGTTGCGCACCCGCACGTCGGCCAGCGACACGTCGTGCTTGGCGGGTCCGCCCTCCGGGTTCCAGCCGCGCAGAACGAGCTTGATGGCGGGGTCGGGGGCGATCGAGTAGTGCGTGGTGTGCGCCCGGTTCATGGTGGCGATCTCCGGCACCGCCGACGGCCGGATGTAGTCGTTGTAGTCGGTGGCGATCCTGACCCCGCCGGCGCTCTCAATGAGCCAGGTCGCATGCCCCACGAACGTCAGGCGCACCTCGTGCGCGGCGAGCGCGGCTTTGTGCACCGAGGCTGGCACGATCGGGCTCGGGGCCCGCGAGACGGCAAAGCAGCGGTCGGCGGCCTGCGCCGCGGCTGGAGCGGGCTTGGCCAGCACCGCGGCCAGAGCCACCCCCACAATCATTACCAGGCGCAGGATTAGCATTGATGGCCTCGAACGATATTTGTTGGGGGAAGGGGAAGTGCGAGTGGCGCGCAGCGAATAGCATGCAAGCCCAGCCCTTCGCATCGGCCGATCAATTCGGCCCCCGGTCCAGGTACCACTGCCACTGCCGCTCGCCGATCAGGCAGTCGTAGGACGGCGCTGGCGTCGTCTGCGTGGGGATGATCGGCGCTGGCGCGGCGAGACTGGAAATCTCCAGAAGCAGCTTGCGGCGGATGGCCTCCTTGAGCTCGGCGAGGGTCTTCACGGGCACCATGAAGGATCCGGGGCCACCGATGACGCAGGCGGCATAGTAGCGGTCGAGGTCGGCGAGATCGAAGAAGCCCGGCGTGCCGACCTTGAGCATGATCGGCAAGCCGTTGATCACGACGCCGTCGGCCAGCAGCGCGGCGCGGGCGATCTGCACCGGCGGTCCCGCGTTGTTGGGGCCGTCGCCGGAAATGTCGATGACGCGGCGATCACCCCGGGCGTTGCTCTTGCCCAGCAGGCTCTTGGCGAACTGCAGGGCGCCGCTGATGGATGTCCAGCGCTCGCGCGAGATCGGTTGCTTCTCGAGCCGGTCGGCAAAGGCAAGGGCGGCCTGAGGGCTGTCGATGACGGTCCATGGGATGATCACGCTCTGCCACTGCGGGCCTGCCCATTCCATGTAGGCGACTGCGATGCGCCGGTATCCCCCGGACGTGATCGCCTTTTGCACCTCGCCATCACGAAAGGCTGCAACATAGCCTTCCCGCTGCAGCCGCTGCTCGTCGAGGTCCATCGAGAGCGACACATCGACCGCGATCACGAGCTCCAGGTCCACCGCCGTTTGCGCCGTCGCGCCGTCCATCCAAAGCAGGCACGCAAGAAGGCCGCCCGCCAGACGGGCGGCAAGCGCACCGCCGCGCCGTTGCCGCATGCCGGGCCGTCCCGATCCGCTGCAAAGGGACCTCGCGGGCCTATCCACAGAGTTGGGGCGGCCATTCCCGCAAAGCGGGCGACACGAGTTGTGCATGCTGATAGCGTCCCTGGCGTTGTGAGTGCGTCTGTCGTCGAGCGTACGTTTTGCGTTGGCGCCAATGGGCTCCTGCAGTTTGCCATCCGCTGGATCTGTGACATTCCCCGCGTTTGTCCCTTCGGGTCCCGTGGTCGGCCTTGCGGGAGCACTCGCGCGTCGATTGTAGCCGAGGTTCAGCTCTACCGTGCGCCTCAATCAAGGCAGCACCGCGCAAAATCGCGTCATCCTCAGGAGGGGGCCGGCGCCTCGGGCTGAGCGCCTAAAGCGACGTCGGGCCGAGGCTTGGCCCCGCATTCAAACTTCCACGCGCGCCGGAGCAAGCGACGGAGTGGAGCCCGATGACAAGCACCGGGATGGCACGGTTGGTGCGCGCGTCGCGACCGGACGCCAGCCTCAGAGCAGCCTGCTCAACACAACGCAACCAGCCTCAGAGCGTCTGCTCCCATGCGGCCGGGATCAGGCGGTAGGCGGTGCCGCTGCGCACCAGGTGGGCGAAGCCCGGGAAGTTGAGGTGCATGCCGGTGACGAGCAGGCGGTCGGTGACGGCCATGTCGAACACCTTGCGGCGCGAGACGGCTGCAGCCTCCTGGTCGGTGTCGAACACCATGCACACCTCGGGGCGCGCGGTCTGCACCTCGGGCACGTGCACGGTGTCGCCCCAGATCAGCAGCTGCTCATTGCCGGAGCTGATCAGGTAGGTGGTGTGGCCCGGCGTGTGGCCGGTGCGGGGAATGGCCGTGACGCCGGGGAATACCTCGCCCTCCCCCTTGAACAGGCGCCAGCGGTCCTTGTAGGGCGCCACCTGCTCCCGGCCGCCCTGGTAATAGAGCTTCTTCTCGCGCTCGGTGCCGCGCGCCATCATGGCGTCGTCGAACCAGTGCTCGGGCTCCCGCTCGTGCATGATGAGCTGGGCGTTGGGGTAGTTGCGCTTGCCCGTTGTCATGTCGGTGAGGCCCGCGGAGTGGTCGGGGTGCATGTGGGTGAGCAGCACGGCCTCGATGTCGGCAGGGTCGACGCCGGCCGCGGCGAGGTTGGCCAGCACCTTGCCGGCGGTGGGCAGCAGGTAGTTGCCCGAGCCTGTCTCCATCAGGGCGAGGCGGCCGGCCGAATAGATCAGAAAGGCGTTGACGGCGGTGCGGCGTGACGGCCGGAAATTGTCGGCGAGGAGCCGACGCGCTTCCGCCTCGCTGATGTTGCGGAGCACATCGAGCCCTCCGTCGAGGAAGCCGTCGCTGATGGCGGTGACGATGATGTCGCCGACGCGGCGATGGAAAACGCCCGGAATCTGCTGCTGCGGCACTTTGATCATGCTACTCCTCCCAGGCGGGCGATGCGTACGCTCTCGGGAGCGCGGCCGGAGCAAGCCGCAGTCGCCCGCCCCTGCTCTGCGGCGCTGCCAGACTTATCCCGGCAGTTGTGGTGAAGGTGGGACAGCCGGCTGCGACGAAGGCTGCCGTCTGCCGAGCCGGGTGGAGGGAGGTCCTCGCATCGGCTCTGCCGGCGCACCGGAGATGTCAGCTGGCTCCCTTCCCACCGCTCGCTCCGCGCTTTGGACGCCGAGGCCGCCTTATTCGGCGGCCTCTCTGAGCACGGGGGCCGCGGCCTTTACGTCGGCGTCGACGTGGACCTCGAACTTCTCGAAGTTGGCCCGGAACATGTCGACCAGCGCGCGCGCCTGGGCGTCGTAGGCGGCCCTGTCCGCCCACGTCTCGCGCGGATCGAGGATCGCAGGATCGACGCCGGGCAGCGCGGTCGGCACCTGGAAGCCGAACAGCGCATCGGTGCGCATCGGCTGCGAGGCCAGCACGCCGGACAGCGCCGCATCGAGGAGCGCGCGCGTCGCCTTGATGGGCATGCGGCTGCCGATGCCGAACTTGCCCCCGGTCCAGCCGGTATTGAGGAGCCAGCAGCTGACCCCGTGCTTGGCGATCAACTCGCGCAGCATGTTGCCGTAGATGCTCGGGTGACGCGGCATGAAGGGCGCGCCGAAGCAGGTGGAGAAGGTGGCCTGTGGCTCGGAGCCCAGGCCCTTCTCGGTGCCGGCGACCTTGGCGGTGTAGCCGGAGAGGAAGTGGTACATGGCCTGGCTCGGGGAGAGCTTGGCGATGGGCGGCAGCACGCCGAAGGCGTCGGCGGCGAGCATCACGAGGTTCTTGGGGTGCCCGGCCACACCGGTGGGGCTGGCGTTGGGGATGAATTCCATCGGATAGGCCGAGCGCGTGTTCTCGGTGAGCCGGCCGTCATCGAAATCGGGCACGCGCGTGACGGGGTCGAGGATGACGTTCTCCAGGACCGTGCCGAAGCGGTTGGTGGCGGCCCAGATCGCGGGCTCCGCCTCCTGCGACAGGCGGATGGTCTTGGCGTAGCAGCCGCCCTCGAAATTGAAGATGCCGTCCGAGCCCCAGCCGTGCTCGTCGTCTCCCACGAGCGTGCGCCTGGGATCGGACGAGAGCGTGGTCTTGCCCGTTCCCGAGAGCCCGAAGAAGATGGCGGACCTTCCCTGGTCGTCAACGGCAGCCGAGCAATGCATCGGCATCACGCCGCTCTCGGGCATGACATAGTTGAGGTAGGTGAAGACCGACTTCTTGATCTCGCCCGCGTACGACGAGCCGCCGATCAGCACCAGCCGCTCGGCGAAGTTGCAGGCTATCACCGTCTCCGAGCGCACGCCGTGCCGCTTGGGATCGGCCCTGAAGCTCGGCAGGCTGATGACCGTGAACCCGGGCTGGAAGCTGGCCAGCTGGCTGGCCTGCGGCTTGCGCAGCAGGCTGCGGATGAACTGCGCGTGCCAGGCATACTCGGTGAAGATGCGCGCGTTCAGCCGGTGCGCCGGACTGGCGCCGGCGTAAAGGTCCTGCACGAACAGCTGGCGCCCCTCGGCGTGCCTGCGGAAATCGTCCCGGAGCAGGGCGAACTGCTCGGGTGTGAGCGCCTTGTTGTTGTCCCACCAGATCGCCCGATCCGTTGACGCATCGCGCGCGATGAACTTGTCCTGCACGGACCGGCCGGTGTGCACGCCCGTTTCGACCGACAGGGCGCCGCTCGCTGAGAACCGGCCCTCGCCGCGAGCGATGGCAATCTCGATGAGCTCGGCGTCACAAGTATTGCGGTTGGCCTCGGCTGGGAGGCTGAAAGAAAGGCTATCCATCGTCATGCTGTCAGCTGCTGCTTGTGGGTGAAGGGAGCATGCGCTGTTCGGACGCGGTGCCGGACAGCCGTGACAATTCCGAGCCCCCCGCGGAAAAAGCGGAAAGCAACTCTACACAAAATCGATCCCCCTGTGATGAGCCGAAACCAAACCTGTCCTGTGTGTCTCCCACCTCTGCTTAACCGAAACTGAACGGCAGATTGAAGCCTGCCAAACGCCGCATCGGCGCGCGCACACGATATTGCATCGCAGCAAAGCGATGCGGGCGCCGAGGCAGACATTGCAGGCTGCCGGCAAGCTGCTCGCAAGCGACCCTGAGGCGGTCGGTCGCCCGTGTATCGATCGTCGGCCCGGTCGGCATTCATGTGGCTGACGATACGGCTTCGATGCAACGATAGCTGCCGCTTCCACCGCGGGAGTAATGAGCCGTCCCGCGCGCAAGCGTCCACAACCTTGGCGTGAATCGGGGGGTGGGCCGTGGCGGCAACCGACGGGCCCGCCACGTTGCTTCGGGCGCAGTCCCAAGCATGAACGTCAGCGTGGCCGCTGGTCAGGCTCGGTTGCAATCACGACCTGGGACGCGTATGGATGACTGGGACTGCGGTGGTGCAGCGCGGCGAGGGGGGCTCGTGAATGCCGCGCGACACCGAGGCGCGGACCGCGTGCTGCGGACGTGGCGGCGACCTACAGAGACGGGGCGTGGGGATATCAACAGACATTGGAGGTCTCGGCTGGCTTTTGAGGGGGTTAGCCTGTTCGAGTAGCACGATGCGTGAACGCGCGAGCATGCGACGAGGATCGCACATGTATGCCATGCGGCCGCGTTCCTGCCACCAACGTCCAGGATGCCACTGTCATGAAAGAGAAGAGCACGATCGCCCTCGTCGATGACGAGCGCAACATCCTCACCTCGCTGGGCATTGCCCTGGAGGCGGAGGGCTACAAGGTGCGCACCTACAGTGACGGCGCTGCCGCGCTCGAGGCGCTGACCGAGGAGGCCGCGGACCTGGCGATTCTCGACATCAAGATGCCGCGCATGGACGGCATGGAGCTGTTGCGCCGCCTGCGCCAGCAGACCGACATGCCCGTGATCTTTCTGACCTCCAAGGACGAGGAGATCGACGAGCTGTTCGGGCTCAAGATGGGCGCGGACGACTACATCACCAAGCCGTTCTCCCAGCGTCTGGTGGTGGAACGGGTGAAGGCGGTACTGCGGCGCTTCCAGCCGAAGGACCCGGCAGGCGCCGCGACCGAGGCGGCGCGCGTGCTGGAGCGCGGCAAGCTCAAGCTCGATCCGGAGCGCCACACCTGCCACTGGGACAACAACCCGGTGATGCTGACCGTGACCGAGTTTCTGATCCTGCAGGCCCTCGCCACCCGGCCGGGCGTGGTGAAGACGCGCGATGCCCTGATGGATGCGGCCTACGACGACCAAGTCTACGTGGACGACCGAACCATCGACAGTCACATCAAGCGGCTGCGCAAGAAGTTCAAGCAGGTCGACGACAACTTCGACGTGATCGAGACGCTCTACGGCGTCGGCTACCGCTTCAAGGAGGCGTGAGCCCGGGGGGCAGCGTATGGCGATCCAGACGGGCGGGTGGCGGCCTGGTGCGGACACTGCGGAGGCCGTAACCAGAAGTGCCGCGGGCGTTGCCCGGCGCGCCAGAGAGCATGGCCGGCGTCTGGGCGGGAAGCTCGGTGCACTCGCCGGGCGCGGCGGCCGCGGCTTCTACGCGTTTCTGACGCACGGGCCGCTGATCCGGCTGGTCACCAAGACGCTGTTGCGGCGCATCATCGTCGCCAACCTGATCGGCCTCGCCATCCTGCTCAGCGGCGTCTTCTACCTGGCGCAGTATCGCGACGGTCTCATCGACGCCTGGCGCGAGAGCCTCAAGGTCCAGGGCGAGAATTTCGCCTCCCTGATCGCCATCAACGCGACACGCGAGGAGGGCACGGGGCGCATCGTGCTCAATCGCGATGCGCTGCCGGAGATCGAGGGTGCGCACAAGCTGCTGACCGACGAGCCGATCGCGGCCCTCCAGCTCTCCATGAAGCCCGAGAGGATTGCGCCGCTGTTCGCGCGCCTGCCCAGTACCACCCGAGCTCGCGTGTACGACACCAGCGGGGTTCTGGTCGTCGACTCCTACCGGCTTTTGAAGAAGGGCAAATTGACGAGCGGCGATACGCCGGATCCGGCCGCCCAGCACGGCCGGCAGCGCGTCAAGACTGCCTGGACACGCTTCATGGCATGGCTGCAGCGTGGTCAGATCCCGGTATACCGCGAGATCGAAGGCGCAAACGGCAAGGTCTACGCGGAGGTGCGTGCGGCTCTGGCCGGGGGACGCGGGCACTCACACGCGATGCTGATGATCACGGAGTCGGGCCAGCACGTCCTCTCCGTCGCCACGCCCATCAGCTATCGGGACGAGGTGCGGGGCGCCGTGCTGCTGTCGACCGGTCCCGGTGCGCTCGAGGGATATATCCAGGAGGAGCGCTTCGCGCTTCTCGGCCTGGCATTGACGGCGCTGGCGGCGACCCTGATCGCCTCGGTGCTCACCTATCGCACGATCGCCGGCCCGATGCGCAAGCTGTCGGAGTTGGCGGAGAACATCAGCCGCAACATCGGCGCGCGTGCGAAGCTGCCGCATCTCGCAGGTCGCACCGACGAGGTGGGGCAGATGAATGCCGCGTTCAGGACGATGACGGAGTCGCTCTATCGCCGGATCGAGGCGAGCGAGCTGTTCGCGCGCGAGGTCGCCCACGAGCTGAAGAACCCGCTGACGGCTGCCCGCTCGACGGCTGAGTCTCTCGCCTACGTCAAGACGCCGGAGATGCGCGAGGAGCTGGTGCGCCAGATCCAGGGGGAGCTGTCACGACTGAACAGGCTCATCAGCGATGTGTCCGCCGTGTCGAGGCTCGATGCGGAGCTGGCCTACGGCGGGGGCGAGCCGGTGGACGTTCGCAACCTGCTGCGCGGCGTGATGGACATATTCCAGGATCGCTGCAGCAGCAGCACGCTCGAGCTGCTGCTCGACATCCAGGACAGGTGGTTGCCGGCCGACGCCTTCATCGTGATGGGGCACGGCGACCGCTTGGGTCGCGTCATCACCAACCTGCTCGACAATGCCATCTCCTTCTCTCCCGAAGGCGGCGTCGTTGCGGTGCGGGCGCGCCACCTCGACGGCGCCATCGAGATCACCGTGGAGGACGACGGTCCGGGCATCCCGGCGGACAAGCTCGACGACGTCTTCGAGCGCTTCTATTCGGACCGGCCGCAGTCGGACAGCACGCTCGGAAAGAACTCGGGGCTGGGCCTCAGCATCTCGCGCGATATCATCGATGCCTACGGCGGCAGCATCGAAGCCAGCAATCGCCTGGCCCCCGAAGGGGCCGACACCGCACGCCACGACCATCCCACGCTCAGGCAGCGGCGGCAGCCGGGGGTCCTCGGCACGCGCTTCACGGTGCGGCTGCCGGCGGCAAACGTGGCGGGCGCCAAAGGAGGTCAGCAGCTTGCGAGGCGCGCCTGAGGTGGTGCACGGCACGTGCGTTGCCCTGGGCCGGCGCGGGGTGCTCCTGCGCGGGCCAGCGGGCTCCGGCAAGTCCGACCTGGCGCTGCGCTTCCTGTTCCTGTCACGGCGCGGCCCGGCCGCCCGCGAAGCGCCGGTGCTGGTTGCGGACGATCAGGTCTGCCTCGCAACCGATGGCAGCCGCGTTCTGGCCTCGCCGCCCGAGAGCATTCGAGGCCGGATCGAGGTGCGCGGCGTTGGGATTGTTCCCGTCAAGTCGATACCCGAGGCGGAGCTGGTCCTGGTCGTCGACCTCGTGGAGCCGGCGGCAATGGAGCGGCTCCCCGAGTGGGACGCCAGGGCTCGTTTGCTGGGGATCGACCTTCCCCTGCTGCGACTCGCCCCATTCGAGAGCTCCGCCGCGATCAAACTGGCACTCGCACTGGCACATGCGGGCCGCAGCTGAGACGATGGTTGCGCATGCAGGCGTCTTTCTCCTTGCCTCGCGCCCGCGGCCTGACCATCATGCGCCCTTCCGGCCGAACAGTGGGAGGCAACGCCACGGGCTGGAACGCCTCCGCAGAGGACCTGCGAACCCAAGATGATCGGCGTCGTCATCGTCGCACATGGTGGCCTTGCCGCAGAGTTTCGCGCCGCGCTCGAGCATGTGGTCGGACCACAGGAGCACCTGGAGCCCTTCTCCATTGGCCCGGATGACGATGTGGAGGCCCGCCGCATGGAGCTGATCGAGGCCGTTCGACGCGTCGACACCGGCAGGGGCGTGGTGCTGCTGACCGACATGTTCGGCGGCACGCCGTCGAACCTCGCGATCTCGGTGATGGAGGAGACCGGGGCGGAGGTTCTGGCGGGCATCAACCTGCCCATGCTGATCAAGCTCGCAAGCGTGCGCGGTGAGGCGTCGCTGCCGGCAGCGACGGCGGCGGCCAAGGAGGCAGGGCGCAAGTACATCAGCATCGCCAGTCAGCTGTTGTCGGGCGAGTCGTGACGGGGGCGTTCGTGCTGGACAACGACCAGAAGCCACGCGCCCGCGTGACCATTCGCAATCGCAAGGGCCTGCACGCGCGCGCATCGGCCAAGTTCGTCAAGTGTGCCGAGACGTTCGACGCGACCGTGCGTGTCACCCGCGACGACCGTACCGTCGGCGGCACCTCGATCATGAGCCTGATGGCCTTGGCGGCCGGGCCGGGCACCGAGCTCGTCATCGAGGCCGAGGGCGCGGAGGCCCCGGAGGCAATCGATGCGCTCGTGGCGCTCGTTGAGTTCGGCTTCGGCGAGGAGAATTGAGCGCGCCCACCGCAGCGGCGACGGGCATTCCCTTCGGCACAACTCGAGCTTCGCCGGCCGGCGAGCTGACCACTGGGCCGTGGCAGCCGTGGTAGAGTGCGCGACCCCGTCGGGGCCGACCGCGTCGGCAGCCCCGAGACACGTTTCCCCGGGGGCGGGCAATGCTGCAGCATGCGACAACGATCGGCTGAACCGAGCGGTCATACCCACGACCATGCGCACGACCACGGTCGTGATGCGAATCCGGCCGCGCTGACCAAAGCGCTGATCCTGACCGGCGCGTTCCTCGTCGTCGAGGTGGTCGGCGGCATTCTCACCGGCAGCCTGGCGCTGCTCTCCGATGCCGCGCACATGTTCACCGACACGGCGGCGCTGGCCATTGCGCTGGCGGCCATCAGGATCGGGGAGCGGCCCGCCGATTCGAGGCGTACCTTCGGATACCAGCGGTTCGAGATCCTGGCGGCGGCGGTGAATGCGGCGCTGCTGCTCGGCGTTGCGCTCTACATCCTCTACGAAGGCTATCGCCGTTTCGTCGCGCCCCCGCAGATCCAATCCTTCGGCATGCTGGCAATTGCGGTCGTGGGGCTCGCCGTCAATCTGGCGGCGATGCGCATTCTGGCACCTCAACAGGAGCGCAGCGTCAACGTGCGCGGCGCCTACCTCGAGGTGTGGAGCGACGCCCTGGGCTCGCTCGGCGTGATTCTGGCCGCCGTGGTGCTTTGGCTCACCGGGTGGGCCTGGGTCGACACCCTGGTCGCCGTCGGCATCGGCCTGTGGGTGCTGCCGCGCGCCTGGTCTCTCCTCAGGGAGACGACCAACGTGCTGCTCGAGGGCGTGCCCAAGGGGATCGATCTCGACGAGGTCGCAAACGAGATGACGTTCGATTGCCGGCGTCGCAAACATCCACGACGTGCACATCTGGGCGCTGACGAGCGACATGCCGAGCCTGTCGGCGCACCTGGTCCTCGAGGCAGGCGCCGATGCCGACAGCGTTCGCATGTCGGTGGCCGAGGCGCTGGCCGAGCGCTTCGCCATTCGCCACGCGACCCTGCAGACGGAGCGCGTCGACTGCCGGACGCAGGGCACCCGGGCCCTCGTGCACTGAGCTGCGCGCACGCGGGCATTGCACTCACAGCCAGCCTTCGCGCTTGAACCAGAGGTAGGGGACGGCCGCCGCGATCACCATCAGGATCAGCGCCAGCGGATAGCCGTACGACCAGCCGAGCTCCGGCATGTGGGCGAAGTTCATGCCGTAGATGGACGCCACCAGCGTCGGCGGCATCAGGACGACGGCCGCGATGGAGAAGATCTTGATGATCTGGTTCTGCTCGAGATTGATGAGCCCCAGCGTCGCATCGAGCAGGAAGTTGGTCTTGTTGGAGAGGAAGTTCGACTGGTCGGAGAGCGCCACCGCGTCGCGGTGCAGCGACTTGATGCGTCCCCGCACCTCCTTGAGGACCTTCTTGTCGCCGGCCTCCACGGCCGAGTGATAGCTCAAGAGGCGGTTGATGCTGACGAGACTCTCGCGCAGCTTCGTGAGGAGATCGCCGTTGCTGCCGATCTGCTCGATGGTGCCCTCCAAATCGCGGCTCTTGCTCAGGCGGCCGCGCTTGGCCTTGTGGCGAAACACGCTGCGCGAGATCGCCTCGATGTCCACGGCGACCCGCTCCAGCGTGTCGGCCATCCGGTCGATGAGGGCCTCGAGCAGGCTCAGCATCAGCTGCTCTCCGGTGGCACACGGCACCGCGTGCGGCCGTTGCGCGCGCGCAACGAGGCTGGTGAACGCCCGCGGCTCGGCGAAGCGGATGGTCGCGAGGCTGCCGCCCTTGAGCACGAACGTGATCGGCGTGGTGACGGGGTCGTCGCTGTCGAGCATGGCGAGCGCGGTGACGGTCATGAACTCGGCGCCGCCCTCGTTGTAGAGTCGGGCGGAGACCTCGATCTCCTGCATCTCCTCGCGCGAGGGCAGCGAGAGGCCCAGAGTGCGCTCCACGTACGCGTCCTCGTCGGGCGTGGGATTGTAGAGATCGAGCCAGACCCCTCCATTGCCCGGCGGAGGTGCAGGGCCCCCGGAAGGGGTGATGGCGGCGGGAATGATGGATTGGGCGACAAGCCGGTCGCCCTCGCAACGGTGAATCCGCAGCATGTCAAGCTCCCTGCAATTCTGGCCGCCGCCGCGGCGCCCGGGAGCCTGCAGTGCCTCAGGCTACCTCAGCCGCGCGACGGCAGCGATGATCGACTAGGTCGGTCCGTGCTCATGGTTCCGCTGTTCCGATTGCGCGCCTGTGAGGTTGAGCCGTATCGCGTGGGCCACGTCACACAGGTCGTCGCCGGGTGCATGTAGGACGATTGCGATTCTGAGCCAAGCACAAAATGCGCTTTACTCCCCGGCGGCCGGCCGCGCGGTCTGCCAGGATGGGGCCCGATCCTTCGGGACTGCGTTCCCCCGGTTGAGCCCGCGAAACCGGCTCAGACAAATTTCCAATTGTGGTCAAGCGATATAACGACTTCTTTATGTCTTATTGCGCGGACCTGATCCGGTCGCTATAGAGCTTCCGCAAAAGCCCGTACGTGCCCGCGCAGCGACGCTCCGGCTCGGCCAGGGCCGAAGCCCGGCTCGAGCGCCGCGTGCTCTCTACGGCCTCGCAAACGGTCTGCAGCAGGGGTTCTCGGGCCCTCGAAGGATTCCGAAGGACACTCTCGAAGGACACATCATGACAGCTGGCAACGACTATGTTGTTAAGGATATCGCCCTGGCGGAATGGGGGCGCAAGGAGCTCGCCATCGCCGAGACCGAGATGCCGGGGCTGATGGCGACCCGCAAGGAGTTTGCCGCGCAGCAGCCCCTGAAGGGCGCGCGCGTCGCCGGCTCGCTGCATATGACCATCCAGACCGCCGTGCTGATCGAGACCCTGCGGGCGCTGGGAGCGGAGGTGCGCTGGGCCTCCTGCAACATCTACTCGACCCAGGACCACGCGGCCGCCGCGGTGGCTGCCGGCGGCACGCCGGTGTTCGCCGTCAAGGGCGAGTCGCTTCAGGACTACTGGGACTACACGCACCGCATCTTCGAGTGGGGCGACGGCGGCGTGCCCAACATGATCCTCGACGATGGCGGTGATGCAACCTTGCTCATCCACCTCGGCGTCCGCGCCGAGGGCGGCGACACCAAGTTCCTCGACGGGGCGACCAACGAGGAGGAGGAGGTGCTGTTCGCCGCCATCAAGAAGCGCCTGAAGGACAAGCCGGGCTTCTACGGGGCTAACGCCAAGAGCGATCCGCGGCGTCACCGAGGAAACCACCACCGGCGTGCACCGGCTCTACGAGATGCAGAAGAAGGGCACGCTGCTGTGGCCGGCCATCAACGTCAACGACAGCGTCACCAAGTCGAAGTTCGACAACCTCTACGGCTGCCGCGAGAGCCTGGTCGACGGCATCCGCCGCGGCACCGACGTGATGATGGCCGGCAAGGTCGCCATGGTTGCGGGCTATGGCGACGTCGGCAAAGGCTCGGCGGCCTCGCTGCGGCAGGCGGGCTGCCGCGTGCTGGTGTCGGAGGTCGACCCGATCTGCGCGCTGCAGGCGGCGATGGAGGGCTACGAGGTCGTCACCATGGAGGACGCCGCCCCGCGCGCCGACATCTTCGTCACCGCCACCGGCAACGTGGACGTGATCACGCTGGACCACATGCGCGCCATGAAGGACCGGGCGATCGTCGCCAACATCGGCCACTTCGATTCGGAGATCCAGGTCGCGGGCTTGCGCAACTACAAGTGGAGCAATGTCAAGCCGCAGGTGGACGAGATCGAGTTCCCCGACGGCAAGCGCATCATCCTGTTGTCGGAAGGCCGCCTCGTGAACCTCGGCAACGCCATGGGGCATCCGAGCTTCGTGATGTCGTCCTCGTTCACCAACCAGATGCTGGCGCAGATCGAGCTGTGGACCAACCCCGGCAAGTACGAGCGGAAGGTGTACACGCTGCCCAAGCACCTCGACGAGAAAGTGGCGCGCCTGCATCTGGAAAAGATCGGCGTCAGGCTGACCAAGCTGAGCGAGCAGCAGGCCTCCTACATCGGCGTATCCCAGGCCGGCCCCTATCAAGCCGGACCACTACCGGTATTGATTTCCCCCTCTGCGTCGGCTGGCTGTTCGGCCCCGCCTGCCAGGCTGGCGGAGCAAATCCACGCTGAGTGGGAAAGAAATCTGATCAGGAACCGGCCGGACCTCGGCCGGCGCGCCATACGAAGACGGCGCAATGCGATGAATGCGCCATCAGCGATGCGATCGTCGCGGGCTACGAAGCCCACATTGACGGCCTGGTGTTGCCGGATGCCGACGATCGGCACGTCCTTGCAGCCGCGATTGCCGCCAAAGCCGACGTCATCGTGACCTTCAATACGAGGCACTTTCCGTCAGAAGCTCTGGACCCGCACGGATTGGAAGCCCGGCATCCCGGCACATTCTTGGCCCACCAGCGACAGTTGAACGAGCTGCCCTTCCTGGAGTGCGCCCGACGTTGCAGGGGCAGATTGAAAGCCCCGAGGTCTCCGTCGAGAGGTTACCTTGGCAACCTGCGCAAGGCCGGGCTTGCGGCGTTGTCGGGAGAGCTGGAGAGGACGAAGGACTTGCTCCAGTCGGGCACGCGACGCAGCCGATTGTGTCTTTCACGCGCTGGCCAGACCGGGCGAAGCTGCACATAATGGTTGCTGATTCGTAAATGGGCAGCAACGGTCTCGCACGCTTCACCGGAACATGTACCGCTCAGCCGGCCGGGCGTCGAGCCGACATCGGGTCGATCGGCACTCATGTGGGTGGCAGGCGCCAACGGCAGCCTTCGCAGGCCGCGCGCAGAGCTGGCATTGCTCCTCCTTGCCAGCTCGCTGGTCGTTGTCGCCCTGGCGATAGCCGTGGCCCATGGCGCTGCGGCGGCACCTCCAGAGTGGCGTTCGACCCTGATCCTGGTGCTCAGCGCCGCGGCAGGCGGCACCCTGCTCGCCGCGGCCATGAGCGTGATGGCGCTCCTGCGCCGCGACGGCCGGTGGCGCCATCCGCGCGACGAGCTCGCCGAGCTGCGCCGCAACCTGCTCACCGCGGAGTCGATCATCAAGGCCGAGCCGCAGGCGCTGGTGCTCTGGGAGCAGGGCCAGGGCGTGCGCGTCATGATGCACACGCTCGCCGGCATTGCCGGCCTGCCCGCCCGCCACTCCGATCTCCTGCGCTTCGGGGCGTGGCTCGACACGTCGTCGTCGCAGGCGCTGAAGGCGGGGCTCGATGCGCTGTTCGCCGACGGCCGGCCGTTCAGCCAGCTGCTCAAGACCGCCGCGGGCGGCTATGTGGAGGCGGACGGGCGTGCGACCGGCGGCCGGGCGATCCTGCGGCTGCGCGAGGTCACCGGGCGCAAGCGCGACCTCTCCCGGATTCTCGACCAGCATCGCATGCTGGTGCGCAGCGCGCAGTCCGCCAGGGCGCTGTTCGATGCGTTGCCCATGCCCGTGTGGTTCCGCCGCGAGGACGGCCGCATCGAGTGGGTCAACGAGGCCTATGTCAGGGCCGTGGAGGCCAACGACGACGTGGAGGTGCGCGAGCGCCAGATCGAGCTGCTCGAGATGCGCCAGCGCCAGCGCGCAAAGCGCGCCTTGACGAAGGGCATCCCTTACCGCGAGCGCGCGCACATCATCAGCGCCGGCTCGCGCAAGGCCCACGATGTGGTGGTGCTGTCGCTGGACGGCGCGACCGCCGGCGCCGCCATCGATGTCGCCGCCATCGAGTCGGCCCAGGGCGAGCTTTCCCGCCACGTCGCCGCCTACGAGCGCACGCTCGACCGCGTCGCCACCGCGGTGGCGATCTTCGGCCCCGATCAGCGCCTCGCCTTCTACAACGAGGCCTACCGCAAGCTGTGGTCGCTCGATGCCGACTGGCTGGTCGTCGAAGCCCAGCGACGCCCAGGTGCTGGACCGCCTGCGCGAGCTGTCGCGCCTGCCCGAGGTCGAGGTCAGCTACCGTGACTGGAAGGCCAAGATCCTCTCCGGCTACAAGACCGGCACCGAGTACGAGGACTGGTGGCATCTGCTCGACGGGCGCACCATTCACGTTTCGTCGGCGCAGCGCCCCGACGGCGGCGTCACCTACCTCTACGACGACGTGACCGAGCGGATCGCGCTGGAGAGCCGCTACAACGCCCTCATCGATGCCCAGCGCGAGACGCTGGATGGCCTCAAGGAAGGCGTGGCGGTGTTCGAGCCCGACGGCCGCCTGAAGCTGCACAACTCGGCGCTGGCGCAGATCTGGCGCCTGTCGCGCAGCACGCTGAACGAGGGGCCGCACATCGACGAGATCATCGCCCAGTGCCGCAAGCTCTACGAGGACCGCGGCACCTGGGCGCGCATCGGCAACGCCGTCACCGGCATCTCCGACCGGCGCCAGCCGATCCAGGGCCAGATGACGCGGATGGACCAGTGCGTCGTCGATTTCGTGGTGACGCCGCTTCCCGACGGGGCGACGCTCATTACCTTCGTGGACGTGACCGATTCCAAGCGCTACGAGCGCGCGCTGATCGAGCGCAACGAGGCTCTCGTCCTCGCCGACCGCCTGAAGAGCCAGTTCATGCGCCACGTCTCCTACGAGCTCAGGACGCCGCTCACCAACATCATCGGCTTCAGCGAGCTCATGCTGGAGCCGCCGACCGGGGATCTGAGCCCCAAGCAGCGCGACTATCTGAACGACATCCTGGCATCCTCCAGAATGCTGCTGGCCATCATCGACGACATCCTCGACCTCATCATCATCGACGCCGGTGCGCTGGAGCTGAAGCTCGCCCCGGTCAAGGTGGCGAGCATCGTCGACGCGGCAGCGCTCGGCGTGCGCGACCAGGTCACGCGCGCGCGCCTCAATCTGGACATCCGCATTGCCGACGATGCGCAGGAGTTCATCGCCGATGAAGCCCGCGTGCGGCAGGTGCTCTACAACCTCCTCACCAATGCGATAGGGTTCTCCAAGCCGGGCGACAGCATCAGCGTGAGCGTCTGGCGGGAGGCGGGAATGATCGCCTTTGCGGTGCAGGATCGGGGCGTGGGGATTCCCAAGGAGGAGCAGCGCCGGGTGTTCGAGCGGTTCGAGAGCCGCAGCCAGGGCTCCAAGCACCGCGGCGCAGGCCTCGGTCTGTCCATCGTCAAGAGCCTCGTTGAGCTGCACGGCGGCGTCATGGCGCTGGAGTCCGAGCCCGGCCGCGGGACGCGCGTCACCGTGCATTTCCCCGAGAACGGCATCGCCGAGCCCGCCCCGGTTCCCGTAGAGCCGGCCCCGGCGCACGTATAGCCCATGCAGTGGACGCGAGAGCTCGACGAGGCCGGGAGCGTGCGGCTCGCAGAGCTGCTGGCGTTCAAGATCCGCCGCGGCGACGTGATCGCGCTCAGCGGCGAGCTCGGCGCCGGCAAGACCACACTGGCGCGTGCGTTGATCGGCGCGCTGATGCGCACCGACGGGGCCGAGGTGCCGAGCCCGACGTTCTCGCTGCACCAGACCTATGCAACGCCGCGTCTGACGCTCTCGCATTTCGATTTCTATCGCCTGTCGGGTGCGGAGGAGGCCGCCGAGCTGGGCTTCGAGGAGGCGGCGAGCGACGGGGCCGTCATCGTCGAGTGGCCGGAGCGCGCAGCGGCACTGCTGCCCGCGAGCCGCATCGACATCTGCTTCGCCGAGGCGGCAAGCCCGAATACCCGGCTGGTGACGGTACGCGGGCTGGGTGAAGCGGCGCCCCGCGTCGCCAGGGTCGGGGAGGTGATGGCGTTTCTCGACGCCCATCCCGCGTGGGCTGCCGCCCGCATCGCCTATCTGCAAGGCGATGCCTCCACCCGCAGCTATGCGCGGCTCAGCCGGGACGGCCGCAGCGTGCTCCTGATGGATGCGCCGCAGCAGCCCGACGGCCCCCCGATCCGCGACGGCAAGTCCTACAGCCGGATTGCGTGCCTGGCCGAGGACATGGTGCGGCCGTTCGTTGCCATCGGCGCGGTGCTCCGAGACGCGGGTCTCAGCGCGCCCGGCGTCGTTGCCGCCGAGCTCGACAAGGGCCTTCTGCTGGTGGAGGATTTGGGAGACCGCCTGCTCGGCTCCGAGCTTGCCGCCGGCACCTCGCAGGCCCCGATGTGGCGCGCGGCCGTCGACGCGCTGCTCGAGCTGCGCCGCGTTCCGGTGCCGCGGACCTTCCCGCTGCCCGGCGGCACCAGCTACAGCCTGCCGCGGCGGGACCGCGCCGCCTTCGAGATCGAGGTCGAGCTGCTGCTCGACTGGCTGTGGCCCGAGTTGAAGGGAGAGCCGGCGCCACCGGCCATCCGCGCAGAGTTCCGCGAGGTCTGGCGGCCGGTCCTCGACCGCCTGCTGGCCCTGCCGGGCGGCTGGTTTCTGCGCGACTTCCATTCGCCGAACCTGATCTGGCTGCCTGCGCGCCGGGGCGCAGCCAGGGTCGGCATTCTCGACTTTCAGGATGCGCTCAACGAGCATTTCGCGTTCGATCTCGTATCGCTGCTGCAGGATGCGAGAGTGGACGTGCCGGAGGAGCTGGAGCGCGAGCTCCTCACCTACTACTGCGAGGAGGTCGCAGCGCGCGAGCCGGCGTTCGACCGGGCCCGGTTCGCCGAGGCCTACGCCGACTTCGGCGCGCAGCGCAACACGCGGCTGCTCGGCCTGTGGGCCCGCCTGCTGCGGCGGGACGGCAAGCCCCACTACCTGCAGCACATGCCGCGCACCTGGGGATATCTGGCGCGCAACCTGCGGGCTGTCACGCTGGCGCCACTCGCCGACTGGTACGAGCGGCACTTTCCTGCGCCAGTGCGAAGTCGGAGCATTCTGCCCTGAATGTGCAGGGGGAGACGGGGACGCATGGCCGGAAAGATGACGACCGCGATGGTGCTCGCTGCCGGCCTCGGCACGCGCATGGCCTCCGCCAACAGCGCCCTGCCCAAGCCCCTCGTGCCGCTGCGGGGCAAGGCGCTCATCGACCACGTGCTCGACCGTCACGCCGAGGCCGGCACCGAGCGCGTCGTCGTCAACGTGCACCACAAGGCCGACCTGATCGAGGCGCACCTCGAGGGGCGGTGCGCGCCGAGGCTCGAGATATCCGACGAGCGCGGGAAGCTGCTCGACACCGGCGGGGGTGTGAGGAAGGCGCTTCCACGGCTGGGTGCGGGTCCGTTCTTGATTCACAACAGCGACTCGGTCTGGATCGAAGGCGTGGGGTCGAACCTCGGCCGCCTCATCGAGGCGTGGGAGGATGCGCGCATGGACTGCCTCTTGCTTCTGGCGCTGGCCTCGCAGAGCCTGGGCTACCAGGGCCGGGGCGATTTCGCCTTCGGCGCGGACGGGCGCATTCGCCGGCGTCGCGCCGAGCAGGAGATGGTGCCGTTCGCGTTCACCGGCGTTTCGGTGGCGCATGCCAGACTGTTTGATGGCAGCCCCGAGGGGGCGTTCTCGCTGAACGTGGTGTGGGACAAGGCCATTGCTGCGGGGCGCGCTTTCGGGCTGCGCATGGAGGGAACCTGGATGCACGTGGGTAATGGCGATGCGTTGGCCCAAGCCGAGCGGCGGCTGACCCTTGCTGCTGTCGGCTAGCAGGCCCGCGCAGCCGCTCGAGCGGCCGGCCGCCGCGGGGCGGCACGTCTACACCGTCGACCCGGGGCGGCCGTTTCTGGCGGCCCTGGCGGAAGCGCTCCTGGCCGGCGACCTGCCCACGCCCGGCGGCGCTCGTCCAGACCCGCTGCAGCTCGCCGACATCACCCTCTATCTGCCATCGCGGCGCGCGACCCGCGCATTGCAGGAGGCGTTTCTGCACGTAGCGAAGGGTGAGGCCCTGCTGCTGCCGAGGATCAAGCTGATCGGCGAGGGCAACGAGGACCTCGACCTGATCTCCAGCGCGGAGAGCGATCGGCGCCAACGCCGGCGGCGACCTGCCGGCGGCGATCGGCGAGCTCGAGCGCCAGCTGGCCCTCACGGCGCTGGTGCTGAGATGGGCCGAGGCGCAGCGGCGCGGCGGGGCGCGTGGCGAGGGCCTGCTGCCGTTCGCGGCGACGGGCGCCCGTAGCCCGGCGCAGGCCGTGCGGCTGGCCAGGGAGCTCGCGCGCCTCATCGACATGCTCGAGACCGAAGGCATCGATCTCGCGCGGCTCGGCGAGCTGGTGCCCGAGGAATACTCCGAGCACTGGTCGCGCACGCTGGAGTTCCTCCAGATCGTCATGCAGTTCTGGCCGGCACACCTGGCGGAGCGCAATCTGCTGTCGCCCGTGGAGCGCCGCCGGCGGCTGCTGCGCGCCGAGATCGAGCGGCTTGGAGGCCGATGCCGGCAGCGCGCCGGTGATCGTGGCCGGCGTCACCGAGGCCGATGCCGCCGCCACCGCCCTGATCGAGGCGGTGGTCGCCCGGCCCAATGGCGCCCTGGTCCTGCCGGCGCTGGACCACAGCCTGGACGAGAGGAGCTGGGCCGCGATCGGCGATCACCCCGGGCACCCGCAGCTCGGCCTGAAGAAGCTGATCGACGCCCTGCGGCTGTCGCGCCGCGACTTCGAGCCGCTGGGCGACACGCGGCGGCCGCCCGCGCAGCGCGCACGCTGGGCGCTGACGTGCGAGACCATGCGGCCGGCCGGCACGACCGACCTGTGGCATCGCTTCGCCGCGACCGCCAGCAAGGCGGAGATGGCCGCCGCCCTGACCGGCGTCACCGCCATCGAGGCCGCCACGGCCGAGGAGGAGGCCGAGGTCATCGCGCTCGTCCTGCGCGAGGTCGTTGAGACCCCCGGCAGGACGGCGATGCTCATATCGCCGGACCGCACGCTGGCCCGCCGGGTCTGCGCGCGGCTCGCGGTGTGGGGCCTCACCATCGACGATGAGGGCGGCGAGCCGTTCGCCATGACGGGGCCGGGAGCATTCCTGGAGCTGGTGGCCACGGCGGCACACAAGCAGCTCGAGCCCATCACCCTGATGTCGCTCCTGAAGCATCCGCTGTGCCGCCTCGGCATGGGCGCCGACGCCATGCGCAGCGCCAGGGACGCCCTGGAGCTCGCCTGCTTCCGCGCGCCCTATCTGGGCAAGGGGCTCGACGGCATCGAGTCTGCGCTGGAGCGGGCGCGGGTGCAGTCCTGGCGGCACTCCGCCGTGCGCCGCCTCGGCGGCGCGGATTGGCGGGCGGCGCGCGACCTGGTGCAGCGCCTCTGTCGTGCGTTCCAGCCGCTGACCGAGGCGTTCGCGTCGGCGAGGCCCGCCAGCCTGCATGCGCTTGCAGGCGCGCACTACGCCACCACCCAGGCTCTGGCGCGGGCGAGCGAGAAGGATGACGGCAGCGCGCTGCGCCAGGGCGAGGCCGGCGAATGGGCAACCGCCTTCTTCGCGAGCCTGCTCGACGTGGGCCTGCCGGCCCCGGAGATCGCGGCGGCCGACTACTGCGATTTCTATCGGGCCCTGGTCGCGGAGAAGAGCATCCGTCCGCGCGGCTCCGCCCATCCGCGCCTCTCCATCTGCGCCCCCTTCGACGCCCGGCTGCAACAGCCCGACGTGGTGATCCTGGGCTCGCTCAACGAGGGCACCTGGCCGCAGGCCGCCGACCCCGGGCCGTGGCTCAACCGGCCGATGCGGCAGGCCCTCGGCCTGCCGGCGCCCGAGGAGCGCATCGGCGAGGCAGCGCTGGATTTCGCCTCCCAGCTCGGTGCAGCGCGCGTGGTGCTGACGCGCGCGGCCAAGGTGGATGGGGCGCCCACGGTGCCCTCGCGCTGGCTCCTGCGCCTGCAGGCCCTGGTGCAGGGGATGGGCCTGTCGCTCGACGGCGAGCAGCCCTGGCTCGCCTGGGCGCGCGCGCGCAGTGCTGTCGACGGCAGGACGCAGCCGGTGCGCGCGCCCGAGCCGAGGCCACCCGTGGCCGCGCGGCCGCGCCAGCTCAGCGTCACCCACGTCGAGCAGTGGATCGCCAACCCCTATGGGCTGTTCGCCCGCCACATCCTGAAGCTGGAGCCGCTGCCCAGGCTGGGCGAGCGCCCGGGTCCTGCGCTGCGCGGCCAGATCGTGCACGAGGCGCTCGGCCGCTTCGCCGAGCGCTTTCCCGAGCGCCTGCCGCAGGATATCGCGGACGAGCTGGCGGCGATCGCCGAGGTGGTGCTCGTTGACTACATCGGCAATCCGCGCATCGCCGCCTTCTGGGCGGCGCGGCTGGCGCGCTTCGGCGCCTGGTTCGCCGAGACGGAGGGCACCCGGCGCGCCGGCGTCGGCCGGACGGTGGCCGAAGCGAGCGGCAAGCTGGTGCTCGAAGGTCCCGCCGGGCCGTTCACGCTGACGGCGCGCGCCGACCGCATCGACCTGGGCCAGGATCCGGCAAGCCCGGCCTCGTCATCACCGACTACAAGTCCGGCCAGAACCTCGACGGTCTGGCGAAGCATGCCGTGGAGGGGGAGGCGCCGCAGCTGCCGCTGGAGGCCGCCATCGCCGCCGCCGGCGGCTTCGCCGGCGTGGCGGCGCGAGAGGTGGCGCTGCTGCGCTACATCTCGACCTCGGGCGGCGAGCCGCCCGGGCAGGAGGTCGTGCTCAAGGCCGACGCTGGCGCGCTGGCCGCCGCGGCCCGTGATGGCCTCGCGCGCCTGATCGCCGAGTTCGATCGCGCGGCGACGCCCTATCGCGCTGTGCGCCGCGCCCGCTTCAAGTACGATTACGACGCCTATGCCCATCTCGCCCGCGTCGCCGAGTGGTCCGTCGATACCGGCGAGGAGGACTGAGCGTGCCGCTGCTCGCCATGGATCCCCTCGCCAGGACCCGCGCGGAGACGCGGGCCAATCAGGCCGCCGCCGCCGATCCCGCCGCGTCGGCGTGGGTGAGCGCCAACGCCGGCACCGGCAAGACGCACGTGCTGACGATGCGCGTCCTGCGCCTGCTGCTGGCCGGCACCGATCCGCAGCGCATCCTGGCGCTCACCTATACCAAGGCCGCCGCGGCCGAGATGGCCACCCGCGTGTTCGCGCGGCTCGGGGAGTGGGTCACCGCGAGCGACGCCGAGCCTCGGCGCGAAGCTGGCCGCCTTGCTCGATCGACGGCCGTCGGCTGCGGAGATGCAGCGCGCGCGCCGGCTGTTCGCGGTGGCCATCGAGACGCCGGGCGGCCTGAAGGTGCAGACCATCCACGCGTTCTGCGAGCGCCTGCTGCAGCGCTTCCCGCTGGAGGCCGGCGTGCCGCCGGGCTTCGAGATTCTCGACGACCACGAGCGCGCCGCCCTGCTGCAGGAGGCCGCCGACGCCACCCTGGCCGAGGCCGCTGCCGCCGAGACCGAGGCACCGCTTGCCCGCGCCCTGGCCGCCGCGGTGGGTTTCGCGGCCGAGACGAGCTTCGATGCGCTGCTCGCTGAAGCCCTGCGCGAGCAGCAGTGGCTCGACGCCGCGGTCCGCCTCGACCACGCGGACGACGGCCTCGCCGAGGCGGAGAGGATCTATCGCCTGGCGTTGAGCCTCGCCGCCGATGCCAGCCTGGAGGAGACCGAGGAGAGGCTCGCCCATCTCTTCTCCGAGGCGGAGCTTGGGCGCGTCCGCGACGTATTGGCCGGCGGCACGAGCAGCGACGTGAAGGCGTCCGAGCGGATCGTCGCGGCGCAGGCCGCCGGCGGCGCCGCAGGCCGCATCCGCGAGCTGTGGGCCCTGTTTCTCACGAGCAGCGGCGAGCCGCGCAAATCGCTGATCACCAAGAAGCCCGCCGCGGAGCATGCCGATGTCGCTGCCCTGCTGCAGCGGGCCCAGCAGCGCTTCGCGGCCCTCTACGATGAGCGCTGCCGCCTCCAGCTGCTCGACGCCACCCTCGCCCTGGTGCGGCTCGGCTCTGCCGTCATGCAGCGCTACACTGAGGCCAAGGCACGCCAGGCGAAGCTCGACTTCGACGACCTGATCGGCAGGGCGGCCAGCCTGCTGCGCGCGTCCAATGCCGTGCAATGGGTGCTCTACAAGCTCGACGGCGGGCTCGACCACATCCTGGTCGACGAGGCACAGGATACGAGCCCGTTGCAGTGGCAGGTGGTGCGCGCGCTGGCCGAGGAGTTCTTCACCGGCCGTGGCGCGCGCGACGGAGCGCGCACGCTGTTCGCCGTCGGCGACGAGAAGCAGTCGATCTACAGCTTCCAGGGTGCCGCGCCAAAGATGTTCGCCGCCATGGGCGAGGACCTCGCACGGCGGGCCGGCCGTGCAGGGCTGCCGTGGCGGCAGGTTCCTCTCACGCTGTCGTTCCGCACGGTGGAGCCGTTGCTCGCCGCCGTGGACAGCATCTTTGCCGAGCCGCAGCGCACGCCGGGTGTCGGCTCGGCCCCGGCGCCCATCGGGCATGTCGCCGATCGCGCGGGCCATGCCGGGCTCATCGAGGTCTGGCCCACGGAGAAGCACGAGCCGGCCGATGCCGCAGAGCCCTGGTCGCCGCTGGCGGAGACCGGCGCGTCTGCCTCCGTGGTGCGGCTGGCGAGCCGCATCGCCACCACCATCGCCGGCTGGCTCGCCTCGCGCGAGATGCTGGCATCGGAGCATCGCCCGGTGCGTGCCGGCGACATCCTGGTCCTCGTGCGCAAGCGGCTGCCGTTCGCCCCGGCGCTGGTCTCGGCCCTGAAGGCGCGCGGGGTGCCCGTCGCCGGTGCCGACCGGCTGGTGCTGACCGAGCAGATCGCCGTGCAGGACCTCGTCGCGCTGGGCGACGCCCTTACCCTGCCCGACGACGACCTCGCCCTTGCGGCAGTCCTCAAGTCGCCGCTGCTCGGCCTCGACGACGATGACTTGATGGCCCTGGCGCTCGGCCGGACCGGGTCGCTGTGGCAGCAGCTCATCGCGCAGCGCGCCGCCGGCCCTTGCGTGCTGCAGGCGGCGGAGAGCCTGCAGCGCTGGCGCCGCTGGGCCGAGTCGCTGCCGCCGTTCGAGCTCTACTCCGCGGTGCTCGACAGCGATGGCGGACGGGCCAGGATGCTGGCCCGGCTGGGAAGCGAGGCGGCAGATGCCATCGACGAGTTCCTCAACCTGGCGTTGGCGTACGACGCCGGAGCTCCGCCCTCGCTGCAGGGGTTCCTGTGCTGGCTGCGTCAGGGACAGCGCGAGATCAAGCGCGACATGGAGCCCGGCCGCAACGAGGTGCGGGTGATGACGGTGCACGGCGCCAAGGGCCTGGAGGCGCCGATCGTGTTCCTGCCCGACACCTGCTCCACCAAGTCGGCGCGCCAGCCCAATGCCCTGCTCACCCTCGAGGAGGCCGCCAGACCGAGCGGGGTTCCGCCGCCGTTCCTCTGGCCGATCAAGGGGACCGGCAAGATCGGCGTCGTCCAGGATGCCAGGCAGCGGATCGCACTCGCCGAGACGGAAGAGCGCAACCGACTGCTCTATGTGGCGCTCACTCGCGCGCGCGACCGCCTCTATGTGGCGGGCTTCGAGGGCGTGCGGGCCCCTCCCGCGGACTGCTGGTACAATCTGATCAAGGGCGGCCTGGCCGGCCGGCTGGCGGAGGAGACGGCGGCCGACGGCCGCACCGTCTGGCGGCTGCGCAGCGACCAGACCGCGCCGCCCGTTTCCAGCAAGGCCCGCTGCACCGCCTCGGCGGGCGTTGCCCGACTGCCGGCGTGGGCCAGGACCCCGGCTCCGCGCGAGCCTGTGCTGCGCATGCCGCTCATCCCCTCGCGCCTCGCGCCGCTCGAGCCGGATGACACGCGCGGGACGCAGGCCCAAGGAGGGCGGCACAGCCATGCCGAGCCCGCAATGCTGCCCCCGACGGCACTTGTCGAGGATGCCCGTTTCCTGCGCGGCACCCTCACCCATGCCCTGCTCGAGCACCTGCCAACCGTGTCGCAGGACCGCTGGGCGGATGCCGCCCGTGTCTTTCTGGCGACCCGGGCCGCGCAACTTCCTGCCCGAATGCGCCAGCAGATCGCCGCGGAGACCCTGGCGGTGCTGCAGGACCCCGCACTCGCCCCGCTGTTCGGGCCGGAGAGCCGCGCCGAGGTGGCCATCGCCGCGGAGATCCCGCATCCCAGCGGGAGCGGCCCGGCGCTGCGCCTGACGGGCAAGATCGACCGCCTGGTGAGGAGCGACGGCCGGGTCCTGATCCTGGACTACAAGACCAACCGTCCGCCGCCCGCCGAGCCCGCGGACGTTGCCGCCGCCTACCTCTTCCAGCTCGCCGCCTATCGTCTTGGCGTGTCTTACATATTTCCGGCGTCGAGGATCGAGGCCGCGCTGCTCTGGACCGATGGACCGCGCATCATGAAACTGTCCGGCGCGCTCCTCGACAGCTATGAGGAGCGGCTCTGGCAGCAGGCCCCGGCAAGCCTTGACGCCTGAGCGGCGCATTCTTATGTCTGGGGACCCCTGATCGTGCAGGGCAACGTCCTGGAGACCCATGCCATGAGCGGCGCCACCCACATCGTTTCGGATGCTGACTTCGACAAGGAGGTGCTGCAGTCGTCCGAGCCCGTGATCGTGGACTTCTTCGCCGAGTGGTGCGGGCCCTGCAAGGCCATGGCCCCGGCGCTGGAGCAGGTGGCCTCCGAGCTCAAGGGCAAGGTGAAGGTCGTCAAGCTCGACGTCGACCAGAACCCCGACACGACCAATCAGTATCGCATTCAGGCGATGCCGACCCTGATGATCTTCAAGGACGGCAAGCTCGCGGCTCAGCACGTCGGCGCCCTCGTGCAGAAGAAGCAGCTGCAGGACTGGATCAAGGGCGCCATCACGGTCTGACCGGATGCGGGGTCGGACCCGCAGGGCCTGACCCCACGGAAGCCGGCTGTAAGCAGGGGCAATGGCCCTCGCTGGCAAGGCCGTAGCATTCGAGCATCAGCACTCGGTCATCTACGCGACTCAGTTCGCCTGCGCCTCGACGCCCTCCTGCAGCGCCAGCACGTGCCCCGCCAGATAGAGCGAGCCGCAGATCAGGATGCGCAGCGGCCGCGCCTCGGCCTCCTGCAGACGTCGGATGGCGCCCTCCACGTCCGAGGCCGGCTCCGCATCCAGGCCCACCGAGGTCGCTAGAGCGGCAAGGGCGTCGGGCGCGAGCGCCGCATCGCTGCCCGGAATAGCAACCGTAACCACGCGGCGCACCAGCCCGCGGAAATGCTCCAGGAACCCCGTCGCGTCCTTCTGTGCCAGCATGCCGGCGATGAGACAGACGGGCTTGGGCGCCCGCTCCTCGAGCTCGGCCAGCGTCTGCGCGATCGCCTGGCCGCCGGCCGCGTTGTGCCCGCCGTCGAGCCACAGCTCCGAGCCGGGTGCCACCAAGCGAGACAGGATGCCGTTGTCGAGCCGCTGCATGCGCGCCGGCCAGTGCGCCTCGATGAGGCCGCGCTCGATCGCTCGCACGGTCAGCCCCAGCGATGATTCGAGCCGCAGCGCGGCGGCCACGGCCGTGCCGGCATTCGCAATCTGGTGCTGGCCCAACAGGGCAGGCGGGGGCAGATCGAGCAGCCGCTCGGCGCTCTGGAACACCAGGCGTCCGCGCTGCTCGAACGCCTCGTAGTCCTCGCCCCACACGGTGAGCGGCGCCGCCAGGGCCTGCGCCCTGCCGCGGACGACCTCCAGCGCCTCGGGGGGCTGCATGGAGAGGACGGCCGGCACGAGCGGCTTCAGGATGCCCGCCTTCTCGCCCGCGATCTCGGTAAGCGTGCCGCCCAGCTTGTCGGTGTGGTCGATGGAAACCGGCGTTATCACGCTGAGCGCGGGGCGCGCGACAACGTTGGTGGCATCGAGCCGCCCGCCCAGGCCGACCTCCAGGATCACGGCATCGGCGGGGCGCTCGGCAAAGGCGAGCAGAGCCGCGGCCGTGGTGATCTCGAAGAAGGTGATCTCCTCGCCGCCGTTGATGCGCTGCACCTCGGTGAGCCGGTCGACCAGCTCGGCCTCGCCGATGGGGCTCGTGCGGCCATCGGCATCAGCGAGCTCGATGCGCTCGTGGAAGCGCACCAGATGCGGCGAAGTATAGGTGTGCACCCGCTTGCCCGCCGCCCGCAGCATCGCCTTCAGGAACGCCGTCACCGAGCCCTTGCCGTTGGTGCCCGCCACGTGAATGACACGCGGCAGGTGCCGCTCGGGATGCCCCAGCTTGGCGAGCAGCGCCTCGATGCGCCCGAGCGAAAGATCGATCAGCCGCGGATGCAGCCTCTTCAGCTCGGACAGCAGCTCATCGCTCGTGCGCATGTCGTCTCTCAGCACAATCCGCCTGGGACTTCCTCAATTCACCCGTCATCCCGGCCGGCGCGCTGCGAGCGCTTGCGCGAGCGACGCTCCGAGCGGGACCTCGTGAGGCTGACTTCCACTCGTTCGACGAGGCCCCGGACAGCCTCGCCTGCGGCTCGGCTTCCGGGATGACGGGTGGAAGGAACCGTCAGCTGTGTATCGTATCGCGGCCGGGCGGCCGGTTCTTCTCGCCCTCGCGTTTGTCGCCAGACCTCGTGTCGACGTGCTGCGTCTCGTCGATGGGCTCGGTGTCGATCACGTCGGAGCCGCGCGCCAGGGTCTCGATGGTGCGCCCGTCGACCGCGCTGCCGTTGAGATGCCCGGTCCGCTCGGACGCGCCCGCCCTGGCGGCGGCCCCGGCGGCCAGGTGGCGGCAGAGCTTCGCCAAGGTCGAACGCAGGTGGTGGCGGTGCAGCACCATGTCGATCATGCCGTGTGCGAGCAGGTACTCGGCGCGCTGGAACCCCTCCGGCAGCTGCTCGCGGATGGTCTGCTGGATCACGCGCGGGCCGGCGAAGCAGATGAGCGCCCCCGGCTCGGCGATCTGCACGTCCCCCAGCATGGCATAGGAGGCGGTGACGCCACCGGTGGTGGGGTCCGTCAGGACTACGATGTAGGGCAGCCGCGCCTCGCGCAGCTTCTGCACGGCGATGGTGGTGCGCGGCATCTGCATGAGCGAGAGGATGCCCTCCTGCATGCGCGCGCCGCCGGAGGCCGCGAACAGGATGAACGGGCAGCGCTTCTCGACCGCCTTCAGCATGCCGGTGATGACGGCCTCGCCGGCGGCCATGCCGAGGGAGCCCGCCATGAAGCGGAAGTCCTGCGCCGCCGCCACGATCTCCTGGCCCTCGAGCCAGCCTTCACCCGCCAGCACGGCATCCTCGAGCTCGGTGCTCGACTTGGCGGTCTTGAGCCGCTCGCTGTATCTGCGGCCGTCGCGGAACTTCAGCGGGTCGTGGGGCATGTCCCGCACCGGCACCTTCAGGTACTCGCCGCCGTCGAAGAGGTGCCGGAACCGCTGCTGCGCCGTCATGCGCACGTGGTAGTTGGAGCCGGGAATGACGAACTGGTTGGCCTCCAGATCCTTGTGGTGCACCATCTGCCCGGACTCGGGGCACCTGACCCACGCGTTCTCCGGCATCTGGCGCTTCGATGACGGCAGCAGGCTGCGGATCTTCGGGCGTACGTAGTTGCTGATCCAGTTCACGCCGAACGCTCCATCAAGCTCCCCCGCCGCAGGCCCGACCTTCGAGCCCCGGCCCCCCCGACGGCCCGCCTTCGGGCGCTGCCCCCGATTTGCCTCAAGTCTTACCGGCGTGCAGCGGCGCGGACAATCGTTTCACCAGATCTAGGACCGCGGGGACAGTATTTCCAGTCGATTCCCCGTTTTGTCCCAAACTGTTACGGATCGCCTCGACCAGCGCCGAGCCGACCACGACGGCGTCCGCCCCCGCGGCGATGGCCTGGGCCTGCTCGGGGGTCCGGATGCCGAACCCGACGGCGACAGGCAACCGTGTCGACTGCTTGATCCGCGCGACATGCGCGTGAACCGCCGTCACCTCCGGCGCGGCAGCCCCGGTGATGCCGGTGATGGAGACGAAATACAGGAACCCCGAGGTATTGGCGAGAACCGCGGGGAGCCGCCTGGCATCCGTGGTGGGCGTGGCAAGGCGGATGAAATTGAGGCCCCGCTCGATGGCCGGCAGGCACAGCTCGGCATCGGCCTCCGGCGGGACATCCACGATGATCAGGCCGTCGACACCGGCGGCGACGGCATCGTCGAGGAAGCGCTCGCGGGGATAGACGTAGATGGGATTGTAGTACCCCATCAGAACGACCGGCGTATCCGGGTGGTGCTCGCGGAAGGAGCGCACCAGCTCCAGCGTGCGTCGCATGGTCTGGCCCGATCTCAGCGCGCGCAGCGAGGACGCCTGGATCGCCGGCCCGTCGGCCATCGGGTCGGAGAACGGCATGCCGAGCTCGATGATGTCGGCGCCAGCCGCGGGCAGGCCGAGCAGGATTGCGCGCGACGTCGCGTAGTCCGGATCGCCGGCGGTGAGGAACGTCACGAGCCCCTTGCGGCCGTGCTCGGCGAGCTGCGCGAAGCGCCGGTCGATGCGTGTTGCGTCAGTCAGGATCGAACCCCAATCTCAAAGAGGCGAATGGCGAATGGCGAGTGGCGAATGGGGCGTCGGCGCTCGTGCTGCTCAGCATTCCCCATTCGCCGTTCGCTACTCGCCATTCGCGCCATTACATCTCCATCCCCAGATGCCCCGCCACGGCGAAGATATCCTTGTCGCCGCGGCCGCACATGTTCATGACCAGGAGGTTGTCGCGCGGCAGCGTGGGCGCCAGCTTCCTCACGAACGCCAGCGCGTGCGCCGGCTCCAGGGCCGGGATGATGCCTTCCACTCGCGTGCACAGCTGGAACGCGTCGAGCGCCTCGCGGTCGGTGATGGCGACGTAGGTGACGCGGCCGGACTCCTTGAGCCAGGAGTGCTCCGGCCCCACGCCGGGATAGTCGAGCCCGGCGGAAATCGAATGCCCCTCCAGGATCTGCCCGTCGGCGTTCTGCAGGAGGTAGGTGCGGTTGCCGTGCAGCACGCCTGGCTTGCCGCCCGTCATGGAGGCGCAGTGGCCGTTCTCCACGTCGAGGCCCTTGCCGCCGGCCTCCACCCCGTAGAGCGCAACGCCCTCGTCGTCGAGGAACGGGTGGAACAGGCCGATGGCGTTGGAGCCGCCGCCGATGCAGGCCACCAGCGTGTCGGGCAGCCGCCCCTCGGCCTCCAGCATCTGGGCGCGCACCTCGTTGCCGATCACCGACTGGAAGTTGCGCACCATCTCCGGATAGGGATGCGGGCCCGCCGCGGTGCCGATCAGGTAGTACGTGTCGTGCACGTTGGTGACCCAGTCGCGCAGCGCCTCGTTCATGGCGTCCTTCAAGGTCTGCGCGCCGGAGGTGACGGCGTTGACCTTGGCGCCCAGCAGCTTCATGCGGAACACGTTGGGCTTCTGGCGCTCGACATCGACGGCGCCCATGAAGATCTCGCACGGCAGCCCGAAGCGGGCGCACACCGTGGCCACCGCCACGCCGTGCTGGCCGGCGCCGGTCTCGGCGATGATGCGCGTCTTGCCCATGCGGCGCGCGAGCAGGATCTGGCCGAGGCAGTTGTTGATCTTGTGGCTGCCGGTGTGGTTCAGCTCGTCGCGCTTGAAGTAGATCTTGGCGCCGGCCCCGCGGGTGCAGGCCACAGAACTCATTGCGAAGATGCTCCGTGAGCCGCTCGGCGAAATAGAGCGGGCTGGGCCGTCCGGCGTAGTGGGCGTTGAGCCCGTCGAGCTCCGTCTGGAAGGCGGGATCGCGCTTGGCCTCGTCGTAGGCGCGCTCCAGGTCCAGGATCAGCGGCATCAGCGTCTCGGCGACGAAGCGCCCGCCGAACAGCCCGAAGAAGCCCTGCTCGTCGGGGCCGCCGCGATACGTGTTGAGCTTCTGCTCCTTGGTCTTGCGCTTCCTCGTTGCCATTGTCGGGTGACCTTGCATGGGACCTGGAGGTGGATGACTGCAAGTCCGGCGGCCTGCCCGCATGCGGCGGGCATCCGCGCAACCATCGCCCCCAGCCTGGAGAATGGCGTGGCTCGCCGCCCCCGCGGGGATGACGTTATACGCCCTTTGCCGCGCGAAGAAAGCGCCGGATCAGCTCGGGGTCCTTCTCGCCGGGCCGCGCCTCCACGCCCGACGACACATCGACCATGCCGGCGCCCGTCGCACGGATGGCGTCAGCCACGTTGTCGGGCGTGAGACCGCCGGAGAGCATGTAGGCGACCTGCTCCTTGACGCCCGCCAGCGCGTGCCAGTCGAAGGCCGCGCCGTTGCCACCGGGGCGCGTGCTCTCCCATGGCGCACGGGCATCGAACAGGACGAGGTCGGCGGTGCTGCGATAGCGAAGGGCCGCCTCGGCGTCTGCGGCCGTCTCGACCTTGATGGCCTTCATGACAGGCCGGCCCCAGCGCCTGCGCACCTCCGCGACGCGCTCCGGCGTCTCCTCGCCGTGCAGTTGCAGGATGTCGGGATCGGCAGCGGCGACGACGGCCTCGATCAGGGCATCGTCGGGATCGACCATCAGCGCCACGAGCCGGGCCCGCCCGCGCGCCTTGGCGGCGAGGCCGCGCGCCGCTTCCGGCGCGAGGTTGCGCGGGCTCGGTGGAAAGAACACAAGGCCCACGTAGTCGGCCCCGCCGGCAAGCGCCGCCTCCAGCGCCGCCTCCGTGGTGAGCCCGCAGATCTTGACTTTGGTGGTCGAGGCCATGGCTTGGGGTCTGACCCTGCGGGTCTGACCCCGTGGCTCCGAAGTCCGGAGCTTGCGAGTCCGACCCCATCTATCCGGGTTCCGTTTAGAGGAACCGAGGTGCAGTTGCAAACTTGCGAGGCGGCGGAGGATGGCAACGCCTGTATCCTCGCAGGGCACGCCCTCGAGGGTATGGGAGGAGGAGCAGGGCGTTCCAGGCAGCGCCCGGTTGGCCTGCGACCTAATCCAGCGGGCGCATGAACGCCCTGCTCGGTCGTCCCCGGGCTCCTTCCGGCGCTTGGTCGGCCCAACCACCGGCCGGGCGAGCGGACGGGGAAGCAACTTTGCCGCATCCGGGCCCGAACCCTCGGCCTCTGCCGAGCGACCTGGCGCTTGGATGGTCTGTCCACCTGCCAGGCGAGACGACGGACTGCGGCGCCCCGGCTCCTATCCTGGGCGCCACCGCTGCAGCGCCGCCGCTCATCTCCGGGGTGACGGCATGCTAGCACGGGTGGCTGCCCGGCGGCACGGTCTGTCAGTGGACATCATGAATTGCGCGTTATCGCCCCCACCGAGGTGGGGTCAGACCGTGCGCCCCGGCGAAGGCCGGGGCTGACCCCGTCAGCCTACGGCTTGTGCAGCTCATAGACGGCAATTGCGGCAGCCAGGTCCTCGATGGACGCGCCGACCGACTTGAACATCGTAATCTCGTCGGCAGACCGGCGTCCTTGAACCGTGCCGCGACACAGCTCGGAGAGCTCGCCCAGCACCGCCTCGTTGCCGATGATCCCCGCCTGCAAGGGCTGCACTATGTCGCCGGCCTCCGCGACGGCGCCGGCGCGGGTGTCCACGAAGATGCGGGCCCGCCGCGCCACCTCGTCGTCGGTCTCGCGCATGCTGGGCTTGAAGGCGCCGACGCAGTCGAGGTGGGTGCCGGGCTCGAGCCAGGCGCCCTGCACCACAGGCTCGGAGGAGAGGGTCGCCGTGGAGACGATGTCGGCCGCGCCGACGGCTGCCGCAAGGTCATCGACCAGGGTGGCGGCGATGCCCGCCTGCGCCAGCTCCGAGACAAGCGCCTGCGCGCGCGGCCTGGAACGGTTCCACACTGCCACCTCGCGGATGGGGCGAACCGAGGCATGCGCGCGGACGAGGAACGGCGCCAGCGCCCCGGCGCCGACCATCAGCAGCCGCGCCGCGTCCGGGCGCGACAGGTAGCGGCTCGCCAGTGCCGATGCGGCCGCGGTGCGCCATGCGGTGAGCCGGGTGGCGTCCATCACAGCCAGCGTCTCGCCCGTCGCGGCTGAGAGCAGGAGGTAGGTGCCGAGCACCGCGGGCTTGCCCAGCGCGGCGTTGTCGGAGAACACGGTGACGCATTTGACGCCCATGTAGCGCCCGGCCAAGACGGAGCCCGGCTCGCGCGCCTCCCAGGCCGGCATGAGCAGCAGCGTCGCCTCCGGCCGGCCATCGAGCGCGATGCCGTGATGCTGCCTCACGGGGGCGATGGCGCCCTTTGCGAAAGCCGCCGCGAGCGTGTCCACCAGCGCCGGATAGGCCAGCGCCGCATCCACCGCGGCGCCATCGAAGATGCGCAAGGTCAGGGTCCCAGGTTCCAGGTTTCGGTCGCACGGCCACCGAGCTTAGCCAGATCGCCGAAGCCTGAAACCTGAAACCTGAAACTTGGCTTAGCGGCCGGCGGGCACCACGTGCCGCCCGGCCTCGAGCTGCTGTTCGCGCTCGCGATGCAGGCGGTCGGCCTCGGTCCGCCAGCGACGTGCCTCGGCGTCCTGCGCCCTGGCACTGCGCCTCCAATGCGCCTGGGTGAACCATGTCGCGAGCCCGCCGAGGACGACGCCGGCGATCAGGGCCGCGAGCAGCCAGACATAGAACGGCAGAACGACCGACAGCGCCGGGTCGTCTGGGCGGAAGGGGTCGAGCGCCAGGCGAACGTCGTGGATGTTCGCCACGCCGAGTGCCGCGAGCACGACGACGATCGGCACCGCCACTAGGAACCGGAGGATGCGTCGCAGCACCTGCTCACCCCAGGGTTCAGGCTCCAGGCACCGGGCTTTAGGGGGCCGGGGCTGGCGGCCCCGAAGCCCGAAACCTGGTCTACTGCCTATTGCCTGTCGTCGTTGTTCAGCCGCTCGCGCAGGTCCTTGCCAGTCTTGAAGAACGGCACGAACTTCTCCGCCACCGCAACCGACGCCCCGGTGCGCGGGTTGCGTCCGATGCGGGGCGCGCGATGCTTCACCGTGAAGGCACCGAAGCCGCGCAGCTCGACACGGTCGCCCCGCGCCAGCGCATCGACGATCTCGCCGAAGATGACGTTGACGATGCGCTCCACGTCACGGTGGTACAGATGGGGGTTGGCGGCCGCGATCTTCTGGATCAACTCGGACTTGATCATGCCACGCGCGTCCTGGGCTACGGAAAATCTGTTGTAATTCCTTATCTTTCCGAACCGTGCCAAATGGACAGCAGGCCGTCAAGGCGCAAGCTGGCGACGTGGTCGTCGTTCACGATCAGGGCCAGCTCGTCGAACGCCCGGATGCCGGTGATGTAGGCGAGCGCCCGGCTGGCGACGCGCAGCAGGCCCCAATCGCTGTCCCGCCTCGCCTTCCAATCGACGATCTTGAGCCCCTTGGGCACGCCACGCTGGTCTTCCAGATATTTCACAACCTCTGGTTCGCTGCCGAGCTGGTCGATGAGCTTGTGCCTCAGCGCCTCGCGCCCGGAATAGACGCGGCCCTGCTCCAGGCCGTCCACGCTCGTGGTGTCGATGCCCCGGCGGGCCCGCACCAGGTCCACGAACCAGCGCTTGGACTCGGCGACCATCTTCTCGATCTCGGCCCTGCCGGGGTCGTCGAGCGGCTGGAACGGCGACGGATTGGCCTTGAGCGGACCGCTCTTGATCTCGTTCATCTTGATGCCGAGCTTCTCGAGCAGCCCCGAGAACTCGGGCCATTGAAAGATGACGCCGACAGAGCCCGTGATCGTGTTGCCACGCGCGACGATCTGGTCGGTGGCGAGGCCGGCGATGTAGGCTGCCGAGGTTGCGAGCGTGCCGAACTGCGCCACGACCGGCTTGGTCTTGGCGAGGGTGCGCAGCGCCTCGAACAGCGCCTCGCCGCCGGCCGTGGTGCCGCCGGGACTGTTGACGAACAGGATGACCGCCGCGACCTTCTTGTTCTCGCCGACCTTCTTGATCAGCTGCAGCAGCTCGCGGTCCTCGGTGATCATCCCCTCGATTGTGATGCGGGCGATCTGCCGCTGCTCGATGAGACCTGCGCGCTCCGCGGAGGAGAAGGTGAGCAGCCCCAGCGCAAGCACGCCGCCGACCACGGCCAGAACGCGCCAGAGCGAAAGGCGCCGGCGCAGGCGCCGGCGATCGAGAACGGCTTCGGTCTCGAACGACATATTCCACAACCTCCCTACCCGCCATCCCGGAAGCCGAGCCCCGACGCAAGGCCGGGGGAGGCTATCCGAACCTGATGAAGCGAGTTCGAGCCCTACGCTGAGGTCCCGGCTCGGACCGCTGCCCGCCTTCGGCGCGCATCGTTCCGGCCGGGATCACGGCTAGGGGTATCTACTGGGACGCTTCGTCCTTCTTCTTGATGGCCGCCTTGAAGATGTCGCCGAGCGACGCGCCGCTGTCGGACGAGCCGTACTGCGCAACGGCCTGCTTCTCCTCCGCAATCTCCAGCGACTTGATGGAGACGGTGACGCGGCGGTTCTTGGTATCCATGCTGGCGATCGCCGCATCCACCTTGTCACCGACATTGAACCGCTCGGGGCGCTGCTCGGAGCGGTCGCGGGAGAGGTCGGAGCGCTTGATGAAGGTGGTGATGTCGGTGTCGACGATCTTCACCTCGATGCCGTTGTCCTGCACCGCGATCACCTCGCAGGTGACCTGGCTGCCCTTCCGGAGCGAGCCCACCTTCTCCATCGGGTCGCCGGCGGCCTGCTTGATGCCGAGGCTGATGCGCTCCTTGGTGGCATCGACGTCGAGAACCACGGCCCTGACGGCGTCGCCCTTCTTGTAGTCCTTGATGGCCTCGTCGCCGGTGCGGTTCCAGTCGAGGTCGGAGAGGTGCACCATGCCGTCGACGCCGCCATCGAGCCCGACGAACAGGCCGAACTCGGTGATGTTGCGGATCGGGCCCTCGACCACCGAGCCCTTCGGATGGGAGGCCAGGAACACCTCCCAGGGGTTGTCCTGGGTCTGCTTGAGGCCCAGCGAGATGCGGCGCCGCTGCGGCTCGACCTCGAGGATCTGCACGTCCACCTGCTGGCTGGTCGAGACGATCTTGCCGGGGTGGATGTTCTTCTTGGTCCAGCTCATCTCGGAGACGTGGATCAGGCCCTCGACGCCCGGCTCCAGCTCCACGAACGCGCCGTAGTCGGCGATGTTGGTGACCGTGCCCTTGTAGCGCCCGCTGACCGGATACTTGGCCTCGATGCCGGCCCAGGGATCGGCCTGCAGCTGCTTCATGCCGAGAGAGATGCGCTGCGTCTCGGGATTGATGCGCACGATCTGCACCTTCACGGTATCGCCGACGTTGACGATCTCGCTCGGGTGATTGACCCGCTGCCAGGCCATGTCGGTGACGTGCAGCAGGCCGTCGATGCCGCCCAGATCGATGAAGGCGCCGTAGTCGGTGATGTTCTTGACCACGCCCTCGATGACCTGGCCCTCGGCCAGCTTGGCCACGATCTCGGAGCGCTGCTCGGCGCGCGTCGCCTCCAGGATCTCGCGCCGCGAGACCACGATGTTGCCGCGGCGGCGGTCCATCTTCAGGATCTTGAAGGGCTGCGGGGTGTTCATCAGCGGGCCCATGTCGCGCACGGGCCGCACGTCGACCTGGCTGCCCGGCAGGAACGCAACCGCGCCATCGAGGTCGACCGTGAAGCCGCCCTTCACCTTGTTGAAGATGACGCCCTCGACCTGCTCCTTGTTGTTGAACCGCTGCTCGAGCCGCACCCAGCTCTCCTCGCGGCGTGCCTTGTCGCGCGAGAGCACCGCCTCGCCCAGCGCATTCTCGGTGCGCTCGACAAAGACCTCGACGGTGTCGCCGACCTTGAGCTCGCCCGGTCTGCCGGGTACCGCGAACTCGCGCAGCGGCACGCGGCCTTCCATCTTGAGGCCGACGTCGATCACCGCCAGGTCCTTCTCGATGGCGGTGATGGTTCCCTTCACGACGCTGCCCTCGAACACCTCGTCCTCGGGCATGCTTTCGCCCAGCAAGGCGGCAAACTCCTCCCGCGTCGGAGTGAGGTCCTTGCTGGTGTCAACGGCGGTCGTGCTCATCAGTGCTCCTTAGCCATGGTGTCTTGCTCCTGGGCGGCGGCCTGAACGGCAACGGCCTAAACCGTAACGGGTCGTGCGGGCCGAGTTCGACCCATCTCCGACCCATGCCAAGCCCGCGCCCTGTTGGTTCTGAATGCCGCCGACGGTGGTGCCAGCAGGATTGGGGCATGCCCTAGGGGGCGCACCCGCGCTGGCCAACCTTCCTCGAGATCACGCCGACAGCGGTATCGAATGCGGCTTCTATATCCAAATCGGTGGTATCCAGCAAGAAGGCGTCGGCGGCCGGCCGCATCGGCGCTGCCTGCCGCCCCGCGTCGCGCTCGTCGCGGCGCCGGATGTCCTCCAGCACGGCCGCGTAGGTGGCAGGCTCCCCACGGTCGATCTTCTCGCGATAGCGCCGCTCGGCCCTGACCTCCGCCGCGGCTGTCACATAGAGCTTAACCTCGGCCTCCGGGCATACGACGGTGCCGATATCCCGGCCGTCCAGCACCGCGCCTCCGGGCCGACCGGCGAACGCGCGCTGGAAGGCGAGGAGCGCAGCCCGCACCTGTGGGATGCGTGCCACAACGGAGGCGGCCTCGCCGAGGCCCGGATGGCGCAGGCCTGGATCATCCAGGGTCTCGGGGTCGAGCCCGTGTGCCGCGGCCGCCGCGGCCGCCGTATCGTCGAGCGCGCCGCTGCGGCTCCCCACGTCGCGCGCTACGGCCCGGTAAAGCAGTCCCGTGTCGAGATAGGCTAGGCCCCAATGGTTGGCAATGCGCTGGGCGAGGGTGCCCTTGCCGGATGCCGCCGGACCATCGATGGCGATGATCATTGCGCTGCATGCTCCGGAGCCGAGAAGGTCGCGCCCAGACCCTCCATCAGCGGGCGGAAGTCGGGGAAGCTGGTGGCGATCATGCCGGCGTCGTCCACCGTCACGGGGCGGTCGGCGCCGAGACCCAGCGTCAGGAACGCCATGGCGATGCGATGGTCCAGATGGGTGGCCACCACACCCCCGCCGGGAACGCCTCTGCCGCCCTCCACAATGAGCGTGTCGCCCTCCACCGTTGCCGCCACCCCGTTTGCCTCGAGGCCCGCCCCGGTCGCCGCCAGGCGGTCGCTCTCCTTCACCTTGAGCTCGGCGAGCCCCTCCATGCGCGTCTCTCCGGCGGCGTGGGCGGCGAGGCAGGCGAGCACCGGATACTCGTCGATCATCGACGGCGCGCGCTCCGGCGGCACACGCACGCCATGGAGCCTGGCGTGGCGCACGCAGATGTCCGCCACCGGCTCGCCGCCCTCGTTGCGCTCGTTGGCAAAGGATACGTCGGCGCCCATCTCGCGGATGGTGGTGTAGAACCCCGTGCGCGTCGGGTTGATCAGCACGCCCTCGATGGTCACCTCCGATCCGGGCACCATCAGCGCCGCGGCGGCCAGGAACGCGGCCGAGCTCGGATCGCCGGGCACGTTGACATCGCGGCCCACCAGCTCGGCATCGCCCTTGATGGAGACGGCGCGCAGCCCCTGGCGCTTGGTCGCCGACACCTGTGCGCCGAAGTAGCTGAGCATGCGCTCGGTGTGGTCGCGGGTGGCGGCGGGCTCGATCACCGTCGTCTCGCCCGCGGCATGCATCCCGGCGATCAGGATGGCCGACTTGA
This sequence comes from uncultured Alphaproteobacteria bacterium, assembly GCA_963840075.1. Classification (GTDB taxonomy): domain Bacteria; phylum Pseudomonadota; class Alphaproteobacteria; order Rhizobiales; family Hyphomicrobiaceae; genus AWTP1-13. The sequence continues at coordinate 55,872 of CAWIXS010000027.1, read as the reverse complement.
TCTGCGCCGAGGCCACGGGCAGCTGATACTCGATGGGAATGAGGTCGGCGGAGCCGCGGATGCGGAGCGGCAGGGTATCCCTGCCTTCGTCCAGCACCTCGAGACCCATGCGCGCCAGCGGCTTCAGAACTCGGCCCATGGGGCGCCGCGACAGCGAGGCATCGCCGGTCAGGCGCACGGTCATGTCATGGCCGGCGATCACACCCACCATCAGCCGGACACCGGTGCCCGAGTTGCCGAAGTCGAGGTCGGTCGCTGGCTCCTCGAGACCGCCGACGCCGCGGCCCAGCACCTCCCACACGGGGCCGGCCCTTGCGATCGGGCACCCGAGCGCGCGCAGGGCCTCCAGCGTGTTCAGGATGTCCTGGCCCTCGAGCAGGCCGGCAATGCGCGTGCGGCCCGTAGCCAGCGCCCCGAACAAGAGCGCGCGATGCGAGATGGATTTGTCTCCCGGCACGCGCACCTTGCCGCCGAGCGCCTTGCCCCGGTGCGCGCTGAGCGGCGAAGACATGGCGTGCGGCACGTCCGGCTTGGCCTCGAGCATGCGGTGGCCGACCTTTCGTTGCCCCGAATCGGCGGCAGTCATAGCCCAAGGGGGGCTGGATCTGTCAACAAGCCCTGGAAGTTACCATATGGGGGCCGAACGCCCGGCGGAGCCGTGTTGTCCTTTTGACAGCCGCCTCCGCATCGTGGCAATGAGCAGCGAAATGTTCCGTCCAGAGGGTAGGCCCGATGTCCACCAAAGCCGAACGCGGGACCAAGCGCACGTGCCGGAATCCGGACTGCGGCTCCCGCTTCTACGATCTCAACCGCAACCCGATCATTTGTCCCATGTGCCAGAGCGTCTTCGAGCTGGCGGCGGCCCCGACCGCAATTGCGGCGGCAGCGCCCGCCCAGGTGACGCCCCGTGCGAATGCCAGGAAGGTGGCGCCCGAGCCCGAGGTGGCCGCCGCCGAGGGCGACGAGGATGCGCTGCCGGCCATCGGGGACGAGGAGGAGCCGGCGGCCGGCGGGGAGGACGAGACCTTCCTGGAGGCCGAGGAGGAGGACAGCTCGGACATGTCCAACATCATCGGCGGCCCGGTGGCCGAGACCGACGAGCCGCAATAGGCCGCGAGCCGCACCGCTTGCGCCAACGGATTCCCCTCCCCTGTGGCCCCGCAGGGGCCAAAGCGAGCGAAGCTCGCTTGTGCGCCTTCGGCGCAGGTGCGGGGAGGGGTCAGGGGTCGGGGGACTCCCGACCTCGGATGGGGCGCCGCACGGCCCTTGCGCAATCGTTGCCTGCCGGACTACTTAGGCGCGCGCAGACGGCGTGGCCGCCTGCCAGCTCCGGGGCCGTAGCTCAGTTGGGAGAGCGCTTGAATGGCATTCAAGAGGTCAGGGGTTCGATTCCCCTCGGCTCCACCAAGCCTCCACGGATAGAGACCTGATTTCTTTGGTGATTTTGTCACTGTTGCTCTGCGGCGCTGAATTCCGCCGCTTTCATATCCAACACTGCAAGCCTCCGGAGCGCCCCGTTGCCTCGCCATTTGCGTGCGCAACTCCACGAGCTTGTGTGCTGCAGGAGATCCCGCCCATGGACACCATCCGCTCGGCCAATAGCGAGACGATCACGCTCGGCCAGGCCAAGAAGCTGGTGCAGTGCATGGCGCACGAGCAGAGCTTCCTGTTCCTGTCGCAGCCCGGCGTCGGCAAGTCCGAGATGGTGGCCCAGGCGGCAGCGGAGGCGGGCTTGCCATGCCGGTCGCTGCTCGGCACCCAGATCGCGCCCGAGGACGTGAGCGGCATCCCGCGCATCGTCGGCGAGCGCTCGGTGTTCTGCCCGCCGCGCATCCTGCTCCCCGAGCAGCCGGAGCCGTTCTGCCTGTTCCTCGATGAGCTGCCCGCCTGCGCGCCGGACGTGCAGAAGGCGTTCTACTCGCTCCTCCTGGAGCGCCGCCTGGGCGAGCACACGCTGCCCGCCGGCACCTGGGTGGTCGCCGCCGGCAACCGCACACAGGACCGCGCGTTGGTGCGCTCGATGAGCTCCGCGCTCGTTAACCGCGTCACCATCCTGCACCTGAGGGTCGATGCCGACGAATGGCAGGCCTGGGCCGCGCGCAACGGCGTTCGCGCCGACGTGCGCAACTTCATCGCCCACATGCCCGACGCCCTGATGCGGCCGGTGCCGGCGGAGCCGGTGCCGTTCTCGACCCCGCGCGCCTGGGCGCTACTGTCGCGCGCGCTCGACCTCGCCGAAGGCTCCGGCATCCTCACCCGTGAGACCCGGCGCGCCCTGGCGTTCGGCCGCCTGTCGCCGGAGGACGCCGCGGTGTTCTGTGCGCTCGCCGAGGAGCAGATCGGCACCATGCGCCCGATCGAGGAGTACATCGCCCATCCGGAGTTCCTGCCGGGCACCGACGCCGCACGCTGGTTCGTCCTCGACTGCGTCCGCCAGCACGTGCGCACCGGGCGGCTTTCGCACCTCGAGCCGCGCATGGTGGACCGGTTCCTGGGCTCGCTGCAGCCCGAGCAGCAGCTCACCCTCGTCAGCGATCTGGTGGAGCAGTGGGGCGCGCTCGGCGCCGACGGCGCCATGTTCGATCTCCTGAAGAAGGTCACCGCGCTCTGATGGCCCGGCAGCGTCCCTCCGAGCGCGCGACGCTCGACCGCATCGCGAGCGGCCTGCGCCTCCTCACGGCGCCGCTGCCGCATCTCGCCGGCCTTGCCGCCGCCGTGCGCGTGCATCTCGACGAGCGGGTGCCGACCATGGGGGTGTTCGCCTCGGGCCGGCTGGTGGCCAATCCGGCCTTTGTCGCGCGCCTCAAGGACAACGAGCTGATCTTCGTGTTGGCACACGAGCTCCTGCATCTCGCGCTGCGCACCCACGAGCGCGCCAGGGGCAGCGGCCGGCTCGAGTTCAACTACGCGCACGACTACATCATCAACGACATGCTGCGCGTCGAGCTGGGCTTCGCCGCCATTCCGGCGGGTGGGCTCGACATGCCCGGCGCGCGCGCGCGGTCCGCCGAGGAGATCGTGCTGGAGATGCGCCGGAACGCCGACTGGATGTGGTCGAGTTCGCGCGTGTTCGAGGGCGAGCAGGTGTCGCTGCGCCGCGTGCTCGGCGCCGGCGGTGAGCCGATGCAGGAGCGGCAGGACGCGGGCGACGTGCTCGACGAGGCGGCCGAGCGTGACCTCTTCCCCGACGCTGCGGCGGAGCAGACCGAGCGCGCCAAGGCCATGCGGGAGGCGGCCGGCAAGGCCCTGGCGCTGGCCAAGGCGATGAAGGGCAGGGGCGGCGCCGCCGAGGCCGCCGAGCACCAGGCCGTCAGCGCGCTGCGCGGGCTTTACCGCACCCCGTGGGAAATGAGCCTGCAGATGTGGATGGAATCGGTCGCCCCCGGCGAGCGGACCTTCACGCGGCCGTCGCGCCGCGGCGCCGACCGCGGCGACATCGTGCTGCCGGGCCGCCGCCGGGAGTCCTGGACGCTCAACGTGCTGCTCGACACCTCGGGCTCGATGGCCGAGGAGATCCCCCGGGTGCTCGGCGCGGTCGCCGATTTCTGCGCTGCGGTCGCGGTCGACCGGATCCGGGTGGTGCAGTGCGACACCGCCGTCACATCGGACGAGGTGCTTTCGCCCGACGAGTTGGCCGCCTTTCGGGTCAGCGGCTTCGGCGGCAGCGACCTGACGCCCGCCATGCAGATGCTGGCCGACGACGCCGGCGTCACGGCGTGCCTGATCGTGACCGACGGCGACGTCGACTATCCGGCGGAGGAGATGCCCTACAGCGTGCTCTGGGTTCTGCCCGAGCATGCGGGGGCGCACTTCCGCCCGCCTTACGGGCACGTTGTCACTATGCAGAGGACAGCCTGGCCATGAAAGCTGTACAAGAGCTCATCGCCTATTTCGATCGGCGCGGCAAGCTGTCGTCGCTCCAGTTGCGCACGCTGCTCGAGCAGGGGTTTCTCGCCGCCGACGCACCGCTGAACATGATGGGTCTGTGCGACACGATCGGCGCCAGCTACTACTTCCGGGTGCGCGGTGCGCCCGATGGCCCGCTCTGGGGCACCGACACCTACACCGGAGATTCCTTGCTGGCGGTCGCCGCCGTCCATGCCGGGCTGGTGCAGGTGGACAAGACCGCGATCGTCAAGGTCACGGTGGTGGCGCCGCTGCAGCAATACCAGGGATCGGTGCGCCACGGCGTCTCCAGCCGCGACTTCGGCCGCTACCCCACGGCCTACCGGCTCTCCACGATCTGACTGTGTCACTTGCGCCGACCGGATTCCCTTTCCCTCCGGCCCCGCAGGGGCCAAAGCGAGCGAAGCTCGCTTGTCGCCTTCGGCGCAGGTGCGGGGAGGGGTTAGGGGTGGGGGGACTCCCGAGCGCCGGAGCAAATGCAACCGCCACCGGCCCTATTGGGTCTCATAGACGTTCACCCAGCAGCGGTCGTAGCCCGCCGCCATCAACTGGTCGCAGACCTTCGTCGCCTCCGGCCTGGACGCCGCCGGCAGAAATACGAGGCGGTGCCACACGCCCTTCTTGCCGAGGTTGACGGGCACGATCTCGCCCTTCCGCTCTATCAGCAGCTTTGGATACTGCTGCTGCAGCTCGTTCATGGTCTGCAGCACCGTCGACTGGTCCTTGTGGGTGAACAGGACCGGGACGAACTGCTCCTGCTTGGGCCCGGCCGGCGGCCGCGGCTTGGCGCTCTCCACCTTGGGCGGTGCGCCGCGCTTGTCGCGGGGCTGAGCCAGGGCGACCCGGTCCTTGCCGGCGGCAGCATCGGCGTCCCGCGGACCGCTCTTGCCCTTCTCCTCGGCTGGTGGCGGCGGGGAGTCCGGTGCACCCGAGCCGTCGTCGTCTTTGGGGACCCGTGCGACGCGCGGGTCGGACGGCGGGGTCTTCGGCGGCTCGGCACTGGTCTCTGCATTCGCAAGGTCTGCCGGCGCGGGCTGGCCTCCTATGCCAATGAACGCAACGAGCTTCGCCGCCATGTCCTGCAGCTTGGTCTCGCGCGGTATCAGGCTCAGAAGGAGGGCGGCGACGATCATCGCTGCCAGGCCCTTGAACCCGGACCCCCTGCGCTCACGTTCCGGCTCGGGGTCATCCGCGACCACGCGCCGGCGCCGGGGCGGCGGCGGGGCCGGCTGTGGCGCCGGCGGCGGGGGCTCCGCCGCCTTGGCCGCACTGACGGCTGCCACGGACAGCCCTTGCAGCTGCCTCGGCAGCACATGCTCCTTCACCAGGGCGCCCAGGTCGTCGAGGATCGCCTGTTGGGCCTTCAGGATGCCCACCATGCTCTTGAAGCGGTCCCAGGAGGACGCGGGCAGACGCTCGATCTGAACGATCAGGCGCTCCTGGGTGGAGACGATCTGCGCGACGGCGGCCCCCACCCTCTCGCGCTCGCGCTGTGGCGCATCGGCGAGGTGCTCCTCGAGCGCGCCGATCCCGGCGGCGATCTGGCTGGAGCCCGACAGAAAACCCGCGCGCATGGAGGCAAGCGCGCGCTCGAGCTCATCCCTGACGGGTTCCGGCTCGCCCATCTCGCCCTACCGCGATCGACGATCGCGCGTGGTCCCCAAACACCCGTAACCGATATCAAGTACAATTACCGGAGTTTTGCAAGACGGCTCAGGGCGGGGTCTGCATAAGTGTAGCGCTCGTGTCACTCCGGACGCGGTCAGACCCCTCGCCTCGGGACGAGGTCAGACCCCTCTTTTCGAAGCTCGAGATGAAGCTTCGCCGTCGGCGGCGAGGGGGTCTGACCCCGATGCTCACCGATGCTCACGCTCGATCGCCTTTCCATCCCGCGCACAGCCGCTCTATGCTTCGCCGGCGAGCGAGGGACCCGCCCGAACAGCATGGAAGCGCAATGCAGGTTGTCATCATCGGAGGAGGCATCGGCGGTCTCACGCTCGCGCTGATGCTGCATGCACGCGGCATCGCCTGCCGGATCTGCGAGGCCTCGCCCAGGATCCGCGAGCTCGGCGTGGGTATCAACGTGTTGCCCCACGCCATCGCCGAGCTGGACCAGCTGGGGTTGCTCGCGCGCCTCGACGAGGTGGCGATCCGCACGCGCGAGTTGATCTACGCCAACCGCTTCGGCCAGGAGATCTGGCGCGAGCCGCGCGGGCTGGAGGCCGGCTACCAGGTGCCCCAGTTCTCGATCCACCGCGGCCGGCTGCAGGGCGTGCTGCACCAGGCGGTGACCGAGAGGCTCGGGCGCGGCGCGCTGCGCGCGGGCCATGCCTTCACCGCCTTCACCCAAGGGGAGGCTGGCGTCAAGGTCCGCCTCAGGAAGCGCGCCGACGGCTCGCAGGTCACCGTCGAAGGCGACGTGCTGGTCGGCTGCGACGGCATCCATTCGACGCTCCGGCGCCGGCTCTATCCCGGCGAGGCGGGGCTCGCCTGGAACGGCGTCCTGATGTGGCGCGGCGCCACCACCGCCAGGGGCTTCCTCGACGGCCGCACGATGATCGTCGGCGGCGGCTTCAACAACAAGCTCGTGCTCTACCCGATCGCGCCCGCGAAGAACGGCCGGCAGCTGATCAACTGGGTCGTGACCTACCGCATGGGCGACGGCTCCAAGCCGCCGCCGCGGCGCGAGGACTGGAACCGTCTCGGCACGCTGGACGAGCTGATGCCGCACGTCGCCCGCTTCAGCACGCCCCACGTCGATCTCGCCAAACTCGTGAAGGGCGCGCCGGCGTTCTACGAGTATCCGATGGCGGACCGGGATCCCTTGCCGCGCTGGACGCACGGGCGCGTGACGCTGCTCGGCGACGCCGCCCATCCCATGTATCCGGTAGGCTCGAACGGCGCCAGCCAGGCGATCCTGGATGCGCGCTGCCTGGCGGATCTCCTGGCCTCCAGCGAGCACGCCCGCGCCGCGCTCGCCGCCTACGAGCGGGAGCGCCTGCCCAAGACCGCCGAGATCGTGCGCAACAACCGCAAGGGCGGTCCCGAGGGCGTCATCGACGAGGTGGAGCGCCGCGCCCCCGACGGCTTTGCGGACATCGACGACGTTCTGAGCCACGCCGAGCGCGAGGCCATCGTCAAGGGCTACGCCAAGCTCGCGGGCTTCGCCAGGGAGCAGGTCGACCGCGCCGGCCCAACGAAGCCCGCCACCGCGCGAAAGCCTCGGCCGCGTCCCTCACGAAGACAGCGCGCGTAGCCTTGTGTGGAGCGGGTTCCCTTCCACTCGCGCCGACAGGTTCCCCACCCCGCTGGCGCCGACGGATTCCCCTCCCCCTTGCGGGGAGGGGCTAGGGGTGGGGGAACTCCGGCCCTCGGGAAAGGCATTGGGAGAGGAACCCGCCGCGAATGTTCCGCAATACCCCTTACTTCGGCGGCGGCAGGAAGTTCACGTCGTGCAGCGCGGCCAGCCGCACGACCTCGTCGGGGTCGGGCACGTTGTGGATCTTCTTGAACAGGTCGTAGAGCTTGCCGGTGGGCGACACCCAGAACAGGCACTTGATGGGCTGGTCGCTCTTGTTGAAGAGCCCGTGCATCACCTGCATGGGCATGCGGATGCAATCGCCCGCGCCCGCGGTCTGCTCCTTGCCGTCGAGGATCAGGTCGAACTTGCCCTCCAGCACGTAGATGAACTCGTCCTGGTTGATGTGGATGTGCGGCGGAACGAAGGTGCCGGGCGGAAACAGCGCGTGCCAGGAGAACGAGGTCTCGGACACCTGCTTCGGCGTGTAGGTCTGGCCGAGGATGTTCCAGGTGATGCTGTCGATGCCCTTCCCCGCCCTGGTGACACCCGGCTTCATGGCCTTCATGACAATTCCTCCGTGAGCTAATCGCCTACCCTCGCACCGGATCGTCGAGGACCCAGCAGCCCGCCCGAATGGGGTGGTCGAGCACGAGACTGCGCCGCCCCGCACCGCGAAGCAACCAGACAATCAACACGTCTCCGCCCGGCCGCAGCCGTCATCGCGAGGCCGGCGAGCATCAGAATGCCCGACCCCAGGACCATGGCGATGAGGCAGGGCAGCACGCCGAGGACCAGGCCGGGCATCAGGACCCCGATCGTGTATGGCGCGATCGGCAGCGGCTCCTTGGAATGTGCATACGGTGTCAAGGTGGCAATATGGAAACCGAAGCGGATGGCACTGAAGGGCTTGCCGGAGAGCCAGGCCCATGTTGCACCGTGGATCAGCTCGTGCAGCGCAATCGCCAGCAGGAGCACCGGCAGGGCCCACAGGTCGACCGCAGCGAGCCCGGCACCGAGGCTGCGCCACCCCCAGATTGCCGCATAGGCTGCAGCCAGACCGGCGACGCTCGGAACGACGATCAGGACTCCCAGGAGGTTGGCGGCGAGCATGGACACCGAGCAGTCCCGTGCCTGCTCCCATCCGGGCAAAGCCGCGCCTGCCTGCGGTGTCTCCATGGCGCGCCGAGCCCCCGAGTATCCCGAATAATCCAATCCGGCGAAGTTACGCTTGCGGAACCGGGCACGTCAAATGCGACGGCGTCCCTCCCCCTTGCGCCGGAGTCCCTCGTCCCCTGCGTCGATGGGTTCCCCTCCCCTCCGGCCCCGCAGGGGCCAAAGCGAGCGAAGCTCGCTTGTGCGCCTTCGGCGCAGGTGCCCCGCAGGGGCCAAAGCGAGCGAAGCTCGCTTGTGCGCCTTCGGCGCAGGTGCGGGGAGGGGTTAGGGGTGGGGGGAACTACGACCCTCAGTGCTCTGCAGTCCCCCTCCTCGAGATCACCTCGGGCAGCACGCCCCGCTTCACGGCCTCACGCCGCGACGCGCTGGTGCAGCTCTCCAGGAAGGCGAGGAGCTGCGCTTCGGACTCCCCGCGCGCCAGTCGCGCAAGGAGCATGCGCGCCGAGGCGCCGTAAGGCGTGGCGCACAGGGCCTCGCGGAGGGGCAGCTGGTCGAAGGCGAGCATCTCCACCATGGAGTTCGGTGTTGTCCGACGCCATGTTCTTCTCCATTTCCTCCTCCTCGGTCAGCTTCCGTCTCTGCGGGAGGAGGGAGAGGCGGCGCCGCCAGCGGCGCATCTCAGCGCGTGTCACCCGGGGCATGGCCTCTCCATCTGTGTCTCTGGGGCCGCGCGTCGTGCCCGGCTCGGGCGTTCCACAAGAGACAGCGATGGATGCAACAGGCGTGCCGGGTCTGCTGCGCGCGGGCTCCCTCTCCCCGCTTTGCGGGGAGAGGGTTGGGGCCTGCCCCGGCGAAGGCCGGGGTGAGGGGCAGCAAAAGGCGCCGGCCCCCTCCATGCAGGGTCTCGATGAAGATCGGAGCGCGTCGAGCGTGATCGCAGGCCCCCGCGGATGGGTTTCCCTTGGGGCTGCCCCTCACCTGGCTCGGCCGATGGCGCCGCTCGCAGCTAAGCCGCAGCGCGGGACACCGCCACCTCGGCGCGCAGGCGAGCCCGCTCGATCCCGTCCGCCCGCTGCGCCTCCTCGATCTCCGCCTCGGTGATCGCCTTCGCCAGCGCCGCGTGCAACGCCTTGGCGGCATCCAGCGTCAGCTCGACCGCCGCGCGCGCGCCCGGCGGCAGCCCGCTGTTGACGAAGTCCAGCGTGATGACGTCGGCAAGCACGGCGTGGCGCGCGTGGTCGTAGGCCACCACCGAATGCGTGACCGGGAACCAGCCGTCCGCGCCCTTGGCCATGCCGGCCGCGGGCGCGATCTCCACGATCGAAGTGCACATGGATCACTTGCCTCCCAGATGCTTGCCGAGGAAGGCAAACACCTTGGTCCAGCCATCGAGCGCCTGCTCCACCCGGTACAGCGGCCGGTGGTAGTAGAAGATGCCGTGGCCGGCGCCGTCGCAGCGGTAGAACTCGTAGGCCTTGCCGTGCTTCTTCAACTCGGCCTCGTGCAGGTTCACCTGCTCGGGGCTCGGCGCGCGATCCTCGTTGCCGAAGATGCCGAGCAGCGGGCAGGCGAGGTCCTTGGTGAGGTCGATGGGCGCCACCGGCGTCTTGGCGTTCAGCTCCTCCCTGGCCATCACCACGCGCCCGCCCCACAGCTCCACGCAGGCATCGATATCCTTCCTCTGGCAGGCGTAGAGGAACGCGTGCCGCCCGCCGGAGCAGGAGCCGAACAGGCCGACCTTGCCGTTGAGCCCGGGCTGCGCCCGCATCCATTTCACGGCGCCCTCGGTGTCGCCGACCACCTGGGCATCGGCAACCCCGCCCTCGGCGCGCACCTTGGCGGCCACGTCGTCCGGATGGCCCTGGCCCGTGCGCTCGTAGAGGTTGGCGCAGATGGCGATGTAGCCGTAGTGGGCGAGCTTGCGCGTCTGCTCGATGTACCACTCGCTCCAGCCGGGAAGATGGTGCACCAGCACGACGCCCGGAAAGGGCCCCGCCCCCGCTGGCCGCGCCGTATAGGCGGAGATCGGCTCCCCCTTGTCGCCGTTGATCTTTATCTCCTCAACGGTCATGCCGCGGTACGTCGTCATTGCGCTACCTCCCTGAAGCCGTGGCTCGGTCTGGAACTTACTTTGGTGGGAGAGGCGATGCCAGCGCGAGATGTCGGGTGTCAGACCCTCCGGGTCTGACACCATTCGACGGCCTATACCGACAGATAGCGGTCGCGCGTGGCCGGGTCGGCTGCCAGCGCCGCCGAGCTGCCCCGCCACACCACCCGGCCCTTCTCCAGAATGAGGTGGCGGTCGCACAGCTCCATGAGCGCGCCGACCGTCTTGTCGATGACGAGAATGGCAAGGCCCTCGCCCTTGAGCGCGGCGAGCTTGTCCCAGATCTCGCGCCGGATCAGCGGCGCCAGGCCCTCCGTCGCCTCGTCCAGCACCAGCAGCCTCGGATTGGTCATGAGGGCACGGCCGATCGCCAGCATCTGCTGCTCGCCGCCGGAGATCTGGTCGCCGAAATGGTGCCGGCGCTCGGCGAGGCGCGGCAGAAAGGCATAGACGCGCTCCAGCGTCCAACTCCGCGCGCCGGCGCCACGCTCCACCGCGGTGGCGATAAGGTTCTCCTCCACCGTCAGGGTCGGGAAGATCTGCCGCCCCTCCGGGACGAGGCCGATGCCCGCCTGCGCCCTGCGGAACGGCGGGGTGCCGCCGAGCGCCTCGCCGGCGAAACGGATCTCGCCAGCAGTTGCCGGCAGCAGGCCCATCAGGGCGCGCACGGTAGTGGTCTTGCCCATGCCGTTGCGGCCCATCAGGCTCACGACCTCGCCCGCGCCCACCGTGAGGTCGACGCCGAACAGCACCTGGGCCTCGCCGTAGCCCGCCTCCAGGCCCTGGATGGCGAGCAGGCTCATGCCGCCTCTCCGAGGTAGGCGGCGCGCACGGCAGCATCGGCACGCACGGCCTCCGGCGTGCCGGTGGCGATGATGCGCCCTTCCACCAGCACCGAGATGCGGTCGGCCAGCGCGAACACCGCCTGCATGTCGTGCTCGACGAGCACGATGGTCGTGCGCCTTTTCAGGCCCCGGAGGATCTCGACCAGCCGCCGTGTCTCCTCGGCCCCGGCTCCCGCCGCAGGTTCGTCGAGCAGGATGAGCTTGGGAGCCTGGGCGAGCGCGATCGCCAGCTCCAGGCGGCGTTTCTCCCCGTGCGACAGCGCCCCCGCCGGCGTATCGGCGCGGCCCCCCAGGTCCACCGCCTCGAGCGCCTCCCTGGCGGGCGCATTGAGCGCCTCCTCGGCCGCCGCCGGCCGCCAGACGCGGAAGCTGGAGCCGGCGCCCGCCTGCACCGCCAGCGCCACATTCTCCAGCGCCGTGAAGCGGGGCAGCACCTGCGTGATCTGGAACGACCGGGCGAGGCCGAGGCGGGCTCGGGCGGGCATCGGCAGCCGCGTCACGTCGCGGCCGTCGAGCACGATGCGCCCGGCATCGGGCGCGATGGCGCCGGAGATCTGGTTGACGAGCGTGGTCTTGCCGGCGCCGTTGGGACCGATGATCGCGTGCGTCTCGCCGGCCAGGACCTCGAGGTCCACGCCGGCCGTCACCCTCAGCGCCCCGAACGACTTGACGAGGTGCTGCAACTCGAGGATCGCCCGGCTCATCGCCGCCTCCAGCGCGCGAGCGCCGCGGACATGCTCCGCTCGGCGAAGCCCGCGGCGGACTTCAGCGCGCGGTGCAGCGCCAGCTTGCAGAGCCCGGCGCGGGCCGCGATCTCAGCGACGCCACGTCCGCCAAGCCCCGCCAGCGTCTCCAGCCTGGGCTGCAGGACCGCCTGCCAGCACCGCGTGCAGTAGCCAAGCCCCGCGGCGAGGCCCCGCTCTGCGGCGCCCGCCAGCGACGCGGCCCTGCGGTTCATCGCACCGAGCGACAGCTCCGCGCGAACGCCCGCCTGCGCGGCACCGCGCGCAACCATCGCGGCACCCCGCGCAGCCAGGGCTGCGAGGGGGTCGAGCCGCGGACGCAGGACCGCTCGGCACCGCAGCCAGCCGGCGCCGGCCTTTGCCTCGGCCAGGCGCCCGAATTCTACTGCTGCGGCGATTGTCTGTTGTGCGGCTTGCTCTGCCCGCACGAGGGCGGCACGCCCACGCCCCTGCAGGTCTGCCAGCAGCTCAGCCAGCGTCATCCAGCGCTGCCGCCAAGCCTCGATGGCGCCGGCGATGCCGCCCCTGGCGAACAGCACCACCAGCACCAGCAGTGGGCCGAGGATCGCCTTCCAGTGCTCGGTGAGCCGCGCCAGCGTCTCCTCCAGCACCAGCAGGGCAAGGGAGCCGAGCACCGGCCCGTAGAGCGAGCCGGTGCCACCCAGCAGCACCATCACGATCAGCTCGCCCGAGCGCTGCCAGTGCATGTAGGCGGGGCTCACGAACTCGACCTGGTTGCCGAGCAGGAACCCGGCGAGCCCGCACAGCGTGCCGGCGATGACGTAGGCCGTCAGGCGATAGCGATAGGGCGCAAAGCCGATCGCCTGCATGCGCGTCTCGCTGTCGGTGAGCCCGCGCAGCACGCGGCCGAAGCGCGAGGCCACGAGCCGGCTGACGAGGAGATAGCTCGCGGCGGCAAGGGCCAGGGTGAAGTAGAAGAAGACGATGCGGTCCTCCAGCACGCGCGTGCCGAGCACCTGCGTGCGCCCGGGCCAGCTGAGCCCGTCGTCGCCGCCGTAGGGTGCCAGCGAGGCGGCCACGAAGAACGCCATCTGCCCGAACGCCAGCGTGATCATGATGAAGTAGACGCCGCGCGTGCGCACCGCGATGGCGCCGGTGAGCAGCGCGAACAGCGCGGAGGCGGCGAGCGCCGCCGGCAGGGCAACGACGAGCGTGCCGAGGCCGTGGCTGGCGGCGATGCCGGCGCCATAGGCGCCGATCCCCAGGAAGGCCGCATGCCCGAACGAGACGAGCCCGCCGGCGCCGATCAGCAGCTCCAGCGAGAGCGCGGCAATCGCAAAGATCAGCACCCGCTCGCCGATGAGCAAGAGGTAGCTGCCGCCGAGCAGCGGGCTCAGCAGCGGCAGCAGCGCCAGCGCCGCGAAAAGCCCCGCGGCCATGCGCTTGTCGAAGGCGAGGGCACGGCACGCACCGGCGACTGCACTGGCCGCAGCAGCGATGGCGGCAAGTCCCTTCGCCAGTGCGGCTGACGCCATCAGCCGCGCCCCCTGGCCGGGAACAGGCCGGCGGGGCGCACGGCCAGCACCACGGCCATCAGGAGGTACATCGTCATGGAGGCGAGCGCCGGGCCGATGGTGCGCGCGGTGCTGGGTGCCAGGAAGAGCCGCAGGATGTCGGTCATGAAGGAGCGGCCGAGCGTGTCGATCACGCCCACGAGCAGCGCGGCGATGAAGGCCCCGCGGATCGAGCCGATGCCGCCGATGACGATCACGACGAAGGCGAGGATCAGGATCTGGTCGCCCATGCCGGGCTCGACCGAGAGGATCGGCGCCACCATGGCGCCGGCGAAGCCCGCCAGCATGGCGCCGAAGCCGAACACGATCATGAACAGCCGGTGGATGTCGACGCCCAAGGCCGAGACCATGGGCGCATTGGTGGCGCCCGCCCGCACCAGCATGCCGATCCTGGTGTGCCTGACGAACAGGTAGAGCCCCACTGCCACCAGCAGGCCGGCGGCGATGATGGCGAAGCGGTAGACGGGATAGCGCAGCCCGTCCATCAGCGGCACCGATCCCGAGAGCAGATCGGGCGTAGGCATATTGAGCGGCGCCGCGCCCCAGACGATCTTCACGCCCTCGTTGAGGAACAGGATGATGCCGAAGGTCGCCAGCACCTGCTCCAGGTGGTGGCGCTGGTAGAGATGCCGGAGCACGGCGACCTCCAGCGCCAGGCCGAGCAGCAGGGAGGCCGGCAGCGCCAGCGCCAGGCCGAGGAGGACGCTGCCGGTGAGCTGGTAGAACGCCACCGACAGGTAGGCCCCCAGCATGTACTGCACGCCGTGGGCCAGATTGATGAAGTCCATCACGCCGAACACCAGCGTCAGCCCGCCCGCCACCAGGAACAAGAGGATGCCGAGCTGCAGGCCGTTGAAGAGCTGGACGATGACGAGCGACGTGGACATGCGCCTACCCGGCAGGTGGTGCGGGGTCAGACCCCTCGCGACAACCCTCCGTATTCTACTGAGACGGTCCGTGCGAGGGGTCTGACCCCGTCCTTGCCTACTTCAGCGCGCAGCTGGCGACGTAGCTGTCGCCGTGGTCCCGGAACACCTTCTCGACGATCTCGGTCTGGAACTTGCCGTCGGCGCGCTTGGCCACCTTCACCAGATAGAAGTCCTGGACCGGGAAGCCGTTGCTGTTGAACTTGAAGGCCCCGCGCAGCGACTTGAAGTCCGCCTTGCGCAGCGCGGCGCGCACCGCATCCTTGTCGGAGAGCTTGCCGCCCACCGCCTTCACCGCGCTGCCGATCAGCGCCGCGGCGTCATAGGCCTGCATGGCGTAGCTGCCGGGCACGTAGCCGTACTCCTTCTCGAAGTCGGTCACGAACTTCTTGTTCTCCGGCGTATCGGTGTTCGGCGCCCAGGTCATGCCCGAGTAGAATCCGACGGCCGCATCCTTCTGTGCCGGCAGCGTCGATTCATCCACGGTGAACACGGACAGAAACGGGACCTTGTCGAGCCCCGCCTGACGGTACTGCTTGACGAGGTTCACGCCCATACCCCCCGGCATGAACACGAAGAACGCATCGGGCTTGGAGGCGGCGATTCTCGCCAGCTCGGCCGAGAAGTCGAGCTGGCCGAGCGGCGTGTAGACCTCGTCGGCGATCTCGCCTTTGAAGTGCTTCTTGAACCCGCCGATCATGTCCTTGCCGGCCTGGTAGTTGGGCGCCAGCAGGAACGCCTTCTTGAAGCCCTTGTCCTGGGCGTACTTGCCGAGCACCTCCGGCGGCTGATCGTTCTGGTAGGAGGTGACGAACACGTACGGGCTGCAGCCCTTGCCGGCGAGCGTCGAGGTGCCGGCGTTCGGGCTGATCAGGAACACCTTCGCCTCCGTCACCGGCCTGACGATCGCCATCAGGATGTTGGAGAAGATCGGCCCGACGACGAAGTCGACCTTGTCGCGCTCGACCAGCTGCTTGACCCTGCCGACAGCCACGTCGGGCTTCAATTCGTCGTCCTGCACGGTCACCGTGGTCTTCAGCCCGCCGAGCTTGCCGCCGGCGTGCTTGACGCCCAGCATGAAGCCGTCCCTGAGCTGGCCGCCGAGCACCGCCTGCGGGCCGGACAGCACCGCCATGATGCCGATCTTCAGCTCCTGTGCCTGCGCTTGTGCTGCGCTGGCCCCCACGCCAGCCGCGAGCGCAACACCCGCCAGCCCGGCGATGACGCTCCGCAACCCGTTTCTGGTCATGTTCATTGAACCCCCGAAAGATGCGGTCCCGACTTTCGGGTTGCCGCTGACGTGCGCCAAAATCCCGCCGCTGCGACTTTAGGGGTGCGGCCTGCCCACGGCAACGCCGCCGTGGCCGCGATCGCCACCGGTATCCGCTCGCGCGCCCCGATTGCCTCCCCCAACGCCGCCCGGTTTCCTTCCCCACTTGCGCTGCCGGATTCCCCTCCCCCTTGCGGGGAGGGGCTAGGGGTGGGGGGAACCCCGGCCTCGTGCTTGTGGAGGGGGGAACCCCTGAACTCGGAGCTTCGCGATCTCCGGCCTACGCCGTAGGCACCACCGCCGTGGCCTCGATCTCCACCTTGGCGCGATCCTCCAGCAAGGCCACCACCTGCACCAGGGTCATCGCCGGAAAGTGCCGGCCGATGACACGCCGGTAGGCGTCCCCCACCTCGGCGAGGCGCGCCAGGTACTCCCGCTTGTCGGTGACGTACCAGGTCAGGCGCACGAGATGCTCGGGGCGCGCGTCCGCCTCCGCCAGCACCGCAACGATGTTGGCAAGCGCCTGCTCGGCCTGGGCCACGAAGTCGTCGCTCTCGAACCTCTGCTCCGCATTCCAGCCGACCTGGCCGGCGACGAAGATCTGGCGCCCCTCGGCGGCGACGCCGTTGGCGAAGCCCTTGGCGGGCGCCCAGTGTTTGGGATGGAGGAACTGCATGAGGTCTCGCTTGCATTGGTCTCGTGTCGCTGCCACAGGCGGCATAGCTGCGCTACCGCAGTTCTTCGTCCAGGATTTCCGCGAGCTTAGCCAGGTGGCGCAGCAGGCCGACCTTGAGGGCGTTTTCCGTGAATGGGAATCGACAATCGCACCACGCTGCCGGGCTTTCCATAGATGTGGTGGCTTCCGCTGATGCGGAGCAACCGCCAACCGCGCCGCTCGACCAGGCGAGCGAATTCGCGGCCGGAGATGGACTTCATACGGCAATTTCCAGCACCCGTCGTTTGTCGTCGGGTTTGGGCTCCGCCAGATCGACGGAGAGGCAGCCTTCGACAGCTTCCCGCACGTTGTGCAGTAGCTCCTCCATGGTCTCCCCCTGCGTGGCGCAGCCGGGAATGGCCGGCACCTCCGCCCAGAAGCCGCCTTCCTCCGCCTCGTGCACCACGATCTTGATTTTCATGGGCATGCTCCGTTGACGCAACCTGCGTGTCTATACCGCTGCGGCCTTGCTCGCGGCGAGCGCGGCTTTCACCTCGTCGTAGAGGAATTCGGGCGCAAGGTCGGCACCGTTGGGCCAGACGATGGTGCCGAGATCCGGCTCTACCCGGAGCTTTGCAAACTCCGCGACGTCCTTCAAGGGCACGAACACGGGGCCCCAGAGCTCGCGCTCCAAGTCGATCTCGCCTGACAACCCGTCCGCAAACCGGAGCCACACGCGGTAGTTTCCAGCATGGCGGGCATCGATGACACACGCGAGCATCTTTCTACTCCAGGGGCTCGATCTTGTTCGGCAGCTGGCGAGCCTGCACCGCCTGCCACGCGGCCTTCAGCTCATCAATGTGGAGGCGGTACCATTCTTGCACAAGCGACCTCGCTCTGCGAGGGACGCTTCCTTCGGTCATCTCCCCTGTCTCAATGGAAAACTTGGCCTCATGCTCACCGTAACGCGCGTGAAAGTGTGGGGGCGGGTGGTCCCTGTGGTACATGGCGACAACAATGCCGAAGAACCGGCTGATCTCTGGCATTGTATCGTCCCTGCGTGTGGTCGTTTGGTCGAGTAGGTCCAGGTGGGCCGAAAGCCGTAACGCAACATAGCGTGTGTATGTCCATGCTGGGCTATGCGCTAACCGATTTTCCTAGCTGCAATCTGCACCTCGAATTCCTGTTTCCAGCGCTGCAGTATTTCGTAGAATTCATCTGCCTCCATCCAGAGTTCGCTTAGGTATGAGGGCTGATCATCGGTATCATTTCGACAAGCAAGGACTCGAACTCCATCACCTACGTCGAAATGAAATATATGGCTACCGTCGTCGAAGGCCTCATCTCCGCCCGCGTGCCAATCGAGTGAACCAGCCAACTCATCGAGCTTTTCGGCGGACATCCCAAAGAACAGCTCGTGTTGACGGTCCGGATCGTAACCCGCTGCCAGGATTGCTTCGCAAAGCAACCTGGCATCCGGCTCCGCACTCAGGGGGAGATGGTGCGTTCCCCTTCGGGCTATGGACCGGGTCACAGTCTCCAAAGGAAGACCGAGCATGGTCGCCCTCGGATCTCGAATGCCGTAGCTCGTCCCCGGTACGTGCACCACAAAGAACCCCAGACCAACTTGCGATGGACTGCCGCAGAATTCGGTGATGCTGGATTCGATCGCAAATCGGAACGGATCGCCAGCAATCATGGTCTCGAGTCCTGACTCTGAGGAGTGACCGACATACGAAGTTACGTCGGCGGTTTCAGCTTGAACCTCTGGATCTTGCCGGTCTGGGTCTTGGGGAGGGCGGTGACGAACCTGACGGAACGAGGATACTTGTAGGGAGCGATCTTCGCCTTGACGTGCTCCTGCAGGGCCTTGACGCTGGCCTCGTCGCCCGCCACCCCTTCCTTCAGAACCACGTGCGCCTCGACGATCTGGCCGCGCGCCTCGTCGGGAGCGCCGACGACGGCGCACTCGGCCACATCGACGTGCGACAGGAGAGCCGCCTCGACCTCTGGGCCGGCGATATTGTAGCCCGAGGAGATGATCATGTCGTCGGCGCGGGCGGCGAAGTGGAAGGTCCCCTTCTCGTCGCGCACGAAGTCGTCCCCCGTCAGGTTCCAGCCGTCGCGCACGTACTTGGCCTGGCGCTCGTCGGCGAGATAGCGGCAGCCCGTAGGGCCGCGCACGGCGAGATGGCCGATGGTGCCGTCGGGCACGTCCTTCATGTCGTCGTCGACGATCCTGGCCTCGTAGCCGGCCACCGGCCTGCCGGTGGCGCCGGCCTTGGCGTCGGAGAGGCGGTTGGTGATGAAGATGTGCAGCAGCTCGGTGGAGCCGATGCCGTCGAGGATCGGCTTGCCGGTCTTCCTCGTCCAGTCCTCGAACACGGGGGCGGGCAGGGTCTCGCCGGCGGAGACGGCCATCCGCAGCGAGGAGAGATCGGCGCCGGCGTCCATGGCCGCCATCATGGCGCGATAGGCGGTGGGCGAGGTGAAGCTGATGGTGGCCTTGTAGGTCTCGATGATCTCGACCATGTTGGCCGGCGAGGCGTTCTCGAGCAGCGTCGCCGTGGCGCCGAAGCGCAGCGGGAAGACCGCGAGACCGCCGAGCCCGAAGGTGAAGGCGAGCGGCGGCGAGCCGACGAACACGTCCTCGGGCGTGACGCCCAGCACCTCCCTGGCGTAGCCGTCGGCGATGATCAGCAGATCGCGGTGGAAGTGCATGGTACCCTTGGGCTCGCCGGTCGTGCCGGAGGTGAAGGCGAGCAGCGCCACATCGTCGCGGCCGGTCCTGACGGCGTCGAACCGGACGGGCTTGCCCAGCGCCACGCGGTCGAGCTCGGCGTCGTGGTTGGCGGTGCCGTCGAACGGGACGACCTGCTTCAGGAAGCGGCTGTCCTTGGCGCAGGCCACCAGCTCGTCGGCGATGCGGCTGTCGCAGAGCGACAGCGACACCTCGGCCTTGTCGACGATCTTGCCGAGCTCGCCCGCCCGCAGAAGCGGCATGGTGTTGACGGCCACCGCCCCCGCCTTGGTGACGGCCAGCCACGCCGCCACCATCGCCGGGTTGTTGCCCGAGCGCAGCAGCACCCGGTTGCCGGGCCTGACGCCGAAATCCTCGATCAGGGCGTGGGCGAGCCGGTTCGACCAGTCGGTCAGCTCCTTGTAGGTGCGGCGCCGCCCGTTGCCGATCAGCGCGGTGTGGTCGGCGAAGCCCTTCTCGACCATGCGGTCGGTCAGCTCTACTGCGGCGTTGAGATGCTCCGGATACTGCAGCTCGGGCCGGTCGAGGAAGAGGTCGGGCCAGTGCTGCGCCGGCGGGAGGTTGTCGCGCGTGAAGGTATCGACGTGCGCGGAGGGACCGAGCGCCCCCGCCCCTTTGGGCGCCGGCGTGCGGAGCCTCGTCGCGCGCTCATCGCGTGAGAACATGCGTGTGAACATCATGGCCTCCTTTCCCTCATCCCGGCGCTTGTCGCCGGGATCGAGCCATCCTCGATGGCCGGAGCGGGCGGCGAGATGGATCTGTCGGGCACAAGGCCCGGGATGACAATGATATGCCCGCGTCGAGGTCACGGCCTCAGTCCCCTGCAAACTCCGGCTTCCGCTTGGCAACGAACGCCTCGTAGGCGCGGCGGAAGTCGCCTGTCTGCATGCAGATGGCCTGCGCCTGGGCTTCCGCCTCGATCGCCTGATCGAGCGTCATCGCCCATTCCTGGTTGAGCATGGTCTTGGTCATCATGTGGGCAAACGTCGGGCCATCGGCGAGGCTCCGCGCCAGCGCGACGGCCTCCGCCTCGAGCACCTCGGGCGCCACCAGCCGGTTGAAGAATCCCCAGCGCTCGCCCTCCTCGGCCGCCATGGTCCGGCCGGTGAGCAGAAGCTCGGCCGCGCGGCCCTGGCCGATCACGCGGGGCAGCATGGCGCAGGCCCCCATGTCGCAGCCGGCAAGACCCACGCGGGTGAACAGGAAGGCGGTCCTCGCCCGCGGCGTCCCGAGCCTGAGATCCGCATGAAGCGCGATCATCGCCCCGGCGCCGACGCACGCGCCGTCGACGGCGGCGATCACGGGCTGCGGGCAGGCCTTGATGGCCTTCACCAGGTCCCCGGTCATGCGCGTGAAGGCGAGCAGCCCCTTCATGTCGCGCTCCAGCAGCGGGCGGATGATGTCGTGCACGTCGCCCCCGGAGCAGAAGTTGCCGCCGCTGGAGCCGATCACCACCGCTTTCACCGCGTCGGCGCCGGCCAGCGCGCGAAAGGTATCGCGCAGCTCGGCGTAGGACTCGAAGGTGAGCGGGTTCTTGCGCTCGGCCCCCTTGAGCGAGATCACCGCCACCCCGCCGTCGAGGCGCCAGTCGAAGTGTCTCGGCTCGAACCTCTCGAAGCTCATGCCGGACCTCCTGTGCGGGTTGCGTCTCTCAGCTCGTCGAGCAGGCCGATCAGGGCCTCGCTGCGCGCACTGCCGAAGCCTGCCAGCATCTCCTCCAGCCAGCGTGTGTGCGCCTCGGCGATGGCGGCGAACCGGCGCACCCCCTTCGGCGTCAGGCGCACGAAGGTCGCGCGCCGATCCTCCTCGTTAACGATCCGCATCACCAGCCCGTCGGCAACGAGCCGGTCGATGAGCCCGGTGACATTGCTGTTTGAGACCATGAGAAAGCGCGACACCTCCGTCATCGTCATGCCCGCCGGCCTGCGGGCGAGCGCGGCCATCACGTCGAACTTGGGCAGGGTGACGCCGAATTCACGCTGCAGGCGCCGGCGCAGCTCCACCTCGATGGGCCGCACCGTCCTCAGCAGGCGCACCCACAGCCGCAGCTCGATCGGCGCCGGCGCCCCGGGGGCGGGTCTGTCCTTGCGCTGGGCGGTCATACCTCCCCTCCGGAAACCGAGATGGCCTGGCCGGTGATCCCGACGGCTGCGGGGGTGCACAGCCAGAGCACGGTCTGGGCGACCTCCTCGGGCGCAATGAAACGCCGCTGCGGGTTGAACCGCTTCAGCTCGGCTGCCGCATCCTCACGGCTTCTGCCGGTCTTGGCGGCGATGCCGGCGAGCGAGGCTTCGAGCAGCGGCGTCTCGGTGAAGCCGGGGCACACGGCATTGACCGTCACCCCGCGCGGAGCCAGCTCGGCGGCCAGCGCTCGGGCGAGGCCGACGAGCCCATGCTTGGCGGCGCAGTAGGCCGCCACGTAGGGGTAGCCCTTGAGGCCGGCGGTGGAGGCGATGAAAACGATGCGGCCGTAGCCCGTTCCTTGCCGGAGAATGTCGGGCAGCGCCGCCTGCGCCGGGAGGAATGCACCCGTGAGATTGACATCGAGCATGCGCCGCCACTGGGAAAGGTCGATCGCGCCAAACGCGGCGCTCTCGGCGGCGCCGGCATTGGCGACGAGGATGTCGATCGGCCCATGCGCCTTGCGTGCCGCCTCGACCATGGTCCGCGCATCCGCCTCGCGCGTCACGTCGGCGGCGATGGCCGTCGCCGCGGGCAGACCGGCGGCGACCTCCTGCAGCGGCGCAAGCCGGCGGCCGACGAGGGAGACCGCGGCGCCGGCGTCCGAGAGCGCCCGCGCAATCGCGGCGCCGATGCCGCTGCCGCCGCCGGTGACCAGCGCATGCTTCCCCGCCAGCACGCCCATCACACGCGCTCCGGCGCAGCGTCCGCCCTGGCGGTGAGCCGATGGAGCTGGTCGCGTCCCGCGAGGTAAGGCTTGGGCCAGGCCGCGCCCGCATAGCCCAGCTGCGCCGCGGCGTGCAGCGTCCAGTAGGGGTCGGCGAGATGCGGCCGCGCCAGGCAGACGAGGTCCGCGCGCCCGGCCATCAGGATCGAGTTGACGTGGTCCGGCTCGGTGATGTTGCCGACTGCCATGGTGGCTATGCCCACCTCGTTGCGGATGCGGTCTGACAGCGGCGTCTGGAACATGCGCCCGTAGACCGGCCGCGCCTCGATCGAGGTCTGCCCCGCCGACACGTCGACGATGTCCACGCCCTCGCGCTGCAGCATCCGCGCGATCTCCACCGCCTCGACCGGCGTGATGCCCCGGCTTCCCACCCAGTCGTGGGCGGAGATGCGCACCGAGATCGGCTTCGCCTCGGGCCAGACGGCGCGCACGGCCCGGTACACCTCCAGGGGAAACCGCATGCGGCTCTGCAGCGAGCCTCCGTAGTCGTCCGATCGGCGGTTGGTCAGCGGCGTGATGAACGCCGACATCAGATAGCCGTGGGCGTAGTGCAGCTCCAGCATGTCGAAGCCCGCCCGCTGCGCCATCTCCGCGGCGCGCACGTACTGCTCCCGCACCGCGTCCATGTCGGCCCGCGCCATCTCGCGTGGCATCTGGTTCACCGGCGACCACGCCACCGGCGAAGGTCCCATCACCTCCCAGTTGCCCTCGGGCAGCGGCGCATCCATCTCCTCCCAGCCGATCTGCGTCGATCCCTTGGGCCCGGAATGCCCGAGCTGCAGGGCGATCCTCGCTTCGGTCTCGCGGTGCACGAACTCGACGATGCGCCGCCACGCCGCCTCGTGCTCGGGCCGGTACATGCCGGTGCAGCCCGGCGAGATGCGCCCCTCCGGCGAGACGCAGGTCATCTCCGTAATGACGAGCCCGGCGCCCCCCTTGGCGCGCTCGCCCAGATGCACGAGATGCCAGTCACTCGGCAGTCCGTCGACGGCGCGGTACTGCGCCATCGGCGAGACCACCACGCGGTTCTCGAGCTCCATGCCTCGCAGTCGAAACGGGGTGAACATCGGCGGCCTTGCGGCTGCGGAGCGCGCGCTGGTCGCCCCTTCCTCGAACCACATCTCTGCGCCGTTCCAGCCACGCCCTGTCGCGCTGGCGCAGGTTCTCGTGCGAGATGCGCTGCGAGCGCGTCAGCAGCGAGTAGTTGAGCTGCACCGGATGGAGATGGAGATAGCGCTCGACGTTCTCGAACCACTCCGTGGAGTTGCGCGCCGCGCTCTGCAGCCGCAGCACCTCGGTGCGGCGCTCCTCCTCGTAGCGCTGCAGCGCCGCCTCGAGCGTCGGCTCGGTATCGAGATACCGCGCAAGCGCGATGGCGCTCTCCATGGCGAGCTTGGTCCCCGAGCCCACGGAGAAATGCGCCGTCGCCGCCGCATCCCCCATGAGCACCACGTTGCCGCACGACCATCGCTCGCACAGCACGCGGTTGAAGTTGAGCCAGGCCGACCCGCGCAGGTGCCGCGCGTTGGTCATCAGCCGGTGCCCGCCGAGATGCGTCGCGAAAATCCGCTCGCACTCCGTGGTCGTCTCCTCCTGGCTCATGCAGTCGAAGCCGAGCCTCGTCCACGTCGCCTCGGAGCACTCGACGATGAACGTCGCGGTATCGGCATCGAACTGGTAGGCGTGCGCCCAGATCCACCCCCTTTCGGTCTCCTCGAAGATGAAGGTGAAGGCGTCGTCGAATTTCTGATGCGTGCCGAGCCAGATGTACTTGCACGCGCGCCGGTCGATGTCGGGCTTGAGCACGTGGGCGAAGGCGCCGCGCACCTTGGAGTTGGCCCCGTCGGCTGCCACGATCAGGTCGTAGCCGCGATAGGCCTCGACACCGTCGATCTCGGTCTCGAGCTGGAGCGCGACCCCCAGCGTCTGCGCCCGGTCCTGCAGGATGTTCAAGAGCCGCTTGCGGCCAATGCCGCAGAAGCCGTGGCCCGACGAACGGGTGACCGTGCCGCGATAGAAAACGGCGATGTCGTCCCAGTAGACGAACGAGCGGCGGATCGCCTCGGCGCTTTCGGGGTCGGCGGCTCTGAGATTGGCCAGCGTCTCCTCGGAGAGCACCACGCCCCAGCCGAAGGTGTCGTAGGGCCGGTTGCGCTCCACCACCACGATCTCGTGGGCGGGGTCGCGGAGCTTCATGGCTATGGCGAAGGTGAGCCCCGCCGGGCCTCCGCCCAGACAGGCAACGCGCATGACGCCTCCATCCTCGTCGATCCGACCCAGGTGTGATGCGCCACGGCGGACGTTATTTCAAGTATGAAATGTCTGAGGGGGCAGACCCCGCGCCCCCAGCGAAGGCCGGGCTGACCCCGTGGCGGCGTTCCGCGGGCGTTTGCCCGGTTACCGCCAGTTAACGCTGGTCGCCGATTGCCGCTCGAAAGGGCGGCGGCATTTCTCCCGGCCTCCTCTGGCGGCGTTACAGTCCGCTTCATCGCTCGGCCCGCGAGGGGTGCTTTTCCACCGGCACCCGAAGCGGGCCGGCGATCGGCGCGCCTCTCGGCGCCCGTGCTCTTTGACATCGTGAACAACGCCCGCGCGGCTTCGCGGCGCCGCAGATTGGGTCGGGCGCGAAGGCCCGTAGCCCGACATCGGCAGGCACGCCGGCCGTCCTCGGGGTGCGCGGGCTGCGCGCCGGCGCGCAGCCAACCCATGGCGCGGTTCAGGTCTGCCGCCATGTCTATGTTCTGCGCCTTGCCGCAACTGTTACAGTCATCGCATCCGCCATCACGGAAGCCGAGGGGTGCTCGCCTCGCGCCGCCCGGGATGGCGGGTGAAGCAGCAAGAAGCAGCAGGAATTGCGGGAGGCGCACAATGCTGGCCATGGCGGAACCCAGGGACACCACGCTGGCGGAGACCGTGCAGGGTTGGCTCGCCCGGCTCGCAAAGGCGCTCGCCGCCGCCGACGAGACGCGGCTCGAGGCGCTGTTTCATCCGGAGAGCTACTGGCGCGACCTTCTCGCCCTCACCTGGGACATCACGACCGTCGGCGGCGCCGACGCCATCGCCGCGGCGCTCGCAGCGCAGGCCCGCCGTGCGGGGCCGTCCCGCTTCCAGGTGGCCGCAGGTCGGACACCGCCGCGCAGCGTGGAGCGCATCGGCACCGGCGCCATCGAGGCGATCTTCGACTTCGAGACCGCCACGGGCCGCGGCCGCGGCGTCCTGCGCCTCACGCCCGACGCCGGCGGGAGCCTGAAAGCCTGGACCCTGCTCACGGCCCTGGACGAGCTGAAGCAGTTTCCCGAGCGCATTGGCCGAGCCCGCCCCACCGGCCGGTCCTACTCGCGCGATTTCCGCGGCCCCAACTGGCTGGACCTCAGGAAGGCCGCGGCGGCGTACAGCGACAGGGACCCCGCCGCGCTGGTGGTCGGCGGCGGCCAGGCTGGCCTCTCGATCGCGGCGCGTCTCGGCCAGCTCGACATCGACACCCTGATCGTCGACCGCTGGCCGCGCATCGGCGACAACTGGCGCCAGCGCTACCACGCGCTCACCCTGCACAACCAGGTGCAGGTCAACCACCTCCCCTACATTCCGTATCCGCCGAGCTGGCCCACCTACATCCCGAAGGATATGCTCGCCGGCTGGTTCGAGGCCTATGTGGAGAGCATGGAGCTCAACTACTGGCCGTCGACCGAGCTCGAGAGCGGCAGCTGGGACGCGACCGAGGGCCGGTGGCGCGTCGTCCTGCGCCGAGCCGACGGCTCGACACGCCAGATGCGCCCGCGCCACGTCGTCATGGCCACCGGGGTCAGCGGCATCCCCAACATCCCGGACATCGCAACGCTCGACCGCTTCCGCGGCCCGGTGCTGCACTCGAGCAGCTACCGCGACGGCGAGGACTGGTCGGGCAAGGGCGCCATCGTCATCGGCACCGGCAACAGCGGCCACGACATCGCCCAGGACCTCTACTCCAGCGGCGCCAAGGTCACCCTGGTGCAGCGCAGCCCGACCCTGATCGTCAACATCGAGCCGAGCGCCCAGCTCCCCTACGCCCTCTACGACGAAGGCCCGCCGCTCGAGGACTGCGACCTTCTCGCCTCGTCGATGCCGACGCCGCTGGCGAAGAAGGGCCACATCGCCATGACCGCGCAGGCGCGCAAGCTCGACAAGAAGCTCCTCGACGGGCTGGAGCGCGTCGGCTTCAAGCTCGACTACGGCGAGGACGGCGCCGGTTGGCAGTTCCTCTATCTCACCCGCGGCGGCGGCTACTATTTCAACGTCGGCTGCTCCGATCTCATCGCCGAGCGCAAGATCGGCCTCGTCCAGCTCTCCGACATCGCCGAGTTCGCCGCCGACGGCGCTGTCCTGGAGAGCGGCGAGAAGCTTCCCGCCGACCTCGTCGTGCTGGCAACCGGCTACAAGGGCCAGGAGGCTCTCGTCGCCAGGCTGTTCGGCGAAGCCGTGGCCCAGCGCGTCGGCCCGGTCTGGGGCTTCGGCGACGGCCTGGAGCTGCGCAACATGTTCACGCGCACGGCCCAGCCCGGCCTGTGGTTCATCGCCGGCAGCCTGGCCCAGTGCCGCATCTACTCCAAGTATCTCGCGCTCCAGATCAAGGCCTGCGAGGCGGGACTGCTTGAGGCAGGACCGTCTGCCGGGTAAAGCCAGACCAGACGACCCGAGCGCCAGGAACGCCGCCAGGAACGCCCCATGCCCGCCACACCCAAGCTGCGCAATATCGATGCCGACGACGAGGCGCGGCTGCTCGACACCATCGACCGCTGGGTCGACAGGGAGGTGAAGCCCATCGCCCGGGAGTACGACCACGCCGATCGCTACCCCGCCGAGACCGTCGAGCAGATGAAGGAGCTGGGCCTGTTCGGCGCCACCATCGCGCCGGAGTACGGCGGCCTCGGCCTTCCCGCCGGCACCTACGCCAAGATCGTCATGCGCATCTCGCGCGACTGGATGGCCATCACCGGCATCTTCAACTCGCACCTGATGCTGGCGCTGGCCATCGAGAAATACGGCACCGAGGCCCAGAAGCAGACCTGGTTGCCGCGGCTCGCCACTGGCGCCGTGCGCGGCGGCCTGGCGCTCACCGAGCCCGACGCCGGCACCGACCTGCAGGCGATCCGCACGTCCGCGAGACGCCAGCCGGACGGCGGCTACGTCATCAACGGCACCAAGACCTGGATCTCCAACGGCATCGAGGGGAGCTGCTTCGCCTTGCTGGTGAAGACCGATCCCTCAGCCGAGCCGCGCTACAAGGGCATGAGCCTGTTCATCGCCCCGAAGCAGGCGGGCTTCACGGTCGGCCGCAAGCTCGAGAAGCTCGGCTACAAGTCGATCGATTCCGGCGAGCTCGTGTTCGAGGACTATCGCCTCTCCGCCGACCACCTGATCGGCGGCGTCGAGGGCCAGGGCTTCTTCCAGGCCACCGGTGGCCTGGAGCTGGGGCGCATCAACGTCGCCGCGCGCGGGGTCGGCGTGGCCGAGGGCGCGCTCAAGCTCGCCACCGAGTACGCCCAGGTGCGCAAGACCTTCGGCAAGCCGATCTGCGAGCACCAGGCGATCCAGCTCAAGCTCGGCGACATGGCGACCAAGGCGCGCGCCGCCCGGCTCCTCACGCTCGACGCAGCCTCCGCCTTCGACCGCGGCGAGCGCTGCGACCTGGAGGCCGGCATGGCCAAGTACTTCGCCTCGGAGGCGGCGCTGGAGAACAGCATCGAGTCGCTCAGGATCCACGGCGGCTACGGCTACTCCAAGGAGTTCGACGTGGAGCGGCTATACCGCGACGCGCCGCTCATGTGCATCGGAGAGGGGACCAACGAAATGCAGCGCATCATCATCGCCAGGCAATGGATCAAGCGGAACCCCATCGCATGAAACCGCTCGCAGGCATGCGCCTCCTCGCGGTCGAGCAGTTCGGCGCGGGGCCCTACGCCTCCATGTTCCTGGCCGACCTCGGCGCCGAGGTCATCAAGGTCGAGAATGCCGAGACCGGCGGCGACACCTCGCGCAGCGTCGGCCCGCGCTTTCTGGGCGAGGGCGACAGCGAGTACTTCCAGTCCATCAACTCCAACAAGAAGAGCGTCACGCTCGACCTGAAGAGCGACGCGGGACGCGCGGGCCTGCGCCGCCTCGCCGCCGGCGCCGATGCGATCATGAACAACCTGCGCGGCGACCAGCCCGAGAAGCTCGGCCTCGACTACGCGAGCCTCGCCGAGGTCAACCCGGCGATCGTCTGCCTGCACATCTCCGCCTACGGCCGCGACAACAGCCGCAAGGCTTGGCCCGGCTACGACTTCCTCATGCAGGCGGAGGCGGGCCTGATGTCGCTGACCGGTGAGCCCGACGGCCCGCCGCAGCGCTTCGGCTCCTCGGTGATTGACTTCCTCACCGGCATGACCGGCATGGTCGGGCTGCTGTCGAGCGTGATGCGCGCCCGCCAGACCGGCAAGGGCTGCGATGTCGACGTGTGCCTGTTCGACATGGGCCTGCACCTGCTCTCCTACCCCGGCACCTGGTTCATCAACGGCGGTAGCATGCCCTCCAGGCTGCCGCGCGGCGCCCACCAGTCGCTGACGCCGGTGCAGACCGTGCGCACCAGCGACGGCTGGATCTACGTCATGTGCATGAAGGACAAGTTCTGGGAGGCGCTGGCGGAGCGCATCGGTCGGCCGGAGTTGGTCACCGATCCGCGGTTCCACACCGCGGCGGCGCGGCGCGAGAACCGCGCGGGGCTGACCCGCGAGCTGGACGCCGCCATGAGCGCGCGGACCACGGACGAGTGGCTGGCGGCGCTGAGCGGGAGCGTGCCGGCGGCGCCGGTCTACGACGTGGCGCAGGCGGTGGCCAATCCGTTTGTCGCCGAGACGGGCATGGTGCGGAACGTGCCGCATCCGGCCAAGGCCGACTTCAAGATGCTGGCCAACCCGCTCAAGATCGACGGGCAGCGCCTGGAGCAAAGGGTCTGCTCGCCGCTCGGCGCCGACAACGAGGCGCTGCTGGACCCTAAGAAACCCGTCATCCCGGACGGAGCGATGCGAGCGGGACGCGAGCAGCGCTCCGATCCGGGACCTCGGGAGGCAGGCTCCGACCCGTTGCCCGAGGTCCCGGATAGCCTCGCCCCTGGCGGGGCTCGGCTTCCGGGATGACGGGTGCAACGGATGACGCGCGCATGAAGCTCGAAGGCGTCAGGGTCGTCGACCTGTCGGTGTTTCTTCCGGGGCCCTACCTCACCATGGCGCTCGCCGACCACGGCGCCGAGGTGATCAAGATCGAGCCGCCGGGCGAGGGCGACCCTGGGCGGCACATCGGCCTCTCGGACGGGCCGTCGACCGTTTTCTTCCGCAACGTCAACCGCGGCAAGCGGAGCGTGGTAATCGACCTCAAGATCGCCGAAGGGACGCGAGGCGCTCTTGAAGCTCTGCGATGCGGCCGACGTGTTCGTCGAGTCCTACCGTCCCGGCGTGATGCAGCGCCTCGGCATCGACTACGCCACGGTCGCGGCGCGCAAC
The DNA here is from genome assembly GCA_963840075.1 of uncultured Alphaproteobacteria bacterium. Classification (GTDB taxonomy): domain Bacteria; phylum Pseudomonadota; class Alphaproteobacteria; order Rhizobiales; family Hyphomicrobiaceae; genus AWTP1-13. The sequence goes on along the minus strand of CAWIXS010000027.1, from coordinate 26,288 downwards.
CCGCGCATCGTCTACTGCTCCATCAGCGCCTTCGGCCAGGACGGCCCCTACCGCGACCGTCCCGCGCACGATCTGGCCACCATGGCGCTCGGCGGCGCCATCGGCATCACCCTCGGCCGCGACGGTGCCCCCGCCATTCCCGGCGTCGCCGTCGCCGACATCGTCAGCTCCCTGCAGGCCCTCTCCGGCGTGCTGATGGCGCTCTACCGGCGCGAGCGCACCGGCCGCGGCGACTACATCGACGTCGCCATGCAGCACGCGGCGCTCGCGGCACTCCCCAACGTGATGGGCGCGGCGATGTCGCGGCCAGCCGCAGCCGAACCCGAAGCACGAGCGCTCGACCGGCGGCTCGGCCTTCTACCAGATCTACGAGACCGCCGACGGCCGCCATCTCGTGCTCGGCGCCCAGGAGCTGAAGTTCGTGCGCACCCTGCTCGAGCAAGCTCGGGCGGCCCGACCTCGTGCCGCTGTGCGAGCGCGGTCCGGGCCCGCATCAGGCCGCCGGTTGATCGACTTCCTGCAGGGCGTGTTCCGCGAGAAGCCGCTCGCCGACTGGCGCACCTGGTTCGAGGGCCTCGATGTGAGCTTCGCCCCGGTCAACACCCTGCGCGAGGCGCTCGACGATGCCAACATCCGCGCCCGCGGTCTCATCCTGAAGGACGACCTCGGCCGCGAGCACATCGCCCCCGTCGTCCGCTTCCTCGACGAGCCGGCACAGCCGACGCTGTGCGAGCCCAAGCTCGGCGAGCACAACGACCTTCTGGTGCCGCGGGCGCGCAAACCGTAACGCGACCGCGCCCGGACTCCCCTCCCCCTTGCGGGGAGGGGCTGGGGGTGGGGGTCGAGCAAAACCAAACCTTACGAGAGGCGAGATGCGAAGCACCAAGGAAATCGCCCCCGGCCGGTATCGCTCCGAGATCGGCCGAACCTACGACGACTTCACTGTAGGCCACGTCTACGAGCACCGGCCCGGCCGCACCATCACGGAGGCCGATAACGTCTGGTTCACGCTCCTCACCATGAACCAGCACCCGCTGCATTTCGACGCCGCCTATGCTGCGGGAACGGAATTTCACAGGCCGCTGGTCAACAGCTGCCTTACGCTCGCCATCGTCACCGGCATGAGCGTCGCCGACGTGAGCCAGAAGGCCATCGCCAACCTCGGCTGGAGCAAGGTCGAGCTCACAGCGCCCGTGTTCGTCGGCGATACCATCTATGCAGAAAGTGAGGTGCTCTCCAAGCGCCCGTCGAAAGGCCGGCCCAGCCAGGGCCTCGTGACAGTCAGAACACGCGGACTCAAAGCCGACGGCACGGTGTTCATGACCTTCGAGCGCACCGTTCTCGTGCCCATAGGCGATTAACGCCAAAACAAATCTTGATGATGGCGTGAGCAGAACGGAAGGCGCAATTGGGCCCAATTGCGTTGGCAAGCTGCCGGTTGTCGCTGTAAGATGGCACAACTTGGTACCAGAAGGAGCGTAGACATGGGTGTCCAAATTGTTATGGATCGCTCGGGCGACACGCGGCACGAGTTCGATACCGCGGACGCAAGATCGGTCGGTCTCGCCGAGAAGCGGTTCCGCGAGCTGACTGGTAAGGGCTTCCGCGCAGTTGCGCTGGCCAAGGACGGCGGTCCCGGCAGGCTGATCGGCAAGTTCGATCCACAGGTGGAGCAGACGCTGTTCATTCCTCAGCTGCAAGGCGGTTGATGGAGCGCGTTGTTCAGATACTGAGGGCCCTGTTGCGGAGGGCCCTCGGGGAGAATGGACGCGAACCCCCGGCGCTTGTGGATGTCGCCATTGAGAGCGCGGCCCAGCCGCGGTTGTGGGTCGAGTTCTCCAATGGCTATCGCACCTCGGCGCCGTTGCTGCCGGAAGACTGCTTTTCCTTCTGCGAGCGGCACTCGGCGTGGGATCTTGCAAGCCTTCGCCGCGCGCTGCTGAGCGAAGCGCGGTTTGCCTACGCGCGGATGCTCCAGGACCAGGCGGACATGCGCGATCGACGGCGACGGGCGTGGGTCACAGAGCAGATGCGGCGGCTCGGGCACGGGCTGGCGCAGAGCCTGAGGCCCCGGCGGGAGGCACTGAGGTTTGCCGGGTTCGGCGGGCGGACCTTCCTCGACGAGGGACGCTCGGAGGCCCACGAGCGCGGCATGCGCCTCCTGAAGGAGAACCTGTCGCCGGCGCAGCTGCAGCAGTACCACAAGTACGGGTATTTCGAGGTCGTCGGCGGCAGGTCCGGCAAGCGCTACCGCGTTCGCCACGGCCGCTCCATGAACATCGACCAGCTCGACAAGAACGGCCGGCGCATCTGCGGCTGGTGCTTCTTTCCCGAGGGCAACCTTGTGACCGGCGACGTCATGCTGGCGCAGAAGACGGCGATCGAGCTGTTCGAGCTCGAAGCCCTCAAGATCGCCAACAAGATGTGGTAGGTCGAGACTGTCCGATCACCGGGCCCACACCGCGCCGCCACATTTGCCGACCCCAATATTGTCGTTGTATCGCGGTCGAGGCTGCACCAGCGTGCCGCTCGACTTGCCGCTGTCTTTTTCCGGCTTCCCTGGCTGCTGCGCCTCGCTATGATCCGGCGCCATGTTGCAACGGGGGACTGTTCCAATGGCAGTCGGAAAACTCGGGGCGCTTGCTGTGCTTGCTCTGGCGGTCAGCGTGCCATCCGCAGCCGTCAACATGAGCATCAGCTCCAGCTGGCGGCCGGCCGATCTCGAGCGCGACGATCGCGTCCGACGCGCGGAGGATGCGACGCGCCGCGCCGGCTTTCAGTGGGAGATGTCGACCGTCCAGGAGTTGCTGTTCGGTGAGTGCGGCGCCTACGCCAGCCTGATCCGGTGCGTTCCCGAGCGCGGTATCGTGATCTTCTTCGTGGCCGGTCCACAAGACCACGAGGCCTCCGCCGGTCGGCAGGCCCTGGAGGACAACTCTTGAGAGGCACAGCGGTCCGGCCGGCCAAGCATTGGACCAGTCGGATCGCTGGGTTCGGCCCACGTAACAGCCATGGCTTGGCGTCGGGCCCGGCAGCGGGAGCATCGTCGTGAAGTCCACCCTTCGCTCGTTCGACTTGGCTCATCTCGCTCACGTCGAGCTTCTGACACCGAAGCCCGAGGAGAGCTTGCGCTTCTTCGTCGGCGTGATGGGCATGACCGAAAGTGGCCGGCAGGGCCAATCCGTCTACCTGCGCGGGTGGGACGACTATGAGCACCACACCCTCAAGCTGACCGAGGCGAAGGTCGCCGGCATGGGCCACTTCGCCTACCGGGCGACCAGCCCCGAGGCGCTGGAGCGCCGCGTCGCCGTGATCGAGAAATCCGGCCTGGGCAACGGCTGGACGCAGGGCGATCTGGGTCACGGGCCGGCCTATGCCTTCACCACCCCCGACGGTCACAGCATGGAGGTCTACTACGAGACGCAGTGGTACCAGCCGCCGCCGGAGCTGGTCCCCGCGCTCAAGAACCAGGCGCAGCGCTTTCCCGCGCGCGGCGTCAATGTGCGCCGGCTCGACCACGTGAACCTCTTGTGCTCCGACGTGGCCCAGCTCCGCCGTTTCATGGAGGACGTGCTGGGGCTCAGGATTACCGAGATGATCGTGCTGGACAGCGGGGCCGAGGCCGGTGCCTGGGTCACCACCAACAACAAGAGCTACGACTGCGCCTTCACGCTCGACCACTACGGCGCCAAGGGCCGCTTCCACCACGTCACCTACGCGCTCGATTCGCGCGAGGAGATTCTGCGCGCCGCCGACATCTTCCTGGAGAACGGCGTGCACATCGAGACCGGTCCGCACAAGCACGCCATCCAGCAGACGTTCTTCCTCTACGTCTACGAGCCGGGCGGCAACCGCGTGGAGGTGGCCAACGCCGGCGCGCGCCTGGTGCTGGCGCCGGACTGGCAGCCCGTGGTGTGGACCGAGAGCGAGCGCAGGAAGGGCCAAGCCTGGGGCTTGAAGACCATCGAGACCTTCCACACCCACGGCACCCCGTCCATCGACCAGTACACCGGTCCCCGCACCAAGTAGGGCGCAACAGGGGCTCAGCCCGCATGGCGCCGAAACCACCGTGTCTCTTGCAGGTCGCGTGTTGTGGCTCGATGCTGCTGACGGTGCTCCGTTCATCGACAGCTCGAAGCGCGCCGACCGGCTTATTGAGCTGCCACCCCGAGCGGCGGCGTCTCTCCGGCCTGAGCGCGCACATCGCGAAACCACTGGGTCAGGAAGTCCAGGAATACGCGCATGCGCGGCAGCATGTGCTTGCCGCTGGGATAGAGCGCCCAGACCGCGGCATTGCCTCCGATCTCGTAGTCGCAGAGCACCTGCACGAGCCGCCCCGAGCGCAGCTCGGGCAGGATCTCGAGCTCGGAAGCCTGGATCAGGCCCCAGCCCTCGATCGCGGCGCGGCGCAGCAGCTCGCCGTCGTTCGACCTGAACGGCCCGGTCAGCCGCACTGTCTTCTCCACCTCACCCTTGCTCAACGTCCATTGCGATCGGTCGCCGAGGACGAGGCAGTTGTGGCCGGACAGGTCCTCCGCCAGCAGAGGCCGGCCCCGGTCTGCGAGGTAGGCGGCGGAGGCGGCGATGACGTGCCTGTCGGGCGCCAGCCGTTTCGCGATCACCGAGGAATCCGACAGTGTGCCGCTGCACACCACCACGTCGTAGCCGTGCTCTTGCAGGTTGACTGCGCGATCCTTGACGTCGAACTGCACCTCGATTTGAGGATAGGTGCGCAGGAAGCGGCAAAGCGCCGGCGCGATGTAACGTCGGCCGAGCCCGGCGGGCGCTGCGATCCTGAGCCTGCCCTTGGGCTGGCTAACGCTGTCGTCTACGCTCGCGCGGGCGGCTTCGACTTCGGCCAGGATGCGCTCCACGTGAACGAGAAAGGCCGCCCCCTCCTGGGTGATGCGTATCGAGCGCGTGGAGCGATCGAACAGGCGCGCCGACAACTCGTCCTCGAGGGCCTGTATGCGCTTGGAGATCGTCCCCGGGGTCAGGCTCAACTCTGCACCCACCGCAGACAGGCTTCGCAACGCGGCCACGCGAGCGAAAATGCACATATCCTGGATATCCATGCCTGCGCCTGCTCCCTGGCCTCAGAGGAATCGCTTCCGCCCGAGCTGCTCTTCTTGAGCAGCCACGTTTGTCCTTCTCATGGTTCCCTTGCGCTACTCTAGCGGCGAAAGCGGCGCGCTTCAAACCGGCAGCAGGACATCACGCCCCACTGCCGGGCTTGCCGGATACGGCCTCTCCTGCGGATCGGCCGGTCCGTCGATCCGTAAGGGCGTGGGCCGCGCAGCACCCGTCAGAAGCGCTTGAGCAGACGCTCCAGATACTCGAGCTCGATCGGCGGTCGCGTCGTCTCTCCCAGGCGCCTGCGCAACTCCTCGAGGATCTCTCGCGCGCGCTGCACGTCGATCTCGTCTGGAACCTTGACGGCACTGCCGGGGTCCGGACCGTCGGTGCGTTGTGGCGGCCGTCCCATCGGGTCGAGCTCTCCCCGGCTCCCGTTCATCATGCCGTAGCGCGATGGCAACTGCCGCAGCATCTGCTGGGCCAGCTGGCGGGCCCCCTGGCGCAGCTGCTCGAGCGCACGCGACTCGTGCTCGGCGGCGCCGGCCATATCACCGTTGCGCAACGACTCCTCGGCGCGCTCCATCGACTTCTCCGCGCCGCCCAGCTGGCCGGGCGGTTGCATTCCGAGCTCCTTCATGCCGCGCTGCAGCCGGCCCAGACGCTCGCGCAGCTCGCGCTGACGATCGGTGAGGCCGTCGCCCGGATCGTCCTTGCCCTCCTGGCCCTGGCCTTTCTGCCCGCGCTGGCCCTTCTGCCCGCCCTGGCCTTCCTTCTGCTGCTGGCCGAAGGTATCGTCGAGCAGGCGCTGTTGCTTGCCGATGATCTCGCCGAACTCGTCCATCATCTTGCCGAGCTTCTGGCTCTGCTGGCCGTCGGCCATGCGGCCGGACTGCAGGCGGTCGAGCAGATCGCGCAGCTCGTTCAGCATCTGCTCGGCCATGTCGCGATTGCCCGAGCGTGCCATCCTCTCGAGGTTGCGCAGCAGCTGCTCGAGGTCCTGCTGCGTCATTGTCTCCAGATTGCGGTTCAGGCCCTGGAGGTTCTGCTGGCCCTCCGCCTGCCGCAGGAGCTGGTCGAGATATTGCGCCAGGGCCTGGCGCAGCTCTTGAATCAGGCGCTGGACCTCCTCGTCGCTGGCGCCGTCGCGCAGGGCCTGCTGAAGCTTCTCCTGTGCCGCGCGCAATGCCCGCTCCACGTCGGAGAGATCGCCCTCCTCGATGCGCAGGGCCACGTGCCAGAGCTGCGCAACGACGCTGGAGCGGCCGACGCGTGAGTCGTCGCGCTTGAGGCGCCAGTAGGCCGACCTGAGCCCCAGGAACACCTGCAGGTCGTCGATGAAGCCCGCCGGCTCGGTGGTCAGCCCGTCGATCGCCTTGGCCACGAGGAGGCGCTCGCGCCAATCCTCCACCAGCTTGCGGCGCTGCTCCACCACGGCCCGTGCCAGCGGCTTGGTGAAGCGCCGCTCGGGCAGCGTGATCTCGATCGTCTCGCTCTTGCCAACCTGCCCGGCCAGGTCCTTGGCAATCAGGGTGAGCTCGACCTTCATGCCGGCCCAGGGGTGCTCGCCGATCTCGTGCAGGCTGTGCCCCTCGGCTTTCTTCGGATACGAGCGCGGCAGATTGAGCCCGAGCTGCGGAGGCCGCTCGTAGGGCAGACGTGCGCCCTTCTTCGAGCTCCCGGGCCCAGGCCGTCGAGGATGTATCCTCCTTCGGCAGGATGCGCCGGATCCGCGCTTCCGCGGAGACGACGCCATAGTCGTCCTCGACCTTGTAGAAGAGCTTGAGGCTGCCGCGCGGTGAGCGCTCCGGCTGCTTGGTCAGACTGATCTTGGGTGTAAGGTCCGGCGTTACCGAGAACGTCCAGCGCGCCACCTGGATGCCGCTGCTGTGCACGCTGACCGTGCCCGAGCGCGTGACCTCCAGCTTCAATTCGATGACATCGGCCGGGTTCGCCGGGGCCGGGGCCTCGATGCGCTGGCGCGCTCCGTTCTCACCCGGCACCTCGAGGGCGAGATCGCGCATCCCTGCCCCGCTGGCGCGGACGATCAGCACGCTCTTGTCGGGCACCTCCATGCTGCCCGGCAGCTTCTCCTGCGGGCCACGCGCGCCGGTAAGGCCGCCATCCGCGAGCATGAGCGGCGGCCTGCCGGTGTAGGACGGCGGCGTGATCCAGGCATCGAGCCGCGCCTCTGCCCCCTTGGCGAGCGGGCTCAGGCGGAAGGCCGACCAGAGGCGATCCGCGGCGCTGTCGCCGACGATGATGGTGAGCACGAGGACGCCGAGCAGAAGCAGGGCGCGCAGAGCGAAAGGATCGTGGCGGTCGGTGCGTGGTGCCGGCACGCCGACCCGCAGGCGCCCCAGCATCTCGGCCAGGCGCTGCCGATGCATGCGCCACAATGCTGCGGTGCGGGCGTCCGACGCCCCAAGCGTGAGGGTATCCTCATAGGAGGAAGCCGGACGGTGGCGTATGCCAGAGATGCTTTCGACCCGGCGGATCGCATTCTCGCGGCTGGGCCACCGCACCATGAACAGGGCGATGAGAGCGCCGAGGAAAGCGACTCCGAACAGCCCCAGGACGATCTTGTGCGGCAGCTCCGGCAGTTTCGGCCACAGACCGCCAAGAGACACTGCAATGAACAGCCCGGCAAGGCCCAGAATGATCCAGGCCCGGGGCCAGATCTGCTCGAACAGCAGCGCCCACTTGCTGAGCAACACTTTGCGCTCGAAGGTGCCTTCCGGCCCGGAGCGGGAAATTCTGTGGCGTGCTGACATGCGCTCACTCTATCAGCCGATTTGCGGCGCTGCGAGATATTATCGCCACTTCAACGCCTTTTGACGACGAGGTTGCGCACGCAATGGGGCGGCACCGGGGCCGCCGTGGGACCGGTTGGCCAGCGTGATGGGACGAACACCGAATGGTGAATGGCCACGCTTGTCGGTTCGCTTTTTGTTCTTGACGCTCAGGGAGCAGCATAATAGGGGTTGCAGGAACACGTGGGGGTGCGCGATGTACGGCCAAATCTCCACCGTCGCCTTTGTAGGCATCGAGGCGAAGGCGGTGGAAGTGCAGGTGCGGATCAGCGGTGGGCAGCACGTCTTTGCCATTGTCGGCCTCCCCGACAAGGCCGTGGCCGAGAGCCGCGAGAGGGTGCGCAACGCCCTGCATGCCGTGGGTCTCGGCCTTCCCTTCAGGCACATCACCGTCAATCTGGCGCCTGCCGATCTGCCGAAGGAGGGGAGCGCATAATCCCCTAAAGGCTCTGTATAGGAACGTTTTTCTTGGCGCCTGCGCGTCTCATGTAAGCGCTGCGCAAGCGTTGGACGGTGATCCGGCTACCGCCGCACGATGACCCCCTTCATCGTCTGCGGTTGGTTCACGCCTGATTATCGGGTGTGGGCCGACAAGCTGATCGCCTCGCTCGATGCGGTCGGCGCGCCCCATGACATCGTCGAGGTGCCGAAGCTCCCCGGCTCGTGGGAGGCGAACACCATGGCCAAGCCAGCCCAGCTGCTGGCCGCGATGGACCGGCATCCCGGCAAGGCCGTCATCTTCCTCGACGTGGACTGCCGAGTCCTCGGCGACCTCTCGCCGCTGGCCGGCATCGGCGGCGATGTGGGCTTCTACCTGCGCACGAAGTGGCGCCGGTCCGGCGGGATGCGCTTCGGCGCGCGGTCCGGGACGCTCGTCGTCCGACCCACGGATGGCGCGCGGGCCTACGTCGAGGCTTGGGAGGATGCCGCGCGCGAGGCGCCTTGGGGTGACGTTGACCAGACGGCGCAGATGGTCGCCATGGGGCGCGTGCTGTGGGCCAGCTTCACGATGCTGCCGGTCGAGTATTGCGCCACGGCAGGGGACTGCGTGCCGGAGCCGGTGATCCAGCATGACTCGGCATCCCGAGGTGTGCGTAAGATCACCCGGACGCATCGCCGGCTGCGGCGGGTGTGGCGTGGCCTGTGGGTGGACCGCGCCTGGCCTCTGGCCCTGTTCGGGGGCCTCCTGACGGCCGCCTACATCCTGCTCAAGGAGTGCTGGTGACCCGTCGACTACACGGTCGGCGCCGGGATGGCCCCTGGCGGCGCTTCCTGAGGCCCAAGGAGGCCCTCCCGCTTCCGGGCACCTGGAGCGCGGCCGTCCCGAGGATGGCGCTGGGCGGCCTCCGCAGCGCGGCACAGGGCCGAGCTGGCGCGCGAAGCGACCAACGCAGGTCCATAGGGAATTCCATTTCACGACTTCGCTCTGCAACCGACTACTCGGACAGGCTCCTAGGAGGGCCTTCCCCCGTCTCGGGGCATCGGGAGGGCGGCAGGCCCAAGGTGGCGCTGGGCGGCTTCCGCAGCGCGGCGCAGGGGATCGGCCGCAATAGGCCGGCGCGGCCTGCCCGTACGTACGAGCACGTCAAACCGCAAAAAGCGCTTATCTGCGCCAAATAAGCGTAGTATGCTACGCTTAAATTGGAGGATTAGGCGTTGGACATCCCCAAGAGCGAACTTTTCGCTGTCCTGCAGAAGTTCAATCCGTGGTGGTCAGGCCAGCCGGTCACCGATCTCCACGACTGGGAAAGGACAGCAGCAAGCCAGGTCCGGCGATGGGTGGAAGACGCCCAGACCCCGCGCGCGCTGCTCCTGACAGGCGCCCGCCAAGTCGGTAAGACCACCATCTTCCGGCAGGTCATCCGCAGGATGGTGGCGAGCGGCTTCCCCGCCCAGAACATACTCTACGCCACGTTCGACCACCCGATGCTCAAGCTGTCTGGCATCGAGCACACCGTCGGCGCGTGGGAGGAACTCTATCCGGCCGATCCTGAGCGGCCCCGCATGCTCTTCCTCGACGAGATTCAGTCCATCGAGGGGTGGCAGACGTGGATCAAGCACCAAGCGGACTTCAACCGCGGCACCCGCATCGCGGCAACTGGTTCGGCGTCCAGCCTGGAGGAGGGCTCGGCGGAGAGCGGGCTCGGCCGCATCGAAACGATTCCACTCCCGACGCTGTCCTTCGGCGAGTACCTGCGTCTCCGGAAGGTACCGATCCCCGCCCTTCCACAGGTCCGCAGCCTGCGCGAGCTGTTCGCTTGGCCGAAGGGCGAGTTCGTGCGCATCGCGGCTGCGGCGCAGCCCCTCACCGCGCACTTCCACGAGTACTTGATCCGCGGCGGATTCCCTGAGCCCGCCCTGGAGCCCGACATCACCCGCTGCCAGCGTCTGCTGCGCGAGGACATCGTCGACAAGGCACTCAAGCGGGACATGACTGCCTACTATGGAACGCGCCGGGTGGTCGAGTTGGAGCGCCTGTTCCTCTACCTCTGCTACAACGACGGCGGCATCGTGGACCTGGGCGCGATCGCGAACGCGCTGGAAGGCGTCAGCAAGAAGTTCGTCGCAAAATTCCTCGATCTCTTTGAGGCGACGCACCTTGTCTACCGCCTCAAGCCATATGGCTACGGCAAGGAGGTGCTTCGAGGTCGTGACAAGGTTTACCTAGCGGACGCCGCCATCGCGGGTGCTGTGATGCTGCTTGGCCGCGAGCTGCTCGAACACCCTGTCCGTCTCGGCAACGCGGTGGAGACCGCGTTCTTCAAGCATGTGTTCACCCGCTACTATCCCCAGAACCCTCGGTTCTCCTATTGGAAAAGCGGCTCCAAGGGAGAGGAGGTGGATTTGATCGCTGATCTGCCGGGCCGCGCCGTTCCGTTCGAGGTCAAATATCAGGACACCGAGATCGACGGCCGGAAGCTCAAAGGCCTCCGGCTCTTCCTGGAGAAATACAAGGTCGAGCAGGCCTATGTCATCACGCAGCGCCAACAGGACTTTCGCGTCCTGGAGCTGACCTCGGCACAAAAAGAAAAAGGGGGCGAGGGCAAGAAGCTGCTATCCCAGGTCTTGGCCATCCCCGCGCCCTTGGCCTGCTACTGGCTGTCCGAGGCGCCATAGCGTTCTCTCGTCTCCCGCCTCGTATCGGAAGGGTGGACCGTGGAGCAGGCGCGGGGAGCAGACGCGCCTGACCAAGTTGGAAACGTGTCCAACATGCTCCCTCGCGCCCGCGCGCGGGGTGGACCTCGGGTCACTTTGCGGACGTGCGCAAGGTGATGCTCGCGCCCGCGCGCGTGTGGGGGACCCCTTCCCGTCAACTCGATGACCACTCACCTCGCCACGGTGCGCTTCCGGTATTTGGTCAACACGTAGTTGATCCCCTCGGCGATCAGCACCTGCTGGCTGATGCCCGTCTCGCTGGCGATGACGCGCAGCTCCTTGAGCGCCGCCTCATCCTGCCAGGTGGTCATGGACTTCCGGTTCCTGCGGCTCGGCGCAACGTAGGGTCCGGTGCCGTTGCCTGCTGGCGGCGCGACCCTGCCACGGCTCCAGCGCCCCAAGGTTGCAACAATGCCCGCGCGATCCGGCTCCTGCGTGCTCTTCTTGGTCATGACTTCGCAGCCTCCCGCGCCTTGGTCTTCGTCTTGCCCGTCTCTAACTGCTTGGCGCGCCGATCCAGGAAGGCCCATAGCTCGCGGATCTCGTCGGCCGCCTTCTTTGCCCTGGCGCCGGCTTCCGTCACGCCTTTGCCCTTCTCGGCGGCCGTCTGGAACTGCGGGCGATGGATAGATGATGGCGGGACACGCCAGCATCTTGAACCCCTCGATTGCCGCCTTGGCCGCGCCGATCCTTGCCTCGGCGCCCCCCTCGTCAACATTGTTGACGACGCCGACTGTGACACCGATCTTCTCGCCCGCTTCGAGCAGCTGAACCGTGTCCTGCAGGCTCCCCAGGTTGAACAAGTCGGGCAGCGTCGGGCAGATGATCATGTCCGCGGCCCGGATCGCCGCCAGCGCCGTGGCGTCGAGCTTCGATGGCGAATCGATCAGGCAGAGCGTGACCCCGAGCGTTGCCGCGGACTGGATGATGTTCGTCAGCTTGTCGGGTATTGCGTCGAGCACGTTGGGCTTGTTGGTGCCGCGCTTGAAGTGCCACAGCGTGGCGCTCGATTGCGGGTCGAGATCGACGATCAGGACCGTTTCGCCCTCCTCCTCGGCGCACACCGCGATGTTCGTGCAGATCGTGCTCTTGCCCGAGCCGCCCTTCTGCTGAACGAAGCTCCAGATCCGCATCGGCCAACCCTCCTGGCCCATATGACATGTGTGCAAATCGTATGACATGTTGACACATTGCTGTCAAGGGGTATGACCCAAATCTCCAGGGTTACCAAGGCGTTCTTGCCGTTGAACTGTCCTAGGAGGATTTTCAAACCCTCCTGATTTCGTCCTGGCAACCCTCCTGGGCACGAGGCGGGGAATTCGAGCATGTGGGCCTTCCGGTTGCTGATGGCACTGGCGGTGCTGGGTTGCATCGCTGCATCGGCAACGTTCGCCTTCGAGTTCGGCTGGACACGAGGCGCGACCGATGTCCACCGCTGGACCTACGCGCTGGCCGGCGTGGCGCTCGACCTGCTCAAGGCCGGGCTCCCCATCTTCGGCGCCTTGGCCTGGCACGAGAGCAAGCCGGCGCGTTCCCTAACCTGCTGGCTCGTCTTCACTGTGCTCACGGGCCTGTCGCTGTGGTGCGCCTACGGCACGACCGCAACGCAGCTCGCTGAGAGGTTCGCCAACCAGGCGGTGGCCTCCGTGGCGCAGACCAGCAAGCAGACCACGCTCGACCGGCTGAGCAAACAGCGCGATGCGCTCATCTTCACCGAGACCTCGGCGGAGGCGGTCAACACAGCTGAGGCAGCCGTTGCCGCCGCAACCACGCAGGCCGACGCCGAGCGGTCGCGGGCCGGTTGCCGCGATCTTTGCCGGCAGCGCGAGAAGGAGGAGCGCGACGCCCGCAAGGCGCTCCTGCAGGCGCAAACGGATCGCGCGGCCACCATCAAGGCCGCCGATCTCGACGCCAAGATCGCGGGGGCTGAAACGGCCTTCAACGCCGTGGACGTGAAGGCCGCTGTGAAGGAGGCCGACCCCCAATCCGCCAGCATGGCCAAAGCGATCGGCGCCGATCAGAACCTGATCGCTGCCCTGTCACATGCCGTTTTCGCCATCGCCATCGAGCTCGGGAGCGGCGTCGGCTTCTGGCTGGTGTTCGGGCATGGCGCGCCCGCACGGAGGGGTGAGGCAGAGGTGGCCGCGCCTTCAACGGCCCTTGTGCCGATTGACCGCGAGGGCGCTCAAGACCTTCAAGTCATCGATGAAAAGCCGGGGGAGATCATTGAGAGGTTCTTCCTTGAGGTTGTGCGCCCCAGGCTCAACCGGCCGCGCTCAATCCGTGGCGGTCTGGTCTGCCTATAAGCAGTGGTGCGCCGACCGCGGTCTTGTCGCTGTATCGCATGCCATGTTCGGCCGGCTCGCGCGGTGGCGGAAGGATCGGATCAGTGGTGCTGTCTGGTATCTCGATTGCGAGCTTGCCGAGGGCTACACAGAGCTGACGCATGCCACGAAGCCGAAGGCGCTGCCTCGGCTCGGCAACATGGCCAAGGGCACGCCGACGGCGCACTGATGTCCCTGTTCTTTCGCTGTTGAAACAGCGGGGGCCATCAACCGATCGTTCATGCCGACAACGCTACCCTAAGCGTGATTCCCAGAGCCTCGGTGCGACTGCCCTTGGGCTCCCATGAACCATGAGGCCCCGGCTTCCTGCGACCGCCGGGGCCTTTTTTATTGGCGCCTCCGAGCGTAAGCTGAGCTATGCGCTATGCCCTGACCCTGTTCACGCTTCTTGTCGCCTGCAGCGCCGCAGCGCAGCCGATCAGTCCTCAGGAGATTTGGGTCGCCGACGGCGACACGATCGCCGCCCACGGCAAGACCTACAGGCTCGTCGGCTTCGATACGCCGGAGACAGGCGACAAGGCCAAGTGCGCCAAAGAGCGCGCGCTTGGCGAGCGCGCTGCGGCGCTCCTGCGGGAGATCGTCAATCAGGGTGGCCTCGACCTGACGGAGGTGCGGTGTGCCTGCGACCCCGGAAAGGAAGGCACGCGGTGGTGTAATTGGGGGCGCTCCTGCGGCACGCTGACAGCCAAGGGCGTGAACGTAGGAAAGATCCTGATCGGCGAGGCCCTCGCCAGGCCGTTCCATTGCGGCAAGTACCGCTGCCCGAAACGGCAGCCATGGTGCTGATCGCTCTGCTGTCCTCGACGAGGGTTGCGCTAGGAGGCAATTCACCAGCCGTAGGTCCGCGCACGGTTGTGGGGCTGGTCAAAGGGTGCGCGATCGTTTGCTAGGCGGTCGACAACCCAGTGATGATCGCGGTCAGCTGCCGGCAGCGTATGCATCATTTGAATGACGGCTTCCCTTTCGGCAGCGGCAGTGACAGGCGCATTGTCCAGACTTCCGTTGACGACCACCCAGCGGCAATGCGGCATGAACTCCGAGAGCGTCGTTTTAATGCCATCGGCGGTTTGTGCCTTGCCCAGACACCCGCCTAGCAGGGTGAATGGGGCGCAAAGCAGCAGCGGAAGAATCGGCGGTAGTTTGGGCTGACGCTGGCGCGGTTCGATCTGCTCGCGATATTGGCCCAAGTTCTCCACGAACTGTGCCTCGATCTCGACCGAGGCGGCAAAGTCGATCCATTTGAACGGGCAATCGATGTGGCCCGAGTTGTAGAAAGCGAACGGTACGCGATAGGCGCACGCGATGATGGCCGCGTGCAACGATCCGGCCAGCACGAGCGAGGAGCTGGCGATTTGGTCGATCAATCGCTCCAGGGCCTCCAAGCTGCTGTCGATCTTCGGGGAGAGGACGAGATCGCAGCCGGTTTGAGCCAGCACGTTGGCGGCGGACTTCGGCTCGTTGATGTGAGGGATACAGACGGTCTTGCCTGCCGTTTTGTGGGATGGCCTCGGCGTATAGAAGGCCCTTAGCGTCAATCCCGGGTCGCCGATGGGCTCACTACCAGCAAGCCCGACAATGTCGCGCGTGAGCGGTCCACGAGCACCGAAGAAGCGGCAGGATTGCAGGTTGTCTGGTAGAGGTCTCACGGGGTCGCGCAGACCGCAGCCCCAGAAAGCCAAGCTGGGCGTCGAGCTGGGCAGGGTTTTGGATCGCATGCCCTCGATCGCCCAATCGGCGATGATGCTGCCGATGAGAAACGTGGTCTCGAAGGAGCCTCTTGGCCGGTCGAAGACGTGCTCCAGCAACCACTCGCTGATGTAGTCGCCGAAATTCTTGTGTGGCTGATCTTGAAGCCAGTAGTAGACGCCGACGCGTTTGCTTCTGGGAGGGGTGTCCGGCATGTCGAAGCGCGCGCTTCCATGAAGAGCGAAGTGACGAGGCCAGAAGATAGCACGACGGTTGATGCAGCCCAATCCCATCCATCCAGGTTCAGCTGATTTTATTGGGGATTTCACGTGATCGTCGCGCTTGCGGCGGTTCTTCAGTTGAACTGACTTCCGGCGCCATCGGAGGGCCGATGGAAGACCGGCGTCTGCGCCTCGTGCTTCGATGAGTTGGCCGAGCAGGGCGGCATCCGCTACAGCTTTCGAGGACGTGTCGAGGAGGGCCTGCTTTTGCGCCTCGCTCAGCGCGATCTGCTGGCCGGCGTCGGCGCGGATCTTGCGGCGCAGTGAGCCGACCGGATCGACACGCTCCTTCAGCGCCCGGTAGTACCAGCGCTCGATGGTGGAGACGCCGAAGCGGACCGGCTCACCGCTCGAAGGATGCACCCACGAGCGCTCTGCCAATGCGCGCAGGGCGGCCCTGAGCTCGCCCTTCGGCGGCGGCGCGGCCAGCAGCTGGCCGATGACGGAGAAGCGCAGATGCGCCCATCGCTCGTGCACACGCGGACCTTGTGTCTGCCGGGCCATTCAAGCTCCTTCTCCTTGATCGGGCTGCGATCCGAGAAGGCTAGGCAGAGCACTGGAGCCCTGGCGAGGAGCGTCCTCTGCGGGTGGCGCAAGACCGTCATTAAGCCCGCCCGCCGGCGCCACCCGCGACGGGCCCGAGGAAGCGCAGCAGCGCGACGAGGCGGGAGGCCACGTCGCCCGCGAAGCGCTCCAGCAGCGCCGCCGGCAGCCGGTCGGGATCGAGGGGCGGCATGAAGGCGGCACGGGCCGCCCGCCAGAACGGGCTCTGCGTGAAGGTCTGCCGCCACCAGCGGCGCCAGCGCTCGACCGTGCGGCGGTCGACGCGCACGACCTGCTCAAGACGCTGCAGCCGCCCGTCTGTGATCCCCTCGCGCACGATGGCGGCCAGCACCACGACAGCCGCGAGGAAGATGCGACGGCCAAGGAAGCGGACCGACGGCGGCGTCAGGCGTCCCCGGCAGCCGTCGACGGAGCAGCAGAAGCTGAAGCGGCGGTCATGCTCGGGGCCGAGGCTCACGCTCTTGGGCCGGCCGCGCGGCTTGCGCGGATAGGTGGCCAGATGCAGCCGGCCGGCACAGGCGCAGCCTTGCGCCCGGGCGGCATCGGCCAGATCGCGATCGATGGCGAGCAGCAGCTCGTGGAATCTGGCGTCGGCCAGCAGCGTTGCGTACAAGGCTCGCGTCCTCCCCACACGAGGTCCCGACCACCATGGCCAAGCCCGGACGCAACGATCGCTGCCCCTGTGGCAGCGGCAAGAAGTACAAGGCTTGCTGCCTGCCGGAAGACGAAGCGGGGCGCGCCCAAGAGGCCGCAGCGCAACAGACTGCTCGCGAGGAGCGCGAAGCCGCCCGACGCCAGGATCTGCGCGCGGTGCGGGAGGCGATCGCGACGCGGCTCGCCATGGTGGACGATATGGCCGACAACATGACCGACGACGCCGATCTCGACGAGGATGCCCTGACGCCGGCATCCAACGCGGTCGTCGACCTCGTTCGCGCCGGCCGGCTCGACGAGGCGGAAGCTGCCGCCCGCGACCTCATCGTGCGCTACCCCGACGTGCACGACGGCTGGGACCGGCTCGGCATGGTGCACGAGGCGCGCGGCGAGACGCGCCAAGCCGCCGACTGCTATCGCCGGGTCGTCGCCTTCCTCGAGCAGAACCCCGACTATGCCGAGCCCGCCTTCAAGGACGCGCTGCTCGCGCGGATCGCCAAGCTCGAGCCGCCTCAGGCGAGCTGACGCGACCCCTGCTGCTCGTGCTTGCCGAGGGCACGCAACGCCTCAACCTCGCAGATCGTGCTCAGCTCCCCGCCACCACGCCATCAAACAGCGTGAGCGGCCTTACCCGAAGTGCGGCTCTCTTGCGCCAGCTGAGATCCGGTGCATCCGGCCCCAAGCCGAGGAACCTGACCAACCACATGAAGGAGCGGCGCAGGCGGGCCGCGCGGTCGGCGGCGGTGGCATTGACATGCCAACGCTTCCGTTTCGTGGTACCGCTCTTTGCTGACGCCGGCCTTCAACCGAGGGGTAAAGCATGATTCGGCGATACTGGTTTGCTGCTGTGGTGATCCTGAGTGCAATCGGCGCCATGATTTCGACCGCCGCATGCAAAGCAATGAGTGCGGTGCAGTCCTGGAGGGCGTAGCAGATTTCAGCCTGGTCCAGCGGGTCCGTGCAGCGGCGACGCGCCATCTCCAGGGCGAGGCGAAACCGGTTCAGCCGAGCATCGATCGTCAGCCTGGGCGCATCGTAGTCGTAAACCCACCTGGGATCGCATGCCCGCAGAAGCCGCGCTGCCCTGCGGGTGGTGGTCGCCAGCTTCAATGCGGGCCTCCGGTGGCTAATAGCTATCAGCTATCAGCCATCAGCCTTCAGTCATCGGCTTCGGGCATGTGCCCCTCGATACTTCCTGACAGCTGACAGCTGATAGCTATCAGCCGACTGCTAATTGCTATTCGCTATCCTGCGGATGATCGCGTCGGCGAACTGGGCGGTACCGACTGCCGTCGGATCGTCGGCGTTGGTCTTCATGTCGTAGGTGACATCCTTGCCCTCGGCGATCACCGAGGCGAAAGCCTTCTCCAGCCGGTCGGCCGCGTCCACTCCCCGAGGTGCCGCAGCATCAGCATGCCGGAGAGGATGGTCGCAGACGGGTTGACCTTGTTCTGTCCCGCGTACTTCGGCGCGCTGCCGTGGGTCGGCTCGAAGAGCGCGACTCCTTCCTCACCGAAGTTGCCTCCGGGAGCCACGCCCAGCCCGCCGACCAGACCGGCGCACAGGTCGGACAGGATGTCACCGAACAGGTTGGGCAGCACCAGCACGTCATACAGCTCGGGCTTCTGCACCAGCTGCATGCACATGTTGTCCACGATCCGATCGTCGAACTCGATCTCCGGGTACTCCTTGGCGACCTCGCCGGCGACCTGCAGGAACAGGCCGTCAGTATACTTCAGAATGTTGGCCTTGTGGACGGCGGTCACCTTTCGCCGCTTGTTAGCGCGCGCATACTCGAAGGCCCACTTCACGATTCGCCTGGTTCCGGTCACGGAGATCGACTTGATGCTGATGCCAGAGTCGGGCGAGATGATGCCGGCGCCGGTCTCGGCCGCCAGCTCGATCAGCCTCCGGGCGCCGTCCGAATCCTTCTGGAACTCGACGCCGGCGTAGAGATCCTCCATGTTCTCGCGAACGACCACCAGGTCCACGTTCTCGTACCGGCTGCGGACGCCCTGGGTAGCTCTTGCACGGCCGCAGGCAGGCATACAGACCGAGGCTCTTCCGCAGCGCGACGTTGACGCTGCGGAAGCCCTTGCCGACAGGAGTCGTGATGGGACCCTTGAGGGCGACCTTGTTCTTCTTGATGGACTGGACCACGCCCTCCGGCAGCGGGGTGCCGTACTTGTCCAGCACGTCGACCCCGGCCTCCTGAACGTCCCAGTCGAACTGGACTCCCGTAGCCTCCAGGACCCGCCTGGTAGCCTCGACGATCTCGGGGCCGGTCCCATCGCCTGGGATCAGGGTCACTCGGTGGGCCATCTCTCGGTGTCCTCCAACCAACTCACTCTCGGGGCAAGATGCTCCGAGCTAAACACGTTGCATGGCTCGCGCCACAGAGGCACGTAGAACCACAGAGACACAGAGAGCACCGAGAACCACTGAGTAGCTTCTTGTGCTCTCTGAGTCTCTGTGGTGAAGTCCGTACTAGAGACCCACCGAGGCGGCGGCTTCCTTGAGAACGCCGAAGGAGTTGCGGAACGCCGCCATCTCGGCCTCGGAGAAATTGGGCTTGAGTATGGCCTCGCGTCCGCCCTTGCCCACCACGCACGGCAGCGAGATAGTCATGCCTTCCAGGCCGTCGTAGGTGCCATCGATGAGCGACGAGATGGGCAGGATCTTCTTCTGGTCGTTGATCACGGCCCGGACGACCGATGCGATGGAGGGCGCCACCGAGTAGAAGGTGCCGCCCTTTCGCTTGATCACCTCGGCGCCGCCGAAGCGGGTGGCCGTGATCAACTCTTCCATCATCTCGGGGCTGTAGCCAGAGAAGCCAGCTACCGGCATCCCCGCGATGGTCGCGCTGGAGGTGACTGGCACCATGCTGTCGCCGTGCTCGCCCAGCATATAGGCCACCACCTGGTCCGGCGAGATCCCGAGCCGCTCGCCCAGGAGGGCGCGGAAGCGGTTGGTGTCCAGCACCGTTCCGAGGCCGAAGACCTTGTTAGATGGGAACCCGGAGGCCTTCAGGGCCTGCCAGGTGAGGACGTCCACGGGGTTGGAGACCATGAAAAGGAAGCAGTCCTTGTTGTACTTGAGGACTCCATCCAGGATGCCGCCCATCAGCTCGGTGTTCTTCTTGAGGAGGTCCAGACGGGTGTCACCGGGCTTCCGGGGGATGCCCGCGGTGATGATGACCATGTCGGACCCTTCGGTGGCATCGTAATCGCCCGCGGATATCTTGCAGTTCTGGGTGAGGGCCAGCGCGTGGCGGAGGTCGAGCGCCTCGCCCTCGGCCCGCGGCTTATCAACGTCAACGATCACCATTTCGGTGACTCCGCCTTCGAGGAGCAGCGTGTAGAGGGTGGTGGAGCCGACCCGGCCCGCGCCGATCATAGAGATCTTCATAGATGGCTCTCCTTTCGTCGATCAAAGAGGATTCCGTACGAGAAGGGATCCCGGGCTATTCTAGCTTTGCGATGTACTACCTTCAAGCGAGGCGGCCTTCAGCATCCGCTGTCGGGCCATCTCGTAGAGCACCACGGAGCCTGCCGTCGAGGCGTTGAGGGAGTTGATGTGTCCCGACATCGGCAGCTTGACCAGGAAGTCGCACTTCTCCTTCACGAGCCTTCCGAGCCCATGGTCCTCGCCGCCCACCACGATGGCGGTGGGGCCGGTCATGTCCAGATCCCAGTAGTGGCGGTCGCCCTCCATGTCCAATCCCGCCACCCAGAAACCGATCTCCTGCAGCTCTTCGATCGCCTTACTCAGATTGGAAACTACAGGAATGGTCAGGTGCTCCACTGCACCTGCCGAGGCACGCACCACCGATGGGGTCACGTGGACGGACCGATGCCGCGGCAACACCACTGCCTCCAGCCCGAGCACATCCGCGGTGCGGAGGAGGGTGCCGAAATTCTGGGGATCATGGAGGGTGTCCAGCAGCAGCAGCGCGGGCGCGCGCTGGGATTTCTTCAGCCGCCCGAGCAGCTCTCCCCACGGGGCGTACTGGTACGGAGCGACCGCCGCCACCAGACCCTGGTGGTCCGGTGCCATGGCGTCTAGCTTAGACCTGTCGAGCGGCTCGACGAGGATGTGGCGATCCGCGGCCAGCCGGAGGGCCTCCTCCACCCAGCTATCTCGCGCGGCCTCCCTGGGGACGAACAACCGGCGAACCCGTTTGCCTGCCCGCAACGCCTCTCGGACCGCATTCCTTCCGGAGATGATCTCCGAATCCGGCGGGTGCGGCACTATCGGCGGCCGCTGTACGGTAGCCGGACCCGACCTCACCAGAGTCTGCGGCTTGCCTGTACCACGGGGCCCGCTGATTCCAGCCGGTCTGCCAGACCCGGCCGGCTTGCCCTTGCCCTGCGGCTTACGAGGGGCGGCCGGCCGGCCGGCGCCACGTGGTTTAGGACTTTTCGGCGTATTTCCAGATCGTTCCTTCGGGCCCGTCCTCAATTGTCACTCCCTTTGCTCGCAATCCGTCTCGAACTTCATCTGCCAGCGCCCACTGCTTGGCTGCCCGGAGCTTGCCCCGGAGCTCGACCAGCAGCTCCACAAACGGGTCCGCGTCTCGGGCTTCCGCGGTCTTCTCCACTGCCAGATCTAGACCCAGGACAGCCGCCAGCTCGATCATCTTCTGTTGGGGCAGCGCCAGGGCTGCCGCCGGGTAGCGCTCCTGAACGCGCATCCTGTTAGTCTCGCGCGCCAGATCGTGCAGTGCGGCGAGTGCCTGAGATGTATTGAAATCGGAATCCATGGCCGCCTCGAAGGCCGACTGGGCGGCCTGGGCCACCTTTTCGGCGGCCGCGGTCTCCTCAGGTCGGGCCTCACGCGCCCCGGCCTCGCCGATCGGAACCTCCAGGGCGGAGCGCAATCTGCCGAGCGCCTTCGCCGCGGCATCGATCTCGTCCTCACCGTAAGCCATGGGCGCCCGGTACGGTATGGATATCAGGTACAGGCGGAGCACCGCTGGCGTCGTACTTCTCCAGCAGCTCCTGAATGGTGAGGAAGTTGTTGAGAGAGTGGGACATCTTCTCGCCGCCGATGTTCAGCAGCCCCACGTGGACCCAATACCGAGCGAAGGGCGAGCACGCGCAGTGAGCTTCGCTCTGCGCGATCTCGTTCTCGTGGTGGGGGAAGATCAGGTCGCGCCCGCCGGCATGGATGTCGATCTGCTCGCCCAGCGTCTGCTGGATCATGGTCGGAGCACTCGATATGCCAGCCCGGGCCGGCCCGGCCCCCACGGACTGTCCCACGCGGGCTCGCCCTCCTTGGCTCGCTTCCACAGTGCGAAGTCGCGGGGGTCGTGCTTGCCTGGCTCCAGTTCCACCCTGGCGCCCGCCATCACGCCCTCGTCCTCCGAACGGCCGGAGAGCTTCCCATACTCGGGGAACTTGCCGACCTCGATACCAGACGTTGCCATCCACCGCATAGGCGTAACCCTGGGATACCAGCCGCTCGAACGAACTCGATGATCTGCGGAATCACCTGGGTCGCCATGGGGTACTCGTCCGCCCGCATCACGCGAAGGGCATCCATAACCTCGAAGTAGGAGTCCGTGTACTTCCGGGCTACCTCCTTCGGATCGATCCCCTCCTTCTGGCCGCGAGCGATGATCTTGTCGTCGACGTCGGTGAAGTTCTGGACGTAGTGGAGCGTGTACCCTCGATAGAGAAGATACCGCCGGATCACATCCATTGAGACGAAGAGCCGGGCATGCCCGACATGAGGATGGAACTTGGGGGTCATGCCGCAGGCGTATATCTTGACGACGTCGCCCGCGGGTGTGAACTCCTCTTCCTGACCGGTGAGTGTATTAGTTATCCTCAGAGCCAAGCCTACTCCTCCAGATCCTGCACTTCCCTGCGGGCGATCAGGGCCACCGCCATGGCGGCGATTCCCTCCTGGCGGCCCAGGAAGCCCAGACCTTCGTTTGTGGTCGCCTTTATTCCGACTCGAGACTGGGCCAGGCCGAGGGTCTCCCCGATGGCCTGCTTCATCCCTGGCAGATGCGGGGCCAGCTTCGGCCGCTCCGCAACCACCGTCGAGTCCACGTTCACCACTCTCCACCCAGCACCTTCGACCAGCCTGCGCACCTCGGCCAGCAGCTCGCGGCTCGAAATGCCCCGAAAACGATCGTCCCCAGGAGGGAAGTGGTGGCCGATATCATCCAGTCCCGCCGCCCCCAGCAGGGCGTCCATGACGGCGTGCAGCAGGGCGTCGGCATCCGAATGGCCTTCCAACCCGACCTCGTGGGGGATGGCAACTCCCCCGAGGACGAGGGACCGGCCCTCCACCAGCCTGTGGACGTCGTACCCTATGCCTACGCGCATGTCCAACTTGGACTACCCCTCCCGACCGAAGCCGGGCCGGCGGATGAGCGCCCTTGCCACGGCGAGGTCGTCTCGAGTGGTCAGCTTCAGGTTGTAGGGATCGCCAGCCACCAGTCTCACCGGGTGCCCGAGCCTCTCCACGGCCGCGGCGTCATCGGTCACGTCGTCGGCCAACTCCTCGTAAGCCTCTCGAATCAGCTCCATCCGGAACACCTGGGGCGTCTGAGCGGCCCAGAGGCCCTCCCTATCCACCGTGCCCTGGACGGTGCCTGTTGCCGTCGCCCTCTTCACGGTATCGCGGAGGGGAAGCGCCGCGATCGCGGCCCCGTCCCTCGCGGCGGCCGCAAAGCACTCTTCGATCAGCCGCTCGCTCACCAGGGGACGCGCGCCATCGTGGATGGCGACCAGCGCCGCGTCTCCGGCGGCCCGGAGCCCGTTCAGAACCGAGTCCTGCCGCCGCTCGCCGCCCTCGCACACCGTGGCAACCAACCCGATCTCGAGCAGGAGCGTCCGGGCATCTTTCAACCTGTCAGTGCCGACAACCAGCACCACCCGGGCCGCATGGGGAGCAAACGCGAGCAAGGAGTAGGCCAGCACCGGCATCGGCCCGAGGGGAAGCCAGACCTTGTCGGCGCCCATCCGGGTCCCGCGCCCCGCCGCGACGATGACGGCCGCCCTGTCAGGGTGCTGGGCCTGGTGATGAGTGATAAGTGATGAGTGATGAGTGATGGGTGGGGTTGTCTCTCCCTCCCTCCCTCTCTCCCTCTCTCCCTCTCTCACTCTCACCCTAGTTCCCGTGGGGCAGCTTCGGGTGGGCGAAGATCATCCGGCCGGCGACAGTCTGGAGGACGCGTGTGACCACGATGTCCAGATCGCTATTGATGTGGCGACGCCCATTCTCCACCACGACCATGGTGCCATCGTCCAGGTAGGCGACTCCGTGCGGTGTTTCCGCAGGCCGGGCCGTGGCGGCCTGGCGGGCCGCGCAGCTCCACACCGATGCGGCCAGTCCGAGCGCCACCGCCCCACGCATCGCGAAGCCGGCGCCTCGCGCAACGCCTCGCGGCATTGCTTCAGTGCCAGACGCCGCCGTGCTCGTCACAGGACTCGTGGGGCTGCTCGCCTTGGAGGAACGCTTCGCGGATCTGCTTGGGGCACTCGGGACGCGCGATCAGGCCGTTCTTCTTGTCGACGTCCTCGATGACGATTCCGGGCGGAATCTCGAAGCTGTCGTGCGGCGTGTCGGCGAGCGCCTGGCGCATGAAGTCGGTCCAGATCGGCAGTGCGGCCTCCGAGCCGGGCATGCCCATGCTGAAGTTGCCGTCGAAACCGATCCATACCGCGGCAAGCAGGTTCGGCGTGAAGCCGACGAACCACGCGTCCTTGTAATCGTTCGAGGTGCCGGTCTTGCCGGCGGCCGGATGCTTGAAGCCCTTGCGTCTTGCGGTCGCACCGGTGCCGCGTTCCATCACGCCCTCGAGGATGTGCGTGACGAGATACGCATCCGTGGCCGGCACGATGCGCCGCATCTCGACGGTGTTGCCGTCGAGCACGTTGCCGGTGGAGTCCACCACCTTGTGCACCGACAGCGGCGTCACGCGCATGCCGCCGGTGGCGAAGACGCTGAACACCTTTGCCATGTCGAGCAGCGGCACGGGCTGTCCGCCGAGCACGATGCTGGGGTAGACGCCCAGGTCGGACGTCATGCCCATGCGAACGGCAAGGTCGCGGATGGGCTTGACGCCGACATCCTTGGCGATGCGCGCGACGGCCGAGTTGAGCGAATGCTCGATGGCCTCGCGGATCGTCACCATGCCGTAGAACTCGCCCTCGTAGTTGCGCGGCGACCACACCTGGCCCTGCCACTCCCACTGCATGCGCTCGTCCATGACCTGCGACGTGGGACGGAAATGCCTGGCGCCGACCTGCTCACTGCCGAGGGCGGCGAGCGCGACGATGGGCTTGAACGTCGAACCGGGCTGACGGCGCATGTCGATGGCGCGATTGAACTGGCTGCCGCCATAGTCGCGCCCACCGACCATCGCGCGGATCGCTCCGGTGCGCGGCTCCATCACCACCATCGCGGCCTGCAGCGGCTCGCCGGCCTTGGCCAGCGCCTCGCCGATGTCGTTCTCCATCTCGACGACGTTGTCGGCGACGACGCTCTCGGCGATCGCCTGCATCTCGGGATCGAGCGTCGTGAAGACGCGGAAGCCCTCGCTCTGCAGCACGCGCGCGGGGAAGCGCTTGGACAGTTCGCGCGACACGAAGTCCACGAAGTACGGAGCACGCACGCCGACGGTGTCCGGCGCCGCCGTCTGCAGCGGCTCGTTGAGAGCCAGCTCGTAGGCCGCCTGGTCGATGTCGCCGTCGTCGTAGAGCTGCGACAGCACGAGGTCGCGGCGGCTGACCGCGCGTTCGGGGTGCTTGTGCGGCGAGTAATAGCTCGGCGCCCGGATCACGCCCGCCAGGGTGGCCATCTCGCCGAGCGTGAGGTCGCGGACGTCGCGCGCGAAGTAGAAGTGCGCGGCTTCGCCCATGCCGTGAACGGCGCTCGAGCCGTTCTGGCCCATGTAGATCTCGTTCAGGTAGTTGTCGAGGATCTCGCCCTTGGAGAAGCGCTGCTCGGCCACCAGCGCCAGTGCCGCCTCGCGGACCTTGCGCCCCACGGTGCGCTGGTCGGTCAGGAAGAAGTTCTTCATCAACTGCTGGGTCAGCGTGGATCCGCCCTGGCGGATCTCGCCCGACGGTGACGTTGACGGCGAGCGCGCGCGCGAGCCCCTGGACGTCGACTCCGACGTGGTCGAAGAAGCGCTTGTCCTCGACGGCAAGCACCGAACGCACCAGCATCGGCGGGAACTGGTTCAGCTCGAGCACCTGGCGCTGCTCGCTCTCGTGGCCGCCCGCGCCGCTCAGCAGACGCCGGCTCGAGCTCGAACTCGAAGATCTCCCCTGTCCCCGCCGGTGCGCATCGAGATGATACGACCCGAGTCGTCGAGCTGCATGCGGACGAGGCGCCCCGGCTCCTGCGCGATTCGGGTAGTCGAACTGGTGGAGCTAGATCGCGAACGTGTGGTCGCTGCGCGAGAAGCTGTACGTGCCGCGGCGCGACGGCGAGCCGCCGGTGCTGGAGTAGCCCAGCCGCTCGATGCGGCGGCGGAAGGCCTCCGTGTCGACGCGCAGGCCCGGGAAGACCGTGTACGTGTCGCTATAGATGCGCGCCGGGATGTCCCAGCGCTCGCCTTCGAACTTGGCGAGCAGCTTCTCCTCGATCTTCTCGTACTGGATCCAGGTGCCGAGTGCTCCGAGCGACAGCGTCGGCGGCACCAGCACGAAAGCCAGCGACGCAACGAAGCGTCCGATCGACCATGCGTGCCT
>CAWIXS010000026.1:0-93114 GCA_963840075.1 uncultured Alphaproteobacteria bacterium | reverse complement strand
ACGCCGGCGACAGGCTATGCGCCGTGGGCCCCTGCGCTCGCGGGCGCCGTCAAGTGGAACGGCACGATGTACCAGGGCTTCGCCATGCTTGGCAGCGAATGGCTCGATTTCGTCAACCGACGCCTCAAGGAGGACCTGAGCTTCCCGCAGCGGCTGTGCGCGAGCCAGTCGCCCGAGGAGCTGCGCCAGGCCTACGTCGCTTTCTGGCAGAAGGCCGTGGAGGACTACCAGAAGGAGCTGACGGTCATGACCAGGCTCGCCAGCGGCTTTCTCAACAACAGCGTGACCGCTGCGCAGAACGGCGCCGAGGAGGCGGCACGCGAGATCGGCCGCCCCGTACTCGGAGGCGGCCTGACGCCTGCAGGCCATGCAACGCAAGCTTCGTCCGAATTCGATCGCCTCTCCGAGCACACGCTGCCAGCAGTCGCCGGCGCAACTCCAGGTCCGCGAGCGCGAGGTCCGTCGTGGCTGCCAGAATGCCCTTCCCGGGCGCTGCGCGGGCCGTACAGGGCCTTCGCCGCGCCGACAGGGGGGAGGGGAGGGGAAGGCCCGGCGGCAATTCTGGAGGCTCTGCGCGAGCCTGCCGCGTTCGTTCTGCAAGTCGGTCGGGGCCGTGCGATCGTGAGATCGTGAAGTCGTGAATTCGAATGCGCGCCGGTTCACGACTTGCCGATTTCACGACTTTCACGATCTCACAAGCAGCGCGATCAGAGGGAGGAGAGGCAACCGTGGAGCAGGACTTCGCTTTCGCCGACCGGCTCGGCCCCGAGAAGATCGTGCACATCTGGGAGCCGCGCCTCGGGCTCAAGGCGATCGTGGTCATCGACAACACGGCCGCGGGGCCTGCCATCGGCGGCACCCGCATGGCGCCGGACGTGAGCACCGAGGAGTGCTTCCGCCTCGCGCGCGCCATGACCTTCAAGAACGCCGCGGCCGGCCTTGCCCACGGCGGCGCCAAATCCGTGATCTTCGGCGACCCCTCCATGCCGCCCGCCCAGAAGGAGAGGCTGGTGCGCGCTTTCGCCGCCGCCATCGCCAACCTGAAGGAGTACATCCCCGGCCCCGACATGGGCACCAACGAGACGGCCATGGCGTGGGTGAAGGACGAGATCGGCCGCGCGGTGGGCCTGCCGCGCGAGATCGGCGGCATCCCGCTCGACGAGATCGGCGCGACCGGGCTCGGCGTTGCCGTCGCCGCCGAGGTCGCGCAGGAGTTCTGCGGCCTGAAGCTCAAGGGCGCGCGCGTCGCGGTGCAGGGGTTCGGCGCGGTCGGCCGGCACTCCGCGCGGTTTCTCGCCGACCGGGGCGCCCGCCTCGTCGCCGCCTCCGACAGCCACGGCGCGATCGCCAATGCCGAGGGGCTCGGCGTGAGCGAGCTGCACAGAGCTGAAGGCGGCCGGCAAGAGCCTCACGGACCTGCAGGGTGCGAAGCGCATCGATCCGGAGGACCTCGTCGCCGTCGACTGCGACATCTGGATCCCGGCGGCGCGGCCCGATGTCCTGCGCGAGGACAACGTCGACCGTCTCAAGGCGCGGCTCGTCTTGCAGGGCGCCAACATCCCGGCGACGCCGGGCGCCGAGCGGCGCATGCACGAGCGAGGGATTCTCTCGGTGCCCGATTTGATCGCCAACGCGGGCGGCGTCATTGCGGCGGCGATCGAGCATCACGGCGGCACGGAGAAGGCTGCCATGGATGCCGTCGCCGAGAAGGTGGCGGCCAACACGCGCGCCGTGCTGCAGGCGGCGGGAGCGAGGCGCAGCCTTCCGCGGCAGGCGGCCCTGGACCTGGCCGAGACGCGCGTGCAGCGGGCGATGGACCTGCGCCGCTGGCAAGCGTGAACGGCCCATATAGAGCTGAGAAGCGGCGCATGCCTATCGCGGGACCACTGGTCCACAAGGAGCACGACCCGATGGCAGAAGCAGGCCTCCCCGTGATCGCCGAGTTCCAGGTGCGCCGTCGCGGCTACCTGGCGCCTGACGGCACCGCCCTCGGCAAGCTGCCCGAGCTCGCCTCCGACCTGCCGGCCGTGGCGGCCCTCTACCGGGCGATGGTGCTCACCCGCGCCTTCGACTTGAAGGCGGTCTCCCTGCAGCGGACCGGCCGGCTCGGCACCTACGCCGTCTCGCTGGGTCAGGAGGCCGTCTCGGTCGGCGTCGCCAGCGCCATGCGGCCGGAGGACGTGCTGCTGCCCTCCTACCGCGACAACGGCGCGCTCCTCTGGCGCGGCGTCAAGATGGAGGAGATCCTGCTCTACTGGGGCGGCGACGAGCGCGGCAACCGCTTCTCCGGCCCCGCGCACGACTTTCCTTTCTGCGTGCCCGTCGGCTCGCAGGCGCCACACGCCGCCGGCGTCGCCTACGCCTTCAAGCTGCGCTCCGAGCCGCGTGTCGCCGTGTGCCTGCTCGGCGACGGCGCCACGTCGAAGGGCGACGTCTACGAGGCGATGAATTTCGCCGGCGTGCAGAAGCTGCCCGTGGTGTTTGTCATCAACAACAACCAGTGGGCCATCTCGGTGCCGCTGCGGCTGCAGACGGCGTGCGCGACGCTGGCGCAGAAGGCCATCGCCGCCGGCTTTGCGGGCGAGCAGGTCGACGGCAACGACGTGATCGCCGTGCGCGAGGGCATCGGCGAGGCCATCGCCGCGGCCCGCAGCGGCGCGGGCCCACGCCTCGTCGAGGCCGTCACCTACCGCCTCGGCGACCACACCACGGCCGACGACGCGGCCCGCTATCGCCCCGCGGTGGAGGTGCAGGCGCGCTGGAAGGAGGAGCCCATCGCGCGCCTCAGGGCCTGGCTCGTCGCCCAGAAGGCCTGGGGCAAGGCCGAGGAGGAGCAGCTCTCGCGCGATTGCCAGGAGCGCATCGATGCCGCCATCGAGTGCTACCTCGCCACGCCCCCGCGCGCGCCCGAGACCATGTTCGATCACCTCTACGCCGAGCTGCCCGAGGTCTATGCCGCCCAGCGCAGCGAGCTTGCGGAGGGCGGGGCCGATGCCTGAGATCAGCCTCGTCGAGGCCGTCAACCTGGCGCTGGCGCGGGCGCTGCAGGAGGACCCGAGCGTCATTGTGCTGGGCGAGGACGTGGGCGTCAACGGCGGCGTGTTCCGCGCCACCGCCGGCCTGCAGAAGCGCTTCGGGAGCGAACGCGTCCTGGATACCCCGCTGGCGGAGCTTCCTGATCAGCGGCCTCGCCGTCGGCATGGCGGCCCAGGGGCTGAAGCCCGTGGGCGAGATCCAGTTCATGGGGTTCATCTACCCCTGCATCGACCAGCTGGTGAACCACGCCTCGCGCCTGCGCAACCGCACGCTGGGGCGCCTCACCTGCCCGATGGTGCTGCGCGCGCCATGCGGAGCCGGCATCCGTGCGCCCGAGCACCACTCGGAGAGCACCGAGGCCATGCTCGCCCACATCCCCGGCCTGCGCGTGGTCATCCCATCCTCGCCGGAGCGCGCCTACGGCCTCCTGCTGGCCGCCATCCGCGACCCCGACCCGGTGGTGTTCCTGGAGCCGACGCGGCTCTACCGCTCGGCCAAGGGCGAGGTGGAGGACAACGGCGAGGCGCTGCCCCTCGATGTCGCCTTCGTCCTGCGGGAAGGCCGGGACGTGACGCTGATCGGCTGGGGCGCCGTAATCAAGGAGATGCTCGCCGCCGCCGAGGAGCTGGCGGGCGAGGGCATCTCTGCCGAGGTGATCGACCTCGCCACCCTGAAGCCCTACGACGAGGAGACCATCCTCGCCTCGGTGGCCAAGACCGCGCGCTGCGTGATCGTGCACGAGGCGGCGCGCACCGGCGGCTTCGGCGCCGAGATCGCGGCGCTGATCGCCGAGCGTGGCCTCACCTCGCTGCTGGCGCCCATCGTGCGCGTTACGGGCTACGACACCGTCATCCCGCTGCCGCGGCTGGAGCAGCACTACATGCCCTCGGCCGGCCGCATCGCGGCCGCCGCGCGCCGCGTCTGCCGGTTTGCGTGAACCCACTTCGGAGGCCGCCATGCGTCAGTTCCTGCTGCCCGACCTCGGCGAGGGTCTGGAGGAGGCCGAGATCGTCGCCTGGCACGTTACCGAGGGCGACCACGTGGTCGCCGACCAGCCGCTGGTGTCGGTGGAGACCGACAAGGCGGTGGTGGAGGTGCCCTCGCCGCAGAGCGGGCGCATCGCCCGCCTGTTCGGCGCCAAGGGCGACCTCGTCAAGGTCGGCGCGCCGCTGGTCGAGTTCGCCGAGGGGCCGCAGGCGGACACGGGCACCGTAGTCGGCGACCTGCGGCCGGTCCAGCCGGCGCGGCGCGGTGCGGCGCAGCCTGCAGCGGGCGAGCCAGCGCCGGCGCAGTCGTTGCGGGTTCTCCCCGCGGTGCGGGCGCTGGCGCGCAAGCTCGACGTTGACCTCAATCTGGTGCACGGCAGCGGCCCCGACGGCACCGTCACGCGGGCGGACGTGGAGCGCGCCGCCAAGAGCCTCACCGAGGCTGGCCCCGCCGAGCCGCTGCGCGGGATGCGCCGCGCCATGGCCCAGCGCATGGCCGCGGCCCACGCCGAGGTGGTGCCTGCCAGCGTCACGGAGGAGGCCGACATCGGCGCCTGGGCCACCGGCGAGGACGCCACCATCCGCCTCGTGCGCGCCATCGCCGCCGCGTGCAGGGCCGAGCCCTCCCTCAACGCCTGGTACAACGCGGCCAGCAGCGAACGCAGGCTTGCTCAGCGCGTCGATGTCGGCATCGCCGTGGACACCGAGGGCGGGCTCATCGTCCCCGTGCTGCGCAATGTCGCCGAGCGCGATGCGCGCGACCTGCGCGCCGGCCTCAACCGCCTGCGGGCCGATGCCGCCGCGCGCGCCATCCCGCCCGACGAGCTGCGCGGCGCCACCATCACGCTCTCCAACTTCGGCATGATCGGCGGGCGGTTTGCCAACCTGGTGGTCGTGCCGCCGCAGGTGGCCATCGTCGGGGCGGGTCGCATCGCCCGGCGCGTCGTGGCGCACGAGGGAGAGCCGGCCGTGCGCGCCGTGCTGCCGCTCTCCCTCACCTTCGACCACCGCGTGGTGACGGGCGGCGAGGCCGCCCGTTTTCTCGTCGCCCTCAAGGGCGATCTCGAACGGTCGACGTGAGGTCGATGCTACGCTAAAGGAGCAAATCGCGGGGGGCAACGCGTCGATTCGGATCACGCTGGAGGGAGGGTCCATGGCTCATTGTCGAGGCAAGCACAAGCGCCGCAACACCTGCAACCGCGTGATCTATCGATGCAATGCCTGCGGAGCGACGGGGTGCGACCAGGCCGAGCACCCGGACTGCACCAGCCAGAGCTTCCAGGGCGGCAAATGCCTCAAGTGCGGGAGCAAGGATATCCAGCCCGCCTGAGCAAAATCGCCCGACGGCGGCGCGCTCGCCGCCGCGGCTTTGACGCGCATCAACGCGCGCCGGCCTGCTTCGCCGCAGACTGGATTTTTCTGCGGCCGGCGTCTGCAAGGAAAATCGTCATGGTTGCAAAGTGGCATGTCGCGCAAGCATTCCTCGGCACCTTGGCTCTTGCAGCCGCGCTTCCGGCCCCGGCCCAGACGGTCCGCGCCCAGACGCCGCAATCGATCCAGCGCGGCAAGGAGATCGCCGAGCGCGCCTGCTCGGGATGCCACGTCATCGACAGCGCGAAGGGGGCCGCGGTCCCGCGGTCGGACGTGCCGAGCTTCAGGGCCATCGCGGGCCGGCCGAATCAGACCGCGGGACGCCTGGAGACGTTCGTCATGGTGCCGCACAAGCCCATGCCAGCCATCGCGCTGGAGCTGTCCGAGGTGCGCGACGTTGTGGCCTACATCCTCTCGCTCAAGTAGGCCGCATCACGGGGCCGCGCGATCGCCGCAAGCGCCCGTTGACACGTTTTTTCCGTTGACGAGCGTTCTGCCGCACTGGTGCGTTGATCGACGTCAAATACTGCCCTGCGATGATGCTACCCGACTCCTTGCTCCACGGAGACTGCGCGATGTCCCGATCCGCGTCACCCGGGCCGCTCTCCACCCAGGTTCACCGGCAAGCCGAGCTGATGGACCGCATGATGCGCGCCCTCGCCATCGACAGAGCCGCGGCAGTCCGCCTGGATTGCGGCTGCGCCTTCGCCATGGCCCGCACGCAGTGCCTGCATTGCCCTAACAGCCGCGCCTGCGAGGAATGGCTCGCCTCGGCAGAGCGCCCGACCTCCCCGCCGGAGTTCTGCGCCGCCGCGGCCTTCTTCTGCCGCCTCCGGTAGGCCACGCTCAAGGCGGAGCAATCCCAGGCCCCAGCCTCTCCCCGAGCCCCCTCCCCCTTGCGCCGACGGACTCCCCCCTGACCCCGCAGGGGCCAAAGCGAGCGAAGCTCGCTTGCGCGCCTTCGGCGCAGGTGCGGGGAGGGGCTAGGGGTGGGGGGACTCCCGACCTCGACGATGCTCGCCGTCAGGCGAGCCCCTTCTCCACGACGCGCTCCAGGGCCGGCAGGTCGAGGACCGTCACGGTGCGGCGGCTCGAGGTGGCGATGATGCCGGCGGCGCCGAGCCGGCGCAGCTGACGGCTGATGGTCTCGATGCGCAGGCCCAGGTACTCGGCCATGTCCATGCGCGACAGCGGCAGGTCGAAGCGCACCTGCCGGCGCTCGGCGCAGGGCTCGCAGGAGGCGGCGCGCAGGCGCCGGGCGATCAGCACGATCAGCGTCGCCACCCGCTCCTCCGCGCTCTTGCAGCCGAGCAAAAGCATCCAGTCGCGGGCCGCGTCCACGGCATTGCTCGAAGTGGCGCTGGGAGAAGCAGCAGACCTCGACGATGGTGGCGGCCTCGGCCGAGTAGGGCGCGCGCTCCTTGAAGGGACGGCCGAGGAAATCCGACGGAAACAGGAGCCCCACGATCTGCTGGCGCCCGTCGGACAGCGTCTTGGTGAGGCGGATCACGCCGGATACGACGTTGGCGCACCAGTCGGGCTGCTCGCCGCTGGCGACGATCACGCTGCCGGGCCTGAAGCGCCTGCGATGCGAGGCCCGGTTGAGCTGGGACAGCCGCTCCATCGGTACCACGCCGCAGAGCGCGTCGTGCCTGATCCTGCAGTCGAGACACGCGTTCCAGGCCCGCATGGTGGACCAATCCCCCCTTCGCATTGGCGGCCCATAGTCAGACACACAATTCGCCGCATCCGCATTTGACCTGGATCAAGCGGCGCTCATCGACGCGTGCAGGTTGGGTCGACCCGGCGAAAGCCGGGGAAGACGCAACTTTGCGCGTGTTGGGTCTTCGCTCCGCTCGAGCCAACCTACGCCTTGCCGGAGGGACGCATGGACGCCGCGGTCGCATCGCACGCCGACCACACCCGGGGGCTCCGGCCTCGCCGTCCTCGTCTTCTTCGCGGGCATCGTGCACGCCTCCTGGCGCCGCGAGCAGGTAGCCGCCAACCCCGTGGGGCGAAGGCGCCACGACGCTGGAATGGACGCTCTCCTCGCCGCCACCCTTCCACGCCTAGACGACCCTGCCGGTCGTCAAGGGCGGGGCCCTGCCACCCGCGGTCATGCACGCCCCGCCCGTCGCAGGAGGAGGTCGCTCGGAGCGCCGGACCTGCCGGCAAACGAGCATACAGATCCTCTGCCTGACGACTGCCGGCCTTGATCAACGTCACTACGCTGCTGGCGTGCTGTGCCGGGCGAATGTTGACCACGATCAACGCAGAGCAGGCGCCAGCCCGCCAAATCGTCGTACCCGCCGGTA
Organism: uncultured Alphaproteobacteria bacterium; assembly: GCA_963840075.1. Lineage (GTDB taxonomy): Bacteria > Pseudomonadota > Alphaproteobacteria > Rhizobiales > Hyphomicrobiaceae > AWTP1-13. The sequence goes on along the minus strand of CAWIXS010000026.1, from coordinate 85,406 downwards.
TCGCCCTCACCCCAACCGCACAGGGATGTCTTGTGCTTGTCGAGCCCGAGCCAGTCCGCAGCCGAGACCCTGCCGGCGCCGATCTTCACCGCCCGCGGCCTCACCAAGGTCTATCGCACCGGCGAGTTCGAGGTGCGCGCGCTGGCGGGCGTTGATCTCGACCTCTACCCCGGCGAGCTGGCGGTGCTCCTGGGGCCGTCCGGCTCCGGCAAGTCGACGCTACTCAACATCCTGGGCGGCCTCGACCGCGCCAGCTCGGGCACCGTGCTGTTCAAGGGGCTGGAGCTGACCGCCCTGGACGATCAGGGCCTCACGGCCTACCGGCGCGCCCATGTCGGCTTCTCGGGCGGCGAGCAGCAGCGCGTGGCCATCGCCCGCGCCATCGCCAAGCGCCCGGAGGTCCTCCTGTGCGACGAGCCGACCGGCGCGCTCGACAGCAAGACCGGCATCCGCGTGCTGGAGGCGCTCGCCGCCGTCAACGAGGAGCTCGGCACCACCGTCGCCGTCATCACCCACAACGCCGCGATCCAGAGCATCGCCCACCGCGTGATCCGCTTCGCCGACGGGCGCATCACGGAGACGCACGCCAACGCGCAGCGGCTGAAGCCCGCCGAGGTGTCGTGGTGAGGCGCGCGTGACCGTCCTCGACAAGAAGCTTCTGCGCGATCTTCGCCGCCTGTGGGCGCAGGCGCTCGCCATCGCGCATGGGGGCGCGCAACAACCAGCACACCGAGGTGCTGGGCGGGCTTGAGGCCGGCGCCCGCGTGATGCTGCATCCGAGCGACCGCGTCGTGAAGGGCGTGCGGGTCGCCGAGCGCCGTGGCTGACGCCCAACCCACCCGTCATCCCGGACGGAGCGATGCGAGCCAAGCGAGCAGCGCTCCGATCCGGGACCTCGTGACGTGGTTCCGACGCGCTTCACGAGGTCCTGAGATCGTCTCGCTGCGCTCGACTTCCGGATGACGGGTGGAAATTCGTGTCAGCGGCAGACCAGCACGGGGACCGGGCTCAGGGTGAGCACCCGCGCGGCCTGGCTGCCGAGCAGGAGCCTGGAGAGTCCGCGCCGTCCGTGCGAGGCCATCACGATGAGGTCGCAGCCCTTGGCCTTGGCGGTCTCGATGATGCCTTCGGCGGGGAAGTCCTCGACGTGAACCGTCTCGCAGGCAACGCCCGCGTCCTTGGCAGCTGCGGCAACGCCGGCCAGGAGGCGCGCCGCGTTCTCCGCGGCCGCCTTCTCGTACTCCTCGATGGGGAACACCAATGCCGGCTCGCTCGCCATGGTCGACCAGGGCTCGGTCGCGGTCACGGCCGTCACCTTGGATTTCAGCTCCCTGGCGAGCGCGAGGCCCGCGGCGACGGCCTTAGCTGCCAGCTCCGACCCGTCGGTGGCGATCAGGATGTGCCTGTACATGGATGCTCTCCTGCAAGCGTACCGCCGCGCATCGTTCGCTCTGCGGGGTTGGACCGGCATTGACCCTGCGCAATCAGGTAGGGTGCAATAAGGCGTCAGCCGCATTGCACCGATGCAACCGAGAGACGGTGCAATGCGCCTTGCTTATTGCACCCTACATTGACGCAGGCTCAGGACTTCTTCTGCGGGTTCTGCGCGGGCGCGCTTTGCAGGACGTTGTGGACCCACACCGCCAGCTCCACGGCGACCTTGCCGAAGGCCGTGTCGATCGCGGCCACGCCGGCCTGTGCGCCCGCGGAGGCCGCCGGCGCCTTCCCCGCGAACACCTTGCTCGCGACGATGCGGCCGCCGGTGCCCAGCACCTTGGCGCCGAGCTCGACCTGCGAGATCTCTCCCGCCGTCCCGGCAACCTGGAACGCGCGGACGTCGATGAGCAGTTGGTAGTCGGCGGACAGCCCGTCGAGCGGGCGGCTCACGGCGCCCAGATAGCCGGAGTTGTCGAGCGTCTGGATCACCTTGGCCTGGACGAGCTTGGGGATGGTGTCGCTCCACTGCGCATTGGCGAAGCTCTCGGCCTCCGCAGCCGGCGAGCGCGGGACGACCTTCTGGGTGTCGAGCGCGATCGGGGCGCCGGGCTCGGGAACCGCGATCTGGGCCTGCGCGAGCTTCTCGAGCGGCGGGAACTTGCGCGGGGCGGCGATATCGTAGGTGGTAACGGGCCCCTTCTTGCTGCCGCCCGTCAGGCGCTCGAGGCCGGCGACGATGCCGTCGAGCTTGTCGGAGTTGCGCGCCAGCGCCGCCGAGAAGGTGTTGAGGTTGCCGAGCGTGCTCTTCAGGGGCTCGGCGTTCTCCGCGAGGATCATGTCGAGCCGGCGCAGCGCCTCGCGCGCCGCCTGCGTCAGGCTCTGGGTCGCGGCGTCGTTGGCGACGAGAACGGGGGGCTGGCCGTCGGCCCCGGTCAGCGGCGGCGAGGCCGCGCTGCCGCCTTTGAGGGCGATCACTGTCGCCCCGGTCAGCCCCTGGAACTCGACCTCGACGCGGGTATCGGCGCGCACGGGCGTTGCGGGATCGATCGCGGTCATGACGGTGACGCGCTTGGGATCGTCGGCGTGCAGGCGGATCTCCGTGACCTCGCCGACGCGGATGCCGTTGAAGACGACGGCGGAGCCCTTGAGGAGCCCGGAGACCGGAGACTCGAAGCGGATCTGATAGGCGGTGAGGCGCCGCAGGCCGCCGGCGCCGTGCAGCCAGTAGACGAACAGGAAGCCGGCCACCATCACCGCCAGGGTGAACAGCCCGATTCTGACGTAGCGCGCCTTGGTTTCCATCGCTCTATGGCTCTCAGCTCACGGGAGGCGCCAGCCGCGCCTCGTGCACGCGTGCGCGCTTGCCTCCGAAATAGCTTTGCACCCAGGGATGCTCGGACGCCAGCATGCTGGCGACCGGCCCGGTGACGACCACCTTGCCGTCGGCGAGGACGGCGACGCGGTTGGAGATGGTATAGAGGCTTTCCAGGTCGTGGGTGACCATGAAGACCGTGAGCCCCAGCGTCTGCTGCAGGGTGCGGATCAGCGCGTCGAAATCGTGGGCGGCGATCGGGTCGAGGCCCGACGTCGGCTCGTCGAGGAACACGATCTCCGGGTCGAGCGCGAGTGCCCGGGCCAGCGCGACGCGCTTGGTCATGCCGCCGGAGAGCTGGGAGGGCAGCTTGGCGCCGTCGTCCGGCGCGAGGCCCACCATCTCCAGCTTGGCGGTCGCCACCTCCCGGCGCAGCCTGTCGGACAAGTCGAGATACTCGCGCATGGGGAACTCGACGTTCTCGAGCGCCGTGAGCGAGGAGAACAGCGCGCCCTGCTGGAACAGGACGCCCCACCGCCGCTCGATCGCGCGCCGCTCCGCATCGCTGGCGCGGTCGAGGTCGACGCCCAGCACCTCCACGGTGCCGCGCCGCTTGGGCAACAGGCCGATGATGGTGCGCAACAGCACGGACTTGCCGCTGCCCGATCCGCCCACGAGGCCCAGGATCTCGCCGCGGTATGCGTCGAGCGACAGCCGGTCGAGCACGACGTGGGAGTCGAAGCCGACGACGAGGTCGCGCACGCGGATGACGGCTTCGGGCTCAGCGGTCATGTCGGGTCACATGTCGATCGACGCGAAGAACATGGCGAACACCCCGTCCAGCACGATCACCAGGAAGATCGACTTCACGACCGAGGAGGTGGTCTGGATGCCGAGCGACTCGGCGCTGCCCTCGACCCTCAGCCCCTCGGAGCAGGCGACGATGCCGATCACCAGCGCCATGAACGGCGCCTTGATCATGCCCACCTTGAAATGGGTGAGCGAGATGGCCTCCTGGAGGCGGGCCATGAAGATGTCGGGGTTCATGCCGCCGTAGAGCCAGGCGACGAGGCCGCCGCCATAGAGCGCCGCCATGGAGCCCAGGAACGTGAGCAGCGGCAGCGCCACCACGAGGGCGATCACGCGCGGCAGGATCAGGACCTCGACGGGGTCGCGGCCCATGGTGCGCAGCGCATCGATCTCCTCGCGCATCTTCATGGAGCCGAGCTCGGCGGTGTAGGAGCTGCCCGAGCGTCCGGCCACCATGATGGCGACGATCAGCACCCCGATCTCGCGCAGCACCAGGATGCCGACCATGTCGACCACGTACACGTCCGCGCCGAACTTGCGGAAGTGGAAGATGCCCTGCTGGGCGATGATGGCGCCGATCAGAAAGGTGATGAGAAGGACGATGGGGACGGCCTGCCAGCCCACCCGGTCCAGCTGATGCACGAGGGAGGTGAACCTGAGCGAGCGCGGGTGCGCCACCGTGCGCACCAGCGCGATACCCAGCGCCCCCAGCATGTCGAGGAACGGGACCAGCTCGCGCCGCAGGTCATCGGCCCGGCGCCCGAGCCGCACCAGCGCCCCCAGCAGCCAGCCCTCCCTGGGAGGGCGCCGCGGCCCCTCGAGGTTGGCACCCTCCACGTTCTCGAGGAGGCCCTGATAGTGCGCGGGCAGGCCGACGATCTGCGCCTCGCGACCGCGGCTGCGGCAATGGCGGAGCAGGCGCTCCACCAGCCAGGCGCCGAAGGTGTCGAGCGCCCGCACGCCGCGCATGTCGAGCGACACCGCACCCGCGCCCGACGCCTGGGCAGGCAGCGCATCGATCAGCGGCTCGATCTCGTGGGCGTGGGCCGCCGTCCACGAGCCGGCGGCCACCAGCACCAGCCGGCCGTCGACGACGCTGGTGCTGAGCGGGGCCTCGTCGGTCAAGTCTCCCTCCGGGACCCATGGGGGACCGCCTTCCCCCTGCCACCCGCAAGACGGGCGCGAGCCGGCTCGCTGCAAGCCGGGTCACACGCTCGTGTCCGGGTGCAGGCAGACGGGGCAGGGGGGTGCGCGGTGCGCTCCATTCCCGCTCCGCCTCAGCTCTTGCTCAGGGTGACGTTGACGCTGCGCATCTTGATGCCCTGCGTGTTGATGGTCACGGTCTGCTTCGATCCGGCATAGCCCACCGACATCGACCCCGAGAAGCCGCCGCCGCTGATGGACAGGCTCATCGTGTTGCCGGCGATGCGGCCCTTGGCCTCGCCGGAGGCGTTGAAGGTGCGCTCCTCCCAGGTGCCGGTGAGCGCCTCGCCCTGCCGCGACAGCAGGCCGCGGATCTCGACCTCGGTGCTGTCGCTCTTGCAGCGGATGGCGAGGCGGATCCGCTCGTTGCTGCCCGTGTAGTAGGCGTTGCACCTGATGCCCTCCGAGCCGCCGTCGTCGTAGCGGATCTGCCCCGTCCCGGCCCACGAGCCGAGCAGGTTGTCGAGCACCGTGGCGGCCGCAGAGCCCGGCGGGCCGCCGATCACGATCGCGAGAGCCAAGACCGTCGAGCACAGCAGGAAAAGCGCCGGTGTCCGCTCCCGGCGCGCGCACACCTTGCCGGCAACGGCCGGCCCAATCGTCCGCATCAGCCTCGCTCCTGTTCCCCCTGGGACCGGTGCCTCCCCGCTGGCATCCGCTCTCAGCGATCACGACATCGAATGGCTGACAGTAGCACGAGGCTGGGCACTATCAAGGCGTGAGTCCGTGGGCGCCGATTGGGCTCACCTCGGCCCGCACCGCCACTCTGCGGCCGCCGTTCACCGCGGGCTGGCGCTTGGGGATCGTGATGTTGAGCACGCCGTTCCTGAACGTGGCGTCGATCTCATCGCTGGCGGCGTCCGGCGGCATGCGGAAGGATCCGACGCGAGAGCAAACTCCCAGGTGCATGGGTCCCGGCCTCTCCCGCTCGCTCGCTTCGCTCACGAGCGGCGCCGGGATGACGTAAATGCAGAGGGATCTCGGGCCGCTCAGCGGGTGGTGCACCGCCGCGCATCAATCGGAGAACGTTCTAGTCTTACTGACGCGCTTCCCAGGTGTCGCCGACCTTGGTGTACTGCTTCTTCACGGCGGCCCAGGCGACGGAGTGGGCGATCTCCTCGCGGCGGGCGGGCTCGCGTGCGCCGTAGGTCTGCCAGGCGCGATTGAACGCGCTGCGGAAGATGTCCCCCAAGGGCCTGCGCACAGTGTCCGGCAAGTCCTGATCGGAGGCATAAGGCATCGCTCAACCTGCGCTTGCGGAGGTCAGTGCGACATCAGCACCGGGATCTCCATGTGGGCGAGCACATGCCGGCTCGCTCCGCCCAGGACGAGCTCGCGCAGGCGCGTGTGCCCGTAGCAGCCCATGACGAGAAGATCCGCATGCCACGCCTCGGCATAGCCGAGGAGCGTCTCGCCGACGCCGGCCCGGGGCGCGATCTGCTCGGCGGCCTCGCAGTCGACGTGCTGCCGCGCCAGCGCTTGGCAGATGTCGGCGGCCGGGACGTCCTGCGCGCGCTCGCGCTCCGACTGCGGGTTGACCCAGACGACCCTGACCTCCTTGGCACGCTGCAGGATGGGCAGCGCGTCGTAGATCGCCCGCGCGGCCTCGCGCCGCGAGTTCCAGGCCACCAGCACCCGCTCGCCGACGCGCTGATGCACGCCGGCGTTGGGCACGATCAGGACAGGGCGGCCGCTCTCCATGGCGAGGCGGTCGGCGATGTCGAGCCGGTCCGTCCCCGGCCATTCCGGGTCGGTCTGGCTGGCGACGACGAGGTCGGCGGCGAAGGCCTGCGGCAGCACGCAGTCGGCGACGCCATAGGCCTCGGCATCGTCCTCGCGCCATTCGGCGACGAGGCCGCGCCCGCGCGCAGCCTCCTCGAACGCCGCCTTCATGGCGGGGTTGTCCTCGGCGCGATAGAGCTCGCAATGAGCATCGACGATGACGGGCGGGCCGAGCGGCGCCCCGGTCGAGATGATCGCCACCGGAGGGACCACCGACAACCCGATCAGATGCGACTGGAAGGTCTCCGCCAGGGCGACGGCCGGCGCCAGCAGGGTCTTGATCCGGCGCGCATCATTGCAGTGTATCAGAATGGTCTTGTAGGCCATTGGACGTTCCCACGGCGCGATGTGCAACTGAGCGCGTCTCGTTAGCCCATTGTTCACCCTGCCGGCTTTGATCGCCGTCAACGGCCAGCGCCCGAGGTCCGCCGGTAGAATGGCCGCCAGAAGGGCTGCGGAGGCCGCCCGGTGGCCTTCGGCCCGCTCCGGCACCCTTGGTATCCCCCGGCCCAGGTGGCCGCCAGCGGTCAATTTTGTCGGGTGCATGCAACGCTACGGATGCGCGTTGGGTGTATGGGCCTTGAGGCCGCGCCGCACGAGCTTCTCCCAGCCCTCCTCGGCGTCGTCGGCGAAGTCGAAGAGGGCGAGGTCCTCGGGCGCGATCATGCCTTCCTCGGCCAGCGCGTCGAAATCGACGATGCGGTGCCAGTAGGCCTCGCCGAACAGCACCACGGGCGCCATGGGGGCCTTTCCCGTCTGCAGCAGGGTCAAGAGCTCGAACAGCTCGTCCATGGTGCCGTAGCCGCCCGGGAAGATCGCCAGCGCGTTGGCGCGCATGGCGAGGTGCATCTTGCGCATGGCGAAGTAGTGGAAGCGGAAGTCGAGCTCCGGGGTGATGTAGGGGTTGGACGCCTGCGCCTCCGGCAAGCTGATGTTGAAGCCGATGCTGGGCGCGCCGGCGTCGGTCGCCCCGCGGTTGGCGGCCTCCATGATGCCCGGCCCGCCGCCGGTGGCGATCACGTTGTCGCGCCAGCGCTTGTTGGGAGCCAGCGCGCCGCCGCGCTCCGAGGCGATGCGGCCGAAATCGCGCGCCACCCGGTAGTAGCCGGCCTGCCGTTGCAGCCGTGCGGCGTGCTGCTGGTCCGCCTCGCTCACCGCTGCGGCGGCGGCCCTTTCCGCCTGCTCCGGCGAGGGAATGCGCGAGCTGCCGAACACGATGATGGTCGAGCGGATGCCCCAGTCGCGCAAGTACAGCTCGGCCTTGGCGTACTCCAGGGCGAAGCGGATCGCCCGCAGCTCGTCGCGCAGCAGAAACTCGGTGTCCTCGACGGCCAGCAGCGAGGCCGCCGACTTCCCGCGGGCGTTGGGCTTCTCCATGGGACGCTCCCAATGCTCCTCTGCCGGCCTGGGGCGTCGAGGCCGCAGCGTCGGGCCCAGCGGTTGACGCAGGTCAAGGCTGATATAGGGCCGATGCGACGATCATGCTCGAAGATGTTTCTCGGCGCATTGGAGGAGAGGCCATGCAGGCGCAAGACGTCATGACCCGGGATGTGGTCGTGGTCGGTCCGGACACGACGGTGGGGGAGATCGCCGCAATCCTCGTGCGCCATCGCATCAGCGCGGTGCCGGTGGTCTCGAGCGGGGAGCAGCAACTCATCGGCATCGTCACCCAGACCGATCTTGCGCACCGCAGCGAGACCGGCACCGAGAAGCGGCGCAAGTGGTGGCTCGAGGTGTTCGCCGATCCCGACGCCAAGGCGCGCGAGTACGTCAAGAGCCACGGGCTCAAGGCCCAGGACGTCATGACGCGCCACGTCGTCTCCGTGCAGCAGACCGACCTCCTGGCCGAGGTGGCGGACGTGCTGGACGCGCACCGCATCCGCCAGGTGCCGGTGGCGTCCAAAGGCAGGATCGTGGGCATGATCGGCCGCGCCGACATCGTGCGCAAGCTGGCGGAGACCAAGGCGGCTTCGACGGCCGAGCGGCCGGACAACGGCGCCCTGCAGAAGGCGATCTGGGACGCGATCAAGGCGCAGCCGTGGCTCAAGACGGCGTTCGTCAACCTGGCCGTGAAGGACGGCGTGGTCGAGGTGTGGGGCGCGGTCGACTCCAACGAGCAGCGTCAGGCGCTGCGGGTGCTGGTGGAGGGCGTCGCCGGCGTGCGCAAGGTCGAGGACAACGTCGGCCTGTTCCCCAAGGTGGTCGGCGCATAGCCCCGGCGGGGTTTTCGGAGACGACAATGTACAAGCACATACTGATCGCGACCGACGGCTCGGACCTCGCCGCCAAGGCGGTCGACGCCGGGCTCACGGCTCGCCAAGCACCTGGGAGCGAAGGCGACCGCCGTCACCGCCACCGAGCCGTGGGCGGCAGTGGTCTCCGGAGAGGCGGCGTTCGGCTTTCCCCCGGACGAGTACGAGAAGGCGGCCGCCAACACGGCGGCGCGCGTGCTCGCCGGAGTCACGGAGGCGGCCGGGCGCTTCGGCGTCGCCTGCGCCACGCTGCACGCCAAGGATCAATACCCGGCAGAGGGCATCCTCGAGGCCGCCAAGGCGCACGGCTGCGACCTGATCGTGATGGCCTCGCACGGCCGGCGCGGGCTCACGCGGCTCCTGCTCGGCAGCGAGGCCGTGCGCGTGCTGACCCACAGCACGGTCCCGGTCCTGATCTGCCGCTGAGGAAGCGCGGGCCCCGGAATGGTCCGGGGTGCGCGAGAGTCGCTTGACGAGAGTCGCCGGAAAGCCGATGGAGCCCGCGTCATGGCCTACCGAACCATCCTCGTCCACATGAACGATGCGCGCCGCGTGGTGTCGGCCCTGTCGCACGCCGTGCAGATCGCGCGCGTCTTCGATGCGCGGCTCGTCGGCCTCCACGTCTATCCGGCGGGCGAGGGCCGGGCGCGGGCCGCCGCCGACGCGGGCGCTGCGGTCGCGGAGAGCCCGAAGGAGGAGGCGGAGCGGCTGGGGGCGATCTTCCGGGACCTGACCGAGAAGGAGCGCTTCGTCGCGGAGTGGCGCGCGCTTCCCTTCGAGGACACCGATCCCGCCCGGATTGTGGTGGCGCGGGCGCGGGCCGCCGATCTCGTGATCGCCAATCAGGCCGACCCGGACTGGGAGCGGTCGCGCCTGCTCGACTTTCCCGGCCGGCTCGCGATCGAGAGCGGACGTCCGCTGATCGTGGTGCCCAAGGCGCACCGCGCCTCGGCGCTGCCCAAGAGCGTCGTCATCGCCTGGAACCAGAGCCGCGAGGCGGCGCGCGCCGCCTTCGACGCGCTGCCGCTGCTGAAGGGCGCGCAAAAGGTCGAGCTGCTGACGATCCACGAGGCCACCGAGCGGACGCTCCTGCAGCCCGGCGGGGATGTCCTGCCCGTGAGCGCCCTCGCGGATGCGCTCGCCCGCCACGCCGTCAAGCCGACGATCACCAGCCTGAAGGCGACCGGCGACAGCGTGGGCGAGCAGATCTGCGCCCGCCTCATCGCCCAGGACGCCGACCTCCTGGTCATGGGCGCCTACGGCCACACGCGCCTGCGCGAGCTGGTGTTCGGCGGCGTCTCGCGGCACGTGCTGGCCCATGCCCCCGTGCCGGTGCTGCTCTCGCATTGACTCCGAGTTGCGCTCGGACCCTCCCACTTGCGCCGACGGGTTCCCCTCCCCTCTGGCCCCGCAGGGGCCAGAGCGAGCGAAGCCCGCTTGCGCGCCTTCGGCGCGGGTGCGGGGAGAGGCTAGGGGTGGGGGGAACCCCGACACCGGATGTTGTGCCTGTGAACCCCCACCCGGCGCTTCGCGCCACCCTCCCCGCAAGGGGGAGGGTCCGCCTACTGCGAGGGCTCCGTCTGCTGAGGGGCACCGACGCCGGCACCCTCGCGGTGCCGCTCGTGGGAGTAGAGTGCGTCGATCTGGGCCGCGAAGCGCTCGGCCATGGCGAGGCGCTTGATCTTCAAGGTCGGCGTCAGCAGGCCGGCCGCGATGGTCCAGGGCTCCATCGTCCACCAAACCCTGCGCGGGGTGGCATAGGCGGGAAAGCCCTTCACGGCGTCGGCGATGCGGCGCAGCAGGAGGTTGGCTTGGTGCCGCTCGGAGGTCGCGCTCCCGCCCTTCGCCTCGCCTCCGGACCCGCCCTGCGCGCGCGCCCATTCGGCGGCGTTGAGCACCACCAGCGCCGCCAGATACGGGCGCTGCTCGCCGATCACCATGGCCTGCTCGAACAGCGGATCGGTGGTGATGGCGGTCTCCAGGTCGGCGGGCGCAATCTTCTCGCCGGTCGAGGTGACGATGATGTCCTTGATGCGCCCGGTGATGAAGATCCGCCCGGCCTCGATGCGCGCCTGGTCGCCGGTGTGCAGCCAGCCGTCGGGCTCGAGCACCCGGCGCGTCTCCTCGGGCTTCTTCCAGTAGCCCAGCATCACGCTGGGCCCGCGCACCATGAGCTCGGCGTTGGCGCCGATCCGCACCTCGATGCCGTCCAGCGGCCTGCCCACCGAGCGCGGGTCGTTGTCCTCGGGAGTGTTGGTGGAGACCACCGGCGAGGTCTCGGTCATGCCGTAGCCCTGCAGCACGTCGAGGCCCAGCGACAGGAACAGGCGGATGATCGGCTCGGCGATCGGTGCCCCGCCGCTGACCGCCACGCGCAGGCGCCCGCCGAGCTGGGCCGCGACCTTGTCGGCGACGAGCCGCTTCAGGATCGGCCAGATGAGCCGGTCGGTGAGCGCAACCCCAGGTCTGCGGCCCTGGCGCGCATCGAAGCGGCGCCCTCCGACCGCGAGCGTCAGGTCCAGTGCGGCGCGCTGCAGCCGGCTCGCCGATGCCCGGTGCTCCATGATCCTGGCATAGAACCGCTCGTAGATGCGCGGCACCGAGGCGAGGACGGTGGGGCGCACAGTCTTCAGGTCCTCCGGCAGGTGCTGGGTGGAGCGCGCGAAGGCGACGCAGGCGCCGATCGAGATCGGATAGTAGTAGCCCGCCGTGCGCTCGAAGGTGTGCGACAGGGGCAGGAACGAGAGGAAAATGTCGCTTTCCTCGGCGGTGACGCGGCGGTGGATGGCCTTGACGTTGGCGACGATGTTGGCGTGCGAGAGCATGACGCCCTTCGGCCGCCCGGTCGTGCCCGAGGTATAGACGATGCCCGCGAGATCGCCCGGCTTCACCTCGGCCCTCGCGGGCACGTTTGGCCCGGACGGCGCAGCCGCAGCCTCGAGCCAGCGGTCGAGGCCCACGACGCGATCGTCGGCCGCGTCGGCGCCGTCCCCCATCGCCGCGCAGACGATGCGCCCGAGCCCCTGCGTGCGCCCGTCGGCGGCGGCGAGCTTGCGCCAGCGATCGAGCGACTCCACCAGCAGCAGCGCGGCCCCGCTGTCCTCGAGGATGTAGACGATGCTCTCCGGGTAGTCGATGGCATGGAGGGGCACGGGCACCAGGCCGCGCGAGAGGGCGGCCTGGTCCATGGCGACGTGCTCGATGCCGTTGGGCATGAGGATCGCAATGCGGTCGCCGTGGGTGAGCCCCTCGCGGTCCAGTGCCCGGCCCCAGCGCTCCACCAGCTCTGCGAACTCCCGCCAGCTGCAGGAGACCCAGCGCTCGGTGCGCGGGTCGAAGTGGCGGTAGGCTTGCCCTTGTGGCGTGTGCGCGATCCGCCAGCGCAGCAGGGCGGGCAGCGTCTCCACCTCGTTCAGACTGCGGGCTGCGACATCATCCATGGTGCGATTCCAGCGCGGGACGCCTGTTGTCGGGGAGGACGGCCGATGGGTGTGCGCTCAGGCGCTGAACCAGCGGGCCGGCGTCCTCGGTCCCCAATCAAACGCGATGATTGCGGCGGCAATGGCGACGATCGGCGCAACAAAGCGCGGATCGTAGCGCGAGGCGTGCACGGGAACAGCTGCCAGCTCACATTGCACATGGCGTGAAACAACGCCGCGGCGAGTACGCTCCTGCCGGTGTTGTTGTAAATCCAAACGGCGATGACGCGGAGCCAGCGACCACCAGGCGATCCAGGCGAGGGCCCGGCGCGCCTGCAGCAGCGCAATGAAGTGCCAGGCCGTCCAGACGAGCCCGAGGAGATGGCCGCGCCGAGCGCGCCCCTGCGCTCCTGCAGCGGGTCGATGGCATGGCCGCACCAGCCCAGCTCCTCTCCCAGCCCCGCAACGGAGGAACGCGAGGAACAGGCCCAGTGCCGGCAGAAGGGATGCCTCTGGCGCCGGCACCGCCATCCCCGCCCAGCGCATCAACCCGTAGGCCAGGTGGGTGCGTCCTGCGGCATGACTCTCCCCTCGCGTTGCATTCGAGCGACGAGCGGCCGGCGCAGCCCTCACCAGCCGCTCGCAACGGACGCCGGACGCCGGAGAGGAGGCCGGCTCGGGCGGCTCAGGCGTGATGCGCGGACACCGCGGCCACCACCTCGCCGGTCAGCTCGTGCGAGGCCGCGTCGCCGACGTCGCCGATGCTGAGCATGCCCACCATGCGCTTCTTGTCGTTGATGACGGGGAGCCGGCGCACCTGCTTCTGCTCCATGATGCGCAAGGCGTCCTCCAGGTCCTCCGAGTCGTTGCAGTAGAAGATGCCCTTGCTCATCACGTCGCGCGCCGTGAGGCTGGCGCTGTCCTGGCCGTTGGCTACGCCGCGGCAGGCAATGTCGCGGTCCGTCACCATGCCGATCAGCCGGTCGTTCTCGCCGACGGGGATGGCGCCGATATCGAGATCGCGCATCCTCTGGGCGATGTCGGACACCGCCGTCTCGGGGGTCACCCACTCCGCGCCCTTGTGCATCACATCCTTGACCTTCATGGCACTTCTCCGATCTGGATCTCCTGCTCGTCCCCTCCCCTGCAAAACGCTACCGGTCCGGGTTCGATCCGCCTTGATGGGAATCAATGGGCTGTGCCCGCGCGGCCTGCGCGCATCGGCTCACCTCAGTGCGCCAGGAAGACCGGGCAGCGCGAGGCTTCGATCGCACTTTGCGTGCAGCCGCCGAACAGAACCTGGGCCAGATGGCACCAGATTTCACAGGTACTGCGCGGGTGCGCTGCCACGCTCGCGGAGCACAAGAGCACGCGAAGCCGGCCACAGGTTGCGCAGCTCGGGCGGGAACACCTTGATGACCTTCTCGATCTCGCCCGGATCGAGCCTGTCGCACAGCACCTCGAACACGGCGCGAACGGCCTTCTCGGGATCGAGGCGCAGCCCGCGCAGGACGTGGCAGTTGACGTGCTCCAGGAAGTCCTCCGTCAGCCGCTCCTTGGTGGGCGTCCCGGCCATGTGCCAGCCTTCATAGTAGAAGCCGCGCACCAGCATGGGCAGCTGCGCTCCGAGGTGCACGGCGTTGTCCGGGCCGATGCGGTCGCGCACGGCATGCAGGGTCCGGCTCAGCACCCGGTAGGCGAGCCTGCGATCCTCGGTGCCGAGGCGCTGCATGAGGTCCTTGAGCCAGAGATTGGTCTGCTGGAGGGTGGTGTCGAACACGTCGAGTCCCGTCGTCATAGCTGGCGCTCCCCGTGGTCCATGAGCCTTCTCCCTTGAGCATGTGCGCGCTGCTTCGGTGCTTGCATCTTGGCGGGCAGGCGGCGAGCCGCATTGATCCTGCGCAAATGAACGGCATCGCCGTGCCGGTGCCACAGCGGCTGCACGCGAAGGTGAACAATGATGAAACAGCGAGGTGGTGACTGCGCGTCGCGTAGCGGATGGTGTGGGCGAGGCCCGGCTGAGAGGGCATCCGCGCCACGAGCGCCGCCCGCTCCCCTCTCCCCGGCCAGGGCGAGGGGCAGCCGCAAAGCACAAGGGAAAAACCCCGCTTGGCGAAGCATTAACGTTACCGATGCGTTGTCCTGGACGGGCGGGTCTCCTCGGGCGCGCCTGCAAATTGATTGAGGTCAAGTCGGCGCATCGCGACCGGCGCTATCGCACGTGCCGCGCCCCAGAGAAGGCCAGAGCTGACAGCCAGCCGGAGATCGTGCAATGCCAGGCGAGCAATCGACGCCAGTGGAGGCGCGCTCGGACGACGAGGCGCCCTCCCTCACCGTGAAACCAGAGACCGTGTGCTTCATCATCGTCAAGGCGCGCGAGTTCGATGCCAAGGACGTCGTCACCGACCCCGACGAGGGCTCCAATGCGGCGGACGACAGCATGATCTCCGTGCTCGAGGATCACCCGGACGACCCGGTTCTGGAGGAGCTCACGTCCGCCATCACCGACCTTTCGGAGGACGAGCAGGTCGACCTCGTCGCGCTCGCGTGGCTGGGCCGGGACGACAACACCATCGAGGATTGGCCCACGCTGCGCCAGGAGGCCGCGCGGGCGCACGTGAGCCACGGCAGCCACACCGCCAGCTATCTCCTGGGAATGCCGCTGCTGGGCGACTATCTGGAGGAAGGCCTGTCGCAGCTCGGGCTTTCGTGCGAGTCTGGCGAAAGCCGCCTCTGACCAGGAAGAGCGGCGCAGCGCACCCGCGCCCCGCCTGCAGCGCGAGCCGGCAGTCATCAGCGGCCCGAGGCGGCGATAGGCTCCGCCGCGGCACCGCGATTGGCGGATTGCTGGATTGCTGAATGAGGAACCATGAGCCCGAGGAGTTTGCTTTCGATCAATGCTCGTTAACGGGTGGCCCCCTATCCACGGGCATGCCCCAGGCCGACGAGCCCGCTGCGGGCGGATCAAGCAGAGGAAGGAGCAAGCGCGATGGCAAAGACTGAGATGACCAAGTCGCCCGAGACCTCGGTGTCGCGTCCCCGCGACATCTTCTCGGCGATGCGCGACGAGATGGACCGCATGTTCGAGCGGTTCGATACCGGCTGGCCGAGCGCCTTGCGGCGCACGGGCGGCGCCGGCGGCGCAGGATCGATGGTCGTGCCCGAGCTCGACGTGCGCGAGAACGGCCAAGCCTTCGTGATCGAGGCGGAGCTGCCGGGCGTGGAGGAGAAGGACGTGACCGTCACGCTCGCCAACGGCATGCTCACCATCAAGGGCGAGAAGAGGGACGAGCGCGAGGAGAAGGACGAGACCTACTACCGCTCCGAGCGCAGCTTCGGCGCGTTCGAGCGCACGTTGCGCCTGCCCGATACGATCGACGACAGCCAGGTCGAGGCGCGCTTCGACAAGGGCGTGCTGACGATCACCGCACCGAAGCGGCCAGAGGCGGTGAAGTCGGAGCGCAAGATCGAGATCCGCAAGAACGACTGAGGGCGTTCCGAGCGTTGGACTGGCGGCCTGCGCATCGGTGCGGCCGCCGTTGTCTCCCGCGGACCGAGGCATCAACATGGCATTTGCGGACCGCCGGACGGCCGGGCAGGCTCTCGCCCGGGCGCTCGCCCAGGCTCTCGCAAAGAGGCATTTCACAGACCCTGTCGTGCTTGCGCTTCCGCGCGGCGGGGTGCCGGTTGCCGCCGAGGTCGCGCGCGTGCTGGGCGCCCCCCTGGACCTCGTGCTCGTGCGCAAGATAGGCGTGCCCTACCAGCCGGAGCTTGCCGCCGCGGCGGTGGTCGACGGCGGCGACGCCGAGCTCGTGACCAACGAGGATGTCGTCAAGCTGAGCGGGATCGGCCGCGACTATCTGGAGCGGGCGACAAAGCGCGAGCTGGCGGAGATCGAGCGGCGGCGCAAGGCCTACCTGCGCGACAGGCCCCGCGTGCCTCTCGAGGGCAGGACGCTGATCCTGGTCGACGACGGCATTGCCACCGGCGCCAGCGTGCGCGTTGCCCTGAAGGCGCTGCGGCGCCGCAAGCCCAGGGCGCTGATCCTCGCCGTGCCGGTTGCGCCCGCAGAGACGATCGAGGGGCTGCGGCCCGAGGTCGACGACGTGATCTGCCTGGAGATGCCGCGCCCGTTCACGGCCATCGGCCTCCACTACCGCGATTTTCACCAGCTGAGCGACGATGACGTGGTGGACATCCTGGATGCCGTGGACGGGAGCACGGCGCGCCCCGAGGGCGCGCCGCGGGCACCCACGGACGGGTGAAACCGCCCCCTCCTGGCTGCGGCGAAGCCCGAGCTGCGCCGCGCCGCTCCTTGCGGGCGTCTGTGGAGCCGAGTTCCGCGCAACGGGCGCACGGGCTTGCGACAAACTCTGACATTTCATGACCGGGGCGATGAAACGGAGGCGACGTGAAGCAGGTTTAGTGGGGGACATAGCACACGAGGAGAGAGATCATGCTGTCACCCACACCGACCGCCGCTTTGACCCGCGAGCCTTCCCTCAAGTACGTTGGACACGATAGCGACGAGCCTGTCGGCCTGGATCAGCGCCTCGCCAAGGCGTTGCTGCGCCGGGTCGAGGCCAAGGAGTTCGTGTTCGCCGAGGGCGACCAGGCGACCCACCTCTACCAGGTCGAGACGGGTGCCGTGGCTCTCTACAAGGTGCTGTGCGACGGCAGGCGCCAGGTCCTCGGGTTCGCCTATCCCGGTGATTTCATCGGCCTCGGCGCGCAGGGCGAGTATGTGATCAATGCGCAGGCCATCAAGCCGACCCGCCTGCGCTGTCTGCCCTTCTCGGCGCTGAGCCACATCGCGCGCCAGGACCCGCGGCTCGGCTTCCGCCTCTACGAGGCGCTGGCGAACGAGCTGGCCGCCACGCGCGAGCTGCTGCTCACCACCGGCCAGCGCAGCGCGTGCGAGCGCCTCATCGCGTTCCTCCTCGCGCTCTCCCGCCGCAACCAGCGCAAGGGGCAGGACCCGCAGGTTTTCGACCTGCCGATGACGCGCACCGACATCGCCGACTTCCTCGGTCTCACCATCGAGACGGTCAGCCGCACCTTCACCAAGCTCAGGATGCTCGGCCTCATCGAGCTGCCTCAGGCGAGCTGCGTGCGTCTGCTCGACATCGAGCGGCTGCGGAGCATGGAAGGGAACGAGGCGGACGCCGCCTAGCCCCCGCGCCGGCGGCGGCGCTCCAACCGGCCGCGTACCGGCGGGACCCCATGGCTACTTCCGGGTCATGGGGTCTTCCATCGCACCAGGGCCGCCTTGCCGCCGTCGGAGAGCGCGTAGATCCCGCGCTCGACCCTCACGAACCAGCCGTAGACATTCCTGAGCAGGATCTTCGGTGCATCGGGCAGCCCGGGTTTCAGCTCGCGCGGCCGCGCAGGTCCCGCCTCCAATGCGGCTGCGCACGCCAGCGCCTGCTGGCGATAGGCCGTCATGATGGGCTGGCGCGTGCTGCCGCCCACGGAGGGATCACCGCGGCGCCGGCGGTGCTCCTCGACGATGCGCGAGCGGCGCCTGGCATCACGCCGGGGCCGCCACGGGACCGGCTCGACCAGGACCTCGATGCTGCCGGACGCTGAGACCGACATCAGCCCCAGGCCCAGGAGCCTGCAGAGCTTGCGCACGCGCGGGTCGCTCTCCCGCCCGCGCCCGCGCCGCGATGCGCGTACCGCCAGCCAGACCTCGTCGCTGGCGGTTGTGCGGTCGACCGCCTGCAGCACCAGGTCCAGGGTGAAGGCGAGCTTCAGCTCGCCGATCACCACGACCGGCGGTGCGCCTTCGCCGAGCGCCACCAGATCGCAGCCGCAGACCTCGCCCTTGACCTCGTAGCCGAGCTTCTCGAGGTAGCGCTTGACCGGAAGATAGAGGCTCGATTCCAATGGGCGCTCGGCGCGTGCGGTGCCTGTCTCCTGCGGACGGGAGTATGAGTGATTCGAGCTTCTGTCGAGGTGGGGTGCAGGGCGCGAGAAGGACCGGCGGAGAGGCGAAGAGATGTCCAGCACGATCGATCTGAGCAACCGCTGCGCGCTCGTCACCGGGGCCGCGCGCGGCATCGGCAAGGCGGTGGCGCTTGCACTCGCCGAGGCCGGCGCCAGCGTCGCGGTGAACTACAGGCAGCGCGCGGAGGCGGCGAATGGCGTCGCCGCTGCCATCCGGGGGCTCGGCCGCAAGGCCATGCCGGTGCAGGCCGATGTCTCGGACGGACGGGCGGTTGCGGCCATGGCTGCGGCCGTGGCAGGGGAGCTGGGCCCCGTCGACGTGCTCGTCAACAATGCCGGCGTGGCCCTGCACCGCAGCCTCGAGGAGCTCACCGAGGCCGACTTCGACCTCACTCTCGCGGTCAACCTGAAGTCGGCCTTCCTCTGCACCCAGGCGGTGCTGGCGCACATGCGCCGGCAGCGCTGGGGGCGTATCGTCAACATCTCCTCGGGCGCTGCCCGCGGTGCGGGGGTGGTGGGCCTCCACTACAACGCCTCCAAGGCGGGCATGGAGGGGCTGACGCGCGGCTATGCGGCACGGCTGGTCAAGGAGGGCATCACCGTCAATGCGGTGGCCCCCTCGCTGATCGACACCGAGATGCTCCCGGCGCCCGCCGAGGCCGCGGCCAAGGTGCCGCTGGGCCGCCTCGGCCTGCCGGAGGAGGTGGCGCAGGCCGTGCTGATGGTGATCGGCAATCCCTACCTGACCGGGCAGACGATCCAGGTCAATGGCGGGATGCACTTCAACTAGGGCAGCAGGCCCTATTGCCATGCTGCCCTATTGCCATGCTGCCCTGTTGCCTTAATACGGGGAGATCGCAGGCTGGGCGCGTCATCGCGTCATAGGGAGTGGCGCCGTTGGGTTCTACGGGGGCCGGGTCGGTTGCCGCGCAGCCGCGTTGGCGCCGCGTCAGCGGCATCGACGTTGGCGGCACCTTCACGGACATCCTGGTTCACGAGACGGGCCCGGACGGGTCCAGGGTGCGCTTGGGCAAGGTGCTCACCACCCTCCCCAACCAGACCGACGGCGTGCTGGCGGCGATCGCCGTGGCCGGCGTCGCGCCCGCAGATCTCGACCTGCTGATCCACGGCACGACAGCCACCACCAACGCCATTCTGGAGCGCAAGATCGCCCGCGTCGGGCTCATCACCACCGCCGGCTTCCGCGATACCCTGGAGCTGGGCCGCCGCACCCGGCCGCGGCCCTACGGCATGACCGGCGTGTTCCAGCCGCTCATTCCCCGCGACCGCCGCATCGAGGTCGGCGAGCGCATGGACGCCCAAGGCAATGTCCTGCGTCCGCTCGACGAGGCCGCCGTCGCTGCAGCCGCCCGTGCCCTTCTCGAGAAGGGCTGCGAGAGCGTCGTCGTTCATTTCCTGCACGCCTATGCCAACCCGGCGCACGAGCTGCGCGCGGGCGAGATCGTGCGCGCGCTGTGGCCCAACGGCTACGTCACGCTGGGCCACGAGCTGCTCTCCGAGTACCGTGAGTACGAGCGCGGCACCACGGCCTCCGTGAACGCCGCGGTGCAGCCGATCCTCGACCGCTACGTGCGCCGCCTGCAGGGCGAGCTGGAGGCGCGCGGCTTTGCGCGCGACCTCCTGGTCATGAACGGCAACGGCGGCACCGTCTCCTCGCGCCTCGTCGCCCGGGATGCGGCCAAGACGGTGATGTCCGGGCCGGCCTCGGGGGTGATCGCGGCGGCAGCCACGCTCGCCCAGTCGGGCCTTGCCAATGCCATCACCTACGACATGGGCGGCACCTCCACCGACGTGGCGCTGATCCACGGCGGTGTGCCGGAGGTGTCCTCCGAGCTTGCCATCGACTACGGCCTGCCGATCCACGTGCCGATGGTGGACGTGCGCTCGGTCGGCGCCGGCGGCGGCTCCATCGCGTCGCTGAACGCGGCCGGCGTGCTGAAGGTCGGCCCGGAGTCCGCCGGCTCGACGCCGGGGCCGATCTGCTACCGGCGCGGCGGCAGCGAGCCCACCATCACCGATGCCAATCTGGTGCTCGGCCGGCTCGATCCCGCCGGGCTGACGGCCGTCGAGGGCGCCGTGGACGTGAACGCGGTGCGCGCCGCCATCCGCGACCGGCTGGCCGGGCCGCTCGGCTTTTCCATCGAGGGTGCCGCCGCCGCCGTCCTCACGCTCGCCAACACCCACATGGCCGGCGCCATCCGGCTCGTTTCCTTGTCGCGCGGCTACGATCCGCGCGACTTCGTGCTGTTCGCCTTCGGCGGGGCGGGGCCGCTGCATGCCGTGGCGATCGCGCGCGAGCTGGGCATCCCCGAGGTGCTGGTGCCGGCGCGGCCGGGGCTCACCAATGCGCTGGGCTGCCTGGTCGCCGATCTGCGCCAGGACCTCGTCAACACCGTCAACGCGCCGCTCGCCACGCTCGACATGGGCCTCGTCAAGTCGACGCTGGAGGCCCAGCGCGCCCAGGGCGAGGCGATCAACGCGGCGGAGCGCGACGAGATCGTCGAGACGGTGGTGCTGCATGGCGCCGACATGCAGTTCCGCGGCCAGACCCATCTGATCCGCGTCGCCATTCCCTCGCCCGCGATCGGCCGCGAGGCGCTGCAGGCGGCCTTCGAGGAGGCCTATTTTGCCCGCTTCCGCGTGCGCCTGCCCGAGATCCGCGCCGTGCTGGTGAACCTGGTCACCTCGGTGATCGGCAAGCGGCGGGGACTTGCGCTGGCGACGCTTGCGGGCACCGGCGACGGGCCGGCGCTGATCGGCGAGCGCGATCTGTACGCCGACGGACGGTGGCAATCGGCCTCCATCCATGCCCGCGACCGGCTGCGGCCGGGAGACCGCATCGAAGGGCCGGCCGTGGTGCAGCAGGTCGATGCCACCACGGTGGTCGAGCCCGGCGCCGTCGCGGTGGTGGACCAGATCGGCAACCTGCGGATCACGGTGGGGAGGGGGGCATGACCAGGGCCCTGATCCAGGCGATTGGACAGGGGTCGGACCCTGCGGGTCTGACCCCATACCGCAACCGGCGTTGGAGCAATGGGGGCAGACCCGCAGGGTCTGACCCCATCGAGACGGCATGACCGAGGTCGATCCCCTCACGCTTGCCGTGATCCAGGCGGGCTTGCAGCAGGTCTGCAACGAGATGGATCTGGCCTTCTCGCGCTCCGCGTTCTCGCCGGTGATCGCCGAGGCCGACGACCGCTCCTCGGGCATCTACGACCGCCACACCGGCGCGCTCATCAGCCAGGGCGAGCTGGGTCTGCCGGTGTTCGTCGGCACCATGCAGTATTCCACCGCCGAGCTGATCCGGCTGATCGGCGAGGGCAAGGCCGGGGCGCCCGAGCCCCGCGACATCTACATCGTCAATGATCCCTACCTCGGCGGCACGCACCTGATGGATGTGCGCTTCGCCCTGCCGTTCTACTACGGCGGCGAGCTCTACTGCTGGCTGCAGAACACCGGCCACTGGCCCGATGTCGGCGGCATGGTGCCGGGCGGCTTCTCGGCGCACGCCACCGAGGTCGAGCAGGAGGGGCTCCGGCTCCCGCCCGTCAAGCTCTTCAAGCGCGGCGCCATGGATGCAGAGATCTACGCGATCCTGTGCTCCAACATGCGCGTCGCCGACCAGCGCATCGGCGACATCAAGGCCCAGGCCGCCGCGCTGCATGTCGGCGAGCGGCGCCTGACCGGCCTGCTCGACCGCTACGGGCTGGAGACGATCACGGCTGCCATCGCGGAGATGCGCGCCAAGGCGGCACTCCTGATGCGCAGCACCATCGCCCAGATTCCCGACGGCACCTACAAGTCCGAGGCCTTCGTCAACTCCGACGGCGTGGTCAACGAGCCGCTTCGCATTGCACTCAGCGTCAGCAAGGCGGACGGGGTGCTCCATTTCGACTTCTCCGGCAGCTCCCCGCCCTGCCGCGGGCCGATGAACTCGGTGGTCGCCACCACCTACTCCTCGGTCTACTTGGCGATGCGCCACATCTTCCCGGACATCCCGCTCAACGCCGGCGCCTTCGAGCCGCTGAGGATCGAAAGGCCCGAGGGGACGTTCCTCGATGCGCGCTATCCCCGGCCGGTGTCGGGCTGCGCGGCCGAGGTGTCGCAGCGGATCGCGGAAGCCGTGTTCCTCGCGCTGGTGCAGGCCATCCCCGACAAGGTCACCGCTGCGCCGGCCGGCTCGTCGGGCAATTTCGCGCTCGGCGGCTTCGACCCGGCCAAGGGCGCAGGCTATGTGATGTACCAGATCTCCGGCGGCGGCTACGGCGGCAACGCCGACCACGACGGGCTCGCCAACGGCTGCTCCACCATCGGCATCTCCAAGACGCCGCCGGTGGAGGTCATGGAGCAGTACTTCCCCGTGCTGTACCACCGCTTCGCGCTGCGCGAGGGCTCGGGCGGCGCGGGCGAGCGGCGCGGCGGCTTCGGCGTGCACTACGAGGTGGAGCTGCTGCGCGGCGACGCGCGCGCCTCGTTCGTGATGGACCACGGCCGCTTCGGGCCGCCCGGCGTGCTCGGCGGCGCCGACGGCGCGCCCAATGTGGTGCGCATCCACCGCAACGGCACGGTGACGGTGCCGGAGCACCTCTCCAAGGACCAGGGCATCGCCATGCAGGCCGGCGACCGGGTGGAGGTGATGACGCCGGGTGGCGGCGGCTACGGGGACCCGTTTGCCCGCGATCCCGAGGCCGTCGCGCGCGACGTTCGTCTCGGCTACTGGGGCCGCGAGGAGGTGCGCGACCTGTTCGGCGTGGCGCTGCGGCCCGACGGCGAGGTGGATATGGCGGAGACCGAGCGCCTGCGGCACATACCCGTCATCCCGGAAGCCGAACCCGGCGCACGCCGGGGGAGGCCAGCTGGGACCTCGGGCAACGAGTCGGAACCTTCACGAGGTCCCGGATCGGAGCGCGGTTCGCCTTTGGCTCGCATCGCCCAAGGGATTCCATGGGCCGGGATGACGGGTGGGTCGGAGTAGGAGGGGTGGTGGCGGCTTACTTCCGACCCGCGAGCCTCGCCGAAGCGCTGGCGATCCGCGCGCGCCAGCCGGTGACGGTGCTGGCCGGCGGCACCGATGTCTATCCGGCCCGCGCCAACAGGGTCGGATGGGGTGACATGCGCCGCGACGACATCCTGGACATCGGCGCCGTCGCCGAGCTGAGGGGCATCGTGGAGGAAGAGGACCGCTTCCGCCTCGGCGCGCTCACCACGTGGAGCGAGATGCGCCGCACGCCGCTGCCGCCGGCCTTCGCCGGCTACCAGAAGGCCGCGCGCGGGATCGGCGGCCTCCAGGTGCAGAACCGAGGTACGCTGGTCGGCAACGTCTGCACCGCCTCGCCCGCGGGCGACGGCATCCCCTGCCTTCTCGCGCTCGATGCCGAGGTGGAGCTTGCGAGCGCGCGCGGCCGGCGCGTCGTGCCTCTGCGCGCGTTCATCGACGGCTACCGCCGCACCGTGTGCGGGCCTGACGAGATCGTGACGGCGATCCTGGTTCCCAGGCCGCCGGCCGGCGCCCGCGGCGACTTCGCCAAGCTGGGCGCACGGCGCTATCTGGTGATCTCCATCGTCATGGGCGCCGCCGTGCTCGCGGCCGATGAGGCCGGCATGGTCACGCACGCGCGTGTTGCGGTCGGCGCGTGCTCGGCGGTGGCGCAACGGCTGGAGCAGCTGGAGCAGGCGCTGCTGGGCCAGCCGTTGGCCGCGGCGCCCGATCTGGTGGAGGCTAGCCAATTCGCCCCGCTGGCACCGATCGACGACGTGCGTGCCAGCGGCGCCTTCCGCGCCGCAGCCGCCGTCGATGTGGTGCGTGACCTGCTCGCCGGAATTGTCCGCGCGTCTGCGAGGAAGCCGGTGCTTGAATCGGGGAGCGGCGGCGGTCCGCGCTCCTCCCCTCCCCCTTGCGGGGAGGGGAATCCGGTCGGCGCAGGTTGGGAGCGTCCCGTCGGAATCCTCGACGAGTCACGCGAGCTAGCAGCGAACATCCGCTTGACCGTCAACGGCGAGGCCGTCGCGGTCGCGGTCGATCCGTTCGCGAGCCTTGCCGGCACGCTGCGCGACCGGCTCGGGCTCACCGGCACCAAGATCGGCTGCGACGCCGGCGATTGCGGCGCCTGCACGGTGCTGCTCGACGGCGCGCAAGTGTGTGCCTGCCTCATCGCCACCGCGCAGGCAGAAGGGGCGGCAATCCACACCGTTGAAGGGTCCGGCCCCGGCGGACTGACGGACCGGCTGCGCAAGGCGTTTCTTGCGCACGGGGCGGCGCAGTGCGGCATCTGCACGCCGGGCATGCTGATGGCCGCCGTCGACTGCCTGTCGCGCAACCCGGCGCCGTCGCGTGCCGAGGTCGAGGAGGCGCTGGGCGGCGTGCTGTGCCGCTGCACCGGCTATCTCAAGATCGTCGAGGCGGTGATGGCTGTCGTCGGGGTCGCCGGGGGTCAGACCCCTCGCGCCGACCGTCCTGTGCTAGCCGCGCCGCTGGAGACGAGGGGTCTGACCCCCTCTGTTGGCGCGCGCATGGCCCGGGTCGACGGCTGGCCCAAGGTCGCGGGCACCGACAGGTTCGGGGCCGACGACGCCCCCGAAGGCGCCCTCGTCATGCGCGTCGTGCGCTCGCCGCATGCGCGCGCGAGCTTCGCGCTGGGCGACCTCGACGCCGTGGTTGCGGCGACGCCGGGGCTGGAGGCGATCCTCACCCATCGCGACGTGCCCGGAGAGAACCGCTTCGGCATCTTCGCGCATACGCGCGACCAGCCGGTGCTGGCGGAGGGGCAGGTGCGGTTTCGCGGCGAGGCGGTCGTGGCGCTGGTCGGCACCAGGGAGGCCATGGAGTCGCTGAGCGATGCCGAGCTGCCGATTGCGTGGGAGGTGGAGACGCCGCTCATCGGCGTCGAGGCCGCGCGCGCTCCGGGGGCGCCGGCTGTCCACGCCGGCAGGCCGGACAACGTGCTGGCGCAGGGCTTCCTGCAATGCGGCGACGTCGATGCGGCGCGGCCGAAGCCGGCCGCGGTGGCCGAGGGCCGGTTCGAGACCGCCTTCGTCGAGCACGCCTACATCGAGCCGGAGGCCGGCTGGGCCGTGGCCATCGGAGACAGGGTGGAGGTGAGCTGCTGCACCCAGGCGCCCTACATGGACCGCGAGGCGACGGCGCGCGTCCTCGGCGTCGAGCCCTCCAAGGTGCGCATCAGGCCGACCGCGTGCGGCGGCGGCTTCGGCGGCAAGCTCGACGTGTCGGTGCAGCCGCTCCTCGCCGTGGCGGCGCGGGTGACGGGCAAGCCGGTGAGGATCGTCTATACCCGCACGGAGTCGATGGCCTCCACCACCAAGCGGCATCCCGCCAGGCTGTGGGCGCGCGCCGCGGCCGGCCGCGACGGGCGCCTCATCTCCTATGAGCTGGAGGGCGACTTCAACACCGGGGCCTACGCCTCGTGGGGGCCGACGGTGGCGGGCCGCGTGCCCGTGCACGGCTCCGGCCCCTACAAGGTGGCGAACGTGCGCAACCGCGCCCGCGCCGTCTACACCAACGAGACCCCGGCAGGTGCGTTCCGCGGCTTCGGCGTGCCCCAGGCGGCGATCGCGCACGAGGCGCTGCTCGACGACCTCGCCGGGCAGCTCGGACTCGATCGCTGGCAGATCCGCCGCATCAACGCCATCGGCAACGGTGACACGACGCCCAGCGGCCAGAGGCTCGACCGCTCCGCCGGATTGCCCGCGTGCCTCGACGCGCTGCAGGCGGACTGGCACGCGGCGCTCCACCGCGTCGCCGCCTTCAATGGATCTGCGCCGGCGGGCCGACGGCGGCGCGGTGTCGGCATCGGCTGCATGTGGTACGGTTGCGGCAACACCGCGGCGGCCAATCCTTCGACCCTGCGCATCACGCTCGGGCGGGACGGCCGGCTCACCTTCTTCAACGGCGCGGTGGATATCGGCCAGGGCTCATCCACGGTGCTCCTGCAGATCGCCGCCGACGCCCTCGGGCTGGCGCCGGAGCGCTTCGACATGGTGGTGGGCGACACCGACCTCACCTTCGATGCGGGCAAGACCTCGGCCTCGCGCCAGACCTACGTCTCCGGCAATGCCGCACGGCTCGCCGGCGAGAGCCTGCGGGCGAAGATCCTGACGCTTGCCAACGCCGGCCCCGATGCGGTGCTGTCGCTCGACGGCGCAAGGCTTGCCATCGCCGGCGGCGAGGCGTCGCGCTCCATCGATCTCGCCACGCTGGAGGCGGATGCCGCAGGCGCGGTGCTGGAGGGCGTGGGCACCTGGGACCCGCCGGCCACCGCGCTCGACGCCAACGGCCAGGGCAGCCCCTACGGCACCTACGGCTTCGCGGCGCAGACGGCCGAGGTGGAGGTCGACATGCGGCTCGGCACGGTCGAGGTGCTCGCTATCGTGGCCGCGCACGATGTCGGCCGCGCCGTCAACCCGACGTTGACCGAGGGCCAGATTCACGGCGGCATCGCCCAGGGGCTTGGCATGGCGCTGATGGAGGAGTACCTGCCCGGCCGCACCGAGAACCTGCACGACTACCTGATCCCGACCGTCGGCGACATGCCCGCAGTCAAGATCCATCTGATCGAGGAGGCCGAGCCGACCGGGCCCTACGGCGCCAAGGGCGTCGGCGAGCCGGCGCTGATCGCCACGCCGCCGGCCATCCTGGGTGCCATCCGGCACGCGACCGGTGCTACACTTCGGCGGGTTCCCGTGCTCCCGCACCGCCTGTGGGCGGCGCTGCGGGCCGAGGAGGGCGCCGCATGACCGCCGCCGACAAGCCGTCCGCCGCAGAGAGACTGTCCGCCGAGGGGCGGTCGCGGCAGCTCGGCGCCGCCGAGGACGGCGGCGTCATCCGTTGCGACGCCTGCCCGGTGCTGTGCCGCATCCGCCCCGGCCGCGCCGGTGCCTGCGACCGCTATGCCAACGCGGGTGGCCGTCTGGTGCGCGTCGACCCCGTGCTGCTGCTGGAGCGGACGGTGGATGCCGGTGGCAACGTGGTGGCCTTTGCCAACGCCAACTGGGACGGCCGGCCGCTCGATCCTGAGCGCACGTTCGTCACGGGCGTCGGCGCCGGCACGACGTATCCCGACTACAAGCCGGCGCCCTTCATCGTGTCGGCCGAGCACGAGGGCGTCGATACCGTCACCGTGGTGACCGAGGGCATCTTCAGCTTCTGCGGCGTCAAGGTGAAGATCGACACCGACCGGCATCTGGGCCCGGAGACCGCCGCGGTGCGCGCCAACGGCGAGCAGGTCGGCCATGTCACGACAGCGGAGTACGGCTCGCAGATGCTGTCGCTCGGCGGGGTCCGGCACATCACCGGCGGCTCGAAGCGGGAGGGCAACGTCACCTGCGAGACGCTGCTCAGCCTGTGCGCCGGCGAGCCGGTGACACTCGCCATCGACGGCGGGCACGAGGTGGTGGTGCAGGCGGGGCGTGCGCCGATCGTCGATGGGCAGCCCGAGCAGCGCATGCGCGTCGGCTGCGGGTCGGCGGCGATCGGCATCTTCGCGCGGCAGTGGCTCGGCCATGTGGACGAGGTGATCGTGGTGGACGACCACATCACCGGCGTGCTGACCGAGCATCAGGCGGGCCGCGTGCTCGACATGCCGCCGGCCGGCATCCGCGTGCGCGGGCGCCGCTCGACGCCGGGGCGCTACTTTAAGGTCGCCGCGCCCGGCCTCGGCTGGGGCGGCACCGACATCACCGACCCGCTGCAGATCATCCACCACATCGACCCCAAGGTGGCGAGGCCCGGCCTGCGCCTCCTGATGACCTCCACCACCGGCGAGGACGCGCTCTACTGCGTGCTCGACGAGAGCCTGGTCCCGGTTCCCACCGACATGCCCGAGGCCGTGCGCCGCGTGGTGGAGCGCATCGGCGAGAACTGCGAGCCCTCGCTGTGCACGGTGCTGTTCGTCGCAGGCGCGGGCGGCTCGCTGCGCGCGGGCGTCACGGAGAACCCGGTGCTGCTGACGCGCTCGGTGGCGGCGGGCGAGACCCGCGTCACCATGGGCGGCGCGCCGGTCTATGTCTGGCCCGGCGGCGGCATCACGGTGATGGTGGACGTGGCGCGCATGCCCAGGGGCTCCTTCGGTTTCGTGCCGACGCCGGCGCTGGTGGCGCCGATCGAGTTCACCCTGCCCGCTGCCCTCTATCGGCAGCTTGGCGGGCACGCCGGCGATGCAGTGCAGATCGCCGAGGTGCTGGCAGCGCTCGCTCCCGAGGCGCGCATCGAGGCTTGGCGCGGCGACAATCCGTGGCCGTTCGAGCCCGGCACGGGGGGCGGGCGATGACGGCGGCGGCATTCGATCGCCCGCAGGCCCGTGGCCTGTCCGGCGGCCGCCTGCATCTGTCGCATGGCCCCATCGATGTGGTGCTGCGGGCCTGGGGCGGGCCGGCTGCGCTCGAAGCCGCCTATCGGGCCGCCGCCGCGCGGTTCGCGGATATCCTGCCGGAGCTTTGCCGTGAGCTTGCGCGCCTGCGGGCGCAGATCGGGTCGGCGGAGCCGCCCGAGAGCCCGGTCGGGAGGCGCATGGCGGCGGCCTGCACGCCGTTCGCCGATGTGTTCGTCACGCCGATGGCAGCCGTGGCCGGCGCCGTCGCCGACGAGCTGATGGTGGTCATGCTGCATGCCGCGGAGCTGGAGCGGGCCTATGTCAACGACGGCGGCGACATCGCCATCCACTGCGCGCCCGGCGCGGCGCTCGACATCGGCGTTGCCGGCGGCTTCGGACGCGGGCCGGTGCCGCGGCTCAACGGAGCCGTGCGCATCCACCACGGCGACGGCATCGGCGGGATCGCCACCTCGGGCGCGCGCGGGCGCTCATTCTCGCTCGGCATTGCCGAATCCGTCACGGTGCTGGCCGCCAACGCCGCAATTGCCGACGCCGCCGCAACGCTGGTCGCCAACGCCGTCGATATCGACCATCCCGCCATCATCCGCCGGCCCGCCTCGGCTCTCGACCCCGACAGCGACCTCGGCAATCGGCTGGTCACCGTCTCGGTCGGCGAGCTGCCGCGGCGTGCTGTGCTGGCGGCGCTGGCGGCGGGGCGCAAGCGCGCCGCGGATTACCTGGCACGAGGCTTGATTGTCGACGCCGCACTCACGCTGCAGGATCAAACGGTGAGCGTCCTCGCCACGGCCGTGACAGCCAACGGCAAGAAGAATACGCGCGGCGCGGGCAAGCTATGGCACAAGCGGCGTTCCCGACCTATCCTCGCCGGCCATGCGCCCGCCGGCATATCGCCTCGCGACGGCCCCGGAGACTTCTCATGCGACGCCTTGCCTTCACCGTGGTGTGCCTCCTCATGAGTCTGTCGTCCGCGCCGGCGCAGACCAGCTGGCCGGGCCAGCGCGAGGGCGATTTCGCCATCAAGGAGCTCCGCTTCGCCAGCGGCGAGGTCCTGCCCGAGCTGAAGCTCCACTACACCACGCTCGGAACGCCGAAGCGCAATGCCGCGGACGAGATCGTCAACGCCGTGCTGCTGCTGCACGGCACCAGCAGCACCGGCAGGATGTGGCTCACGCCGTCGCTGGCGAACGAGCTGTTCGCACCGGGCCAGCCGCTCGATGCGACGCAGTACTACATCGTGCTTCCCGACGGCATCGGCCGCGGCGGATCGAGCAAGCCGAGCGACGGCTTGCGCGCGAAATTCCCGCACTATCGCTACCACGACATGATCGAGGCGCAGCGCCGGCTGCTCACCGAGGGGCTCGGCGTGAAGCACCTGCGGCTGGTGGCCGGCGCCTCGATGGGCGGCATGCACACGTGGATGTGGGGCGGGCTGCATCCGGATTTCATGGATGCGCTGCTGCCGATCGCCAGCCAGCCCGGCGCCATCAGCGGGCGCAACTGGCTGTACCGGCGGATCGCGATCGAGGCGATCCGCAACGACCCCGAATGGAACAACGGCGACTACGACAAGAACCCGTCCCGCTGGGTGCTGACCGCGCCGTTCGCGTTCCTGATGACCGAGAGCGTGGTGCAGCTCCAGCAGATGGCGCCGACCCTGAAGGACGGCGACGCGCTCTACCAGAAGCTCGTGGAGCGGGCGCGCAAGGGTGACGCCAACGACCGGCTCTACGCCACCGAAGCCGTGATGGACTATGATCCGGCACCGCACCTGTCGAAGATCAAGGCAAGGCTCCTCGCCGTCAATTTCGCCGACGACGAGGTGAACGCGCCGGAGCTGGGCGTGATGGAGCGCGCCATCGAGCGCATCCCGAACGCGCGCTACGTGCTCGTGCCGGCCGGACCCAACACCCACGGCCATTTCACCTATATGCAGGCGGCCCTGTGGAAGTCGCACCTCGCCGAGCTTATGCGACCAAGATAACGCTGGATGGGATCTGGCCGATCGGACGCAGAACGCCGGCCCGGCCGCAACAGAAGGGATATCGCCATGAAGAATGCCAGGAACAGCCCAGCGGCGTCGAGGCGCGCCGCCGCCGTCTCGCGCCGCGCCGCGCTCAAGGGCCTCGGCACCGCTGGCCTCGCAACCGCGGCGGCGCAGCTCGCCCCGGGCTTTGTGCGCTATGCCGAGGCCCAGACCTCCGAGCCGCTGCGGCTCGGCTTCCAGGTGCATCGCACGGGCATCGGCGCCGCCTACGGACGCTGGTATGAGCGCACCACCAGGGCGGCCGCGGCCGAGATCAACGCCCGGGGCGGCATCGCCGGGCGCAAGGTCGAGATCATCGCCGAGGACGACGGCACCGATCCCAAGCGCGGCGCCGAGGTGGTGGAGAAATTCGCCGCCCAGCACCGCGTCGACATCGCCTTCGGTACGCTGTTCAGCCACGTGGTGATGGGCGCCGCCCCGCGCGCGGGGGAACTGAAGCTGCCCTACTACGTGGTGAGCGAGGGCTATCACGTCGCCTCGGGCGCGCTCAACCGCTACACCTTCCAGCCCGGCATTACCGATGTGCGCTCGCAGGTCTCCTCGATGGCGCCGTGGATGGCCGACCGGCTCGGCAAGAAGATCACCATGATCTTCCCCGACTATGCCTTCGGCCACGACCACCGCGACTATTTCTCGGCGGCCATCAAGGCCCGCGGGGGCGAGGTCGTGCAGCTGATCCCGATCCCGCCGACGGAAACCTCCTACACCAAGTACTTCCCGAGGATCCCGTCGTCGACCGAGGTGCTCTACCACGTGATGGTGGGCCCGGGCGTGCTGACCTTCGTCAAGGAGCTGGGCGAGCACTTCGGGCAGAGGCGGCCGCAGATCTTCGGCTTCATCGACTCGCTGGAGGCGGTGCCGCTCAACAGCCCCGGCCTGGAGTTCCTGGAGGGCACCTACTTCTGGGAGGGCTTCCCGCGCTATGCCCAGGCCAACCAGTCGCCGTACGACAGGTTCTTCCGCGAGAAGGTCGGCGTCAACAGTGAGGGCGCCTCGGTCAGCGATCCGAGGGATGTCTCCACCTACGCGCACATGTTCGGCTGCTGGGAGACGCTCTACATCATCAAGCAGGCGGTCGAGGCGAGCGGCTATCGCTCGCCCAAGGACAAGGCCAAGCTGATCGAGGCCACCGAGGCCATCACCGCCATCCCCGAGAACAACGAGCACCCGCAGGGCGACAAGGTCTTCAACGGCCGGATGCACCAGGTGTTCGGCCACCAGAACATCTCGCAGGTGGTCGGCGCGAAGCTCCAGGTGGTGCATCGCACCTCGATCCAGGACGGCCTCTACGAGAACAGCACCGACTACACGAAAATGCCGCTGTAGGGCGCAATCGTGCGGAGCGCGATTGCGCCGAGCCGACCTCGCCAGCATCGGCGTCGGCCGTGGAGAGGGAGCATCGGTGCAATCGCGCTGACGCGCGATTGACACCCTACGCAACGAGACCTCCGTGGACTTCGGACCGCATCTGCTTCTCGCCGTTCTGGAGGGGATGGTGTCGGCCGCCGTCCTGGCGCTGACGGCACTCGGCCTGTCGCTCGTGTTCGGCGTCATGCGCGTCGTCAACGTGGCGCACGGCGAATTCTTCATGCTGGGCGCCGTGCTCGCCTGGTGGTTCTCGAGCCTCGTGCCGGGCAGTCCGGCTCTCGGCTTCCTCCTCGCGCTGGTGCTCGCCCCGCTGGTGGTGGGCGCCGTGGCGCTGCTGTGCGAGCGCACCGTATTGAGGCGCATCGACTACAATCCGGAGGCCACCATCGTTGCGACCATCGGCCTGCTCTACATCATCCAGCAGCTCGCCCTCACCTTCTTCGGGCCGGTCGCACAGCCGGTGCCGCCCCCGGTGAGCTTCCGCATCGAGCTGCCCTGGTACGGCTGGTCGGGCTACAAGCTGGTGGTGGTCGCGGCGTCAGCGGCGCTGCTCCTCGGGGCCTGGCTCGTGCTCACGCGCACGCGGCTCGGGCTCGTCATGCGCGCGACCCAGTACGACCGGGAGACCGCGCAGGCCTTCGGCATTCCGGTCGACCGCGTCTATGCCATCGTGTTTGCCCTGGGCGCCATGCTGGCCGCGGTCGCCGCGGTGCTGATCGTGCCGATCCGCCAGGCGCATTACCTGATGGGGCTCGACCCGCTGCTGTTCTCCTTCATCGTCGTCATCATCGGCGGGCTCGGCAGCATCCTGGGTACCCTGGTGGCCGCCGTGATCGTGGGCCTGAGCGACGGCATCGTCTCGGCGTTCTTCTCCCCCACGCTCGCCAAGATCCTGGCGACCCTGCTGGTGGCCCTGGTGCTGGTGGTGCGCCCGCAGGGCCTGTTCGGCGAGGCGGCGCGGTGAGCCGCATCGGAACCGCCCTGCCTTTGCGACGCTATGCCTGGCTCACCGACCGGGCCGTGCTCGTGCATGCCGGCGTGCTGGCGGCGCTGCTCGCGGCCCAGCTCGTTGTCAGCGACTATGCGGTCCTCAGCCTGACGCGCGTCATGGTGCTGGCGGTCTTTGCCATCGGCTACAATCTGCTCTTTGGCTATGCCGGCCTCCTGAGCCTCGGCCATGCCATGTTCTTCGCGGCAGGCGTCTACGGCGCCGGCCTATCGGCACTGCACCTCTCGGTCGGCGCGCCGGCGGCGCTCCTCCTCGGCATCGGCGCGGGCCTCGCCTTGTCGGCTCTCGTCGGCCTCATCGTGCTGCGGACCTCCGGCGTCGGCTTCATGATCGTCACCTTGATGTTCGCCCAGGCCGGCTATCTCACGGTGCTCTATTTCGCCCCTTTCACCGGCGGCGAGGACGGCTTCGCGCTCAAGGGCGGTATCCGCCGCGTGGCCCTGCCCGGCGGGCTGTCGCTGGACCTCACCAACCCGGTGGCCGGCTACAACCTGGCGCTGGCGCTGCTTGCCGTCGCTGTGCTCGGCTGTCTCGCCCTGGTGCGCTCGCCCTTGGGCCGCGTGCTCGTCGCTATCCGCGAGAACGAGGAGCGCACGCGCATGCTGGGCTACGACACGCGGGCGAGCAAGCTCCTCGCCTTCGTCCTCTCCGGCACGGTCGCCGCGGCGGCGGGCGCCGCCCATGTGCTCCTGTTCGCCAATGGCGGCGCCAGCTTCGCGGCGATCCAGTATTCGATCCTGCCGCTGCTGTGGGTGCTGCTCGGCGGCGCCGGCACCGTGCTCGGCCCGCTCGTCGGCACGCTCCTCATGTTCTACCTCATCGACGTGACGAGCGGGCAGACCTCCGCCTACATGCTGGTCGTCGGCATCGCCCTCCTGGTGCTGGTCGTCTGGTTTCCCAAGGGGCTGCTCGGCACTCTGCGCGAGAGGATAGCGCCGTGGCTGCCGTGACGCTGCTGTCGACCCACGGCCTGAGCCGCCATTTCGGCGGCCTGCGCGCCGTCGACAACGTCGACTTCGAGCTCGGCGAGGGCGAGGTGCGCGCCATCATCGGCCCCAACGGCGCGGGCAAGAGCACGTTCGTCGGGCTCGTCTGCGGCCGCATCGCGCCGACGGCGGGGCGCATCCTCTTCGAGGGCCGCGACATCACCGACCTGCCGGCGCACCGGCGCGTCGGCCTCGGCATCGCCTACACGTTTCAGATCACCTCGATCTACGGCAACCTGTCGGTGTTCGACAACGTGGCGCTGGCCGCGCAGAGCAGCATGCGTTGGCGGGGCGGGGTCAGGCGGGGCGGGGTCAGACCCCTTGCACCGGCGGCCCGGCCCAATGCCGCAGCGATGGAGGCAAGGGGTCTGACCCCGTCAGCCGAGCTGGAGGCCCGCGTCGGCGAGGCGCTCGCCCGTGTCGGCCTCGCCGACAGGCGGGACGCGAGAGCATCAACCTTGGCGTACGGGCATCAGCGGCTGTTGGAGATCGCGATGGGGCTGGCGCTGGCGCCCAGGCTCCTGATCCTCGACGAGCCGACGCAGGGGCTGTCCGACGCCGAGATCGCCGGCTTCTGCGACCTCGTGCGCACCGTCGCCGGCGAGGCGACGGTGCTCCTGATCGAGCACAACATGGACGTGGTGATGCGGCTTGCCGGCCGCATCACCGTCATGCACAACGGCGCCATCCTGTCGGAGGGCACCCCCGCCGAGATCCGCGCCGACCCCGCCGTCCAGCGCGCCTACCTGGGGACTTGAGGGCGGCTGTCAGCGCCGCGCGCAGCGGCGCTGGCCGCGGTCGTTGCGCCAGCAGCGGCGGGCGCGCTTGCCCCTGAAGATGTTGGGCCCGCCGACCTTGTAGCCGATCACCCCGCCGACGACGGCCCCCACGGGCCCCGCGACGATGGCCCCGGCCCCGGCGCCGATGCCGACGCCTTCCGCCTTGCCTGCCTCGGCCGCCATCGGCGCAGCGGCCACAGCCGCCGCCAGCGCCGCGGCGAACACGCCGGCCTTCAGAACGTTGTGCATGGTAGACCCCCTTGCTCCGTTTCCACGCTTCCGACGAGGACTCGAGCACACGATTCGGCACCTTGACCCGCAGGTAGGGCGCCAATGCGGCAACGCCGCCGCGGCTTTGCGCCGATGCACGCCTCCCCGCCTGCCGGAAGCCCTGCACCGGTAACCACGGGCTCGAGCGCCGATTCACCGATTCACCTCAGCGGTTCACCGATTCACTTCCCTGCCGGAAAGGCGGGCGGAACCTCGGAACGCCCGAATATGGCCGGCGTTGACCGCCGTCCCCTGCAGCCGCAGGGGTTTCACGAGCAGCCAACGAGGAGAATGCCCATGCGAATCTTGCTTGTGGCGACGATGGCAGCTTCCGTGCTGGCCATCGGCTCGAGCATGGAGCCCGCTGCGTCGCGTCCTCTGGGGGGCCAGGCCGACAATCCGGGCGCGGTCCACAAGGTGCAGCAGATGTCCCCCGGTTCCGGCCAGGGCATGGAAAGAAGCAAGATGCGCTCCGAGGAGCGCGGCACGCGCGGGGACCGTCCGCGCATGGGGCCGCGCTCCCGCGGCTACATCGACGGCGGTCGCGAGGGGCGCCGCGGCGATCGCGGCGAGTGGCGCGGCGATCGGGACATCCGCCGCTACGGTGGCCGGCGCGGCTTCGAGGCGAGGCCGGGCTACGGCTACCGCGCCGGCTGCGGCTGGCTGAGGCAGCGGGCGCTCGAGACCGGCAGCCGCTACTGGTGGCGCCGGTTCCGCGACTGCAGGCACTGAGCCACGGCTCGTCTCGGGGATGCGGTCTTGCCCACGGAGGCGGCCGCATCCCCTGTCTTCTCGGCTCACCCACGTTCTGGCTTGCGTTGCAGGACGCCGCAGCGGCGTCATTGGCGTCCGTCGATTTGGACATCGTCCCGGCGTGCACTATGTAGATCGGCCGTGCCGGCCGTTTGCCGTCGAGGACAATGGATGCAGAGCCGCTGGAGGGACGCCGACGCCGAGCGCGCGGTGGAGGCTTATGCCAGGTCCGGGGTGAGCCGCGACCTGGCGCTGCGCACCTATACCACCCGCCTCCTGGGCTCGGACCCGCTGCTCGTGCTGCACGGGGGCGGCAACACGTCGGTCAAGACCGAGATGGCGGACCTGCTGGGCGAGACACACGAGGTGCTGTGCGTCAAGGGCTCGGGCTGGGGCATGGGCGCCATCGAGCCCGCAGGGCTGCCCGCCGTGAAGCTCGCGCCGCTCAGGGAGCTGCGGCGGCTCGATGCTCTCGCCGACGAGGACATGGTCAACTTCCAGCGCGTGAACCTCATCGACGCACGCGCGCCCAATCCGTCGGTGGAGACCCTGCTGCACGCCTTCCTGCCGCACAAGTTCGTGGACCACACGCATGCGGCGGCGGTGCTGAGCCTCGTCGACCAGCCCAATGGGGAGGAGCTGGTGGCGGAGGTCTGGGACCGCAGCATCGGGCTCGTGCCCTACGTGATCCCCGGCTTCGGCCTCGCCAAGCTGGCGGCCGAGGTCTACGAGGCCAAGCCCGACGTGGAGGGGCTGATCCTCGCCAAGCACGGCATCTTCACCTTCGGCGCGGAGGCGCGCGAGGCCTACGAGCGCATGATTGCCCACGTGTCGCGGGCCGAGGCCCGCCTCGCCAGGGGCCGGCGCAACGTGTTCGCGGCGGCGGTCGGGGTCAGACCCCTCGCCTCCAACGTCGAACAGAATCTCGCTGGTACAGGCGAGGGGTTTGACCCCGTCTGCGCCTCGCCCGCAGAGATTGCCCCGATCCTGCGCGGAGCCGTGGCCGTGAGGCCGGCCGATGCCGGCGGGGAGCCGAAGCGCTTCATCCTCGACTTCCGCACCAGTGACGTCATCCGCAACTATGTCGACGGCGCGGACCTCGCCGGCTACGCCCAGCGCGGCGTGGTGACGCCCGACCACATCATCCGGACGAAGAATTTTCCGCTGATCGTGCCCGCACCCGAGGCGGGCAGGCTCGACGGCTTCGCCGACGCCGTGCGCGAGGCGGTGGCGGCCTACGTGGCGCGCTACGATGCCATGTTCGCGCGCCAGAACGCGCGCGTCGGCGGCATCAAGACCAAGCTCGACGCGAGCCCGCGCGTGGTGCTGGTGCCGGGCGTCGGCCTCTTCGGCGCAGGCGCCACGGCCAGGGACGCGGCGATTGCCGCGGACCTCGCCGAGAACACCGTCCGCGTCGTCACCGATGCGGAGGCAATCGGGCGCTACGAGGCCCTGGGCGAGGCCGACCTGTTCGACGTGGAATACTGGAGCCTGGAGCAGGCCAAGCTCGAGGGCGCGGGCGCCAAGGTGTTCACGGGGCAGGTTGCGGTGGTGACCGGCGGCGGCAGCGGCATCGGACTTGCCACCGCCGAGGCGCTCGCCGCCGAGGGCGCGGCGGTCGCCGTGCTCGATGTGGACGAAGCGGCGGCTGCAGCGGCTGCTGCCAAGCAAGCGGGCGGCCTCGGCCTGGCCTGCGATGTGACCGATCGCGCCCAGGTGCGCGGCGCCTTTGCCCGCGTTGCCGAGCGCTTCGGCGGCGTCGATATCGTGGTGTCCAACGCCGGCGCGGCGTGGCAGGGCCGGATCGGCGAGGTTGCCGACGAGGTGCTGCGCTCCAGCTTCGAGCTCAACTTCTTCGCGCACCAGGCGGTGGCGCAGGAGGCGGTGCGCATCATGCTCGCGCAGGGCACGGGCGGCGTGCTGCTGTTCAACGTCTCCAAGCAGGCGGTGAACCCGGGGCCGGACTTCGGGCCCTACGGCCTGCCCAAGGCGGCCACGCTCGCGCTCATGCGCCAGTATGCCGTCGACTACGGCGCGGCCGGCATCCGTTCCAACGGCGTCAATGCCGACCGCATCCGCACCGGCCTCCTGACCGACGCGATGGTGGCGAGCCGCGCCAGGGCGCGAGGCTCGAGCGAGGCCGAGTACATGGGCGGCAACCTTCTGAAGCGGGAGGTCACCGCAGCCGACGTGGCCCAGGCGTTCGTGGCGCTGGCCGAGGCGCGCGCCACCACGGGGCACATCGCGACGGTGGACGGCGGCAACATCGCCGCGGCGCTGAGGTAGCTGGTGTCAGATCCTCCGGCTCCGGGGCCGATACCGTTTTCCGCAACCTCGGTTGGAGCAATGGTGTCAGAGCCGGAGGGTCTGACACCTTCCCCGCGACGAAAAGGCCGTGGGATTGCGAAAATGACACGCTCCGAATCGTCACCCGGCGATGTATTCTGCAACTCCATGGCGCGGTACATCTTCATCACCGGCGGCGTGGTCTCCTCGCTCGGCAAGGGTCTCGCTTCCGCCGCTCTCGGGGCGCTGCTGCAGGCACGCGGCTATGCGGTGCGGCTCAAGAAGCTCGACCCCTACCTCAACGTCGATCCCGGCACCATGAGCCCCTACCAGCACGGGGAGGTGTTCGTAACCGACGACGGCGCCGAGACCGACCTCGACCTCGGCCATTACGAGCGCTTCACCGGCGTGCCGGCGAGGAAGACCGACAACATCACCACCGGCCGCATCTATCAGGAGATCCTGAGCCGCGAGCGGCGCGGCGACTTCCTGGGCGGCACCGTGCAGGTGATCCCGCACGTCACCGACGCCATCAAGGAGTTCATCCTGTCGGGCAACGAGGGGCTCGACTTCGTGCTGGTCGAGATCGGCGGCACGGTGGGCGACATCGAGGGCCTGCCGTTCTTCGAGGCCATCCGCCAGCTCGGCAACGAGCTGCCACGCCGCGACGCGGTGTTCATCCACCTCACCCTGGTTCCCTTCATCCCGAGCGCCGGCGAGCTCAAGACCAAGCCCACCCAGCATTCGGTCAAGGAGCTGCGCGGCATCGGCATCCAGCCCGACATCCTCCTGTGCCGCTGCGACCGCCCGGTGCCAGAGTCCGAGCGGCGCAAGATCGCGCTCTTCTGCAACGTGCGGCCCGAGGCGGTGATCCAGGCCCTCGACGTGCCCTCGATCTACGACGTGCCGCTCGCCTATCACGGAGAGGGCCTCGATCAGCAGGTGCTCTCCGCGTTCGGCATCGAGGATGCGCCGTCCCCCGACCTGGGGCGGTGGCGCTCGATCTCGCATGCCATCGCCAATCCCGAGGGTGAGGTGACGGTTGCCATCGTCGGCAAGTACACCGGGCTCAAGGACGCCTACAAGTCGCTCAACGAGGCCCTGTTCCACGGCGGCATCGCCAACCGTGTGAAGGTGAGGCTCGAGTGGATCGAGAGCGAGGTGTTCGAGGGCGAGGACCCGGCACTCTATCTCGAGGACGTGCACGGCATCCTGGTGCCGGGCGGCTTCGGCGAACGCGGCTCGGAGGGCAAGATCCTCGCCGCGCGCTTCGCGCGCACGCGCAAGGTGCCCTACTTCGGCATCTGCTTCGGCATGCAGATGGCGGTGATCGAGGCCGCGCGCGACCTCGTCGGCATCGCCGAGGCAGGCTCGAGCGAGTTCGGGCCCTGCGCGGAGCCGGTGGTGGGGCTGATGACGGAGTGGATGCGCGGCAACGAGCTGGAGACGCGCCGGCGCGGCGGCGATCTCGGCGGCACCATGCGGCTCGGCGCCTATCGCGCGGTGCTGGCCAGGGGCAGCCGGGTCGCCGGCATCTACGGCATGCGGCAGATCTCGGAGCGCCACCGCCACCGCTACGAGGTCAACACCCGCTACAAGGCGCTGCTCGAGGAGGCCGGCGTGCGCTTCTCGGGGATGTCGCCCGACGGGCTGCTGCCCGAGATCATCGAGCTTGCCGACCATCCCTGGTTCATCGGCGTGCAGTTCCACCCCGAGCTGAAATCGCGCCCGTTCGACCCGCACCCGCTGTTCAGGTCGTTCATCGCCGCCGCGGTGGAGCAGAGCCGGCTGGTGTGACGCAGAGTGCAGTCGTGCGGAGCGCGATCGCAACGAGCCGACCTCGCCACAATCGGTGCCGGTCGAGGAGAGGGTGCTTCGCTGCGATGCTGCTTCACCGCATTGCACCCCACGGATCGTCACGCCTCGATCCTGCCCTCGGCCACGCGCACCGCCTGCCCGCCGATGCGTACCGTGAGAAGCTTGCCCTGCCCGACCTCCATGGTGAGGGAGATGGCGCTCGGGCGACCCATCTCGTAGCCCTGCTCGATGGTGCGCCTGTGCACCCCGTCGGGCGGCGCATCGAAGCGGTGCACGACGCCGGCGAAGGCGGCCGCCGCCGAGCCCGTGGCCGGGTCCTCCGCGATGCCGAAGTCGGGCGCAAACATGCGTGCGTGGAAGCTCGACGTGGTGTGCACGGTCTGCCGGCAGTAGAGAAAGGCGCCCGCAAGGCCCAGGCCTTTCAGCGCCGCGTCCCAGTGCATCGGGGCGACGCGCGCCTTGGCGATGGCGTCGAGCGAGGCCACCGGCACGAAGGCGAAGGCCATGCCGGCCGTGTATTTCGTGGGACGGTGGTTCTCGAAGCCGATCTCGGCGGGGATCAGGCCGAGCGCGGCGGCGAGCCGGTCGGACGGCGGCAGCGTTCCGGCATCGGCGGGCAGCTTCGGGGCGTCGAACTCGGCATGCGGAGGGGCGCCCGGCCGCAGGCGCACGCCCACGCGGACGATGCCGATCTCCTCCTCCAGGACGACCAGCGCGTCGCCGGGCCCGGCGGGCTCCGGCGCGCGCAGCTCGGCCAGCAGCGCGCCGGTCCCGACCGTCGGATGACCGGCGAAGGGAAGCTCGGCCGCGGGCGTGAAGATGCGCACGCGCGCGGTGTGCGCCGCATTCTGCGGCTGCAGGACGAACACGGTCTCCGACAGGTTGAACTCGCGCGCGATCGCCTGCATGCGCGCCGTGTCCAGGCTGTCGGCCTCCAGCACCACGCCGAGGGGATTGCCGCCGAAGCGCCGGTCGGTGAAGACGTTGAGGACATGATAGGTGAAAGGCATCGGTGCGCTCGGGTGTGGCTTGCCAGGGCAGGCCCGCACTTTGCCGGATTTCCTGCCGCGTTCCAAGTGTGCACCGGCCATGCGTGGCACGGATGCTGCCAGCACGGGGCCGGGCCGTTCGCCTCCAACGATGAACCGGCGTGGCGTCACGGTGTCAGACCCGGAGGCGGAGGGTCTGACACCGCCGCTGTCAGAGCCGCGGGCGGCCGCCCTGCTTCCAGAGCACGTAGAGGTTGGCCACGACCGCGGTCAGCACGATGGTTCCGAGGATGTCGGGGCGCAGGATGAAGCGGTACCAGAGGCTGAAGCCGGTGGTGTAGTTGCCGCGCGCCATGAGGAACGCGTTGGCGACGACGATGATGAAGAAGACCGCGGCGGTGAGGCCGATGGTGGTCAGAACGTCCAGAGCTTTGCGCATTGCTGGCGACATGGTGGAACCTCTTTTTCTTCTTGCCGCTTGCCGGAGCCATGCCGCAGCAATGTTCCTGTCTGCGTCAGTCCCCGAACGTAGACCCCGGCGCGGTTTGCGGCCGCAACCTAAGCCGATTCGCGCCGCCGGGGTTGGAAGTACACTTCCGATTCGGACGGCGGGGCCCGATGGCCTCGGCGCA
The DNA here is from genome assembly GCA_963840075.1 of uncultured Alphaproteobacteria bacterium. Taxonomy (GTDB): domain Bacteria; phylum Pseudomonadota; class Alphaproteobacteria; order Rhizobiales; family Hyphomicrobiaceae; genus AWTP1-13. Next base: position 43,941 of record CAWIXS010000026.1, on the reverse strand, counting down.
AGCGTCTCCGCTTCCGGGATGGCGGGTGGTGGGTGCCTCACTCCGCGGTCCAGCCGCCGTCGACGAGGAGCGCGGCGCCGGTCATGAGGGCGGAGGCGTCGGAGGCAAGGAACACGATGGCGCCCGTGATGTCGTCGAGCCGGCCGAGGCGGCCGAGCTTGATCCTGGAGAGCACCTCGGCCTTGAACGCCGCATTCTCGAAGAAGGGGCGGGTGAGGGGCGTCTCGAGGAAGGTGGGGCCGAGGCTGTTGACGCGGATGCCGTGGGGTGCCAGCTCGATGGCCATCGCCTTGGTGAAGCCCTCCATGGCGTGCTTGGAGGCGCAGTAGACCGTGCGCCGCGCGGCGCCCACATGCCCCATCTGCGAGGAGACGTTGATGATCGAGCCCCTGGCGCCGGCCTCGACGAGCCTGCGCGCCACGGCCTGGGCGACGAAGTAGGCCGCGCGCACGTTGAGGCCCATGATGGCGTCGAAGTCCTCGATGGTGACATCGAGGAGCGGCTTGGGGCGGTTGGTGCCGGCGTTGTTGAGGAGGATGTCGAAGGGCTGCGTGCCGGCGACCGCCGCCTGCACCGCGGCCAGATCGGTCACGTCGAGGACGAGCGCCCGGGCCTGCTGGCCGCGGGCGTGGATCGCCTCTGCGGCGGCTTCGATCTCCCCCCGCGTGCGGGCGGCGAGGGTGACGTGCGCGCCGGCGTCGGCCAGGGCCCCGGCGGCGGCAAGGCCGATGCCGCGGCCCGCGCCTGTCACCAGCGCGCGCTTGCCGTCGAGGCGGAAGGAGGGAGATGTGGCGAGCTCAACCATGGCTTTTCGCGGGCTTTTGCCTCCCCCTGTACCCTTGGAGGAAGGCGGCTTCAGGAAGGCCCCTGCCGCTGCGCAGGAAGCGCTTCTGCGGCCTTCGCCGCCGGGCAGGTAGTCTACACGCTCCCGCCCGAGGCGGCAGAAATAGGGCCATCTGCGTGGGAGAGTTGCGTTCCCCTCTGCAACATTGCGGCGGCCGCTCCGTGGCCAAGGTCGCTGTGCAGCACAGGGTGCAGTGGAGCCCGGCGCGGAGCCTCAATAGGTGAGCGCGGCCTTGATGGCGGCCAATTCCGCGTTGGGGTTGGCGTAGGCCTCGTAGGCCTGGCCGCCGGAGCGGCGGTACCAGTAGCGGGCGTTCCCCGCATCGCCCTCGATCTTGTGCAGCACCGCGTGCACCCAGCAGAAGGTGGGGTCGGCCTCGTCCTGCTGCACGATCTCGTGCGCGGCGTTCCAGTCGCCGGCCAGCGCCAGGTCGACGGCACGGATCAGGTCTTGGCGCTCTGCCATCTCTCCCATCCTTTCGCGCGCAGCCCGCACGCCGGGCATTGGCCGCAGCCGTAGCCCCAGGGGTGGCGGGTGGTGCGGTCCGGTGTGTAGCAGGTGTGCGTGTGCTCGACGATGAGGTCGAGCAAGGCGGCACCCCCGAGCTGCTCGGCCAGCTCCCAGGTGGCGGCCTTGTCGATCCACATCAGCGGGGTCTCGATGGCGAAGGCGGCATCCATGCCGAGCGAGATCGACTGTGCCAGGCTCTGCAGCGTGTCGTTGCGGCAGTCGGGATAGCCCGAGTAGTCGGTCTCGCACATGCCGCCGACCAGCGTGCTGATGCCGCGCCGCCAGGCCAGCGCCGCCGCGTAGGTGAAGAACAGCAGGTTGCGGCCGGGCACGAAGGTGTTGGGCAGCCCCGCCTCCGTCAGCTCGAACTGCACCTCGCGCGTCAGTGCCGTCTCGGAGATGCGCCCCAGCGTGGCCAGCTCGAGCAGGTGGTCCTCGCCGAGACGGGGCTGCCACTGCGGGAAGCGGGCGGCGAGAGCCTCGCGCACGACGGGGCGCTGGGTGAGCTCCACCGCGTGGCGCTGGCCGTAGCTGAAGCCCACGGTCTCGACCCGGTCGAAGCGGTCGAGCGCCCAGGCGAGGCAGACCGTGGAGTCCTGGCCCCCGGAGAACAGGACAAGCGCCGGCGTTTCGTTCGTTGAGGTTTGGCTCACTGGCTCTCGAGGTGCCGGACGGCTTCGGGCTGCGCCCTCGGCTTCCGGGATGACGGGTCGTGGGTCGCCCCTCAGAATGTGGCACCGACGCGGCCGATGACAAGCTCGATGGGCACGAGCCGACGCCGATGCGCAGCGACAGATCGCGGCTGCCGACGGAGTTGCACCTGTTGTTGCCGAGCACGAAGTGGGCCCGTCGGGCACGATGAGCGTGGCAGTCTGCAGAGTGGAGCGTTGCCCTTGCCGTGGGCCGAAGGCCTGCGACCCCGACATCGCCCGCTACGATTTGCGGCAGGTGCTTCCAGGGGCGCGACGTACGGGCTAAAAGGCCTCGCGACGGCGCCGAGCCCACGAGCCCCCATGCAGATGAAGAGGACGACCCCATGACCGCCATCGTCGACATCATCGGCCGCGAGATCCTGGACAGCCGGGGCAACCCCACAGTCGAGGTGGACGTGGTGCTGGAGGACGGCGCCCTCGGACGTGCGGCGGTGCCGTCCGGGGCCTCCACTGGAGCACACGAGGCGATCGAGCTCAGGGACGGCGACAAGGCGCGCTTCCTCGGCAAGGGCGTGCTGAAGGCGGTCGACGCCGTCAACGGCGAGATCTTCGATGCGTTGTCGGGCATGGAGGCCGAGGACCAGCGCCGCATCGACGATGCGCTTATCAAGCTCGACGGCACGCCCAACAAGGCCCGGCTCGGCGCCAACGCCATCCTGGGCGTGTCGCTGGCCGTCGCCAAGGCCGCGGCCGAGGCGCGCGAGCTGCCGCTCTATCGCTATCTCGGCGGCGTGCGTGCGCATCTGCTGCCGGTGCCGATGATGAACATCGTCAACGGTGGGGCGCATGCCGACAACCCCATCGACATCCAGGAGTTCATGATCATGCCGGTGGGGGCGGGGTCCTGCGCCGACGCGATCCGCATGGGCGCGGAGGTGTTCCACACGCTGCGCAAGGCGCTGAAGGACGCGGGCCACGCCACCAACGTCGGCGACGAGGGCGGCTTCGCGCCCAACCTGAGGTCGGCCGAGGAGGCGCTCTCCTTCCTCATGAAGGCGATCGAAGCGGCGGGCTACACGCCGAGCGAGGACATCGTGCTGGCGCTCGATTGCGCCGCCACCGAGTTCTACCGCGACGGCAAGTACCAGCTCGAAGGCGAGGGCAAGTCGCTCGACAGCGCCGGGATGGCCGAGTACCTCGCCCGGCTCGTCGCGCGGTTCCCGATCGTCTCCATCGAGGACGGCATGTCCGAGGACGACTGGGACGGCTGGAAGGCGCTCACCGAGGCGATCGGGGCCAGATGCCAGCTCGTCGGCGACGACTTGTTCGTCACCAACACGGCGCGGCTCGAGCAGGGCATCGCCAAGGGTATCGCCAACTCGATCCTGGTCAAGGTCAACCAGATCGGGTCGCTCAGCGAGACCCTCGACTGTGTGGCCATGGCCCACGCTGCAGCCTACACGGCCGTGATCTCGCACCGCTCGGGCGAGACCGAGGATGCGACCATTGCCGACATTGCCGTGGCAACCAATGCGGGTCAGATTAAGACCGGCTCGCTCTCGCGCTCCGACCGCACGGCCAAGTACAACCAGCTCATCCGCATCGAGGAGGAGCTGGGCGACCAGGCTGAGTATGCGGGACGGGCAGCATTGCGGGCGTTGCGGACCTAGCCGCGGCGAGCGGGCACGCCTGCCCGCCGCCAATGCAAGTGTAGCGACGGGCGGGCGCGCCCGACAACGGCGGGACGGGGGACGCCGCATGCAGAGATGGAGCGGCTGGCACACCATGATGGTGCTCGCCGGGGGGACCAGCCTGTTGCTGCTGACGTTCGGGGATCTCACCGACGGCAACTGGCGCACGACCGCCAATATCCTGATCCTCCTCGCCCTGGCCGCGGTGTGGATGGCGGTCCACCGCGTGCTGAATGGAGATCGCGCCTGGCACCGCCGCGTGCAGGCCTGGACGCGGCGCCCCATGGCGCACTGGAACGACTGGCGCATCATCGCCCTCCTCGCCGGCAGCGCGCTCGGCCTCCACCTGCTGGAGGTCGTCGACCTTCCGCCACGCGACAAATGGAGCTCGGCGAGCGTCCTTCTGCTTCTCGTCCTGTGCCTGGCGGCCCAGATGATCAACGTCGCCTTCTTCAGGAAGCGCGGCCGCAAATAGCGCCCAACGCGTGATAAGGAGCACATGGCGGAGCAGTCGCCGGTCGCCTCGGCTCCGATCCTCGCTTGCAGACCGACCGCAAATCACTCGTGTCAATCGACTCGGACAGGCTGACAGCGTGCAGGTCGATTGCAGGCATCGAAAGCGCGATTCGCTCGACGGCCAGGGTGGCCGATCTCGTGTCGATGCACTGACTCTTGATGCCGGCGGGGTAGGTGTTGGTGTCGGCTCGGCGCGCGCTTGGAGACCTTTGCGTGTGGTCGTGGCGCCGATCGACTGCACGATGGCGCGATGGCTGAGGAGCGGCTTGCCGCGCCAGTTCTTGGTGATGCACGCGAACAGGCGGTGCTCGATCTTGTTCCATTTGCTGGTGCCGGGCGGCAGGTGGCAGACCGTGACGGGAATGGCGATCTCGTCGACGAGCTTTTGCAGCTCGACCTTTTACAGGCGGACGCGCGCACCGTTCGAACCGCCGCCATCGGCGGTGATCATCAGCCGCCTGGCTCGTGGATAGCGGGCCTGTCCCATCGTGCTCCACCAGCGGCGGATCGCATTGACCGCGGACGCCGCGGTATCGTGATCCACGCCCACGTCCAAGCGGAGCTTGGCTCCGCCAAGACGACCCAGCCTTTGTTGTCAAGAGGCAGGCAACATCGACAGGCGACTGGAGGCATCGAAACGCAGATTTTTTCTACCCAGTGGCCGATACTGTGTTGATAGCATCAACCGCTTGAAGCGGCGGGTTTTTTCGGCTCCCTGCTCCAGGAACTTCGGACTAAGAGCGCGTGACGTGCGCCGAGACGCACTGCCAGCGTCCGTCCCGCAGCTGCCAGTCGTCGGTGTAGCGACCAGCCCCAGGGGTGCCGTCCGCCTTCTGGTAGGTTGTGCGCGCGTGGATGATCGCGAAGTTGCCGAGAATGCGGATCACGACGTCGTGCTCGCGGATGCTCCTGACCGACGACCCGCGGCCGGTCTGGGCAAGAAAGGCCGCGCGGTCGATCAGGGTGCCATCGGCGTTGGTGTTGTGGAAATCGGCGGCGAGGTTGGCGTCGAACCAACCGACATCGGCTTGGTCGACCGCCCGAATGTAGTTGCGGTTGAGCTCGCTCAGGGTGGCGCGGTGATCGATCTCGGACATGCGTGCAATCCTCGTGTGGTCGTTTATTTCACCAACCTGTGTGGGCCTCAGCGCCCTTGCGACCCGGGCGTGCTTCTCGACCATACGGGGGAAGCCTGGTGGAGTCCGTAGCTCTGATGGCGAACCGGCAAGGCGCTCAGCCCTTCTGCAGCACGCCGGCGAGCAGCGAGCCGCGCTTGCGCGCCGGACGCGCTGCAGCGGCGGCCTCCGCCTGCTGGGCCAGTACGGCGTGCACGCTGTCGTTGGGGTGGGGGTGGGCGAACTCGAAGCCCGCCTCCTTCAGCAGGCGCTCCGGGACCACCTGCTGGTGGCTGTAGACCACATCGGCGAGCGTGCCGACGTAGCGACGCAGGAGGAAGCGCGGCAGGGGAATGCGCACCCGCCGCGGGGCAGCCTCCTCCAGGAGTGCCTTGAGGTCGCCCGAGCGCAAGGGCTCCGGGGCCACCGCGTTCACGGGCCCGGAGACCCGCCGCGCGCGCGCGAGCCAGCCGAGCAGGGCGACGGCGTCCTCCAGGTCGATGGCGGGGATGACCGTGGGTTTGATGGCGTCCGGATGCGGCGCGTTCCAGGTGAAGCCGGCGGCGTGGAGCTGCCGTAAGGGCTCGATGAAGCCGCCCGGTGTGATCACCAGGCCGAGACGCACGATGGTGACGGTGGAGCCGTTCGCGGCGATCTGCTCGGCCGTCTGCTCGGCGGCCCTGAGTGCGCGCACGAGCTTGTTCTTCGAGCGCGGCAGCTCGCTTGCAAACTCGCTGACGAGCGGGCCCGAGCCGAAGCCGTAGACCGCCGCGCTCGACGCCACGATGAGGTGCACGCGATGCCGCCCCAGCGCCTCCGTGAGGCGGGTTGCGGCGATGCGCCGGGATTCGGATACGCGCCAGCGCGCCTCGCGCGTGGCGGGGCCGTAGATCGGCTCGCCCATCAGGTGGATGACGCGCTCCACGCCTTCCAGCGCTTCCGGCAGCAAGGGCTCGGTGCGCGGGTGCCACTCGAAGGCGGACAGCCGGTTGCTGTTGAAGGCCTCGAGCACGCGGTGCGGGCGCCGCGTGATAACGCGCACATCGGCGCCCTGATCCAGGAGATGCTGCGTGAGAGCGCGCCCGACGAGGCCGGTGGCCCCCGTGATGAGAATTGTCATTGCCCCTGCCGGTGCCCCCGGCGCGTCCGTCGAACCCTGCCGCTGGTATCCCCACCCGCGATTTGCGGCAAGAGCATGACGCGTTCGGGCCCGTGCAATGAGCGACGGCGCATTCTACGATGCCACGGCTTCGCAGGACGGGCAGAGCGGCGCATTACGGCTGGCGCTTTGCGAGACGGCTAACGCTTTGTTGCGCCCTACTTCGCGGTCTCCTTCTTCGGTGCGGGCTTGCTCTTCGCCGCCAGCGTGCGGGCTTTGAGCGCGGGAGTCTTGGCCGCCGCCTTCGTGGTCGGCGCCAGAGGGCCGCCGTTGAGCACGACCCGGCACTCGGGCGGGAGCTGCTCGATCGTGATCGGCCGCTTCTCGGGGCGCGGCACGCCCGGCTTTGGCGGCGGGGGCGGCTGCACCGGCGGCTTCACCCGGGCCAGCCAGCGCGTCAGCTCCGCGCCGCAGCCGTCGTCGCTGCGGACCGGAGGCTGGCGCTCGCAGCTGGTGCTGCCCTTGGGGCAGCCGATGCGGATGTGGAAGTGGTAGTAGTGGCCCCAGTAGGCCCGCACCTTGCTGAGCCAGCCGCGGTCCTTCTCGCTGGTCGTCGCCTCGCACACCGCCTTCTTGATCGCCGGGTGCACCCACACCCGCTCCACCTCCTTGTAGCTCGCGGCGCGCTTCAGGAGGCGCACGTGCGTCTCCGTCCACACCTTGGGATCGACCGACACACGGTCGTCGGCGAGCATCGAGGTGGCGGAGAGCTCCTCGCGCTCCTTCTCGGAGAGGCGGCGGTCCGGCATCGGCGTGAACCAGACGTCGGCATCGAGCCCGACCTGGTGGCTGGCGTGGCCCGTCAGCATCGGCCCGCCGCGCGGCTGGGAGATGTCGCCGACGAGCAGGCCGGGCCAGCCGTCGTGCTCCTTGGCCTCCACGGCGAGCTTCTCGACCAGCGCGATCAGGACGGGGTGGCCCCAGTTGCGGTTGCGCGACAGGCGCATGTGCCTGCCAGGCCGGGCCGTCGATGGCGAGCGCCTGGGCGCCGGCGAGGCAGCCCTTGGCGTAGAACCCGATCGACCGCGCCGCCAGCGGCGCCGGCGTCCTGGCGGCCCCGAACAGCATTCTGGCCGGTGTCGGCGGCGGTCTCTTGGAGGCCTTCCTGGCCTTGCGCGCCGCCGGCTTGGCGTTGTCCTTCTTGGCGGCTTTGGCGTCGGCCTTGCCCGTATCGTCCTGCTTGGCTACCGCCACGGTCGGGGTCACCTGCGCGGCAAGCAGCGCCGGCAGCGCCAGCAGCGGCGCGAGCACCAGCAATGCAGCGGGAAGTCGCATGCCCCCTCCTCGTAAGCTCTTCGCCGTGCAGTCTAGCGCGCCCGGCGGCCGGGCGGCTAGCGTGCTCTGCGCCATGCCTCGAGCGCTGCTGTGAAGGCGCCCGCCGCCAGGAGGGCGGAGACGACCACGTTCCAGCCGGCAAATGAGAGGCCCATGAAGTGCCACTTGGGCAGGCCGCAGATGGCCGCCTTTTCGAAGTTGAGGTTATCGATGTCCAACCTCGGCGCGCCGCCCGCAGCGCCGCAGGACGTGATCTCCCAGAATTTCCACTCGGCGCCCGCCTGGTAGATGCCGAGCCCGGCGTTGATGACGAAGGCGGCGCCGACCAGGAGGAAGACGGCGGTCGCGGCCGGTGCGTTGCGGGCGCGCAACAGGGCGATGGCGGCGGCCAGCGCCGGGATGCCGCCATAGTAGGCGTAGCGCTGCTGCAGGCAGAGCGCGCAGGGGATATAGCCCCCGATATGCTCGAAGGCGAGCGCGGCGAGGATGACCGCGGCGGCAATGGCGAGCAGCAGAGCGCCGACGGCATCGGCGGAGGGTTGCCGCAGCTCGGCGGGAACGTGCAGCATGGCAGTTGCCTCGGCTCGGATTCGGCTCAGGGCAGCAGGTACTTGATCACGACGAACCCGCCGACGAGCGCCACCAGGAACGCGGTCGTCACCAGCGTCAGCCGCCGCTCGATGAACTCCCGGATCGGCTCACCCAGCCAATATAGGAGGCCCGCGACCATAAAGAAGCGGGCGCCGCGCGTGACGATGGAGGCGGCGAGGAACACCCAGAAGTCGAAGTGCGCCGCGCCGCTGGCGATGGTTACCAGCTTGAAGGGAATGGGCGTCAGCCCCTTGATCAGGATGATCCACAGGCCCCACTCGTTGTAGGCGGCGCGATAGGCCTCGAACTGGGGGCCGAGGCCGTAGGCGTCGATCAGCCAGCGCCCGAGCGTCGCGTACAGGAAAAAGCCGATGGCATAGCCGCCGATGCCACCGATCACGGACGCGACCGTGGCGATGGCGGCGTAGAGCCAGGCCTTGGCGCGCGCGGCCAGCACCATCGGGATCAGCATCACGTCGGGGGGGATGGGAAAGAACGAGCTTTCCGCGAACGACACCCAGAACAGGGCGTGCGGCGCCTTCTCGTGGGCGGCCGTGCGCATGGTCCAGTCGTAGGCGCGTCGCATCATGGTGAAGGCGTATACCCGGCTCGGGTGCGCTTGTCAGGCGGCGTTGAAGATGCTTTCGAGATTTGGCCAGAGCTGTTGCCTCGCGACAGGACGCCGCCGTTTGTCATGCCGGGGCTTGCCTGCACCGGCGAAGGCCGGTGTCCCCGGCATCCAACTCACCGCATGCTCCAGCGCTTGTCCGCCGGTGGATCCCGGCGACGAGCGCCGGGATGACAACCAATCGCTGCGTCGGAGTGCGACACTATCGCACCGCCGCGTCGCCGGCGGATGGCACGCGCCCGGTTTCCTTGCGCACGGTCTTGGCGATCTCCTTCTGCCGGTCGAACTCGGCGCGGCGGCGGGCGATCTCCTCGGGCGAGAGGCGGGCGATGTTGGAGTAGTCGAGCTTCCAGTCCGGATCGGGGCTCCACACCTGCGGCGACTGCACGGTGGTGCGCGGCGCCGGCGCGGCCTCCAGAAGGGCGAGGGCCAGCTCCAGGGTGGCCGCCTGCGAGGCCGCATCGTGCGGCTTGCCGGCGGCGTTGCCGAGCGGGAAGTCGGAGAACGCGAGGCGCGGCACGCCCACATATTCCACGATGTCCTTGGCGCAGCCCATCACCACGGTGGCGATGCCGGCGTCCTCCAGCAGCCGCGCGCACAGGCTGACGCTCTGGTGGCAGACCGGGCAGTTGGCGACCAGCAGCACCGCATCGACGCCGTCGTCCCGGCAGCGGGCCACCACCTCGGGGCAGTCGACCTCCAGCGTGGTGCGATGGCTGCGGTTGGTGGGCAGGCCATGGAAACGCGGCGCCGCCGAGCCGATGCCCCCCCGCTCGGCCGCGCGGCGCAGGGCCGGGAGGGGGAAGTAGGTGCCGGGGTCGTCGGCCGTGGTGTGGCTGCGGTCGATCGCGACGTGCGAGATGCGCAGGTCGTGGTCCTGGGCCGCGTCGCCGGAGTAGACCGTGAAGAACTTGGCCGCGGCATTGTAGGCCGCGCCGGGGCCCTGGTCGCCCTTGTCCGGCTGATAGGGCGCCGCCGTGGTGACGATCGCCACGCGCGCCCCGGCCAGCGGCTTGCCCAGCCGATGGAACGGCACCTGCGCGTAGTGCGCCCACTGGTAGGGCGCCCCGTAGCCCAGGCCCACGTAGTACTCGCGGATGCGCTGCAGATAGGGGATCGGCGCGTCGTGCGGCGCCGCGAAGCCGAATTCGCTGCCGTCGTCCTTGTTCATTCTTCGAGATACCTTTACTCGTCCTCGGCGAAGTAATCCACGTCCAGCCGCTCGAACTCAATCATTCGATTGACGCGCACGCCTACGTTGTGCTCCATCATGAGCTCGGCAAGACGGGTGCCATCGATTAGGATCACGCGTTGGGTCAAGTGGCGCACGAATTCCTGTGCGTGATGGCTGAAGCTCGAAGTCGTCACGAAAACGCCCTTTGTTGCGCCCAGCCCAACGAGGCTGCCAACAAACGCTTGCACGTCTGACCGGCCAACGGAATTCTCGGACGCGTATCGCTTTGCCTGGACGTAGACTCGATCCAGTCCGAGACGATCTTCGTTAATAATGCCATCCACCCCGCCATCCCCGCTACGGCCAAGTTGGGCAGCTGCACTGCGATGCGAGCCGCCGTAGCCCATCGCAAGGAGCAGGTCGATGATGACACTCTCGAAAAAGCTCGGGCTGTTTTGCAAGATGCGTTGAGCTAAGTCCTGACGAAGCGCATCCGGGCCCGTTACCCCAGGTTTGCACCCGGACCGGGCGCTTGGATGGTCTGTCCACCTGCCCGGCGAGACGATCGGACTGCGGTCCCCGGCTCCTGCATCGAGGCGCGGCCCTGCAGGGGAAACCGGCGCCTCGTCTCCGAGGTGGGCGAATCCTGGCAGCAGTCGGCTGCGGGAGGCGGTTTCAATCTGTATGCATTGTGAACGAATTGCGAAACTGCGTCCGAAGCGGATCGGCGCACGCGCCGGCGACATTGCACTAGGGCCTGCGCAGGTAGTGCCAGGCATCGCAGTGGGGCCTGAAGCCGATCTTGGCGTAGCACCGGTTCGAGATGGGATTGCGCAGATCGGTATGCAGGCAGACCGCCCTCTTGCCCTCCGCGAACAGCCGATCGGCGACCGCGGCTGTCGCGGAGCCCGCATATCCCCGCCCGCGCTGGTACGCTGGTGTGTAAACGAGGGAGATGGCCCCGGTCTGCTGCAGGCGCCGCGTGATGGCAGCCATGGAGACGGGCATTCCGTCGACGGTCCAGAACAGATGGCGCCCACTGGCGGCACCCTGCTCGGCACTTGCCCGATCGGGCGGCTGCTCATGGGGCAGGGCCTCCCGACAAAAGGCCGTGATCCATTCGAACAGCAGCGGCGCATCGGCGGCGGTGACCATGCGCGCCGCGCCCGGCGCGCCCGGATAGCGCGGGGCGCTGGAGAGGATATGGATGCGCTGGGGCAGCGGGTCCTCGAACCGGGCGCCCAGCGCCGTCGCGTGCTCGACAAAATGGCCCGGCGTCTCGCCGGAGCCGACGACGCCGGGATAGTCGATCGACATGGTGATCCGCGCCAGCTCCCGGCATTCCTCCGCGTCGAGGTTGGCGAGCAGAATGGCCCGGCCCGGCCGCTGGATGGCGCAATGGCCCGGCGCGCCCAAGGTCCAGCGGCGAAAGCCCGCCGGCCTCTCCTTCGCCGCCGCCGTCGTGGCGGCGATCTGCTGATTGAACCGCACCTCGTCGGCCTCGAGAGCCGGTAAATGCAGTGCTGCGAATTCGGCCAGGTCCATGGGGCCCCGTGCTTGGCGTCAGACCCTGCGGGAGGGTCTTGCCTGCGACGCCCCCGAGATCGCCGCCGCCTGCCGCGGTCTCGGCCGTATCCCGATCATTCCGGAGCAGCCGCGCCGCGACAAGCAGAAAGAAGGCGGAGCTGGCCGCCGAGGCCAAGGCGCGCAGCGCCATCGACTTCGAGATGCCCGAGCAGGTGCGCTACCGCCAGCGCACCACGGCCGAGCGCGTCAATGCGCGCCTGAAGGACGAGTTCGGCGGTCGTTTTGTGCGCGTGCGCGGGCACGCCAAGGTGATGTGCCACCCGATGTTCGCCATCCTCGCGCTCACCGTCGATCAGCTGATGCGCCGCATCCCCGCCCGAGCGGCGCAAGGGCTGCCATCCGGACGCCCAACGTGGCGCGCAAAAAATGCGCCCCGCGCAATCTCTGCTGCGCCGGAGCCTGGCTGCAGGCGCCCGAAACGCTCGATTGCTCCCGCAACCCGCTCCGTCGCAACCTGTCCACGCCGAACGCGCAACTACACCCTGACCCCTGCCATAATCTTGCAAGAGGTTCCCGCAGGGTCTGACACCCTACGACACCTCCGACAGCAGCGACAACTGGCCGCTGTGGGCGGAGCCGTTCTGGTCCGTCAGGCTCGTCGGGTAGTCGCCCGTGAAGCAGTGGTCGGTGAACTGCGGGCTGCGGTTGTCGCGCTTCTCGTAGCCGAGCGCGCGATAAACGCCGTCGACGGACAGGAAGGAGAGCGACGTGGCGCCCATGAAGGCGCACATGTCCTCCACGCTCATGTTGGCGGCAAGCAGCTCGTTGGTGCGCGGCGTGTCGATGCCGTAGAAGTCCGGGTGCGCGATGGGCGGGCACGCCACCCGGAAATGCACCTCGCGCGCGCCGGCCTCGAACATCATCCGCACGATCTTCTTGGAGGTCGTGCCGCGCACCACGCTGTCGTCGATCAGAACGATGCGGTTGCCGTGCACCGCGGCGGCGTTGGCGGAATGCTTGAGCTTGACGCCCAGCTGGCGGATGCGCTGCTCGGGCTCGATGAAGGTCCGACCCACGTAGTGGTTGCGGATGATGCCCAGCTCGAACGGCAACCCGCTCTCCTGGGCGTAGCCGATGGCGGCCGGCACGCCGGAGTCCGGGATTGGAATGACAACGTCGGCTGAGGCCGGCGCCTCGCGCGCCAGCTCGATGCCCGTCTGCTTGCGGGTGGCATAGACGTTGCGCCCGCCGACGACGGAATCGGGCCGCGCGAAGTAGATGTACTCGAAGATGCAGGGTCGCGCCGGGCGCCTGGGGAAGGGGCGGTGGCTCTCGATGCCGTCCTTCGTGATGGTGACGATCTCGCCGTTCTCGATCTCGCGCACGAACTCGGCGCCGACGATGTCGAGCGCGCACGTCTCCGAGGTCAGCACGTAGGACGAGCCGATCCGGCCCAGCACCAGCGGCCGGATGCCGATGGGGTCGCGGGCGCCGATCAGCATGTCGTTGGTGAGGCAGACGAGCGCATAGGCACCCTCGATCTGCAACAGCGCCTCGACGAAGCGCTCCACGATGCGGCGGCGGCGCGAGCGCGAGATGAGGTGGAGGATGACCTCGGTGTCGGAGGTGGACTGGAAAATGGCGCCCGAGGAGACGAGATCGCGGCGCAGGGTGAGAGCGTTGGTGAGGTTGCCGTTGTGGGCGACGGCGAAGCCGCCGGTGTCGAGGTCGGCGAACAGCGGCTGCACGTTGCGCAGGATGGTGTCGCCGGTGGTGGAGTAGCGGTTGTGGCCAAGGGCCATGTGGCCCTCGAGGCGGCCGATCACGTCGGCCTTGTTGAAGTTGTCGCCGACGAGGCCGAGCCGGCGCTCGGAATGGAAGTGGTCACCGTCGAAGGTGACGATCCCGGCCGCCTCCTGGCCGCGGTGCTGCAGGGCGTGCAGGCCGAGCGCGGTCAGCGCGGCGGCATCGTCGTGGCCGAAGACGCCGAACACGCCGCACTCCTCGCGGAGGCGGTCGTCACCGCGCCGAGCCGGGGCATCCGGTGTGGCGTCGCGTTGGAGCGGAACCATCGTACGGCCTCCACAGCGCGAAATCGGAACCCCGCCCCGTCATCGCGCTTTGGCACCCAGATGCGCGGAGTCGCCCTGCATATAGGACAAGTCGTCCAAATTTACCACGGGCACTTAGTGCCGAGGAACAACTGTGCAGTGGCGAAACCGCAACCGACTGCGCGCGAAAGATGGCTGACTGCACGCGAGAGATGTGATGCGTGTGGCCGGGCGCCCTCGAGCTCGCGGCAGGAGGGAGGTTCAGGTCAGGTTCAGGTCTTGTCGCTGCCGCCGCTCAAGGGGCCGGTGCGCGGGACGAAGCGATCGAACACGCCGAACAGCGCTCCCCCGGTTTGTCTGATCAATCCAACGGAACGCGCATCCTCGACCCACTTCGGGAGCTCGTTCTGCTCGCAGCCGCGACCTATCCGCGTCGCGCCGTCCTTACAGACGAAGGACACGGCGAACATGTAGGGAATCACGATCAGGATGAACCCCCTGACCGCACCAAAGGCCAGGCCCAGAATGCGGTCGATGGCCCCCACGCGGCTGTCGAGCACCGAATCGGAGATATGCGACGTGATGAGATGAACGATGATCAGCACCACCAGGAAGACCACGGTGCCGATGCTGATCTTGGCGATGATCTGGTGCGTCTGCCCGGGAGAGGCGGCGAACTGCTTGGCCAGCTCGTCTGCAAGCCAGCTTTGCGAGATGATCACGTAGAAGGCTGCCCCTGCGGCGGCGATCCAGGAGAGGATGGAAAGCACCTCGCGGGTGAGGCCGCGGTACATGGCCACCATCCCGGAGATGGCGACCACAGCCACCAGGGCGGCATCGAGATAGGAGATACCTGCGATCATCGACTTGCGTACCCTCGACTGGAACCCGACTGCAACGAATGGGCAGGCGTCCCGGCCCGGGCCTGCCGGCTATCCGTTGGCACTGCCCCCGCAGTGCTGCGACCTGTGAGCTCCCCCGTGCACCACCTCACAGCCCCAAGGCATCAACCAATCCCTTGACATGGGTCAAGCGAAATAAGTCCAGCCTCGTGGCGGTCTCGTCCAGATCGCCGGCCGCCGGCAGGATCGCCCGCTTGAACCCGAGCTTGCCCGCCTCCTTCAGACGCGACGCCATGTGGCCGGCGGGCCTGACGGCGCCGGAAAGGCTGATCTCGCCGAAGTAGACCTCGTACGGTCCGAGCGCAACATTGGAGATGGACGAGAGAAGCGCCGCCGCAGCTGCCAGATCCGCGGCTGGCTCGGTGATCTTCAGGCCGCCTGCGACGTTGAGATAGACATCGTGCTGGGCGAAGCTGATGCCGGTACGCGCGTCGAGCACGGCGAGCAGCATGGCGAGCCGGTTGGCATCCCAGCCCACGACGGCGCGGCGCGGTGTGCCGAGCCCGGACGGCACCACCAGCGCCTGCAGCTCGACGAGGATCGGGCGGGTGCCCTCCATGCCTGCGAACACCGCCGAGCCGGCGGTGGCGGCGAGCCGCTCGCCCAGGAACAGCTCGGACGGGTTGGCGACCTCGATGAGGCCGCAGGGCGACATCTCGAACACGCCGATCTCGTCGGTGGCGCCGAAGCGGTTCTTGACCGCGCGCAGGATGCGGAAGGAATGGCCGCGATCGCCCTCGAAATAGAGCACGGTGTCGACCATGTGCTCGATCACCTTGGGGCCGGCGATCTGGCCGTCCTTGGTGACGTGGCCGACGAGCAGGAGTGCGGGCCCCTGCGCCTTGGCGAGGCGTATCAGCGACTGCGTGGCGGCGCGCACCTGGCTCACCGTGCCGGCCGCCGCCTCCAGGCCGTCGGCCCAGAGCGTCTGGATCGAGTCGACGATCACGAGGTCGGGCGGCCGGCCCTCGGCCAGCGTCGCCAGGATGTTGGAGAGGCTCGTCTCGCAGGCCAGCGCCACCGGCGCTCCGGCGAGGCCGAGGCGCTCGGCGCGCAGGCGCACCTGCGTGGCGGCCTCCTCGCCCGTGAAGTAGACCGCGCGCCGGCCGGCATTGGCCAGCGCCGCCGCGACCTGCAGGAGCAGCGTCGACTTGCCGATGCCGGGCTCGCCGCCGATGAGCAGCGCCGAGCCCGGGACGATGCCGCCGCCGGTGACCCGGTCGAGCTCGGCAAGGCCCGTCGGGATGCGATGGGCGACCTCGGTCTCGGCCTGGGCCAGGTCCGCGAGCGCCACCGCGCGGCCTCTGGAGGCGCGGCTGAGGCCGGTGCCGGGTTGCGGCGTGTCGGTTTCCTCGACCAGCGTGTTCCATTCCCCGCAGCCGGCGCATCTGCCGGTCCAGCGCGGCGCCACGGTGCCGCAACTCTGGCAGACGAAGCCTGCCCGTCCCCCCTTGGCCATTGCCGGTCAGGTCCCCTCGTAGACGCGATGCACGCGCGGCCCCAGGCGTGACAGCAGCTCGTAGCCGATGGTGCCGGCGCGGTCGGTCAGGTCGTCGACGGTGACGCGCTCACCCATCACCTCCACCCATCCGCCGCGACGGGCCAGCTCCTCCGGCACGTCGGTCACGTCGACGGTGGTGAAATCCATCGAGACGCGGCCCACGACCGGCACCGGGTAGTCGTCGATGTAGCCGACGGGGCCGGCCTCGCCGGTGGCGACGCTGAGCGCGCGCAGGAAGCCGTCGGCGTAGCCGCAGCCGATGGTGGCGATGCGCGAGGGGCGCTGCACCCGGTAGATGGCGCCGTAGCCGATGGTGGCGCCGGGGGCCACCTCGTGCACCTGCAGGATCTTGGCGGCGAGCCGCACCACGGTGCGCATCGGGTTCGGCTTGCCCTCGTGCGCGCGCCCGCCGTAGAGCGCGATGCCGGGGCGCACCACGTCGAAATGGTAGCCGGGCCCGAGGAAGGTGCCGCCCGAGTTCGAGAGGCTCGCCGGCGCCGGCGGGAGGAGGGCGCGCAACTGGTTGAACTGGTCGCGCTGGCGCGGGTTCATGGGATTGGCGGGCTCGTCGGCGCAGGCGAGGTGGCTCATGATGAGCGTGGTGTCGATGGCGGCGAGCACGCCGGGCTCGCGCACCAGCGCGTGCACCTCCTCCTCCGGCATGCCGAGGCGGCTCATGCCGGTGTCGATATGGAGGCCGGCAGCGAGCTTGCGCCCGCGCGTACGGCTGTAGGCCGCCCACTCGCGCACCTCGGCGAGGCTCGACAGCACCGGGCGCAGGTCGAAGCCCGCGTAGTGCGCCTCCGCCCCCGGCAGCAGCCCGTCGAGCACGTAGATGGTGGCGCCCGGCTGTACCTCGCGCGCGGTGCGGCCCTCGTCCACGGTGGCGACGAAGAAGGTCTTGCAGCCCTCGTTGGTGAGCGCGCGGGCGATCGGCGCCAGCCCCAGGCCGTAGGCGTCGGCCTTGATGACGCCGGCGCACTCGGCGCGTCCGGAGACCTCGTTGAGCCGCGCCCAGTTCGCGCGCAGGGCACCCAGGTCGACGGTGAGGACGGCGCGCGCAGACAAGGGAAG
This sequence comes from uncultured Alphaproteobacteria bacterium, assembly GCA_963840075.1. GTDB lineage: Bacteria > Pseudomonadota > Alphaproteobacteria > Rhizobiales > Hyphomicrobiaceae > AWTP1-13. Next base: position 26,730 of record CAWIXS010000026.1, on the reverse strand, counting down.
GGCGGCTCGGGCCCGTGACGACCTGGCGCTCGCTCGCCCTCCTGTCCTCGCAATCGCTTGCGTCAATGCGCCCTCTCAGTGGGTGCTCAGTGCGTTCTGGCCGGCATGTAGGCGTCGTGCGCCAGATCGGAGAAGCGGGTGACGTTGGCCTCGAACTGCAGCTCCACCGTGCCGACCGGCCCGTGCCGGTGCTTGCCGACGATCACCTCGGCCCTGCCGCTGACGAGCTGCATCTTGGCCATCCAGTCCTGAAACTCTGGAGTGCCCTCCGCTGGCTTGGTGCGTTCTACATAATACTCCTCGCGGAACACGAACATGACAACATCGGCATCTTGCTCAATGGAGCCCGACTCGCGCAGGTCGGCCAACTGGGGCCGCTTGTCCTCCCGGTTCTCAACCGCCCGCGACAGCTGCGACAACGCCACGACCGGGACACTGAGCTCCTTGGCCAGGGCCTTGAGGCCGGTGGTGATCTCCGACACCTCCTGGACGCGGCCCTCGTTGGCGCGGCGCAGCGACCCCGTCAGCAGTTGCAGATAGTCGACCACGAGAAGCCCCAGGCCGTGCTGGCGCTTGAGCCGGCGCGCACGCGCGGCGAGCTGGGCGACCGAGATGCCGCCGGTCTGGTCGATGTAGAGGGGCAGCACCGCCATCTCCTGGCTCACCTCGACGAGGCGCTTGAACTCGTTCTCCTCGATCATGCCGCGGCGAATCTTCTCGGAGGGTATGCTGGCCTGCTCGGAGATGATGCGGGTTGCGAGCTGCTCGGCCGACATCTCGAGCGAGAACAGGCCGACGACGGCGCCGTCGTGGGCGGCATCGTCGGGCGCAAGGTCGGGCCGCTCGGCGAGGGAGCGCACGCGCGCCTTGGCGATGTTGAAGGCGATGTTGGTCGCGAGCGACGACTTGCCCATGGCGGGACGGCCCGCGAGGATGACCAGGTCCGACGGCTGCAGGCCGCCGAGCTTGTTGTCGAGCGCCTTGAGGCCGGTCGAGATCCCGGACAGGCCGCCGTCGCGCTGGTAGGCGGCATTCGCCATCTCGATGGCTGCCGTGAGCGCCGTGGAGAAGGTCGCAAAGCCCTGGCCGTACTTGCCGGTCTCGGCGAGCGAGAAGAGGCGCGTCTCTGCCTCCTCGATCTGCTCCTTGGGCGGGAAGTCCACGGGCGAGTCGTAGGCGGTGTTGACCATGTCCTCGCCGATCACGATGAGCTGGCGGCGCACGGCGAGGTCGTAGACGGTGCGGGCGTAGTCGCGCACGTTGATGATGGTGGTGGCGTTGGCCGCGAGCTGGCCGAGGTAGGCCGGCACGCTGAGGCCCGAGCCGATCGGCTCGGCGCCCTCGAAGAAGGTCTTGAGCGTGATCGGCGTCGCCTGCTTGCCAGCGCCGATGAGCGTGGCGGTCGTCTCGTAGATCTGCTGATGCAACGGATCGAAGAAGTGGTAGGGCTCGAGGAAGCCCGAGACGCGGTCGTGCGCCTCGTTGTTGACGAGGATGGCGCCGAGCAGCGCCTGCTCGGCCTCGAGGTTGTGGGGAGCGGCCCGGAAGGGCAGGGGCGCGTCGGGTGCGGCATAAGCGGGCGAGGAGGGCTCTCTGCCGACCTCGCGGAGCGTGCGGCGTGCGGTGCTGGTCGTGTTGGTCATGGGGTGGGGCATAGCCGGAGTCGGGCGGCGCGGGCACCGTCAATCGGCGCCATCCTCGCTCTCCACAACGCCGTCAGCCAGCACTTGCGTGGTGCCGACTCGTGACACCACCACCCGTCATCCCGGCCGGAGCAATGCGAGCCGAAGGCGCGCAGCGCTCCGTTAGCCTGTCACGCGCGGCGGGAGGAGATCTGCGCCTGGCCGTCGCCGCTCATCAGGCGGCGCTCCTCGTCGAGCATGTAGTCGCGCGTCAGCGGCAGCGCGTCGTTGCTCCGGGCGAGCTGCAGCTGAAACACGACCAGGCCCTGATACCGGAACGCCGTCTCGGAGGCTGCCAGATAGAACTCCCACATGCGGCAGAACTGCTCGCCGAGGATGGCGCTGGCCTTGTCCCGGTTGGCGAGGAAGCGCTGGCGCCAGGCGCGCAGCGTCTCGGCGTAGTGCAGCCGCAGCACCTCCAGATCGGAGATCACGAGGCCCGACCGCTCGACGGCAGCTGCAACCTCTGACAGGGCGGGAATATAGCCGCCGGGGAAGATGTACTTGGCGATGAACGCATTGGTGATGCCCGGCGGCTCGGAGCGGCCGATGGTGTGGATGACGGCAACCCCGTCGTCCGTCAGGAGGTCGCGGACCTTCTTGAAGTAGGCCCCGTAGTGATTGACGCCGACATGCTCGAACATGCCGACGGAGACGATCCGATCGAAGCGGCCCTTGACCTTGCGGTAGTCCTTGAACTCGAAGCGGACCGAGCGCGCCAGGCCCTCGCGCGCCGCGCGCTCGTTCGAGATCTTGTGCTGCTCGGTGCTGAGCGTGATGCCCGTCACCTTGCACGCGGCGCTCTTGGCAAGGTAGAGGCCGAGGCCGCCCCAGCCCGAGCCGATGTCCAGCACATTGTGCCCTGACCGCAGCGCGAGCTTGGCGGCCAGATGCCGCTTCTTTGCCTCCTGCGCCTGCTCGAGATTGGCCACACCGTCCTCGAAATAGGCGCAGGAATACTGGCGATCGGCGTCGAGGAAGAGGTCGTAGATGGCGCCGTCGATATCGTAGTGATGTGCAACATTGCGACGGGCGCGCCGCGACGGGTTGAACTGGCTGAGCCGGCGGATCAGATAGCGGGCAGCGTCGACGGTCGCAGTCCAACGCGGCAAGGGGTGGTTCCGGGTGTTGCTGAGCACCAGCTCGAGCAGGTCGTAGACCTTGCCCTGGTCCATGACGAGCCGGCCGCTCATGTAGGCTTCGCCAAGGGCGAGCTGCGGATCCATCGCGAGCTGGCGCTCGATCCGATGATCCATAGCCCGCACGACAACGGCGCCGCCGGAGCCGTCACCATACCGGTGCGGCCGGCCGCCGCCATCGACAAACGTCAAATCACCGACCTTGACGATGCGGTGCAGGATGGCGTCGAGCAATCTGTGCATGGAGCGGGCTCACTTCGCGGTAGCGTGCATCTCCTTCCGGGCAACGACGACTCGAAGCGGTAGTGTGAAGAAACGGTAACATGATACTTGCTCTACCCACAACCTCCAGTCCCGAACAAGCTTGTCTGCCGTCTGCGCGGCCCTGAACCACGCCCGTGCCTCAATTCGCCGCCGCCCCGCATAGTCGCGACTGCGGCGCCCGCAGCCACGACGATCTCGTTGTCACCGAGGTGCGCGCATCGCCTAGAGCGCGTGCTTCCAACGACTCTGGTTCGTACCTCGGCATCTGAATTCCCAACGTCAATCTGCGACCGTGGCGTGATATAAGCTTATTGTGAGTTCAGGGAACCGGTCGATGCGAGGTAAGAATGTCACTCTCGGACGGGGACTTAGCTCACCTTCTGCAAGGAGGCGAGGTCGACCGCGTCGAGCGGAAGCGCAATGCCTCAGATGATGACAGAATTCGCGAGGCCATATGCGCCTTTGCGAATGATCTGCCCGGGCACCGCCAACCTGGCGCCGTATTCGTCGGCGTGGAGGATGATGGTTCGTGCTCTCAACTCCCGATAACTGACGAATTGCTCCGAACCTTAGGGGGAATGCGGGATGATGGCGCAATAACCCCGTTCCCCGTTATGGAAGTTAGGAAGTGTGAACTCGGTGGATGCACAGTCGCCGTTGTTATTGTGCAACCATCAGACAATCCTCCGGTTCGCTACAGGGGCCGGACATGGATACGAGTTGGTCCGCGCAGAGCAATCGCCACGCCGGAAGAAGAGCGCCGACTCGTCGAGAAGCGGCGCTGGGGGAATCTTCCCTTTGACGCTCAACCCGTGATGGGTTCGCAGCTTGCCGATTTGGACCTGAACCGGTTCACTTTGGAATATGTTCCTGCTCTCGTGTCAACAGACACTATCGCACAGAATACAAGAACAGTAGAACAGCAGTTACGAGCGCTCCGTTTGATCAATGAGAGCAATTTGCCAACGACGACTGCGATTTTGATGCTTGGGAAGTCTCCTCAAGATTGGTTCCCTGCCGCTACGATCACCTGGCGCCGGGTCGATGGAACGAATCTCACTGATCCAACGGCCGATGAGCGCACGCTAACTGGCACGATTCCTGATCAACTGCGTCGGATAGACGAACTGATGGATGCGGCCATACCAGCCCCGATTGAGATGGGTCGCGACGTTCATACGAGACAGCTTGGCTATCCGCTCGCTGCGCTCCAACAGTTGGTGCGAAATGCGGTCATGCACAGAAGCTACGAAGGCACCAACTCCCCAGTACGTATTACATTGTACGCGGATAGAGTTGAGTTCTTGAGTCCCGGCGGGCCATTCGGTGCTGTAACGCCGGATGTCTTTGGCCAGCCTGGATACACCGATTACCGGAACCCAACGCTTGCCGAAGCACTCAAAGGCTATGGATTCGTAGAACGGTTTGGGCAGGGCTTTGAGATCGTGCGTCGGACGTTGGAGGAAAACGGGAATCCGCCAGTGGCGTTTCAACTGCTGGCGGGGTGGGTGCATGCCACAGTCAGGAGACGGCAATGAAGACGATTGCCTTCTTCAACAACAAGGGCGGTGTGGGCAAGACTTCTTTGCTCTACCACCTCGCCCACATGTTTATGCTTCGAGGGCGCCGCATAGTGGCTGCCGACCTGGACCCTCAGGCGAACCTGTCAGGGATGTTCCTCCAGGACGATCGGCTAGAGGCGCTTTGGACCTTAGGAGGTGCATCTACGGTGTATTCGTCGATGCAGCCCCTCTTAGAGGGGACGGGCGACCTTCATATTCCAGGGCCACAAATGGTTGGGCGAAAACTGGCTCTTATCCCAGGGGATCTCGCGCTCTCGGATGTAGAGGATGAGCTGTCAACACAGTGGCCTCGCTGCCTTAGTGGAGAACCGCGAGCTTTTCGCATCACTGCTGCCTTTGATCGCATGTTGAGAACGATAGGTGAGAAGCAGCAAGCTGATCTCGGGCTGATTGATGTGGGCCCCAACTTGGGTGCAATCAATCGGTGCGCTCTCGTCTCAGCTGATTTTGTAGTGATCCCCATAGGAGCCGATCTCTTTTCAATACGAGGCTTGCAGAATGTCGGTCCTAAGTTGAGAGCCTGGCGTGCGGAATGGCAGGACCGAAAGCAGAGGGCACCATCTACGCTCACATTCCAATTGCCAACGGGTGAGATGTCTCCCCTTGGATACGTGGTGTCGCGTTATTCCTCCCACGGCAGCAGGGCGGCGAAAGCCTTTCAGCGCTGGCTCGACAGAGCACCTCATGTATACGCGGAAGCTGTTTTGGGTCTGGGTGAGGAGTCCGCGAGCGTCGAGGAAGACCGTAACAGATTGGCGCAGCTGAAGGACTATCGGTCTCTCATGCCGATGGCTCAGGAAGCACGCAAGCCAATGTTTCTGCTGAAGCCCGCCGATGGGGCAATCGGCGGCCACCAATCTGCGGTCCAAGAATGCTATCGGGACTTTGATGCGCTTGCCGCCGAGATTGAGCGTCGAATTGGCTTACATTAGCTGCGGTCGAAGTAGCCTTCCGTAACATACGAGGGCGTGCGCATGATAGCCCCCGCCCTGTTCAGCGTCTAGCGCATTGGCCCGGGCGTGTAACTGTTCCGCTTAGCGTCGAGCTTGTTGAGTGCGCTGAGATAGGCCTTGGCGGATGGCACCAGGGTATCGCGGCGGCCACCGCGCCGCGACGGCGCGCGCCTACCCGAGCCGTACCTGTCACTCCTTGGGCGTCGGCTGCTCCTCCTGCCCAGGGGGCACCTGCACCTCCTCCTCGAAGACCTCGTCCGGGTTGAACGTCTCGAGGTCGAGCGCCTCCTCCTTGACGACCGTCACGTCCTCGCCGCGCGCCTGGCGCTGGGCCTCGTCCTCGGTGCGCGCCACGTTGAGGGAGACGCCGACGATCACCTCGGGGTGTAAGGCGATGCGCGTGGTGTGGATGCCGAGCGTCTTGATCGGGCGGTCGAGCACCACCTGGCGGCGGTCGATCGTGAACCCGCCGGCGGTGACGATCTCGACCACGTCCCGCGTCGCCACCGAGCCGTACAGCTGGCCGGTGTCGCCCGCCTGCCGGATCGCCACGAAGCTCTGGCCGTTGAGCTTGGCCGCCACCGCCTCGGCCTCCTTCTTGAGCTCGAGGTTGCGCGCCTCGAGCTGGCCGCGATTGGTCTCGAAGCGCGCCAGGTTCTCCTTGGTGGCGCGCAGCGCCTTCTTCTGCGGCAGCAGGAAATTGCGCGCATAGCCGTCCTTGACAGTGACGACGTCGCCCATCTGGCCGAGGCGGCCGATGCGCTCCAGAAGAATGACCTGCATAGGGGGCTCCTTTTTCTTCGATGCGGGTTCAACTCGCGGGGGGGTGCGCACCGAGGCGCTGCTTCAACTTGAGGACGGGATCGAGCAGGCCGCCCAGCGTGATGGCGATGGCGGCGTAGGGACCGAACAGGATCAGGGCCGCATAGAGGAGCCACAGGGCCCACGGGGCGCGGCCGCGCGCGATGAAGTGCGCGAGCGCCAGCCCGCCGAGGAGATAGGCGAGCAGCAGTGCGCCCGTGAAGCTGGTGCCGGCAATGCCGAGGACGCCGGGCGCGTAGGAGGCGAGGACGGCCAGCACCAGGAGCAAGGGAAAGCCCACGGGATAGGCCATGGCTGGAAGGTCGGGCCAGTCCCGTGCGAGGCGGCCGGACGCAAGGGCGATGCGCCCGGCGAGGTAGGCGTTCACTGTGAAGATGATCAGCCACCAGGCCGCGAGCACGGCGGGCAGCGAGGTGATGAACAGGTCGGTGAAGGCCTGCACCTGCTGGTCGGTCATGGATTTCATGCCCAGCTCCGGCATGCGCTGGGACAGGCGCTGGAACTCCACCGCGACGGGCTTGCGCAGGCCCTCGTAGCTGCCCCCGATCAGGGGCAGGAAGAGCACCGGCAGCGCGCCGCCATAGAGCGCCATGGCCGCCATCAGGCGTCCGGGCGGGTACCATTCGCGCGCGTCGCTGCCGTAGGGATCGGGCCGGCTCAGGTAGGCGAGGTGGGCCACCAGGATCGTCGGCGCGCCCAGCGTCAGGAAATAGCCGGCTGCCGACGATGCGTCGGCGACGAGCCCGGTCACGAGCGAGCCGACGGCCGCCGAGGCCGCAGCCGGCCACCAGCCCCACCCGAAGGCCGCCAGCAGCGACGGCAGCGGCGTCAGCACCCCGAGAAGGACGACCAGCAGCGGCGTCGAGCCCCGTGTCGCCGAGTACGACAGGAACGCCGAGGCGACGCCCGATCCGAGACCGATGAGGAAACCGATTCGCATGTCAGCAGCTGTCCCGCCGTTGGCGGTTAGAGACGGGGGCAAACCGTCCCAACCCTTCGACATTCACATTGCGGCCCAGCGTGCGCACCGGGCCGCGGGGCGCGCGTGCCCCTAGTCCACGACGTACGGCAACAGGCCGATGAAGCGTGCGCGCTTGATGGCGCGCGCCAGCTCGCGCTGCTTGCTCGCCGACACGGCCGTGATGCGACTCGGCACGATCTTGCCGCGCTCGGACATGTAGCGGCCGAGCAGGCGCGCATCCTTGTAATCGATCTTGGGCGCGCTCTCGCCGGAGAACGGGCAGGTCTTGCGGCGGCGATGGAACGGCCGCCTGACGGGGGTGCTTGCAACGTCAGCCACGGCTCAGCTCGTCTCCTCGGTCTCGGGTTGCGGCGTCTCGCTCTCGCGCTCGCGCGGCGGCGGGCCACGCCTCGGGAAACGGTCGCCCTCGCCGCCCTCACGGTCGCGGCGCGGGCCGCCACCACCACCACCACCGCCGCGATCGCCCCGGTAGCCGCCGCCTCCGCCGCCACGGAAGCCGCCTCCGCCGCCACGGAAGCCGCCGCGGTCGCGCGGACCGCCGCGGTCGCCGTCGCGCCGGTCGTCGCGGTCGCTCTTGCGCATCTGGATGGAGGGCTCCGTCTCGTGGGCGTCGACGCGCACGGTGAGGAAGCGGATGACATCCTGGGAGAGCCGCATGCGCCGCTCCATCTCGGCCACCGCCGCCGGCGGGGCGTCGATGTTCACGAGCGAGAAATGCGCCTTGCGGTTCTTCTTCATCTTGTAGGCAAGGGGCTTGACGCCCCAGTACTCGACCTTCCCGATCTTGCCGCCGCCCTCGGTGATGACCTCGCTGTACTCCTTGGTCAGGGCGTCGACCTGGTTCTGGGAGATGTCCTGGCGCGCCAGGAAGACATGCTCGTAGAGTGGCACTGTTGTCTGCCTTTCTTCCGTTCGCCCGTCCGGCGCTAAGCCCCTTTTGGGCCAGGTGCGGCAGCGCCGCACGGAAAGGCCCAAGGACCCGAAAGAGCGGAAACACCGGCAGCCCGGGCGCATTGCCCGTCCCCAACTTTGTTCCTTGCGGCTTCTTCGTGGGGATCTGCCGTTCAGCCTCCGGCCGGAACGGGTAAATCGCGTCTTATACGCAGATTGAGCACGGCAGCAAGCCCAAATCTCCGTGCCGTACGGCGTTGCAGGGCGAACCCCGGGACGGTGCAAGCCTTGACAGGGCTGCCTGCCCTGTGGCTTAGCCGCGCCGGGATCAACAGCCGGTTTCAGCCTGCATGGCCGTCGCGTTCGTATTTCCCGGACAGGGAAGCCAAGCCGTCGGCATGGGGGCCGAGCTTGCCGAGGCCCACGCCTCGGCGCGGGCCGTGTTCGACGAGGTCGATGCCGCGCTGGGCGAGCGCCTCTCGCGCATCGTCTTCGAGGGGCCGCTCGAGACGCTGACGCTGACGCAGAACGCGCAGCCTGCGCTGATGGCGGTATCGCTCGCCGCCATGCGCGTGCTCGAGGAGCGCGGCCTCAGTCTCGCGGGCAGCGTCCAGCTTGTCGCCGGGCACTCGCTGGGCGAGTACTCGGCGCTTGCAGCGGCGGGCGCGCTGACGGTTGGGGACGCCGCGCGCCTCTTGCGCACGCGCGGGCGGGCCATGCAGGAGGCCGTGCCGGTCGGGGAGGGCGCGATGGCGGCCCTGCTGGGCGTCGGCAAGGAGGTCGCCGAGCGGCTTGCCGCGGAGGCCGCCGAGGGCGAGGTGTGCCAGGTCGCCAACGACAATGAGCCGACCCAGGCGGTGATCTCCGGGGCCAGGGCGGCGATCGAGAGGGCGTCGCGCCTGGCGAAGGCCTACGGCGTGCGCCGCTTCGTACCGCTCAACGTGAGCGCGCCCTTCCATTGCGCCCTGATGCAGCCGGCGGCCGATGCGATGGCGGCGGCGCTCGCGACCGTTGAGATCAAGCCGCCGGTGGTGCCGCTGGTCGCCAACGTGCTGGCGGCGCCGATCACCGACCCGGCCGAGATCAAGCGGCGCCTCGTCGAGCAGGTCACGGGCACCGTGCGCTGGCGCGAGTCCGTCGCCGCCATGGCCGCCGCGGGGGTCACGCAAATCTTCGAGATCGGGGCAGGCAAGGTGCTGGCCGGGCTCGCCAAGCGCATCGTTCCGTCGCTCGAGGCGGTGTCGATCGGCGCGCCCCGTGACATCGACGCCGCGCTGCCCTTGCTCAGACCATAGGGGACACCATGTTCGACCTGACCGACAAGACGGCGCTCGTCACGGGCGCCACCGGCGGCATCGGCGGAGCCATCGCCAGGGCCTTCCACAAGCAGGGTGCCGTGGTGGCGGTCTCCGGGCGCCAGACCGAGAAGCTCGACAAGCTGGCGGCGGAGTTGGGGCCCAACGTGCACGTGCTCCCCTGCGATCTCGCCGACCGGATGGCGGTGACGGGCTTGGTCGATGCGGCCACGGCCAAGCTCGGGCGCCTCGACATCCTGGTCAACAACGCCGGCCTCACCAAGGACAACCTGTTCATGGTGATGAAGGACGAGCAGTGGGACGAGGTGATCGCCGTCAATCTCACCGCCACCTTCCTGCTGATGCGGGCGGCGGCGCGCTCCATGCTGCGCGCCAAGACCGGCTACGGGCGCATCGTCAACATCTCCTCCGTGAGCGCCCTCATCGGCAATCCCGGCCAGGGCAACTATGCCGCCTCCAAGGCCGGGATGATCGGCATGTCGAAGTCGCTCGCACGCGAGGTGGCGCCCCGCGGCATCACCGTGAACTGCATCGCGCCGGGCTTCATCTCCACCCCCATGACCGACGCCCTCAAGGAGGCCCAGGTGGCCGCCATCAAGGGGGCGATTCCGGCCGCGAAGTTCGGCACCCCCGCCGACGTTGCCGCCGCCTGCGTCTATTTGGCGTCCGCCGAGGCTGGGTATATGACGGGGCAGACCTTGCATGTGAATGGCGGCTTGGCCATGCCCTGACGGGGCTTGGAGAAAATCCTCCAGACCCGTCCGCGGCGCTGCACTCGGAGGTGCTGGTCAAGCCAGATGAAGTATGTTAACGAGCCCGTGATTTGCGAGCCCGAACTCGGGGGAGACGGGCGGCTGCGGCAAACGCGTCCGCCTCCGGCATGGGCAGTGGCGCTCTCGCAGGCTCGGGGTTTGTGTACCGACAGGTCGACGCGAAGAAGAACAGCACAGCTTGGATCCGCAGACAGACAGGGCAGCCGAGGAAATACACCGATGAGCAACGTCGCAGAGCGCGTGAAGAAGATCGTAGTAGAGCACCTGTGCGTGGAGTCCGAAAAGGTCACCGACAGCGCGAGCTTCATCGACGATCTGGGCGCTGACAGCCTGGATACCGTCGAGCTGGTCATGGCGTTCGAGGAGGAGTTCGGATGCGAGATTCCGGATGACGCCGCCGAGCGCATCCAGACGGTGGGTGATGCCGTCAAGTTCCTCGAGCAGCATGCGAGCGCAGCGGGCACGCCGCCGCCCGCGGCCTAGTCGAAACGCACCTTCCGATCTCCCGTGCGAAGACGACGCCCCGAGCGAGCAACCGCGCGCCGGGGCAACAAGGGGGCCTAATCGGGACCAGGAATGTTGCGTCGCGTCGTTATCACCGGGCTCGGTCTCGTGACTCCGCTGGGCTGCGGCGTGGAGACGAGCTGGTCTCGTCTTCTCGAGGGCAGGAGCGGTGCACGCCGCATCGAGGAGTTTCCCGTCGACGACCTCGCTTCCCAGATCGCGTGCTTCGTGCCGCGCGGGCCAACGTCGGAGGGCAAGTTCAATCCCGACGATTGGATGGAGCCCAAGGAGCAGCGCAAGGTCGACGATTTCATCGTCTTCGCCATGGGGGCAGCCGACCTCGCCCTGCGCGACGCCGATTGGAACGCCGACACGCCCGAGAAGCAGGAGAGCACCGGCGTGCTCATCGGCTCCGGCATCGGTGGGCTCAGCGGCATCGCGGAAACGTCGCTCCTGCTGCGCGACAAGGGCCCCCGGCGCGTCAGCCCGTTCTTCATCCCGGGGCGGCTCATCAATCTGGCCTCCGGGTACGTCTCGATCAGGCACGGCCTCAAGGGGCCCAACCACGCCGTCGTCACCGCCTGCTCCACCGGCGCGCACGCCATCGGCGACGCCTCGCGCCTCATTGCGCTGGGTGATGCCGACGTGATGCTGGCGGGCGGCACCGAGAGCCCGATCTGCCGGATCGCGATGGCGGGCTTTGCCGCGTGCAAGGCGCTCTCGACCAAGTTCAACGACCGGCCGACCAAGGCCTCGCGGCCCTACGACAGGGACCGTGACGGCTTCGTCATGGGTGAGGGCGCGGGCGTGGTGGTGCTCGAGAGCCTGGAGCACGCCCGGGCACGCGGGGCCCGCATCTACGCTGAGGTGATCGGCTACGGCATGTCGGGCGACGCCTTCCACATCACGGCCCCGTCGGAGGATGGCGACGGTGCCTATCGCTCCATGCGCATGGCGCTGAAGCGCGCCAACATCGGGCCCAGCGACATCCAGTACGTCAACGCGCACGGCACCTCGACCATGGGCGACGAGATCGAGCTCGCCGCTGTGGAGCGCCTGTTCGGCAACGCCGCCGGTGAGCTCTCGATGTCGTCGACCAAGTCGGCGACCGGCCACCTTCTGGGCGCAGCCGGCGCGGTGGAGGCCATCTTCTCCGTGCTCGCCATGCGCGACAGCATCGCGCCGCCCACGCTCAACCTCGACAATCCCTCGGTGGCGACGGCCATCGATCTCGTTCCGCACGAGGCCAGGAAGCGCAGCATCGACACGGTGCTTTCCAACTCGTTCGGCTTCGGCGGCACCAACGCCTCGCTGGTCCTGCGGCGCCTCGCGGCGTAGGTTGGGTCGACCCCGGCGAATGCCTGGCGAATGCCGGGGGCAGACCCAACTGCTCGACCCAACCTACTCCGTTCACTCCGCACACACACAAAGCGCGGCAGCTCTGGCGCTTGCGCGGGCAACGCGCTTTCGCCACATTTGGGCTAAAGCTGCCAAGGCCGGAATCGATCGCCGGTACGCCTGCGACATCTGCCACCGTGCGGGGTCAGACCCCTGACTGCGACGCCGAGATTTCGAAGCACTGGCTTGCGTCAGGGGTCTGACCCCGTCGGGCGGCTGGGAGGAGTGAGCCCATGAGCAGTCGCCGGCCGGTTGAACCGCATTACAGCGGACGCGCAACCGGGGCGTTGCCGCGCAGTCCTGCGGAGCGGCTGGAGCCCACCCGCCCCGCGGCGCGGAGAGTGCGCCGGCGCCGCTTCGCGCGGGAGCCGGGCGCATCGCGCGGCCTGTTCCGCGTCGTCAGCGGGGTCTTCACGCTGCTGGTGGTGCTGATGGCGCTCGCCGGAGCCGCGGCGCTGGTGCTGCAGAGCTGGATCAGTGCGCCGGGCCCGCTGCAGGCGGCCAAGACGGTGGAAATTCGCAGGGGCGAGGGCGCGCAGGAGATCGCCGTCCGCCTCGAGCGCTTGGGGGTGATCTCCAGCCAGTGGCTGTTCACCGCCGGCTACCGGATGCTGCACCTTGCCGGCTGGACCGACAGCGGGCGGCCGGTGAGCCTCAAGGCGGGCGAGTACCAGATCCCCAAAGCGGCGAGCGTGCGCCAGGTGATCGACATCCTCGTGGAAGGCAAGACCATCATCTACCGGGTGACGATTCCGGAAGGCCTGACCAGCTGGCAGATCGTGGAGCGGCTGAAGGGCGATCCGAGCCTCTCGGGCGAGATCGCCGAGGTGCCGCCCGAGGGCTCGCTGCTGCCCGCGTCGTACGACATCCGGCGCAGCGACGAGCGCCAGAAGGTCGTCGAAATGATGCGCGCCGAGTCGCGCAAGCTCGCCGACAAGCTGTGGGCGCAGCGCCAGAAGGACCTGCCGCTCAGGAGCTGGGAGGAGGCGCTCGTGCTGGCATCGATCGTCGAGAAGGAGACGGGCCGCAACGACGAGCGCGACAAGGTGGCGGCAGTCTTCGTGAACCGGCTCAGGAAGAACATGCGGCTCGACTCCGATCCGACCATTCTCTACGGCCTCGACGGTGGCAAGGTGGCTTGGGGGAGGCCGATTCTGAAGAGCGAGATCGGGCGCAAAACGGCGCACAACACCTATCAGATCTACGGTCTGCCGCCGACGGCGATCTGCAATCCGGGCAAGGCGGCCATCGAGGCCGTGCTCAACCCGGCGAGCACCAAGGCCCTCTACTTCGTCGCCGACGGCAAGGGCGGCCATGCTTTCTCCGAGACGCTCAAGGACCACAACGTCAACGTGCAGAAGTACCGCGCCTTCGAGAGGGAGAAGGCCAAGGCCGCAGCAGAGGGGCAAAACGAGAAGAGCAAAGGGGCGGGCGAGGGGCCCTGGACGTCGACGACCGAGCCCGCCAAGCCCAAGAGGTGAGGTTCCAGGTTCCAGGTTTCAGGGCGATCGGACGGTCCGGCCTGAAACCTGAAACCTTCAGAGAGGGAAAGCAGCACGCATCATGCGCACCTATCGCATCGCCGCCATTCCGGGCGACGGCATCGGCACCGAGGTGATCGCGGCGGGCGTAGAGGTGCTCGAGGCGTGCGCGCGGCGCGATGGCGGCTTCCAGCTCGCCGTCGACCGTTTCGACTGGGGTACGGAGCGCTACAAGAGGACCGGCGCCTTCATGCCGGCCGACGGCCTCGACCTCATCGGCAAGCACGACGCCATCCTGTTCGGCTCCGCGGGTGCACCCGACGTGCCCGACCACATCACGCTGTGGGGCTTGCGGCTCGCCATCTGCCAGCCCTTCGATCAGTACGCCAACGTGCGCCCCACGCGCATCCTGCCGGGCATCGTGAGCCCGCTGCGCGGCGTCTCGGGGCCCGAGCTCGACTGGGTGATCGTGCGCGAGAACTCCGAGGGCGAGTACGCCGGCGTCGGCGGCCGGGTGCATCGCGGGCTGCCCGAGGAGGTGGCGACCGACGTGTCGATGTTCACGCGCGCCGGCATCGCCCGCATCATGCGCTTCGCCTTCGCCCTGGCGCGCTCGCGCCCGCGCAAGCTCCTCACCGTCGTCACCAAGTCGAACGCCCAGCGCCATGGCATGGTGCTGTGGGACGAGATCGCCGCCGAGGTAGCCGCCGAGTTTGCCGACGTGACCTGGGACAAGATGCTGGTCGACGCCATGACCGTGCGCATGACCCTGAAGCCGGCGTCGCTCGACACCATCGTCGCCACCAATCTGCATGCCGACATCCTCTCCGACCTCGCCGCGGCGCTGGCAGGCTCGCTCGGCATCGCGCCGACCGCCAACCTGAACCCTGAGCGCACCTTCCCCTCCATGTTCGAGCCGATCCACGGCTCGGCCTTCGACATCACCGGCAAGGGCATCGCCAACCCGGTCGGCACCTTCTGGTCGAGCGTCATGCTGCTCGAGCATCTGGGCAAGGCGGCCGCCGCGGCGCGCCTGATGCGCGCGATCGAGCGCGTCACCGCCGATGCGGCCCTGCACACCCCCGATCTCGGCGGCAAGGCCACCACGGCTCAGGTGACCCGCGCGGTCTGCGACGCGCTCGCGGGCGACAACGCGTAGGGGTCAGACCCTGCGGGTCTGACCAGGTCCGACCCCCGGCTTTCGTCAGCCGCAGGGTCGTGTCTTAACCGGGTCTTCACGGATGCGACGCTAGCTTGGCGGCCCTGCCCCCCGTAACTCGTTGGGCAGGCGGGGCCCAGGCCGCACCTCGACCGCACCTTGGTTCGGCCCGGGCCCGCTGGATCCTCGAGCGCTTGTCGACTGTCCTGGCGCTCCAGCGGATCAGGAGGCCCCGGTTTTCCGAGCGCCGGGGCCTTCTACCCTACCCCTCCAGCCTGCGACGCGGCATTCAGCTCCGCCGGGTTACTGGCCGCGGCCCGACCCGCCCCGGCCGAAGCTCTCGCGCGCCCAGCACGGGTAGCCCGCGTACTGGCCGCTCGGGTCCTCCGCCCGGGCGCGCCGCTGGCACTCGGACTCTACTCTGGGTGCGTAGTAGTATCTCGGGGCGTTGTAGTAGTAGCGCTTCGCCTTGCCGCGCTGTTGAGCTTCCAACGCCGAAGCTCCCGCCAGCATCGCTGCCAGAACCATCGCGACAGCCAGTAGCATACGCATGGGGCTTGCTCACCTCTCGATGTTGCACGTCCCCGTCCCCGGTCGATCTAGGGAGTTGCGGCACGCCGGACCCGCAAAATGTGCCCGCATCGTGAATCAGGACTGCAGGGTTGCGGCTTGCATCGGGCCAAAGCTGCCAGCACTATGGGGCTCCCGCAACATGAGCGGCGCTTTTCCGGCTGCTCGTTCCCGCCAAGGTTCCGCCCGTGCCCCATCTCTTCTCCCCGCTCGAACTGGGCCCCATCACGCTGCCCAACCGCATCGCCGTCGCGCCCATGTGCCAGTATTCCGCCGAGGACGGCGACGCCACCGACTGGCACTTGCAGCACCTGATGCAACTCGCCATGACCGGCGCCGGCCTCGTTGTCGTCGAGGCGACCGCCGTGGAGCGCCTCGGACGCATCACGCCGGGCTGCCTGGGGCTCTACTCGGATGCCAACGAGGCGGCGCTGGGGCGCGTTCTGGCCGCCGCGCGCAAGGTCGCCGCAGGGGGGGCGCGCTTTGCCATCCAGCTCGCGCACGCCGGCCGCAAGGGCTCGTGCCAGCGCGCATGGGAGGGCGGCAAGCCGCTCGTGGAGGGCGCGTGGCAAACCGTTGCGCCGTCCGCCAATCCGCTCGTCGAGGGCGCGCCCGCCCCCACGGCGCTCGACGAGGCGGGCATGGAGCGCGTTCTGGCCGCCTTCCGCCGGGCCGCCGAGCGCTCCGTGCGGCTCGGCTTCGACGCCATCGAGCTGCACAACGCGCACGGCTACCTCCTGCACTCGTTCGTCTCGCCGCTCTCGAACCGGCGCACCGATGCGTACGGCGGCAGCCTGGAGAACCGCCTGCGCTTTCCTCTGGCCGTCGCCCGCGCCGTGCGCGCCGCGGTCCCGCGCGGGGTCGTGCTCGGCGCGCGCATCACCGGCACCGACTGGGCCGAGGGCGGGCTCACGGCCGACGATGCTGTGGTCCACGCCGCCGCGCTCAAGGCCGCCGGCTACGACTACGTCTGCATCTCGGGCGGCGGGGCGGTGCTGCAGATGAAGATCGCGCTCGGCCCCGGTTACCAGGTGCCGATGGCCGCCAAGGTGCGGGCCGAGACCGGGATGGTCACGCGCGCCGTCGGCCTCATCGTCGAGCCGGCGCAGGCTGAGGCGATCGTCGCGTCGGGCCAGGCCGATTGCGTGGCCCTGGCGCGCGCCTTCCTCGACAACCCGCGCTGGGTGTGGCACGCGGCCGAGCGGCTCGGCGCCGAGATCGCCTATCCCCCGCAGTACGCGCGGGTGTCCCGCGCCATCTGGCCGGGTGCGGCGATGGTGCGGCCCGGGGTCCAGGCTCGCGCCTGACGCCTCGCGCCCGCGGAGCGGACCCGTCCTCCCCGTAGATGTACTCCTCGTTGAGGCCTGACGCCTCGCGCCCGCGAGCGGACGCCAGCCTCGCTTGCTTAGCGGTCGCGGGCGTGGTTATAAGGCGGCTCTCGCAGCCGTCCTCCCTGTCGGCGGCGAGCTTTGACGCAAGGTCGGGCGGAGCGTAGCGCAGCCTGGTAGCGCACTTGCTTCGGGAGCAAGGGGTCGGGAGTTCGAATCTCCCCGCTCCGACCAACGCCTCGCATCTCTCGCAGGGCCCCTCGAGCGGCGCTCAGCATGCCTCGACCCTCACCCGGCACCCTCGCGGCGATCGTTCTGGCCGGCCTGTCGATTCTTGCCCTGACGTTCCTGGTGCAGGGGTGGTGGCACGTCGAGGCCGAGATCAGCATGCACGGCTGGATTGCGCTCACCTTGGGCGTCGTGGTCACGATGGCGGTCG
This sequence comes from uncultured Alphaproteobacteria bacterium, assembly GCA_963840075.1. GTDB lineage: Bacteria > Pseudomonadota > Alphaproteobacteria > Rhizobiales > Hyphomicrobiaceae > AWTP1-13. Next base: position 9,446 of record CAWIXS010000026.1, on the reverse strand, counting down.
GCGTGGGTCTGATGGCGCTGGCGTTCTTCAGCGCCCGGCGCGGCTACGACGATGCGGTCGCGCGCGACGACAGCGACGAGACTTTGTGAGCCGGAGGGAGCCGGGCCGAGAGCGGGGCGGGCTATCGCACCCTGCCGTTGCTGCCGCTTGTGGTAAATGCCCTGAAAGGAATGGAAGATCGCTTGGCCGAAGAGCAAGCTCGACCTTGTGTTTCCCAACGGCAGGGGCAACGTCGAGACGCACCAAAACATCGTCAAGCGCCACTGGCATCCGCTGCAGATCGCTGCTGGCGTCGCCGTGCCCCTGCTCGACGAGAACGACAAGCCGGTGGTCGATAAGAAAGGCAGGCCGGTGCTGGCGCCGAAATACAGCGCCTACACAACTTGAGGCACTTCTTCGCCTCCTGGTGCATTGCCCGGCAGGAAGCCGGCGGCTGGGGGCTCGACCAAGGCGGTCATGACCAGATGCGGGGCATTCGTCCATCACGCTGACGCTTGATCGGTATGGCCACCTGTGGCCCGCGAAGGACGACACCGCGCTGATGGCGGCTGCTGAGCGGGCGTTCCTCGCCGGATAGCCCCTGGCGGCGCTTCCTGAGGCCCAGGGAGGCCCTCCCCGCTTCCCCGGGCTTCCCCCGGGCGGCCCGGGCCGAAGGTGGCGCCGGGCGGCCTCCGCAGCGCGGCGCAGGGGGCGTTCGTGGTGGGCGGACAGGTGGCGATCTCGGGATCATGCAGAGTTTCTATGAACCGACCCCCGTTCCTTCCCCCCGCCGGCGACGACGCTGGCGCTGCTGGTCGGCAAATGCCGAGACGCATATACGTCTGGCGCGGCAAATCGTAGATCTCGGTCGGCATTTGCCGGGTCTGCGCGATAGGCAGGACGACCTACGGGGATACGGCCCATGTATCCCCTCGCGCCCGCGCGCGGATAGGGGTGTGTCCAAACAAACAGGCACAGATGTGCCTGTTTGTCTCGCGCCTGGGCGTCGTGCGTGGGGGACGGCGTGGCGCGCTCGTTCGGCACCTGCATGACCCGCGCTTGCGCGCGTGCGTGGGGGGGACTGCTTGCAAAAAAACGTTGTACCCGAGAACGACGCTCGCGAGTGGGGTTGACGCGGCAGTCGCATGCGCAACTAGCGCGATGAGCCAGGCTGGCTGGTGAGGAGGACCGGGTTCCGGCCGGCGCCGTGGTCGAGACCGCAGCCGAGCGCAAGCAGGCCTGAAGGAAGGGTAGCACAACGGCAGTGCCCGCAGCCCGGAAGGCTTCTCTACCCGCGGCTCGTCCGCTGCCGATGATGCGCGCCCGCTCGGCGTTCGACCTCTCGAACCTTTTTCCACGATGGCGCGACAAATCTTTGACCGCCCCACGCGACGCGAGCGGATGGAGTGGAAACGAGCAACCAGGAAGAAGGGCTGCAATCATGTTTACGCAAAAGATTTTGGCATTCTGGCTGGGCTCGCGGGCGCGGTGATCGCCAGCGAAGCCAAGGCACAGTCAAGCAAATTACTCACATGCCAGCAGGAGTGCGCCGGCAACCGCGACTGCCTCCGGACATGTGGTGGTGGTATAGAGAAAAACAAGAGGACCGCGGTTAGGCTGCCCCCGCCAGAGGTGCCGCCGCCGCCGACCCTCAAGTCCTGGCAGGACGAGGTGTTTGCCCGTGGCAAGGACGGTGGCGGTGGTGGTGGCCGCTAGCGAAGTAGCGCAGGCGTTGGGGGTAGGGCGGTCGGTAACAACCGCCCCCCGCAAGCCTGCTGGCCATATCGCCACGCCGAGCGAAATTTGCTGTGTGCTGACCGGCAAATAGGTCAATGTCGGAGACATGGGTTGTCGGCATGCAAATAGCACCCTCCTGCACCGACTAGCAGGGTGCCCAGTGTGCGACCCAAATGACCCGCAATTACGACGACGAGGCGCCGCCGCTCGGGCCGCGCCTGGAGCCGCCGCCGGCCTTGGTGGCGCAGGTGGCTCGTGCTGGCCGTGTTCCTCGCCAGCGTGGCCGTCATGCCGCTGGTGAAGTGGTTGCCGCCTAGCGCCTCGACGACCTCTTCCCTGCCGTCGCCTCCGGCCGCTCGACCAGCAACGAGTCGATGGTAAAGGCGTTCAAACAGTAGCTTTCCATTCCTGTCTGCGCATCGCCCTTCGCTAGGTCCTCAGTACAGCGCCGCGAGGACTTGCACATCGCGCACACGCGCTCCAGGTCACGGTAGGTTGCCGGCTCCGCATGCCTGACGTAAGCGGGGTCGAGGCCGAGTAACTCAAGTCGCCTCGGCATCAATTCTGTGGGGCCCTCATGCGTGCAAATGAAGCGTCGCAGATCGGTCCCCAAGAAACCTACATCCTCCGCGATGTGACGCCGCTCAGCGGGGGACAAGGCGTCAAGCTCTCTCAACGTCCTGCGGTTGCGCATGGCACGGCGCCAGCGTTCGGCCCATGCTCTGAATTGTCGGTTCATGGCTGCCTCCACTCAGCTTGCACAAGCGAAAGAATTCCGCATTCGGGCAGAATGCAGGGGGTGGCGCTGATGATGCCTGACCCAGATGTTCCGCCATCCAGCCACGGCACTGCTCGTCATGGATGCAGGCGATGCAGCGTAAGCGGGCCTCATACCAGGCCATTCCCTTGTCCATCCGGACTGCCCGCACTCGGTCGATACCCACGCGCTGCAGCATCCCATCCATCTGTTCGGCCTGCCGCAGAACCCGCTGCAGCATCGGCGCCCTGTAGCAGAAATCGCTCATGGTGTTCCTCTCTGCCAAGGCATGTTGGGACGCTCCGGTCAGTTGCGATTGACGTGGATCAAGCGCCAGCTGCGGCAAATCATATCAGTCGTGGCGATTGCCGGCGGTGTACGTGGTGCCGACATGCGGGCCGTGGGGCCAGCCGTGCACCGCATATAGAGCCGATTGTATCAATGCCTCGCGCCCGGCTCCCTCACGGTGGCGAACCATCGCCACACGGCGCGGCCGGCGTCGTCGTAGTCGGTAAGCTCCCAGGTGCAGCCGGTCGGCTCGGCGATGGCCTCCGGTGTGCTCCGGGTCCAGCGGGATGGTCGAGCCCAACACCACGCTGGCGGCGCGCAGCAGCTCCTCGGGGTCGCCGCCGTCAAGGTAGGCCTCAAGGGCAGCGTCGAAGTCGATGGCGCCCGAGGTCTCACGGTCGATGAAACGTTGGCGCGCTGTGGTGCGGCGGGTCATGTTCTTCTTGCACCATGAGAGATGCGCCGTCCTCCGACAACATGAAGTTCAACTGGGCGTTCAAGCGATCAATCTCCGCGCGATCGGGAGGGCTCGCCAGCTCGAGCTCGGCGATCTCGTGCAGCAGGGCGAGCACAGCCTTGAGCCTCTGAGCTTGGAGCTTTTCCATGAGACCCATGGCGATTGACCCGCACGCATTAGTCTCGACAATTTCAATACCGGCACCAACCATCTGGAAAATGCTACCACAGGTTCGGGTTTTCTCTCATCCCACCATTTTCTGGTTTGCGGATCGGGAGCCAGCTCGAGAGCGGCGGAGACGACGAGCGCGGGGTCATGCCGGCTCCATCGCCTTTGCCTTCTCGAGCCAATGCTCAGCAGAGAACCGGACGCCAGCGTCCATGTCCGGCTCGGTGAGTATCCACTCGCAGTAGTCGAGATGCGCATCGTAGCGCTCGCCACGGTGCTCCCCGAAGTTGAACCTCGCGTGCAGCGCCGCCTCGCCGGACCACTGCACTAAGTCGGGCCACCGGGCGCGCCTGGTTAGCTCGACGAAAATCGCGGCAGTCGCGATCGCGTCGGACAGCGCGCGGTGCGGGTCGAGCGTCTTGCGGTCGATGCCGAAGGGGCTGGCGAGGCTCAGGCGGTAGCGCACGCCTGATTTGAATGCGAGGGGAAGTCCGGCCAGACCCTGAGGCTGCATTTGTAGGTGCAGACCCAGATCGCGTTGCCGAAGTGTTTCTCGAGAAAAAAATGAGCGCTCGAGTCAGCGTGGTGGGCGACGTAGGCTTGCGCGCCTTTGGAACATGGGCAGCGTGTCTCTCAACGGCGGCTTGCCCGTCAGATCCTCATTGGTGAGATGGTGGACGGCGGAAGCCTCCGGCGGCACGGGGATCGGTGGGCAGACCAGAGCTTCCTGCCGGTTGGCGATGGTGCCGTCGGCGAGCACGTCCACCGAGGCGATCTCGATGATGGCGTCGCACGTAGGGTTGATGCCCGTGGTCTCAATGTCGATGCAGCGGACGGTCATCGCTTTTTCCCCGCTTGCTGGCTACCGCTTCCGCCCCCTGAGCCGCACGCCGGGGCCGCTCGCTTCCGTGCTCTCTTGGAACGCGACACGCACCGCTTCAAGCGCCCGGCGCAGTTGTCGACCGCCTAGCGCTTCTCCTTGGCGGTCTTGAACCGCACGCCCTCGCCCTCGCCGTCCTCTGTCGGGTCCCGGCGACGGGACGAGTAACATCGATGGATGGCGAACGCTCCGAGTGACAACATCCAAGGCGCGCGGGCGGCGCTCCTGCCGACTCTCTGGGAGTGCGCGCCGTTAACCACCGCGGCAGGTAAATGGTGGATCGCCCTTGTGCGGGCGAGATGGAGGGGCCCTAGTTGACCTTGCAGCGCATGTCGTCACTCGGGGAGACGCCGCATGCAAGAAGACGAAGACTTCCAACCACACGCCAGCTCGCGAACCGAACAGCCTCACACCATCCGAGATTGAGTTCCTCAGGCAGGACGCTCTCAAGATGCACGAGGTGGCAGAGGCCTACTTCGCGCGAAGGACGGACGAGGATTCTGTGGAGCGAGCAGGGGCCCGCCTCTGCGGGAAATACAAGCGAGACTCGCCTCGATCGCCGCTCTTGACCAGAGCGGACTCTGGAAATTAGGCAAGGAGTTGCTCTGCCCGACTGACTGAATTGGTGCAGTGCACATGCAGGCTTGCGCTGAAGTTCGGTGCCGGTTTCGCCAAGGAAATAAGAAAGAACTCTTTGCTGTCTTTAGTGACATCGACGCGATCTGGGGCGCTCATGCCGGTGATCGCGACGAGTCCTCCGTGAATGTCGGTACCGCCTGGGTCGACCTTGATAGTGTCACCGATGGTGATCGCTTTGGCGAGGACGATAAGGAGCCGGTGCTTATCCATGTTGTTGAGGGCCTGGAGGGCAGCCAGGATGGTGTCCTCTGGCGTCGAGGAAGCGTTGCAAGGCTGTACAGACGAGATAATTTTTGGCTCTGTTCGGCGACGATGTAGCAACGCTCGAAGCCATTGATTTCATTGGTCGTCGTTGCCGGGGATGTGGGGCCTCTTTGCGGATTCTACAGTCTCCCCGAACAGAGCCTAATTTTTTGAGCGGAGATACTAATATCCTGTATTGCTCCATCCTTACAGGCCTTTCGGAATTCTTTGACGTTGGTGTGAATGGGGAACTGGTGCCGTTTCTCAATCGTGTGACCGGACTTCAAGATCAGCGCGGCAAACAGATGGTCCAAGCTGGACCGCAGGTGATGGATCACCTCGCCCGACAGTACGGCAAATCGATCAGGAAGATCAACGAGCAGACGAGCGCTGAAGACGTAACTTCGGGAATTGTCCTTCAGTTCAGCGGTGACAACATAAGGTTTTGGGTTCGCCCCGAGGAAGGCGTCGATTTCTCTGTTGCAGATTCTTGACGCATTCGTCGGCCCGCTGAATTTTCGCTCGGCACCCTCGCAACAGGTTCGTTATCAGCGATGAATCCATAGGATCATGCGTCTGCCGGCTGATCAGTGAGCAGAAGGCGGCTCAGTAGCCGCGGGGTCGCTCTGTTGCACACGAAGGCGGCCGAGTTCCGTGGAAAGCCCGTCGATCATGGCTTCCACTCTGACTTTTCCTGGCCCCTTGAGTTGCAACGGAGCAAGAATGAGATGAGCGGTCATTCGGATAACTGGCGTCTTGGCTTCCGCGTCTGCCGGAGCGACTAGTTCGGGAAGAGGCATTGCGCCTTCTAAGGCCGGCGCGTCCTCACCGGGCAGGAAGACCCTGAATGGAATTGCGCCGACCTTCTTCGACTTCACCGGACTGTAAAAGACCGTGATGCTGATGCCGAATTTTGGAAGAGCCATCGGAAACGGCGCATTCGTGACCAGGTTGTCCTGGTATACGCCGATGTAGCTCGTCTTTCCGGCCACTTCTTGCCGTATGTCATCGCAGAAGATCGTGTAGCCGCTGAGTTTCCGTGGCATTAGCGCACTGCGCTCCTATTGATCTGCCAAGCCACGACGTGCGTTGGTGGAATTCCTTGCAGCGCCTGGAGGTGCGAACGAGCGATCTGCGGCCACGGAGAATTGATTGGGACGGACACCGCCGCTTGCGTGAGGAACGCAGCCATCGCGTCTCGTTCGGAACTCCACGAAAGCATGAACTCCTTGTTGTCGGAGCGTGTTTCAATGAGCCGTCGGCAGGCGAGAGCTACGATCCGAGGAATTGGCCTCGTGCCTTGTGCATAGTGAGCAATCTGCCGTCGCCCGTACCCGAGAAGCGCAGCAGCCTGATCCTGGGTGAGGTCGAGCGTTTTCATGAACGTGCGGAACTCCGCGGCATTCATGCTCTCTTCTGCAAGCCGTTCAATGCTCATTGCGGACATGTCGATATCACCATCCCAAACGACAGCATGGCCGTCGTCGTTCAGACGTGCGGTGGTAAAGATCGGCGCTTTGAGAAGCGGCTTGTAGAACTTGAACGATTTAACGAGCGGACTGAGATCGACGACGTTCGGACTTTCCGCGACGTAGCCCCTCCTTCCACGTAACCTCGAGACAAAGCTTGTCCTTTGCCGCGAGCGTCGAGATTTGCGGCATTGGCGGTCCGACGTTGATGTCACCTATGAGCGGCACGGAGGTCTCTCCATCTCTGTTCAAGCATCTGTCTGTTGGCGGCGGCCCCACTCGAGCACTTCTTTGAGGTCTGCCCTGGACTGCCGGGGAATCTTGCTCCTCTTGGGGTCCGGGATGAGCGTGGACAGGGGGACCCAGGCCGCGAGCTTGGTGCCGCGGTCGTAGACATGGAAGTGCGCCGGGACGTGGTCGGGATACATGCATACGCGTACGTTCTTGGTTTGCTACCGGCCGGGGCAGTATCTCGGGCATTCCGGGGCTCTCGGCCGTGTGTACTGAGTACACAAGTTGTCTTGGTTGTGCATCCAGTACACAAAGAGTTCGTTAAAGTCCAGGCCACTTTCAAGGGGTTCCGTTAGAAAAATGAATTCTCCGACGAGCTCTTGATGCTACGAGTTCAGCGAAGACGAGGCCGACGCCGACGCAGGGTGCCGCCATATGTCAGCCGGCCCGCTTGCGGATAACCGAGTTCGAGGCCGGCTGGGCCGCCATCGCTCGGGATGGAGAGCGGCTGGGCTATGTGCCGGCCGAGGCGCTGTTGAAGATGCAGTGACCGCTGGGCAGGCGAGCCCGGTGTGGACGGCGACAGATCGACTGTCAGGCCACGAGTTCCAACTCTGCCGAGGGCGCTTTGGCCCGACCGGACAGACCGCCGCGTTTTGAACTCCGCAGCGTTCCCGCCGACGGGCACCCAACTGGACGGCACTCCGGCGCGGACGTTCCATTGCCGAGTGAACCCCGCCAGAACATTGAACCGCCCCGGGTTTGTCGACCCTGACCTCTGCAGTGCGATTGGAGCTCCCCCAAAAATTGGCGTCGCAAAAGCGAATCAGCGATTCCGCGCGCGAACGCGCCGCCGGGGTCGAGGGCGAGGTTGGCGTCGTCGAGCGCGGCGTTGATCTGGTCTATCTCGGCGCGCAGCCGGTCGGCGGTAGCGTTGCTTCGGTAGCTTACCAGCTCGCCAAGCTCGGCTCCCGTCTCGGTCCACGTCTCCAGGAAGGTCGCTACCTCCCCGCCCCCATGCCGCGCCACGGGGTCTCGGGTGTTCCGAAGGACGATTGGCTCGCCCCCTGCGCGGCGGCCGAGTCGGAAAGAGTGAGCCCCGTCGTCAATTCCTTCAGGTGGGGCGGGCGCCGACGTGGTCATCCGCCCGCGCCCTTCGTCGGGTCGCGTGCCCCACACCACGTCAAGGAAGCCGATGGCACCGCCGCCAAGGGCCGTTAGCAGGTCCCGCATGGGGGCGTACGGGGAGGGCACATGGCGGGTTCTGCGCTGGTTGCCGAGGCTGACGGCTACGGCGCTCCCCGGGGCACACGAGGTCGCGCCGCGCCGCCTCGCAGACGAGGGCCTCGACCACGCGCTCGTGGGCCGCTGGATCGGCCGGGCTACGGCGCCGCCACCGAGCGCCGGTTTCACGCTCCCAATCAGCGAGCCGCTGGCGTACGAGCGCCACGGCACCGTGAGCAGCGCGCGTCCGCGCCCGCCGCTCCGGCACAAAGAAGTGGTCTTGCTCAGGTCGGGTTGGGAACGTCACAGCCCGCATTCTTCAGACACACCCGGAAGCGGAATACTCCCAATGGCGCGAGCCGCCGTCCTTAGAAGCGTCTCGCCGTAGGTCTGGCCGACCGTAGCGGCCGAGTGGCCCTGGATCGCGTTGACCACGCTCTCCTCAACCCCGGCGTCCCTGCCAAGAGTGCGAAACAGGTGACGCCAAGCGTGGTTGGGGTCCTTTCGAAGATGTCGGCCGACCTTGATCCCGAACGTGTGGACCCATCGGGCAACGTGCTTCGCGACGATCTTCGGCTGGGGCTTCTTGGCGCCCCGCCGCCGCCTTGCGATCGTAGAACAACGGTCCGCGCCCGCTCCGCTCCGCGAACGCGACGAAGCCCGCTGCAATGACGTGCGGGTGGAGTGGGACCTTGCGCTCTGACGCCGCGTTCTTTCATCGCGCCCGCCTCCGCCCTCATGTGCAGGTACGGGACGCCGTCCTCACACCGGACATCCTCCCCCCGAAGCTGACAAACCTCCGACACGCGAGCGCCCGACTGGGCGCAAAGGAGGGGACCCACCGGTGGACGCCGGTCGCTCGCTACAGCGGCGGCCTTCAGGATGGTCGCAGCCTCGCCCTTCTCGAAGCCGAGCATCGTCTCGCCCGCCTGCTTCCAGCGCCGCACGAAACCCCAGCTGCGGGGTTCGTTGGCAGCAAGTCGTTGTCAACGGCCGACCGAAAGCTCGCCCTCAACGCCGCGAGCTTGCTGTCATTGATCGTCTTGGGGCTGTTGCCCAGCTCGACGAGATGCTGCTTCCATCTCACGATGTCGGAACGCTGGACAGACAGCGCGTCGTCCCGCCCGACGTACCCCATAAACCTCGTCACATACGACCACCAGAGATCGAGCGTGGATCTCGCCGGTCTGCTCTCCTTGGCCCATCCGTCGAGCAGGAAGGTCTGCTCGACACAACCCGACGCTGGTTCTGCGGGTCCCTGCCCCACACGGGGAAGCGCTTTGACCATCTCGTCGGGACCGTAGTCCCCGTCGGCGCGCCGCTTTAGGGTCTCGGCGCCTTGCACAAGTGCCGCCGCGATTTTGCTCGACGAGT
>CAWIXS010000025.1:0-189351 GCA_963840075.1 uncultured Alphaproteobacteria bacterium | reverse complement strand
GGCGATCCGGCCCGGGCGTTGTGAGCATCCAGATTTCGAAGTGGTGGCGGGCCACGTGGGTCGAAACAGGCAGGACGTATGTCATCGCGATCCCAGTGTGATCTTCGCCACCTGCCCTGACAGGCAAGCTTGCGCCTCGATCGCCGACGCCGCCCGACGGTTGCCGGACAGCCTTCGATTCGTGCTATGCTGGCTGCATGACAGACGAGCCAAAGACGCTAGATCGCGTGCTCCCCTCGGCTACTCCCAGCGAGGAGGATGTGCGCGCGTGGGAGGCCCTGCCGCGGGAGGAGCAGTTGCGGCTGCTGCGCGCTGCGCTCACCCATCCCGACTGCGCGACCGTCAGCGTTGTCACGATGAGCGAGATCCTCGCCGAGGCGCGCAGACGGGCCGACGCGCGCTCTCGTGGCTGAGTTTCGCCTCACCGTTCGCGCTCATGGCGATGTGCTGAGCGTCTACGCGTTCTCCGAAGCGAAGTTCGGGCGCTATCAGGCGGAAGCCTATCATGCCGGCCTCGAACGAACGTTCGGCTTGCTGGCGGATTTTCCGGGCATCGGTGTGGCTGCTGATGAGCTCGTTGCGGGCTATCGCCGCTTCCGATTCCAATCGCACTACATCTTCTACACGCAGGAGCCGGATCACATCCTGATCCGAGCGCTGGTGCACGTGCAGCAAGATCTGCGCCCGGCTCTCTTCGAATAGGAGATCGGGCCGTGGCAAGCTGCCGTGGCGGGCGAGGAAGGAATTGAACCCTCTCTGGCGCGGTTCTGGAGACCGCCGCTCTTCCGATGAGCTACACGCCCGTACCGGCTGGTGTACGAGTGGGGGTCAGACCCCTCGCCTGCAGCGCGGCGTATCGCACTGCAGATCGACGCGAGGGCGAGGGGTCTGACCCCCATACGATCCGTTGCCTTCCCACTTGGCCAAGCCGGCAGATCAAACTTGGGCGCGGAAGCAGGATTCGAACCTGCGCCGTCGCGGCGTATGAGACCTCCGCTCTGCCACTGAGCTATTCCGCGGTTGCGCATTGGAGCCACGTGCGGGTTTCGAACTCGCGCCACCCGATTTGAAGGACCGGGGTCCTGGGCCGCCAGACGAACGTGGCGACGCGGGAGTGGTGGATGGTGCAGGGATCGAACCTGCGCGACCCGGAGGTCTCGGCGCATCAGCATCGCGCTGCCTTACCGCTCGGCCAACCATCCTGTCTGGGGCCCCCGGGGTGACTTGAACACCCGACCCGCCGTTTAGAGGACGGCCGCTCTCGTCCACTGAGCTAGGAGGGCAATTGGTCAGCGAGGGTGGATTTGAACCACCGATCTCCTGCATCCGAGGCAGGCGGGGACGGCCAGGCTCTCCTACGCGCTGATTTGTGAAATGGAGCTTTCACCAGATTAGCTTCCCAGGCGCGTTGATGTGGTGCGACCAACGGGAATCGAACCCATGTCTGTGCGCCGGCGACGCACGGCTCTGCCATTGAGCTACGGACGCGCGATGTCTCGGTGCGGGCGATGCGGCTGATCGCCCGCACCCGTGCTGGCGGAAGGCTGACGGTTCGAACGCCACACCTTGCGGTGCCCACCCGTTTTCGAGACGGGTTGCCGGCCACTCCAGCGGAGCCCTCCAATTGAACGTCCCGGCGCCACTCGAACACGCGACCTTGCGCCTTCGGACGCCGGCGCTCTCCACCACTGAGCTACGCGACGAAGGCGAACGAGGATCAGGCCTCGAGCTGCGTGTCCCAGTAGAGGTAGTCCATCCAGCTCTCGTGCAGATAGCCGGGCGGAAACCCCCGCTTGGCGGCCAGCAGCTCGCCGACCGTCGGCTCCTTCGGCGCCCTGCGCGGCTTGATGCGCAGCGAGCTGCCCTTGGCGGTGTTGCAGGGCATGCAGGCCGTGACGATGTTCGACCACGTCGTGATGCCGCCGCGGGAGCGCGGGAGCACGTGCTCGAACGTCAACGCCGAGGCCGGGAGCACCTTGACGCAGTACTGACACGTGAAGCGGTCGCGCAGGAACACGTTGAAGCGTGTGAAGGCGACGCGGCGCGGCGGCCGCTGATACTTGCGCAGCGCCACCACCGACGGCAGCCGGATGCGCGTCGACGGGCTGCGCGCCCATGCGTCGTACTCGGCCACGACGGCGACGCGCCCCGTAAACACGGCCTGCACCGCGTCCTGCCAGGAGAGCAGCGACAGCGGGAAATAGCTCATCGGCCGGAAGTCGGCGTTGAGCACCAGCGCGGGATGCGCGGTCGTCGTCATTGCAGACCTCCTTTCGTGATTGCTGCGATGAAGAGAGATGAGCGAAGTGGCGGCCTGCACGGGGATCCAACCCGTCTCAACCCGCCGACAACGGGTCCGCCTCGGCAGAAGCGTAGCAGGCCGAGAGAGATGGCGCACGACCGCGGATTCGAACCGCGAGCCTCCGACTTCGAGTGCTCTGCCCGTTGAGCTGAGCCAGCGCATTGGAAAAATCGACAAGAAGGGATCGCGGCGCCGCCCCCGCGATGGCAGCGATCGCGTCGCTGCGCCGGGCCCGGCACCGCGTCCAGAATCTGGATGTTCACAATGTCAAAGAGCGCGGCGCCGGCGGCGCCGTAATCACAGGCGCTGGGCCTCATGGTCCGAATGGTCCGGGCGCGCGCGAGGGTGCGCGTGCGCTGTCGGCACACGAGACGAGCTTGGTGGATGGACTTCGGTTGGTTCTCTGGGCCATCTGCCCTCCTGCCTCTGCGGCGGAGGGCGAGCCCTGCGCCGGTTATTCCGGTATCGGTATCGAGCCCTGCTCGGACCACCTGGCCGTGCCGTGGACGCCCGAGCAACCGACCGCGACCACGAGCAGCCGATCACTCGGACGATCGAAGCGTCCGGTGGCGGCGCTGGGCGCGGCGGCGATATGTGATGCTCTGAGCATCGGGTCCTCGGTGAGCCGTCGAATAAATCCGATGGCGGTCAAAAAAAGCGTGCGAGTGCATGCCCGAACTTTCCGGGCGAGTCAAGCGGAGATCGAGCGCTCGGCAACGAAATTCGTCAGCGGTTGAGCCAGCGCCGGGCAAACCCGAGCAGGCCCTGAGGCAGGAAGATCACCATCAGGATGAAGATGACGCCGACGGGAATGAGATAGGGGAACTGCTCTCCGAGCAGGCGGCCGAACGCCTCGCGCATGCCGAGGAAGAAGCCGGCGCCGAGGATCGGGCCGACCAGGGTGCCGATGCCGCCCATGACGTTGAAGATGACGGCCTCGCCCGAGACCAGGAAGTAGAGGAAGTCGGGGGCCGCGAAGCGGTTCTGGATGGCGTAGAGGACGCCCGCGAGCCCGGCGAACAGGCCAGAGAGCATCACCGCCACGATCTTGTAGCGCTCGACCGGATAGCCGATGGCGCGCGTGCGCGCCTCGTTCTCGCGGATCGACTGCAGCACCATGCCGAACGGCGACTGCGTGATGCGGCGCAGGGCGAGGTAGGAGCCGGCCACCACCGCCAGCACGAACCAGTGCAGCGTGGTGGACGTGAAGGGGACGGTGTAGACGCCGGGGATGCCGAGCTGCGGCCGGCTGAAGCTGAGGCCGTTCTCGCCGCCCGTCACGTCCGTCCAGGTGAAGACGACGACGTAGAAGATCTGCGAGAAGATCAGCGTCGTGATGGCGAAGTAGATGTCGCGCAGGCGGGTGGAGAAGTAGGCCACGAACAGCGCCACGCCGGCCGAGAACGCGAGGCCGTAGAGGAGGGCCAGCCACAGGTTGGGCGGCCGTACCGTGAGCAGCGCAGCAGCGGCGCCGTACATGCCGAGCCCGAAGAACACGGAGTGACCGAACGAGACCATGCCGACGTAGCCGATCAGGAGGTCGGACGCCATGGCGAGGAGGCCCCAGATCAGGACCTCGGTGAGGAACCGCTGCCAGAACGCGGGCAGCACCCACGGCGCCGCCACCAGGAGCACCATGACGACGGCGAATACGGTCCAGTAGGCCGCGGCGTGGCGCTTGCTCGTCTGCATCGTCATTTGGGTGTCGGCACGAAGAGGCCCGTGGGCCGGAACAGGAGGGTGAGGATCAGCGCGACGAAGGAGACGATCACCGCCTGCGAGGGGTTGACGAAGATGGAGGCGTAGGACTCGAGCAGGCTGATGAAGATCGCGGCCGCGATCGAGCCGCCGAGATTGCCCATGCCGCCGACCACCACGACGATGAAGGCCTTCAAGACCCAGTCGAGCCCCATGCTGTGGCTGACGCCGACCAGCGGCCCGAACAGCACGCCGCTGGCCGCCGCCATGCCCGCGCCGATGGCGAACACCATCGTGTGCACCCAGGGCACGGGGATGCCCATGGCCTGGGCCATCACGCGGTCCTGGGTGGTGGCGCGGATCCAGATGCCGTAGGTGCCGTACTTGAGGAACGCCCACAGCCCGCCGATGATGATCGCCGACAGCAGCGCGATCACCAGCCGGTACCAGGGATACTCCAGGTAGAAGAGCTGGAACTGGCCGGTGAAGGGCTCCTGGATCTTGCGCGCCACCGGCCCGAACTGCCACAGCGCGTAGTTCTGCAGCACCAGCGAGATGCCGAAGGTGGCAAGAATGGTGGTGAGCGGGTCACGGCCGACGAGAGGCCGCAACGTTGCGATCTGCAGGGCGGCGCCTATGAGCGCCACGGTGAGGACCGCGACCACGAGCGCAATCCAGAAATTGCCGGACGCTCCCAGCACTACGACGCCGATGTAGGCACCCAGCATGAACAGCTCGCCGTGGGCGAAGTTCACCACGTCCATGATGCCGAAGATCAGCGTCAGTCCGGAAGCCACCAGAGCCAGGATCATGCCGGCAACGATGCCGTTGATGGTCTGGATGATGATGATGTCCCAAGGTATTTCCACGGATCAGACCCCGAGATACTGGTGGATGACGGCATCGCCGACCTTCAGGTCGGCGGCCGCGGCGTGGTGGCGGACGGCGCCCTTCTCCATGAAGTAGACGCGCTGGCTGGCCTCGAGCGTCAGCGGCACGTTCTGCTCCACGAGCAGGATCGCCACGCCCTCCCGGTGCAGGACGTCGATGATCGTCCCGATCTGCGAGACCATGCGCGGCATCAGTCCTTCGGTGGGCTCGTCGAGCAGCACGATCTTGGGCTCGAGCATCATGGCGCGGGCGATGGCGAGCATCTGCTGCTCGCCGCCCGACAACGTGCCGCCCGCCTGGTTGCGCCGCTCGCCCGAGGACCGGGAAATAGGCCAGCACCTTGTCGATCAGCTGCTTCCTTTTCGCTTCGTCGACGCCCCGGCGGTCGAGGCCGGTTCTGAGGTTCTCCATGACGGTGAGGAGGCGGAAGATGCGCCGCTCCTCCGGCACGTAGGCGATGCCGAGCCGCGCCAGGCGGTGCGCCGGCAGGCCGGTGACCGGTCTGCCCTCGAGCAGCACGCGGCCCCGGCTCGCCGGAACCAGGCCAATGATGGTCTTCAAGGTCGTGCTCTTGCCGACGCCGTTGCGGCCGAGCAAACCGACCACCTCGCCGGGGCCGACCGTCAGGGAGACGCCGTGCAGGACGTGGCTCTTGCCGTAGAAGGCGTGAACGTCCTCCAGCTCGATGAGATGTTCGCCCTGCGCAGCGTTCATGTCTTGAGATAGACCTCCTGCACCCTGGGGTTCTGCTGGATTTCGGCCGGCGTGCCCTCGGCGAGGATCTCGCCGTAGTGCAGCACCGTGATGCGGTGCGCGAGCTCCATCACCACCTGCATGTCGTGCTCGACGATCAGGATGGTGAGATCCTTGGCGATGCGGCGCACGAGCTGCATGGTGTCGTGCGTCTCCGCCGCGCTCATGCCCGCGGTCGGCTCGTCGAGGCACAGAAGCGTCGGCTCGGTGGCGAGCGCGATGCCGATCTCGAGGTTGCGCTGCTCGCCGTGCGAGAGGTTGGCCGCCAGCTCGTGGGCCTTCTCGATCAGGCCGACCGAGGCCAGCACCGCCTCGGACTTGTCCATGAGGTCACGGAAGTCGGCGTGGTGGGTGAACATGCTCCAGGCGTGCCGGCGCGACTGGGCGGCGATGCGCACGTTCTCCAGCGTGGTGGCGTTCGGCAGGATGTTGGTGATCTGGTAGGAGCGGGCGATGCCTTTCTGCGAGATGCGGTTGGGGGGCAGGCCGGTGATGTCGTCGCCGTTGAAGACGATGCGGCCGGAGGTCGGGCGGATGACGCCGGTCAGGCAGTTGAAGAACGTGCTCTTGCCGGCCCCGTTCGGGCCGATGACGGCGCGGATCTCCTCGCGCCGTACCTCGAAGCTCACTCCGTTGAGGGCCGTGAGGCCCCCGAAGCGCACCGTGAGGGCCGCGGTGCTGAGGAGCGGCGCGGAGGAGGAGCCTCCCCGGCCGGCACCGGCCGGGGAGGTATCTTCGACGGAAATAGCAGCAGTCACTTATCAGAACCTGCACGATGCCGGGAACAGCGTTCTCTCTTTGGGCACCACCTCGATGATCTTGTGCTTGCCGCCTTCGATCTTGAATATGAACTCGTTCAAGAACGCCTGGTGGTCCTCCTTGCGGATCACCTTGTCGCCCTGCGGGAAGTCGTCCCCCGCCTTCATCTCGAGCCCTTCGAGAGCCTCGATCAGCTTCTGGGTATCCGCGCGTCCCTGGAACTTCGACCTCTCGATGCCGAGCTTGAGGGCGTTGAAGGCCTCGTAGTTCGACTGAACGTAGCGATCCGGCAGCGGGCCGGACGGGTCGATGGCTTTGAGCCGTTTGCTCGCCTCGTCGAAGAACTTCCTGTGGGCCGGCGTATCGAGCGGCGGATCGAACACGGGGATGTACCGGTTGATGCCGATGAACCCCTCGATCTTGTTGCCGAGCGCCGGCAGGTTGGTGGACTCCGCAATGGCGCCGTCGCCCGCCCACTTGTACTTCTTGGTCAGGCCGAGATCGTAGGCCTGGTTGCCGACGGTCACGCCGTCCCTGCCGAAGAAGATGCCGAAGAAGCCGTCGAAATCTCCGGTGATCTTGGACAGGAAGGCGGTCATGTCGGCGGTGCCGAGCGGGATGCCGGTGGTGCCGACCACCACGCCCCCCGCCTTCTTGATCTGCTCGACGTAGGCATCGCGTGTCGATTGCCCCCAGGAGTAGTCGGCATATGCGATATGCCACCTCCTCCCCAAGGTATTGACGAGGTAGGGCGCGAACGCCACCGCCTGGGCCGGGGCATAGTCGAACGGCCTGAACGTGTACCTGTTGCACCTCGTGGTGGTGATGGTGGTGTCGAGGCACACGCTGATCATGTTGAGGATTCTGTGCTCCTCCCACACCGGCATGCAGGCGAGACAGACGTTGGAAAGGAAGCCGCCGACCTGCGCGTCGACCAGATCCTCGACTGCCAGCTTCTCGGCCTTGCGCCGCCCGACATCGGGTTTCGACTCGTAGTCGGCGATGATCAGCTCGATCGGCCGGCCATTGAGGCCGCCCGAGCTGTTGACGCGGTCGACGGCCATCTGCACGCCGACCAGCGCCGTCTTGCCGCCTGCCGCGCCGGCGCCCGACAGCGGCTGCATGGTGCCGATCTTGTAGGGCCTGGCCTGGCCGAACGCGGACCGCCAGGGTGCCGGCACCAGCATGGCGGCGCCTATCGCGCCGGCCGATGCGGCGCCGTAGCCGATCAGCTTGCGACGCGTAACCTTGCCGCTGTACCAGATGTCCCTGGCCCAGCTTTCCTTCTTCCAGTCATCGGACATTACGAAGACCTCCCATCACCCCGTTCCAACACGTAATCCATGCCGCGTGAGCAAGCGCGCAAGACCCTTGGGGGTTTCTTGATCTTTTTCAGCTTATACCGGCCGCCATCACCCAACAAGCGGCGCCTTGCCGCCTCGCCGTTCTCGACGCGACATCGAGCCATCGCATGCAGCGTCGAGGCACGACGCCTTGACCCGAGCACGGGCCGTGCGCCAAGGTGCATCTCCCGGTTGCGAGGTGAGCAATGCCACGTCACAGGTCCTACGTCCCCCACGGCGTCATCCCAGCGGTGCTGCTGCCCTTCGATGCCGATCTCGCCATCGACGAGGCCGCCTTCCGCAAGCACCTGCGCGACGTGGCAGCCACCCCCGGCCTCTCGGCGGTCACCATCAACGCGCACTCCACCGAGGTGGCCTCGTGCACATTCGATGAGCAGCGCCGCGTGCTCGACGTCGCGCAATCGGAGATTGGCGAGTGCCTGCCGCTCGTCAACGGGGTGTGGGCCGACGGCAGCATCGAGGCGGCGCGCATCGCCCGCATGGCTGCGGACGGGGGCGCCTCCGCCCTGCTGGTGTTCCCGCCGGCGCCGTTCACGCTGGGCCAGTCGCCGGCCATGGCGATCGCGCACTTCAAGCGCATCGCCGACGCCACCGACCTGCCGCTGATCGCCTTCCAGTACCCGCTGGCGACCGGCCAGGGCTATCCCAGGGACACCCTGCTCGAGCTGGTGGAGGAGGTGCCGACCGTCCGCGCCATCAAGGACTGGATCGGCAACGTGCCGCACCACGAATGGCACGTGCGCACGCTGCAGGCCCTGCCGCGCCCGGTCAACGTGCTGACGACCCACAGTGCCTGGCTGCTCTCCTCCCTCGTGCTCGGCTGCAACGGCCTGCTGTCGGGCAGCGGCAGCGTCATCGCCGACCTGCAGGCGGCGCATGTTCGAGGCCGTGCAGCGCAACGACCTCGCCGAGGCGCGACGGATCAACGACCGCATCGCGCCTCTCATGCGCGTCTTCTATGCGGACCCGTTCGTCGACATGCACAACCGCATGAAGGAGGCGCTGGTGCTGCTCGGCCGTCTGCCGCGGGCGCACGTGCGCCCGCCGCTGGTCAAGCTGCAGGACGCCGAGATCCAACGGATCCGCCGGGCCCTCACGGAGGCCGGCCTGCTCGGCAAGCGACCGCAGACCGTGCGGCTTGGGCGGCCTCCGGCATGACCGGCACTGGCCGGCTCTGAGCAAAGTTTTCCTGGCCGAACCAGCGTTTGGCCAGAGGCCCTCGTGTCTGCTTTCGGTGACCTTGCTGCCGGAGTTCCGCGCGCCCCCACGGTGAGGTTTGACCCCTTGCGGAAGTGAGCGAGTAGCAACGATTGCGGCGCAGCAAACGCCAGAGCTGCCCTCGGACAATCATCTGCGGGGCCGCCCGTGATTAGATGCGGGCGTGCTCTACCGTATTATGCTTTGGGTCTTCGCCACATAGCGTGTGCTTCTTGCCCTTTGCAGACTTGAATTGAACCCTCACCGGGGGCGGGCATCACCCGCGCAACTAATGAAGGAGATCACGACGCTTAGTCTGTGTCGCTCGTGTGCATCTCTCGAAACAAGCTCGGCGAAACACCGAACCGACGCTCAAACGCGCGCGTCAGGCGCGCGGTGGGGGCCAGGCCTACTTGAGCCGCGATCGCCTTCAGTGATCGCCCTTGCGAGAGCAGTATCCGCGCCGCATCGAGCCGGACCGCCTCGATGAAGCGGGCCGGTGAGTCGCCGGTCGCAGCCACGAATTTGCGATAGAAGGTGCGTTCGCTGAGACCCACGCGCGCCGCCAAGTGGGGCACATCCAATGGACAATGCAGATTGGCCTGCAGCCAGTCGATCAGCTCGGCGAACGGGTTGTCGACTTTGGCTTGAGCCCGCAGGAGCGGGCTGAATTGCGATTGGTAGCCCGGACGGCGCGCATAGACCACAAGCCCCTTGGCAACCTGACTGGCCATGCTGGCACCAACGTCACGGCTAACCATGGCGAGCGCCATGTCAATGCCCGCAGTCGCGCCCGCCGAGGTCCACGTTTTGCCGTCGACCACATACAGCGCATCGGCATCAACGGTCACCGACGGGTACTTTTCGGCAAGCAGCGCGCAGCCGAACCAATGGGTCGCCGCGCGCTTGCCATCCAATAGTCCGAGCGCTGCGAGCACGAAAGCACCCGTGCAAACCGCGCCGAACCGAGTCGCCGCCTTGGCGCAACGGATGGCCCAGCGGCGCACCGGCGGGTTGAGCGTCAGCGCGAGCAAGTGGTCCATGTGCGCACCCACGATCAAGGCGGTATGCACCTGAGTTGCGGGCATGCGCGCGAGTGCCTGCGTGTGCACCGTGATACCGCCACTGCTGGTCACGGGCCCGCCCGTAGGCGAGATCACCTGAATGGCATAGAGCGGTTTCTTGCCACTCAAGCGAAGCTCAAGGTTCGCGGTATCGAAGACCGATGCGGGGCCGGCAAGGTTGAGCAGCTCGAATTCCGGATAGACCAGGAAAGCGACCGTATGCGTCATGTGGCAGAAATTAGCATCGATTTGTCATGGCTGCCAAGTCGATAAGCGTTCAAGTTAGGCCCATGTGTGCGGCGTGCATTTCAACCACGGCTTGGATCGCTGCAGGCGCCACCTCAGTCTCGGTCCCAGGAGGACGGTCGTGAACATCCTTACCGTCAATCTACTGTTCAGCACGTTCCTGTTCTGGGTCGCGGCGAGACTCTATGTTCTACCAAGGCTTGCAGACTGCGAGCCAAGAACCATTTTGCTGCCGATCCTGCTGCTCCATTCTACGCGGCATCTCGGCCTCATGTTCCTCGCGCCGGGCGCCGTCTACGCCGGCATCCCAGCGCAATTCACTTATCCGGCAGCCTTCGGCGATTTGTTGGCGGCTGTGCTGGCCCTCATCGCAATCCCAGCAGTCGCCGTGCGGGCGAGGATCGCAAAACTCCTCGTCTGGGTCTTCAATATTGAGGGCACGCTGGATCTGATGGCAGCCATCGTGCTCGCCACCGTTTACGACGCGGCGCCATTCATGGGCCCGGCTTATTGGATCCCTGCGCTCTGGGTGCCGGCCTTGCTGGTTACGCACTACATCACGTTTGTTCTGCTCTTCAAGAAATGGCCGAGCAAAGCTTGACGACTGACCGCCCACTCTCAACCTGGGACCCGCCTATGCCCAAGCATGGCGCCCACCATCTCCCTACGGCGCCCGCCCCAAAGTTGAAAGAGTTGCTGCGGCCGCTCACAGCCGTTATTGGCACATTTGTGACCGTCCGCCTTCCGGCAGCTTCCGGAGCATGGCGGGAGTCGGGTGGCGTGCATTTCGTTGGCGCGCTGACGCAAACCTGCTTACCAGGCAAGTCGCGGCGGCGCCTACCTTGCGGCGCCCGCACGGCTGCCTGTGGCGTGTCACCTGACGGGTGCCCCGCCGTCCGCTACACTCACCCTCCACTCGGACGTGGGAGGGGCGCGCGGCATGACGTGGCGGATCGGTGTCGACATCGGCGGCACCTTCACCGACGTGGCGCTGGTCGATGAGGCGACGGGGCGCATCGGCGTCGCCAAGGTGCTGACCACCCCGCGCGATCTCGCGCAGGGCGTGCTCTCCGCGCTGGCGGCTGCAATGGACCGCCACGGCATCTCCGCCGCCGATGTCGGCCTGCTGGCGCACGCCACCACCGTCGTCACCAACACGATCCTGGAGGAGAAAGGCGCGCGCGCCGCGCTCGTGACCACGCGCGGCTTCCGCGACGTGCTCGAGCTGCGCCGGTCCGCGCGCGGGAGCCTCTACGACCTGTTTCAGGACCCGCCCGCCACCCTGATCCCGCGCCGCCGCCGCTTCGAGATCACGGAGCGGGTGGGGGCGGACGGCGGCATCGTGGCTCCGCTCGCCGAGGACGAGGTCGAGGGCCTGATCGCCGCCCTGAAAGAGGCCCGTGCGCAAGCGGTGGCGGTGTGCCTGCTGTTCAGCTTCCTCGAGCCGGCACACGAGCGGCGGCTCGGGCAGCGGCTGCGCGCGGGCCTGCCGGGCGTTGCGGTCTACCTCTCCTCGGAGGTGCTTCCGGAGATGAAGGAGTTCGAGCGCACCAGCACCACGGCGGTGTGCGCCTATGTCGGGCCGATCCTCGCCTCCTACCTCGAGCGGCTGGACGAGGCGACGCGCAGGGAGGGTCTGCCGCCGCTTTACGTCATGGCCTCCAACGGCGGCATCCTGCAGACCGACGAGGCGGTGGCCATGCCTGTTATCGCGGTGGAGTCCGGACCGGCGGCCGGCGTGGTGGCGGCAGCCCTGGTGGCGCGGCAGACGGGCTTCTGCAACCTCATCTCCTTCGACATGGGCGGCACCACCGCCAAGGCGAGCCTGATCCGCGAAGGCCGCTACGAGACCACACCGGAGTACGAGGTGGGCGGGGGTGCCAGCGGCAGCCGCTGGATGCACGGCACCGGCCATCCGATCCGCGTCCCCGTCATCGATCTGGCCGAGGTCAGCGCCGGGGGCGGGTCGATCGCCTGGCTGGACCGGGCGGGTGCGCTGCGCGTGGGCCCCAGGAGCGCCGGCGCCGATCCGGGCCCCGTCTGCTACGGCCGCGGCGGCAGCGAGCCCACCGTCACCGACTGCAACCTGCTGCTCGGCTATCTCGATCGCGGCTCGCTGCTGGCCGGCGATCTGCCGATCGATGCCGGTGCGGCCGAGGTGGCCGTGCGCCAGCGCCTGGCCGCGCCGCTCGGCGTCGATGTGCGCACCGCGGCGGCGGCCGTCGTCGACGTGGTCAACCACGCCATGGCGGAGGCCCTGAAGATCGTCTCGCTGCAGCGCGGACACGATCCGCGCGAGTTCGTGCTGGCGGCCTTCGGCGGCGCCGGCCCGCTGCATGCTGCGGCGTTGGCGGACGAGCTCGCCATGGCCGAGATTCTGTGCCCGCCGATCCCCGGCGCCTTCTCGGCCCTCGGGCTCGTCGGCACCGAGCTCAAGCGCGACTACGTGCGCACTGTCTATACCACCACCGCCAAGGCGGAGCCGGCGGCCATCGAGGCGGCCTTCGCGACACTGGAGCGCCAGGGCGCCGCCATGCTGGACCGCGCCGGAATTGCGCCCGGCCAGCGCCAGTTCGTGCGGGCGGTGGACGCCCGCTACGAGCGCCAGTCCTACGAGCTCACGATCCCCTTCTCCCGCCCGGTCTTCGACCGCGATGCGCTGGGCGAGGTTACCGAGGGCTTTCATCGGCGCCACCGCCTTACCTACGGCCACGACAATCGTGCCGAGCCCGTGCAACTCGTCAGCATCCGCGTCACCGCCATTGGCGCAATCCCGCCGCTGCGCGTGCGCGACGCGCCGGCGCCTGCCGGCAGCGATCCCCTCAAGGGCCACCGTAGCGCCTGGTTCCGCGGGCACGGCGAGGTCGCGGCGGCCGTCTACGCGCGGGCCCGCATGCCGGCGGGGCTGGAGATTGCCGGCCCCGCCATCGTCGAGTCGCTCGAGTCCACCATCCTGGTCCCCCTTGCATGGCAGGCCAGGATGAACGACGACGGGTTTGTGCTCTTGAGGCGCCGCCAAGACGGAAGGGACCGATGAGAGACGCGAGAGTGGGCGCCGATCCCGCTGCCTTCGAGATCGTCAAGAACAGCCTCTTCAAGATCGCCGAGGAGATGCGGGTGGTCCTCGCCAAGACCGCCTACTCGCCGATCCTGAAGTCCGCCGGCGACTTCTCCTGCGGCGTGTTCGACGCCCGGGGCGAGATGGTGGCGCAAGGGCCCGACCTGCCGATCCATCTCGGCTCCATGCCCGACGCCGTGCGCGCGGTGGTGGCCGCCTTCGGCGGCGACGTGCACCCGCGCGACGTGTTCATCCACAACGATCCCTACTTCGGCGGCAGCCACCTGCCCGATGTCAACGTGGTGCGGCCCGCCTTCTGCGACGGCCGGCTCCTCGGCTTCGCCTGCCTGCGCGCGCACTGGCCCGACGTCGGCTCCGCCACCCCCGGCAGCTACGGCGCCGTCACCGAAATCTACGGCGAGGGGCTGCGCCTGCCGCCGCTGCGGCTCGTCAGCCGCGGGGTGCCCAACGCCGACCTCGAGAGGCTGATCTTCGCCAACGTGCGCACGCCGGAGGAGCGCAAGGGCGACCTCGGCGCGCAGCTCGCCGCCACGCTGCGCGCCACCGAGCGGCTGGAGGCGCTGGCCAGGCGCTACGGGCCCGCCGAGCTCATCGCCACCATGGCCGAGGTGATGGACTACTCGGAGCGGCTGATGCGCGCCATGCTGTCCGATCTGGCGGACGGGGAAGGCCGCTTCGAGGATTTCTGCGACGGCGACGGCATCGCCGACGACGCCGAGGGCCGCGACGCCCCGTTCTTCATCCGCATGCACGTCGTCAAGACGGGCGACCGCGTCGTGGTCGACTTCGCCGGCAGCGACCCGCAGGTGAAGGGCCCCATCAACGCGCCCCTGTCGGTCACCGCCTCGGGCGTCTTCTGCGGCCTCAAGATGGCGGTGGACCCCAACAACCATGTCCCGCCCAACTCCGGCTGCTGGCGCGCCATCGAGGTGAGGGCCCCCAAGGGCTCCGTCGTCAACGCCGAGTTCCCGGCGCCCGTGGTCTACGCCAACCACGAGATCTCGCACCGCGTGGCCGACATGGTGATGGGCGCGCTCGTCGCCTTCTGGCCGCGCCAGGTGATGGCCTGCAGCCAGGGCACCTCGGCGATCCTCACGCTCGGTGGCGTCGATCCGCGCTCGCAACGCCGCTACGTGTCCTACGAGACCATCAAGGGCGGCTTCGGCGCCCGGCCCACCAAGGACGGCATCAACGTCATCGCCAGTGGCATCTCCAACACCATGAACACCCCGGTGGAGGTGCTGGAGCTGAGCTTTCCCGTGCGCATCGAGCGCTACGAGATTGCACCCGATTCGGGCGGAGCGGGCCGCTGGCGTGGCGGTTGTGGCGCCCGCCGCGTGTGGCGACTGCTCGACGGCGCCGACGCCGTCGGTGCGCTCTGCATGGAGCGCATGACCTCGCCGCCCTTCGGCCTGCTCGGCGGCAAGCCGGGCGCTGCCGCAACCGTCACCCTGGCGACGCCCGACGGGGTGACGCGACACCTGCCGAGCAAAGGCGCCTTCAACGCGCCCGCCGGCTCCGTCGTCGACATGGTGGTGCCGGGCTCGGGCGGCTTCGGTGAGCCCGCCGAGCGCGACCCGGCCGCCATCGGCGCCGATCTCCTCGACGGCTACGTGAGCGAGAGGGCGGCACACGAGGACTATGGCATCGCCGAGCCGGAGGCGCTCCGGGCGGCGGCTGCAGGGAGGGACCAGGCATGACCTACATCCCCAACTCGATCCAGGCGCGCGACATCGCCAGCCTGGTGCACATGCAGACCAACCTGCGCAAGCACCAGAGCGATGGTCCACTGGTGTTCACCCGCGGCCAGGGCTGCCGCGTCTGGGACGACACCGGGCGCGAGCACCTGGAGGCCGTCGCCGGACTGTGGTGCGCGTCGCTGGGCTTCGGCTCGGAGCGGCTGGCGCGCGTCGCCTACGAGCAGATGCGCACGCTCGGCTACTACCACCTCTACCGCCACAGCTCGCACGAGCCCGCCATCGCGCTCGCCGAGAGGCTGCTCGCCATCGCGCCGGTGCCCATGGCGCGCGTGCTCCTCCAGTGCTCGGGCTCGGAGGCCAACGACACCGCCATCAAGGTCGCCTGGTACTATTGGCACGCCAAGGGCCAGCCGCAGCGCAGCAAGATCATCGCCCGCCAGTTCGCCTACCACGGCAACACCTGCGCGGCCGTGAGCCTGTCGGGCAAGCCGGACATGCACGCGGGCTTCGGCCTGCCGTTCGCCAATTTCAAGCACACCGAGTTCCCCCACTACTACCGCCGGCACGCGCCGGGCGAGACCGAGGAGGCGTTCTCGGCCCGCATGGCCGCCGCGCTCGAGCAGCTGATCGAAAGCGAGGGGCCCGACACCATCGCCGCCTTCTTCGCCGAGCCGGTGATGGGCGCCGGCGGCGCAATCCTGCCGCCCCAGGGCTACTTCCAGAAGGTGCAGGAGGTCCTGCGCAAGTACGACATCCTGTTCGTCGCCGACGAGGTGATCTGCGGCTTCGCTCGCACGGGCGCCATGTGGGGCTCCGAGACCTACGGCATCGTGCCGGACATGCTCACCTCGGCGAAGGCGCTCTCGGCCGCCATGCAGCCGATCTCGGCCGTGCTCGTCAACGAGCGGGTGCACGAGGCGATGCTGGTGCAGTCGGACACCTACGGCAACTTCGCGCATGGTTTCACCTACGCCGGGCATCCGGTGGCGGCCGCGGTGGCGCTGGAGGTGCAGAACATCTACGCCGAGATGGACATCGTAGCCCGCGCCAGGCGCCTCGGTCCGCTGCTGCAGTCGGCGCTCGATGCGTTCCGCGATCATCCTCTGGTGGGCGATGTGGGCGGCGTGGGCCTCATCGCCGGCATGGAGCTGATGCGCGACAAGGAACGGCGCCTGCCGTTCGAATCGGCGCTGCGCGTCGGAGCGCGGGCCGGCGCCGCGGCCCAGCGCCACGGCCTCATCATGCGCGTGATCGGCGACCGGCTGGTGTTCGCCCCGCCGCTGGTGATCGAGCCCGCCGACATCGAGGAGATCGCGGCTCGCCTGCGCCGCGGACTGGACGAGCTGGCCGACGAGCTCGCACGCGAAGGTGCGCTGGCATAGGTCGCATCAGCAGGTCTGCTCGGGATCGAAGGGTTGCTTCTGCCTGACGAGTTTCGCCGCCAGAGGCTTGCCTGCTCCTCCGGAGCCCAGGCCCTGGCCCCGGGTCGCGCGGCGGGCTCGAGGTCATCAGGCGGCCTCCGCAGGCGCTCCTGGAGGCCATCCGTGAGAGGGCCCGAGCCGGGCGCGGCGCTTGGCCAAGCGCAGCCAAACAAGCACCTGCAACATTGCCCGCAGCGCATCGCGGCCGCGCTCCGCAGTTGGATATGGGCGCGCGCGCTGAAAGACGCGCAGAGGTGCTGGGGCTTACCCGGCTCCCTCATGCGGGCGCTCGGGCGCATGCCATGGGTGGCCTTCGGCCAGCTCCGCGGCGAGGACTGCCGAGCGGTCGGCCGAGAGGAGGGCGCACGCCTGCAGCATTGGCGCGACTCTCGGGTCTCTCCGCTTCTGTCACGGCGCCGGCGCCTTGAGCGCCTCCACCAGCCCTTTGGCCAACGCGTAGATATCCTCCTGGATCTCTGCCGGCGCCCTGTCGTGGACAGCGCGCAGAGCATCGAGAAACTCTCCTCTGGTAATTGGCTCGTCCAGCCCCTTGTCCAGCTTGGAAAGCTCCTCATCCATCAGCATGGCAAACAACCGGCCCTTGCGTGCAGCCATAGGCGTTCTCCCTCCCAACGCAGGCAACTCGACCAAAATCGCCGAAGTGGAACCTGAGGATCAACGCTTGGATCGGTGGCCAGATGTCGCTGTGGGGTTTCTTCTGTGCGGATCCGATGGGGCGTGGATTTGCTGCAACGAGCGCCGGTGAGGATCACGGCCACCTCCCCTGCCGCCCTGCCCGCCGAAGCACGCATGGGCGGCAATCGGCGTGAGGAGACAGGGCGACGAGAAGGCCACGGCAGCCGCTCATGCGCGCCGCCGCTGTCACGGTCGGGCCCCGGCGGCACCGCGGCTGTTTCGCAAGTGCAGCAGACAGGCGTCCGCTGGCGCCGAGACGATCGGTAAACTAACATCCGCAATGACGTTGGTTCAGTCGAGCTGCACGATGTGCGCTGCACCTCACTGGCTCGTCCAAAGCACGCTCACTCGAGAGCAAGCTCACTCGAGAGCACTGGCCCGGCAAAGCACCGGCCCAGCAGGGGGGAAGCCGATCCGATGGCCGCCATGTCGTCCTCGCCGAAGCCCACGCCGCCCTGGGGATACCTGGCGGTCATACGGGTCATCGACACGTTCACGGAATGGACCGGCTATCTCTTCGTCCTGCTGATCATTCCCCTGATCCTTGCCAATGTGGTCGAGGTCTTTGCCCGGTACGTCCTGCGGTCGCCGACGATCTGGGCGCTCGACACGACGACGATGTCCTACGCCGCCCTGTTCATGCTGGGATCCGCGCTGGCACTCCTCAAGGGTGCCCACGTGCGCACCGACATCCTGTGGGGGGCGTTCTCGGATCGCACCAAGGGCATGATCGACAGCCTGGTCTTTGTGCTGCTGTTTCTGCCGACGATGGTCGTGCTGTTCTACATCTCGATCGACGATTTCCTCTATTCGGTGTCGATCGACGAGCGCTCGAGCTCGGGCGCCTGGGGGCCGATCCTGTGGCCGCTGCGCGGCGTCGTTCCGCTGACCGCCCTCATGCTGTTCCTGCAAGGCATCTCGGAGCTCTTGAAGAGCCTCTGGGCGTGGCGGACCGGCGAGTTCCTGACGACGCACGAGAAGGTCGAGGTCTAGCCCCATGAGCTTCGCCGAGGCCCTCGGGCTCGTCATGCTGCTGAGCATGATCGGAGGGATCTTCATCGGATTCCCGGTTTCCTTCACGCTCCTGTTCCTTGCGCTGATTTTCGGCGGCGTTGGGCTGGGCTTGGAGCAGACGTTCAATCTCGCCTATCTGCAGATCTGGGGCACGATGAAGGACGAGATCTTTCCCGCCGTGCCGCTCTTCATCTTCATGGGCTACATGACCGAGCAGGCCGGGCTCATGGAGCGGCTGTTCGGGGCCTTGCGCAGCCTGCTCGCATCGCTGCGCGGCTCGCTCTATCTGGCGGTCATCCTGACCGCGACCATCTTTGCCATGGCGACCGGCATCGTCGGCGCCGCCGTGACCGTGCTCGGCATCATGGCCGCGCCGATGATGATGCGGACCGGCTACGATCCGCGGCTGTCGTCCGGGGCGATCGCAGCCGGCGGCACGCTCGGCATCCTGATCCCGCCCAGCATCATGCTGGTGGTGATGGGCCCGGTGATGGGCGTGCCCGTCAACATGCTCTATTCGGCGGCGTTCGGTCCGGGCTTCCTGCTCGCCGCCTGCTATATCGCCTATACGCTCGGCCGCAGCTTCATCAACCCGAAGCTCGGACCTGCCATGACCGCGGACGAGCGGCGCTCCGCCTACGACGACATGGTCACCGAGAAGGTGCGTGTGCGCGTGGTGGGACTGGGCCTCGTCTGCCTGCTGGCGATCACCTACCTGCTCTCGGACTTCTTGCTGGCGCGGCTCGGTGGCCTCAGCCTCGCCGTCGGTGTCGGCCCGATCCAGGTCTCGGTGGTGCCGGCGCTGCTGGCGCTGCTGACCATCGTCCCCTACGTCCGCAGCCGGTTCTTCCGCGCCGTGGTGCTGGGCGTCGCGCCGCTGAGCGCGCTGATCGGGTTCACCCTGGGGACGATCGTCGGGGGGCTCGCAACGCCGACCGAGGCTGCCTCGTGCGGTGCCTTCGGCGCCGCCCTCCTGGCCCTCTTCTACGGCCGCCTCGACCTGAAAGGGACCACCAGGGCGGGCATCGCCACCATGGTGACATCGGCCATGGTGCTGTTCCTGGCCCTGGCCTCGAACGTCTTCGGCGCCGTCTTCACGCGGCTCGGCTCGGCGAGCTGGCTCACGGACTCGCTCCTGGCGATCCCGCTGGGGGACTGGTGGAAGCTGGCCCTGATCATGGCCCTCTTCTTCGTGCTGGGGTGGCCGTTCGAGTGGCCCGTGATCATCCTGGTCTTCCTGCCGATCGTGCTGCCCATCGTGGAGAAGCTGCAGCTCGGTCTCGGCAAGCTCGATCTGCTGATCTGGTTCGGCGCGCTCACCGCGGTCAACATGCAGACGGCCTACCTCAGTCCCCCGGTGGCCATGTCGGCCTACTACCTGCGCAACGTCGTTCCACAATGGAGCCTGTCCACGATCTACAAGGGGATGGCCGACTACATGGTGATCCAGGTGATCGTGCTCGCCCTCTTGCTGCTGTTCCCGCAGATCGCGCTGTGGCTGCCGCACGTGGTGCGATAGCGCACGCCGCGCGCCTCTCCGGCAAAATGAAAAAGGGCGGCCGAAGCCGCCCTCCCTACCCGTCATCCCGGAGGCCGAGCCGCAGGCGAGGCTATCCGGGACCTCCCCAACCGAGTTCGAGCCAGCCTCACGAGGTCCCGGATCGTAGCGCTGCTCGCCGATGGCTCGCATCGCTTCGTCCGGGATGACGGGTGAGCCATTGGCTCGAGCCGGCCTACTGCTTCTCGGGCCAGAAGTGGTTCGCCTGCAGGGAGTAGGGTGGGGTCATGAAGCGCTTGGCCGGCACCACCTTGGAGGCGTACTCCCGCTGCGACTCGTAGACCTTCTTGAAGAACGGGTTCTTGGCGGACTCCGCCGCCGCGAACTGCTCCCAGGTCTTGAGGAACGCCACCTGGATCTCGGCCGGCGCCGACAGCAGCTTCACGCCGTGCTTGGTCTGGAACTCGTTGATGGCCTCCGCGCTCTGCTTCTGATAGGAAGCCCACCAGCGCAGGAACGTCTCCGACAACGCCGACTTGATAGCCTCCTTGTTCTGCGCCGGCAGGCTGTCCCAGACGTCCTTGTTGAACGCCAGCTCGGCGACCGAGGCGCTCTCGTGCATGCCGGGCGCGTAGTGGTACTTCCACACCGTATGCAGGCCGAGCCGCAGGTCCTCGATGCCGCCGACCCACTCCGCGCAGTCGATGGTGCCGCGCTCGCCGGCCGGCACGATCTCGCCGCCCGGCATGTTGACGACCGCCATCCCCATCTTGGCGTAGAGCTCCGCCACGATGCCCGTCTGGCGGCACTTCATGCCCCTGAAATCGGCGAGGTCCTTGATCGGCCGCTTGAACCAGCCGAGCGCCTGCGGGCTGGGCGGGAGACTCGGAAAGGCCACCAGGTTGAGCTTCAGCTCCTTCTGATAGAAGTCGTTCCACAGCTCCAGGCCGCCGCCGTCGTAGACCCAGCCGATGAAGTCGACCTGGTCCAGGCCGGCGATGCCGGCGGGCGTGTTGGAGAACAGCGTCGCCGCCTTGTTCTTGCCGAACCACCAGTAGGAGATGCCCCAGGCGCCGTCGATCACCTTCTTGTGGGTGGCGTCCAGGATCTCGAACGGCGGCACGATGGCGCCGCCCGGCAATGCCTCGATCTTGAGAGTCCCGCCGGTGAGCTTGTCCACGCGTTCGGCGAAGAACTTCAAGCCGTCCTGCGTCGTCGACGATGGCGGCACCGCCGACTGGATCTTGAGCGTTCGCGATTGCTGGGCAAACGCCGGACCCGCGGCCGCGAGCACCGCCGCGGCTGCTGCGAGCAGCGCCATTCGTTGCAGCGAGTTGATCCTCATGATGTGCTTCCTCCCCTGTTGGGACCGGACTTCTCAGGCAGTCCGCGAGCCAGCCTACCGCGAGTGACATCGATCAGCCAGGGCGGTTCCAGCCGACGTGCGGGAATCAATAGCCGATGGCGGCTCCGTCGCTGCGCGGGTCTGCCCCGCCGGCCAGGGTGCCGGTCTCGGGATCGACGATGATCCCGTGGGCATGGCCGGCCATCTCCTCCCATGGCCCCCATCGGTGCACCGAATGCCCCCTCTGCTCGAGCGTCTCGATGGTCGCGCGCGGATAGCGCGCTTCCATGTGCAGCGTGTCGCGCGCCTCGCCGAGCGCGAAGCGGCCGGAAAGAAAGCGTGGGCTCTCCAGCGCTTCCTGGATATCGAGGCCGAAGTCGATCATGGCGACGTAGAGCTGCGCCTGGATCTGCGGCTGGCCGTCGGCGCCCATGCACCCGAGCACGGCCCAGAGCTTGCCGTCACGCTTGGCGATGGAGGCAATCAGCGTGTGCAGGGGGATCTTGCCGGGCTCCAGCCGGTTGGGATGCTGCGGCTCGAGGGAGAAGTATGCGCCGCGGTTCTGCAGCACGACGCCGGTCCTGCCCGCCACCACAGTCGCGCCGAACGCGCCATAGAGGCTCTGAATGAGCGAGGCGGCGTTGCCGTCGCGGTCGACCGCGGCAACGTAGACGGTATCTCCTGTGAGACTGCCGCAAGATGGGACCTTATCCCACCGCAGCGCCAGTTTCGGGTCGATCAGTCTCGCCCGTTGCTTGGCGTATTGCTTCGAGATCAGCCGGTGGACCGGAACGTCTGCAAAGTCGGGATCTGCCAGCACGCTGTCGCGGTCGTTGTAGGCGATCTGCTTTGCCTGCACCATGAGGTGGATGTGGTCGGGACCGAGAAGCCTCTTGCGATGGAGCCGGTGAGGCTCCAGCAGGTTGAGCATCTCGATGACCGTGAAGCCCTGGGTCGGGGGCGGCGTATTGTAGATGGTGACGTCGCGGTACTGGCCGACCAGCGGCTCCCCCCAGGTTGCCTTCTGCCGGGCGAAATCGGGCAGCCGGAAGAAGCCCCCGGCGGCTCTGGCGAAGCGTGCTATCTCCCTGGCGACCGGTCCCTCGTAGAAGCCGGCCCAGCCAGCATCTGCAACGCCCTGCAACGTGCGCGCGAGGTTCTTGTTGGCGAGCGTTGCACCCGGCTCGGGCACGCGCCCCCCGGGAAGAAGGATGGCGGCCGCCTCCGGATGCTGAGCCAACTCCTTGCGCATCATCGCAATGAAGCGCGACAGCCGGACGGTCACGGGGAACCCGCTGCGCGCGTAGTCGACGGCCCCCTCGAGCAGGCGCGCGAGGGGAAGGCGGCCGTAGGCGGCGTGCGCCTCCGTCCAGCTGGCAACCGCGCCCGGGACGGTCAGCGTCGCCGGGATGACGCCGCTGAGCGGGATTTCGCCGAGGCCCCTGTCCTGGAACCACGCGAGGCTTGCGCCCGCAGCCGCACGGCCGCCGCCGTTGAGATGCTTGACCCTGCCGCTTCGGCCTTCGTGAACGAGCCAGAAGGCATCGCCGCCGATACCCGTCATGTGCGGATAGACGACGCTGAGGACGGCGCTCGCCGCGATCGCCGCATCGACCGCGGAGCCGCCCGCTCTCAGCACGTCGACGCCGGCCGCGGATGCCAGCGAATGCGGCGATGTCACCATCCCCTTCCGGGCCAGCGTGACCGGACGGCCGGTTCGAGGCGCCCAGCCGTCGCCATCGGCGGCCGGCGGTCCGGTCTTCGATGATGAGGTCTCAGCCGCAGCACGCGCCGGGGCCGCGCTGGTCCTTGCTTGCTGCATTGCGCTCGGGTGGAAGATCGATGGCCGGGTTGTCGGCGAAGAACCCGTTGGGCTTGAGCATGAAGCCCGCGTACTCGACGGGCATCACCGGGAAGTCCTCGGGCTTGCACACGTGCGTGTGGCCGAAGGTGTGCCACACGACGATGTCCTCGTTGTCGATGGCGCGGTTTTGCGCGATGTACCTCGGCAGGCCGTCGCCGCCGGCGTGCTGGTTGGGAAACTCGCCGCTGGCGTAGCGCTCCTCCGGGGCATAGCGCGTCACCCACACATGCCTGGTCGCAAAGCCGGCCCGCGCGCGCACGAAGGAGCCCTCCTGGGCCAGCATCAGCGGCGAAGGCTGGACGACGAGCTCATAGCCGGTCGGGGCGCTGACGCTGTTCCTCACGTTCGGATTGACGATCCTCCAGTAGCGGCCGGTGCGGCCGTCCGCCTCGCGCGCCGCGTCCCGCTCGCAAAGGAGGGTGCGGCTGGTCGTATCGAACACGTTCCCGTAGGGATTGTGGCTGCCCCATGGCCGCGGCACGAACTCGTGCTCGATGACGCTGTTGCGCTCGCCGTCCACCATCATGTGCAGGCGCACATTGAAGAAGTGCTGGTGCGTCGGGCCGCCGAGACCCTCGCCCACCATGCCGCCCCACGGATAAGGCTTCCCCGGGGCGATGGCCGCCGTCTGGATGATCCCGGTGAGCTTGGTCTCGAGCTGGATGGTGCCGTTCTGGTAGAGATACCAGTAGAAGCCGTAGTCGTAGTTGCCGACCGTGGCGAAGAACGAGACCACCAGCCGGCGGGAACGGCGCACCTCGTAGGTGTCGTTGCGGAACTCGTAGTGCTTCCAGAGGACGCCGTAGTCCTCCTCGTGCATGCACACCGCATTCTTCATCGGCATGGGGCGGCCCAGGTCGTCGGCAACCGGCACGTCGAAGTAGTGGATGTGGCCGAGGCAGTCGCACCCGAGCTCCAGGGCGTTGGCGAGCTTGCCGAGACCGTATTCCCCGGCATCGAACGCGCTCTTCCAGAAGTGGTTGGCGGTCGGGTCGGCATAGGGCACGACCATCTCGGTAACGCTGGCGCGATAGAGGATCGGCCGCTCGCGTCCGCCGTCGCGGTAGGCGACCTGATGCAGAATGAGGCCCTCGCGGGCGGTGAACCCGATCCGGAAAGACCAGTTCTGCCACGCCACCTTCCAGCCTTCGACCGTGAAGCTCGGCCCTTCCTTCTGCACGAGATCGAGGGGCTTGAGGTCGGTGCGCGGGGGCGGGAGATCCTCGCGATGGTAGTTTCTCTTGATCCTCGGGATCGGCACGATCTCGGGCTCGTCGACCAGATGGACAACCTTGCCCTCGATCAGGTCCACCAGCGCGACCACCCCCTCGATCGGGTGCGCGTAGCCGTTGTCTTTGATGTCGGAGCGCCAGTAGGAGACGGCACTGACGAGGCGCCGGCCCTTCTCCACCGCGCGGTCGAAATACCCTGCCGAGAACGGGTCGACCTGGACGAGATCGATCTCCTTGTCGCTGAGGCCGCGCCGCTGCATGGCCCGCCGCCAGCCGGCATCGGCCTTGACGATCTCGCCGACCTTGAAGAACTCCTCGACGATCACGGGCGGCTGGCCGTAGGGGAAGGTCTTCGTCGGATGCTCGCGCCAGCTCGAGACCGTCCTTGTGGCGAGGTCGACGACGGCCAGCCAGGTCGCCCCGGTCTTGCAATCGAACAGGGTCGCTGCGGCCCGGCGCAGCGGCGGCTTGCCGGGCGCCCAATCCAGGACCTCGGCCTTCGGGGGCTCCTCCAGCTGCACGAACCCGAAGCGGGTGTCCGGCCCGAGGCCCTTCTCGGTCTTGAGGATCTCGCAGGCGGCGGCCAGCTCGGCCTCGCTCAGGGGATCCAGGGGATGCGGGGTGCTTCCCGCATCCGCGGCGGAAAACTCTGGAGTGCTCATGTCCAACTGCTGCCGTGTGGCCGCTGCTTTTCCAATCGCCAACGTAGCTTGCAGCGTGGCATCTGTCTTGAATGAGGCTGCCAGCACGGTGCGGAGACTGCTTGCCAGAGTGCTGAGTTTGCGCAACCGTTGTGCCCGGGCGGGCCCGGAGTGGGTTATCGAATGCCTATCAGCGTCTCGACCGACACGGTCAGGCCTTGGGAGCGCGAGGCGTTCTGGACCGACGCCATCTGCCGCTCGTTCGCCAATGTCGATACCCGGCCGCTCTGTCCGGGCGGGATCAGCGGCCACTTCGAGGTGCTCGAGATCGGGAGCGCCAAGATCGCGCGTTTCGACACCAGCCCCCAGAGCTACAGCCGCGATGCGCGCCTCGTGAGCAGCGCCGGCAGTGACGATTTCATGTTCGATTTTCAGCTCGCCGGACGCAGCTGCATGATTCAGGGCGCGCAGGAAGGAAGGCTGCGCCCGGGGTACGGCGTGCTCTACGATGCCCGCCGTCCATTCGAGGAGCGTCTCGATCGCTGCTCGGGACATGACGCCGAGGTGCTGATGGTCACGGTGCCGGCCGTGCCCCTTCTCCAGTCGTTTCCCGATGCCGAGCGATTGTGCGCTGTCCCGCTGCCTCTCGCGGGGACCGTCGGGCGTGTGACCACACGCTTTCTGCTCTCGCTCGTGGTTGAGCCAACCAGCCGGCCGAGGCAAAGGGGGCCGGCTGAGGGCGACATCGTCGCCTATCTTGCAGCGCTGCTGCGTCTGGCCACGGATGGCCAACTCGCGCTCAGCCGCGGGCGCCTGTTCGGCCTTCTCGATGCTCATGTCCGCCAGACGCTCGGGGAAGCCCATTCCCCTGAGGGCCTCGCCATGCTGTTCGGGATCTCAGAGCGCACCTTGCATCGCATCTTTGCGGACGGGCACACGACGCTGGAGCGATATCTTCTGCGTCTGCGCGCCGAGCGCCTGCGCGAATTGCTGTCCCAGCCACGCTGGTCGAAGGTTTCGATCGGCAAGCTTGCAATCGAGTGCGGATTCGCGGACGCCGCCCATGCATCCAGGGCATTCCGGACCTATTTTGACGAGACACCTCGAGACTACCGTTCTCGCGCGCTGTGTTGCCGCGATCGTCAGTCGTAGCGGCGCTGCAAGGCGGACCTGACCGACCGACCTGGCTCCGTTCTTGTGATGCAGGGGCTTGTCCCCGGCCTCCACCCAACCGCGAGCGCCGGAGCAAGTGGTAAAGTGGATTCCGGCGACACCGGCCTTCGCGGGTGCAGGCACCGGCCTGCGCCGGTGCAGGCAAGCGCCGGAATGACACCCCTGCGATCCGTCGGAGTCACGACCCTAGCGGGTGAAAACATCACCACCCGCGAGCATATAGGCAAGGGCCAGCGCCACCAGAAGGGCCGCCGCGATCAGTAGGATGCGATTGCGGTCCATCCCGCCTCCTCCCCGATTGCAGGCTGCTCGCAAGCGACCGGCCAGCCCGGCGCAGCAAGCCGCGCGCTCTCAGAACTTGTTCTTGCGCTCGCGGATCTCGGCGAACACCTCCCATTCCGGGCGGCCCTCCAGGCCGAGGCGCTTCTGGATCGCGGCGACGCGCGGGCGCAGGAACGGGTTGGTCTCGAGCTCGAGGCCGATGCTGGTGGGCAGGGTCGGCTTGCCGGCGGCGCGCAGCGCGTCGACCTCCTTTGCCCGCTGCTGCAGCGCGGCGTTCTCGGGCTCGATGGTGAGGGCGAACGTGGCGTTGGCCTGCGTGTACTCGTGGCCGCAGTAGACCGCGGTGTCCTTGGGCAGCGCCATCAGCTTCTGGAGCGAGCCCCACATCGTCTGCGGCGTGCCCTCGATGACACGGCCGCAGCCGATGGCGAACAGCGTGTCGCCGCAGAACGCCACCTTGGCGGACGGGATGAAGTAGTTGACCTGCCCCGCGGTGTGGCCGGGCGTCTCGAGCACGCGCACCTCGTGCGAGCCGAAGGCGAACGTGTCGCCCTCGCCCACCTTGCTGTCGATGCCGGGGATCTTGCCGGCCTCGCCGCGCGGGCCGATGATGGTGCAGCCGGTCGCGGCCTTGAGGGCGGCGTTGCCGCCGGTGTGATCGGCGTGATGATGGGTGGTGAGAATGTGCGTGAGCGTCCAGCCCTTGTCGGCGAGCGCAGCCTTCACCTTGTCGGCCTCGGGCGCGTCGATGGAGGCCGTGACCCCGGCGCCGGCGTCGTGGATCAGCACCCCGTAGTTGTCCGAGAGGCAGGGAAACTGGTAGATTTCCAGCGTGGCCATGGGCTTTACTCTCGTGCATCCGCTTGGTTTCTAGCCGTCTGGCATCCAGCCTAGCAGCCAATTCCTCGAATTCAATCGGCGGCGAGGTTGCCCTTAACCCTCATGCAGCACCACGACGTTGTCGAACTTCGCGCCTTCTACCACCAGCCGCTCGGTGGCATCGTCCGGCGCCTGCTGACGCAGCGCATCCGCGCGCGCTGGCGCAACGCGCGCGGCTGCCGGCTGGTCGGGCTCGGGTTTGCCGTGCCCTACATCGGCATGTTCCGCGACGAGGCGGCCGGCATGGCCGCGCTGATGCCCGCCCACCAGGGCGCGGTGGTGTGGCCGAAGAACGGCAACGTGCTCTCCGCCCTCGTCGACGAGGTGCAGCTGCCGCTGCCTGACGCCTCCGTCGATCTTCTCCTGTGCGTGCACTGCCTGGAGGTGGCGGAGAGCACGCGGCCGATGTTGCGCGAGATCTGGCGCGTGCTGGCGCCGGAGGGCCGGCTGCTGCTGATCGTGCCCAACCGGCGCGGCATCTGGGCGCGGCTCGACACCACGCCGTTCGGCCACGGCCGCCCCTACAGCCGCGGCCAGCTCGAGCGCCTGCTCGGCGACGCGATGTTCACGCCGCTGGAGTGGACCAGCGCGCTCTACATGCCGCCCCTGAACCGCCAGTGGCTGGTGCGCTGGGCCACCGTGTTCGAGCGCATGGGCGCCAGGCTGTGGCCGGGGTTTGCCGGGGTGATCATCGTCGAGGCGCGCAAGGAGCTGATGGGCGCCGTGCCGAAAGGCACGCCGGCGAAGGGCAAGCGGCAGCTGGCGCCGGCGCAGGGCGTGCTCGAGCGGAACGGGGAGGGGGGCGGATGATCTCTCCCTGCTTGCACGGCTCCAGGAGAGGGAGGCGCGCGTGGAGAGGTCGGCGCGCAAACGATAGGGAGCTACCCCGCCCACTTGCGGGTCAGCATGAAGACGGCCTTCTCGCCCAGGAGGTTGTGCGCCGTCAGCGGGACCCAGGTGCCGAGCTTGCGGCCGGCGGCGTTGAAGGCCACGGCCCGCTCCACATGGGCGTTCACGTCGCGGCACAGGTCGGAGAAGTCCGTGATCGTGCACAGGTGCACGTTGGGCGTCACGTACCACGCCTCGGGGAGGTTCTCCGTGACGGGCATGCGCCCCGACATCAGGAGGCGCCAGCGCACCTGCCAGTGCCCGAAGTTGGGGAACGAGACGATGACATGGCGGCCGATGCGCAGGAGTTGCTCCAGCACCTCCTTGGGCTGCAAGGTGGCCTGAATCGTGAGGCTCAGAATGGCATAGTCGAAGGCGTTGTCGGGGTAGTCGACGAGGTCGTGGTCGGCGTCGCCCTGGATCACCGAGAGGCCGCGCGCCACGCAGGCGTTGACCCGCTCGCGCGAGACCTCGATGCCGCGGCCGTCGACCTCCTTGGTGTCGGTGAGGAGCTGCAGGAGCGAGCCGTCGCCGCAGCCCACGTCGAGGACGCGCGCGCCGCCGGCCACCATCTCGGCGATGAGCAGGTGGTCGGCGCGATAGACGGCCTTGGTGGGAGGCGCCAGCATCACTCGTCCCGTGCGGGCTTCAGGCCGCGCCGCTGGGCGGCGGCGTTGAGGAAGCCGCGGATGGTCGCGAACAGCTCCGGCTCCTCCAGCAGGAAGGCATCGTGGCCCTTGTCGGACTCGATCTCCACGAAGCTGACGTTGGCGGCCACGGCGTTGAGCGCCTGCACGATCTCGCGGCTCTCGCGCGTGGGATAGAGCCAGTCGCTGGTGAAGGAGACCACGCAGAAGCGCGTCTTCGTGCCCTTGAAGGCGTTGGCGAGCACGTCGCCGTGCTCGGCGGCGAGATCGAAATAGTCGATCGCCCGCGTGATGTAGAGGTAGCTGTTGGCGTCGAAGCGGTCGACGAAGGTGGAGCCCTGGTGGCGCAGGTAGCTCTCGACCTGAAAGTCGGCGTTGAAGGAGAAGCTCTTGGCGTCGAGATCCTGGAGCGAGCGGCCGAACTTGCGCTGCAGGGCCTCCTCCGACAGGTAGGTGATGTGCGCGGCCATGCGCGCCACGGCGAGTCCGTTGCGCGGCTCCTTGCCCTGCTCCAGGTAGCGCCCGCCGGCCCAGCTCGGGTCGGCCATGACGGCCTGCCGGCCGACCTCGTGGAAGGCGATGTTCTGCGAGGAGTGCCAGGCCGCGGTGGCCAGCGGCACCGCGGAGAACACACGATCCTTGAAGCGCGCGGCCCACTCCAGGGTCTGCATGCCGCCCATGGAGCCGCCGATCACGCAGAACAGGGTGTCGATGCCGAAATGGTCGATCAGCGGCACCTGCGCTTCCACCATGTCGCCGATGGTGATGACGGGGAAATCGAGGCCCCAGGGCTTGCCGGTCGCCGGATTGATGCTGGCGGGGCCGGTCGAACCCATGCAGCCGCCGAGCACGTTCGGGCAGATGACGAAGAAGCGGTCGGTGTCGATGGGCTTGCCGGGACCGACCATGGGCTCCCACCAGCCGGGCTTGCCGGTGACCGGATGCGGGCTCGCCACGTACTGGTCCATGGTGAGCGCGTGCTCGATCAGGATGGCGTTGGACTTGTCCGCGTTGAGCGTGCCATAGGTCTTGTAGGCGATGCGGTAGGGCGCCAGCTCCCGCTGCGATGCGAGCAGCAGGGGCCGCGTCTCGGGCACGTCGAGACAATCGCTGCTCGGGTGCCTTGCCTCCAGCGAGCGGGGGGGGCCCATTCCCGCCTGGAAGTCCCGAACGTTTGCCGTGCTCACCAGGAAGTCCCGTACGTTTTCCATTTTCACAAGCGTCGTTAGCTAGGCCCTCGCGGACGAATGTCAATGAGTTTTCTTACGCGTTTGCATTGGGCGCCAGCCCATTCCTCTCGCGCTTGTCGAAGGGGAACCGCTTGCTCCGCGGTGGGCCGGTGGGACACGAAGGCGCGCGGGCACGCCGTGCGGTGCGGGACGGCTTGGTGTATGGTGGGACGAACAAGAGGAAGGCGCCATGCTCGACCAGTTCACACCCAAGGGCCGCATCCTGGCCGCGGCGCTCGACTGCGCGGCAAAAAAGAGCTGGGCCGGGGTCACGCTCGCCGACATCGCCGAGGCGGCGAAACTTTCGCTGCCCGATCTGCGCAACGAGCTCGGCTCCAAGGCGGAGATCCTGGCGGGTCTGGTGCGCGCCGTCGACGACGAGGTCCTGAAGCGCGCGCCCAAGCGGGCCGAGGGCCAGCCCGCACGCGATGCCCTGTTCGACATCATCATGTCGCGCTTCGACGTGCTGGGCCCCTACAAGGCCGCGCTGAAGTCGATCCATGCCTCGGGGCCGGCCGATCTGTCGCTTGCCCGCCCGCTCTTCTCCTCCATGCACTGGATGCTGGAGGCGGCGGGCATCCCCACCGACGGGGCGACGGGAAGCCTGCGCATTACCGGGCTTGCCACGCTCTATGCCTCGGTGTTCCGCACCTGGCTCGAGGACGACGATCCGGGCCAGGCCCGCACCATGGCGGCGCTCGACCGCCGGCTGCGGCGCGCGGAGCGCACGCTGCGCAACGTGGAGGACGTGGGCTCCATCCTGCATCGCCTCGTCACCGATGCGCCGGGCCTGATGCGCAGCATCCTGCGCGGAGGCGGCAAGCCGGACGGCGGCGGCTCGAGCCGCGACGCCGGCAGCGCGTGAGGCGCCGGGCTCGGTGAGGCTGGAACCATGGCAGACAGCGGGCCCGTGCCGCGCATCGCCTTCGACGATTTCCTGAAGGTCGACATCCGCGTCGGCACCGTGGTTGCGGCCGAGCCTCTGAGCGGGGCGCGCAAGCCCGCCATCCGGCTGGAGATCGACTTCGGGCCGCAGATCGGGGTGAAGAAAAGCTCGGCCCAGATCACGCGGCATTACAGGCCCGAGATGCTGGTCGGGCGCCAGGTGGCCGCCGTGGTCAACTTCCCGCCGCGCCAGATCGGCAAGATGATGTCGGAGGTCCTGACGCTCGGCTTTCCCGACGCCGACGGCGAGGTGGTGCTGATCGTGCCGGAGCGTCGGGTGCCCGACGGCGGGCGGCTGTTCTAGGTGAGGTGGTGAGTGGTGAGATGGTGAGTGGCGCGCGGAGCCTGTGGCCCTGTCTGTTTCCATCCTCGATGGTGAAAATCCGAGCTCTCCAAGCACTCGCCCCAAATCTCACCATCTCATGATTGCTTCGTGGGCCCGCAATGGAAGACGGTGGCGATCCGATCCGGCCGGAGGAGACCGAGGCGCTGTTTGCGCCGTTCGCGGGCCGGATGCCCTGCGCCCTGGCAGTCTCCGGCGGCAGCGACAGCACCGCGCTGATGGTGCTCCTCGCCGACTGGCTGCGCCGCACCGGGCAGGATCCGGCCGCGTATCTGGCTCTGACGGTCGACCACGGCCTGCGGCCTCAGTCCGCCGCCGAGGCGCGCGCGGTGGCGGCGGCCGCGCACGGGCTCGGCTACCGCCACACCACGCTCGTGTGGCACGGCCCCAAGCCGCAGACCGGCATCCAGGCCGCCGCGCGCCTCGCGCGCTATCGCCTGCTGGGCGGGGGCATGCATGCCCATGGGATCGGGCTCCTGCTCACCGCGCATACGCTGGATGACCAGGCCGAGACCGTGCTCATGCGCCTCGCGCGCGGCAGCGGGCTCGACGGGCTTTGCGCGATGGCGCCCGTCGCCCCTCTGGCTCGGTGGCCGGGTGGCGGCGAGGACGGCGGCGGACCGCTCTGGATCGGGCGCCCGCTCCTCGAGGTGGCCAAGGCCAGGCTGCGCGCCACGCTGGAGGCCCGCGGCGTCGGCTGGATCGAGGACCCCAGCAACGCCGCGCTCGAGTTCGAGCGGGCGCGCCTGCGTGCCGCGCGGGTTGGGCTCGACGCGCTGGGGCTGACGCCGGCCATGCTGGCGCTGAGCGCGGCCCGCCTCGCCAGGGCGCGCCGCGCCCTCGACGGCATCGTCGACGGCCTCTGCAACCCGGCCGCGGGGGTGGTGCGCGTCGATGCATCGGGCATCATCGCCATCGATCGCGCGGGGCTCCTCGGCGCCGGCGAGGAGGTCGCGCTGCGCCTGCTGGACCGGTCCATAGCGGCGGCGGGCGGCGCCGGGGAGCCGGTTCCGCTGGGGAAGCTCGAGCGGATCGCGGCGGTCCTGCGCGCAGGCAGCGGGGCGGCGGCCGGGCGGCGGTGGACGCTGGCACGCGCTCTCGTCACCGAGCAGGGCGCCGCCGTGCTGGTCGAGCGCGAGCCGGGGCGGGAGCCGCTGCCGGAGCTTACCCTGAGGCCCGGAGACAGCGCCCTGTGGGATGGCCGCTTCAGGGTGCGCGTTGCGCCTACCTTCGCAGGCGGGACGGTGCAGGTGCGCGCCCTGGGCGAGGCGAACGTGCGCGACTTGCGGCGCCGCGGGGACATTGCCAGGGAGGCACCGGTGCAGGCCGCTGCCCTGGTGCCGTCATTCTGGCGGGACGGCAGGCTGCTGGCGGCTCCGTCGCTGAGCTATTGGGCCGCCCCGCATGGCGAGGGCGACCTCGAAGCGGCTTTCAAGGGCTTGCGCGGCTCGGGCAGGGAGGAGGCCCCCGGGGAAGCCGTTACCAAGTGTTAACCCAACCTGGATTCAACCCAACGTGCGCAATCAGCCGCAACAGGCCGGCTGCGCGCTGTTGCCTGCTGCCCCCGGGGACAGCGGAGCCGCAGGCCCGGACCCGGTTGCTGAGAGGGGGCCAAACTTGGCAAAGACCCTGCACACACCTATGTTACAAAGGCTTGGACCGGAAGCGGCGCGCCGGTTCGCTGATACCTTGGGGCAGGCGGCCGTACGGGCGCGCTGAGCCGGGGGCACATAAGGAATCCCAATGAACTCGAACTTCCGGAACCTTGCCATCTGGGTCGTCATCGTGCTGGTTCTGGTGGCGCTCTTCAATTTGTTCCAAGGGAGTGCGGGGCGAGGCCGCGGCGAGCCCATCAGCTACTCGGACTTCCTGGCGGCTGTTGAGACCGGCAATGTTGCCGACATCACCATCCAGAAGCATCGCGTGGAGGGCAGCTACCGCGACAAGGGCGGCCGCTTCACCACCTATACGCCTCCCGACGATCCCGGCCTCATCGAGCGGCTGAACAAGAAGAGCGTCAAGATCACCGTCAAGCCGCCGGACGACGAGGTACCGTCGATCCTCAACCTGCTGGCGAGCTGGTTCCCCATGCTCCTGCTGATCGGCGTGTGGATCTTCTTCATGCGCCAGATGCAGTCGGGCGGCGGGCGCGCCATGGGCTTCGGCAAGTCCAAGGCCAAGCTTCTCACCGAGCGCCAGGGCCGCGTCACGTTCGATGACGTGGCGGGCG
This sequence comes from uncultured Alphaproteobacteria bacterium, assembly GCA_963840075.1. GTDB lineage: Bacteria > Pseudomonadota > Alphaproteobacteria > Rhizobiales > Hyphomicrobiaceae > AWTP1-13. Next base: position 155,971 of record CAWIXS010000025.1, on the reverse strand, counting down.
TCGACGAGGCCAAGTCCGACCTGCAGGAGATCGTCGAGTTCCTGCGCGACCCGCAGAAGTTCCAGCGTCTCGGCGGGCGCATCCCGCGCGGCTGCCTGCTGGTGGGCCCGCCCGGCACCGGCAAGACGCTGATCGCGCGCGCCGTGGCCGGCGAGGCCAACGTGCCGTTCTTCACCATCTCGGGCTCCGACTTCGTCGAGATGTTCGTGGGCGTCGGCGCGTCCCGCGTGCGCGACATGTTCGAGCAGGCGAAGAAGAACGCGCCATGCATCATCTTCATCGACGAGATCGATGCCGTCGGCCGGCACCGCGGTGCGGGCCTCGGCGGCGGCAACGACGAGCGCGAGCAGACGCTGAACCAGCTGCTGGTCGAGATGGACGGCTTCGAGGCCAACGAGGGCATCATCATCATCGCCGCCACCAACCGGCCCGACGTGCTCGACCCGGCGCTCCTGCGCCCCGGCCGCTTCGACCGCCAGATCGTGGTGCCGAACCCCGATGTCGGCGGGCGCGAGAAGATCCTCAAGGTGCACATGCGCAAGGTGCCTCTGGCCCCAGATGTCGACCCCAAGATCATCGCCCGCGGCACGCCGGGCTTCTCGGGCGCGGACCTCGCCAACCTCGTCAACGAGGCGGCGCTGCTGGCGGCGCGGCGCAACAAGCGGCTCGTGACGCAGGCCGAATTCGAGGACTCCAAGGACAAGGTGATGATGGGCGCCGAGCGCCGCTCCATGATCATGACCGAGGAGGAGAAGCGCCTCACCGCCTACCACGAGGCGGGCCACGCCATCGTCGGCCTGCACGTGCCGCAGCACGACCCGCTGCACAAGGTCACCATCATTCCGCGCGGGCGGGCGCTGGGCGTCACCATGAACCTGCCGGAGCGCGACCGGCTCAGCTACACGCGCCAGTTCTGCGTCTCCAAGCTCGCCTCGGTGTTCGGCGGGCGCGAGGCGGAGCTGCTGATCTTCGGGCCGGAGAACGTCACCAACGGCGCCACCAGCGACATCCAGCAGGCGACCAGGCTCGCCCGCGCCATGGTGACGGAATGGGGCATGTCGGAGAAGCTCGGCCGCGTGCGCTACCACGGCAACGAGCAGGAGGTGTTCCTCGGCCACTCCGTCACGCAGACGGTCAACATGTCCGAGGAGACGGCCAAGCTGATCGACGACGAGATCAGGAGCCTGGTCGAGGAGGGCGAGCAGACTGCGCGCCGCATCCTGACTGAGCGCATCGACGATCTGCACAAGCTCGCCAAGGCGCTGCTGGAGCACGAGACGCTCTCGGGCGAGGAGGTCGACAAGGTGATGAGGGGCGAGCCGATCGTGCGCGCGTCCGACGACGAGGAGAGCAAGAGCTCCGCAGGCCCGGCCGTTCCCGCCGCCGGCAAGTCGCGCCCGCCCCGCGGCGAGCCCGGCCGCGGCGGCCTGGAGCCCTATCCGCAGACGTAAGGAAGGAGTAGTGGGTCAGCCCCCTGCGCCCTGGCGAAGGCTGGCTGACCCCATAGCGATCCGCGTAGCCACCATCATGGCCGCTATACGGGGGAGCGATTTGCCCTCTTATTGTGACTGCTTGAACACTTTGGACCCAAGGCTTTCGAATAATAGCCTGTAATTGACTCCCTTCGCTTCGTCTTCAGCAGCAGCCGTCCCGGACCGATCCCTTGTGTCCGGCTTCTCCTTGCCGAACGAGATCCTCAGCTTGTGCGTGTTCTGGCTTTCACCCGTGAACAATTTCCCCGGCCCCTTGAAGTGCGCCAATGTCCAAGTGGGCCCGGTTGCGTTGAGCGACTTAGTGACGACGAATTCAATCGACGTGCCAAAAGGACCCTCCTTCTTGCCCCCGCCACCATCGCGCTCCGACGCCTTGCCACCATTGCGTTGTCCCGCTCTGCCACCGCCATCGCGTTCGGCGCGGTACAGCGTTTTGGCCGGGTGCTTCCTCCTATCCACGCTTCCCCTGTCACGCTGTTTGGTCCGGCTCGCGGTGTCCTCCGCGCCGGAAAATCCAATGCCGGTGTCATAGGAGTCAATAGACCCGAAGGCTAGTTCCACCACCTCCCCAAGTCCCAGGTTGCCGTTGAGCAGAATCCGCGTCGGCGGTTCATCACAGCCTCCTTCTCTTTTCGTCAGGCTCTTTATCTTGAAGGTGATCAACTCGGTGTACGAGCGCTGTGCTTCCGTACTGTACTTGACGCCCCAGTCGAAAGCGCGCGTAAGAGACTTGGAAACGACATCAGCGTGGGCGAAGGCCGGCGCCAGTGCTGCCTGCTCGTCCACTGTAAGGGTGAGGTCTGCAACCGCAATCCACTCCGCGAGGTTTGCCAACGGCTTGCCGTCCTTTGTCCTCACATCTTTGAGCTTCTTACCATCGTCCCTGTCATCGCAAGGGTCGCGTGTGCCCGATCGAAGCTTCCCCTGCTTGCGTATGTCTCGGCAAATCCTGTCTCGAGTCTCGATCAGTTCGCAGGCAATAACGTCGACGACGCTCTTGGGCGTAACGCCGCTGATTTTTTCGAACTGCGGTGTCGTCACACACCCCGAAATCAACACGCACCCCAAGACAATTGGGAAATACGAACGCATACCGCCCTCCAACACAAGATGTTTCTCACCCCGCAGGGGCAGACGGATAAGCTAGGGCAAGCAGATAGGTGTGCTGTGGAACAACAGATAGCTTTTTCGTTTGCCTCCTGTTGCTTCACGGTAACGGCCTGCAGCGTTCAGGTGCAAACCGGCGTGGGCAGTTGAGGCTGAAGTGGTCAGACTCGGCGCGCGGCGAGGCCGGTCTGACCCCGTGGCTCCAACGGGTCCGCCGGAGGCGCGGACGCTCGATGGAATCCCACCCCTAACCCCCTTCCCGCAAAGGGGGAGGGGAGCGCAGCGCGGCCGTGGTGAGGGAGCCGTTTCATCCGCTGCGGGTCGGGGAAGCCGATGGCCAACTATTGGGGACCTCGTGGGGCCGGGCTCCGGCTCGCTTCACGAGGTCCCGGATCGGAGCGCTGGCTCGCCTTCGGCTTGCATCGCTCCGTCCGGGATGACGGGTGGTCAGCTCCGCCGGACGAAGCCGACGTTGTCGGCGATCACGGTGGTGGGGCCGATCGGCAGCTGCTCGGGGTTGGCCACGTTGAGCTTCACGAACTCGATCTTGTCGCGCCACACCTTGCGCAGGAAATCCTCGACCACGTTGAGAGTGAGCTGCTCGCCGGGGCAGCGGCGGTAGCCGAAGCCGAACGGAGCAAACCCCGCATAGTCGCAGACCGGCATCGGCGTCGCCGTCCGCGACCCCGTAGACCGTGCCGAACGCGCTGTTGTGGAGCGTGGCCTTGCGACCGTCCCTGACCTCGAAACGCGCGCGCTGGAACGGGCATCTGGCGAAGCCGAGGCTCTTGGCCTTGGCCTCGTCGATGTCGTGGCTGGTCGGCAAGCCGTTGTAGCGGGCTGGATCGAACCTCTCTGGATGCTCCCAGTGGCGCTTGTCCATGCTGGTCGTGCTGTGCGGGGTGATGATGTATCCGTTCCGCTCGAAGGGCGGCCTGCGCGTCTCCTCCAGGGTGGAGATGCTGCCGCCGTTGGGCGAGATGGTGCGGAACAGCTCCATGGTGAAGCGCTCGAGCGGCGTGAAGGCCGCGCCGCTCTCAGCCTGGTCGAAGCTGCCCTCCATGGTCCGGGCGAACGCGGCCTTGACCTCGGGCTCGCCGGTGTTGCGCCCGAGCTTGAGCATGACGTTGTAGAGCGTGTTGCCCCATTGGCTGAAGGCGACGAAGTTGTGGAAGCACTCGAATACGACGTCCTTGTGCTGGAAGTGCTCGCCCGCGCCGCCGTTCTTGATCCAGTAGTAGGCGAAGGTCTTCTCGGGCGCCGGTGTGCGGCCTGACTGCAGGTCGGCGATCCTCTGGTCGATCCAGGATTTCAGGAACGGCAGGTGCTCCCGCACCTTCATGTAGTTGTCGTAGACGATCCTCTGCGTCGGATCGCGATAGGCGAGCACGGTGTTGAAGCTCTCGCCGATCTGGCGCACGCGCGCCGGAATGGCGTCGCCCTTCACGCCCAGGTGCAGGTCCCAGTAGAGGTCCCAGTAGGCGTCGAGGTAGGGTCGCATCAGCGGCTTGCCGGCGTTCTTCTCGTCCAGCAGCTGGTCGAGGAACCGGTTGACCTTGTCGCCGTACATGGGCGGGTAGAGGTCGGGCGTCAGCGCCGACATGTAGATTCTCTTCCGGCGGTTGTCGGGGCCGCGGTTCTCGAGCCCCTGGAGGAAGACCGTGACGCCCTCCTCCGGGTTGGGCCCCCAGGTCTCGCTCAGCATCCCCCAGAGGTCGTAGGGGAGGGCATTCTCCTTCGTCAGCGTGACATCGATCATCGGCAGCGCGGGCCGCTCGCCCTCGTAGAGGCTGACGAGGAAGTGCGGGATGATCACCTGATCGACGTAGGCCGCATCGAAGCTGTCGAGGAAGCGCGCCCTGAGCCTGCCGACGGTGGCACCCAGGTCGTCCCAGGTCGAGCGTGGTGCGGGCGATTGATAATGAGCCACGGCCGGCACCGAGGCTCCGACCGCAGCGACGCCTCCGAGCTTCAGGAAGGTACGCCTTCTCATGGCAGATCTCCGGATCTTCTTGCGCGGCTACTGCAAGGCGCGGCCCAGCGGCTGCTGCTGGCGCGCGACCTCCTGCGCCTTGTTGTAGCTCTCGATCACGGCGGCGTAGTTGGGCGCCACCAGCGCGTAGAGCTTGGCGAGCTCGGCCGCCTCGGGGCGGTTCCAGGTGCGGTGCACCTCGGAGAGCATGGCGTTGGTGGAGGTGGGGATCACGCCGGCCTGGATGAAGCGCGCGAGCGTGGTGCGCGAGGCGAGGTCGCTCGGGTCGCCGGAGGCGTCCATCACGGCGTAGACCTTGAAGCCCGCGAGTCTTGGCATCGATCGCCGGGAACATCACGCACACGCTGGTCCACACGCCGGCCATCACCAGGGTCTTCCTGCCGGTCGCCCGCACGGCCCTGACGAAGTCCTCGTTGTCCCAGGCGCTCACCTCGCCCTTGCGGCCCACGTAGACCGCGTGCGGTGCGTACTGGTGGATCTCCGGCATCAGCGGCCCGTTCGGGCCCTTGGGCTCCGACGCGGTGGTGATGACGGGTATCTTCATGAGGGTCGCGAGCTTCGCCAGCATGATGGTGTTGTTGCGCAGATCGGTGATGGGGACGTCCTTCACGGTCTGGAACAGCCCCGACTGGTGATCGAGCAGCAGAAAGACGGTGTCGTTCGGATCGATGAGCCCCTGGCCGCCGCCCGTCGGCAGCACGTTCGAGGGGGTTTGGGTGCTCTGGGCGAGCGCGCCCGGCTGGGGCAGCAGAATGCCGAGCGCCGCGATAAGGGCGAGGATCGGCAGGCACTTCTTGAGAGCGGTCGACATCGCGTTTCCTTTACGTGAGACCGGCGGCTGGGCGGCTCCTTGGGTGGCTTGGTCGAGGTGAATGGCGCGCGTTGCACGGGGCGTCGCGGCGCGCCGTCGAAGGGAGCGCCCTTGGCCTATGTTGCAGCGCGCCGGTGCAGGCGAAAATCCGTGCAAACCCCGAAACGGGTGATGCCCTGCCCGGAGGCCCGGCAGCCGCTCGCGCGTCCGTGGGCCGGGACACCCGGCGCCCCGCGTGCGGCGTCCGGTGTTGTCGCTCGCGCGGACCATCCGCGACCCTAGTCGAAGGCAGCCCCCCGAGGATGGCCTCCTCGGGGAGACGAGCGCAACGCGCCGAGCGCGGCACGCACGCTTCGGCCCAGCTGCAGCCAGGCCGACCCCAGTTGCGTTGGCCAGAGCTGCTTGCCGTCGCCCGATCCAATCCGGCGCGGCCAGGCTCCCGCCCTCGCATCGGATTGGAGGCCGCCCGCGCCGCCCCCGCCTCCCGTTCAGGCGCGGTTCACGCGCCGGAGGAAAGAAGAAGGGACCGTCCCTCCCGTACGCGATTGCGCGCCGCGGGTTTGGCTGCTAGCGTCCCGGCGCAACGGGGGAACGGCAGGCTCCCCGGTGCCAACAGACGCCGCGCGCGTCCAAGCTCTGCTCCGGCGCTCCTTCGGGGCCCCATGGGGCAATTGGCACACGTGAAGCGTTTACCCCTCACCCATCCGTCGCTGCAGCGGCTCGAGACCGCCCTTCGCGACCCGGTGACGTGCATCTACCTCGCCCGCGCGCTGCGCGACTTCGCCGACGGGTTCGTCGCCATCCTGCTGCCAGTCTATCTGGCGGCACTCGGGCTCGGGGCCCTGGAGATCGGCGTCGTCGCCACCTTGGCCCTCGCCGGCTCGGCGCTGATGACGCTGGGCATGGGCCTCTTCGGTGCGAGGGCCGACCAGCGTACGCTGTTGCTGGCTGCCTCGTGCCTGATGACGATCACGGGTCTGGCGTTTGCCGCGTCGAGCGCCTTGGCCGTCGTCTTCCTCGTCGCAATGGTGGGCACCATCAACCCGTCCTCGGGCAGCGTCAGCATTTTCGTGCCCTTGGAGCATGCGCTGCTGTCGCGTGCCGTGCCGGACGCCGAGCGGACCCGGATGTTCGCGCGCTACAGCCTGATCGGGGCGCTCGCCGCTGCAGTGGGATCGTTCGCCGCCGCCGCACCCGATGCGCTCGCCACGCTGGGCTGGTCGCCGCTCGCTGCGCTGCGCGCCATGTTCGTTGTCTATGCTCTGCTCGGGCTGGCGGGTGGCGTCGCCTACGCGCGCATTCCGAGATCGGAGGCGCCGCCGGCCGAGGAGAAGCCGCGCGCGGCCCTGGGCCCGTCGCGCGGCATCGTCTACAAGCTCGCCGCGCTGTTCGGCGTCGATGCCTTTGCGGGCGGGTTCGTGGTCCAGTCGCTGATCGCGCTCTGGCTGTTCAGCAGGTTCGGGCTTTCGCTTGCCACCGCCGGCCTGTTCTTCTTCTGGTCGGGCGTGCTCGCCGCCTTCTCGTTCCCGGTCGCAGCGTGGCTGTCGAAGCGCATCGGCCTCGTCAACACCATGGTCTACACGCATATCCCCGCCAACGTGTGCCTGATCCTCGCGGCGATCGCGCCGACGCTGGAATCGGCGCTCGCGCTCCTGCTCGTGCGCTCGGCGCTCTCGCAAATGGACGTGCCCGCGCGCTCATCCTACGTGATGGCGGTCGTCACCCCGCCCGAGCGGCCGGCGGCGGCGAGCTTCACCTCGGTGCCGCGCAGCCTGGCGGCGGCGGCAAGCCCCGCGCTCGCCGGCGCCCTGCTCGACGCCGGTCTCCTGGCCTGGCCGCTCATTGTCTGCGGCGTTCTCAAGATCCTCTACGACGGCGCGCTGCTGTGGGCCTTCCGGCACGTGAAGCCGCCGGAGGAGCGCACGTTGCAGGCTTGACCCGGTCACCTGGAACCTGCTTGGAACGCGCCCATGACGGCACGCTTCTACCTCCGCCCCGTCGGCCGCCTCGCGCCGGCTGCCCCCGCAGGCGGGCGCGCGCAGGGCTTGGCCGTGGCGGGGCGGGACGACCTCGTGTTTGCCGCCGCCGAGATCGTCGAGCGCGAGGGGCAGACGGTGCGGCGCCGGCTCGCAGGCGCAACCGAGGCGGCGCAGAGCGTCGGCGCCGGCCTGGAGGCCCTGCTGCAGCGCCTGAGCGCGCCGCGCGCCCCGCTCGCCGGCCTCTCGCTCGACCGGCCGCGCCTCATGGGGATCGTGAACGTCACCCCCGACAGCTTCGCCGACGGCGGCCGCTGGCTCGACCCAGGGGCCGCCATCGCCCACGGCCTCCAGCTGGAGGCGGAGGGCGCCGACATCCTCGACATCGGGGGGAAGTCGACCCGGCCCGGCGCCGAGCCGGTGGGCGTGGAGGAGGAGTTGCGCCGCGTCCTGCCGGTGGTCGAGGCGCTCGCCCGGAAGGTGCAGGCGCCCCTCTCCGTCGACACCCGCAATGCCGAGGTCATGCGCCGGGCCGCCGGCGCCGGCGCGCGCCTCATCAACGATGTCTCGTCCCTTGCACACGACCCCAACAGCTTGTGGGTCGCGGCGGCTTCGGGGCTACCGGTGGTGCTCATGCACGCTCGCGGCGACCCGCGCACCATGCAACTCGATCCGCGCTACGATGATGTGGCGCTCGACGTTTACGACTGGCTGGAGACCCGCATCGCCGTCTGCGAGGCGGCGGGCATTCCCCGCGGGCGGCTCATCGTCGATCCCGGCATCGGCTTCGGCAAGACGCTCGCCCACAACCTGGCGCTCCTCTCCACGCTCAGCCTGTTTCATGGGCTCGGATGTCCCATTCTGCTCGGCGCCTCGCGCAAGAGCTTCATCGGCAGGCTCGCCGGCGGCGCCAAACCGGATCAGAGCCCCGATCACAGGCTGCCGGGCTCGCTGGCGGCCGCCCTCATCGGCGCGGCCCAGGGTGTGCAAATCCTGCGTGTGCACGACGTGGCCGCTACGCGCCAGGCGCTGGCGGTCTGGGAGGGTGCCTGCGGGCTGTAACCTTGGCTCATGGATTTTGATACGGCCCGGCGTGCAGAGGCAGCATGATGCAACGTCCGGCTTTGCTTTCCGTGCCGGAAGCGGCATCCTGACGCTGCGATCCGAGCCCACCGAGGCCACCATCCCCCGAGCGAAGCGAGACCATCCCATGGCGCGCAAGTACTTCGGCACCGACGGCATCCGCGGCCTCGCCAACCGGCTGCCCATGACCTCGGAGGTCGCGCTCCGCGTCGGCATGGCGGCCGGCAAGCTGTTCTCCAACGGCGGCGGGCGCGCGCACCGCGTGGTGATCGGCAAGGACACGCGGCTCTCGGGCTACATGATCGAGTCGGCCCTGATGTCGGGCTTCACCGCCGTGGGCATGAACGTCTTCCTGCTGGGGCCGATGCCCACGCCCGCCGTGGCCATGCTCACGCGCTCGCTGAGAGCCGATCTCGGCGTCATGATCTCCGCCTCGCACAATCCCTTCGCCGACAACGGCATCAAGCTGTTCGACCCCGAGGGCTACAAGCTCTCCGACGAGGCGGAATCCGAGATCGAGGCGCTGATGGACGCGGGCACGGAGCAGCCTGCTCGTTCCCTCCGGCCAGATCGGCCGCGCCAAGCGCATCGACAGCGCGCAGGAGCGCTACATCGAGTTCGCAAAGCGCACCCTGCCGCGCGACATCCGCCTCAACAACTTGCGGGTGGTGATCGACTGCGCCAACGGCGCCGGCTACCAGGTGGCGCCGGACGTGCTGTGGGAGCTGGGCGCCGAGGTGATCAAGATCGGGGTGGAGCCCAACGGCCGCAACATCAACGAGGCCTGCGGCACCACCGATCCGGAGGCGCTGTGCGCCAAGGTGCGCGAGGTGCGCGCCGACATCGGCATCGCGCTGGACGGCGACGCCGACCGCGTGGTGCTGGTCGACGAGAAGGCCCGCATCGTCGACGGCGACCAGATCATGGCGCTGATCGCCTGGAGCTGGCACCAGCGCAAGACGCTCTGCGCCGGGGGCGTCGTCGCCACTGTCATGTCCAACCTGGGGCTCGAGCGCTACCTGAAGGGCCTGGGCCTCGGGCTGGTGCGCACGCCGGTGGGCGACCGCTACGTCGTGGAGCACATGCGCCGGCACGGCTACAACGTCGGCGGCGAGCAGTCCGGCCACATCGTGCTCTCCGACTTCACCACCACCGGCGACGGGCTGGTCGCGGCCCTTCAGGTGCTGTCCGTGGTGGTCGGCACGGGCAAGCCGGTGAGCGAGGTGTGCAAGCGCTTCGAGGCGGTGCCGCAGCTGCTCGAGAACGTGCGCTACGCCAACGGCGCGCCGCTCGAGCACGACAAGGTCAGGAGCGCCATCGATCTCAGCCAAGGCGCGTCTGGGCGCGGGCGGGCGGCTGGTGGTTCGCCCCTCCGGCACCGAGCCGCTGATCCGTGTGATGGCCGAGGGCGACGACGAGCGCATCGTGCGCCAGGTCGTGTCCGACATCGCCGAAGCCGTGCGGAAGGTGTCAGACCCTCTGGGTCTGACACCATGACTCCCCCACCCGTCATCCCGGAAGCCGACCCCGGCGAAGGCTGGGGGAGTCTATCCGGGACCTCGTCGAACGAGTCGAGCCTCCCGGACCCTCTGGGTCTGACACCATGGCACCAACGTAGGCTGCGGAATGGTGTCAGACCCGGAGGGTCTGGCAACAGGCAATATGCAGTAGGCGTCCCATATGCACCCAGCGCCCATTGCCTATTGCCGACTGCCGCTCTTTGACGGCACTAGGCGGGCCACATCCTCCAGCGCCTACTGCCTATTGCCTCCTCTACTGTCTCCTCTCTTGACTTCCCGCCACTCCAGCGCCACAAGCCCCGGCGGGAGACCCCTCCCCACCGAGGGGCGACTATCTGGAAGGGTAGGCACATGACGACCTCCAAGCCGGCTCAGCGGCCGGTCAATCGCAATTATTCCTCCGGCCCTTGCGCCAAGCGCCCCGGCTGGTCCCTCCAAACCCTCGACAACGCGTTTCTCGGCCGCTCGCACCGGGCCAAGGAAGGCAAGGTGCGCCTCAAGCGCGCCATCGAGGAGACCAAGGCGCTGCTGGGCCTTCCGCCCGGCTACCTCTGCGCCATCGTCCCCGCCTCCGACACCGGCGCCTTCGAGATGGCCATGTGGACCATGCTGGGCCAGCGCGGCGTCGATGCGCTGGCGTGGGAGAGCTTCGGCGAGGGCTGGGTCACCAACGTCTCCAAGCAGCTCAAGCTGCAGGATTTGCGCATCCTCAAAGCCGAGTACGGCAAGCTGCCCGATCTTTCTGAGGTCGATTTCACCCGCGACGTGCTGTTCACCTGGAACGGGACGACGGGGGGCGTGCGGGTTCCCGACGGCGACTGGATCGCTGCCGACCGCGCCGGGCTCACCTTCGTCGACGCCACCTCCGCGGTGTTCGCCCAGTCGATCCCCTGGGACAAGATCGATGTCGCCACCTTCTCCTGGCAGAAGGCGCTGGGCAGCGAGGCAGCCCACGGCATGCTGATCCTGGCGCCGCGCGCCGTTGCGCGCCTCGAGAGCTACACGCCGCCCTGGCCGCTGCCCAAGGTGTTCCGCCTCACCAAGGGCGGCAAGCTGATGGCCGCGGTATTCGAGGGCGAGACCATCAATACGCCCTCCATGCTGTGCGTGGAGGACTGGCTCGATGCCCTCGCCTGGGCCAACAGCATCGGCGGGCTGCCCGCGCTGCAGGCCCGCGCCGACGCCAACGCCAAGGCCCTCTACGACTGGGCCGCCAAGACGCAGTGGCTCGATCCTCTGGCCGTCGAGGAGGCGACGCGCTCCAACACCTCGGTGTGCCTGAAGGTCGTGGATTCGGCGGTCGCCAAGCTGCCGATCGACGCCCAGCGCGCCTTCGTGAAGCAGATCGAGGCGATCCTCGACAAGGAGGACGCGGCGCACGACATCGCCGGCCACCGCGACGCGCCCCCGCACCTCAGGATCTGGTGCGGCTGCACCATCGAGACCTCCGACCTCGAGGTCCTGACCGGCTGGCTCGACTGGGCCTTCGCCGAGGCCAAGGCCGGTTTGGCCAAGGCCGCGTAGCCATTGCACCCGTCATCCCGAAGCTGAGCCCACGGGGGCGAAGCTATCCGGGACCTCCCGGAGCGCGTCGAGCCCTGCCCAATGAGGTCCCGGCTCGAAGCGCTGCCCGCGCAAGCGCTCACAGCGCTTCGACCGGGATGACGGGTACGGACACCTTCAGGAGAATCCCATGCCCCCCCGCGTGCTCATCGCCGATCAGCTCTCCCCCGCCGCCGTCGCCATCTTCAAGCAGCGCGGCATCGAGACCGACGTGAACGTCGGCCTCTCCAAGGAGGAGCTGGAGAAGACCATCCCCGCCTACGACGGCCTCGCCGTCCGCTCCGCCACCAAGGTCACCGAGAAGGTGCTCGCCGCAGCCACCAGGCTCAAGGTGGTGGGCCGCGCCGGCATCGGCGTCGACAACATCGACGTGAAGGCCGCCACCACCAAGGGCGTGATCGTCATGAACACCCCCTTCGGCAACTCCATCACCACCGCCGAGCACGCCATCTCGCTGATGATGGCGCTGGCGCGCCAGATCCCCGAGGCCGACCGCTCCACCCAGGCCGGCAAGTGGGAGAAGTCCAGGTTCATGGGTGTCGAGGTGTTCGCCAAGACGCTGGGCGTGATCGGCTGCGGCAACATCGGCTCGATCGTCGCCGACCGCGCCATCGGCCTCAAGATGAAGGTGCTGGCTTTCGATCCGTTCCTCTCGGAGGAGCGGGCGCTGGAGCTGGGCGTGGCCAAGGTCGACCTGGATCACCTCCTGCGTAGCGCCGACTTCATCACGCTGCACAGCCCGCTCACCGACAAGACCCGCAACATTATCGACGCTACGGCGCTGGCCAAGACCAGGAAGGGCGTGCGCATCCTCAACTGCGCCCGCGGCGGCCTCGTGGACGAGCAGGCGCTGGTCGAGGCGCTCAAGTCGGGGCAGGTGGCCGGCGCCGCCTTCGACGTGTTCGAGGTCGAGCCCGCCAAGGCGAGCGTGCTGTTCGGCCTCCCCAACGTCATCTGCACGCCGCACCTGGGCGCCGCCACCGGCGAGGCGCAGGAGAACGTCGCCCTGCAGGTCGCCGAGCAGATGTCGGACTACCTGTTGCGCGGCGCCATCTCCAACGCGGTGAACTTCCCCAACATCACGGCCGAGGAGGCGCCGCGCCTCAAGCCTTGGGTGAAGCTCGCCGAGCAGCTCGGCTCCTTCGCCGGCCAGCTCACCGAGACCCCCATCAAGGGTGTGCGCATCGAATACTCGGGCGAGGTAGCGCGCCTCAACACCAGGCCGCTCACGGCCGCGGCGCTGGCCGGCGTGCTGCGTCCGCTGCTCGCGGACGTCAACATGGTCTCCGCGGCGATCAGTGCGAGGGAGCGCGGCATGCAGCTCGAGGAGGTGACGCGCGGCCAGGAAGGCGCCTTCGAGAGCTACATCCGCTTCACCGTGAGGACCGACAAGTTCGAGCGCTCCGTCGCCGGCACGGTGTTCTCCGACGGCCGCCCGCGCATCATCCAGGTGCGCGACATCGACATGGAGTTCGAGTGCGCTCCGCGCATGCTGTTCGTCCGCAACGAGGACAAGCCGGGTTTCATCGGCCGCTTCGGCACCCTGATGGGCGAGGCGGGCCTCAACATTGCCACCCTGAACCTGGGGCGCGACAAGCCCGGCGGCGACGCCATCTGCATGGTCGCCATCGACGAGCCCGCCTCCGACGATGTGTTGGCCCGGATCCGGGCCCTCCCCCACGTCGTCCGCGTCAACCGGCTGGAGTTCTGAGTTGGTGTCGGACCCTCTGGGAGGGTCTGATACCTCGACACCATTGGGAGGACAACACCAATGAAGGGCATCGTGTTCACGGGCAACCGCACGGTCGAGCTGCGCGATTTTCCCGATCCGGAGCCCGGCGAGGACGACGTCGTGCTGGAGATCAAGGCGTCGGGCATGTGCGGCAGCGACCTGCACGTCTACCGCTCGCCCGGCGGTGGCCCGGCGATGGCCGCGGCGCTGGGCCTCGGCGGCGAGGGCGTGGCCGTGATCGGCGGGCACGAGCCGTGCGGGGTGGTGGTGGCGCGGGGCAGGAACGTCGCCGAGAGGAAGGCGCCGATCGGCGCCCGCGTCATGCAGCACCACTACTCGGGCTGCGGCCTGTGCCCGGATTGCATGCAGGGCTGGTCGCAGCTCTGCAGGAGCGGCACCATGACCGTCTACGGCGTCACCGGCAACGGCGCGCACGCCCGCTACATGAAGGTGCCGGCGCACACGCTGATCCCGCTCCCCGACGAGCTCTCCTTCGAGGAGGGCGCCGCCGTTTCCTGCGGCACCGGCACGGCCTGGGGCGCCCTGAAACGCATGAGCATGGCGGGCGGCGGCACGCTGGCGGTGTTCGGCCAGGGCCCCGTGGGGCTCAGCGCCACCATGCTGGGCAAGGCCATGGGCATGCGCGTCATCGGCATCGACATCGCCGATGAGCGCCTCGCGCTGGCGAGGCAATGCGGCGCCGAGGTGGTGATCAACGCGGCCAAGGACGATCCGGTCGCGGCGCTCAAGGCCCTCACCAAGGGCGCCGGCGTCGACTACGCGCTGGAATGCTCCTCCGCGCCCGCTGCGCGCCAAGCGGCGGTGCGCGGCGCCAGGACCTGGGGCGTCGTGTGCTACGTCGGCGAGGGCGGCAGCGTCACGCTCGACGTGAGCCCCGACATGCTGCGCCGGCAGATCACGCTGATGGGCTCGTGGACCTTCAGCAAGATCGGCCAGGACGCCTGCGCCCGCTTCATCGCCGAGCACAAGGTGCCGCTTTCGACGCTGATCACCCACCGCTTCAAGCTCGACGAGGCGGAAGGCGCCTATCAGCTGTTCGACCGGCAGACCATGGGCAAGGGCATGATCCTGCCGTCTTGAGCGGAGCGCGGGCTCACCTCACCGTCGTCTTGGCGGAAGGGGCGCGGCGGAGCTCGGCGGCCACGTCGACGGTCTGGCAGCCCTTGGTGCCGAGGGCGCGGTTGAGCCTCGCAACCTGCTCGCGCTCCCTGGCGATGTCGCCGTGGAGGGGGCGCCTGGCCCACCGCTCCGTGGACGAGGGGGGCGGCCATTGCGCCCCACTGGCCTGGTCCTGGAGCACCTTCAGCCGCTCGATGCGGGTCCTGATCGTCACCGTGAGCCCGGCGCAGTTGCCGCGCAGCTCATCGTTGGCGATGCCGGGGGGCACGGGCCTCGGCCGCGGTGCCAGGCGCATCTTCTCGCTGCTCCAGGAGCTGGACTTGGACTGCTGGGCCGCAACCGGGAAGGTGGCGGAGAGGAGGGCGGCAGCGAGGAGGCAGGTACGCAACATTTCGGGCACCGCGGGGGTTGGGCCGGGCACCTGACGCAACCAATGTGGCCCTTGTTCGGGCCCGCAGCGGCAATCCGGTGACCTGCACTTGAGCCCCGGAGCATAACGGGGGAGCGGTTAGCGGGCGGTTAAGGAAGGCAGCCGGGATTCCCTCTCCTCGCGTGCGCCGAGAGGGCTAGGGTGAGGGGCTGCGACAATCGCCGGCGTCGGAGGGTGGCCCTGCCCCTCACCCCCACCCCCGGCCTTCGCCGGGGCAATCCTCCCCGGCGCTGTTGGAGCGCATGTCGAGGTGGGCGGTGCGCGGGGAGAGGAGGCGACCTACTGCCCCTCGGCGACGCGGCGCAGCAGCTCGTCGGTCAGCTGGCGCAGCGTGTCGCCGGTCTGGCCGGGGTACTTGGCCCAGTAGGAGCGCGCGCTCGGCGAGTAGTAGGCCGCCGACTGCAGCGGCGTGACGCGCAGGATCGCCTGCTTGAAGCAGCGGTTGTCGGCATTCTGCCGGAGCCAGCGGTCGTACTGCTCGTCGTCCTGCGACTGCGGGTCCTTCATGTTGATGATGACGCCGAGCAGCTCGGCAAAACCCATCTCGGGGTTGCGCTGGCGGAACTTGCGCAGGAAGGCGAGGCCGCGCGTGGAGATGTAGTCGGGCCGGGTCGGCGAGATGTAGAACGCCGCCTCGCGCAGCCAGCATTCGGTCACGACAGAGAGCCCCGGTGCGCTGTCGATCAGGATGTAGTCGTAGGTCTGCGACGCCTCGCTGAGGCAGGTGCCCACCGTGCGGCGCAGCACCGCCTCGCGCTCGCCCTTGGAGACCTCGCGCTCGAACAGGGTGAGGTTGGTGTCGCTCGGCAGCAGGTCGATGGTGCGCGCGTCGTCGACGTCGGACACGTCGCTGATCACGAAGTGGCGCCAGTTCGGGGACGCCTGCTTCAAGGTCGCGCCGATCAGGTAGTCGACCAGCGTCTGCCCCTCGTCCTGCAGCGCGGTGAGCTGCTGCTGCGGCATCAGCATGTGGCTGATGCTGGCCTGCGCGTCGGAATCGATCACCAGCACCCGTTTGCTGTGAAAGGCCGAGAGCGTCTCCGCCAGGGCCAGGACCAGCGTCGACTTGCCAACGCCGCCCTTGGCATTCATCACTGTAATGGTGTTGCGCATCCCCCGACAAACCCGCTACTGCGTTACCAATGTGGGTCCCTTCCAGCCGGATCATACTCGGGCGATGCGGGCGCCTCCAGACGGAAAAAATGCCGCCGGACGAATTCTGACGCCAGGCCGGGCCAGGGCCGAGGCTGCCGCCGGGCTGCGGCGGGCGCCTCAGCCCGCGGTCTGCACGCCGCCGACGCCGTGCAGGTCGAGGAAGGCGGCGTTGAACCGGTCGGCCGCCTCGTACATCACCCAGTGGCCGGCGCCCTCGATCAGGCGTACGTCGAGCTCGGGGTGATGCCGGCGCAGGACGGCGAGACGGGTCTCGACTCCGGGGCGCGCAGTGATGTCGCGTGTGCCCCAGATGGTCTTCACGGGCACGGTGATGGAGGCGAGCGTCCGGGCGAGCTCGTCGGTCGCCGCGAAGGGGCGGCTGCGGAAGCGGGCGCGGCGGATGTTCTCAGCCTGCAGGTAGATCGCCAGCGCATCGATGTTGGCGGGATCGGCAAACATCAGGACCCCAAGGTTCTGGTGAAAGACCGCGGCGCGCTCCGCGGCGCTCATGCCGGTGCGCACCTTGTGGAAGCGCTCGCGCGGCTCGGCCTTGAGGCCGAGGGCGGCCACCCCGATCAGCGTCAGGTCGCGCACCCGCTGCCCCAGCCTCGCCGCCAGCAGGGTCGCAACGTGCCCGCCGAAGGAGAAGCCCGCGATCCTGACCCGCTGGCCCGGCGGCAAGAGCCGCTGCACCCCTGCGGCGGCGACGTCGGCGATGCTCGCGGGGATGAGCGGCTCGGGCGGCATCGCCGACGAGCCGAGGCCGGGGATGTCGGGGACCCACAGCTCGAAGTGCCGGGACAACACGGGGATGGCGCGGATCCAGTGCGTCCACGAGCCGGAGCCGCCGTGGAACAGGATGAGCGGGTCGCCGGCGCCCCACACGCGCCAGACCATCGTGCCCCCGCCGCAGGGGGTCGTGGCCTTGCGCGCGGTGCGGTTGAGGACGCCGACGGCGACAGCCGCATCGGCGCCCGGCACGGGTGTAGGGATCGCGGACGGCATGCGCGGGGACGCCCCCTGGGGAACGGACTGGAACGGTTCGCCCACGCTTCACACGACTGAACGCGGCGTCAGCGTGTCGGGCCAGGGCATTTTGGACAGGGCCATTAGGGTGCGTTTCCGCGGCGCCGGCAATTGGCTATAAGGGCTGGTCTGGGTTGCGAGCAGGCAGGGTGTGCGCGTGGCGCGCGCCTGCCTCGTTGAAGGACCTCACCGGATGACACGGCGGTACCTGGGCGCTCTCGCTCTGTCTCTGACCGCGGCGCTGGCTTGGCGTGGCGGTTGCCACGCCCGCGACGGTTGCAGCCGAGGACGCCTCCACCCTGCTCAAGGCACGCGAGGCGGGCGCGGCGCTGGCGCGCGGCCATTTCGACCAGGCGATCGCGCTCTATACCGAGGCGCTGCAGGACAAGGCGCTTGCCAACGAGCGCCGTGCCACCCTGCTCGCCGACCGCGGCGTGGCCCATGCGCGGCGCCAGAGCCCGCGCGAGGCGATCGAGGATTTCAACCGCGCCGTCCAGCTGTTCCCGGAATACGCAGCGATCTACAACAATCGCGGCAACGTGCTGCTCGGCATCGGCGCCGTGCGCGAGGCCATGAAGGACTTCGACCGCGCGCTGCTGCTGGCCCCGGGCTACGCCGCCGCCTATTCCAATCGCGCGGGCGGGCACTTGAAGCTCGGCCACCTCGACCTCGCTGTCGCCGACTACACCAAGGCCATCGCGCTGGTGCCGACCAGCCCGGCAGCGTTTACCGGGCGCGGGCGCGCGCATCTGGCCGCCCAGCGCCCGCTCGCAGCCAGCCGGGATTTCACGCGCGCGGTAGGCCTCGATGCCCGCTTCAGCGCGGCCTACCGCAGCCGCGCAGAGGCCAAGCTGGCGATCGAGCGCTACGACGAGGCGATCGAGGATTTCAGCCGCGCCATCGCCTTCGATCCGCGCAATGCCGAGCTGCATGTCGCGCGCGGCGGGGCCTATCTGGAGGGGGGCAACGCGGCCTCCGCCGTCAAGGACTTCACCACCGCGATCGAGATCGCCCCGCGCAACGTGGCGGCCTACGTGGCGCGCGGTTTCGCCTACGCCAGGGCCGAGGCCAACGACGAGGCGCTGAACGACTTCGGGCGCGCCATCGAGTTCGAGCCGCGCACGGCCAGGGCGTTTGCCTACCGGGCCTGGACCTACCGCCAGCAGCGTCCGGAGCTGGCGCTGAAGGATGTCGAGCGGGCGCTGAAGCTCGATGCGGCGAGCGCCGAGGCCTACTGGGCGCGTGGCGAGATCCACGAGGTGCAGGGGCGCGGCGCGCTCGCGGTCGCCGACTTCGAGAAGGCGCTGACCCTCGATCCGCAGCTCAAGGGGGCGACGCTGGCGCTGCAGAGGCTGGGCGTGCTCAGGGCGGATGCCGAGGAGGAGGTCGCGGACGCCGGTGTCGACAGCTGGCGCGTCTTCAGCCGCGGCCGGCAGTTCGTGGCGACGAGCGACAAGTTCCCGCGCCTCAAGATCGACATCGAGATGCTGGGAAAGGGCCAGCCGCGCCTCCTGGAGTGGGAGGTCAAGACGGCGCCGTTTGCCGGCATCGGCGTGCTGCGCTTCTTCGCGGGCGAGGTGGCGAGCCCGCGCGGACCCGAGGAGATCGAGCAGGTGGCCATCGTCGACCTGCCGGCGAGCGCGGTGGTGGCGGTGGAGACGCACAGGCGCGGGACGCGGCTCGCCAAGATGACCTGGGAGGGCGGCAAGCTCATCATGGCCAGCGCCGACGGCACCGTCGATGAGCTCTCCCTCAGGGCGGACAAGGCGAAGGAGCTGGCCGCCGCCAAGAAGGTGGCAGAGCGCCAGAAGGACAAATGGTCACCCTGGGGGAGCACGTGGGATGCCAAGCGCGGCAAGCCCAAGACGCTGTTCGAGCTGCTGTTCGGCAACTGAGGTTGCAGGTTCCAGGTGCCGGGTTTCAGGGGGCTCCTTTCGGACCGCTGCTGCAACCTGACGGAGAGCGGCGGAGGGAGAGCCCACCGGCGTTCGCCTCTTCAATCCGTGGGCGACGTGACCCTGGTCGGCTGCGGAAACGGACTCAGCGGGCGGCCTTGGCGGTCTCGGTGAACCAGGCCATGGCGGCGGCGACGCCCGCGGGCCTGTGCGGCACGTTGGCGAGCGCCAGCGCCATCTCGACCCCGGCCAGGGTGGCGATGATGGTGAGGTCGTTGGTGTCGCCGAGGTGGCCGATGCGGAACACCTTGCCGGCGACCTTGCTGAGGCCGGTGCCCAGGGATACGTCGAAACGCTCCAGCGCCACGTTGCGCAGCGCGTCGGCGTTGTGGCCGGCGGGCATCAGAGCCGCGGTGAGCGTGGAGGAGTAGTACTTGGGGTCGCGGCACAGCACCTCCAGGCCCCAGGCCCCGACCGCGCGGCGCACGGCCTCGGCGTGGCGGTCGTGGCGGGCGAAGACGCGCGCCAGGCCTTCCTCGTGCAGCATGTCGATGGCCTCGGCGAGGCCGTAGAGCAGGTTGGTGGCGGGCGTGTAGGGGAAGAAGCCGTCCTTGTTGGCGGACAGCATCTCCTCCCAGCCGAAGTAGGACTTGGGCAGCCGCGCCTGCTTGGCGGCGGCCAGCGCCTTGTCGCTCAGCGCATTGAAGCCGAGGCCGGGCGGCAGCATCAGGCCCTTCTGCGAGCCGCCGACGGTGACATCGACCCCCCACTCGTCGTGGCGGTAGTCGATGGAGGCGAGCGAGGAGATGGTGTCGACCATCAGCAGCGCGGGGTGCCTTGCCGCGTCGATGGCGCGGCGCACCTCGTCGATGCGCGAGGTGGCCCCCGTGGAGGTCTCGTTGTGGACCACGCACACCGCCTTGATGGTGTGGCCCTTGTCCTCCTTCAGGCGCGCCTCGATGGCCGCCGCATCGGCGCCGGAGCGCCAGTCGGAGGCGATGAACTCGGGCTGGAGGCCGAGCTTCAGGGCGATGTTCTTCCAGAGCGTGGCGAAGTGCCCGGTCTCGTACATGAGCACCTTGTCGCCGGGCGAGAGCGTGTTGAGGAGCGCGGCCTCCCACGCCCCGGTGCCGGAGGAGGGATAGATCACCACCGGGCTCGCGGTCTGGAAGATGGTCTTGATGCCCGAGAGCACCCTGAGCCCCAGCTTCTTGAACTCGGGCCCGCGGTGGTCGATCACCGGCATGTCCATGGCGCGCAGGATGCGGTCCGGCACCGGCGTGGGGCCGGGGATCTGCAGGAAGTGGCGGCCTGCGCGGCGCGGCTCGTTGGACATCAGGTGAGGCTCCGTTGATGGCGGACCTCTACCTAAGCAGCGTTTCCGCCGGAAGCCAACAGAGATGCCGTTAGAGCAGAGACGTGATCCTTCGGCGCGCGAGCCCCGTCTGATCTGCCAATCTGATGCCTTGCGTCATATGCCGCGGGCGGCGATATCCAGGCATGGCCCAAGTCACCAAGACCGCCCCCTTCTCCCACCGCCTGGCCGAGCGCCTGCGCAAGGAACTGCAGGGCGAGGTGCTGTTCGACGCCTTCAGCCGTGGGCGATATTCGACCGACGCATCGCACTACCAGATCGAGCCGATCGGCGTGGTGGTGCCCAGGAGCGACGATGACGTCCGGGCGGCGCTGGCGATTGCTCGCGAGGAGGGCGTGGCGCTGCTGCCGCGGGGCGGCGGTACCTCGCAGTCCGGGCAGACGGTGGGGCGGGCGCTGGTCGTCGACTTCTCCAAGCACCTGAAGCGGCTCGTGGCGTTCGATCCAGAGGCCGGGACCTGCGTGGTCGAGCCGGGCATCGTGCTGGACGATCTGAACCGGCAGCTCAGGGCATCGGGACTGTGGTTCCCGGTCGATGTCTCCACCGCCAGCCGCGCCACCATCGGCGGCATGGCCGGCAACAACTCCTGCGGCACGCGCTCGATCCGCTACGGCATCATGCGCGACAACCTACCGCCATCGAGGCCATCCTCGCCGACGGCACCGAGGCCCGCTTCGGCGAGGTGGGGCACAACCTCGAGGGACACCCTCTCCCCGCACTGCGCGGGGAGAGGGCTGGGGTGAGGGGCAGTGGCACACTCCAGCGTCAGAGCCTCGGGCTGCCCCTCACCCCAGCCCTCTCCCCGCAAGCGGGGCGAGGGGGTCCGGGCGGCGCAAGTGGGGAGGGTGAGGCCGGCATCGCGCTGTTCCGCGACCTGCTCGCCCTCGGGCCGGCGCGAGGCGGAGCACATCGCGCACGCCTTCCCCGAGGTGAGCCGGCGCGTCGGCGGGTATCTCATCGATGCGCTGGTGCCGGGCGTCAGGCCCGTCAACCTCGCCACGCTGCTGTGCGGGTCGGAGGGCACGCTCGCCGTCTCGCGGCGGCTCGAGCTGAAGCTCTCGCCGCTGCCGCAGCAACAAGGCGCTGGGCATCTGCCACTTCGCCACCTTCCGCAAGGCCATGGAGGCCACCCAGCACATCGTCGGGCTGGGGCCGGTGGCGGTGGAGGTGGTCGACCGCACGCTGATCGGGCTCGCGCGCGACATCGCCATGTTCCGCCCGGTGATGGACGCCTACGTGCGCGGCGACCCCGACGCGCTGCTGCTCGTAGAGTTCGCCGAGGACGACCAGGCCGAGAACCTGCGCCGCCTCGGGCAGCTCGACGAGCTGATGGGCGATCTCGGCCATCCCGCGAGCGTCGTGAAGGTGGCGGACGCGGCCGGCCAGAAGTCGGTGTGGGACGTGCGCACCTCGGGCCTCAACATCATGATGTCGATGAAGAGCGAGGGGAAACCCGTCTCCTTCATCGAGGACTGCGCGGTGCCGCTGGAGCACCTCGCCGACTACACCGAGCGGCTCGGCGCCATCTTCGCCAGGCACGGCACGCGCGGCACCTTCTACGCGCACGCCTCGGTCGGCTGCCTGCACGTGCGCCCCGTGCTCAATCTCAAGCTGGAGAAGGACGCCCGTGCCATGCGCGCCATCGCCGAGGAGGCGTTCGCGCTGGTCAAGGCCTACAAGGGCTCGCACTCCGGCGAGCACGGCGACGGCCTGGTGCGCTCCGAGTTTCACGAGGCGATGTACGGGTCGAAGACCGTGCGCCTGTTCGAGGAGGTGAAGGACCGGTTCGACCCCGCGAGCCTCATGAACCCCGGCAAGATCGTGCGCGCCTCGCGCATGGACGACCGCACGCTGTTCCGCTTCAAGCCCGACTATCGCGTGCCCGCGATGCGGATGGCGCTCGACTGGTCCGGCTACATCGGCGCCGGCGGCGGGTTCCAGGGCGCGGTTGAGATGTGCAACAACAACGGCGAGTGCCGCAAGTCGACCGCCGGCGTGATGTGCCCCTCCTTCCGCATCACCGGCAACGAGCGCGACGTGACGCGCGGGCGCGCCAACGCGCTGAGGCTCGCCATCTCCGGGCAGCTGGGCCCCGACGCCTTGGCCTCCGACGCGATGCTGGAGGCCATGCAGCTGTGCGTCTCCTGCAAGGCCTGCCGGCGCGAGTGCCCGACCGGCGTCGACATGGCCAAGATGAAGATCGAGGTGCTGGCCGCGGCCAACCAGCGGCGTGGCCTCTCCCTGCGTGACCGGCTGGTGGCGTATCTGCCGCGCTATGCTCCGTATGCCCAGCGCGTCGCGCCTCTGATGAACGCACGCGATGCCATCCCCGGCGCAGCGTGGCTGATGGAGCGGTTGGCCGGCCTCTCGGCCAAGACGGCCGCTGCCGAAGTGGAGTGCAACACCTTTCCACTTGCGCCAACCTTCCCCCTCTCCCCGCTTGCGGGGAGAGGGCTGGGGTGAGGGGCAGGGGCGCGCTCCGACGTCGGCGTCTGTCGCTGCCCCTCACCCTAACCCTCTCCCCATGCCTGAAGAGGCATGGGGAGAGGGGATTCGCGAGGTGGCGCTGTTCGCCGATACGTTCAACGCGTACTTCGAGCCGGAGAACCTGCACGCGCGCGGTCGATGTGCTTGGCCGCCTCGGATACCGCGTCACGGTGCTGCACCCGGCCGATGGCGGCAGGCCCCTGTGCTGCGGGCGTACGTTCCTCTCGGCCGGGCTCGTCGAGGAGGCGCGCTTCGAGGCGCGGCGGCTGGTCGCCGCAGCCCTGCCGCTCGCCGAGCGCGGCGTGCCCATCGTCGGCCTGGAGCCCTCGTGCCTCCTGACGCTGCGCGATGAGCTCCTCTCCATGCTGCCGGGGCCCGAGACCGAGCTGCTGGCCTCGCGGGCGTTGCTGCTCGAGGAGCTCCTCGCCGCCGAGGCCGTCGCCGGGCGCATACCTCCCAGCATCGCCGAGCGTCCGGGCAACGTCCTGCTGCACGGCCATTGCCACCAGAAGGCGTTCGGCGCCATGGGGGCGATGGAGCAGGCCCTGGCGCTGGTGAAAGGCCTCGGTATCGCGACCGTGGCGTCGAGCTGCTGCGGCATGGCCGGCGCCTTCGGCTACGGCGCCGACACCTGGGAGGCTTCGATGGCCATGGGCGAGCTATCCCTGCTGCCGGCCGTGCGCGCGGCCGCGCCGGCGACCACGATCGTCGCGAACGGGTTCTCCTGTCGCCATCAGATCCGCGACGGGACCGGCCGCAGAGCATTGCACGCAGTGCGTGTCCTGCGCGATGCGATGTCGGAAGCGGTGGACGCTGCGGCGCCCGGCGGTTAGACTCCACAGCCGGTTCGGCTAAGCAAAAACAATGTTCCGTTGGCGCAATTAGCGGAACATCGATTTTGCTCGGGAGGGAGGAATGACGACACAAGCACCGCACAGCCGTGCCCGCGGGTTCATCAAGTCGCCGTTCGACCTCGCCGGTGGGCTGTTCCTCATCGGGCTCGCGGTGCTGGGCCTCGCCGGCGGCTTCACCCTGCCGACGGGCACCCTGTCGGCCATCGGGTCCGGCTTCATGCCCAGGGTCGTTGCGATCCTGGTGGGGGCGTTCGGCGTGCTGCTCGTCGTCCAGTCGCTGCTGTTCGAGGGCGAGAGCCTCGAAAGGTGGCACCTGCGCGGCCCGGTGTACGTTCTGGGCTCCGTGTTCGTCTTCGCCCTGGCGGTGCGCGGCTCGACCCTGAACTTCGGCGGCGTTCTGGGCATTCCCCTGATCGGGACGGTGCGGATTCCCCAGCTGGGGCTGGTGGTGGCCGGGCCGCTCGCGGTGGTCATCGCCTCGTTCGCCGACAAGGATACCAGGCCGCTCGAGGTCGCCATGTTCGCGGTGGTGATGACGCTGCTTTCCGGCATCCTCTTCAAGGAGATGCTCAACCTACCCATACCGTTCGATCCGGCGGGCCTGATCCCCGAGCCGATCAGCTATGCCTACGCGAGCCTGAAGTGGGGGATCGCGCAGGTGATAAACCTCGTCAAAAGCGCGTTCGGGCGTTGAGGGACGGTGGCCGTGCTCGAATTTCTCGCCCAGTTCGCCACCGACCTTGCCGGTAATCTGCGGTTCGGGATGGACGTCGCTCTGTCGCTCAAAAACGTGGGGCTCTGCTTCATCGGCTGCCTCGTCGGCACCCTGGTCGGCGTGCTGCCCGGTGTCGGTCCCATCGCCACCATCACCATGCTCCTGCCGATCACCTTCGGCCTGGACCCCGTCGGCGCGCTGATCATGCTGGCCGGCATCTACTACGGCGCCCAATACGGCGGCTCCACGACGGCCATTCTGGTCAACATCCCCGGCGAAGCGACGGCGGTGGTCACCACGCTCGACGGCCACCAGATGGCCAAGCAGGGGCGCGCGGGCGTGGCGCTGGGCATCGCGGCCATCGGCTCGTTCATCGCCGGTTGCGTCTCCACGCTCGTCATCGCCGCGCTCGCGGTGCCGATGACGGCCTGGGCGCTGCTGTTCGGCCCGGCGGACTACTTCTCCCTCATGGTGCTGGGCCTCATGTTCGCGGTGGTGCTGGCGCGCGGCTCGGTGCCGAAGGCGATTGCCGTGATCCTGGTGGGGATTCTCCTCTCCACCGTCGGCACCGACCTCGAGAGCGGCGAGGAGCGCCTCACCTTCGGGTGGACCGAGATCTCCGACGGCCTCGATGTCGCCGTGCTCGCCATGGGCATGTTCGGCTTCGCCGAGATCCTGCGCAACCTCGAGAGCACGCAGGCCCGCGACGTGGTGCACGGGGCGATCGGCAAGCTGCTGCCCGGCCTCCAGGACTTCAAGCAGTCCGCCTGGCCGATCGCGCGCGGCACGTTTCTGGGATCGATTCTGGGGCTCCTGCCGGGCAACGGCGCGGTGCTCGGGCCGTTCGCCTCCTACACGCTGGAGAAGAAGCTCTCCAAGGATCCCTCGCGCTTCGGCCGCGGCGCCATCGAGGGCGTGGCGGGTCCGGAGTCCGCCAACAACGCCGGCGCGCAGACCGCCTTCATCCCCCTGCTCACGCTGGGGATCCCGCCCAACGCCGTGATGGCCCTGATGGTCGGCGCCATGCAGATCCACAGCATCGTGCCGGGGCCGCAGATCATGACCAAGCAGCCCGAGCTGTTCTGGGGCATGATCGCGTCCATGTGGGTCGGCAACCTGATGCTGCTGATCATCAACCTGCCCCTCATCGGGCTGTGGGTTCGGTTCCTCAAGGTGCCGTATCGCTTGATGTTCCCGGCGATTGTGCTGCTCTGCTGCATCGGCATCTACTCGGTCAACAACTCGCCGACCGAGGTGATCATGACAGCCGGCTTCGGCCTGTTCGGCTATGCGCTGTTCAAGTTCGGGTTCGAGCCGGCGCCGCTGCTCCTGGGCTTCGTGCTCGGGCGGCTGATGGAGGAGAAGCTGCGCCAGGCGCTGGTGATCTCGCGCGGGCATTTCACCACCTTCGTCGACTGCCCGTTCTGGAAGGGGACCTGCGAGCGCCCGATCAGCACCGTGCTCCTCGTCATGTCGGTTGTCATTCTGGTGGTGGCGATCGTGCCCGCCATCCGGGCGAGCCGCGATGAGGTGTTCAAGGAGGCATGACGAAGATGGCGAATGGCGAATGAAGAAAGCGAATAGCGAATAGCGAATAGAGCCAACTCCCCCTACTCGCTATTCGCTGCCCGCTTCGCCGGCCGGGCAGGGCTCTCCTTCACGGCGTAGGTGTGCTCCGGGCCCGGAAAGCTGCGGTTGCGCACCTCCACGGCGTAGGCCTGGATGGCGGCGCGGATGGCCTCGCCGACCCGGCCGAACTGCTTGACGAACCTGGGCACACGGGGGCTGAGCCCCAACATGTCCTCCATCACCAGGATCTGCCCGTCGCAGCCGGCCGATGCGCCGATGCCGATGGTGGGGATCGGTATGGCGGTGGTGATCTTCCGCGCCAGCTCCTCGGCCATGGCCTCGAGCACGATGGCGAAGGCGCCGGCCTCGGCGACGGTGCGTGCGTCCGCCTCGATCGCTGCCCACTCCTCGCGCACGCGGCCCTGGGTCTTGAAGCCGCCCAGCACGTTGATCGACTGCGGCGTGAGACCGATGTGGCCCATCACGGGGATGCCGCGCTCGGTGAGGAAACGGATGGTCTCCGCCATGCGCCGGCCGCCCTCGAGCTTGATGGCGCCGCAGCCCGTCGCCTTCATGACGCGCGCCGCGTTGCGGAAGGCGTGGCCCGGGCTCTCCTCGTAGGAGCCGAACGGCATGTCGACCACGACGAGGGCGCGCTGCGCCCCCCGCACCACGGCGCGGCCGTGCACGATCATGAGCTCGAGCGGCACCGGCACGGTCGATTCGTAGCCGTGCATGACCATGCCCAGGCTGTCGCCGACCAGGAGGAAGTCGACGAACGGATCGGCAATGGCCGCGGTGTGGGCATGGTAGGCGGTGAGCGACACGATCGGCTCGCCGCCCTTGCGCGCGGCGATCTCGGGGGCGGTGATGCGTCGTTGCGGGGCGGGGGTCTGGGCCGACATGCGATGGCGTCCTCGGGCTGGGACTCTTCCCCCGCCGCCACCCATAGCCGAATGCCGCAGGGGCCGCAAATCCCGTGCGGCTGCAAGCCCGCCATGCGCAGCCCCGACGCGGGGTTGCCGGTGCCGGCTTCAGCGCCTGCCGCCCTTGCCGGGCAGCATCGACTGCACGAAGTCGACGAGCAGGAGCAGCACCACGACGGCGCAGATCACGATCAGCGGTATCGCCTTGGTCCACAAGAGCAGGATGCCGAGGAACGCGCACAAGCCGGCAATGCCGATGACGCCGGTGATGAAGTTCGTCATGTCGCCTTGCCTTTCCTGGTGCGGGGCTCGCCGCCCTTGTCGGAGCGGGGCGCGCTGCGCGCGCGCCGCCGCCCGCCCCCTGCGACCGCGCCGGCGAGCCAGCGGGCCGTGCGCAGGAGCCGCGCGTCGTTGCCGCGGCGGGCGACGAGCTGCACGCCGATCGGCAGGCCGCTCTCGCCCTGCAGGAGCGGCAGCGTGACGGCCGGCGCGCCGAGATAGCTCCAGATGGTGCAGAACACCGGGTTGCCGGTGCTGTCGAGGCCCAGCGGCGCCTCGCCCGGCGCGGCCGGCGTGATGAGCGCATCGTACTCGTCGAACACCGGGTCCAGCATCGCATTGAGGGGCGCGGCCCCGGCGAGCGCCCGCGTGTAGTCGATCGCCGCGTGCCTGCGGCCGCGCTCGATCAGCTTGCGCAGCGGCGGGCTCAGCCTATCGCCGCCCTTCTCGTAGTCGCGGTGGAAATTGTGGGCCATCTCCACGTCCATGACGAGCCCATGCATCTCGATGGCGCGCTCCAAGCCGGGCCCCAGCTCGACCTCGCTCGCCGCCTCGCCCAGCGCCGCGATGAGCTCGGCGAAGGCCGGCTCCGTCACCGCCTCGGCCTGCGGCCAGGCCGGCGTGCGTACGAAGGCGAGGCGCGGCGGCAGCGGCGGCTCGCCTGCGGCGGTTGCGGCGAGCGGCGGGCGGGCGAGGGGACGCGTGTCAGGGTCCTCCTCGTCGAAGCCCGCGAGCTGCTCGGCGAGCAGGGCGGCGTCCTCCACGCTGCGCGCGAACACGCCGACGTGGTCGAGCGCGCGCGACAGCAAAAGCGCGCCGCTGCGCGGGATCAGGCCGTGCGTCGGCTTGAAGCCGACCACGCCGCAGAAGGCGGCCGGCCGGATCACCGAGCCGTTGGTCTGCGAGCCGATGGCGCCCGGCACCATGAGGGCCGCCACCGCCGCCGCGGAGCCAGACGAGGAGCCGCCGGGCGTGCGCTCGGGGTCGTGCGGGTTCCTGGTCTTGCCGGGCGTGCGGTAGGCGTACTCGGTGGTCACCGTCTTGCCCATGATCACCGCGCCCGCGGCGCGCAGGCGGGCGACGGCGGCCGCGTCACGGCGCGGCGTGCGGCCCTGCCACAGGGGCGAGCCGAATTCGGTGGGCATGTCGCCGGTGTCGAAGATGTCCTTGATGCCGATGGGCACGCCGTGCAGCGGACCTGCGGCCCTGCCCTGCTTGCGGTGGTCGTCTGCCGCCTTGGCCTGGCCCAGCGCGTGCTCGCGGTCGAGGAAGGCCCAGGCCTGCACCTTGCCGTCGACCTCTTCGATGCGCCGCAGGCAGTCCTCCACCAGGTCGACCGACGCGATCCGCCCCTCGCGGATGTCGGCCGCCGCCTGGGTGAGGGAGAGCGAGCACAGGCTCATCGGGCATGGTCCTCGGCGCGCCGCTGCCTCAGCGCGTGTAGAGCAGGTTCGGCAGCCACAGCGCGATCGCCGGGAAGATGTAGACCAGCGCCATGGTGGCGAACACCATGAACACGAACGGCAGGGCGCCGCTGAAGATGTCCGTCAGCTTGACCCAGGGCGGCGCCACGCCCTTCAGGTAGAACGCCGCCATGGCCACCGGCGGCGTGTTGAACGCGGTCTGCGTGTTGAGCGCCACCAGGATGCCGAAGAAGATCGGGTCGATGCCGAAGTCGTCGAGCAGCGGCAGGAAGATGGGGACGAAGATGATGATGATCTCGGTCCATTCCAGCGGCCAGCCGAGCAGGAAGATGATGGCCTGCGTGAGCAGGAGGAACGTGGTCGGCGACAGGTTGAGGCCGAGGATGAACTGCTCCACCACGCCCTGCCCGCCGAGCAGCGCGAACACGGAGGAGAACGTCCAGGAGCCGATGAACAGGTAGCAGACCATGGCGGTGGCGCGCGCCGTCAGGTACACGGACTCCCTGAGCATCGAGAAGTTGAGCGCGCGGTAGGCCGCGGCCAGCAGGATGCTGCCGAGAGCGCCGATGGCGGCGGCCTCCGAAGGCGTCGCCAGGCCGAACAGGATGGCGCCCAGCACGGCGACGATCAGGATCGCCAGCGGGAAGAACGAGGTCAGCAACGCAAAGAGCACCTGCGAGAAGGGGATGTCGGTCTCCTCCTTCGGAAGCTTGGGAGCGAGCGCGGGATTGATGCTCGCGCGCGCGATCACGTAGAGGATGTAGAAGCCGGTCAGCAGGAAGCCCGGTAGGAACGCGGCCGCGTAGAGCTTGACGGCCGAGACGCCGGCGGTTGCGGCGTAGACGATGAGGAGAATGCTCGGTGGTATGAGGATGCCGAGACATCCGCCGGCGCACACCACGCCGGCCGACAGCTTGACGTCGTAGCCGGCGCGCAGCATGGCGGGGAAAGCGAGCAGCCCCATCAGGGTCACGACGGCGCCGACGATCCCGGTCGCCGTGGCAAACATCGCACACGTGAGCAGCGTCGCCACCGCGAGCGAGCCCGGCACGTTCTTCATCGAGATTTGGAGGGAGCGAAATAGTCGGTCGAGAATGTTCGCGCGCTCGACGAGATAGCCCATGAACAGGAACAGTGGCACTGCGGTCAGCACGTCGCTGGAGCTGACCTCGAAGGTCTTCTGCACCAGCAGCGTGAAGACGCGGTTGTTGAAGAATTCCTGGCCGGGCACGTAATAGGCGTAGTACCCGAAGCCCACGCCCATGGCGATCAGGGTGAAAGCAATCGGAAACCCGAGCATGATGATGAAGATGAACAGAAACAGCATCGACAGGCCGATTTGAGGGTCGGTCATGCTCAGGCCCTCGGCTCGGTCGACGACACCACTTGCTCGCCGCGCTCGCGCTGAAGCTGCTGCTCGCGGATAATCATGCTCTCGGTTTCCTCCACGTCATGGAGCCGCTGCGGCCACTCGCCGAGGCGGATGCACAGAACGCAGCGGATGATCTCGGCGATACCCTGAAGCAGCAGGAAAACGCCGGTGATGGGAATGAGCGCCTTGAGCGGGAACACGGGTATGCCCGCGGGGCTGAAGATGCTCACCTCGCGGAAACGGATGGAGAAGGCGGCGTACGCCCAGCCGGCGTAGATCCAGGCCGCGACGGCGGGAAGGAAGAAGAGCACGTAAAGCAGGAGGTCCATCACGGCCTGCGTGCGCGGGCGCCAGAAGCGATAGAGCACGTCGGCGCGCACGTGGCCGTTGCGGCTGAGGGTGTAGGCGCCAGCCATCAGAAACATGGCGCCGTAGGTGATGTAGCTGATGTCGAAGGCCCAGGTCGTCGGCGCGCGCAGCACGTAGCGCACGCCAACCTCGTAGCTGACAGCCAACGTTAGCACGAGGATCAGCCAGCCGAAGGCTTTGCCCACCCATGTGCTGAGGGCGTCGATGAAGAACAGGAAGCGTGTCATATTCTGCTGATCCGCTGTCGGCGGCGTTGGATCGCCTTGCCCTTCAAAGGTCGGGCGGCGTCAATGCACGCCGCCCTCCCGGATTCCACAGGTACTGCACTGCCGCAGACGAGGATCAGGTCCTCAGCACACCCGGGAAGTGATGGTTGAACGCGCCCTTGTAGTCGGTGGCGTTGAGCTGGGTGTAGTACACGACGCGCCGCACCCATGCCTTCTGCGAGTCCATCACCTTCTTCATGAAGGCGTCCTGTCCGAGCTGCGCGATCAGACCGTCCCATGCCGCGATCTGTGCGTCGAAGACGCTCTGCGGCGTGCGCAGGACATTGACCTTGTCCTTGGTGATCAGCTCCTGCAGATCCTTCGAGTAGTAGTCGTAGGCCTTCCATTCATTGGCTGAAGACACGGCTTCGGCAGCGTACTGCAAGATTGCTTTGTGCTCTGCGGGCAGAGCGTTGAACTTCGTCTTGTTGAACATGATCTCGAAGTATTCGGTCGCCTGATGGTGGCTGCCCATCATGTAGTTCTTGGCCACGTCCTGCGCCCCGAAGCGCCGATCCGACGTCGGGTTGTTGAACTCGAAGGCGTCGATCGTGCCTTTCTCCATGGCCGGCACGATCTCGCCGCCCGGGAGCTGCGTCACCGCCACGCCCATGGCCTGGAACAGGTCGGCCGCCAGACCCACGGTGCGGTATTTCAGGCCCTTGAGATCGGCCGCGCTCGTCACCGCCCGCTTGAACCAGCCGAGCGGCTGGGTCGGCATCGGCATGGCGAAGAAGCTCTTGATGTTGACTTTCATGATCTGCTGCTGGAGCTCCTCGAACAGCTCCTTGCCGCCGCCGTTGTGGATCCAGCCGAGACCCTCGTTGGCGTTGAAGCCGAACACCGGGCCGGTGCCGAACAGCGAGGCCGCCTTGTGCTTGCCGTACCAGTAGACCGTCACGGTATGCGCTGCATCGATCTGGCCGCCGTGCACACCGTCGAACACCTGGAACGGGTGCACCACTGCCCCGGCGACCAGGTAGTCGATCCGCAGCCGTCCGCCCGCCATGTCGTTGACGCGCTTGACGTAGTCCTCGGCCATCTCGTTGAAGACGTCGGCCTTGCCCCAGGAGCCCTGCATCTTGAACGTAGCCGTCTGGGCACGGCTGATCTGCGGCATCGCCACGGTGCCGATGGTCGCGGCGCCGGCAGCCACCGCGCCGGTTTTCAGAAACTTGCGGCGGGTGACCCGACTGGTCTTGCTGCTCATTTGCTTTCCTCCTCCTTGCGACGCTTCCTCGAAACCTTGTGCCGAAGCTCAACGGGCCCCTTCGCAGGCTGGTATACCATGCACTGCTCATACAAGGAAACGGGGCACTTGGCACCATGGTTCACGCCGCCGGCCCTGTTGCAGGGCAGCCGCTTGGCTTCGCATAGCGAAACTCATCGAGCCGTCCAACCCGACGGGCGCTTGCGGTGATGGACGACGGCCGCGCGGTCGGTATTCCACGCCGCTGCGGCTTGCGCCGATCCATGAAGGCGAAAGCGGGGGGCGGCAAGCTGTACCCCGGCGGAGGTCATGGGCTTCGTGCAAGGCACACCCGGCGTGAGCGCTGCGCAAGGACGCGGCGTTCGATGCCTCGGTCGTCGGCAGCTTCCGGGCCATGCCTTGCCGGGGGGCAGTTGCGGCGGCGCAGAATGAAGCGTTTGACGAACCGCTGCACAGTGCCGCACATGAGGGAGCCTGCGCACCATCTTTCGCTGTGGGCGCTGTGACTTGTGGCCCGGCGCAAGCCTGGCCGAGACCGGGGGAGCCCCATGCTGCAACTCGTCGCCGCCCTCGAACGCCTGGGAACCGAGACCGCCTTCGAGGTGCTGGCGCGCGCCGACGCCCTGCAGCGCCAGGGCAAGTCGATCGTCAACCTGGGCATCGGCCAGCCCGACTTCAAAACGCCGGGCCATATCGTCGAGGCCGCCATCAAGGCGCTGCGCGACGGCCACCACGGCTACACGCCGGCCCAGGGAATCGTCCCACTGCGCGAAGCGGTCGCGCGCGACCTGAAGCGTCGCCACGGCGTCGAGGTGCACCCCGACACCATCGTGATCTGGCCGGGCGGCAAGCCCACCATGTTCTTCTCGATCCTGATCTTCGGGCAGCCCGGCGCCGATATCCTCTATCCCGACCCCGGCTTTCCCATCTACCGCTCGATGATCGAGTTCACCGGCGCCAAGCCGGTGCCGATCGTGCAGAACGAGGCCAACGCGTTCAGCTTCACCGCCGACCAGGTGCTCTCGCTCATCACGCCCAGGACCAGCCTCATCATCCTGAACAGCCCCGGCAACCCCTGCGGCGGCGCGGCCAGGAAGGAGGAGATCGAGAAGCTGGTGGCGGGCCTGCAGCGGTTCCCCAACGTCGCGGTGATGTCGGACGAGATCTACAGCCAGATGCTCTACGGCGGACGCGAGCACACGAGCTTCCTGCGCTATCCGTCCATCAAGGACCGGCTGATCCTGCTCGACGGCTGGTCCAAGACCTACGCCATGACCGGCTGGCGGCTCGGCTTCTCGGTGTGGCCGCAGGCGCTCGTGGAGAAGGTCGTACGCCTGGCGGTCAACTGCCATTCCTGCGTCAACGCCCCGACGCAGTACGCCGGCATCGCCGCCCTCGACGGCCCGCAGGACGAGGTGCACAGGATGGTGGCGGCCTTCGACGAGCGGCGCCGCACCATCGTGCCGCTCCTGAACCAGCTGCCCGGCTTCACCTGCCTGGACCCGGGCGGGGCGTTCTACGTGTTCCCCAACATCACCGGCACCGGCATGGACGCGCGCACGCTGCAGAACCGCATGCTGGAGGAGGCCGGCGTCGCCACCGTGGCCGGCACCAGCTTCGGCATCCACGGCGAGGGCTATATCCGCTTCTCCTACGCCAATTCGGTCGATAACATCCGGGAAGCCACCAAGCGCATCGCCGCGCTCCTGCGGGATTGAAGGTGTCAGACCCTCCGGGTCTGACACCGTTACGCAACCGGCGTTGGAGCCAAGGTGTCAGACCCGGAGGGTCTGACACCGTCCGGATGGAGAGCGGGAGGCCACCCATGAGGATCGACGCCATTGAAGTGACGCTGTTCGCGTGGGACGACATCCCGCCGACGCGCTATTCCCAGGGGGCGCAGATCAACTCGGGGAAAAGCAACCTCGGCCTCCTGCGCATCAGCACCGACGCGGGCCTCGAAGGCCATGCGTTCCTGGGCTCGGCCTACAACCCCGCGGAGACCGATGCGGGCGCCCTCATCCGGGTCCTGAAGCCGATCCTGATGGGGCGGGACCCGCGGGCGCGCGAGGACCTGCACGCGGAGATGCGCATGCGCCAGCGCGTTGCGGGGCTGCGCACCATCGGCGCGTGCGACACCGCGCTGTGGGACATCGCCGCCAAGGCCGCGGGCGTGCCGCTCTACCGGCTGTTCGGCTCCGACCGCTCCGCCATGCCCGCCTATGCCTCGAGCTCCATCCTGGGGAGCCGCGACGAGTACGCCGGCGAGGCGGCGCAGTACAAGTCGCACGGCTGGCAGGCCTACAAGATCCATCCGCCGCAGAACCCGGTGGAGGACATCAAGGTGTGCGAGTCCGTGCGCCGGGCGGTCGGCGAGGACTTCCCGCTGATGCTCGATTCGACCTGGAGCTACAGCTACGACGAGGCCCTGAAGGTGGGCCGCGCCATCGAGAAGCTCGGCTTCCTGTGGTTTGAGGACCCGCTCAACGAGGAGGACATCTACTCCTACGTCAAGCTCAAGCAGAAGCTCGATATCCCCATCCTGGCGACGGAGTATCCGAGCGGCGACATCGGCACCTATGCCGTGTGGCTCACCGGGCGCGCCACCGACGGCCTGCGCGGCGATATCCCCCTGAAGGGCGGCCTCACCACCATGCTCAAGGCCGCGCACCTCGCGGAAGCCTTCCACATGAACTTCGAGGTGCACCACGGCGGCAACTCGCTCAACAACATGGCGCAGCTGCATTTCGCCTGCGCGCTTCCCAACACCACCTACTTCGAGGTGCTGCTGCCGCACGGCGCCCACAAGTACGGCGTGCTCAACGACATCCAGATCGGGCGCGACGGCCTCGCGCACTGCCCGCAGGTGCCGGGCATCGGCGCCAACATCGACTTCGACCTCGTCAAGCGGAAGCAGATCGCGCAACTGAGCTGAAGTGTGAGCGCGGGCCCTCTTCACGAGCCGCCCGCGACTCCCTCTCCCCGCTTGCGGGGAGAGGGTCGGGGTGAGGGGCAGCCCAAGGCGAGGCGCGCGTCAGATCCGCGGATCTGACGCGTCGTGGGCCTGCCCGATCACCCTGCGCAACAGAGGAGCGAGCCTGGCGCCATCGACGATCACCTTCTGGGCATGAACGGCCTTGACGGCGTCGCGGGGGATCGTGAAGTCGCCGGCGTTCACGACGTAGACAATGAACTCGGCCCGACCGTGCGGTCTGAGTTCGCGCACGGCCTCGAACGGCTTGTCGTGATCGGAGACGAAGACCTCGAAACCCTCTTGGATCGCGCCGTCGGTCATGCCTGTCTGCCGCTCGCTCCTGGGATCAGGGAGTCTCCACGATCTCCACCCAGTTGGCACCGTTACCGACGGGAAAGCGGTTAATCTCGCGTGAGCCGGCCGTTGCCCGGGTCGATCCTGTAGACCGCCAGACGATCGGACTTCTCGCCGGAGGCGACGAGCCAGGTTCCGCTCGGGTCGATCTTGATGCCGCGCGGCTGCTTCTCGGTCGGGAAATTGGTCACGTAGGCGAGCCTCCCCGTCCCCGGCGCGACCGTGAAGAGCGCGATCTTGCTGAGCGTTCGCTCGGTGGAATAGAGGAACTTGCCGTTGGGCGTGAGCTGGATGTCGGCCGCCCAGACCTTCGGCCGATCGTCCTTCGGCGCTGCCGCGGCTGCGGTGCCCGCGGGCGCCTGCGGGACGCCGGGCACGAGGCCGGCATCCGCCGGCACCGAGCGCACGCTCTCCACCTCCGTCAAGGTGCCCTTGGCCTGGTCGACGGCGAGCTGGGTGATGTTGCCGGTCAGCTCGTTGAGCACGTAGAGATGCTTGTTGTCGGGCGCGA
Source organism: uncultured Alphaproteobacteria bacterium (assembly GCA_963840075.1). Lineage (GTDB taxonomy): Bacteria > Pseudomonadota > Alphaproteobacteria > Rhizobiales > Hyphomicrobiaceae > AWTP1-13. The sequence goes on along the minus strand of CAWIXS010000025.1, from coordinate 120,362 downwards.
GCACGAGATGGCGCGGGCCGTCGCCGGGGCGCGCATTCACGGCGGGCGGCGTGTTGGGCGTCAGCTTGCCGGTCTTGGCGTCGAACAGGAACTGCAGCACCTGGTTGGCGCCGAGCGTGGGCACGTAGACGAACTTGTTGGTGCGGTCGGCCAGGATGGCGTGCGCGTTCCTCCCGGTCGGGATCACATGGATCGCCTCGGCCTCGACGAGCCCGCTCGCGGCGATCGGGCTCACGGCGATCTTGTCGCCGCCGTAGGAAGCCGTGAGCAGGAACCGCCCGGTCGCGTCCACCGAGACATAGGGCATGCTGTCGGGAAGGACCGCGGTGGCCTTCAGCGTCAGGGCGCCGGTGCCGGCGTCGATGGCATACGTGAAGACCCGGTAGGGCTGCGAGCGCGCGACCGCATACAGCAGCTTCTTGCTCGGGCTGACGGCCATCGGCATTACGAGCTTGGCCGCCTCGGCCTTGCCGACCGGCGTCAGCGCGCCGCTGGCCTTGTCCATGACGTAGGCATCGATGTTGCCGTCCTGGGCGTTCGACACATAGACGAAGGTCTTGGCGGACGCCGGCGCACCGCCGCCGGCCGCGCACGCGGCAAAGGCCGCCAGGCTCAAGCCCCCCAGTGCCTTCAAGGATGGGCGCATGGACGTTCCTCCTGTGCAGTCGGGTTGCGCGTTCGAGCTCGAGGTTCTCCCGCATTCCCCGGCGGGTTGCGTGCCCCGTGCAGTCTGATGGCTACATTTTCATTAGCTTCCTGGCATTGCCCGAGAAGACCTGCTCGGAGGCCGCCGGCGAAAGGCCCAGATCGTGCACTGCGGCGATGCTCTCGGGGATCGGCGCCAGCGGCGCGTCGGTGGCGAACACGATGTGCTCCACGCCGAAGAAGTCGAGCCCCGCCTTGAGGCCGGCGCGGCCCCCGAACATCGCGGTGTCGCCGTAGAAGTCGCGGAAATAGTCGAGGTGCGGCCGCTTCAGCGACGGCAGCACCTTGGAATAGTCCTCATCCGCCGTGCGCTTACCCAGCACCGCCATGCCGGCTCCGATACGGCCGTCGTAGTAGGGGATCATGCCGCCGCAGTGGTGGGTGACGACCTTCAGAGCGGGATGGCGGTCGAAGACGCCGCAGAAGACGAGGCGCGCCATGGCCACGGAGGTCTCGTAGGGCCAACCGAAGCACCACCACATCTCGAAGCGCGACCTGGGCTCGCTGGCATAGTCGGTCATGGCCGAGGTGCGGGCGGGGTGCAGCCAGATCGGCAGGTCGTGCTCGGCGGCGACCGCGAAAATCGGAGCGTAGCGCGGGTCGTCCAGCGGGCGCCCCGCGACATTGGTGAAGATCTGCACGCCGCGCGCGCCGAGCTCGCGCATGGCGCGCCGCGCCTCGGCAACGGCGCCCTCGACGTCGTGCATGTTCAATGCGGCCACGAAACCCGGGAAGCGGTCGGGATGCTTCGCGCACAGCTCGGCCATGGCGTCGTTGCCGACGCGCGCGAGCAGCGTTGCCGTCGGTCCCTCCACCATGTCCTCGATCGGCGGGTTCGGGAGCGAGATGATCTGCTGATAGCCCTCGCCGGCTGCTGTCCATCTGGCGGAACCTGGCGTCGAGGTCGAACAGCGGAGGGATCGCGCGGAAGCGCTGGGCGAGATTGCCGAGGCTCGCGGACGCCTTGCTCATCTCGGCGAAATACCGCTCCGGGAAGATGTGCGTGTAGATGTCGATCATCGGCATGGGGACTTCTCCTCGCGATCGGATGGCACGCGCTACTGCTTGCGCTGGATGCCCAGCGCCTTTGCGGTCGCGGCGATCTGCTCCGTCTGCTCCTTCACGGCAGCGGCGAGCTCGGCCGGCCCGCCCGGATTGACGACCTGGGCGGACGCGATCAGCTTGGCCGAGATCTCGGGATCGGCGATCGCCGCCACCACGTCGGCGCCGATGCGCTCGCGCAGCTTCAGATCCATGCCGCGCGGCCCGAACAGGCCGACGAGCCCCTCCAGCAGCAGCGACGGGAACGCCCGCCTCGATGGCCGTCGGCACGTCGGGGAACAGCTTGGTGCGCTCGCGTCCGTTGATGGCCACCAGCTTGATGCGCTTGGCCTGGACCTGCGGGCGCAGGATCGCAAGCGCTCGCCATCATGAACTGGATGCGGTTCTCGCCGAGGTCGGTCGCCGCCTGCACGATGTCGCGATAGGGCACCTTCGCGATCTTCAGGCCGGCATCCTTCACGAACCCGTCGAACACGAGCTCGGTGATGCCCGGAACCAGCGCGGCATTGAGCTTGCCGGGCTCGGCGCGCGCGCGGGCCACGAAGTCGGCGAGCGATGCGAAGTGGGCCGACTCCGGCACCCCGACCGCCAGGATGGTGTTGGAGATCCTGGCGATCGGCAGCAGATCGCGCTCGGCATCGTAGGGCAGGTTGGCGCGCTGATAGGGGTGCACGGTGAAGGACCCCGTGGGCGTGTAGAGCAGCACGTGGTCGTCGTTGGCCCCGACGAAGCCGGTGATGGCGACGATGCCGTCTCCCCCGGGGCGGTTCTCGATCACCACCGGCTGGCCCCAGCGCTTCTGCAGCCGCTCCGCCAGCAGCCTGGCGCTGATGTCCACCCCCGACCCTGGCCCCAGCGGCACGACGAATTTCACGGTCCGCTGCGGCCAGGCCTGCGCGGATGACCTGTGCCGCCCACGCACCGAGGATGACCAAGAGGCCGATGGCCAGATACCCTGCCCGTCTCACAGCGTTCCTCCCGTTTTGCTTTGTCCCCACTGTAGGGCCGCCACCGTCAACAGACAATACGCGCGTGTGCCGCTGCAGCGCCGGCAGTCATGCGCCAACGGACGACCGGAGGTCGACGTTGGGCGGTGCGGGGCGCCGCTTGCGCAAACCGGATTCCCTCTCCCCGCTCTTGGGCGGGGAGAGAACTAGAGCCTGGCCCGGCGAAGGCCGGGGGGAGGGGCAGCCACGGGGAATCCTATCCACTTGCGCCGACGGCTTCCCCTCCCCTCTGGCCCCGCAGGGGCCAAAGCGAGCGAAGCTCGCTTGTGCGCCTTCGGCGCAGGTGCGGGCAGGGGCTAGGGGTGGGGGACTCCCGACCTCGGATGGTGGCGCTTGCGATGCGGAGGCCCCTCGTGGAAAAGGGAATCCTCCAGCCTCAGGGAAGCAGGATGGAGCTGCCGATGGTGCGGCGGGCCTCGAGGTCGCGCTGGGCGCGCGCGGCCTCCGCCAGCGGGTAGCGCTGGTGCACGGCGACGCGCACCGCGCCGATCTTCATGGTGTCGAACAGCTCCTGGGCGCGGGCGAGCATCTCGGGACGGTCGTGGATGTAGTCGGCGAGGCCGGCGCTCGTGAGATAGAGCGAGCCCAGCCGGTTCAGGCGGAGGAGCTCCAGCGGCTCCGGCACGCCGCCGGCGGAGCCGTAGGAGACGAGCAGGCCGCGCCGCTTCAGGCACTTGAGCGACGGCTCGAAGGTGGTGGCGCCGACCCCGTCGTAGACCACCGGGAGGCCTTCGCCGCCGCTGAGCTCGCGCACGCGGGCGACCACGTCCTCCCTGGTGTAGACGATGGGATGGTCGCAGCCGTTCTCGCTGGCGAGCGCCGCCTTCTCCTGCGTGCTCACGGTGCCGATCACCCGCACGCCCAGGTGCCTCGCCCATTGGCACATGATGAGCCCCACGCCGCCGGCCGCAGCGTGGATCAGGATCGTTTCCCCCGCTTTGACCGGGTACGCCCCGCGCAGGAGATATTGCGCGGTGAGCCCCTTCAGGATGGCGGCTGCCGCGGTCTCGTCGTCGATGAAGTCGGGCAGCCTGACGAGCCGGGTAACCGGCATCGTGGTGGCCTCGGCGTAGGTGCGCGGCTTCTCCGAGGCATAGGCGACGCGGTCGCCGACCGCCACCTCGGTTACGCCGGGCCCGATCGCCTCGACGATGCCGGCCGCCTCCATGCCGATGACATGGGGGAGCGCCGCCAGCGGGTAGCGGCCGGTGCGGAAGTGGATGTCGGTGAAGTTGAGGCCGATCGCCGTGTGCCGCACCCGCGCCTCGCCCGGCCCAGGCGTGGGCACCTCCACCTCCTCGTAGCGCAGCACCTCCGGGCCGCCGAGCGCGTGGACGCGCACCGCATGGACCTTGCTCATTCAATCCTTCTCCGCCGCGCCGTCGCCCCCGACCGTGACGCCCGCCCAGCCCTCGATCGTCTTGAGGAGCGTGGTGTAGTCGTCCTCGCCGCGGCCCTCGCTCATGGCGTGGAACCACATCTGCACCACGTTCGATCCGATCCACATGGGAACGCCCAGCCCCTTCGCCTCCTCGAGGCAGAGCGCCACGTCCTTGTACATGATCGAGACCTTGCCGCCGTAGTCGAACGTGCGGGGCAGGATGGAGGCGGGAAACTTTTCCATCGTGGCGGTGTTGCGGCCGGTGCTGGCGTTCACCGTGTCGATAAGGGTGTGCGCGTCGACGCCCGCCTTGACCGCCATGGCTGCCGCCTCGAAGGCAATGGCCATGCCGGCCGCCGACATCATGTTGTTGGCGAGCTTGGTGATCTGCCCGAGCCCCGGCTTCGCGCCGACGTAGAAGACGCTGCGCGCGATCGCGTCGAAGAGGGGACGCGTCCTCTCGAACGCCGCCCGGTCGCCCGCGATCATAGTCGCCAGCGTGCCCGCCCGCGCCCCGCGCGGCCCGCCGCTCACCGGCGCGTCGAGAACGCCGATCCCGGCTGCCGCAAGCTCGCGCGCGATCCTCTGCACCGTCGCCGAGCCGATGGTGGACATCTCCACCCAGGTCTGGAGCCTCGGGCTGCCCGCGATGCCGTCGGGCCCCAGCGCCACCTCGAGGCTGATGGCGGGCGAGGGCAGGCACGCGAAGGCCACCGGCACGCCCGAGGCCGCATCGCGCGGCGAGGCCGCCAGCTTCGCTCCGCGCGCAACCAGTGGCGCCGTCGCGGCCGGATTGGGATCGTAGACGCGCACCTCCGCGCCCGCGTCGATGAGCCGTTCGGCCATCGGTCCGCCCATGGCGCCGCATCCGATGAAGCCAACCTTGCCCAGTCCTGCCATCTCCAGACCCTTCCAGCCATGAAACGGTGTCAGACCCGCAAGGGCCTGACACCTGCCTTACTTTTTCGGCCAGATCGGCTTTGCCAGCGCCCGGTCGAGCGGAAAGACCGAGAGCGGCCGGCCACCCTGCCACTGCGCGATCACCACCTGCGCGCCGACGCGGCGGCCCTTTGCATCGAACTTCACGCCGCCCGGGAAGGCGACCGCCGCGGGGCCCTCCTTGAGGTCGAGCTTGCGCACCTCTGCCGCCACCTTGGCCTTGTCGGCGGCGCCCGCGCGCTCCAGCGCCTCCTTGAGAATCCAGACATGGCCGTAGCCGGCGAGGCCGTCCTGGGTGATCCACGGCTCGCCGGTCGCCTTGGTGAACATCGCGTTGATGTTCTCGTGCCCCTTGAGCTGCCAGTTGGCGACGATGAACATCACCCCTTCGATCAGGTCGGCCGGCACGTTCTTGAGCACCTCCGGAGCCCCCATGTGCGCGCCGTTGGCAACGATCGGGATCACCCCCTTGGCGAGCCGGAACTCGTTGAGCTTCTCCAGGCTCACCTTGATGTCGGAGATCGTCGTCGTCACGAACACCAGGAACTCCGGCCGCGCCGAGCGGATCTTCTGCACCAGCGGCGTGGCATCCGACAGGGGCGGCGTGAAGGTCTCGTCCACCACCACCTTCATGCCGAGCCTGGCGAGCCCGCCCTCCCGCATCGGCTTCAGGAAGCTGATCGGCGAGGCCGTGTTGTCGCCGACCACGCCGGCGGTCTTCGGCGCCGCGCCGGTCGCGCTCTTGCCGATCTCGACAATGGTCGGCATGGCCTGCAGGGACTGCGTGCCCCCGGTGGGCGAGGTCTGGAACACGTACTTGAAGCCGCGGTCGGTGATGCTGTCGGCGTAGGACAGCGTGAACCAGGGCAGCTCCGCCCGCTCCGTCACCTCGGTGACGGCCAGCGTGAAGCTGCTGAGCCAGGCGCCCATGCCCCCGACCACGTCGGGCTCCTGGGCGACCAGCCGCTGCGCCGCATTCTTGGCCTTCTCCGCGGAGTCGCCGGCATCGAGCGCCACGAGCTGGAGCTTCGCGCCGCCCAGCGCCTTGATGCCGCCGGCGGCGTTGATCTCCGCCACCGCCGTCTCGGCGCCCATCTTGACGAGCTGGCCCTGGCGCGCCCACGCGCCCGACAGCGGCACAATCACCGCGATCTTCACGGTCTTGGGCTGCTGCGCGAGGGCGCTTTCGCCAACGATGAGCGCCCCGGCCCCCAGTATGGCAAGGCCCAGTGCGGCGGCAAGCCCGCGCCGCACGATCGACGTCGATCTTTGTCGGTTCATTCGCTGTCCTCCTCCCGGTGAACGATCGCCGTTCTGTTTGTCTTGCGGGCTTCTCACACGGCCCGATGCGGACGTTGGCGGCTGGCCGAGACCTTGCCCCCACTCGGCAGCGTTCACAAGGGCCTCTACGCACGCGGGAGGCCCGGCACCCATGAAAAGGGCGGCGCCCGGGCGCCGCCCTTTCGACAAGAGACCGTGCGGTGTCAGATGATGTCCGAATATCTGAAATCCGAGAGGATGCCGAGGTCCAGGAGCTCCATGCCGGAGTCGATCCAGCCGTCGTTGTCGAGATCGCCGAACAGGTAGCCGTCGACGCCGTCGGTGAGGAAGTCGGAGAAGGTCGAGGCCATCGACATCGGCGCCGACGACTACCTGACGAAGCCATTCCGCATGGAGGAGCTGCTCGCGCGCGTGCGCGCCCTCCTGCGCCGACAGACGAAGCATGCCAGCGCCGTGCTCGCTGTCGGGGACCTGGTGCTTGATACCCGCCACAGCCGCGTCAGCAAGCCAGGACTCCCGGTTGAGCTGTCGCGACTCGAATATCGCCTGCTCCAGTACCTGATGCAGCACGCAGGCCGGGCCGTGTCGCAGATCGAGCTTACCGAGCATGTCTACGGGCAGGATTTCGAGCGCGACAGCAATGCCATCGAGGTGCTGATCGCACGCCTCAGGCGCAAGCTCGGCGCTGACGCCGTCAAGACGCGCCGCGGTTACGGTCTACCACGTCGGCGAGCTCAGCGGACCAGATGGAGGAGGTCATGGCGCGCGGCACGCGGCTCGACAGGACCGTGCCAGGGACCGGCATCGGCCTTGCCATAGTGCAAGACTTGGCGGCCCTTCATGGGGGCAGCGTAGCCTTGAGCCAAAGCCCACTGGGAGGCGTCCGGATCACCGTTCGCTTTCCCAAGCAGACAGCTTCCATAGAGCGCGGCAGGATGATCAGACCGCCCGGCCGATGAGTGCGCCGATCAACGCTGTGGCCGCCATGGCGACGGCCCCCCAGAATGTGACGCGCAAGGTGGCCCGGACGACATCCGAGCCGCCCACCCGGGCGCCGATGGCGCCGAGAGCGGCAAGCCCGATCAGGCAGGCGAGCGACACCGTCCACGTCAGTCCGCGCGCAGGTGCCAGCATGGCGATCAGCAGGGGAAACGCCGCACCGATGGCGAACGTCGCCGCCGAGGTCAGCGCCGCCTGCACAGGGCGCGCGATCACGTGAGGGGCCAGGCCCAGCTCGTCGCGGGCATGGGCGGCGAATGCATCCGCCGTCGTCATTTGCTGCGCCACCTGGCGCGCGAGGTCCGGCTCGACGCCACGACCGACGTAGATCTGCGTCAGCTCGTTGAGCTCGGCCTCGGGCTGCTCCGCGAGCTCACGGCGCTCGCGCGCAAGATCGGCCTTCTCGGTGTCGGCCTGCGAGCTCACCGAGACGTACTCGCCAGCGGCCATCGACATGGCCCCGGCGACCAGCCCGGCAATGCCGGCCACCAGCACCTCCTTGCGCGAAGGCGAGGCGGCGGCGACGCCGACGATCAGGCTCGCGGTCGAGATCAGGCCATCGTTGGCTCCGAGCACTGCGGCCCGCAGCCAGCCGATCCGCTCGATGAGATGCGTCTCGCGATGGAATGGGCGCATGGGCATGACCTTCGTATTCGCTGCTGCGACCGTGAGCGAGCTGATCAACGGCAGACGAGGACCGAAACCGGGCTGAGCGCGACGACCTTCTGGGCCTGGCTTCCCAGGAGCAGGCGCGAGACGCCGCGCCGTCCATGCGATGCCATCACCACCAGGTCGCAGCCCTCGGCCGCTGTTGTGGCGATAATCCCCTCGGCCGGTGTTTGATCCTCGACATGCACGGTCCGGCAGCTGACCCCCATCTGCGCCGCCTCCTCTGCCACCGATGCAAGTGTCTTGGCGGCGCCTTCTGCAGCTGCCGCCTCGTAGCTCTCAATCGTCGCGGGAAACGGGATTGGGCTGTAAGGCCCGGTCGGGAAGATGTCCGTCACCCTTACGACCGTCACTCTTGCGCCAAGCGCCTTGGCGAGCGCCAGGCCGTCCGCCACGGCTTTGCCGGCAAGCTCCGATCCATCGGTGGCGATCAGGATGTGCTTGTACATATGGGAAACCGAGGGAGGCTCCATTGAAATGCTCTCTCGCTACGCCTTTGCATTGCTGCTCGGACAGCGCTTTGGATTTGACCAGGATCAAAGTCTAAGCGCAACCGCGACAGCAACAGTGGGCCGCTGGCCGCACGATCATCTCATGTTACCAGGGTGCGACGTGAGCTCACCGAAACGCCAATCGAGCGCCGCCTCCTTCCATGCCGCCGTATTCCATAGAAGGCCCAGTCTTCATCGCGCGGGGGTTGTCGAAAACCTACGGCAGCGGCGAGGCGCGGGTGTTCGCCCTGAGGGACATCAGCTTGGAGATCCGGCAGGGGGAATTTCTTGTGCTGCTGGGCCCGTCGGGGTCGGGCAAGTCGACGCTGCTCAACATTCTCGGGGGGCTCGACGCGCCCACTTCGGGAACCGCCAGGTGGCGTGACCACGAGCTCACCGGAGCCAGCGATGAGCAGCTCACAGCGTACCGGCGCGAGCATGTCGGCTTCGTGTTCCAGTTCTACAACCTGATCCCCAACCTGACGGTGCGCGAGAACGTGCGGCTCGTCGCCCAGATCGCCGCCGACCCGATGCGGCCGGAGGAGGCCCTGGAGCTGGTCGGGCTGTCGCACCGTCTCGACCACTTTCCGTCGCAGCTGTCGGGCGGCGAGCAGCAACGGGTCGCCGTTGCCCGCGCCATCGTCAAGCGCCCGGACATCCTGCTCTGCGACGAGCCGACCGGCGCGCTCGATGCCGACACCGGACGCCTCGTTCTGGCGGCGATCGCCAAGGTCAACACCGAGCTGGGCACGACCACCGTCGTCATAACGCACAACTCCGCCATCGCCGCGATGGCCACCCGCATCCTGCGACTGAGCGGCGGCCGCATTGCCCGCGAGGAGGTGAACCCAACACCGATGCGCGCCGAGGATGTGACGTGGTGAACGTCCTCGACATCAAGCTGGCGCGCGACCTGTGGGCCATGCGCACGCAGGTCCTGAGCATCGCGCTGCTGATTGCGGCCGGCGTCGCCGTGCTCGTCATGTCGGTGTCCAACTATCTCGCCCTGGTGGGTGCGATGGACGCGCACTATCGCAACGAGCGCTTTGCCGATCTGTTTGCCAGCCTGAAACGAGCACCGCTCGCACTCGTGGACCGCGTCCGCGAGATCGACGGCGTCGGCGTTGCGGAGGCGCGTATCGCCCAGGCCGTGCGGGTCATGCGCGAGGATTCCGAGCTTCCCATCTCGGGCCGCATCATCTCGATCCCCGCCTCCGGCCAGCCACTGCTGAACCGGCTCTATCTCATCGAGGGGCGCTGGATCGATCCCGCGCGTCCCGACGAGATCATCATCAATGCCGCCTACGCGCAGGCGCGCACCGTACGTCCGGGTGATACGGTCGATGTCATTCTCAATGGGCGGCTCCAGGCCTTCCGCGTCGTCGGCGTCGCGCTGTCGCCCGAGTTCGTATTCGCAACCCGCTCCGCCTTGCCGCTGCCGGACGATCGCAATTTCGTCGTGCTGTGGGCCAGCGAGGATGCGGTTGGCGGCGCGTTCGACATGCGGGGTGCATTCAACGATGTCGTCATGACGCTGGCGCCCGGAGCGGCGAAGGCGGCGACCATCGAGGAGCTCGATCGGCTCCTGACGCCGTACGGCGGCACCGGCGCCTACGAGCGCCGCGAGCTTCCCTCGAACCGCCTCCTGGAGGACGAGCTGGCCGAGCAGGAGACGATGAGCATCGTCATGCCCGCGGTCTTCTTCGGCATCGCGGCGTTCCTGCTGCACGTCGTGCTCGGCAGGCTGGTTGAGGCGCAGCGCGAGCAGATCGCCTCGCTCAAGGCCCTGGGCTTTTCCAATCTTGCCATCGCCGTGCACTACTTCAAGCTCGTGACGGTCATCGCCGCGATCGGTGCCGGCCTCGGCCTGCTGCTCGGGGGATGGCTCGCGGTGCTCGTGATCGACACCTACCGCGCTTTCTTCCGCTTCCCGGTGCTGGAGGCGCACCTGGAGCCCTGGATCGCCGTCCTCGCCGGGCTTGCGAGCATCCTGGTCGCCAACGCTGCAGCGGCAACAGCCGTCTACCGCATTGCCAGGCTTCCCCCGGCCGAGGCCATGCGGCCGCAAGTGCCGGTGGTCACGGCGCTGGCCCGGCATATCGCGGTGATGTCCGAGCGCGGCATTCCGATGCCCTACCTGATGGCGCTGCGCACCGTTGTCGGCCGACCGGTCCGCACGCTTCTCACCATATCCGGCATCGCCATGGCGGTGCCGCTGGTCCTGTTCGGCCTGTTCTGGTTCGATGCCATTGCCCACATGATCGACGTCGCCTTCAGCCGCATCGAGCGCGGCGATGCCTTCGTCACGTTCTCCGGTCCGGTCCCGGCGCGCGCGCTCTACGAGCTGCAGTCCGTGCCCGGGGTGCTGCTGGCGGAGGGACAACGAATTGTGCCGGTGCGCCTCGTCGCCGGACACCGCACCTACCGCACCTCGCTCGCAGGGCTCTCGCGCCAGTCGGAGCTCAAGGTGTTGAGGGACCCCGCGCTGGCCCCCATCGCGGTGCCGCTCGACGGGCTGATGCTCAGCCGCCCGCTCGCCGAGCGCCTTGGTCTTCGCATTGGAGACAGCGTGACCGTCGAGGTTCAGGAGGCCAAGCGTCCGGTCCTGCACCTGCCCGTTGTCAGGCTTTCCGAGGACATTCTCGGGTTCTCGGCAACCATGGACATCGCGACTCTGAACCGGCTGCTGCGCGAGGGCGACGTCGTGAACGCCGCGGCGCTGAAAATCGACGTGCGCCAGTCGCACCTGGTCTGGCCCCGCATCCAGGAGATGCCGAAAGTCGAGGCCAGCTCCGTCAAGGCGCTGTGGCTCACCCTGTTCGATGAGACGATTGCCGGCATGCTCGTGGTCGGTGCCGTGATTCTGGCCGGCTTCGGCCTCCTGATCGCGCTCGGGGTCGTCTACAACAGCGCCCGCGTCGCGTTCCAGGAGCGCGCCTGGGAGCTTGCCAGCCTGCGCATCCTCGGCTTTACCCGCGCGGAGGTCTCGACCATCCTGCTCAGCGAGCTGGCGTTCGAGCTGATCGTGGCGATCCCGATCGGTCTCGTCGCCGGCTACGGCCTGATTGGGATGATCATGTCCTTGCGCCTGCAGGAATCCTTCCAGGTGCCGGTCGTGATAGAGCCTGCCAGCTACGCGATCGCGGCCTGCGTCGTCCTTGCAGCCGCAGCCGGAAGCGCATTTGTGGTGCGGCGCCGGATCGACACGCTCGATCTTGTCTCCGTGCTGAAAACGCGGGATTGACGATGCTCCAGCGCCGTCACTTGATTATTGTGGGCCTGCTTGCGCTGGCCCTTCTCACTGCCTACTGGCTGCTCCAGCCGCGCCCCATCCTCGTCGAGGTTGCGCCGGTCACGGAGCAGCCCTTCACCATGATTGTGGAGGAGGACGGCCGCACCAGAGTGCGCAACCGCTTCGTGGTGTCGGCCCCATTGGCCGGCCGCGTGCCGCGCTCCACGCTGCGCGCCGGGGACATCGTGAAGAAAGGGCAGAGCGTTGCGACGATCACCCCCAATGTCTCGCCCCTCCTCGACCCGCGTGTGCGCCAGGAGCTTGGGGAGCGGGTCGGGGCAGCTGAGGCCACCCTGGAGGAGGCTAGAGCTCTCCACGAGCGGGCCAAGGTCCTTTTCGCCCGTGCCCGATCCGACCTGGATCGCACCAAGCAGCTGAGGGCCCGGGATGTGGCGACCGCCGCGCAGCTCGAACGCGATACGTTCACATTCCAAGCCGCCGAGCGGGACGTCGCTGCGGCCGAGCTTCGTCATCATGCCGCCGAGCACGCCCTCGATCAGGCCCGAACCGCGTTGAAGCTCAGCGGCGAGAACGAAGGAACCGAGCGGTTTCCCGTGTCCTCCCCTATCGATGGTCGTGTTCTGAAGGTCATCCAGGAGAGCGAGTCGGTGGTCTCGCTTGGTGCCCCGTTGCTCGAGCTGGGCGATCCGGCCGACCTTGAGGTGATCGTCGACCTGTTGACCACAGACGCCGCCCTCGTCCGGGAGGGAGCCAAGGTGTCCCTGGAGCGCTGGGGTGGCGCAACGCCGCTCGACGGCCGCGTGCGCCGCGTCGAGCCGTCGGGATTCACCAAGATCTCGGCGCTGGGCGTCGAGGAGCAGCGCGTCTGGGTCGTCATCGATATCGTCTCGCCGCGCGAGGCGTGGACGACCCTTGGCGACGGCTACCGCATGGACGTCAAGATTGTCGCCGACGAGATGGAGAAAGCGACCGTGGTGCCCATCGGGGCGCTATTTCGGCGCGGCGACGCCTGGCAGGCATTCGTTCTCGAAGGCGGGCGCGCGCGCCTCAGAGAGGTCAAGGTCTCGCGCCGATCGGGCCGCCTCGCAGCCGTCGCGGAGGGCCTGCGCCCCGGCGAGACCGTGGTCGTTTATCCATCCCAGGCACTGAAGGACGGAAGCACAGTCAGGATGCAATAGAATCGCCATCGCCGAGGCTCAAGGTGGTGCCGGTGGGCCCCTGGCCAGCGTTGACTCTGCTGACGACCGCGTCATCGGTTTGACCAGGGCGCGCGCAGTCGCCTTGCTGCAAGCGGAGAACGGCGTTGCCCACCGAGCATACCGAACGTCTCATCAACAGAGCCTTAGTCGCGATCGCGCTCGCCGGCCTGGTCGGTGGTCTCCTCGCCTCGTTGGCCGGCAAAAATACGGCAGCGCAGTGATCTGGGCGGCAGGCACTCTGCCGGCGGCCGCGAGGGCTTGCCCCAAGACGAGTGCGGCTACCATGGCGACGAGCGCCACGGCATCCACGCCCCCTCGCCCGGCCAGGAGCTCCCGCGCCATGGAGATGAGCAGCGCAACGACCACCGTCGTTGCCGTCATGTACGCGGGCGGCACTGTGCTCGAGGACTACGCCGTCGCCCGACGGAGACGAAAACGCTGAGCGCCGAGCGCCGGGCCGCACGGCGCAGCGCCCGCACCGCCCAGTCCTCGGGCTCGTGCGATCCGTACACCATCTGGTGTGAGCGGCTCTCACCATTCTGCCGACGCCGTCACCATCGCACAGCGGGCCCAGGGCATAGCCTTGCAGAGTGCCGTCGCGGGCATGGCCTTGTCGGGCGTGGCAATGTTGGTGGCGGCTTTCGGCTGGCTGCCTCCGGTGGCCGGTGCGCTCACCCAGGAGGCCATCAATGTAGCGGTGATCCTGAACGCGCGGCGCGCCTTGGGACCGCGCCGCAGGTGGGGCCGGCAGCCCATGCCTGCCGCTGCCGCACGCGCGCTGCGTGAGGATCAATCGATCGAGTCGCTCGTGCGCATTCACCATGCGCAGGAAAAGGACATCTACGAGCATGCAGCGGGCGCGTAGGCCGGTCGAGCTTTGATTTACGAGGTCACCTCGAACTGAAGCATCATCTCGTTGTCCTCGTGCTCCAGCATGTGGCAGTGCCAGGGATATCTTCCGGTGTGCCCCTCGAACCGCGCGATGATGCGGACAACCTCCCCAGGGTCGACCCGTACAGTATCCTTCCATCCACGCTCGCTGGGCGCAGGTGCCTCCCGTGCACCCTGGAGATAGGGCTCGACGGCAATGGGATCGGGGCCCTTCCCCGGCTGCGCCGCGCCCCAATCCCTGAGATACGCCGTTCGGTCGAACCGTTGACGATCGAGCAACTGGAAGCGGACGAGGTGCAAGTGGATCGGGTGGGCATCCTCCGTCGTATTGATGAGATGCCAGACCTCCGTGCTGCCAAGCCTGGGTTTCACGGTTATGGGGTCGTGCCACTTCAGCCCATTGAGCAGGACGACAACCGGAGCGTCCTTGGCATCCTTGTATTCCCGAAACGCCATGTACCGCACGGTCGCTCCCTGCTCCCGGAGCTGAGTCACACCACGCAGCCGGCCGGGAATGCTGCGCCTATCCGGTCGGACAAGGGGCTTCGTCACCCGGAACTCGATGACGTTGGCCGTGGTCCTCGGGTCAGGAGCCTCCCCGTTCGGGTAGGGCGCCGGCGCATCGTTCAGGAGGCGGATGCGCGCCCCGCGGCCTCCGCGGAAATCGGCGATCACGTCGGCGCGCTCGGCCGGAGCCAGCAGAAGCCGGCGGATTTCAACGGGAGCCGGCAATAGCCCCTGGTCCGTGCCGATCTGCACGAACGGGCGACCATCGGACAGGCGCAATCGGTAGAAGCGCGCGTTGGAGCCGTTGATGATGCGCAGCCGATACTTCCGTGGCTCGACCTGCAGATACGGCCACACGCGTCCGTTCACGAGAATCGTGTCGCCGAAGAACTCCGGCACCCATGGTCCCGGATGGTCGGCCGAGCCGGTGTGCTCCGACACGGGATAGGTCAGCGACCCATCGGGTGCGAAGCTGCGATCGTGGACGATGAGCGCGATCTCGTGCTCGCCGCTCGGCAGGCCAAGGGCGTCCTCCACATCGTCGCGAACGATGTAGGCTCCGGCGAGACCCGCATAAACGTTGAGACGCGTCTGGCCTATGGCATGATCGTGATACCAGAGCGTGCAGGCGTCTTGTTGGTTCGGATACGCGTATGTCTCTTGGGTCCACGCGGCTCCGCGCTGGCCGAACCCCCCGGTGAACCATGCCTCCGGATGCCCATCGCTCTCGGGTGGCACGACGGCGCCGTGGACATGCACGACAGTCTTGGTCGCCGGCTCGCCGTGGCTGGTGCCATGCAGGTGCGCGTCGAACGCCTGCGGGATGAGAAAGGCGGAGCCGGTGATCTCGCTTCTCCAACGGACAAAAATTCTCTGCCCGCGCCGGACATCGAGCGTGGGCCCCGGAAACTGGCCGTCATAGCCCCAGAGCGGGGTCGGGGGCAGGTCGCGGTGGAGACGCAGACGAACAGGCTTGGCCGCGATGTCGAAGAGCGCACTCCCTTCCAATTCGCCGGCCTGCCGGGCTGGACGCAGCCGGGGCACGAGATCGACGAATTTCCGCAGCACAGGGCTTCTGGCTTGCCGATCGCTACCTTCGTGCGCCCATGCTCGCCGCGCATCTGGCCACGCAGGACGTGCGATGGCCGCGACCAAGCCGCTTCCGAGCCGAAGCAGTCGACGCCTCGTTAACATCGCAGCTCCTCAATTCACGTGACCGCGCGATGCCTAAAGCATAGTGGCCGAAAAGGGTCAAACCGCGCCCAGCAAAGGAGCCGGGTCGCGGACCAGACCCTCCTTTGGCGCCCCTATTCCTCCGCTTCGAGATGCGGCAGGTGCGACCAGCGCTTGTCTGCGCGTTTCACCGGCAGGGCTCCCGTCCCTGGAAGGGCCGCCAGCTCGGGCGCCTCGAAATCGACCTCGGGCGTCTGGTTGTCGAACCCCACATTCTTGTGCGTGACGCTCATCGACAATGCAATCGCGATATCCGCCTCGATCAGCCCGAGCTTGCGCGCGGCGACGGCAATGCGCGACTGCCTGGCCTCCTGCTTTGTGCCGCGGCGCTCCCACTCATCTTTCGAGCCGAGAGCTGGACGGTCCTCCTCCTCGCCGCACCGCTTCTCGGGCTCGGCGTCGGTGCCGTCACGCCGGTGAGCAACGCCCTGATCGCCGACATTGCCTCCGCCCGCAATCTCGGCGCCGCGGTGGGCGTGTTCGGAACCGTCTGGGACATCTGCGAGGCAGCCGGACCGATCGTCGCCGGCTTCCTGATCGGCAGGCTGGGCTATGCACCGACCTTCGACCTCATCGCCGTTGTGACGGCCCTGGTCGCCATCGCACTCGTGGCGCTCGTGCGCGACCCGAAGGGGGCGGGCCGCGGCAGACGTTGATTGATTGCACTCAGTGCTTGTGCAGGTGGTGCATGTCGGGAGCGTGCGGGTGCCGATGCAGGTGCTCATGGTGCTCAGTGGGATGGCGCCACACGCCGAGCGCCATCAGTACACCGGCTGCAAGCAGCTGGACGGTCACCGGCTCCTGCAGAAGAGCCAGAGCCGCAATGGCGCCCAGGAACGGTGCCGTCGAGAAATAAGCGCCGGTGCGCGCCGTCCCAAGATGCCGAAAGGCATAGACGAACCGGACGAGGCTGACCCCATAGCTTAGGAACCCGACCAGCGCGGCGAGCAAACCGGTCGAGAGGTCGGGCAGTTGCCCGCCCCCGAGAAGCCCAAGGGCAAGATTGACTCGACCCGCCATCAGCCCTTCAGCTCGACGATCTGGAGCGGATCGGAAAGCGACACCTTGCGAGTCAGGTTGTTGTCCAGCCCCCAAGCGACGCACGCGCCGACGATCGCCAGCGGCCCGAGAAGACCCGAGAGCTGCGGCTGTCCGCTCCACGACAGCACGATGGCCCCTCCAGCGATGCACGCGATGCCGAGCGCGATGCGCCGATCAAAGCCTTCATGGAAGATGAACCAGGCCATCAGCGCCGTTGCCACACCTTCCAGCGTCAAGACGCAACTCGCCCACCTTCGCAGCGATCGGCTACGCCTCATTTGTCCTCGCCGGCGCCATCATGCTGGTGCAAAGCCTGCGGGCGGGAAACAGCACGCATGGCGGCGTCTACGCTCTGACCGCCGGAGTGGGTCTCCTTCCGTGTCCCCTCACCATATCGGTGCTCGGCTTTGCTTGGGCGCAGAGTTCAGCCGTCATGGTTGCACTCGTCCTGGCCTCGCTGGTGCTCGGCATCGCGCTGACAATCGGCTCCGTCGCTCTCCTCGCCCGGAGCACCATGGGCGCCGCATTGGCGCACCGACCGCCCCAGCTCGAGCGCGGTGCGAGGATCGTGACAGGGAGCGGCAGCCATCGGCATCATTGCGCTCGGGAGCTACACGATAGCGACGCTTGGCCGATAAGGCGCCAGCACAAGCTGACCAAGCCAGACCGCGTCATGACTTCCCGCGGGGCAAAAGTCTAAACAAACGCTCATAGTCTAAACGAAATAACAGCCATAACCCGTTGATTTTATTGGTGGGTGTAGCAGGATTCGAACCTGCGGCCCGCTGATTAAGAGTCAGCTGCTCTACCAACTGAGCTATACACCCGCCGCCAAGCCGGCACCGGGGAAAACCGGGGCGCCCGCCTGAGAGGCAATGGGGCCCGCTTGGGCCCCGATCCAGGGTTCGTCTATCATCGCGACCGGCTGCTGTCCAGCCGTTGCCGCGCCGGCCGTTGCCCGCCTCGGGCGCCGCGGGCCGCCCGTGCGCGCTTCACGGGCCGACCAGGAGATGCTGGCGCCGCTCGAGCGACTGCAGCACGGCCGCGCAGCCCTTGATGACGCAGTGCGTCGGCGTATCCGGCACCCGGAACATCGCGCCGACGCTCGCCCTGAGCGCGCCGTCGAGCCGGTCGAGCAGCGCCCCGCCACCGGTCAGCACGATCTCGCGCGCGGTCACGTCGGCGGCGGTGTCGGGGGCCAGGTCCTCGAGCGCGCGCCGGATGAACTCGGCCATCTGCGCGACCGGCAGTGCCAGCGCCTCGGCCATGTCGGCCGGCGTCAGCACGACGCTCTTCAAGCTGCCGTCGCCGAGGTCGCGCCCCTTGATGTGGATCTCGATATCGCGGCCGTTGGGCGCCGCCAGCGCCGTGCCCGCCTCGATCTTGATGCGCTCCGCGGTGCCCTCCCCGATCAGCAGGCGGTGCATGCGGCGCACGTGGCGCACGATCGCCTCGTCCATGGCGTTGCCGGCGACCTTGAGCGAGCGCGCCTGCACGATCCGGCCCTCGGCGAGCACGGCCACGTCGGTGGTGCCGCCGCCCACGTCGACCACCATGAAGGCCTGCGCCCCGTCGACCGGAAGGCCGGCACCCAGCGCCGCCGCCACCGGCTCCTCGATGAGATGCACGCGCCGGGCCCCGGCCGACAGCGCCGTCTCGTAGACCGCACGCCGCTCCAGGGGCGTCGCCCCGGCGGGAACGCACACGAGGATGCGCGGCCGGCGGAAGCCCAGCATGCTCCGCGCGCGGGCGATGAACTGGCGCAGCATCGCCTCGGTGGCGACGAAGTCGGCGATCACGCCGTCGCGCATGGGCCGGATCACCTCGACCGGCTCGGGCGGCTGGCGCGCCTGCATGGCCTTGGCGCGCAGGCCGACGGCCAGCACGTCGTGGCTCGAGCCGCGCGCCGGCACGGCGACCACCGAGGGCTCGTCGATGATGACCCCCCGGCCCAGCACGTGCACCAGCGTGTTGGCCGTGCCGAGGTCGATGGCAATGTCGTCGGAGAAGGCGTGGGTGACGCCCGAATGCACCATGGTGTCAAATCGCTCGACGAAGGACGGACGGCAGCCGATGCAGGTTTCCTCGTCTGCGGGCCACCTCCGGCTGCGCTCTCCCGTCCGATGGACTATCGCAGACGACGGACTGAGCCGACCGGTGGCAGCCTTTTTCGAGATCGTGTGCGGCCGCGCTATTTCAAGAGGGTGAACGATATCATGAACGCCTCGACCTCCGTCTGCCTCTCGGTTCCGGAGGGTCCGGCATAGAACGCCTGATAGAGCCGGTTGCCCACCTGGAACATGCGCTGGCGCATCACCGCTCCGTTCTGCAGCTGGGTTATGATCTCACGGCCGTCGATGCCCCCCTGCTCCAGCCGCTCCTGGTGGATCAGCTTGCCCTTGCTGGCCTGGAGCAGAACCATCACGTTCTTGTCGTAGTTCTTGACGGGGGCTCGCGTGTAGTCGGTGTACGTCACCGAGAAGTGGCGCTCGCCCACATCGACCTCCCAGGTATGGTGCATCTGCGGGCCCGTGGCGCCCTGCCCTTCGAGCTTGTGGAGCGTCGGCTCGGCCGGGAACTGGGCCGAGAACTTGCCGGCCTCGTCCTTGAACTGGAACGCGCCGGCGCTGCCGGCCAGCAGGAGCGACGCGCCGAGCCCCACCACGAGGCCCAACCCAGATCCCGGCCATGCTCGCATTGCAGATGCCCTCCTGGCAGACAGGCGCGCCCACAGGTGTGTAACACGTGTACCGCGCCATGCCCGCTTTTCCACAGCAGCTCCCACAACAGCTGGTCACGGAGATTTTATGTTCCCTTTTTGTTCCAACCATGCTATCTCTCTCTTCAGCCGCCCTTGCGAGCCCCAAGCGCTCCCCCTGCGCTGCCCCCCGGGGCCAGCCGGCGGCCGTTTCGCCCACCCGATCGCCCCGGCTCCCTCGCCGGGGCGATCATCGGGGGGGGTAGATTCTATGTAGGCAGGGTCGCTTGAGTAACCTCCGAGTCCCCTTTGGCGAAGTGGATCGGAGGTATAGCGATGACGACCCAAGCGACCCTTGTTGGCGAGAATAATGCTGGCGGCCAGGTGCTGTACATGGCGCTGGAGCTTTCCAATGCGACCTGGAAGGTGCTGTTCAAGTCTCGGAGTGGCAAGCAGCGGGAGCGCAGCGTGGCGGCGCGAGATGCGGCCGGACTCTTGAAGGAGACTGCGGACGCAGAGCGGAAGCTGGAGCTTAGGCCGGACGCCCATGTGGTGAGCTGCTACGAGGCGGGCCGGGATGGGTTCTGGCTGGACCGGGTGCTCAGGGCCAACGGCATTGCGAACCTGGTGGTGGACAGCTCCTCGATCGAGGTGTCGCGGCGGGCACGCCACAGCAAGACGGACCGGCTCGACCTCGGCAAGCTGATGGCCCTGCTGCTGCGCTGCGTGGGCGGTGAGAGGAAGGTGTGGAGCGTGGTGCGGGTGCCGGACGAGACGGTGGAGGAGGTACGCCAGCTGTCGCGCTCGATCGACCGGCTGAAGAGCGAGCGCGCGCAACACCGCACGCGCCTCGAGTCGATGCTCATCGAGGAGGGGCTGGCTCTCAACCGGCTTGGAGACAGCGACTGGGCCGATCGGGTTGGCAAGCTCGGGCGTTGGGACGGATCGGCGCTGCCGCCCAATCTGACGCGCGATCTGCTGGCGGAAGGCGAGCGCCTGGCGCTGGTGGAGCGGCAGCTCGCCGAGCTCGAGGCCGCACGCGAGGCGCTGGTGGCCTCCTCGCCGTGCAAGATCGCCGGCGCGACGCGCGCGCTGCGCCAGCTCGGCGCGATCGCGGAGGAGAGCTCGTTCGTGTTCTCGACCGAGATCCTGGGCTGGCGCACGTTCGCCAACGGTCGCGAGCTGGCGGGTGCCGTGGGCGTGACCGGGACGCCCTGCAAGAGCGGGGAGAGCGACTGCGAGCAGGGCATCTCCAAGGCCGGCAATCGGCGCATGCGGGCGATGCTGGTGGAGATCGCCTGGTGTTGGCTCGAGCACCAGCCGGCGAGCGCCTCGAGCCGATGGTTCCAGCGCCGGTTCGCGGCCGGCAACAAGCGCACGCGCCGGATCGGCATCGTGGCGCTGGCGCGCAAGCTGCTGGTGGCGCTGTGGCGCTGTCTGGAGGACGGCGCGGTACCGGAAGGCGCGCCCCTGAAGCCCTTCAAGGCGCGGCGGGCGGCGACGGCATGAGGCGCCTCCACCCGACCGGCCGAGCGTGGCGCCGGTGAGGGAAGTGGTCGGGACGGAGGAATGGCTCCGCCGGGGTCGAACCAAGGAATGGACCTTTTGCGATGAGGAGGGCCGAGGCAATCGATTGAGGTGCGTGGCGCTCGTGCGTCGCGCGGGTGAAGACGCTCGAATTGCACCCGGGCCGGCTGGCCCGATCCCAGGCCAGCAGCCGTTCTCGTAGATGGGGCGTCCTCACTGGTCGACCAGCGCTGTCAAGCGAATGCGGAATAGGGTCACCCCGGCGTCCGTCCGGACGACCGGGAACGGATAGGAGGTGGCTGCGGGCCTCGCCCGCACCAGCCCGACCGGCCCCGCGCGACGCCAGCGCCACGCACCTCATCGCTTGCCCAACCCCTCGGGAGGAACGACGCATGCGAACCCGATAACGTTCAAAAAGCTCAAGCTCGGAGCTTGACAAGCCACTGCTCATAGGAGGGTGCAATGCGGCGAAGCGGCATTGCACCGGAATTACCGTGCCACGAGCGATGCGCGAAGTCCGGCGCAATGCGGCTGACGCCTTATTGCGCCCTACGATCCGCAATCCGAATTCAGGCCGGGAGCGTATCCGCCAAGCGCGGGCCGGAGGTGCCCGGAGGTGCCACGTCTCAGCCGATGGGATGGTCCCCAGGGCGGCGCGGCACTAAACCTGCTTGTCGGATGCGCGAAGCGTCGGCACTCTCCGCCGGCTGCAGGAACCCGAGGGGCCTCGCTTGTCGGAAGCCGAACACAACGGAAGGGCCGAGCTGCCGGGTCGGCGCCAGCTGCGCCCGCTCATGGCGCTGTGGCCCTACATCTGGCGCCATCCCGGCATGGTGCTCGTGGCGCTCGCGGCGCTCGTCGCCTCCGCCGGCGCCATGCTCACCGTGCCGGTGGCCGTGCGCGGCATGGTCGACTTCGGCTTCGCGGGGTCTGGCGGCGGCGCCATCGACGGCTATTTCCTGGCCCTCATCGGCATCGGCCTCGTGCTCGCGGTGGCGAGCGCCGCGCGCATGTACGCGGTCAACTGGCTGGGCGAGCGGGTCGTGGCCGACCTCAGGAGCGAGGTCTTCGGCCATCTCGCCACGCTCGGGCCCGCCTTCTACGAGACCACGCACTCCGGCGAGGTGATGAGCCGGCTCACCGCCGACACCACCCAGATCAAGGCGGCGGCGGGCTCCGCGCTGAGCCAGGCCCTGCGCAACCTCATCATGCTGACGGGCGCGCTCGTCATGATGCTGGTGACGAGCCCGATGCTCTCGGCGCTGGCGCTGGCGGCGATCCCGGCCATCGTCTTTCCGCTGCTCGCCTACGGGCGCGCGGTGCAGCGCCTCTCGCGCGCGGCCCAGGACCGGCTGGCGGATGCCTCGGCCTACGCCGCCGACCATCTGGGGGCCGTGCGCGCCATGGTCGCCTTCGGCCAGGAGGCGGCGGTCGCGCGCCGCTTCGCCGCCGCCGTGGAGCGCGCCTTCGCGGCCGCGCGGGCGCGGCTGCTGGCGCGCGCCGGGCTCACCGGCGATTGCCATCTTCCTGGTGGTGGCGAGCATCGTCGGCGTGCTGTGGTTCGGGGCGCGCATGGTGGTCGGCGGCGAGATGAGCGGCGGGCGGCTCGGCCAGTTCATCCTCTACGCCGTGTTTGCGGCGGGCGCGCTCGCGGAGCTGGCCGAGGTGTGGGGCGAGCTGGCCCAGGCCGCCGGCGCCGCCGAGCGGCTCACGGAGCTGATGGCGATGCAGCCGCAGATTGCGGCGCCCGCGCATCCCAAGCCGATGCCGGTGCCGGCGCTCGGCACCGTGGAGTTCCGCGACGTGCGCTTCGACTATCCCGCGCGCCCCGGCGTGTCGGCGCTCAACGGCGTGAGCTTCCAGGTGGCGCCGGGCGAGACGGTGGCCCTCGTCGGGCCCTCCGGCGCCGGCAAGAGCACGATCTTCAACCTGATCCTGCGCTTCTACGACCCGCAGGAGGGCACGGTCGCGGTCGACGGCCGCTCCGTCGCCGAGGTCGACCCGGCCGAGCTGCGCTCCCGTCTCGCCCTGGTGCCGCAGGAGGTGGCGCTGTTCGACGACACGCTGATCGAGAACATCCGCTACGGCGCCCCGGAGGCGAGCCTCGCCGACGTGAAGGCGGCGGCTGCGGCGGCGCAGGCCGATGCCTTCATCGCCGCTCTGCCCGAAGGCTACGCCACCCGCCTGGGCGAGCGGGGCGTGGCGCTGTCGGGCGGCCAGCGCCAGCGCATCGCGCTCGCCCGTGCCGTTCTGCGCGATGCCCCGATCCTCCTGCTCGACGAGGCGACGAGCGCGCTCGACGCCGAGAGCGAGGCCGCCGTGCAGCGGGCGCTCGCGCGCATCATGGAGGGCCGCACCACCATCGTCATCGCCCACCGGCTCGCCACCGTGCAGCGCGCGAGCCGCATCCTGGTCCTCGACAAGGGCGAGATCGTCGAGGAGGGCCGCCACGCCGACCTCCTGCGCAAGGGCGGCCTCTATGCGCGCCTCGCCGAGCTGCAGTTCGCGCTCGACGCCGCGCAGTAGCCCTCTGCGTCGCCGTGACCGCTTTGCACCACCTGGGCAGGCTCTGCTCGGACGATTCGCGATTTGGGCTTCCCTCGAGGCCGCATATACCGCAGGTTGCGGCGCAGTCAGGGGGAATCGACCGGAAGCACACAACAAAATGCGGCCATTGCGACGGTTTGGGGGAGCGGCAGGGGTGGCCGCTCTGGCGCTGCTGTGGACGGGGCCGACCCTCGTCCAGCAGGCCGAGGCCCAGCAGGGCGACAAGTCCTGGATGCGGGCCCTGGGGCCCGGCTACGCCGGCGGCGTCGACGCCAGCGAGCGCGAGTTCATCCGCGAGTGGGAGGCGAAGCCGGCCAAGGGCGTTCCCACCCTGGGCGGGGCCAACCTCGCCCCGACCAAGGCGGCGATCGCCCGCTATGCCGGCATCGTTGCCAAGGGTGGCTGGCGCAAGCTGCCCGACGTGAAGCTGGAGCTGGGGACCACCCAGCCCGCCGTCCTCGTATTGCGCCAGCGCCTGCGCCTCTCGGGCGAGCTGCAGGACGAGGGCTCCACCTCGGAATACTTCGACTACGACCTCGACCAGGCGGTGCGCCGCTACCAGACCGCCAACGGCCTCGCGCCGACCGGCGTCGTCGACAAGGCGACGGCCACCGCCATGAACGTGCCGGCGGCCTCTCGGCTGAAGCAGCTGCGCACCAATCTCACGCGCCTCTCCGAGCACGCCAAGACGCCCGGCAAGTACGTGGCGGTCAACATTCCGGCCGCGCAGGTCGAGGCCGTGGAGAACGGCGCCGTCGTGTCGCGCCATGCGGGCATCGTCGGCAAGATCGACCGGGCGACGCCGCTCCTCAAGTCGTCGATCCAGGAGCTCAACTTCAACGCCGTGTGGCACCTGCCGCCGACCGTGGTCGGCGAGGACCTGATCCCCACGGGCCAGAAGTTGGCGCGCCGCGGGGTCAGCGTGCTCGTCAAGTTCAAGATCGACGCCTACTCGGGCGGCCGCAAGCTCGAGCCCAGAAAGATCAACTGGAACGGGCCGGAGGTGAAGACCCTCATCTACCGGCAGCAGCCGGGCCCGGAGAACCCGCTGGGGTTCGTCAAGATCAACTTCCCCAACGCGCACTCCGTCTACATGCACGACACGCCGAAGCCGTCGCTGTTCGGGCGCAACTTCCGCGCCGCGAGCTCGGGCTGCGTGCGCATCGCCGGCATCGAGACCCTGGTGGCGTGGATCGTGGCCGAGCAGGGCTGGAAGCCCGAGCACGTGCGCCAGATGAAGGAGTCGGGTGAGCGCCGCGACGTGAAGCTGAAGCGCCCGATACCCCTCTACTTCGCCTACGTCACGGCGTGGGCCACGCCGGACGGCGCCGTGCACTTCCGGCGCGACATCTACCTCAAGGACGACATCGGCCGTCAGGCCGGCGCGTATTGACCGCTTCCGGCCGGAGGCGCCGGAATGCCGCCGAATTGTCGATGTGAAATGGCTGCCATCGCAATGAGGGCAGCCATTCATGCAGGATATTCCCAGCGACGCCGGCAACATCGACATCGTCTTTCAGGGCGACGACAGGACGCCTCACCGGTTCGTCGCCGGTCTGCTCGAGTCGACCTTCGGCTTTCCGGAAGTGCAGGCTACCGCCTGCGCCATGCGGCTGCGATCCGAGGGCCGCGCCAAGTGCGGCAGCTATCCGAAGGTGGTCGCCGAGGCCCTCGTCCAGGTCGCAGAGAAGCGTATCGAGGAGAGCGGCTATCCGCTCGAGGTGAGGCTCCATGCCGGGTCGGACGGCAGCCGTTGCGCCGTGTGCGGCAGACCCGCCTCCGAGGTGGCGCTGGGGTATCCGGGGGCGGCCGGACATGTCTGCATTGACTGCATCATGGCCGCGGCAGATCGTCTGTCGGCTGCGTCGGAGCGCACGCCGTTCAAATACGTCCATGAGGCGCTGGCCTGGTTCTTTGCGGGCATCCCGCAGGACCAGCTGGTGACTACGACCCGCCAGTTTCCGGGTCACATGCGCGCCGACGTGCAGATCGCCCTCGATCAGCTGATGGCGCGTCCGGCGGTGCGCTTTCTCGGTATCTTCGAGCGGCACCGTTACGAGACCATCACCTTCGCAACCCTGACCGAGGGCGGGCAACACGCCCCGACGATCGCGGCGGCGCAGTTCCAGGATGTCGATGCCGGCGAGGATCGCCCCGCGCGGTGTCTCGAGAACGGCCTCTGGCTCTGTCGCGCCGGCGACATGCGCTACGCCGTGGTGCTCTCCTTCCATCGCGAGTTCGGGGCCGAGGCAGGCCTGAGGGTCGAGATCGCCGTGCCTGCCGGCGCCGCCGGAAGCGACCTCGTCGCTGCCGCCTTCGGCGCGCTCGAAGCAGCCGTCAATGCGGCGCGCACATACCGCGGCAAGGTGCTGTCGCTCGAGACCGACAGCGACTATCGCGGGCGCACCAAGGGCATGACGGTGCATAGATTGCCGCCGGTTGCCAGAGACGAGGTGGTGCTGCCGCCAGCGACGCTGAGCCTGCTCGACCGCAACGTCCTCGAGTTCGTGCGCAGCCGCGACGCGCTGCGCCGCCTGGGTCAGTCGACGCGCAAGGGCATCCTGCTTTACGGCCCTCCGGGGACGGGAAAGACGCACACGATCAGGTATCTCGCGAGCAGCCTGCCGGGCCACACCACACTGATCATCACGGCAGAGCAAGTCGGCATTCTCGGCCAGTACATGACGCTTGCCCGTCTGCTCCAGCCGGCTCTGGTGGTGATCGAGGATGTCGATCTGATCGCGCGCGACCGTGAGGACATGGGAGGCCCCTGCGAGGAGTCGCTGCTCAATCGGCTGCTCAACGAGATGGACGGGCTCAAGCAGGACGCGGACATAATATTCGTGTTGACGACCAACCGGCCCGAGCAGATCGAGAGCGCGCTTGCCGGGCGGCCGGGTCGCATCGACCAGGCCATCGAGGTGCCGCTGCCCGACGCGGCCGGCCGCGACAAGCTCGTCCGGCTCTACGGCAGGGGGCTCGTGCTCGACCCTGCCGTCGCCGACGACGCCGTCGGGCGTACCGAGGGTGTGAGCGCGGCCTTCATAAAGGAGATGATGCGGCGCGCCGCCCAGGCCAGCATCGCGCGCGACGGCCGTGGCACCGTGACCGGCGCCGACCTTTGCGACGCCCTCGACGACATGCTCGTCACCGGCGGCAGGCTGAACATCGAGCTGCTGGGGGGCAGAGCGGCTCGGCCGCGTGCCTAGCCCGGTCGCACCCGACACCGTCAGTATGCCTAGCTAGAGGCGTCGCCGCCCCCAGCCGCCAGCTCGCGGCGCGGGGCGCATCACGACGAGTTGAGGCGCGCGTGATGCCTCCAGTGCCCCGCCCGCCCCGTATTTGATGTGCTCGCCACCGTGTCGGCTCGACCTCGGCTCAGGCCGCGGCGGCAGCGGGCCCGAGTCCTGAAACGAGTCCTGAAACCTGCACATCAAGTGAAGGGAGACACCCCCATGCGCTCCATGCGCCTAGCCGGCATCCTGCTGGCTCTCGCTTTGACGACGACGTGGGCCCACGCCACATTCTACCAGCGATCGCTCTATCAGCGCCTCGGCGGGCGTCAGGCGATCGTCCTGGTCGTCAACGACTTCGTCGGCAACGTTGCGCGCGACAAGCGCATCAACCGCTTCTTCGCCAACACCGACATCCCGCGGCTCAAGCGCCTGCTCGTGCAGCAGATCTGCGCCGCCTCCGGCGGTCCCTGCAAGTACGAAGGCCGCAGCATGCGCGAGGCTCACCGTGGCCTGAACATCCGCAACGGCGATTTCAACGCGCTGGTGGAGGACCTCGTCATCTCGCTCAACAAGTTCGGCGTCGCGCAGCGCGAGCAGCGCGAGCTGTTGGGCATCCTCGGACCGCTGCGCGGGGATGTCGTCCAGCCCAAGCGGAGGACGTCGTAGCCCGGTCTGCTGCCACCGCCACGGCCGCCGGCCGCACACACGGGTGCGCGGCCTGGCGCGGCAGCAGCCTCGAGACTCCATCCCAACGCATCGTGCGACCTCATATCGCGGATCCAACAGGGGGGGCGACGTGGCATGTGCTCCGATATTCGGGCTTTCACAGCCGATCGCTTGGACCTTTGGTACTCTATGCCGGAGTGCGATCGTTGTTTAGAATGCATCCAGGGAAGCGGCGAAGGGTCCGCCCCGCGTGGCGAGGGTGAGCTGATGGACTACGCGAAGGCATTTGCCAGCGCATTGCAGGCGCTGAAGGACGAAGGCCGTTATCGGGTCTTCGCCGACATCAGGCGGGATCGGGGGCACTTTCCTGCCGCGTCTCACTACCGGGGCGGCGACCCGCGCCCGATCACGGTGTGGTGCTCCAACGACTACCTCGGCATGGGCCAGCACCCCGTCGTCTTGGAGGCGATGCACGCGGCGATCGACGCCGCCGGCGCCGGCTCG
This sequence comes from uncultured Alphaproteobacteria bacterium, assembly GCA_963840075.1. Lineage (GTDB taxonomy): Bacteria > Pseudomonadota > Alphaproteobacteria > Rhizobiales > Hyphomicrobiaceae > AWTP1-13. Next base: position 92,526 of record CAWIXS010000025.1, on the reverse strand, counting down.
GGCGGCACCCGCAACATCTCGGGCACCACGCACTATCACGTCCAGCTGGAGGCCGAGATCGCCGATCTGCACGCCAAGGAGACGGCCCTCCTGTTCACGTCGGCCTACGTCGCCAACGACACCACGCTCGCGACGCTCCGCAAGCTGCTGCCCGGGCTCGTGATCTTCTCCGACGCCAAGAACCACGCCTCGATGATCGCCGGCATCCGCAACGGCGGTGGCGAGAAGGTGATCTGGCGCAACAACGATCCGGCGGACCTGGAGGCCAAGCTCAAGGCCGTCGACCGCGAGCGGCCCAAGGTGATCGCCTTCGAGTCGTGCTACTCCATGGACGGGCTGATGGCGCCGATCGGGGCAATCTGCGACCTTGCCGACAAGTACGGCGCGCTCACCTACCTCGACGAGGTGCACGCCGTCGGCCTCTACGGCCCGCGCGGCGGCGGTCTCGCCGAGCGCCAGGGTGTCATGCACCGGGTCGACATCGTCAACGGCACGCTGGCCAAGGGCTTCGGCATCATGGGCGGCTACATCGCCGGCGGACGCGATCTGTGCGACACGATCCGCTCCTATGCACCGGGCTTCATCTTCACCACCTCGCTCCCCCCCGCGATCGCCGCCGGCGCCACCGCCAGCATCAGGCACTTGAAGGCGTCGAGCGCGGAGCGCGAGCGCCATCAGGAGCGGGCGCGCGTCTTGAAGGCGCGGCTCAGGAGCGCGCGCCTGCCGGTGATGGAGAACCCGAGCCACATCGTGCCGATCCTGGTGGGCGATCCCGTCCTCACCAAGCGCATCACCGACGCGCTTCTGGATCGCTTCGCCATCTACGTGCAGCCGATCAACTATCCGACCGTCCCGCGCTCCACCGAGCGGCTGCGCATCACGCCCCAGCCCCAGCACAGCGACGCCGACATGGACCGCCTGGTGGCGTCGCTGTCGACGCTGTGGCACGAGCTCGGGCTGCCTTTAGACTATCACGCCGAGGCGGCGGAGTAGGCGGGTTGGCGGAGTAGGTCGGGTTGGCGCGGCAGCGCGTAACCCGACACCGCACGAGGAGCAACGGTCGTGCATGCCTGATGTCGGGTTACGGGCCTTCGGTCCTAACCCAACCTACACCTGCCCCGATCTACGCCCTGCAACTCGCCTCCGGAGATCGTCGGGAAGGGGCGCCTCCAGGATGCCGTTTCCCGGCGCCCAGAGCGGCCGCTGGCGGCCTTGCGGGGCGGGCCGGTATCTCGGCACCCCCGGCCCGAGTCGGCAGAACTGAGCGCTCCCAGCGGCGAATTCGTGCAGCAGGTGCAACGCAGCAGGTGCAACTCTGCGTCCACCGCGGCATCACGCGTCGGCGCGTTCGCCCTGCAGCAGGTCCCACGCGGCGTTGATCTGCTTGGAGCGCAGCTCGCGCACCTGGCGGTCGGCCTCGTCCTGGGCCAGGTCCGGGTGCCAGTGCCTGCGCAGGGCATCGACAACCTTCTTGATGGCGGCGGCATCGGTGCCGCGGCGCGCGCCGGCGGCCAACAGCTCGAACGCCTCCTTGCGCGTGCGCAAGACGCGTTCGCCCCAGGCTGCGAGGGCGGCATCTGCCGCGCTCGCTCCCGGAACCCGGCTGAGCGGCGAGGCGGCCTCGCCCGGCGGTGCACTGCCGTCGTCGAAGCCGAGTTGCGGCAGGCCGCTCGCCCGCCCGCGTGTGCCTGCGGCGTGCTGCAGGCGCTCGCGCCGGCGCGCCGCCGCGAAGGCGATGAGCAGGCCCAGTGTCAGGCCCGTGAAGGCGACAATGACGCCCATCGTCGGCGTGCGCAGGGTGCTGAAGCTGAAAAGCCAGGACTGAGCCGCCTTGTCCTCCTGCTCCGGCGTCCTGGCGGGGGGCGGCGGCAGCGGGGGAGCCTCGCGCTTCGGCCCCGGGGGAGCAGCCGCAACCTTTGCCGCCGGGTTGGCGTCGGGTGGCGACGGGCCCTCGGGTGGCGGGGCGGCGACCTCTTTTGGCGCAGCGGCCGCCTTCGTGGGAGGCGGCGGTGCGGTCGCGCCCTTGGGCGGCGGCGGGCTGTTGGACGGGGGTGGGCTTTTCGGCGCCGGGCTCTTGGGCGGCGGGCTCGGAGCCGCAACCTCTTTTGCCGGGGCAATCATCTCCTTGGCGGGAGGAGGCTCGGCCGGAGCCGGCGGCTTCGCCTTGGAATTCGCCTCCTGCAGGCCCTGAGGCGGTGGCGGCGGTGGGGGCGTAGCGGGCGGAGTCCGCTTGGCCGTCGCCCCGCCCGCCGGCTTCGACGGCGGCGGATCGGCCCGGGGGATGGGCTGCGACTGCTCGGCACCGGCCTCCACCGCAGGCGGCGGCTCGGGCGGAGGCGCCTTGGCGGTGTCGGGAGCCGCCCTCACGAAGATGGCGTCGATGCCCAGCATCGGCGCGAAGCCCCGGGGCATCTCCACCACGGCCGGGGGCGCCCGCGCCAGACGTTCGGCGCACCGGCGCTGCCTCGGCCGATCGCTGAAGGGACCTTCCTCGCCGGAGTCGGAGGCGCACGGATCGTCCTGCGGCAGGCTCCAGGGCGGCGGCATGCGCAGCTCGAGGCTCCCGTCCACGAGCCGGGCCCGGCGGCCGGAGTCGTTGGCCGCCGCGACCACCTCCACCCACGGCACGCGCACGCCGTTGCAGTCGAGGTCGAAGCGGTAGACGGTCCAGCGCCGGCACATGCCGGGGTTGGCGGGCGAGCAGGCGTTGAACCTGCGCTGCTCGCGCTCGCCGATGATGCGGTATCCGCGCTCCGGGCCGGGCGTGAGCCGCGGCCGTCCGCCGCTCATCTCGCAGGTGTAGGGCATCACGAGGAAGAAGTCGGCGTGCGCCGGAGGGATCGCGGGCAGCACGCAAACGATGAGCGCAAAGAGCGCTGCGCCTCGTCTCCAGGCCCGCATGCAATGCCCCCGCTTCACCTCGCGAGGCTCGAACGCCCCAGGCAAACGCCCATCGCTTCGAGGTTTGGTGGGCCGCGACCTTGGCAGCTTTGTGGCGCCCCCTCTGCCCATGCCTCTTCGGCATGGGGAGAGGGGTAGAGCCTGCCCCGGCGAAGGTCGGGGGCGAGGGGCAGCAGCACACTCCAACGTCGGAGCGTGGGGCTGCCCCTCACCCCGACCCTCTTCCCGCAAGCGGGGAGAGGGGGAGCGCCGGCCCGCGCCTGCGCCCCAGCCGCCGGTGCAGCCGGTCGAGCATGAGGTAGATCACCGGCGTGGTGTAGAGCGTGAGCACCTGGGAGACGATCAGGCCACCGATGATGGTGATGCCGAGGGGCCGGCGCAGCTCGGAGCCCGGTCCCACGGCAACGGCGAGCGGGACGGCGCCCAGCAGCGCCGCGAACGTCGTCATCATGATCGGCCGGAACCGCGCCAGGCACGCCTCGTGGATCGCGCGCGCCGCGGAGAGGCCGCGCTCGCGCTCCGCCTCCAGCGCGAAGTCCACCAGCATGATGCCGTTCTTCTTGACGATGCCGATGAGCAGGATGATGCCGATGAAGGCGATGACCGTGAGCGGCATGCCCCACAGCCTCAACGCCACCAGCGCGCCGAGTCCCGCCGCCGGTAGCGTCGAGATGATGGTCAGCGGGTGCGCCAGGCTCTCGTAGAGCACGCCGAGCACGATGTAGACGGCAACGAGCGCGGCGATGATGAGCAGCGCCTGCATCTGGCCCTGCTGCTCGAACGCCCGCGCGTCGCCGGCGGCCTCGGCGCGGATCGAGTCGGGCATCCTGAGCTCGCCGATGGCCTTGCGGATGGCGTCCTGCGCGTCGGCGAGCAGCATGCCGTCGCTCAGGCCGTAGTTGATGGTCACCGCCGGGAACGGGCCCTGGTGGTTCACCACCAGCGGGGCCGGGTTGCGGGTGATCTTGACGACGCTGGAGAGCGGCACCTGCACCCCGTCGCGGCCGGGCACGAAGATGCGGTCGAGGTCGGACGGATCGCGCTGATAGCGCGGATCGACCTCCAGGATCACGCGGTACTGGTTGCGCTCGGTGTAGATGATGGAGACTTGGCGCTGGGCGAACGCATTGTTGAGGGCGGCGTTGATGTCCTGCACCTTGACGCCGAGCCGCGCCGAGGCCTGGCGATCCATGTTGACCGTGGCCTGCAGCCCGCCGATCTCGCGATCCATGGAGACGTCGGCGAGCCCCGGCACCCCCCTGAGCCGCTCCAGCATCTTCGGCACCCACTCGTAGAGCTCGTCGAAGTCCGGGCTCCAGAAGGTGAACTGGTACTGCGACCGCCCCTGCCGGCCGCCCACGCGGATGTCGCGCGCCAGGTAGAACGACACCAACAGCCCCTCGATGCGGGCGACCGTGCGGCGCAGGCGGTCGACCACGCGCTGCGTGGTGAGGCCGCCGCGCTCGGAAAGCGGCTTCAGGCTGATGAACATGCGCCCCTGGTTGCCCGAGGGGTTCCAGCCCGAGGCGCCCCCCACCGAGGAGCCGACGCCCGAGACCGCGGGATCGGCGAGCACGATCTCGAGCGCCTGCTGCTGCAGCTTCGCCATCGCCTCGTAGGAGATGTCGGGGGAGGCGTTGGTGGAGGCGATGACGAGGCCGGTGTCGTCCTCGGGGAAGGTGCCCTTCGGGGTCTTGACGTAGAGGTTCACGGTGGCGGCGACCGTCGCCAGCATGACGAGCATCGTCAGGAAGCGATGGCGCAGCGCGATGTCGAGCGTGCGCGCGTAGCCGCGCAACGCCCAGCCCATGAGGCCTTCCACCACGCGATCGACCCGCCTGGTGGTCGGGGCCGCCCCGGAGCGCACGAAATGCGCGCAGATCATCGGCGTGACGGTGAGCGAGACCACCGTGGAGATGACGACGGCGAAGGCCAGCGTCACGGAGAACTCGCGCAGGAGGCGCCCGGTGGCGTCGGTGGCGAACAGGAGCGGAATGAACGCGGCGATCAGCGACACGCTGATGGCAATGACGGTGAAGCCGATCTGGCGCGCGCCTTCCAGCGCGGCGCGCAGCGGCGCCATGCCCCGCTCCAGGTTGCGGAACATGTTCTCGATCATGACGATGGCATCGTCGACGACGAAGCCGACCGACACCGCGAGCGCCATCAGGGTGAGGTTGTTGACGGAGAACCCGGCCGCCCACATGGCGGCGCAGGTGCCGGCGAGCGACAGGGGCACGGTGATGCCGGCGGCAATCGTGGGCGTCGAGCGCCGCAGGAACAGGTAGACCACGAGCATCACGAGGGCGATCGAGAGCCCCAGCGTCCTCTGCATGTCGTGGATGCTGGCGCGCAGCGTGGTGGTGCGATCGGACAGCACCGAGATCTCGACGCCCTCCGGGATCAGGCGCTGCAGCGTCGGGATCAGGGCCTTGATGCGGTCGACGGTCTCGATGACATTGGCTTCGGGGGTCTTGGTGATGGTGAGCAGGATCGCCGGCTGGTTGTTGAACATGGCCGAGGACCTGGCATTGCGCGTTGCCTGCTTGACCTCGGCCACCGCGCCCAGGCGCACCACGTCGCCCTTCACGGTCTTGACCGTTATCCTCCTGTAGGCCTCGACATCCATGCCGAGCTGCGAGTTCGAACTCGATGGCGATTGCCTGCTTGGCACCCTCGATGAAGCCGAGCGGGGCCAGCGCGTTGGCCTTGACGATGGCGGAGCGCACGTCCTCGATGCTGAGCCCCATGGTGGAGAGCAGCATGGGATTGACGCTGACGCGGATGGCGGGCTGCTCGGCGCCGGCGGCCGTCACCTCCGCCACGCCCTCGACCTGGGAGAGCCGCTGCACGATCACGGTGTCGGCCACGTCGTAGAGCTTGTCGGGCGGGATGGTCTTGGACGTGAGCGCCAGGATCAGGATCGGTGCGGCCGCCGGGTTGGACTTCCTGATGCTCGGCGGGGAGGGCAAGTCGGCCGGCAGGTCGACGATGGCGGCGTTGATGGCGGCCTGCACGTCCTGTGCGGCGCCCACGATGCTGCGCGACGGATCGAACTGGATGGTGATGCGCGAGAAGCCGAGCGCGTTGGTGGAGGTCATCTCCCTGACGCCGGGGATCTCGCCGAGCCGGCGCTCGAGCGGGGCGGCGACGCGCGAAGCCATGGTCTCCGGGTCGCCGCCGGGCAGCGCGGCTGTCACGCGGATGGTGGGGAACTCCACCACCGGCAGGCTCGCCACCGGCAGGTTGAAGTAGGCGACCATGCCCGCGAGGAACACGCCGATCGCCAGCAGCGTGGTGCCGATCGGCCGCTCGATGAAGGGCCGGGAGAAGCTCATCGCCTACTCCGCGGGCCGGGGCAGCCCGGGCTCGGGCGGGCGCTCGTAGCCGGCGGGCGCCAGGCGGGCGCGCACGCGCTCCATGGCGAGGTAGATCACGGGCGTCGTGTAGAGCGTGAGCAGCTGGCTCAGGAGCAGGCCGCCGACGATGGTGACGCCGAGCGGGTTCCTGATCTCCGATCCGGTGCCCGACTCCAGGGCCAGCGGCAGCGCCCCGAACAGGGCGGCGAGCGTGGTCATCATGATCGGCCGGAAGCGCATCAGCGCCGCCTCCACGATCGACTCGCGCGGGGAGAGGCCGCGCGTGCGCTCGGCATCGAGCGCGAAGTCGATCATCAGAATCGCGTTCTTCTTGACGATGCCCATGAGCAGCACGATGCCGATCAGCGCCACGAACGAGAAGTCCATGCCCACGTACATCAGGGCGAGCAGCGCGCCGATGCCGGCCGAGGGCAGCGTGGTGAGGATGGTGAAGGGGTGGACGAAGCTCTCGTAGAGCACGCCCAGCACGATGTAGATGGTGATGATGGCGGCGAGGATCAGCCACGGCTGGGTGGCGAGCGAGCGGGTGAACTCGAGCGCATCGCCCGAGAAGGTGCCGGAGACCGTGGTCGGCATGCCGATCTCGCGCTCGGCCGCCGCGATCGCCTCCACCGCGTCGCTGAGGGAGGCGCCGGGGACGAGGTTGAAGCTGACGGTGACAGCGGGGAACTGGTCCTGGTGCTGGATGACGAGGGGCGCGGTACGCCGCTCGATGGTGGCGAGCGAGCTCAGCGGTACCTGGGCCCCGGTGCTCGACGGCACATGGACGCGCGACAGCGCTGACGGATCGCTCTGGTACTTGTCCATCGCCTCGAGCACGACGCGGTACTGGTTGGCCTGGGCGTAGATGGTCGAGATCTGGCGCTGGCCGAAGGCGTCGTTGAGGGCGTCGTTGATGCCCTGCATCGACACGCCGAGCCGGCCCGCGGTCTCGCGGTCCACCTTGACGAACGCGCGCAAGCCGCCGTCCTGGGCCTCCGAGGCGACCTCGCGCAGCACCGCCACGTTGCGCAGCTTGTCGACCAGCAGGCCGGTCCACTTGGAGACCTCCTCGGCGCTGCTGCCCATCAGCGTGTACTGGAACTGCGCGCGGCTCGTGCGCGTCGAGATCTGGATGTCCTGCACCGGCTGGAAGAAGACCGTCATGCCCGGCACGCCGCCGACGCCCTTCTGCAGGCGGTCGACGACGTCCGTGACGCTCGCCTTGCGCTGGTCACGCGGCTTCAAGGCGATCTTGAGGTGGCCCGTGTTGGGCGTGGGATTGAGCGCGCTCACGCCCACGACCGAGACCACGCCGTCCACGTCTGGATCCTTGCGGACGCTGTCGGCGATGCGGTTCTGCAGCCGCTGCATCTCCGCGAACGACACCTCGGGCGCGGCCTCCATCACGGCGGTGACGAGCCCCGTGTCCTGCAGCGGCAGGAACCCCTTGGGCACGATCAGGTAGAGGCCGATGGTGACGACGAGCGTGGCGAACGTCACGACGAGCGTGGCGCGCTCGTGCCGCAGCACCCACACGAGGCTGCGGTGATAGCCGCGCACGACGAGGTCCATCGCCCCGTTGAAGAAGCGCGCCACGAAGCCCCGCCTGCGCTCGGGCCGGTGGCGCAGGAGGCGCGAGCACATCATCGGCGTCAGCGTCAGGGAGACGACCGCCGAGATGACGACGGCGATGGTGAGGGTGAGCGCGAACTCGCGGAACATGCGCCCGACGAGGCCGCTCATGAACAGGAGGGGGATGAAGACGGCGATCAGCGACAGCGTCAGCGATATCACCGTGAACCCGATCTCCTTCGCGCCCTTCAGCGCGGCCTGGAGCGGGCTCTCGCCCCGCTCGATGTGGCGCACGATGTTCTCGATCATGACGATGGCGTCGTCGATCACGAAGCCGGTGCCGATCGTCAGCGCCATCAGCGAGAGGTTGTCGAGCGAGAAGTCGCAGAACCACATCACGCCGAAGGTGGCGATCAGCGACACCGGCAGCGCCACGCCGGCGATCACGGTGGCGCGCCCGCTGCGCAGGAACAGGAGCACGACCAGCACCACCAGGGCAACGCTGAGGACGAGCGTGAACTGCACATCGCGCACCGAGGCGCGGATCGTGCTGGTGCGGTCGCTGACCACGGTGAGGCTGACGCCTGTCGGCATCGAGCGCTCGATGCGCGGCAGCTCGGCCTGGATGCGCTTCACCGTGTCGATGACGTTGGCGCCGGGCTGGCGGTGCACGTCGATGACGACGGCGGGCTTGTCCTGGAACCAGCCGCCGACCTTGTTGTTCTCGAGCCCGTCGACGACCTCCGCCACGTCCTTGAGCAGCACCGGCGCGCTGTTGCGCCAGGCGACGATCACCGCCTTGTAGGCCTCGGCGTTGGTGATCTGGTCGTTGGAGGAGATGGCGTAGTACTGATACTTGCCGTCGAGCGAGCCCTTGGGCCCCGAGACATTGGCGGCGACGACGGCGGCTCTGAGATCCGCCATGCTGAGCCCGTAGGAGGCGAGCCGGGCGAGATCCGCCTGGATGCGTACCGCGGGCTTGATGCCGCCCAGCACCGACACGTGGCCGACGCCGGAGACGGTGGCGAGCCTGGGCGACATCAGCGTGTCGGCGAGGTCGGAGAGTTCGCGCAGGCGCATGGTGTCGGACGTGAGCGCGAGCGTGATGATCGGCGCGTCGGCCGGGTTCAGCTTGGCGTAGGTCGGCGGATAGGGCAGCGTGCGCGGCAGCGTCGAGCCCGCGGCGTTGATGGCCGCCTGCACGTCCTGGGCGGCCGCATCGATGTCGCGGTTGAGGCTGAACTGCAGGGTGATCTGGCTGATGCCGTGCGAGGAGGTCGACGACATCGACACGAGCGAGGAGATCTGCCCGAGCTGGCGCTCGAGCGGCGCCGTCACCAGGTTCGCCATGGTCTCGGGGTTGGCGCCCGGCAGCTGGGTGGTGACCTGGATGGTCGGGAAGTCGACCTGCGGCAGCGAGGAGACCGGCAGCCACAGGTAGCCGAGCAGGCCGCCCAGCGTGACGGCCAGCGTCAGCAGCGAGGTCGCGATCGGGCGACCGATGAAGGGCGCCGAGACGCTCATTCCTTCCCGGCGCCTTCCGCCTTGCGCAGGCCGCTCCTGCGCGGCCTCTCCTCGGCGCTCGCGGCCGCGGCCTTGCAGGCGTCGGAGAGCTGGGCGGCGTTGGCCTGCAGGCAGGCCCGGATCGCGCGCCGGCTGCGCTCCACGCTGCCGCAGAGCTTCTCGATGTCGCCGGCGCAGGCCGTGCGCAGGCCGCCACGCGCCTCCGCCTCGGCGGGCGCGGGCGGCGGTGCGGCCGAGGTGGCGGGCGGCTGCTCCTCGGGGGCAGGCAGGCTGACGCTGGCACCGTCCTTGAGGCGCGTGAAGCCGGTCGTGACGACGCGGTCCTTGGCATCGATGCCGCTCGAGACCACGGCCTGCGTCTCGGTGAGGTGCGGCACCGTGATGGCCCGCTTGCTCACGCGGTCCTCCGGGTCCCAGAACGTAGGCGAAGGTGGTGTTGTTGGGTCCCCTCTGAACCGCGGGGGTCGGGATCACCACGACGCCCTCGAGGGTGTCGATGAGCAGGCGCACATTGACGAACTGGCCGGGCCAGAGCTGCAGGTCGGTGTTGGCAAACTCCGCCTTCATCTTGATCGTCCCGGTGGCCGGGTCGACCTGGTTGTCGACGACCTTGAGGGTGCCGCGATCGAGCTGCTTGCCGTCGGGCCCGAGGGCGTCGACCGTCAGTGCGCCCTTGGCGTGCGCCTTGTTGACCTGGGCCAGCTGCTGCTGCGGCAGCGTGAAGAGCACGCTCACGGGGCGCAGCTCGGTGATGACGACGATGCCGGCATCGCTGGCGCGCACCAGGTTGCCCTCGTCGACCATGCGGATGCCGGTGCGGCCGTCGATGGGCGCGACGATGGTGGTGTACTCGAGGTAGGCCTTGGCATTGGCGATGGTGGCGTCGTCGACCTTGATCTGGGCGTTGAGCTTGTCGACCAGCGCCTGCTGGGTGTCGATGGTCTTCTGGGCGATGATGTTGCCGCCGAGCCTGGTGTAGCGCTCGAGGTCGCGGATGGCGTTGGCGAGCTCGGTCTCGTCGAGCGCCTTCTTGGCGACGGCCTGGTCGAGCTGGGCCTGGTAGGTGGCGGGGTCGATCTTGGCGAGCACGTCGCCGCGCTTGACCTCCTGCCCCTCCTTGAAACTGATGCTGAGGATGCGGCCGTCGACCTGCGGGCGCACGGTGACCGTGCTGCGCGCCTTGGCGGTGCCCACGCCCTCGAGGTACAGCGCAACGTCGTCGATGCGCGCCTGCGCCACCGTGACCGGGGCCGGGCCCGCGAGCATCCTGGCGGCACGGCGGCCGGTGAGCTGCCTTTGAACCTCCGGCAGCATCGAGACGTAGACGACGACGCCGGCGAGCGCCGCGAGGAACGCGAGCGCAACGGTGCGCCTGATCAGCCGGCCCACCCGCGATCCCGTGGCGGCGGGACGCTCTGTCCCATGGTACTGCTGCATTGGCTGATTGCGCCCCTACACCTTGCCGCGCCGGTCCGGCGCGCGCCCCCGACCTCGAAGCTTATCCCCTGAACGCGGCCGCGGGTTTCAAACCGTCGGAAGGCGCTTCCTCGTGAATGTGCGTTCAGGATTGCAATGCTATCGAGGGCGCCTTCCGGGAATTTGCCTCAGCCCTGGCCCGTGGCGGAAAGGATACTGGTTGTCGGGGGCGCGTGCCAGAAATAACCCACGGGACCGGTGCTTGACCCTCCGGGTCTGACGTTGTTTCTCCAACCAGTCATCCCGGCCGGAGCGATGCGAGCGGCACGTGAGCAGCGCTCCGAGCCGGGATCTCGGGAGGTTGGCTCGACCGATCAGCGCTTCTCCCGGGCCCGCAGGGCGGCGCGCTCTGCGCGCGCTGTCTGGCAGGCCGCGGACAGCTCGTTTAGGTGTTGATCGAGGCAGGCGCGGGTCGCGCCCTTGCGGCGCTCGATCCCGGCGCAGAATTTCTGCATGTCGGCGGAGCAGGCCGCACGCATCCTCTCGCGCGCTGCCGCGCGCTCGGGAGAAACCGGCGCAGGTGACGGCGCTGCCGATTGCGCCAGAGCCGCCGCGGGAAGCAGGATCAGGAGAAGCGCAGCGCCGCGCGTTTTGGCAGGCATTTTTTGGGTTCCCTGGTTTGTCTTCCGGGCGTGACCCATGCGGAACGTTGCGCCGCGACAGCCCCCGTCGTCCGCGCCACAAAAAAAGCGAGAGGGCCGCAAGAGGCCCTCTCCCCGCTCATGATCCATTCTGAATCTATTCAGATTGAGAATGAGATGGTCGAATGAATATAGTCCTGGCTTCCCAACCCTCGGAAAACGCAGGACCGTCGCGAATCCGTTGTGGCAAGCGGCCGGTATTTGCCTCGCAGGCGCACAAAGGGCGGACCGGGTGGGGTCGGTCGCGCAAGCGAAGAGGGCTGCCAATTCGGCAGCCCCGTCTTTTTGCTCCCTGCGAAGGCAGCGCTACTGCAGGCCCTCGGCGCAGACCGTGGCCTGACCCTTGAAGTTCGGGATCGTCACGTAGGTCATCTCGATACGGTCGATCGAGCGCTCCCGGCCTCTCAGATCCAGCGCGCGCGTGCGGTCGCCCTGCCGCAGGAGGGAGCGGACCTGGAGGTTGTCGGGGGCGCCGTTGGCGTAGACGACCGTGAGGTCGAGCAACTGGATATCGGCGCCGCGCACGGTGAGCCGGATCGCTTTGAAGCGGCCCTCGCTGCGTCCGACCCTGATGGTGTCGCGATCGACGCCGAGGAACGAGACGCGCTTGCAGCCGAGCTCGGCCCACTCCGCGCCCGGCCCGGGCCCGGCGCCGATCGGCGGAAGCTGTGGCCCGGGGCCAGAACTGACGCGTGCCGGAACGCCGTAGATCTTCATGACGGCGCGGCCCTCGAAGCTGCGGCGCGAGCGGTAGACCATCTCGATGCGCTGCAGATACTTCCGCTCTCCGCGCAGGTCGACCGGCTGGTCCTGTCCCTCGCGGATCAGGCGATCGATCTCGATGTTCTCCGAGAAGCCGTTCATGTAGACGAGGCGCAGCGACAGCAAGTGGATGTCGCTGCGCTCGGCGATCAGGTGCAGCCGCCTGAAGCCGCGATCCCGCCACCAGTCCTCCCCCTGCCTGATTTCGATGACATCGCGGTCGACCCTGAAATTGACCGTCCTCTCCGCGAGCAGCACCCAATCGCGCCGATCGCCGTCCCTGTCGCGCCGATCGTCCCTGTCCCAGCGCTGGGCGAACGCGTTCGCCGCGAGCGCGCCCGTAAGCACCAGCGCAACCGCCAGCGCCGACAACCCCTTCCAAGGCATCTCAAGTCTCCCGTGTGTGGTTGAGTTGTGCTTTTCCCCAGAGCGTGCCGAAGCACATCCGGCCACATCGCGGCGCGAAGATGGCCGTGCCAGGTTACATTTTGCTCACGAGCGATCGGGCGGTCGCGGCGCGTGCTTCGGCCCGCCGGCCGTCAATACTTGACGGTGCAGCCGTAGGGGCGCGTGGAGGCGAGCGTGATCGGCCGGCCGGCCGCCATTGCATCGAGCGCCTCGCGCACGTAGTTGCGGGCGCTCTTGACGCTGGCGTGGCTTGCGCTGGGACGATCGTCGATGGCGCCCATGTAGACCAGCACCCCCGACCCGTCGACGATGAACATGTGCGGCGTGGTTCTGGCGCCGTAGAGCCTGCCGAGCTGGCCTCTGGGGTCGAGCACGACGCCGGTCGGCTTGGCGCTGCGGCTGGTGGTGAGCTGGTCGGCTTCCACCGCCTCGACATGGCCCTGGGTCTGCGGGCGGGAGGAGATGACCGTGAGCCAGATCGCCCCGGAGGCGGTGGCGGCCGCCTGCAGCGCCTGCATGTTGCCGGTGGCGTAGTGCTTCACCGTGTAGGGGCATTCGTGGTTGGTCCACTCCAGGATCACGGTGTTGCCGCGGTGGGCGGCCAGCGCATGCCGGGCGCCTTTGGTGTCGCTCACCGAGAAGTCGGGCGCTGCCCGTCCCGTTTGAACGGCGGCCTCGGCAGGCGTCCGCGCGGCAGCCGAGGCCGCCGCAGTGGCGGCGAGAGCGACCAGCGCCTGGCGCCGTGTCAGGTGTGTCATCGGCCTTTCCCTCGCGTGGCGACGCTGTGCACCGGCGGCGAGATTAGCGACCCCGGCCGGGTTGCGGAACGCGTGCGCCATCACATGCCCGTGACGCCCGGCCGCCTGCGGCCCTTCGTCCGCCGCCTGGCGGGCGGCGACGTGACCCAGGGCGGCGCGCAGCAGCCCTTTACGTGCGGCAACTCCCGGCGCGGAGAAGATCTATCTGTCGCCGCAGGACGTATAGCTGGGCGCCCCCGAGCCTGCGGCCCTTTTTGCGGCGCGGGGTGCGAAAGTCGACACAATGGCACGTCGTTAATAATGTCGGGCTATGGTGAAGGAAGACTGAAACCACAGCGCTTGGGACGAGGGCGATGTTGCGCAATTGCCAGCGTATGCCACGATATCCAAACCCCGGGGCAGCGGCGGCTGGTCAGGGCGGCTGGTGCCGGTTAGGTTCGCGCGTACCCTGGAGAGAGTTCACGATGTTCAGAGCGTCATCGCTGGTTACGTGCGTCAGCCTCGCCGCCATCCTGACCGTCATTGGCGTGGCGCCGGCGCCCGCGCAGACTGCATCGGGCAGCCAGTCACGGCTCCCGCGCGTCGCGACCGCGCCGAATGTGGGGCAGCCGCCGCCCAGCGAGGCCAAGCCCGCGCCCACCCCGCCGCCAGCCGAGGCGAAACCGGCTCCAACCCCGCCGGCCGCCGAGCTCGCGCCGCTTCCGCCAGCGGCGGAGTCCGCCACCAGCCCGCCCCCCGCAGAGACCGCCGCCACGCCACCGGTCGTAGAGCTCGACCCGCTGGTCGCCCAGGTGCGCCAGCTGCTCGGGGCAGCGAAGCTGCGCGGCGTCGTGCAGGCCGACCGCGCCGCGGTTGTGGCGTTCTACGGCGAGAGAACAGCGACGATCTGGGTGACGGCCGACGGCTATACCGCGCGTGTTCGCGATGCCATGGCGGAGATCGCCAAAGCCGACGACTGGGGGCTCTCCGCCAAGGCCTTCGAGCTGCCGCCAGCAGACCTCGCGGAGCGCTCGCCGGCGGCCCTTGCGGACGCGGAGATCAAGCTCAGTCTCGCGGTGCTCAAGTACGCGCGCCATGCCCGCGGCGGGCGGCTCGAGCCGGTGCAGGTGAGCCGCAACTTCGACCAGAAGCCGCCGCTGCGCGATCCCAAGCTGGTGCTGCAGGAGGTGGCGGCGACCGATGCGCCCGCCGGCTACCTGCGTGAGCTGCATCCCAAGCATGCCCAGTTCGGCCTGCTGCGCGAGGCGCTCCTGAAGGTCCGCGCCGGCTCGGGTGCCGAGCGCGGCCCGGAGAAGGCGGAGAAGCTCGTGCGGATCCCGGACGGGCCGACGCTGAAGCTCGGCATGCAGCACCCGCACGTCAAGCTGCTGCGGCAGCGTCTGCGGCTGCCGCAGCCGGAAGGGGCCGAGGACCTCTACGACCTCGGCGTGCAGGAGGCCGTCGCCGCCTTCCAGAGAACGAAGAGCCTTCGGGCAAACGGCCAGCTGAACAGCCGGACCCGCGGCGCGCTCAACAACGTCGAGACCTTGCGGCCCGCGTTCGGCTCCGAGGAGCAGCGTCTGGTCATCAACATGGAGCGCTGGCGCTGGATGCCCGAGGACCTGGGCGAGTTCCACGTCTGGGACAACATCCCCGAGTACCAGACGCGCGTGCTCAAGCGGGGGCAGATGCTGCACCAGGCGAAGATCATCGTCGGCCGGGTGGAGACCCAGACGACGATCTTCTCGGCCAACATGCGCTACGTGATCTTCGGGCCGGAGTGGGGCGTGCCGGATTCCATCAAGGTCAACGAGATCCTGCCCTATCTGCGGCCCTCCATGGACGGCGGCTTCTTCGGGATCGGCGGCGGCGTCACCGACACCCGAGTCCTGGAGAAGCACAACCTGCGGGTGAGCCAGAACGGGCGGCCGGTCGACCCCAGCCAGATCGACTGGAGCTCGGTGGACATCAAGAAGTACAACTTCGTCCAGCCGTCGGGGCCCGGCAACGTGCTGGGCGCGGTCAAGTTCCGCTTCCCCAACAGGCACGACATCTACATGCACGACACGCCCCAGCGCGAGCTGTTCGACAAGACGGTGCGCACCTTCAGCCACGGCTGCATCCGCGTGCACAATCCCGGACGCTTCGCCGAGGTGCTGCTCGAGGAGGACAAGGGCTGGTCCGCCGGGCGCGTGAAGGAGCTGATGGCCCGGGGTGGCAACGTCGAGGTGACCCTGACCAAGCAGATCCCCGTGCATATCACCTACTTCACCATGGTTGCGGGCGAGGACGGCCAAGTGCGCTCGTTCGGGGACGTGTACGGGCACGACAGGCGGATCTCCGCGGCGCTCTCCGGGCGGCCGATGCCCATCGAGCCGCCTCCCACGGTCAGCTCGGCACCCAAGCAGGGCAAGCAGGAGCGCAAGGAGGCACGCCGTCAGCCGTCCTACTCCGACGATGTGTTCTCGGGTCTGTTCGGCAACTGATGCCGGTAACTGATGCCGGTGCCGAAGGGCTGCGCCCGCGCGGCGCGAGCCCGTCCGGCCGCGTTGATGTGTGTAGACTGTGTAGACGGAATGTGAGCGGCGCTCCCGTCCCGATCGTCCGGGGGATGATGCGAGGGGACGGGAGGGCCGCGCTTTTTTGGTTGCGACATAATTTGGCCGAAGCGGGCTGACAGGCACGGAGCCGCGCCGGGCGCTGGAGAAATGCATATGGACAAGAAGTTTCCAAAGCCGGGGGCAGCCCCCTCGCAACGATCCTTGCGCAAGACTGCGAATGTTGCAGGCGAGGGCTCTGGTGCCGCCGCCAAGTCCCTCACCGACGCCGATATTTCCTCCCGCCGCCGCCTCACCCGCCGTTCGCTTCTGGGCTCCCTCGGGCTGGGTCTCGGGGTTGCGGCACTGGCCGTCGCCGGCGGCTCCGCGACGAGCACGGCACAGGGGCCCGGCTGCACGGACAACGACGGCGGGCGCTTTGGAGACCCGCCGGGTCGCGGCCGAAGCTGCCAACCCCCCGGACAGAACAGCGGCTGCTCGGATTTCGATGGCGGGCGCCTGGCGGACCAGCCCGGGCAAGGCCGGCGCTGCCAGCCCCGCAGGGGGCCGACGCGCCCCACCGGATGCACCGACATGGATGGCGGGCCCAACGAGGATCAGCCGGGTTACGGCGTGCGCTGCTCGACGTGGATCTGAGCCCGCGCGCTGCCCCTCGCCGGGTCATTGCCGGCTGGCTTGGCTGGGTCGGATAGGCTAGTGTTCCGCGCGCAGAAAGCGATGCGGCGGCTGACGGCGAGCCCCGCGTCGGTCCGATTCTGCCGGCGCGCGGCGGCGCGCACGGTGGTGTCCAACCAAGGAACCAAGGGAGGAGTTGAGCCATGTCACAGAACCAAGGCGCGATCACGCGGCGTGAGGCGCTCAAGCTCGCGGGCGGAGCAGCGTCGCTGGCGGCGCTCGGGACCCTGGCGGGCGCGGCGCAGGCCGCCGCTCCCATGCTGGGGCCGGTGCGCCCCACCGTCTACCGCTTCAAGCTCGGCGCCTTCGAGGTCACCAACATCCTGGACGGGTACCGCATCGGGCCCGGTCCGCACCCGATCTTCGGCAACAATCAGACGCCCGAGACGGTGCAGGCCTTCGCCAGGGCCAACAGCCTGCCGCCCACCAGCCTCGAGACGGTTTTCACCAACACCATCGTCAACACCGGCAAGGAGCTGGTGCTGTTCGACACCGGCAACGGCAAGGGGCGCATGCCGACGGCGGGCAAGCTGCGCGACCTGCTGGCAGCGGCCGGCTACCGCCCCGAGCAGATCGATGTCGTCGTCATCACCCACGGCCATCCCGATCACATCGGCGGGCTGATGGAGGGCGACGGCGGCACGCCGAGCTATCCCAATGCCCGCTATGTGTTCGGCCAGGTGGAGTTCGACTACTGGCGCAAGGGCGAGAACCTCGGTCCGCGCGCAGCCAACCGCGACCAGTTCATGAAGGTCGCAGCGCCGCTCGCCGACAAGTCGACCTTCCTGACCGGCGAGGGCGACGTGGTGGCGGGCATCCGCGCCGTCCCGGTGTTCGGGCACTCCCCTGGCATGATGGCCTTCCACATCGAGAGCCAGGGCCAGCGCGCGCTCAACTGGGCCGACGTGGCCAACAACAGCGTGTTCTCGGTCCAGCAGCCGGATTGGCACGTAGGCTTCGACCACGACAAGGAGCAGGGCGCCAGGACGCGCCGGCGCGTCTTCGACATGGTGTCGACCGACAAGCTCGCCGTGATCGGCTACCACATGCCCTTCCCCTCGCTCGGCTACGTGGAGAAGGCCGGCACCGGCTACCGCTGGGTGCCCGCGAGCTATCAGTTCCACACGTGAGTTGACACAGTTGCCATCTGCCCGGAACGGTTGCGGCTCCTGCGCTGCAGGCTGCTCCGGGCGGGTGCCGCCGATGCCGGCTCTGGTCCCGCGGGGGAGTGCGGCACGCACGCGGGACTGGTCCCAATGATCGGTGTGCCAACAGCGGCCCGGTGCGTCCGGCGCGCTCTTGGCGCTGTGTGAGTTTTGCGCCTAGATGGGACGCGAAGAAAATCGTTGGCCGTCGCGATACGAGCGGGGCACAGGGAGGAAACGAGATGCAAGGGAAGGGAAGCTTTCGCGCGGTCTGGCGTACGGCTGCGGGGGCAGCACTTCTGACGGCGATGCTCGCCGCACCGGCGGGCGCGCAGGAGCCGATCAGGATCGGCTTTGGCATGTCGCTCACCGGCCAGCTTGCCCCCAACGGCAAGTCGGCGCTGCTCGGCATGAAGATCTGGGAGGAGGACGTGAACGCCAAGGGCGGCCTGCTCGGCCGTCCCGTGAAGCTCGTCTATTACGATGACCAGAGCAACGGCGCCACGGTGCCGGGCCTCTACGCCAAGCTGCTCGACATCGACAAGGTGAACCTGATAATGGGCGGCTATGCCACCGGCATGCTGGCGCCGGCGATCGGGCTCGCCAAGGAGCGCGGCAAGCTGTTTCCGGGCCTGTTCGGCACCGGGGTCAACAGCGAGCTCAACTACGACAAGTACTTCGCCATGATCCCGACCGGCCCCGAGCCGAAGCCGGCCTTCACCAAGCCGTTCTTCGACGTGGCCATGCAGCAGAACCCCAAGCCCCAGACCGTCTCGCTGGCGGCGGCTGACGCCGAGTTCGGGCGCAACGTCTGCGAGGGCGCGCGCGACAACGCCAAGGCGGCGGGCCTGAAGATCGTCTACGACAAGACCTATCCGCCTGCCACCACCGACTTTGCGCCGATCATTCGCGCGGTGCAGGCGGTGAGCCCCGACGTGGCCGTGTTCTGCTCCTACCCGCTCGAACTCGGTGGGGCTCGTGCGCTCCATCGGGGAGGTCGGGTTCAAGGCCAAGATCGTCGGCGGCGCCATGGTCGGCCTGCAGGCGACCGTGTTCAAGCAGCAGCTGGGGCCCCTGCTCAACGGCATCACCAACTACGAGACCTGGGTGCCGGCCAAGACCATGGAGTATCCCGGCGTCAACGAGTTCCTGAAGAAGTACCAGGCGCGTGCCGGCGCCGAGAAGGTCGATCCGCTCGGCTTCTATCTCGGCACCTGGGGCTATGCCTACGTGCAGCTGATGGAGCAGGCGATCAAGGGTGCCAATACGCTCGACGAGGAGAAGCTCGCCGACTACTTCCGCAAGACTACCTTCAAGACCATCATGGGCGACATCAGGTTCGGCAAGCAGGGCGAGTGGGCGGAGTTGCGCTTCCTGGTGGTGCAGTACCACGGCATCAAGGACAACTCGCTCGATCAGTTCCGCGGCATGGCCACCCAGACCATCGTCGGCCCCCCGCGGTTCTCCACGGGCAAGATGATCTACCCCTACGAGACGGCGAAGTAGCGCGCGGGATGAAGCCGGTGCGCGCCGTCAGGCGGTGAAATTCCGAGCCGCGAGATCGTTTTGCGATTTCGCGGCTCGGGCACTCTTGCCAGGTCTCGATCCCTGCGAGAGGGCGCTGCACCTGCGCTGGCATCTGTGCCGACCAGCCGGCGTGTTGCAAAGCAGCTGCAACTGGCGCGACGCACGTCAGGGAGGGTCCTTCGGCGATTTGTATATGTCAACGCAGGCGCGCGCGTTCCCGGGCGCCGTGGGCAGGGGGAGCCCGTCGGGCTCCCAGGGACTGGCAAAGGCCACGATTGCCCTCAAATCGCTTCCTGGCGAGCGGGAGAGGCCATCCGCGGGCGTGCGCGATCAGGGCGGGGCACGCCCCCGCCGCACATGCAACATTACGGGCAGCATTGCGGGGCGCTGATGATAAGCGCCGTCTAGATCAGCCCCAGCTCGGCGAGCTGCCTCCTGAGGCTCGGCGGCATGGCGCCGATGCCGGCGGCGGAGCGGGCCTCGAGGTCGGGCGGTGCCTCGTCGGGGTCGAGATAGCGCCAGCCCTGGAAGGCGCGCCGCGGCACCGGGCGCACTGGGATGAGCTCCGGCTTGAAGATCAGGAGGCAGCAGGGCGTGCCGTCCTCCTTTGTGCCCTCGGTGATGTCGGCGAGCGGCTGGCGCACCTGCACGAGGCCCTTGATGACCCAGTAGAGCGAGCCTCCGGCGAGCAGCTCCGCGCGCCGCTTCGGCGTCTGGAAGGTGCGGTGGAAGAGCTGCGGGCGCCTCTCGCCGGCCTCGCGGCGCTGCTTGAGCCGCTCCTCCTGCCACGACGCCAGGTCCTCGATCGAGTCGCAGCCGACGCACAGCTTGATCAGATGCAGCGCCATCCCTGCCATTCCCTCGGTGCCCAGCGGCTTGTCTCGGCCGCAGTATAACGCCTCTCGCGCCCCTCCGGTGCCCGCAAGGCAGCGGCACCAACAGGAATGTCGCCGCAGCCTGGCGGCGCGGCGGCGCTCACCGATTGCCCCGCAGGCGCTGATGAGGTGCGGCCACGGCCCTTCTGGGGCTCTCGGGCGGCATGGCCCAGGCCCGCGGGCGGCGATCTCGGCCAGTCCGATCTCTGCCGGATCCGACTGACCCCTGCCCGCCGGATGCACGGTCGGCGAGCATGCGAAGGTTGAGAGGCATGATGAAATACTTCATACTGAGTGCAAGAACAAGAAACGTTCGAAGGAGGGACCATGAGGATGCTCTGGCGGGCCGCCGTCGCCACCGTCGCCCTGTCTTGTGCGCAGCTCGCCATCGCCGAGGCCCAGGAACGATCAGGGTCCTGGCCGAGCAAGCCGGTTCGCATCCTGGTCGGGCTCGGGTCCGGCGGCGGGACCGACATCCTCACCCGTATCGTCGCCGCCCTGCAGCAGGTGCTCGCCAACGACGACGTGAGGAGGAAGCTGGAGCGCGCGGGCGCGATTGCGAGCCTCTCGGCACCGGCGGAGCTCGCCCCTGGCAGCCGAAATAGGGCCGCGGGCGCGGGCAGCCCGGCACTTTGCGGGCCCGGGGCAATCGGCTAGCCTGACCGCAAGCACCGCACCGGAGGACGCGCCATGGCCGTGCAAATGATGAAGCTCAATCACGTCAACATCCACACCACCAACGTCGAGCGCCTGGTGGAATGGTACGACCGCGTGCTCAGCATGCCCGCGGGCGACCGGCCGCCGTTCCCGTTTCCCGGCGCCTGGCTCTACTGCGGCAGCAACGCGGTGGTGCACCTCGTCGGCGTCGACAGGCTGCCGGAGAACGAGGGCATGCTGCAGCTCGAGCACTTCGCCTTCGACGCCGTCGGCCTGAAGGAGTTCCTCACGCGCCTCGACCGCGAGAAGGTGCCCTACGACGGGCGCAAGGTGCAGGGCGCCGAGGGCGTGCAGATCAACATCCACGACCCCGACGGCAACCACATCCACGTCGACTTCTACGGCGAGGAGACGAGAGGCGTGACCTTCCGGCGAGGTCGACCCCACCGCCATGAACACGCGCTGACGAAAGGGTCAGACCCCGCGCCGACGCTGTCGTTCGACAGCACCGTTGGAGGCGAGGGACTACCCTCGCTGCCGACCTCTGCAGCTCCCCCATTGCCCGCTTGACTTGCATGCGGTGCGGCGTAGGGTCCGCCGTCTGCCGATGTTGCGGCATTCCGACCCCTGGCAGGCTATTGAAATTCGATCGAGGGTCGCCGAGATGGCCTGTGAATTCATTCTGTCGTCTAGCTGAGCGGACCGCGATGCGCTCGGCCAGTTCTGCGCCGAGTGGCGCCCGATTGCTGCGACATTCCAACCCTAGCCGAGGCACCAGAGAGGCCGCCATGGGAGCCCTTCCCGCCCGTTTTCTCGCCGACAGCGTCAACCGCATCTCGCCGTCCCAGACCATCGGCATGGCGACCAAGGCGCGCGAGCTGCAGGCCAAGGGCCGCAACGTGATCTCGCTGTCGGCCGGCGAGCCCGACTTCGACACGCCCGACAACATCAAGGACGCGGCCATCCGCGCCTTGAAGGAGGGCAAGACCAAGTACACCGACGTGGACGGCATCCCCGAGCTCAAGGCCGCCATCTGCGCCAAGTTCAAGCGCGAGAACGGGCTCGACTACGAGACATCCCAGATCTCGGTCGGCACCGGCGGCAAGCAGGTGCTCTACAACGCGCTGCTCTGCACGCTGAACCCCGGCGACGAGGTGGTGATCCCGGCGCCCTGCTGGGTGTCCTACGTCGACATCGTGCTGGTCGGCGGCGGCAAGCCGGTGTTCGCGCCCTGCCGCATCGAGGACGGCTACCGCCTGCTGCCTGAGGCGCTCGAGGCCGCCATCACGCCCAAGACCAAGTGGTTCATCTTCAATGCGCCCTGCAACCCGACCGGGGCCGCCTACAGCGGGGAGGAGCTGAAGGCCCTCACCGATGTGCTCATGCAGCCCAAGAACCAGCACGTCTGGGTGCTCACCGACGACATGTACGAGCACCTGCTCTTCGACGGCCGCACCTTCTACACGCCGGCCCAGATCCAGCCGGGGCTGTACGAGCGCACGCTCACGCTCAACGGCTTCTCCAAGGCCTACTGCATGACGGGCTTGCGCCTCGGCTACGCGGGCGGGGCGGAGCCGCTCATCAAGACCATGTGCAAGCTGCAGTCGCAGTCCACCTCCAACCCCTCGTCCATCATCCAGTGGGCTGGCGTGGAGGCGCTGAACGGCCCGCAGGACTTCATCCCCCGCAATGCCAAGGCCTTCAACGAGCGGCGCGACCTTGTGGTGTCCATGCTGAACCAGGCCAAGGGCATCAAGTGCCCGAAGCCCGAGGGAGCGTTCTACGTCTATCCCTCGTGCGCGGGCGTGATCGGCAAGACCACGCCCAAGGGCGTCAAGATCGCCACCGACGAGGACTTCGTGCTGGCGCTCCTGGAGGACGAGGGCGTGGCGGTGGTGCACGGGGCCGCCTTCGCCATGAGCCCCTTCTTCCGGGTCTCCTACGCCGCCTCCAACGCCGAGTTGGAGGACGCCTGCGGCCGCATCCAGAGGTTCTGCGGCAGCCTGCGCTAAGTCCCTTCCCCCGCGCGCCGTAGGTTGGGTCGAGCGGTAGCGAAGACCCAACACATTCCAACCGCGACCCCCAGCCTTTGAGTCGAGGAAGGGCCATGCGATAAGTGTGCGCTGTCCGGGTTCGGTTTCGTGCGACTGAGGTTTCGCGACATGCGCGTTCTGGTCATCGGCACCTCGGGCTTCATCGGCGGGACGGTTGCGCTCGCCCTCCTGCGCGCGGGACACGCCGTGGAGGCGCTGGTGCGACCCACGACGGATGCCGACGCCCTCGAGAGGGCCGGTCTCGCCGTTCGTCCGGGCTCGCTCGACGATGCCCCGAGTCTCATCGGCGCCATCGAGCCGGTCGATGCGGTCGTCAACGCCGCGGATTCCGATCATGCGGCCGGCGTGCAGACGATCCTTGCGGCCATCGACGGGACCGCCAAGGTCTTCATCCATACCAGCGGCATCAGCGTCACCGCCGACCACGCCGCCGGTGCCGCCGGTGGAGCCATCCTCGACGAGACCAGCGCCTTCGCGCCGATCCCCGAGCGGGCGGGCCGGCGTGCCGTCGACATGGCGGTGCAGGAGGCTGCGCAGCGGGGCTGCCGCACGGTGGTGATGTGCTGCCCGCTGATCTATGGGCCGCCGCGCCTGGCCGGGGCGCGAGAGCGTGCAGGTGCCGCACCTCGTCGGCGATGCCCGCGCGCACGGCGTTGCCCGCTATGTGGGCGCCGGCCTTGCCCGCTGGAGCCGCTGCCACATCGACGATATCGCCGCCGCCTGCGTGGCCGCCCTGGCGAGCCCCGTGCCCGGTGCGCTCTACTATCCCGAGAGCGGAGAGATGTCCTGGGGCGAGCTGGCCGCCATGATCGGCCGCGTGCTGGGCGTCCCGACCGCCAGCGTCAGCCTCGACGAGGCGGTCGCCGCGTGGGGTCAGCGCGCGCTCTGGACGTATGCCTCCAACGCTCGCACCCGCGGGGTACGCATCCGCGCCGACCTCGGCTGGACGCCGCAGATCGACGACCTGGAAGCGGACATCCGCAGGCTGGCGGCGAAACAGGTTTGAGGAGGGGTGTTGGAAGGTGCCATGAACGCAAGCTTCTCGATGACCTACACCGTTGAGGCCACCAATCTCTCGCACGCGTCGGAGAACAAGATTCACGACGATAGCGTGGCGCGGACCCTGGGCTTCGCCGGCGGCCTCGTTCCGGGCGTGGAGATCTACGCCTACGCCTGCCATCCCGTGGTCGGGCGCTGGGGCCGGGCCTGGCTGGAGCGCGGCCAGATCGAGTGCCGCTTCTTGAAGCCGGTCTACGACGGCCGGCTCGCGGTGGTGACTGCCAGGGAGGCCGACGGCGGGCTCGATCTCGAGGTGGAGAGCGAAAACGCGCTCTGCGCGACCGGCTCTGCGTCACTGGCGGACCGAGCCGAGCGCCCGCCCGCTGTCGATGACTTCGAGATTTGTCCCGCGCCCGCCGAGCGCCCGCCCGCGGACGAGACGAGCCTCGCGGCCGGGACTTGGCTCAGCGTCAGACCGTTCCAGCTCGCAGCCGACCATGCGGCCAACTACCTGCGCGGTATTCGCGAGGCCGATCCGATCTATGCCGGCGAAGGGCTGGCGCATCCCGGCGTGCTGTTACGCCTGTGCAACCTGGCGCTCAGAGAGAACGTCGTCCTGCCGCCTTGGATTCATACGGGCAGCAAGGTTACAAATTTCGGAGCCGCCCGCATCGGCGACGAGCTGTCGGCGCGCGCACGCGTCGCCGCCAACTACGAGCGCAAGGGTCACCGTCTGGCTGATCTCGACGTCCTGATCATCGCCAACGGCACGGCCGTCGCGAGGGTCTTGCACACGGCAATCTACCGGCTTCGGACATCATAGATCTGAGCTCAAGACCCGGCACACGATGGCGCATCAATCGCGCCGCGTTGGGTCTGCTTCCGGCCTTCGCCGGAGTTGGCCCAACTTACTCGCCAGCCGCCGGAGAGAGGGCCGCTGCGTCGCCGGTCCCTGCCTCGACGAGCAGCCGCGCCATGCCCGCCACGTCGGCGCGCCGCGTAAGCTCCTCGTGGATGTTGCACAGCGTCAGCTTGAGATAGCTGCGCGTCGTCTGGAAGTCGCGGCTGCGTATCTCCTTGTGGATCGGCATCAGGTCCCAGTACCGGCGCGCGTAGGGCTCGGGAACGTCGATGACCCGCTTCGGCGGATGCAGCCCGACCTGCTGCAGGCGTGTTGCAAGCTCGGCGCGGGAATCGCCCCACGCGTGCGCGGCGAGCGCCGCAGGCGCGGGATAGCGGTCGAATACCGACAACACCAGCGCATGGAGGCTGCCGCATTGCAGCGCGGGATCGGCGCCGGCGTGGCCGCGCAGCATGCCCTCGATCAGCTCTCCCACCATGGCGAGTCCCATCGGGTAGGTGGTCCAGCGCGCGCGCTCGAGGGCCTCGCGGAACTCGGGCTCCGTGAACAGCACCTTGAAGTAGTGCCCGGCACGCGCGCGCGAGTACTCGTAGATTCCCTTCTGGACCAGGAAGGCAGACTGCTCGTCGATGAAATCGGCGAGCGCCTCGATCTCGGCGATCGGGGGCTGGCGCCGAAACAGGAGATCGCGCCATTTCATCAGCTGTCCACCTTTCTTATCCGTGCTCTTTGGACGAAAGTATTATGAGGCGTCATCGCGGCACAATGCTAGCCTTTTGGTGCAAATATTGAGCCTTCTCGGCGGGAGTCCCCGGGCGGCTCGAGCTTCGAGCGGAATGTAGCGGCGCCGGGGGGATGTCGCAGCAGGCTCCTCCCTTCGGCCGGTGCTATGGGCCGTGCACACCAAGGGGAGGATCATACGTACATGCTCAGCGACAATGAAAAAACCCACTGGAGGCGGACCACCCGGCTGATGCTGGCGCATCTCGGGGTCTGGTTCTTCTTCGGCTACATCGTCCACATGTTCGTGAAGGAGTTGAACCAGTACACCATCCCGTACCTCAAGTTCCCGCTCGGTTTCTACATGGCGGCGCAGGGCTCGCTGATCGTATTCGTGGTGATGCTGTTCGTGTTCGCCTGGCAGCAGGACCGCATCGATCGCCAGCACGGCGTGGCGGAAGACGACTGAGGGGGACACAGCAATGACAACGCAATCTGCAACCAGGGACTTCACCAGGAGCCTTGGGCGTCTCTACGGCATCTATACGCTCAGCTTCCTGGCCTTCGTCGTCTTCGTAGCCGTCATCGAGCAGCTCGGGGTTCCAAACCGCGTTCTCGGCTACCTGTTCGTGTTCTTCACGCTCGCGGTCTACGCCATCATCGGCGTCGCGACGCGTACGGCGCAGGTCTCCGAGTACTATGTGGCGGGACGGCGCGTGCCCGCCTTCTACAACGGCATGGCGACGGGCGCCGACTGGATGTCGGCGGCCTCCTTCGTGGGCATGGCCGGCACCCTGTTCCTGTTCGGCTACGACGGCATCGCCTGGGTGCTCGGCTGGACCGGCGGCTTCGTGCTGGTGTCGATCCTCGTAGGCCCCTACCTGCGCAAGTTCGGTGCCTACACCGTCCCCGACTTCATGGCGTTCCGCTTCGGCGGCAACTTCGCTCGCTTCATCGCCGTCATCGTGCTGGTGTGCTGCTCCTTCACGTACGTGACGGCGCAGGTCTACGGCACCGGCCTCATCGCCTCGCGCTTCCTCGGCATCAACTTCGAGATTGCCGTCTATGTGGGCCTCGCCGGCATCCTGTTGTGCTCGATGCTGGGCGGCATGCGCGCGGTGACCTGGACGCAGATCGCGCAGTACATCGTGCTCATCGTCGCCTACCTCACGCCGATCATCTGGCTGTCCACGAAGAAGTACGGCTTCCCGATCCCGGAGCTCACCTACGGGCAGGCGATCGCGGACATCACCGCGCGCGAGCAGGAGATGCTGAAGACCGGCTTGGCGACGGTGGCCGCGCTGAAGCCGCACATCGAGCCCTTCATCAACTACTCGCCGCTCAACTTCTTCGGCATCATCTTCTGCATGATGGTGGGCACGGCGTCCCTGCCGCACATCCTGATGCGCTACTTCACCACGCCTACCGTGCGTGAGGCACGCAAGTCGGTGGCCTGGTCGCTGCTCTTCATCTTCCTCCTCTACTTCTCGGCGCCGGCCTATGCGGCGTTCTCGAAGCTCGAGGTGTACACCAACCTGATCGGCATCCCGCTCAAGGACCTTCCACAGTGGGTGTTCTCCTACGGCAGCATCGCGCACCCGCTGATCCCGGGCCGCGGTCTTCTCGACATCTGCGGCAAGGCGGCCGAGAGCCTCCAGGTGGTGCTGGCGAACTGCGGCTCGGCGCATCCGGGCGTCCTGCGCCTGCAGGACTTCGCCATCGACACCGACCTGATCGTGATCTCCACGCCGGAGATTGCCGGTCTCCCCTACGTGGTGTCGGGCCTGGTCGCCGCCGGCGGTCTGGCGGCGGCGCTCTCCACCGCCGACGGGCTCCTGCTCGCCATCGCCAACGCGCTCAGCCACGACGTTCTACTACAAGATGCTCGCTCCCAACGCGGCGACCTTCACACGCCTGCTGGTGGCCCGCATCCTGCTGATCTTCGTGGCGGTCGCCGCCGCGACGCTCGCGGCCACCAAGCCGGGTGACATCCTGGCCATGGTGGGATGGGCATTCTCGCTCGCCATGGCCGGAAACTTCCCGGCCCTGGTGATGGGCATCTGGTGGAAGCGGGCGACGACCGCCGCGGCGGTATGGGGAATGATCGCCGGCTTCGGTTTGTGCCTGTTCTATCTCGTCTGCACCAGGTACTTCCCGGGGTTCGGGGTCAAGTATTTCGGCATGACGTCTCTCCTGGATGCGAGGTCGGGTAACCTGTTGGTTCCAAACATGGCGGAGGTCATGGCGCAGCCGAACGCCCTGGATACCTTCGCACGCGGCAACCATCCGCTGGCGAGCAAGGTCGGGTGGTTCAACCTCAACAACATCAACTGCGGTCTGTTGGGGATGCCGCTCGGCTTCCTGGTGATATACGTGGTGAGCTTGTTCACCAAGGCGCCGTCGGCGGCGATGCAGGCCTTCGTCGACGAGATCCGTAAGCCGCGCGGCCAGACGGTGCTCCAAGAGAAGACCTGACCCGGCCTTTGGCTGAGAAGCTCGGGCGGGGCCGTTCGCGGCCCCGCCTTCGTTTCGGGCGCGCTGCGGCTCGGCGGGACTTGCCGAAGGCACCGGGAGCCACCATCCTCTGGGACCGGCTGGAGGGGAACCGATCCGTGGGCACAACGAACACCTTTCTGACCTATTGGTACTACCACCTGCCGAACTTCGTGCTGGCGGCGTTGATGTACACGCTGCTCGGCCGCGTCCTCCTGGGCCTGATCCTGGAGCCGGACTCCACCAACTACATCTGGCGCTTCTTCTGCCGGCTCACCGATCCGTTGGTCGCTGCCATCACTCCGCTGACCCCGCGCGCGGCGGCCCCGGTGGTGGTGTGGCTGCTCGGGTTCGTCTGGCTGTTCTGGCTGCGCGTCCTGATGCTCTTCGGGTTCGCCTGGCTCGGGCTGCTGCCGCGGGCGGGAGGCTAGGTCGTGGACCGGCACTGGTACTACGCAGGCATCGCCTTCTTCGGCATGATCAATGGCATGTTCAATGCGAGCTGGTTCCTGTTCGCCTGGGTCCACGCTATCGTGATGTCGCCGGCGCTTCTGTTCGGCAACCCCGGCGCCACGCGCCTGTTCGCCAACCTGATGGTGGCGACCGCGACCATCATTCTCGGCGGCATTCCGGCCGCCATCTACGAGCGCTTCATCGGGGCCAAGGAGGATTCCACCGAGACCTCGCTGTGGATCTGGCTCGCCGGCACCGCCCTCCTGGCAGTCCCCGCCATCGGCAATTTCATACGCATCGGCCTCTGAGCGGCTCGATCGTTTTTCATGACCACGCAATTGTGAATGCGGCCACCGTAGATCGGCTACTACTTTAGTCGTAGCCTCGAGTGGCAGCCGGCGAGCGGCCCTTCCAGGGCTGGAGCTACGGGATTGCTGCCCATATTGCTGCCCATGGAGACGCTGCCATGGAGACCATGCGCCGGGTCGCCTTCGAGACGGTACTGCGGGCCTGCGCCTTCGGCTCGCTCGCCATCTTCTGCTTCATGATCGGCGTCTCGTTCGCTCCCCGCATCGCCTTCACGTCCGGCGGCGTGCTGACGCTCATCATGACCGGCATCCTGCTGCTGAAGGCGCTGGAGGCGCGCTGGAAGCCCTACCGGCGCACCGAGATGTGGCTCTACCTGCCGACGGAGGACAGGCCGCCCGCCGCCTCCGCCCAGCAGCTGACCTCGGCGGTGCTGCGCGAGACCTACCTCACCTTCGCGCTGTGGACGTCGCTCGTCGCGATCACGATGTGGACGCTCGCGCTTGCGGCGTCCCTCCTGGGCCTCTAGGGCTCCGACCATTCATAACAAGCCGGAGGTGGCGCGGGAGAGGGAGGCCGCTCGCCGCAAGCGCCGCCCGGTCCCCTCTCCCCGCCTGCGAGGAGAGGGAGCCCGCGCGCCACGAGCGCCCCTGCTACTCCAGCTGCTTGATGCCGAGGTCCTTGATCAGGCGGTCGAAGTCGCGCACGGTCTCGCCGAAGATCTTGCCGAGCTCGCCGGGCGTGGAGGCGGCGGCAATGGTTCCCGATTTCCCCATCGTCGAGCTGTAGTCGGGCGTATTGACGGCGTCGACCACGACCTTGTTGATCTTGTCGAGCACGGGCTGCGGTGTTCCCGAGGCGGCGCACATGCCCCACCAGCCGTAGTTGGAGATCGGCACGCCCTGCTCGACCAGCGTCGGCACCTTCGCCAGCACCGGGAGCCGCTCGGTGCTCGTCAGGCCCAGAACCTTCACCTTGCCGCCCTCGTGCTGCGGCAGGGCCAGCGCCAGCGGGGTGACGGTGAGCTCCAGCCGCCCGGCGATCACCTCCTGCAGGGCCGGCCCCGTGCCCTTGAACGGCACGCCCACCATGGAGATCCCCGCCACCTTCTCGAGCTGCTTGGCCAGCAGCTCCGTCACCGAGCCGGCGCCGACCTTGCCGTAGTTGAGCTTGCCGGGCCGCTCCTTCGCATAGGCGATGAACGCCTTCATGCTGTTGACGGGCAGCGAGGTCGGCACCGTGAAGGCGTAGTAGGCCTTGGACACCAGGCTGACCGGCGCGATGTCGGCGAGCTTGTAGGCCACCTTCTTGAAGAGCAGCGTGTTGGACACATCGAGGTAGGAGCACAAGAGCAGGGTATGCCCGTCGCGCGGCTGGCCCAGCATGTCGTTGAGGGCGATCATGCCGGAGGCCCCGGTCTTGTTCTCCACCACCACCGCCCGACCCAGGGCTTTTTGCATCTTCTCGGCGATGATGCGGGCGGGCACGTCGCTCGGGCCCCCGGCGGGGAAGCCGACGAGCAGGCGGATCGTGCGGCTCGGAAACTCCTGCGCACCTGCACTGGTCGCCAGGTCCGCTGCGGCAGAGACGAGAAGCAGGCTCGACAAGGCAGTGGACAAGGCTGCGGACAAGGCTCTGGCACAACGGCGGATCATGGCTCCCCCCTTGACGTTGCTTGCGTCGTTGCTGACGACCTTGGGCGTCAGTATAGGGGCTGGGGCCGCAATGCGCGAGCGACGGGCATTGCGAGGAGCTGCGGGCCCTCATGGCACGGCTGGGCCCGCAGGATCGAGTCGCGTATCCTTCTCCCCGCAAGCGGGGAGAGGGAATCCCCAACCTACTCGGCCTCGGCCTTGAGCGCGGCGAGCGCGTTGTCGGCGAGACGGCCGGTGAGCTCCGCCAGGTGGTGGAACTTCGCCGTGTAGGTGCCGACGCCCGCGGTCGCCGAGCGCAGCTCCACGATCAGGTCGGCCATCTCCGACTCGGGGATCTGCGCGCGTACCACGTCCCAGCCCGGCCAGCCCTCGCGCGCATCGAAGCCCAGGATCTGCCCGCGCCGCTGCGGGATCATGCCGTTGATGCGCGCGGTGGCGTCCGAGGGGATGGCGATCTCCACCTCCATCACCGGCTCCAGGAGGACGGGGCTGCACTTGGGCAGGCCTTCCTGCATGCCGATGCGCCCGGCCTGGCGGAAGGCCATGTCGGAAGAGTCGACCGCGTGGTAGGAGCCGTCGGTCAGCGTCACCGCGACGTCGACCACCGGGAAGCCGCCGAGCGGCCCCTTCTGCAGGAAGTCCTCCACGCCGATCTCCACCGAGGGGATGAACTGCCTCGGCACCACGCCGCCGGTGATGGTCTCGGCGAACTGGAAGCCCGAGCCGCGCGGCAGCGGCTTGATGTCGAGCACCACGTCGCCGAACTGGCCGTGCCCGCCGGACTGCTTCTTGTGGCGGCCGCGCACGTTCTCCACGCCCTTGCGGATCGTCTCCTTGTAGGGCACCTGCCGGGGCTTCGATTCAGCCTCCACGCCGTACTTGCGCTTCAGGCGCTCCAAGGCGACGCGCAGGTGCATCTCGCCCTGGCCCCACAGCACCATCTGGTGCGTGTCCTTGGCGTGGTCCAGGCTGATGGAGGGGTCCTCCTCCATCAGCTTCGCCAGCGCGCCGGTGAGCTTCACCTCGTCCTTGCGGTCCTTGACGCCGATGGCGATGCCATAGACAGGCTGCGGCGGGGTCGGCGCGGCAATCTGCGTGCTGCCCGCCTTGTCGGTCGACAGGGTCTCGCCCGAAAGTGTCTTCTCGAGCCGGCCCAGCGCCACCGTCTCGCCGGCCTTGGCGGGCGCGCGCTTCCTGGCGTCCTGGCCCTGCAGCGAGAACGCCGCCGCGGCGCGCTCCTCCGCGCGCGGGCCGTACACCACGGTGCCTTCGCCGAACTCGCCGGCGAGCACCCGCACGACGCTCATCTTGCCGCCGTGCGGCGTGTACATTGTCTTGATGACGTGCGCAGCGGACTTGGCATTCTCCAGCTTGAGCCGCCTGGCGGTGCGGTCGACGAAGGGGACCTCGTGGCGCAGCGCCTTGAGGAGACGCAGGATGCCGTTGCCGTTGTTGGCCGAGCCGAGCAGCACGGGCACGATCAGGCCGTCCTGCACGTCCTTGACGAGGTCGGCGAACACCTTGTCGCGCGGCGGCTGGGAGTCGGTGAGCAGCTGCTCCATCAGCTCGTCGTCGTGGTCGGCGAGCTGCTCCAGCATCTTGAAGCGCGCTTCCGACTCGCGCTCCTTCACCGTGGTCGGCATCTCGATCACGTCGGAGTTGCCCTGCTTGCGGTAGCTGAAGGCGCGCTCCAGCGCCAGGTCGACGAAGCCGGAGGCGTTGCCGTTCTCCCAGATCGGGACCTGGCGCAGCACCAGGGGCTGGGCGCTCGCGGGCTGCAGGATGGGGAGCAGGTCGCGCACCTGCGCGTCGAAGGAATCGATCTTGTTGAGGAACAGGAAGCGGGGAATGCCGCGGTCCTCGAGCTGCTTCATGATGAGCTGCAGCGCCGGCACGCGCTTGGGGTCGGGCTCGCTCACGACGACGGCTGCATCACACGCCGTGAGTGCGAGGGCGCCCTCGTGCTGGAACTCGATCGAGCCGGGGCAGTCGATGAAGGTGAAGCCGTCGCCGAGGAACGTCGCATCCGCGATGTTGAGCTCGACGCTCATGCCGTGGTCGCGCGCCTCGGGGGTCGCGTCTCCCGCGGTGTTCCTGTCGACCACGCTCCCCTGGCGCGTGACGGCGCCGGTGCGGGCGAGCACGGCCTCGAGCAGTGTCGTCTTGCCGGAGAGGTACGGTCCAACCAGTGCGATGCAGCGGGAGCTGCGGCCGGCAGAGCCAGCGGATTGCCCCATGGAGTACTCCTTTGTGGTCTCAGGCAATGGAACGCTTCAGCTCGCGGGGCGCCCCGCGCCTGAGTTCCTTGGGGCGCGTGACAGCATCGTGTACCGGCATCTGGGCGAGCGCAAGACCCCAGCGGCGTATGCGTGCCCTGGCCGGAGGAAGCCGGCATTTCGCAGAGGGCATCCCATTGGATGGAGGAGGGGGAGGATACGGACTTGGCAAGACCCGGTGCCGTGCGGACGATGCGGGGTATCGGGGAGCTTGCCCGGCGTTGCGCTCGGGTCTTGTGCTGATGCAGGCGAGGAGGTCCTGGACGCAGTCAGCGAGACGCACAAGCTGACGCTCGTCACCCTCGACGCCCGCCGCAATGATCCGCTTGCCGACAAGATCGCCCTGCGCGCCGGCGCTACACGCGGTCTCGCACGGACTCGTCCGTATCGAGCCCAAGGCCGACCTCCCTGGCGGTCCGGGTCGGCAAGGCGGGCACCCGTTGCGGGGAGGGGGGCTAGAGCGGGTGCGAATGGGCAGGGGCCCAACGCGCCGCATGCTGCAATTGCGAAGAAGGCAGTCACGAAATTTTGCACGAACCCGCTTGACCAGTGTCACGAAAGCCACGCAAGCTTCTGTTAGCCGTGCCGATGATACGAGCCAAAAGGGACGGCTGAGCCCGGTGCGCTCCGTGGCGTTGCGGACATGGGCTTCCAGGTTTGCGGGTGGTGCGTGATGGGAATCGAAGCGCTCAACAATGCGGCGCGGGCGGCGGGCTTCGCAATGGCGGCGTCCGAGGAGCCCTACGGCGAGGTCGAGGTGGTCCTGGTGGAAGCGGCACCGGCGGAGACGCAGTGGCAGCCGGGTAAGGCCGTCGTGCTGCATGATGCGCCGGCACCGGCGGCCCTATCCAGGACGGGCGACTGGATGCGCAGCATGCTCGGCCTGTTCGGCCGACGCGCCCCGGCGTCCTCGGCGTAAGTTGGAAGGGTCGGGCAGGCTCTAGCCCTCTCCCCTCGAGCGGCGAGAGGGAATGCCCGCCGCGGTGGCCACCCAGGCCAGCACGCCGATGGCCGTCATTGCGGGGCAAGCTCCCGCTCGAAGAGCAGGACAATGGGCTCGGTGCTGCTGACGCCGCTCTGCCGGAAGCCGAGCGACCGGTAGAGCGCCTGTGCCTTGCGCATGGAGGGCAGCGTGTCGAGGCCCATGCGGGCGTAGCCGAGCCGCCGCGCCTCCTCGATCGCGGCGAGCGCCAGTGCGCGGCCCAGCCCCGAGCCGCGCGCGGCCGGGCGCACATAGAGCCGCTTCATCTCGCACGAGCCCGGCGTATCGGGCACCGGGCGCAGCGCGACGAGGCCCGCGAGGCCATCGCCGGGGGTGTCACGTGCCAGCAGCATCGCGCCCCGCGGCGGCGCATAGGCGCCGGGGAGGCCGGCGACCTCGGCCTCGAAGCCTTGGAAGCAGAGGGAGACGCCGAGGCCAGCCTCGTATTCGCGCAGCAACGCGACGATCTGGGCGCGGTCGCGCTCTGCAAAGCCCGGCTCGATGCGGAAGCGTGTCATATTCGCCAACTCGCCAACGCACGTTCACCAACGCACGAGCCAGGCCAGGAGCGCGAGCAGGGCGAGCACGAGGGCCGCGCGCCGGTAGAAGCGGCATTGGGGACAGGTCCGGATATCGCGCAGCGCGTTCATATCGCAACCTTGAGCGGGAAGCCGGCGTCTGGCAAGATCGCCCATCGAGTGTCACGCAACCGATCGTCCCATGAACGTCATCCCGCTCGATCGCGCGCGCTCCCGGCTACGCCCGCAGCGGCGCATCGAGCCGCCCTCGGCCTTGGGTACGTCCGGTGGGCATCTGCCGCCCGCGGGCGGGCTGCCCGCCGCCGATCCGGCCGTCGACCGTGACGAGGACCGGCTGCGCATGCGCCAGAACCTCGCCGCCTTCGTGGTGATCGCGGCCATCGTGGTGCTGGGAACGTGGCTCATCGGCAGCCTGCAGTACTATTCGCGCCTGCAGACCTGCATCGAGGCCGGCCACCGCAACTGCCTGCCGCTGGAGGCGAAATACCAGCCCTCGCCCTACTGGCGCTAGTGATACGGGGTCTGACCCCATGGCAGAACGCATCCTATCGCTTTCTCCTCGTGCGAGCGCACATCGCCGTATACGGCGCAAGAGCCGGCGGTGGCGCGGACCCGGTTTTCGAGGTTGTGCCCTCCGGGGTCTGACCAGGTCAGACCCGCAGGGCCTGACCCCGTCGCGGACGGCTCCGACCTGCTCGCCTATCGCGCTTGGTGCGCCTTCCAGGCTTTGACGGATGCGAGAGCGGACTGGATATGGCTGTCCGCGTCTCCCGCCGTCAGGACCGATGCGATCTTGCCGTCGGGTGTGATGACGTAGGACGTTCGGCTGGCAAGGACGCCGCCGCCTCCTTTCCGGACCGCGTCGTAGGCCTTTACGACATCCCCCTTGGGATCGGCGGCGACCGGGAACCTGTCGCGACATGCCATCCGCGAGAACTCACGCTGCGTCTCGATCGTATCGGTAGAGATGCCGATGACCGAGGCGCCGAGCGTCTCGAACTCCGCCATGGCCTCCGCAAAGAGGTGGGCTTCCTCGGTGCAGACCGCCGTGAAGCTCTTGGGGTAGAAATACACGACGACCGCGCCCTTGTTCAGGGCCTCGGACAGCGTGAAGGTCAGGTCGGTACCGCCCTGCGCCGCTTTCGAGGAGAATGCCGGCGCCATCGTCCCGACCGTCAGCTCGCACCATGCGAGGGATGGCAGCAGGCCGACAAGGGAGCAGGTCAGAAGAAAGCGAGCGAGGATTGTCATCGATGGCTCCAGATTGCGATCGGCCTTCTTGCGTTGCAAGCCGGGTATACGGATCTCATCCCGTCGCACCCTGGTACGGCGCAACTGGGGCAGCGGATCAGTGACGTCCGCTCGCTCAACACCATGGGCAGCCCGCTTGGACCGTCACTGCGCCTGGCCCGGCTGGGGCGGACGGCTTGGCGCCGGGGGGCGTCTCGAGCTGGCCGTAGACCACGTCGGCGAGCGTCATCAGCTCGTCGCGGGAGAGGCGCCCCGTGAGGGCGTAGGCGAGCGGGCGGTCGATCCAGTAGAAGGCGCCGAAGCCGTCGCGCTCGGCGAAGCGGAAGGCGGTGTTGTCGAGGCCTGTCTCCTTGCGGATGTAGAGCGTCAGGCGCCGGCCGGTGGCGTCCTCGTACATGAACTGCGCCGCGGGGTGTCCCTCCTGGTCAGGCAGGAGCCGGCCGCCCATCAGCTTCCAGCCGGCGTCCGCGAGCGCCGGCGCGCGCACGTCGGCGCCCACCCGCTTGGCGAGCCAGCGCACCAGGTGCGCCTCGTCCGCCTTGACCTCGACGGGGTGGCGCACCTCCGGAACGTAGACGGTGTGCGCGCCCATGGCGGTGGCCACGAATGCGGCCTCGGGGCCGCGCGGCTGCCCGATGAGCCCCCGCGCCAGATAGCCGGCCACCGCGGAGGCAACGACCAGCGCGATCCCCGCGGCCGGCCGCACCAGGCGGCGCACGGGTCCCGGCCGCTCGCGCACGAACCGGGATAGCGGCAGCGCCATGGCCGGCGGCACCGGCGCGCCGAGGCAGCCGGCATAGCGCGCCCGGATCGCATCGTTGAGATCGCGCAGCTCCGCGACCAGCGCCTGCTCCGGCCCTCCGGCGGCCAGCAGCACCTCGATCTCGGCGTGCTCCTCCGCGCCCAGCTCGCCGTCGACGAAGGCGTGCAGCTCAGCTTCGCTGACGCGGTAGGGGCCGGTCATTTGACCCTCCGCAGCGTGGCGCGGCCGTTCCGGTCGCCGTCCCCGTAGTCCATCAGCGCGCGCAGGCGCTCCCGCCCACGCGCCAGCCGCGACATCACGGTGCCGACGGGGATGTCGAGCACCTCGGCGGTCTCGGCATAGCTGAGGCCCTCGAGGCCCACGAGCAGCACCACGCGGCGCTGCTCCACGCTGAGCAGCTGCATCGCCCGGTCGAGGTCGCGGCCGCTCGCCGCGTCGGCCGCCGGCGCGGACTGGTCGACGCCCACGCTCTCGAGCCCCACGTGCGGCGGGCGCCGCGACTTGCGGCGCAGGCCGTCCACGTGCAGGTTGTGCAGGATGGAGAACAGCCACTTGCGCGGGCTGTCGCCTTCGCGCCACTGGGCGAGCCGCGCCAGGGCCCGCTCCAGTGTATCCTGGATCAGGTCGTCGGCCTCCCCGTTGTCGCCGAGGAGCGCGCGCGCATAGCGGCGCAGCCGCGGGATCTCTGCAGCGACCGCTTGCCGACGTGACGCCAAGCTCGATCCCCCTGTTCGCAGCGCGCCACTTGTACCGACGCTGGGCTCGCCCAGTTTATTCCGGCAACGCCCTCGAGATTCCTCAAAATAAAGTGTGCGTGGGCACGTTTACAGGACGAATGCGGTCGATATTCTGCCACCCGCGCGGAGGAGGGGAAGGCCGCGCGATCGGGCGGGCACAGGGTTGAGGGGTCGAGGCCGAGCATCCCGACCTTTGCGCCGGCTGTCACTGATGTGAAGACTGACGTGAAGGGAGACGGGAATGCTTCGAGTGGTTCTAGGACTGGCGGCTCTCACTGTCGCCGCAACGGCTGTGCTGGCTCAGAATACGGGCGCCATCACCCAGCGCAAGGACGCGATGAAGGCTTTGGCCGCAGCGAACAAGGATCCGGTCGCCATCATGAAGGGCGAGGCGAAGTTCGACCTGGCCAAGGTGCAGGCCTCGCTGAAGACGCTGGAAGCGACGGCGCTCAAGGCCAAGACCCTCTTCCCCGACGACTCCAAAGGCGGGGACACGGCGGCCCTGCCGGTGGCCTTCACCAGCAAGGCCGACCTCCTCGCCAAGTTCGACGGCCTCGCAGCCGCCGCCAAGGCCGCGCAAGCCGCCATCAAGGACGAGGCGACCTTGAAGTCCGAATGGCCGAAGGTGGCGGGCAACTGCGGCGGCTGCCACAAGGTCTACCGCGCCCCGCCCAAGAAATCCTGACGCCTTTCCGCCTCGCGTAGCCCGCGACGAGCGCCGATGGGGATGCGCGGCCGATGTGCCGCGCATTTCCCTGTTGTGCGTCTGGCCGGCTCGACCGGACTTGACCGGAACGGCGCGGAGGGGCCAGTTTGGCCGTCCCTCGACGCGTGCAGCCGGGGCGGCATTCTTCCGCATTGCGTCCGTTGCGAGGTAGGGCATGCGCCTGCGAACCATTGCCGTCGTGCTCCTCGCTCTCGCGCTCGCCGGGGCCGGCGTGTTCTACGCCCTCACCATCCCGAGCCTGGCGGTGACGAGCCCGTTGCCTGCGCGCACCCCCGATCTCGCCAACGGCGAGACCATGTTCAACGTCGGCGGCTGCGCCTCCTGCCATGCCACGCCCAAGCAGGACGACACGCGGCGCCTGGGCGGCGGCCTGGCGCTCGCCACGCCCTTCGGCACCTTCAAGGTGCCCAACATCTCGTCCGATCCCAAGCGCGGGCTCGGCGCCTGGACCGAGGAGGCCTTCGCCAACGCCATGCTGCGCGGCGTGGGTCGCAAGGGCGAGCACCTCTACCCGTCGTTCCCCTACACCTCCTACCAGCGCATGGCGCTCAACGACGTGCGCGACCTCTTCGCCTTCCTCAAGACGCTGCCCGCGGAGACCACGCCGTCCGAGCCGCACCAGCTGCCGTTTCCCTTCAACGTGCGGCGCGGGCTCGGCCTGTGGAAGCTGCTCTACCTCGACGGCAAGGCCTTCGTTGCCGATCCGGCCAAGAGCGCCGAGCTCAATCGCGGCGCCTACCTCATCGAGGGGCCCGGCCACTGCGGCGAGTGCCACAGCCCGCGCAGCTTCCTGGGGGGAATCGTCGCCGCGCGCCGCTTCGCGGGCGGGCCGGACGCGGAGGGCAAGGGCTGGGTGCCCAACATCACGCCGCATGCCGACGGCCTCGCGAAATGGTCGGCGCGCGACATCGCCTATCTCCTGGAGTCCGGCTTCAATCCGGGCAGCGACTCGGTCGGCTCGACCATGGCCGATGTGGTCATCAACACGGGCAAGCTGACGCCGGCCGACCGGGCCGCCATGGCGGCCTACCTCAAGTCCCTGCCATCGCGCCCCGGCAAGGCTCCGCCGTCGAAGTAGCGAGCGTCGCCCTCTCCCCGCGCATGGCCGGCGTCGCCTCGTGCTCCATCGGCGCGGGGAGAGGGGATCCCTGCGCTTCACGGCCGCTGCATGCCGCGCGCCCTCAGGACCGGCGCGGCGGCGGGGCCTGCGAGGTGGTCGATCAGTGCCTTGGCCGCGGTGGTGTCCTTCGCCGCGGTGCCGAGCGCGGCGCTGTAGGTCGTGAAGTTCTGCACCTCGGCCGGCAGCGGCCCGACCAGCACCACGCCCTTCACCGGCACGATCTCGCTGATCTGGTGCACGCCGATCTCGGCCTCGCCGCTCGCCACCAGGTCCGCCACGTGGCCGCCCTGCTTGAGCTTCGCCTTCGGCCGCACCGCGTCGGCGATGCCGAGCCGGACGAGCAGGCCGTCGAAGTAGATGCCGCTGGAACCGCCGGCCTTGGGGTCGATATAGGCCACCGAGCGCGCGGCGATGCAGCGTGCGCTTGAAGGCCTCGACCGTGCCGATGTCAGGGCAGCGGGGCACCCGCCTTCACCGCCACGCCGATGCCGACCTTGGCGAGGTCGGTGCGGGTGCCGGCCGCGATCTTGCCCTTCTGGGCGAGGTCGGCGAGCACCTTGGGCGTGATGATCGCCACGTCGAAGGCCTCGCCGGCCGCGATCCGCTTGGCGAGCACGCCCGCGGTGGCGTTGTCGACCGACACCTTGTGCCCGGTCTCCTTCTCGAAGGACGGCACCAGCGCATCCACGACCCCGCGCATCGCGCCGCCGGTCAGCACCCTTATCTCAGCCGCGCGTGCGGGCGTGCAAAGCAGGGCGAGCGATAGAATGCCAGCAAGGAAACCGGCCATCGCAGTCGAGCGACGCGCGCGCCGCAGCGTTCCCTCCCCCTTGCGGCGAGGGACAGAATGGGGGGATTGCAGAACATCGAAGGTCGAGGTTCCCCCCACCCCCAACCCCCCGCACCTGCGCCGAAGGCGCACAAGCGAGCTTCGCTCGCTTTGGCCCCTGCGGGGCCAGAGGGGAGGGGCATCCGGTCGGCGCAAGCGTCTTGCCATGGTGCTGCTGTCCATTCCAAGCCGGCTACGGATAAAGCCGCTGTTTGCGCCAGGCTTCGCCGGGCGAGCCCCTGCTAAATACCACGCGCTCGTGCAGGCGGAACGGACGGTCGTGCCAGAACTCCATCTCCAAGGGCGTCACGCGGAAGCCCGACCAATGGGGCGGGCGCGGGATCTCGCCCAGCGGATACCGCGCCGTCACCAGTGCCACCGCCTTTTCCAGCGCGAAGCGGCTCTCGAGCGGGCGCGACTGCTGCGAGGCCCAGGCGCCGAGGCGCGAGCCGCGCGGGCGCGTGGCGAAGTAGGCGTCGGCCTCGGCATCGCTCACCACCGAGACGAGGCCGCGCACCCGCACCTGCCGGCGCAGGCTCTTCCAATGGAAATTGAGCGCGGCCTTGCGCGAGGCCAGCAGCTCTGTGCCCTTGGCGCCCTCGAAGTTGGTGTAGAATACGAAGCCGCGCTCGGGATGCTCGGCAGGATCGAGCCCCTTGAGCAGGACAATCCTGACGTTGGGCATGCCCCTGGCGTCGACGGTGGCGAGCGCCAGCGCATTGGGGTCGCTGGGCTCGTGCGCGGCCGCATCGGCGAACCAGGCCTCGAACAGGGCGAAGGGCTCGGCGGCCGCGCCGAAATCGCCCGCCTGCGGCCCGGTGTAGTAGTCGGGCTTGGTCTTGTCGGCCATGGTGCGTTCCCTTCGCGCGTCGGGCACATCACCCCAGCAGAATTGGCCGCTTGCCGCAAGGCTGCGCACGCGCCGCATTGCATCCGCGCTATCCGCGGGCCGACGCGACACTGCTGCAGGAGTCCGACTGTAGGAGTCCGACAGTGCACGACCACGACCAGCGGCAGCGATCACAAGCACCCGAGCCGGCGCCGCGTGATCGGCTCGGGCGCAGCGCTCGGGCTCTCCTGGCCGCTTGCTCGGCTGGCGTGGGCGGCAACGCCACGGGTCGCCGGCGAGATGGCGCGCGCCGCCGGCGCGTGGCTGGCAGGGCTCGACGCCCGCCAGTGCCGCGCCGGGCGGCTGGTCTGGTCGAGCCCGAGGCGCGAGGACTGGCACTACGTGCCGCGCCAGCGCCCCGGCGTGACGCTGGGCGCCATGAGCCCGGCGCAGACGGCGGCGGTGTGGGACCTGCTCGGCACGCTGCTCAGCGCGCGCGGCATCGGGCAGGTGCAGGGCCTGCTGCGGCTGGAGGGCATCCTGGGCGAGCTCACGCGCAACCCCGGCTTTCGCGATCCCGGCAACTATGCGCTCGTGGTCTTCGGCGATCCTGAGGGGCGCGCGCCCTGGGCCTGGCGCTTCGAGGGCCATCACCTGTCGCTCACCGCCGTCGTGGCGCCGGAGCACGGCATCGCCGTGACGCCCGTTTTCTTCGGCGCCAATCCCGCGACCGTGGCGAAGGCGCACGCCCACACCGGCTTCCGGCTGCTCGGTTCCGAGGCGGACGCCGCCTTCGGCCTGGTGCGCTCCCTGGAGGGCCGCGTCCGCGACCAGGCTGTCATCGCCGACCGGTCGCTGGGCGACATCGTCTCTGGCCCGGGGCGCGAGCTTGCTCTGCAGCGCTACGAGGGCGTGCCTCTGGCGCGCCTCAACGACGCGCAGCGCGCCGGCGTCATGCGCATCCTGCAGCTCTACGCCGGCACCATGCGCGAGGAGGTGGCGGTGGCGAGCCTCGCCAGGGTGCGCGAAGCCGGCCTCGACACGCTCCACTTCGCCTGGGCCGGTAGCCCGGCGCCCGGCCGCCCGCACTATTTCCGCGTGCACGGCTCCACCGCGCTCATCGAGTACGACAACACCCAGAACGGGGCGAACCACGTCCATTCCGTGTGGATCGATCCCAGCAGCCTGTTCGGTCGCGACCTGCTCAAGGCGCACTATCAGGGCGCGCACTGAGCACGGCCCTCCCGGCCGATCCTCCGACTGCCCGCCAAACGTCTTGCTCAAATCCCCAAATCACGCGAGATTCGCCAGCCGCTGGGGCATGCTTCGACCATTCGCGAAACGCACGGAAAACCGCAACTGGAGGGATGGCAATGACGCGCGCATGCTTGCTTCTGGGACTGATGATCGCCACGGGTGCCCTGGCGCTCGCGCCGGCAACGCCCGAGGCCCAGCAGACCAAGACCCAGCAGTCCAAAAAATCCACCGTCAAGGCCGGCAAGGGCGAGAAGGTGTGCCGGGTGAAGCTGCAGTACAGCGGCGAGGTCAGAACCTGGGTGTGCCGCAAGGAGGAGCCCTGCTGCGTCTGGCACGAGATCAACTACGTCAAGTGCGGCAGCACCATCACGGGGTGCCTGTAAGTCAGGTGTCAGACCCTCCGGGTCTGACACCATGGCTCCAACGCCAGGTCGTGCAATGGTGTCAGACCCTCCGGGAGGGTCTTCAAAAATGCGGCAGCGTGAGTGATGTTCCGCTGAAGCGGTGAATTTCGAGGCATCGGCGCTGCTGCCGTCTACGGTGGTTCTGCGACGAATCATCCGATCGGGGAGCGGCCGATGCCTCTGCTGTCAGAGCTATCCGATTTGCCGGGCCGTCTACAAGACGATCTCCGAACGCGCAACTACACCCTGACCCCTGCTATAATTTTGCAAGAGGTTCCCTCCGCGTCTGACACCGTGGCTCCAGCGCTGGTAGGCTTATCCCCGCTTGTAGTTATCATTTTTGATAACTACATTGTGACTTATGAAACGTCGCGAGCTCAACGAAAGGCTCGCCCAGGCCGATGCCGTGGGCGTCTGGGCCTTCACGCCTTCCAGCTTCTCCGCCTTGATGGGAGGCGTCGAGCCTGCCTACCTCAAATTGATGCTGAAGCGCCTGTCGGATCAAGGCGTCCTCATCCGCGCGGCGCGGGGCGTCTATGTCAATCCTCACGCACGCTCCCTGCCGCCGGACGTCCGGCGCGGCCTACTTCGCTTTCTCCGGCCGCGTGAGATCACCTACGTCAGCCTCGAATCCAAGCTTTCGGAAGCGGGGGCCATCTCGCAGATTGCAACCGCGCTGACCTGCATGACCACCGGCGCGCCGGGGCGCTTCGGTACACCCTGGGGCGCCATCGAGCTCACCCACACCGATCGCCACATCGAGGTGGGAACCGATGTCGTCGTTCAGGACGACGGAACCCTGGAAGCCACCATCCGCACCGCGGCCCGCGACCTGCGCCGCGTCGGCCGAAACGTCGGTCTGATCGATGATGAGGTCCTTGCGGAGGCCGTCGAGGAGGAGGCGGCGGTGCCGAGATGAGCAGCAGGGCGACCGGTCTCAAGAGCGCAATCGACGCCTTCATCCTGCGCCGCGGCGTCGAGGCGGACATGGCCCAGAACCTGATGAAGGAGGCCATCCATCTCCATCTATTGTCCGCGCTGTCCGAGGCGGGCGTGCTCCGGCACGTCGTTTTCCAAGGGGAGACGGCGCTGCGCTTGTGCTACGGCGGTGAGCGCTACAGCGAGGACCTCGATTTCGTATGCGGCAAGGCGGGCGCCTACCTGCGGGACATCGAATTCGATGCGCTTGTCGAGGAAGCGCTCGATATCACGAAGCAAACACTGCGGCGAGACTTCGATGTGGATGCCGAGCGGATCGCTCTGAAACGCCCCAAGGCGCCTGATCTCGTCAAAGGAAGCGGGCTTGACGTGGCCACGTGGCAGATTGCGGTTCCGATCAATTCAACACCCAGAACGCCCAAGTCGCTGATCAAAGTCGAGTTCGCGAACGTTCAATCCTACGACACCAAGCCATTGACCGTCAGCGCGACGCCCGGCCTGGTCCAGATCCAAGACGTGATCCTCACCGCCGAAACGCCGAACGAGATCCTTGCGGACAAAGCGGTAGCGCTGACTGCGCGGGCGGCTCTCAAATTTCGCGATGTCTGGGACATCTGGTATCTGCGCAGCAGGCTTGGCGCCAAGCCGGATCGGGAGATGGTCGCGAGGAAGCTCGCCGACTACGGCACCTCCAATACCCAGTCCAAGGCGAACGCCCGACTCGACGAGCTGCGAAAAGAAGCGACGGTAACGGCATTCTACGCCGAGATGAGACGCTTCCTACCGTCCGCCCGCGTCGCCCAGATGTCGCAAATGAATCTGCAGCGGACGATGTTTTCGGACAGCGCCGATCTTCTCGAGACGACCGTCCTGCCGGAGGCAAAACCCAAACCCCGGCGCCGAAAGACCCGCAGGTCTGACACCTCCTAAGACGCCGCCTGCCAGTCGTCGTGGCGGCTCACCACGCCCTTCACGATCGCCTCCTGCAGCACCGACGCATCGGCGCTGCCGCCGCGCAGGCCGCGCGGCAGGCCGATCTGCTGGGCCCTGGCGAGGGCCTGCAGGTGCCCGCTCTCCTCGATCCCGCGCAGGCGCTCCCTGAGGCCGCGCTCGCCCGAGGTGCGGTACACCTTCATCAGGCTGAAGGCGTTGGGGTCGAACGCGGGCTTCTGGTAGCGCTCGATCAGCGTGCGGTCCGTCTTGATGGTCGCGATCGCGGCGCACAGGTGCCGCGCGACCTCGGCCGCCGTCTCCTCGTCGAGATCCGGCACCTCCTGCAGCACGCGGCGTATGAACTCGTTCTTGCGCGCCCGCGAGATCTGCGAGCGGTTGGGCTCCGCCGGTCTCGACGGCGCGGCGCGTTTGTCGGGCATGGCATCGGCCTCGGGTATGTGCGGCCTCAGGTATGTGCGGCGACCTCGCGCTCCGCATCGGCGCCGGCTCTGCCGGGCGGCGGCGAGACGCCGGGCTGGGTTGCCACTAACCACTCCAGGAAGTCCTTGTACAGCTGCTTCACCTGGGCCTCGGCCTTGCCGTACTTCTCCTTCAGCGTGCGCGCCTCCTCCTGCCAATAGAAGGCCTCGGAGACGTTGGGCTGACGCTTGAGCTGCGTCCTGAGCCTCGGGTGCACGCCGTCGAAGTCGTCCAGGATGCGCTTCTCCGCGGCCGTGCCGCCGTGCAGGTTCACGACCGACACATAGCGCCGGTGCTCGTGGGCAATGCTCGCGAGCTTCCTGCGGGTGAGGCTCCTCTTGTCCGTCCTCTCCACCTTGTCGGCCATGCGGTCGAGCGCG
The DNA here is from genome assembly GCA_963840075.1 of uncultured Alphaproteobacteria bacterium. Taxonomy (GTDB): domain Bacteria; phylum Pseudomonadota; class Alphaproteobacteria; order Rhizobiales; family Hyphomicrobiaceae; genus AWTP1-13. Next base: position 47,718 of record CAWIXS010000025.1, on the reverse strand, counting down.
TACTGCGAGATGAAATCGGGACGGAACGGCACGATCACCCTGTCGCCGAGGCCCACGGCGGCATTGACGAGGGGCGACAATCCGGGCGGGCAGTCCATGAGGACGAAGTCGTAGCGCTCGTCCAGCGCCTCGAGCATCCTGCGGACGTACAGGTTCATGGAGTTGAACACGTTGGCGAGATGGGTCTCGGCGATCGCGTCCTGGATGTCCTCGTCCAGATCGACGCTCGACGGGATGAGGTCGATGCCGGTGCCGGACTTGCCGGCGCTCACGTCGCCGACGTTCTCGATGATGAAATCTGCCGGCCGGACCGGGCGGCTGCGCAGGACGCCGCCCATGTAGTCGGAGAGCGTGGATCTCTCCTCGAGCGCCTTGCGCAGGCGCGCGTTGCCGACCATGGCGAACGACGAGTTGCACTGTGTATCGAGATCGACGACGAGGACGCGCTTCTTGCCGAGGCAGGCGAGTGCGTGCGCAAGCATCATCGTGACGGTGGACTTGCCGACTCCTCCCTGACGGTTTCCGACGCACACTCTCGTGGCCATGTTTGATCTCCTGGGCGACCGGTGCCGCATGCGAACGCGAAGCACATCGACCCCGCCGTTCGCACGGCAGTGCGGCCCTTTTTGGGTCATGCGGCACCGAGGTGGCCGGCCCTCTCCCCCTTGCGTCGGCAACTCGAGCCGGCTTGCAGCTATGTCGCGGCTCGTGAGCGGCGCGACGAACGAAGGCCGCCGAGCCGACCGGCGGAATGTGGGCGGTCATGCTTCCGTCTTTCTGGCCCTGATGGTGGCATTGAGACCACGCCGCGCCCTCGTGGCGGCGACCGGCGACGGAAATCCTGGCCGAGATGCCATCCCGCGCACGATCCGGCGCACCCGTGCGTCGATCTTGGCGTGCCCGTTGCTCCGGCGGCAACCCGAAGACACGTGGAAGACCCACAACGAGCGCCGACGTGCGCCCGACTGCCAATGGGGACTTCCTATTGATTTGACGGTGTTTTTCGGCGTCAGACCGGATCAAAGGGTATAGATATGTGCGTCGCTCTCGGCGCTCGATCTGCACCTTGCCGTGCCGCCCGGATGGAAACTGCGATCCCGCCGCAGCCGAGCCGTCCGCTACATCCGTGGTGAGACGCCCCACCGGCGCCTGGACGGGGCACGCCGGTAGCATCGCCGCCTTCCAGGACGGGGCCTGGGCCTTCTTCGCTCCTCAGGAGGGCTGGCGCGCTTGGGTCGCCGACGAGGGCAGGCTCTACGCCTGGATCGGCAGCGCCTGGGCGCTCTTCCCCCTCGCCTGCGCCGACGGTGCGGCCCTCACCGATGAGGGCGGCAACGCGCAGCTTGCCTTCCACACCGCCGCGAGCGCGGTCAACCACATCGCCATTGCTCCAACGCCCCCACCGGCACCGGCCCGCAGCTCTCAGCCGCGGGCACCGACCCCGACATCGACCTGCACCTCGCTCCCAAGGGCACCGGCACCCTCCGCGCCACCGGCCCCGTCGCCGTGTCGAGCCCCATCTATCCGCCGCTTTCTGCTGAACGCACGACCGCCAATACAAATACAGCATTGAGTCCACATAGACTGTTGGCGACCACGTCCGGTGATATGGCTGACGGCTTTGGTGCCATCCTGGGCTTCTCCATTCGAGACAATGCGGGTGTCATCAATGAGGGTATTGCTACCATTCGCGCTCTAAGGTCGGGTACTGACAATTCTGGACGGCTTCAGCTGACAACGCTCAATCGGGGCAGCGAGGTGCCGTATAGGGCATGACGCTGGCGCCCGGCGGTAACAATTACTTTCCAAATGTCGGAACTACTGGCCAAGTGCGTCCAATGCTGTCTTGAATAGCGCTTCCACACCAGCCAATGAACTTCTGCGTTCCACGTCCTCCCGTCGATACAAGCGCGATTGCCAAATTCAGGACATTTCTCGGAGGACGTAGCTACGCCGAAAGCGTTCCAATGAGTGCCTGCGACCGGTCGTGGTCATCGATCCGGCGATTGTCGAGCTGACACGGCAAGCGGGCCGGTGTCGACGGCGCCGGTGCCCTTGGGTGAGGCGGAGGTCGATGTCGGGGTGCCTGCGGAGAGATTTGCGGGCCGGTGCCGGTGGGGGCGTACCGCGATGTGGTTGAGGGCGCTCGCGGCGGTGTAAGGCGATCTGCGCGTTGCCGCTCTCGTCCGTGATGGCCGCGCCGTCGGCGCAGGCAAGCGGCAACAGGACCCAGGCGCTGCCGGTCCAGGCGTAGAGCCTGCCCTCGTCGGCGACCCACGCGCGCCAGCCCTCCTGGGGGGCGTAGAAGGCCCAGGCTGCGTCCTGGAAGGCGGCGATGCTGCCGGGGTGCCCAGCCCAGGCGCCAGTGGGGCTCGGGCCCACGATGTAGCGGGTGCCCTCCGCGGGCGCGCCGGGCGGAGCCGCAAGGTCCCGGTCGAGGACGGTGAGCTGCACGACGGCGTCCAGCGCGCGCAGGGCCTCGTTGTGGGTGACGTGCTTCTGAGCCTGGGCGGCGACGATGAAGGGGAGGCTCAGGTTGCTGGTTGCGTCCATGACGTTGGCTGCTCCGGGGTGCTCGGGTGCGGCTGGAGGCGCAATTGTCCCATGGCTGAACGGGGGAGGGAGATCGGCGCCGGGCATTGCGTGGAAAGTTGGTGAACAATGCGCAAACCGCCCCGCCGCCCGGCTTGTAGCGTCGCACGCCGACGCGTCGAAACGGTCCCTCCGATGACAGAAGGCACTTCCAATCGGAGGCGAGAGCGCGAGGTTGCGGCCGGCGCCTGTGGGGTTGCGCGCTTTGGGATACGCCGGGTGGCGCGCTTCGCACCAGCCCAACATGTATCGCCGGGTCGAGTCAGCCGTGGGTGAGGAGCTTGCCCTGGAGCTGCAGGATGCAGCCCTCGATGTTGTGCAGCGTCTCGTCGATGCGGTGAAGCTCGCGCTCGATCTCGGCAGGATCGCGCGCGCGCCGCTCCTCGCGCGAGACCGTCACAAGCTCGATGAGCGAGCCCAGCGTGCGCCAGGTGCCGGCGACAGCCCGCCGCCATAGGGAGCGCGCCCGCTTGGGCCTGCTCGCCGGCTTGGCGCGCGCCGCGCGTTGACGTCGCAACAGTGCGCTCTTCAGGAACTTCAACTCGCGCTTCTTGTGTCGCAGCTCTTTCACGGCCGCCTTCGCCTCTGCGGCCGATTTCACCGACACCGCGACCGCAGTGCCTTCGATCTTCGTATAGCGCATGGGCGCCAGCTGCATGGGACGTATCCGCTGCGTTGCGCGAGAACGAGCGCCAAAATAAGCGGCAGACAGGGCAATAGTCCAGACACGCGAGCAAGTTGGCGCGCGTGCCAGGATTATTCGTCGGCTGCCTGTGCATACGGATGTTACACGGAAAAATTGCATCACCTATCTTCATGTCGATCATCCGTTCGGAATAGGACTTACTTGTAACAAATGGAAAAAATTGGTCTCACTCTTGCCACAACCCGTGTCGAGATAGGTCGCCAAGTCGAGTGATTCGCTTGCCGCGACAGCGCGCCGGGCAAGTGAGGGGGGCGAGGGATGCACCACGAAGGAGTTGCGGTCCCGGCGGCGCATGGTGCGGCCGGCATCCGGGACCGAATGCGTCAACAGTGAGGTGCGGCCGCACCGCAAAGTCCTTGCCGGATGTGAACCGGCAGGGGGGAGAGGAGTGACATGAGACGGCTTTCAACCGTGGCGCTCGGCGTGGCGCTCTGTACGCTTGCGACCGCTGCCGACGCGCGGCCCGGAGATGCTCCGAGCGCGCACCGCGATGTCCATACGCAGTATGAAGACGGCTATCGGGTGGCGTGGCGACCGCGTGCCAAGCGGCGGGCATCGGCGCGCCACAGAGCCCGGCGGCACGCCAGGGCGGGCCGAGCCGGCCGCCGCGCCTCGCTGCGCCGCTCGGGCCGCCGCTACGCCATGCGCACGCGGCCGCGCCAACGCCTGGCCGGGCGCAGCTTCACCCGGTTCGCGCGCGCCGGCACCGCGCGGAGCTGCCTCACGTCGTCCGCGCGCACCCTGCTCGCGCGCATCGAGACGCAATTCGGACAGGTGCGGATCGTCTCCACCTGCCGTCCCGGCGCCGTCATCGCCGGCAGCGGCCGGTTGTCGCGGCACGCCAGCGGCAACGCCATCGACTTCCACGTGCCCACGGGCCGCAAGCCGGAGGTGGTGCGCTGGCTGATCGCCAACCATCGCTCCGGCGGCGTCATGACCTACGCCGCGATGAACCATATCCACGTCGACATCGGGCGGCGCTTCGTGGCGCTGAACTCCGGCGACCGCCGCCGCTGGCGCTGACCCGAGCGCACAGCAACAAAATCGTGAAACTGCCGTTGCGCCCGGGGGCGCTATGCTCCCGGACGCAACGGTGAGGAATGCCATTGGTCGATCTCGCTAGTCCGTTCCGGCGTGCCACGCCCGGCGATGCTGCGGCGATGGCCGATCTCGTGCACTTCGCCAGCGAGGGCCTGGCCTTCTACCTGTGGAGCAGAATGGCGGGCCCCGGAGGCGATCCCTGGGCCGTCGGACGCGAGCGTGCTGCGCGCCCGGCAGGCGCCTTCTCCTACCGCAATGCCATTGTCGCCGAGGTCGATGGGCGCGTGGCGGCGGGCCTGATCGGCTATCCGCTGCCGGATGTCCCCGAGCCGCCACCCGACCACCCGCCCGCCATGTTCGTGCCGCTGAACGAGCTCGAGGACCTGGTGCCGGGTACCTGGTACGTGAATGTGCTCGCCGCCTACCCCGAGCACCGCGACAAGGGCTACGGCGCGGCGCTGCTGGGCCTCGCCGAGGAGCTTGCCAGAGAAACGCTGCGGCGTGGCATGAGCATCATCGTCGCCGACACCAACACGGGCGCGCGCCGGCTCTACGAGCGCTGCGGGTATCGCGAGGTGGCGAGCCGGCGCATGGTGAAGGAAGGCTGGACGCATCCCGGCGCCAGCTTCGTTCTGCTGACGAAGCGCTTCATCAGGAGCTAGGTTTCAGGTTTTCAGCTTGCAGGTGTCAGGGGACTCTTCCTCTGCCGCGCCTGCACTGCAACGGGCGGGCACCCCGGTGAATGGCGCCACTTCTGCTAGCCTGCACGGCGGCGCAAGTCTTGTTAACGTTAACAAGCGGCCCTGGCACCCCGGCACCTGAAACAAGGCAATCACGCGGAGGCGACGCCAGCAGCGGGACTATCGTCTCGAGCCCGACGATTATTAACCATACCGGCACCTAATAATGGCTCAGGCCTTCGGCAAGTATTTACCGGCCCGGTTAGGTTGATTTTAATTGCGTTCGTCTACCCCTGGTTGCAAGTCCGACAATGTAACGAGTACCATGACAGAACAACAATACAGGGCGCGCGTGCGCTATGTCATCGGGCCTGACGGTAGTCCGCTGACCATTGCCGATCTTCCACCCAAGGACACCAAGCGCTGGGTGATCCGCCGCAAGGCGGAGGTGGTCGCAGCCGTGCGCGGAGGCCTCCTGAGCCTCGACGAAGCGTGCGAGCGCTACAAGCTCACCATCGACGAGTTTCTGTCCTGGCAGCGCTCGATCGAGCGGCACGGCCTACCGGGGTTGCGCGCAACGCGCGTGCAAGACTATCGGGACTAGCCACCCGCCGGGCGCAGACACGCCGTCTTGCGCCGGGGCTCGGTCGATGAAGCAACGGCCGGCAAGACTAGCGCCTCTTGCCTGCGGCAGGGCCTTTGACGACCCCGTCCTTGGCGGCCGGCGGCGGCGCCAGCGTGCGCAGCTGGCAGCCGGCACCACCTTTGGCCCAGGTCTCGACATCCTTTGCCATGGCTTGCGCGCGCGCCGCCTCGAACCTCAGCGCCGTCATGCCGAGCCGGACACCGGCGATCTCGCTGGCAAAGGCGATGCGGTAGGCCTGCGCGCCGCGCTGATCGCGTAAGGATGTATCGCGCTCGTGGATCACGATCTCCGCCGCGCCTCCCTTGGCCGGCGGCTCGGCCTCGGCACGGAATACGTGACCGGACTTGAGAGGCCCGCCCGCACCGAACCAGCAGCTCAGGATGCCGCGGGCGACCCGCGCGTAGACCTCCGTGGGAGTGCCCGAGACACTTGCTGCGGTCTCGTAAGGGCCGGAACGGACTACGATATTTCCAGACTTGTCGGTCTCGGGTGCGGGCTGGAGGAGCGCCGGCAGGCTGGAAGACACGCAACCCGTGGCAAGTGCGTGCAGCAGCACCCAAAGCGTGATGATGCCCGGCCCTCTCGTCGCCATGGCCCGTTCTTACCAGCTTCCGTGTGGGGGCGCAGGGGGACAGGCGACTTGCTCAACAGACCGCTCGGCAGGGGCCGGCCGGTTTCGGGCGCGGCAGCCGGCTAGCCGCCCGCCACGACGCGGGGGTCGCCCTTGCGGCGCAGGCGGCCACGCTCCTCCCCGCCGGGTTCGAGCCGCTTCACCGCGAGCATCGCCTCCTCATGGTCACGCTTGGCGGCGGCGAGCTTGACCTTGAGCTCGGCAACCGACGTGAGGAGATTGGAGCGGCGCAGTGCTGCGGCCTTCGCAAAGGTGGAGTAGGCGAAGTGGGTCTGGTCCCTCACGCCCGTGCGATCCTCCTCGTTTGCGATCTGGCGCGACAGATCGGCAGCCAGGACCTCGAAATCGCGGATCGTCGCCTCGAGCTGCGTGACCTTGCGCTCCTGCTCCGATACCTCGAACCGCTTTGCCCTCAACGTGAAATCGCGCGACGTCATCACCATACCCAACACACCCCGACGTTCGCCCCTGGTTGGCGGTTCCGCGCCGATCCCTGGCTTTCAGGCGCAGGGAGCGTCAACGCCCACCACCTCGGCGGCGAACTGGCCGGCTCCCAGCGTCTCGACACTACGCGGCAGCCTTTAAGTTGCGGTTAGCACGGCTAGCTGAACCTTATCAGCTTGACTGCGCAAGGGAATTTTTTGTTTGTATCCCTCTAGGGCCTGGGTCGCAAATCAGTTACATATCGCGTGTGAGAGCGGATTGCCTCGAAATGGCGGCTTGGGACGAGCTGGACTGAAGCGTAGGGGTCCAGGATAATGGTATCGTCTCTCGCCTTCGCCGGTCCCATCGGCGGGAGCCGCGGGGATGTCCGCGCGGGCGTGATGCCGGCGTAGGTCGGGTGCGGGCACCGACCGGCCAGTTTGTGCGGAAATGCGCAGCGGCGTAAGGCAAAATTAGGTTTCGTTAACCTGTGGCGTCTAGGTTTTGCCAACAGTGGCTTGGCCTCGACTAACGTCGGTCTCTTCGTGCGTGGGCAGCGGGACTCTTGAGGGGTCAGGGAAGAGAGGAACAACAATGCGGGTCCTTCTGATCGAGGATGACAGCACAACCGCAAAAAGCGTCGAGATGATGCTCCAGTCCGAGGGCTTCAACGTCTACATCACCGAGAGCGGTGAGGAAGGCGTCGATATCGGCAAGATCTACGACTACGACATCATCCTCCTCGATCTCAATCTGCCGGACATGAGCGGCTACGAGGTGCTGAAGACGCTGCGCGTCAGCAAGGTCGCGACGCCGATCCTGATCCTGTCGGGCCTAGACGGCATCGAGGACAAGGTGCGGGGCCTCGGCTTCGGCGCCGACGACTACATGACGAAGCCGTTCCACAAGGACGAGCTGGTGGCGCGCATCCACGCCATCGTGCGCCGCTCCAAGGGACATGCCCAGTCCGTGATCGAGACCGGCAATCTGCGCGTCAACCTGGACACCAAGACGGTGGAGGCCAACGGCCAGCGCGTGCATTTGACGAGCAAGGAGTACCAGATGCTCGAGCTGCTCTCGCTGCGCAAGGGCACCACGCTGACCAAGGAGATGTTCCTGAACCATCTCTACGGCGGCATGGACGAGCCTGAGCTCAAGATCATCGACGTGTTCATCTGCAAGCTCAGGAAGAAGCTGCAGGCGGCCACCGGCGGGCATCACTACATCGAGACGGTGTGGGGCCGCGGCTACGTCCTGCGCGACCCGAACAACAACGCCAACGTCGCGGCCTGAGCGGCGGCCGGCCCAGGTCCGCCCTGGCACACACGCACAGCTGCAGTGCAGGGTCCGCCTCCGGCTTGCGCCGGAGGCGTTTTGCTTGCTGCTGCTCAGTGCGCGAGCACTGCCAGCAGCAGCAGGGCCACGATGTTGGTGATCTTGATCATCGGGTTGATGGCCGGGCCCGCGGTGTCCTTGTAGGGGTCGCCGACGGTGTCGCCGGTGACGGCCGCCTTGTGGGTCTCCGAGCCCTTGCCGCCGTAGTGGCCGTCCTCGATGTACTTCTTGGCGTTGTCCCAGGCGCCGCCGCCGGCGGTCATGGAGATGGCCACGAACAGGCCGGTGACGATCACGCCGAGCAGCATGGCGCCCAGCGCCGCGAACGCGTTGCCGGTGCCGGCGATCCAGCGGATCACATAGAAGCAGAAGATCGGCGAGAGCACGGGCAGGAGCGAGGGGATGATCATCTCCTTGATGGCGGCGCGTGTCAGCAGGTCGACCGCGCGCGCGTAGTTGGGCTTCTCGGTGCCCTGCATGATGCCGGGCTTCTCGCGGAACTGGCGGCGCACCTCCTCGACGATCGCGCTCGCGGCCCTGCCGACCGCGGTCATGGTGATGCCGCCGAACAGGTAGGGCAGCAGGCCGCCGAAGAACAGGCCGACGACGACGTAGGGGTTGGAGAGCGAGAACAGCCCGTCGACGTTGAGGCCCTGGAAGATCGAGCCGTCCTTGGCGTTGGCGACGAAGTACTTGAGGTCCTCGTTGTAGGCCGCGAACAGCACCAGCGCGCCGAGGCCGGCCGAGCCGATGGCGTAGCCCTTGGTGACCGCCTTGGTGGTGTTGCCGACGGCGTCGAGCGCGTCGGTGGTCTTGCGGATCTCCTTGGGCAGGCCCGCCATCTCGGCGATGCCGCCGGCGTTGTCGGTGACCGGGCCGAAGGCGTCGAGCGCCACCACCACGCCGGCCAGCGAGAGCATGGCCGTCACGGCGATGGCGATGCCGAAGAGGCCGGCGATGTTGTAGGTGATGATGATGCCGGCGATGATGATGAGGGCCGGGAGCGCGGTTGCCTCGAGCGAGACGGCGAGGCCCTGGATCACGTTGGTGCCGTGGCCGGTCTGGGAGGCCGCCGCGATCGACTGCACGGGGCGGTAGTTGGTGCCCGTATAGTATTCCGTCACCACGATCAGGAGCGCGGTCACGGCGAGGCCGACGAGGCTGCACCAGAACAGGTCCATGGCCGAGAAGGTGACCCCCCGGGCCGTGAACTCGTAGCTCATGCCGCCGAGCAGGTAGCTCGTCACCGGCCACAGGGCGACGATTGAGATGAGCCCGGTCCAGAAGAAGCCCTTGTAGAGCGCGCCCATGATCGACTGGTTGGCGCCGAGGCGGACGAAGAAGGTGCCGATGATGGAGGCCACCACGCCGACCGCGCACACGGCCAGGGGATAAAGCATCAGGTTGAGAACGTACGGCTGGCCGGTGAAGTAGATCACAGCGAGCACCATGGTGGCGACCACGGTGACGGCGTAGGTCTCGAACAGGTCGGCGGCCATGCCGGCGCAGTCGCCGACGTTGTCGCCGACGTTGTCGGCGATGGTGGCGGGGTTACGCGGGTCGTCCTCGGGGATGCCGGCCTCGACCTTGCCGACGAGGTCGCCGCCCACGTCGGCGCCCTTGGTGAAGATGCCGCCGCCGAGACGGGCGAAGATCGAGATCAGCGAGGCACCGAAGCCGAGCGCCACCAGCGCGTCCACCACCGTGCGGCTGGTCGGCTCGAGGCCCAGCCAGCTGGTGAGCACGGTGAAATAGACCGCGACGCCCAGCAGCGCGAGCCCGGCCACAAGGAGGCCGGTGACGGCGCCGGCGCGGAACGCCATGGAGAGGCCCTCGGCGAGCGAGCGGGTGGCGGCCTGCGCGGTGCGTACATTGGCGCGCACCGAGACCAGCATGCCGGCAAAGCCGGCCGCACCGGACAGCACTGCGCCGATCAGGAAGCCGAGGGCCACGAGCCACCCCAGCAGGAGGCCGATGATCACGAACACGATGGCGCCGACGATGGCGATCGTCGTGTACTGGCGGGTCAGATAGGCCGTGGCGCCCTCCTGGATCGCGGCGGCGATCTCACGCATGCGCGGCGTGCCGGCGTCGGCGGCCATCAGGGTGTAGACGGTGTAGGCGCCGTAGACGAGCGACAGCAATCCACACAGGATGATCGCCCACATTACGGTTTGCATGACTTTCCCCTTTCGTGGCGGCGGCAGGCCGCGCAACAACCCCCCGGCGACCGGCATTCTTCTCGCGCCTGCCCGCCGCTGTCCGCTCCGTGGCGGAATCGCGGCCGGACCATGCCAAATGTCACAAAGCGTTGCAACAACGGCACAAGTGCCGTTATTGCCGCATGCTTTGTTTTGGCGGGCCGGGGGCCGGATGGCCTTCCTGGAGCTGCTTGCCAAGGGGGTGGCGGCTAAGGTGAAGGAGGTCCCGCCCTACCTCGGAGGGCGTCACCCGGTAGCCTTCGGCATTCAGCCATCGGTCACCACGCGCGTCGCGGGCAACGTGCTCGTCCTCGGCATGCTGCGGTCCGTCGACCTCCACGATCGGACGCTTCTCCAGGCAGACGAAGTCGACGATGTAGGGACCCATCGGATGCTGACGCCGCAAGCGCGCGCCATCGAGCTGCTCGAGGCGCAGCGCGTACCAGAGCTTTCGCTCGGCATTGCTCATGCTTTTCCTCAGGGCACGGGCGCGCTGACCGGCATGGCGCAGTGCAGCGTAGAGTCCGTGGACTGACACCCCCACCAGGAACGCCAAGGATTTGGCTCGGCCGACGGTGCCCGCGGTTGCGCTTTCCTGCGGCCGTCCAAGCCCATGGCGTTCCATCCTCCCCCCGCATCGCCGCCCCGAGGCTGGCGCCTCCGAGCGGCCAGGGGGAGGAGTCCTTGCGGCGCCGTCCGAGCCAACCAGATGCCCGGCGGCAGCTCTTGTGAGGCAGCGCCCCCCTGGGCGACTTGTGTGAATGCCGTAGGGCCTTCGCCGGGGCAGGCCCCGGCCCTCCCCCCGTCGCCCTGGGGAGTTGTGGCGAGCGCGCGCTTGTGGATCGCCGAGGGCGGCGGGGAGAGGGAGCCCGCGCGGCGCAAGCGTCAACCGATCCGCTCCACTGCTCTCTTGCTTTGAGCAGCGAGCTTTGAGCAGCGAGCATCATGAACAGGGAGCATCATGCGCGGAAGTCGGCGAACCACCGCTATCGCCGAACCGCCCTCATGGCGACTTCTCGGCTCGACCGGCGTGGATGGTATTCGCGATATTAACAACATAATAGCAAACCAGTGACGCCATGTCAAGCGCAATATGCGGTAAAGTGCTGCATCTCGATCGTTCCTCGCTGGGGTCAGACCCGGGTCAGACCCCGCAGGGTCCGACTCCAATCGGGAGGGTCTTGCAAAAATGCGGCAGCGTGAGTGATTTTCCGCTGAAGCGGTGAATTTCGAGGCATCGGCGCTGTTGCCGTCTACGGTGGTTCTGCGACGAATCATCCGATCGGGGAGCGGCCGATGCCTCTGCTGTCAGAGCTATCCGATTTGCGGGGCCGTCTACAAGACGACCTCTTGGCCTGTCCCGAGGAGAGCTTGGGCCCGCTCGGCCCAAAGTACCGGGAGGGTCTGCCACCAAATCACCCCTCGGCGGTCTCCGCGAAGCCGAGCGCCAGCTGCACCGGCTTGAAGGAGCGGCGGTGATGCGGGGTGACGCCCCAGCGGGCGATGGCGGCCTGGTGCTCTGCCGTGCCGTAGCCCTTGTGGCGCTCGAAGCCGTAGCCGGGATACTCGCGCGCCAGCTCCACCATCATGGTGTCGCGCACCACCTTGGCGACGATGGAGGCCGCGGCAATCGAGAGGCACCTGGTGTCGCCCTTGACGATGGCGCGGGCGGCGCAGTCGAGCCGCGGCGGCACCTTGTTGCCGTCGACGAGGACGAGGCGCGGCGGCGTGGGCAGCTGCGCCACCGCGTCGGCCATGGCCCACAGCGAGGCCTGCAGGATGTTGTCGCGGTCGATGCGCTCGACGCCGGCGACGCCGACGCCGACCTGCGCGGTCGCCAGGATGCACCGGTAGAGCGTGGCGCGCACGTCCGGGTCGAGCGTCTTGGAATTGGCGATCCCGTCGGGCATGTTGCCGGGGTCGAGCACCACGGCCGCGGCGACCACCGGTCCCGCCAGCGGCCCACGCCCGGCCTCGTCAACGCCGGCCACCGGACCGCCGTTGATCTGCAACTCGAGCGCCTCCAGCTCGAAGCTCGCCCTCATGGCGCGAATTGCTTTCCCCATTGTGGAAAACCTTCGCGCCGAGGCTTGGCAGAGTCAAAGGGGCGGGCGCCGCGGTCCTGTATTGCTCCCCATGCAACGCGCGACTCCCTCTCCCCGCCGCCCTCGGCCATCCACGAGGGTGCGCTCGCCACAAGGGCTCGAGGGCGGCGGGGAGTGGGATGGGGCGAGGGGCAGCCACAAGGAAAATCCCATCCACGGAGGGCCTCCGACTATGCGCGACGCGTCGGCCGCCTGCATCGACGCTCCGCGCTGAGAGGGCCGCGCCCTTTGCTGCCCCCCACCCTGACCCTCTCCCCGCAAGCGGGGAGAGGGAAGAGGTCGGCGCTTGCGGCGAACGGATCAGAGCAGCGACAGCTGACCGCCTCGAGGTACGGGGCGGCGGAAGAGGTCGGTGCGCAATTTCAGATGCCGCTCGTTGAGCCCCAGGCGCTGCGCGGCAAGGCGGAAGCGGGCGGCGATCTGCTCGGCATAGGGGCCCCGCCCGCGCTGGCGTACGCCGAAGGCGGCGACGTAGTCCTTGCCGCCGTGCATGGAGCGCAGGATGTTGATCACGCGGGTGGCGCGGTCGGGGAACTCGGTCGCGAGCCACTCGCGGAACAGCTCCTTCAGCTCCAACGGGCAGGCGCAACAGCACGAAGCCCGCCTCCGTCGCCCCGGCATCGCGCGCCGCCTCCAGGATCCGCTCGATCTCGCTGTCGTTGATGGCCGGCACGATCGGCGCCGCCATCACGCCCACGGGAACCCCCGCGGCGCTCAGCTCCCGGATCGCCTCCAGCCTCCGCGGCGGCGTGGCGGCGCGCGGCTCCATCTTGCGCGCCGCCGTCCGGTCGAGCGTGGTGACCGAGATGGCGACCTTGACGAGGCCGCGCTCGGCCATCCTGGCGAGGATATCCTTGTCCCGCACCACCAGCGCCGACTTGGTGACGATCCCCACCGGATGGCTCGCGGCATCCAGCACCTCCAGCACGGCGCGGGTGATGCGATGCTCCCGCTCGATCGGCTGGTAGGGGTCGGTGACGGCGCCCAGCGCAATCACCTTCGGCACGTAGCGCTCCTTGGCAAGCTCCCGCTCCAGCAGCTCCGCGGCATTGACCTTGGCATAGAGCTTCGTCTCGAAATCGAGCCCCGGCGAGTGGCCGAGCCAGGCGTGCGTCGGCCGCGCGTAGCAGTAGATGCAGCCGTGCTCGCAGCCCCGGTAGGGGTTGATCGACTGATCGAAGCCGATATCGGGGCTGTCGTTGCTGGCGATGATGCTGCGCGCCATCTCGCGCGCCACCTCGGTCTTGAAGGGCGCCAGCTCGGCGAGGCTCTCCCAGCCGTCGTCGAAGGCCTCGCGCAGCTCGCTCTCGTAGCGGCCGGCGCGGTTCGACCGGGCGCCGCGTCCACGGTGCCGGTCGCTGTCGATCAGGGTCGGATCGTCGGGCATCGGCCAGGAGATAGCACCGACCCTGGAACACAACAAGAACAAACAGTGCGTCTGTCGGCCGTGGCGGTGCGCGAACTGCCGGAGCGCGCGCTCGTTGTGCGGGCTGCGCAACGCGTGATAGCCTCCCCTCAACAAAGATAGAACGTTACAGGGAGGGATGCATTGTGCGCCGCGGCTGGCAGGTTGCCTGCGTGTGCTTGCTGGGCGTCTTTGGGGCCGCCCTGGCCACCTCGCTGAGCTACTCCCTCACCGACACGCTGGGTCCTGGGCCGGGCTTTTTCCCCTTCTGGCTGAGCGTGATCGGCATCGTTCTCACCGGCGCCATCCTGCTGCAGCTGGCACGCGGCGGGCTCCTTGCCGACGCCTCCGTCGACCTCCTGCCCGGCCGCCGGGCGGCGCTGCAGGCGGCAAGTGTGCTGGTCGCGCTGGCCGCGGCTGCTGCGCTTCTGGAGCCGCTCGGCTTCCGCCTCACCATGCTGCCCTTCATTGCCGGCCTCCTGCTCGCGCTGGGCGCCCGCTCCCTGGTCGCCGTCGCCCTGTGCGCGGTGGGGGGCAGCTTCGGGGTGTTCCATGTCTTCTACTACTGGCTCCAGGTGCCGCTGCCGATCGGCGCACTGGGGATTTGAGGGCGCGCCGTGGACACTCTGCAGCACCTGATGGACGGGCTGTCGGCCGCGATGAGCTGGCAGAACCTCACCTTTGCGCTGATCGGCTGCATCCTCGGCACCCTGATCGGCGTGCTGCCGGGGCTGGGCCCGGCGGCGGGAACCGCCATTCTCATCCCGCTGACCTTCAGGCTCGACCCGACCGGCGGTATCATCATGCTGTCGGCAATCTATTATGGCGCCATGTACGGCGGCACCATCACCTCGGTGCTGATCAACGTGCCGGGAGAGGCGGCCTCGATGGTCACCTGCTTCGACGGCCACGCGATGGCCAAGCAGGGGCGCGGCGGCACGGCGCTGGGCATCGCCGCCATCGGTTCCTTTGTGGGGGGCATGGTGGCCACCCTGGCGCTGGTGGTGGTCGCGCCGCCGCTGGCGCGGGTGGCGCTGAGCTTCGGTCCGCCGGAGTTCTTCGCCCTGATGCTCGTCGGCCTCGGACTCGTGACCAGCCTCGCCGGCCGCTCGCTGCTCGCCGGGCTCGCAATGGCCGTGCTCGGCCTGCTGATCGCCATGGTCGGCATCGATCCGGTGCGCGGTGCACCGCGCTTCACGTTCGGCATCCCGAGCCTCTACGACGGCCTGGGGTTCATTCCGGTCGTGATGGGCCTGTTCGGGGTCGCCGAGATCCTCCTCACCCTGGAAGCGCCCACCCGCCAGATCGTCGCCACCCGGTTCACCGCGCTCTTGCCGTCGCGCGAGGAATGGCGCCGCTCGATCGGCGCCATCAGCCGCGGAACCGGCATCGGCTTCTTCCTGGGGCTGATCCCGGGCATCGGCGCGATCATCCCGACGTTCTCCGCCTATGTGATCGAGAAGCGCCTCTCCAAGACGCCGGAGAAATTCGGCCAGGGTGCCATCGAGGGCGTGGCCGCACCCGAGACCGCCAACAACGCCTATGCCAACGCGGCGATGATCCCGCTTCTGACGCTCGGCATTCCGAGCTCGCCCACCATCGCCGTGCTGATGGGGGCGTTCATCGTCAACGGCCTCACCCCGGGGCCGTTCCTGTTCCAGGAGCGGCCGGACCTGGTCTGGGCGGTGATTGCCAGCTTCTTCCTGGGCAACATCCTGCTTTTGATCCTGAACCTGCCGCTGGTCGGGCTGTGGGCGCGGCTCTTGCACCTGCCGCATCAGTACGTGAGCGTCGGCACGCTCCTGTTCTGCGTGCTGGGTGCCTACAGCCTGCAGCAGAACGTGTTCGACATCGGCGTCATGATCGTCTGCGGCGTCATCGGCTACGGCATGCGCAAGATCGACCTTCCGATCGCCCCGCTGGTGCTCGGCCTGATCCTGGGGCCGTTCATCGAAAAGTCGCTGCGCACCTCGCTCGAGATGTCCGGTGGCGACTTCTCCATCTTCTTCACCCGGCCGTTGTGTGCCGCGCTGCTCGCGGTCGCGGCGTTGATCCTGGTGGCGTCGGCGCTGCGCCTGGCGCCGGCCGAGGTGCGCGCGGCAGGGGAGACCAACTGACAGAAGCAAGCCCAAACCAACCAAGGAGGAACGTCAGCATGTCGCGTCTCGTAACAGCAGCAGCGTTCGCTGCCACGCTCGCGCTCGCCGCGGCCATTGGGGGCGCCGCCGCGCAGCAGGCCTACCCCACCCGGCCGATCCAGCTCATGGTCGCCTTCCCTGCGGGCGGCTCCACCGACATCGCCGCGCGCATTGTCGCCTCGATCGCCGAGAAGGAGCTGGGTCAGTCGATCGTCGTTGTGAACAAGGGCGGTGCCGGCGGGCAGATCGGCTGGACCGAGCTGGCGCGCCAGCGGCCGGACGGCTACTACATCGGCTTCATCAACCTGCCCGCGACCAACACCGTCATCCTCGATTCCGAGCGCAAGGCGATCTTCACCGAGAAGGACTTCGTGCCGATCATCAACCAGGTGCTCGATCCCGGCCTCATCTGGGTCAAGGCGGACAGCCCCTACAAGACGCTGCAAGACCTCATCGCCGCCGCCAAGAAGGCGCCCAACACCATCCGCGCGGCCACCACCGGCATCCTCTCCGACGACCACTTGGCGATCCTGATGACGGAGGAGGCGGCGCCCGGCGCGGTCTTCCGCCTGGTGCATCTGGACGGCGGCGCCACCCAGCTCAAGGAGATCATGGCGGGCAACGTCGACGTGGCCTTCGACAACGTCGGCAGCACCGCCAAGCGCATCAAGACTGGCGAGCTGCGCGGGCTCGCCGTCATGGACGAGGTGCGCTCGAAGTTCCTGCCGGACGTGCCGACCATGAAGGAGCTGGGCTACCCGACGGTCATCTCGAGCTCGACGCGCGGCATCGCCGCGCCCAAGGGCACGCCCGAGGCGATCGTGAACAAGCTGCGCGACGTCCTCAAGAAGGCCATGGCGCATCCTGACCACGTCAAGAAGCTGGAGGACCAGGGCATCGCCATCAGGATCATGGTGGGCGAGGAGTATGCCAAGTATTTCGCCGACACACACGCCAAGGCCAAGAAGTACACCGAGTGGGCGAAGACCCGCCCGATGAAGTAACGCCGCGCGGCGAAAGCATCGGCGGGGGGCCCGAGGTGGGCGAGCCGCCCGCCAGCCGCGGGGAGAGCCGGTCGCCTGCAGGGTCGGCCCTGGCGCAGGCCGGGCCTTCCGGCTCGCGCCCCGCCACAGTTGATCCGGCAACGCAGGGGCGTCCCCCAGGGGCAACCCCAGGGCAGCCCCTGTGCCGGTGCCGCGTTTCGGCGTAAAGTTCGCCGCCATGAGCGACATCCTCGAGCACATCACGGCCTACAAGCTGGACGAGGTGGCGGCCGCCAAGGCCCGGCGCCCGCTTGCGGCCGTGGAGGCGGCGGCGCGCGCCGCCCCGCCGGTGCGCCCGTTCGCCGCCGCCTTGGATGCCAGGATCGTTGCCGGCCGCTTCGGCCTGATCGCCGAGATCAAGAAGGCGAGCCCGTCGAAGGGCCTCATCCGGGCCGATTTCGACCCCGCGGGCCTCGCCGAGGCCTACGCCGCGGGCGGCGCCGCCTGCCTCTCGGTGCTCACCGACACCCCCTCCTTCAGTGGCGCGCCGGAGCATCTGGAGGCGGCGCGCAGGGCATCCGGCCTGCCGGTGCTGCGCAAGGACTTCATGCTGGAGGCCTATCAGATCGCCGAGGCGCGCGCGCTCGGCGCCGACTGCATCCTCATCATCATGGCGGCCGTCGACGATGCCGCAGCCGCCACGCTTGCGGCCGCCGCCCGCAGCTGGGGCATGGATGCCATCGCCGAGGTCCACGACGAGGGCGAGCTGGACCGTGCGCTCGGGCTCGACTGTCGCCTCATCGGCATCAACAACCGCGACCTCAAGAGCTTCGTCACCACGCTCGAGACCACCGAGCGGCTCGCCCCGCACGTCCCGCCCGGCCGCATCGTCATTGCCGAGAGCGGCATTGCCGGCCATGCCGATCTCGAGCGCCTGGCGCAGGCCGGCGTGCGCGCCTTTCTGGTGGGCGAAAGCCTGATGCGCCAGACCGACGTTGCGGCGGCCACCAGGGCCTTGCTGGACAAGGGGGTGGCATGATGCGCGAGCCCTCACCCCGAACGCCGCCCGGACCCCCTCTCCCCGCCTGCGGGGAAAGGGTTGGGGTGAGGGGGAGCCGCAAACGCCAACGTCGGAGTGTACCCCTGCCTCTCACCCCATCCCTCTCCCCGCGCTGTCGCAGCTCGAGGCGCGGCTTGGCGTTGCGCGGGGAGAGGGAGTCGCCATGACCCGCCGCCTCTCACATCTCGACGACAAGGGCGAGGCGCGCATGGTCGACGTCTCGGACAAGGCCGCGACGCAGCGCGCCGCCCGCGCCGAGGGCTTCGTCGCCATGGCCCCCGAGACGCTCGCGCTGATCGAGAAGGGCGAGGCCAAGAAGGGCGATGTCCTGGCGGTCGCCCGCATCGCCGGCATCATGGCCGCCAAGCGGACGCACGAGCTGATCCCGCTGTGCCATCCGCTGGCCATCAGCAAGGTCGCCGTGGAGCTGGTGCCGTCCTCCGCTCCCCCCGGGGTCCGCGTGGCCGCCGATGTCAGGGTGACGGGGTCCCACCGGGGTCGAGATGGAGGCATTGACGGCCGTCAGCGTCGCCTGCCTCACCATCTACGACATGCTGAAGGCGGCGGACAAGGCCATGCGCATCGAGGGCATCCGGCTCGTCGAGAAGACCGGCGGACGCTCCGGCGCGTGGCGCGCCGAGCCTGCGGGGGATCCCTGACGCCATGGCACTCCTGTCGGTGGAAGAGGCGCTCTCCCGCGTGCTCGACGGCGTGGAGGCGACCGCGCCCGGGCCGGTTCAAGGGGCGGCGGCACGCGGGCGCACGCTGGCTCTCCCGCTCGCGGCGCTCCTGACGCAACCGCCGTTCGATGCGTCCATGATGGACGGCTACGCGGTGCGCTCCGCCGATATCGCGACCCTCCCGGCCACGCTGACCGTCATCGGCGAAGCGGCCGCCGGGCACGGCTTCCCGGGAAGCGTCGGCGCCGGCGAGGCGGTGCGCATCTCGACCGGCGCGCCGGTGCCGGCAGGCGCGGATCTCGTCGTCATGCAGGAGAACGCCACGCGCGACGGCGCCCGCGTCGTCCTGCGCGCGGGCACGCGGGAGGCCGGCCGCAATATCCGCGCAACGGGTGCCGACTTCCGTGCCGGCGACACGCTGCTCCTGCCCGGCCGGCTCATCGGCGCGCGCGAGATGGCGCTGGCGGCGGCCATGGGTCACGCCACCATGCCCGTGCGCCGGCGCCCGCGCGTCGCCGTGCTGGCGACGGGGGACGAGCTGGTCGCGCCCGGCGAGCGTCCCGGGCCGGGCCAGATCGTCGCCTCCAATCATCTGGGCGTGGGCGCGCTGGCGCGAGGCCGCGGGCGCGGAGGTCGTCCAGATCGGCATCGCCCGCGACACGGAGGCGGATCTCGCCCGCCATCTTGCCGCGGCGGAGCACGCCGATATCCTTGTGACCATCGGCGGGGCCTCGGTGGGCGATCACGACCTCGTCGGCCCGGTGCTGGAGCGGCACGGGCTCGCCCTGGCGTTCTGGAAGGTCGCCATGTCGCCCGGCAAGCCGCTGATGTTCGGCAGGCTCGGGGGGCTGCGCGTGCTGGGCCTGCCCGGGAGCCCCGTGGCATCCCTGATCTGCGCGCGTCTGTTCCTTGTGCCCTTGATCCACGCGCTGCTCGGCCGTCCCGCCGAGGCCGCCCGCCCGCTGGAGGCCCGCCTGGCGGTGGCGCTGGAGGCCAACGGCGGGCGCCAGCACTACATGCGGGCCCAGACCAGGCCCGCGGCCGACGGCAGCCTCCTGGTGACGCCCGTGCGCTCGCAGGACAGCTCCTTCCTGAGCCCCCTGGCCGAGGCCGACTGCCTGCTCGTGCGCCCGCCTCACGCCCCCCCTGCCGCCGCTGGCGCCCCGGTGGCGGTCCTTCCCCTCGACTTCTGATCCACCCTTCCACCCGTCATCCCGGAAGCTGAGGGCGCGGCCCGAAGCTGTCCGGGACCTCGCGAAGCGAGTCGCCCTCCGATAACCACCCGGAGACATGGCCGTTGCACCCGGGCCGCACGCCGTGGCCAGATTACTCGGGCAGAACTCGCAAGGGAGCTACAAGATGAAGGCCCTCGGCAGCCTCGCAGCGTCCGCAGCGCTGCTGGTACTCGCAGGTCTTCCGGCGGCGGTGGCGCAGACCGGCCAGACTGCCCAGACCACCGCCAAGGCCACCCTCGAGAATGCCGAGGGCAAGCAGGTGGGCTCAGCGACCCTCACCCAGACGCCCGCCGGCGTGCTCATCAGGCTCACGCTCGAGGGCCTGCCGCCCGGCTGGCGCGCGCTCCACATCCACGGCGTCGGCAAGTGCGAGCCGCCGTTCACCAGCGCCGGCCCGCACTTCAATCCGGCGGCCAGGAAGCACGGGCTGATGGCGACCGAAGGCCACCACGCCGGCGACCTGCCCAACCTCTTCGTTCCGCCCGATGGCGCACTCACCGTCGAGGTGCTGAACGCGGCGGTCACCCTGGAGAAGGGCAGGGCCAACTCGCTGCTCGGCGCGCAAGGCACCGCGCTCGTGATCCACGCCGGCAAGGACGACTACAAGACCGACCCGGCCGGCGACGCCGGCGGCCGCATCGCCTGCGGCGTCATCGAGTAGCCTGCGGGTTCCCCTCCTCCCCACTTGCGCCAACCGGATTCCCCTCCCCGTCGCGCCGGAGGCGCGCCACCAAGAATGCGGGGAGGGGCTGGGGGTGGGGGGACCCCCGCCCATCCCTGGTGGTGGGAGCCCACGGTATGAACCGGGCTGTCCTGACAGTTTAGACCCGGTTGCTTCCTGACAGGTCACGGTAGTCGCTGGATTCGGGAAGAACGAGCGATGCCCTTCAAGGAGACCTGTTCGGTCGAAGAGCGTATCGCGTTGTTTCGAGAGCGGCGAGCATGTGCTCGCCGCTGCCAGCTCTCCGCAGTGGTTGGCTGGGCGCTGGTCGCGAGCGGTGCGGCAAGCCGCAGCGCCAGCCCGGGGCGCAACCCCATCCGCGCCGCATCGCTGACCTCAGACCTTGGACACGTGCAGCGGGGGGATGCGGTCGCGCCACGGCAGCGCCCCCTCGAGCGCGGTGGCGACCTGCAGCACCACGTGGTCGGCGGCGGGCCTGGCGGCGACCTGCACCCCGATCGGCACGCCGCTGGAATGCATGGCGAGCGGCAGCGAGACGGCGGGCGTACCCATGACGTTGTGCGGGATGGTGTACTGGCAGGGCGGCTTGAACAGCGCTTCGATCAGGTTGTGCCAGCCGACGCCGGGCTTGGAGAGGTGATAGCGGCCCCAGGGCTCGGCCACCCGCGCAGTCGTCGGCGACAGCCAGATGTCGTACCTCGCAAAGAACTGCCCGAGGCGGCGACGCGCCGTGTTGGCGGCGGCGTTGGCGGCGATGAAGCGCGCGGGCGTGATCTCCTTGGCGGACTCGTAGACGGAGAGGATCACCGGCTCCAGCGTGTCGGGGCCGATCTTGTGGCCGCTGCGCCTGGCGTAGCCGTCGAGCCGCGAGTCGAAGCCGAAGAAGAAGATGTCGGTGGTGGCGCGGATCATCGCCTCGCCGTCCACCTCCACCGTCGCCGGCTCGACGGCATGGCCCATGTCGGCCAGCGCCTTGCCCGCCGCCTCGACCGCGCGCGCCACCTCCGGGTCGACCTCGATGCCCAGGATCTCGTCGAGCACGATGCCGACCTTGAGCTTGCCCGGCGCCTTGGCGGCCAGCGACGCGTAGGGCTCGTCGGGCTTGGGGATGATGAAGGGATCGCCCGGCTGCGGGATGGAGACGCAGTCGAGCATCGCCGCCGCGTCGCGCACGGTCCTGGTCTGCACGAAGTTCATGGAGTAGCCCCAGCCGCCCTCGTCCACCACGGGGGCCGATGGAGACGCGCATGCGCGAGGGCTTCAAGCCCACGCCGCCGCACCAGGACGCCGGGATGCGGATCGAGCCGCCGATGTCGGAGCCGTGCGCGATGGGGACGATGCCGGCGATCACCGCCGCCATGCCGCCGCCGGTGGAGCCGCCCGCCGACCAGCCCTGCTTCCAGGGGTTGGAGGTGTTGCCGTAGAGGGCGCTCTCGGTGGTGGCCGCCATGGAGTACTCGGGTGCCGCCGAGCGCCCCAGGATGTTGACCCCGGCGGCCTTCAGGAGGTCGACGAAGCAGGTGCCGGCCTCCACGGTCATGCCCTCGCACAGGCGCGAGCCGAACTCGATTCTGCGGCCCTGCTCGTGGCCGAACACGTCCTTGACGAGAAACGGCACGCCGCGGAACGGGCCGTTGCCGAGGCTCGCCTCCTCGAGGCCCTCGATGCGATCGGGGTAGAGCTCCACCACCGCCTTCAGGGTGCCGTCGATCCTCTCCCTGGCCGCCGCGGCGGTCAGCGCCAGCTCCTTGGGGGTGACCTGCTTCCTGGCGACCAGCTCGGCCAGCCCCAGGGCATCGTAGCTGGCGTACTCGGCGAGGTTCATGCTCATCGTCCTTCTCCGTCCCGGTGCAGGCCGTGGTGGCCAATAGAGCAGGCTGAACGCCCGATAGACAAGCACAGTGGCGCGCGCCGCGCGGACAGGTGCCAGACCTTCCGCGCATGACACCTCGACTCGGTTGCCTGGGCGAGGCCGGCGACCTAGTCTCCAACCTCGACGACGCCTGCTCGGGGGAACTCTCGGTGGTCAAATTCAAGCCGGTTGCGGAGGTGCTCGCCGCGCTCTTCCTGCTTGCAACGGGGGCGCCCGCTCAGGAGTGGCCTGCACGGACCGTCACGCTCATCGTGCCGTTTGCGCCGGGCGGCGGCATCGACGCCAGCGCCCGCGTGCAGGCGCTGGCGCTCGCCGAGGTGCTGGGCGTCAGCGTGGTGGTCGAGAACATCGGGGCGGCCGGCGGCACGGTGGGCACGGGGCGCGCGGCGAGGGCCGCGCCCGACGGCTATACCCTGCTGATCGGCAACTCGGGCACGCACGCCTTTGCCGCCACGCTCTACAAGAGCCTGCCCTACGACCCGGTGAAGGATTTCGAGCCGGTCGGCCTCACCACGGACAGCCCGCGCATCCTGGTGGTGCGCAAGGACCTGCCGGTCTCCAACCTGCAGGAGTTCATCGCCTACACCAAGGCCAACCAGGCCAAGATGCAGTACGGCTCGGCGGGCGTCGGCTCGGGCACGCACCTGCCGTGCACGCTGCTCAACATGGTGCTGGGCGTCAAGGTCGTGCACGTGCCCTATCGCGGCGCGAACCCTGCCATGCAGGATGTCATCGGCGGGCGCCTCGACTACATGTGCGACACGATCCAGACCGGCGCCGAGCAGGCCAAGGGCGGCACCGTCAAGGGCATCGCCGTGATCGGGCCGCGGCGGGTGCCGATCATCGACCTGCCGACCATGGCGGAGGCGGGCCTCGACGGCGTCGATGCCACGGTGTGGAACGGCTTCTTCCTGCCGAAGGGCACGCCGCGCGAGATCGTCGCCAAGATGAACAGGGCCATCAACGCGATGATCGAGCGGCCCAACGTCAAGGCGCGCATGGCGCAGTTCGGCCTCACCATCCTGCCGCCCGAGCAGCGCACGCCCGAATATCTGGCGTCGTTCCTGCCGAAGGACATCGAGCGCTGGGGCAAGGTGATCCGCGACGCGGGCCTCGCGGGGATGGCGGGGAAGTGACAGGGCGGCGGCCGGATCGCCCGCCGTTCGCCTGCAACCGGGTAACGAGCGTTTACCGCCACGCGAGTAGACGCTTGCGGAGAATCGTAGGCCGACGTCCCGGGGCAACGAGCGCGCAAGCCAACTTGGCGCCATGAGCGCGGGAGCGCTGTACTCGCCGACCCGTCGCGCCGGCTTCCCCGCACATACCAGTTGAAGCGGAATAGCCTGCCTGAGCTTAGGCCGGACCGCATCCGTTCGTCTTGACTTACCGTTAATGGCGGCTTACCGTTAGATACCGCGGGCGGCCGGGCTCGCGCCTTTGGAAAAACAGCCAATGATGACCAATGCGGAGCAGATCCTGGACGCCCTCGGCGATCCAACGCGCCGCCTGATCATCAATCGGCTGCGCCACGGCACGCGCTCGGTGCAAGAGATCGCGGACGGCATGAAGGTGAGCCGCCCCGCGGTCTCCCAGCATCTAAAGGTGCTCAAAGGGGCGGGGCTCGTGATGGTCCAGGCCGCAGGGACGCGCCGCCTCTACGGCATCGATATGCGCGGGCTCGACGCCCTGCGCAGCTGGCTCGACGGATTCTGGGATGAGACCCTCGTCGCGTTCAAGAAGGCCGCAGAGCGAGAAGCAGCGAAGGGTAGGAAACAGGATGAATGAGCAAGGCTCGGGCGGCGACGCCAACAGCGTGCGCAAGGCTATCAGCGTGAACGCGCCGCAAGAGGTCGCTTGGCGCGTCTTCACTGAGCAGCTCGGAGCGTGGTGGCCGCTGGCCCACTACAAGATCGGCAAGGCCAATGCCGTCGATGCCGTCATCGAGCCCCGCGTCGGCGGCCGTTGGTATGAACGCGGCGAGGACGGCAGCACCTGCGATTGGGGCAGCGTGCTCGCCTGGGAGCCTCCGTCCCGCCTGCTCCTGTCGTGGGACATCAACGCCGATTGGCAACATGATCCGGCGCTGAAGACGGAGCTGGAAATCCGCTTCATCGCACAGGGCGAGCGCGTGACGCGCGTCGAGCTGGAGCACCGCAGGCTCGACCGTTATGGCGCGCGGCGCGACGAGATGCGCGAGGTCTTCGACAAGACTGGCGATTGGGGTCAGCTGCTCGCGCTCTTCGCGCGACTGGCAGAGGAAGGAGCAGACACATGACCAATGACGCCTCGATCAGGCTCTTCCAGTTCCCTCGGATGTTCTCCATCCCGAACTTGAGTCCGTTCTGCTGCAAGCTCGAGACCTGGTTGCGCATCGCCGGCATTCCCTATGAGGTCGTCGATACGCCGGACCCTCGCACCGCGCCCAAGGGCAAGCTGCCCTTCATTGAGGATGGCGGTCTTCGCATGGGTGACACGTCGCTGATCATCGAGCATCTGCGCAACACCCGCGGCGCCGATCCCGACGCTGACCTCGACCCATCGCGGCGCGCAACAACCCTCCTGGTTCAGCGCACTCTCGAAGAGCACTACGCCTTCGTCCTGCTCTATACCCACTTCATTCGCGAGCAGGGCTGGCGGCACACGCACGCGACCTTTGAGCGCGTGCCTGCCTTCATCCGACCCATGGTTGCCCGAATGGTGCGCGGCCGCATGCGCAACATTCTTTGGTTCCAGGGGCTCTCGCGCCATTCCGATGCGGAGATCATGGAATTCGCTCTTCAGGACTGGCGCGCGGTTCTGAAGGTCATGTCCGATGGGCCGTACTTCTTCGGCGACCAGCCCAAAGGCGTGGACGCCATTGTGTTCGCGACCCTCGCTGCGACCATACTGACACCGATTAAATCGCCGATTAGAGACTATCTCACCTCGCAGCCCGCCTGCGTCGGTTACGTCGAGCGCATGCGCTCCCGCTTCTTCCCGGAGCTTGCCACCCAAGGCCCCTCGCTCGTTGCCCAGTTGGATGCAACCGGCGCGTCCTAGATGGGCAACATCGATCTCACCCCTTTTTGGCGCGGTGCCGTGGTCAAATCGGCTCGGCCCCAAACTCCGCCGTACGTCCCGGCGCCGCCTCGAACAGGGCGCGGGTGTACTCGTGCTGCGGCGCCGCGAATACCTCGGCCGTTGCACCCTGCTCCACCACCACGCCTCGCTGCATGACGGCGATGCGGTCGCAGACCTGGGCGGCGACGCGCAGGTCGTGGGTGATGAACAGCACCGCCAGGTCGAAGCGCTGGCGTACGTCGTCCAAGAGCTTCAACACCTGCGCCTGCACCGACACGTCGAGCGCGGAGACGGCCTCGTCGGCGATCAGCAGCTGCGGCTCCATGGCGAGCGCCCTGGCGATGGCGATGCGCTGGCGCTGGCCGCCCGAGAACTGGTGCGGGTAGCGGTCGAGCACGTCGGGCGAGAGCCCGACCAGCACCATCAGGCGGCTCGCGCGCTTCCTCGCCTCGGCCGCGGCGAGGCCGAAGTTCATCGGTCCCTCGATGATGGCGGCGCCCACCGTGCGGCGCGGGTTGAGCGAGCGGTAGGGGTCCTGGAACACGATCTGCACGTTGCGCCGGTGCGCGCGCAGGTGCCGCTCGCGGAGGCGCGCCACGTCGATGTCGCCGATGCGGATGGCGCCCGAGGTCGGCTCGACGAGGCGGGCGATGCAGCGCGCCACCGTGGACTTGCCCGCGCCCGATTCGCCGACGATGCCCACCGTCTCGCCGCGCCTGACCACGAGGTCCACGTCCCGGGCCGCCTGCACCACCCGGCCGGGGAAGAGGCGGCGCATGCGGCCGTAGGTCTTGGAGAGCCCGACGGTTGCAAGCGCCACCGGCCCGGTCCTGGGTGCGCGCGGCGGCGGCTTCAGACTCGGGACGGCGGCGATCAGCATGCGCGTGTAGTCGGACTGGGGCCGGCGCAGGATGTCGGCGGTCGCGCCCGCCTCCGCCACGCGGCCCGACTGCATCACCACCACGCGGTGGGCGATCTCGGCCACCACGCCGAAGTCGTGGGTGATGAAGAGGACGCCGGTGCCGCGCCGCTCCTGCAGCTCGCGGATCAGCTTCAGGATCTGGGCCTGGGTGGTCACGTCGAGCGCCGTGGTCGGCTCATCGGCGATCAAGAGCGCCGGATCGAGCACCAGCGCCGCGGCGATCATGATGCGCTGGCGCTGGCCGCCCGAGATCTGGTGCGGGTAGGCGCCGATCAGGCGCTCGGGCTCGGGGAGCTGTACCGCGCGCATGATCTCCATCACGCGCTGGCGCCGGTCGGCCTGCGAGAGGTCGGTGTGGATCTCCAGCACCTCGGCGATCTGGTCGCCCACCTTCATGACCGGGTTCAGTGCGGTCATGGGCTCCTGGAAGATCATGGCCATGCGGGTGCCGCGCAGGGCCCGCAGGCGTGCGGTCGTCGCCTTCAGCACGTCCTCGCCCTCCAGCCGCACCTCGCCCGCCTCGGGTGTCAGCTCGCGCGGCAGGAGCCCCATGACGGATTGGGCGGTGACGGACTTGCCGGAGCCCGATTCGCCCACCACGCACACGATCTCGCCGGGCCCCACGGAGAAAGAGACGCCCGCAACCGCGTTGGCGCGGTCGGAGCCCGCCGGCAGCCCCACGGTGAGGCCCTTGATGGCGAGGACGGGGGCTGCAGTGTCGGCCATCCGCGCGCGCCTCCTACACGCGCTCGGCGAAGCGCGGGTCGAGCGTGTCGCGCAAGCCGTCGCCCAGCATGTTGATCGCCAGCACCGCCACGGCGAGGCAGACGCCGGGATAGAAGATGTTGTGCGGATAGAGGCGGAACAGGTTGCGTCCCTCGGCCATGATGTTGCCCCAGGTCGGCGTCTCCGGCGGGATGCCGATGCCGAGGAAGGAGAGGATCGCCTCGATCAGGATGGCCGAGGCGCAGATGAAGGTGCCCTGCACGATCAGCGGGGCGATGGTGTTGGGCAGCACGTGGCGCACCAAGAGCGCGGGCGTGGGCGTGCCGACGGTGATGGCGGCCTCCACGTAGGGTTCCTCGCGGATCGACAGCACGGTGGCCCGCACCAGCCGCACGACGCGCGGGATATCCGGAACGACGATGGCGATCACGACAGCCACCAGCCCAGCGCGCGAGAGCGAGACGACGCCCATGGCGAGCAGGATGGCGGGGATCGCCATGAATCCATCCATGATCCGCATGATGACGCCGTCGAGCCAGCGGATGTAACCGGCGATGAGGCCGATGAAGAGGCCGATGGCAACGGCAATCACCGCCACCGTCAGCCCGATCAGAAGCGACACGCGCGCCCCGTAGACGGTGCGGCTGTAGATATCGCGGCCGAGCGAGTCGGTGCCGAAGCGGTGCACGAACCGCGCCTCCTTGCCCTCGTCGTCGCGGATCACGCGCTCGGCACCGGGCCGCTTGTTGCGGAAGGCCGGGTTGATCTCGGAGGGGTCGATGGTCCCGAGCAGCGGCGCCAGCAGGCCGACGAGAGCGAGGAAGGCCACGATCACGGCGCCGATCACGACGCTCGGGTTGCGCACGAGCGTGCGCACCGTTCCCCGCCGCGCCGCCGGTGCGCTCTCAGCGGCCTCGCCGGGCAGGGCCTCGATGCTCAATAGCGGATCCTCGGGTCCAGGAACGTGTAGGCGACATCAACGGCCAGGTTGATCAGCACGTAGGCGAACGAGAACAGCAGGATGACGGCCTGGATGGTGGGATAGTCGCGCCCCTGCACGGCATCGACGGTGAGGCGGCCGAGGCCCGGAATGGTGAAGACCGACTCGGTCACCACCACGCCGCCGATCAGCAGCGCGACGCCGAGCCCGATCACCGTGACGATGGGCACCGCGGCATTGGCGAGCGCGTGCCGCATCAGGACGCGGCCCTCGGTCTGGCCCTTGGCGCGGGCAGTGCGGATGTAGTCCTCGTTCATGACCTCGAGCACGCTGGTGCGGGTGATGCGCGCGATCAGCGCCACGTAGATCACCGACAGGGTCAGCGCCGGCAGGATCAGGCGCTGCAGCCAGCCGCCGAGCCCGAGCTCGATGCGCTGATAGCCCTGCACGGGGAGCCAATTGAGCTGGATGGCGAACAGGTAGATCAGGAGGTAGGCGATCACGAATACCGGCACCGAGAAGCCCAGCACCGAGAAGCCCATGATGATGCGGTCGAGCCAGCCGCCGTGGCGCCAGGCGGCAATCACGCCGAGCGGCACGGCGATCAGGACCGCGAGGATGATGGTGACCACCGCCAGCGACAGGGTCGGCTCGATGCGGTCGAGGATCAGCTCGGCCACCTGCTTTTTGAAGTAGAAGGATTCCCCGAGGTCGCCCTGGAGCGTCCTCGCCCCCCAGAGGAAGAACTGGGTGTGGATCGGCCGGTCGAGCCCGAGGCGCCTGCGGATGTCGGCCACCTGCTCGTCGGTGGCGTTGTCGCCGGCGATGATGGCGGCGGGGTCGTTCGGCGTCAGGCGCAGCATCAGGAAGACCAGGACCGCGACGATCAGCATCACGGGGATGGTCGCCAGCAGCCTGCGCAGGACGTAGGCGATCATGAGCGCCAGCTTGCCTTTCTACTCCGCCTTTCGGCGCTCAACCTTGTTTCTTGGGAGGTCGGCGAGGGCGTCCCCCGCCGGCTCCTGAAGCGTCACTCGAAGCGTCACTTGATGGAGATGTTCCAGAACACGGGCGCGGG
This sequence comes from uncultured Alphaproteobacteria bacterium, assembly GCA_963840075.1. GTDB lineage: Bacteria > Pseudomonadota > Alphaproteobacteria > Rhizobiales > Hyphomicrobiaceae > AWTP1-13. Next base: position 18,576 of record CAWIXS010000025.1, on the reverse strand, counting down.
CCCGGCCAGCATGCCCTCGACATTCTTGCGCATGAGCGCGCCGTTGTACCACTGGCCCAGCGGCAGATGCGTCACGACCTTGGTGTTGTGGACCTGAATCTCCGCGGCGATGGCCTTCTGCTTGGCGGGATCGGTCTCGCGCGCGAACTGGTCCCTCAGCTTCTCCATCGCGGGGTCGCAGGGCCAGCCGAACAGCGCCTTGTCGCACGCCGAGTTCATGAACCCCGTGAAGATCGGGTTGGTGATGTCGGCGGACACCCAGGAGGTGAGGAAGGCATGCCAGCCGCCGGCGCTGGGCGGCTCCTTCTTGGCGCGGCGCGCCACCACCGACTGCCAGTCCATCGACTGCATCTCGACCTTGAAGCCCGCCTTCTCCATCAGGGACTTGGCCACCGGCGCGAGGTTGGTGAGAACCAGCAGGTCGGTGGAGTGCAGGAGCACGATCGGCGTGCCGTCGTAGCCGGCCTCCTTGAGCAGCTCCCGCGCCTTCTTGAAGTTCGACGCCAAGAGCCCCTCCATGCCCTTCTCGGTCGAGAACGGCGTGCCGCAGGGGAAGTAGGAGTTGCAGGTCTTGTAGTACTTGGGATCGCCGATCACCGCCTTGAGGAAATCCTCCTGGTTGAAGGCATAGAACAGCGCCTGGCGCACCTTGGGGTTGTCGAACGGCTTGTGCAGCCAGTTCGGCCGGAAGGTGTACTGATTGCCGGCAACGTTCCAGTTGTAGAACTGGATGTTGGCATCGGCGAGTGCCAGCGGCAGCAGGTCGTGCGGCGCCTGCTCGATGAAGTCGATCTCGCCGGCGAGCAGCGCGTTCAGCGCCTGCTGGTGGTCGGAGATGGCGTGCCACTCGACCCGGTCGACCTTGGCGACCTTGCCGCCGGCGAAGCCGGACGGCGGCTCGGAGCGCGGCTTGTACTTGTCGTTCTTGACGTAGACGGTCTTGTCGCCGGGCTTCCACTCGTCCTTCTTGAACACGAACGGGCCGGAGCCGGTGAAGTCGGAGATCTGCGCGTTGGGGCTGGTCTCGGCGACGCGCTTCGGCATCATGAAGGGAACGTTGGAGGATTCCTTGCCGAGGCCCAGGAGCACGAGACCGGTCGCCTCCTTGAGCTTTATCACGAAGGTGTTGGCGTCCTTGATCTCGAAGCCCGCCACGAACGCCATGAGCTTCTGGCCGGTGGCGTCCTTGGCGCCCCAGCGCTTGATGGAGGCGACGCAGTCCTCGGCCGTGACGGGCTGGCCGTCGTGCCAGAGGAGGCCGTCGCGCAACGTGAGCGTGTGGGTGAGCTTGTCGGCCGACACCTCGTACTTGCCGACCATCTGCGGCTTGACCTCGCCGTTGGCGTCGGTGGCGAACAGCGTGTCGTAGATCATGTAGCCGTGGTTGCGGACGATGTAGGCGGTGGTCCAGATCGGATCGAGGATCTTGAGGTCCGAGTGCATCACGGCGCGCAGCGTCTTCTGTGCGCTCTGTGCGTGCGCTGATCGTGTGTAGCCCGCGGCGGCAGCCGCCACCGCCAGGATCACGAAGGCCCAACGTCGCAAGCCACGCATATTCCCCTCCACTGTTGTTGGTCTGGGCTCTGCTGACCCGGAATTAGACAATCAGGCCTCACCCGAGTCAAAGGCTAGATGTGCCCCTTTTTCGATCCTGCTGCCCAGCTGGGTGGCATGGGACGGCGGTCCGGCGACGAGGTAGGGTGCAAGCGCGCGTCAGCGCGCTTGCACCGAGCCGGCCTCGTAGCAAGCTCGCGCCTCCGGCGGAGAGCGGGCATCGGTGCAATGCCGCTCCGCAGCATTGTACCCTACGACTCCGAGAGGGATCCGCATGCATCTCTTCACCGCCTGCCTCGGCACCGAGACCAACACGTTCTCGCCGATTCCGACCGGCGCGCAGCTGTTCGCCGAGACGGCGCTCACGCGCGGCGGCGCCTACGGTGCCACGCCCAACCTGTTCGCCCTTCCGATGATCGAGTTCCGCGACCGCGCGCGGGCACGCGGGTGGCGTGTGACGGAGAGCCTGTGCGCATTCGCGATGCCCGCTGGCACGACGGTGCAGCGGGTCTACGAGGCGTTCCGCGACGAGATCCTGGGCGACCTTGCCAAGGCCATGCCGGTCGACGCGGTGCTGCTGAGCCTGCACGGGGCGATGGTCGCAGAGGCGACGGAGTCCTGCGAGACCGACCTCGTCCAGCGCATCCGCGCCGTCGTCGGCCCCGATGTGCCGGTCGGCGTGGAGCTCGACCTCCACTGCCACCTGACCGACGAGCTGGTGGCGGCGTCCACCGCCATCGTCATCTTCAAGGAGTACCCGCACGTCGACGTGCGCGAGCGCGCCGCCGAGCTGTTCGACATCGTCGCCGCGGTTGTGGAGGGCCGGGCAGCCCCGCGCCTGGCGCTGTTCGACTGCCGCATGCTCGGCCTCTATCCGACGGGGATCGAGCCCATGGCCGCGTTCCTGCTCAAGATCAGGGGGCTCGAAGGCCGCGACGGCGTGCTGTCGATCTCGATCGGCCACGGCTTCCCCTGGGGCGATGTCGCTGAGGCGGGCACGCGCGTGCTGGTCGTCACCGACGGCGACAAGGCAGACGGCGCCGCCCTCGCCCGCACGCTGGGGCTGGAGCTGCGCGAGCTGCGCGCGCGCATCGAGGTACCCTGGCTGCCCCTCGATGTGGCCCTCGACCAGGCGCTGGCGGCGCCCGAGGGCCCGATCGTGCTGGCCGACATGGCCGACAACGCCGGCGGCGGCGCGCCCAGCGACTCCACCTTCGTCCTGCGCGCCATGCTGGAGCGCGGCATGGCCGACGCGGCGCTCGGCTGCATCTGGGACCCCGGCGCGGTGGCACTCGCCTTCGAGGCGGGCGAGGGCGCGCGTCTTGCCCTGCGCGTCGGCGGCAAGCTCGGGCCCATGTCGGGCGATCCGATCGACCTCGACGCCACCGTCACGCGCCTCACGCGCGACGCCCACCAGGACGGCCTCGGCGCCAAGGTCGGCATGGGCGACAGCGCCGCCATCCGCGCCGGCGGCATCGACATCGTGCTCATCTCCAAGCGCACCCAGGCCTTCACGCCTGGCGCCTTCACCAGCGTGGGCGTCGAACCCGCCGCCAGGCGCTATATCGTGGTGAAGTCCATGAACCACTTCCGAGCCGGCTTCGAGCCGATCGCCAAGGCGATCCTCTACGTGGCCGCACCCGGCGCCATCGACTTCGACTACCGCCGCATCGCCTACCGTCGCCTGCGCCGGCCCATCTATCCGCTCGATGCCGACGCATGGGCCGGCTGAGCCGGCGGTCGCCCGCTCACGCCTTCACCATCGCAGCGCACGCGAGCCGGCGAGTGCACCCGCCAGCATGACCACGGCGATGGCGGGCGCATACCAAAGCGCCACGAACAGCGGCGAATCGTCGAAGCAGTGCAGCGCATAGAGCACGGCGGCGAGGCTGCCGGCGAGCAGCCCTGCAGCCGCGCCGGCGATCGCGGGCGAGCGGGGTGCACCGGTCCGCATGAGCGCCAGGAGAGATACGAGTGGCGCGATGGCGAGCAGGCCGACGGCCGTCAGGCACAGCCTGGCGTTGGTTCCAATCGCCCGCGACCACCAGGTATCTGCCGAGGAGGTCACAAGCTCCCAACCCACGGCCGAAAGCAGCGCGACGGCGGGGACGAGAAGCGCGGCTAGAACCTTGCGCTGGTCGGCGTCCGGGCGCGTCAGCCGCGCGGTGGCCCACAGAGCGGCGGCGAAGGACACGAGAAGGATCGCGATCTTGGCGGCGAAGGGCCACGTCCGCAGGGCATCGGCGATATCAGGGCGCACGCCGAGGCTCGCCAGGAACAGGGCGCCGGCAGCGATCCCGCCGATCGCAAGCGCGCCCGTCAGCCGGGCCGGTATCGAGAACGGGCGATGCGCGCCGTCGGCGACGATGGCCTTGATGAGATCGTCGGTGTTCATGGCGGGCCCGCCCGAAACTCCCTGGCGAGGGAGCGCAGGGCCCGATGCAGGGCGACGCGCACGGCGCCCTCCGTCATGCCCAGGCGCTCCGCGACCTGCCGGGCGCTCGCCCCCTGGATGGAGATGGCAACGACGATCTCGCGCTCGCGCTCCTTCAGCCTGGCGATGAGGCGCTCGGCATCGGCGCCGTTGATCTCCGGAGGCTGCGCGTCGGCGGCGATGAGGTCGGCGAGGTCGTCGATCGGCAGGTGGGCATGCCGGCCGCGCCGGCGCAGGTTATCGATCAGCTTGTTGCGCGCAATGGCATAAAGCCACGGGGAGAACGCCTGGCGCTCGTCCCAGGTGCCGCGCTTCAAATGCAGGGCCAGCAGTGTCTCCTGCACCACGTCCTCCACGTCCTCACTGCCCCGCCCGTATCGGGCGAGACCGCGGCTCGCGAGCCCGCGCAGCACAGGCGCGAGCTCCTGGAGCAGCCGGTGATACGACTTGGTGTCGCCGGCGATCGCGGCTCGCATCAGCCCAGCCCAATGAGAACTCCCGGTCGGTCACGAGGCCACTTCGATCCCTTTACGCGGCGTCCGCCTGCAACATTACAGGGTCCGGGCCAGCCTGCTCGCGCGCGCCCGCCGGCTCCGGAGCAGCTCTCATCCGCGCCTCGATCGCTCCGGAGCACAAAGGTGCGCTGTCGGCGGGACTCTAGAGCACAAAAACGTGAGGACGGTAACGGCGGCGCAACCCACGGCGTAATTGCCGTCGTGTGTGGCTTCCCCGGAGCAGTCTGTGACCAGCCGACGCCCGAATCAGATGCCGTCGACGACCGCCCAGCCGACCGGCCTCGGGCGCAATGGTGGCGCAGCCAACGGCAAGGTGCGCAAGCATGCCGCCAATGGCGCTCTGGCTCGCGCCATGCCCGCCCTACACGGCAAGGTGCGCAAGCCGAGGCCCGAGACCATCGCGGCGCAGGCGGGCGGGGCCGGCGACGCCGCCACGGGCGCCATCGTCCCTCCCATCCACATCGCCACCACCTTCGTGCGCGATCCCGACAACGGGTACCGCAGGGGCTACTGCTACGGCCGCTCGGACAATGCGACGGTGCGACAGGTCGAGAGCGTCCTCACGGAGCTGGAAGGCGGCGCGGCCTCTCTCCTGCTCTCCTCCGGCATGGCCGCGGCGACCACCGCGTTCCTCGCGCTGGAGCGCCCCGCGCACGTCGTGGCGTCCGCGGAGATGTACTGGGGCCTGCGGCAGTGGCTGACGGAGGACGCGCCGAGCCACGGCCTCGACGTGACCTTCGTCGCCGCCGGCAACCTGCCCGCCCTGCGGGCGGCGATCGATCCGGGCCGCACCAGGCTCGTGTGGATCGAGACGCCGTCGAACCCGACGTGGGTGGTCACGGACCTGCAGGAGGCGGCGCGCTGCGTGCACGCGGCGGGCGCACTGCTGGCCGTGGACTCCACCGTGCCTACGCCGGTGCTCACCCGCCCCCTCGCCTTCGGTGCCGACATCGTGGTGCACTCGGCGACCAAGTATCTCAACGGCCACTCCGATGTCGTCGCCGGCGCGCTCATCTGCGCCCGCCAGGATCGTGCGTGGGAGCGCGCGGCGCGGCTGCGCGGCATGCTGGGCGCGATCCTGGGGCCGTTCGAGGCCGCGCTTCTGCTGCGGGGCCTGCGCACCCTGCACGTACGCGTGCGCCACCAGTCCGCAGCGGCCCTGACCATAGCCCGGCACTTCGCGGGGCATCCCGCCGTCGCGCGCGTGCTCTATCCGGGGCTCGCCTCGCATCCCGGCCACGCCATCGCCGCGCGCCAGATGCAGGGCGGGTTCGGCGGCATGCTGTCCGTGCGCATCAGGGGCGGGGAGGCGGCCGCCATCGCGGGCGCCGCGCGCATGCAGGTGTGGCAGCGGGCGACCTCGCTCGGCGGCGTGGAGAGCCTGGTCGAGCACCGCTCGAGCATCGAGGGGCCGGGCAGCCCGTGTCCCGCCGATCTCCTGAGGCTCTCGGTCGGCCTCGAGAGCGTCGACGACCTGATCGCCGACATCGAGCAGGCGCTTGCCGGCCTGCAGCCGCGCGGCAGGCCCCGCAACGGCGCTCGCAACCCGGCGCCGAGCGGACTTGCGCACGGCGATGCGCCGGCGACCGGCTTGGCGGGCGATTGACCCATGGCCGATCGGAACGTGCACTCGATGTTGCGACGCGCCGCTGCCACAGTCACGGTGCTGGCCGTCCTCGCCGGCGTGCAGCCTGCCGCGGCGCAGGCCCCCGCCGTGCTCTCGCCCGAGCAGCGGATGCAGCGCCGCTTCCCCCAACCCGTGAAGGTGGGCGACCTGATCGGCCTGCCGCTGCTCGATTTCGAGGACCGCACGCTCGGCTACGTGCAGAGCGTGGTGCGGACGCCCGCCGGGAAGATCCAGCTGATCGTGCCATACGGCGGCCTCCTGGGCTGGGGACGGCGCCCGGTGGCCGTGCCGATCGAGGTGGTCGCCATTGCCGGGCGCCAGCTCGCCGCGCTCGACATGACGCGCGCGGACTTCGATGCTGCGCCGCCCTGGAGCGACCCACAGAGCCGCAGCCTGCCGGCAAGCGAGATCATCCGTATCGGCCTCTACCGGCGCTGAGGAGTGATGGACACCGTCGTCCCATCGAAGGTCCGGCCCCCTCTCCGCCTGCACCCGCTGGCGCTCCGCGCCATGCATTGGATCAACGCCGTGGCGATGGTCGTCATGATCCTCAGCGGCTGGGCCATCTACAACGACGAGGTGCTGTTCGGCTGGCTGCATTTTCCCCACTGGATGACCTTGGGCGACGGACCGGAGGGCGCGCTGCAATGGCATTTCCTGGCCATGTGGGTCCTGATGGCGAACGGCATCGCCTACCTCGTCTACGGGCTCGCCACCGGGCGCTTCCGGCGCATGCTGCTGCCCATCCGCCCGAGCGAGGTCGTCGCTGAGGTGCGCGCTGCCCTGGCGCTGCGGCTCAGCCACCATGACCTCACGCGCTACAACGCGATCCAGCGCGTCCTCTACATCGCGATCATCCTGATCGGCATCCTGCAGGTGCTCTCGGGCCTCGTGATCTGGAAGCCCGTGCAACTCTCCGAGCTGGCGGTGCTGTTCTACGACTTTCAGACCGCGCGCCTCGTGCACTTCCTTTGCATGGCGGCCATCGTCGGCTTCCTCATCGTGCACGTGGCGCTGGCGCTGATCGTGCCGCGGACGTTGGTCGCGATGGTGACGGGAGGCCCGCTGCTGCGGCGCGAGCCGGCGATCGATCCAGAGCCCGTGCCGGCCGACCCGGTGCCGATGACCGCCGACCCGAGCCCCATGGAAGCCAATGCGGCTTCCGCGCCGCCCGAGGCGGAGCCGCCGCCCGGTCAGCCCGAGACGATGGAGCCGAAACCCGATCAGCCCGAAGAGACGAAGTCCTGAAGGAGACCGACCCATGTCTCGTCGCCCGCCGTCACGATCGCTGCTCAGGCCCGCCAGCGGCATCGACCAGAGCGTGCTGGAGGAGAACCGCGCGCTCGTCCGCGCCATCGACCGCCGCAAGATCCTGCGTGGCGGCCTGAGCCTCGGTGCGCTCACCATGCTGACGGGCTGCGACGTGACGCGGCGCGACTCCGTCCAGAGCGTTCTGCGCACGGTCTCTCAATGGAACGATCGCGCCCAGGCGCTCCTGTTCCGGCCCAATCATCTGGCCCCCACCTATTCGCTCGACAAGGTCGTCAAGCCGCCCCGTTTCAATGCCTACTACGACGTGGAGGATGTGAAGCCGGTCGACGGTGCCACGTGGAAGCTGGAGCTTGGGGGAATGATCGCCGACAAGCGGCCCTGGACGCTCAGGCAGATCTACGAGCTGCCCGAGCAGGAGATCATCATCCGCCACATCTGCGTGGAGGGCTGGGATTACATCGGCCAGTGGTCGGGCCCGAGCCTGCGCCTGTTCCTGGAGCGCATCGGCGCCGACCTTGGGGCCAGGTACGTGGCCTTCCGCTGTGCGGACGACTACTACGGCAGCATCGACATGGCCTCGGCGCTGCATCCCCAGACGCTGCTCGCGACCAAGTACGCCGGTGAGCCCATGGCCGACCCGTTCGGCTTCCCGCTGCGCCTGCGCACCGCCGTCAAGCTCGGCTTCAAGAACCCCAAGTGGATCACCGCGATCGAGGTCACCAACGACTGGCGCGGCGGCTACTGGGAGGACCGCGGCTTCAACTGGTTCAGCGGCATCTGAGGGAGAGCGCGAACGATGCGCGGCGAGATCGGCGATCTTCACACCGACACGCAGGACGGGCAGTGCGCGATCGCCGTGATGGCGAAGGCGTCGATACCGGGGCGCGCCAAGACCCGCCTCACGCCGCCGCTCACCGCCGCGGAGGCCGCCGGCCTCAACACCGCGTTCCTGCGCGACATCGCCGACAACCTGATCGGCGCATCGGCCTTCGCCAACATCGTGCCCTACATGGCGTTCGCACCCGCCGGCAGCGCCCCCTTCTTCCGCGAGGTCATCCCGGCGCGGATCGGCTTGCTGGAGACGGTCGCACCGACCTTCGGCGACTGTCTCTACCAGGCGGCAACGGCTCTGCTCGATGCAGGCCACGCGGCCGCATGCCTCCTCAACTCCGACAGCCCCACCCTGCCTGCCGCCTATCTCCTCGCCGCGGCCACGGTGCTCGCGGCGCCCGGCGACCGCATCGTGCTCGGCCCCTCGACCGACGGCGGCTATTACCTCATCGGCTTGAAGCGGCCGCATCGCCGCCTGTTCGAGGACATCGATTGGAGCACGGAGCGGGTGGCGGCCCAGACCCTGGCGCGGGCGCGCGAGCTGGGCCTCGCCGTGCTTCTCCTGCCGTCCTGGTACGACGTCGACGACCTGCACGCGATGCGCCTGCTGGTGGGGGAGCTCATCGACGAGCGCCGCTTCCGCCTCTGGGGCAGCAGGCCGACCCCGGCCACATGGACTCGGCGCGAGCTCGAGCGCCTCATCGCCGGCGCCGACCTCGTGGCGCGCCTCACCGCCGCCACGCCGGCGAGTCTCGTCGCATGAAGGCTGGCGCACAGCCGCCCGGCCAGTCCTGGGGCCCGATCCTGTGCCTAGGCGCGCTCGCCGCGGCGCTCGCCGCGCTCACCGCGGCTGGACCGAGGCTGCATCTCACCTGGGGTGGCTGGGCGCTGATGGCGATCTTCGCCGCGGGTGCCGCCGGCATCCTGCTCGCGCTGCGCATCGCCGAGCGGACCGACATGCGCCGGGCCTTGCTGGTGATCCTGGCCGGCGCGGCGCTGATGCGCCTCGGCCTCCTGCTCGTGGAGCCCTATCTCTCCACCGACATCTACCGCTACGTCTGGGACGGGCGCGTCCAGGCTGCCGGCATCAATCCCTACCGCTATGTGCCCGGCGCGCCCGAGCTCTCCCATCTGCGCGATGCCGCGATCTTCCCCAGCATCAACCGCGCCGACTACGCGCCGACCATCTACCCGCCCGCGGCCCAGGCCATCTTCCTCGCGCTGACGCGCTTCGGCGAGAGCGTGCTGGCGATGAAGCTGGGCCTCCTGGCATTCGAGGCGGCGATGGTGGCCGTGCTCCTCGGGCTGCTGCGCCGCCTGGGGCAGCCGCTGACGCGCGTGGCGGTCTACGCCTGGCACCCCCTGCCGATCTGGGAGATCGCCGGCAGCGGCCACATCGACATCGCCATGTGCACGCTGCTCATGGCCGGCCTGCTCGCGTTCCTCTATGGCCGCACGCTGCTTGCGGGTGCCCTCGTCACGCTGGGTGCCCTGGTGAAGCCCACCGCTCTGCTGGCTCTCCCCGTCCTCTGGCGCCCCTGGAGCGGGCGCCTGCCGCTGGTCGTGGCGCTCACCGCGCTCGCGGCGTACCTGCCCTACCTGTCGGTCGGCCGCGGCGTCCTGGGCTACCTGTGGGGCTACATCGACGAGGAGGGCCTGGCGTCCGGCCGCGGGTTCAACGCGCTGTGGCTGCTCGAGAGCGTCGCCGGGCCCGTGCCGGGGGCGGGGCGCGTGTACGCCGCCGTCGCCGCCACCGCCATGATCGCCCTGGCGCTTGCCGTCGGCTTCCGCAAGGATCGGTCCCCTGAGGCCACGCTCGCGGCCCTGAGCTGGCTGCTCGTGGTGCTTCTGGTCCTCGCCTCGCCGCACTACCCCTGGTACTTCCTCGTCCTCGTCCCCGTGCTGGTGATCCGTCCCTCGGCGACCGCCTGGGTCCTGACGCTCGCTTGTCCGCTGCTCTACGACAGCGTCGAGGGCACCGGCTGGCCCGGCTACGACGCGCGTATTGCCCTCTTCACGCTCGCAACCCTCGCCGCGCTCGCCTTCGATGCCCGGCGACTGCGGCGCGAGCCCCAATCCCTCAATCCAACCGTTGGAGCGACCCATGAGCGTCGGGGCGATCGACCCGCGTCGGTACCATGAGGCTGCCGGGACGGCCGCGAGCCCCGCGGCGACGGCCGATCCTGTCTGCCTCTACCTGGAGACCACCAACCGCTGCAACCTGCTCTGCAGCACCTGTCCGCGCACCTATGCAGACCTCGAGCCGGAGGCGGACATGAGCTGGGAGCTGTTCACGCACATCGTCGGCCAGGTGCCCAACATCGCGCGCGTGGTGCTGCACGGCGTCGGCGAGCCGATGCTGGTCAAGGACCTGCCGCGCCGGGTACGCTACCTGAAGGAGCGCGGCGTCTACGTGCTGTTCAATACCAACGGCACCGCGCTTACGCCGAGGAAGGGGCGCGAGCTGGCCGAGGCCGGTCTCGACGAGCTGCGCGTCTCCCTCGACGCCGCCGATGCGCGCACCTTCCACAGGGTGCGTGGCACGGACGACTTCGATCGCATCCTGCGCAACGTCGGCGCGTTCACCGAGATGCAGGCGCGCGAGGGCTGGGAGCGTCCGCGCGTCTCGCTGTGGCTGACGGGCCTCAAGGAGACCATCGCTGAGCTTCCCGACTTCGTGCGCCTCGCCCATGCGATCGGTGTCAAGGAGGTCTACCTGCAGCGCCTCGTGTTCTGCGAGGAGACGCCCTTCGGCATGGCGACGCCGGACCAGGCCCTGTTCGAGCGCCTGACCGGAGAGGAGGCCCGGCACCTGGCCGACGCCGAGGCACAGGCCGCCGCGCTCGGCATCAGCTTCAACGCCTCCGGCGCCACGGAGCCCGGCGAGAGCCTCGCGCGCAAGACCGATGCGAGCCCGTGGTCGCTGTGCCGGCGGCCGTGGACGGTGATGTATTTCACGGCCAACGGGCGGGCGCTGCCCTGCTGCATCGCGCCGTTCTCGCAGCAGGGCTACGAGAACTACACCCTGGGCGATGCCACCCGGCGGACGCTGCGCGAGATCTGGAACGGGGCGGCCTACCGCGATTTCCGCGCCGACCTGCAATCCGACGCGCCGCCCAAATGCTGCGCCGGCTGCGGGATGCGCTGGAGCCTGTGACCGATGGCCGGGCCGGGCTCCCCTCAGGCATCGGATCGCTCCGCGGTCTCCGTCGTCATCCCCTGCCTCGACGAGGAGATTGCGATCGGCCCGTGCGTCGCGGCGGTGCTCACCCACGGTGTCGGCGAGGTGATCGTCGTCGACGGCGGCTCGAGCGACCGCACGGCCGCGCGGGCGGCGGAGGCCGGCGCGCGCGTCATCGTCGAGCGGCGCCGCGGCTACGGCCGGGCGATGCAGGCGGGCATCGCGGCGATCTCCGCCGGCGCCACGGTCGTGCTCTGCATCGACGGCGACGGCAGCGACCGGCCGGAGATGATCCCCGTCGTGCTGGCGCCCATCGAGCGCGGCGAGGCGGATTTCGTGCTGGGCACGCGCCTCGAGGGCCCGCGCGAGCCGGGCAGCCTGACCCTGGCGCAGGTCGTCGCCGGGCGTCTGACGGGGCTGCTCCTGCGCCTGCGCTACGGCGTGCGCTGCACCGACATGTCCCCGTTCCGGGCGATCGGGCGCGACGCCCTGGATCGGCTCGGCATGCGCGAGCAGACCTTCGGCTGGAACCTGGAGATGCAGATGCGCGCGGCCGCGGCGGGGCTGCGCATCCACGAGGTTCCCGTGGGCCAGCGGAGGCGCGCCGGCGGCGTCTCCAAGGTGTCCGGCGACCTCGCAACCGCGCTGCGCGTGGCCTGGATCCTGGCCAGGACCTTCGTCCGCCTCGCCATGCAGATCCCGGCGAAGCGGGAGCCCCGGGCCGGTGCCGCCCGCTGCGGCTGAGACAAAACGAGCTGTTGATTCTCGGCGCCGCGGGCTGCTGCGTGCGCGCAACTGCGCGAACCCGCGATATCGTCGCGCAAAACCGCTGCCTGGCGCCCCGTAGGGGACTCGGACGACCCTGAAAAATCAGAGACTTAGCGTCCCCCCGCCGGGACCGCTCACTGATTTGCATAGGGGATTTCCACCACTTCCCAAACCCGATCGGGTATCCGCATCGGCGCTTCTGGCCGCTGCGAAGCGTGCCGCGGAATCGCGGCGGTTTGGTGAAGGAGAAGTGTGATGAACGGCAGTCAGGAACAGGACCAGCAGGAGCGGAAGAAACCCACGCTCATTGCCTACAGCGTGAAGCTCAACGAGGACCAGGCGATCTGGACGCGCATCGGCGCAGCCTGGGCGCACAAGAAGGGGCCCGGCTTTTCGATCCAGCTCGATGCCCTGCCGCTGGAGGGGCGGATCGTGCTGCCGATATGGCGCCTCGGCATCGACCAGGACGGTCGCGGACATATCCATGCGTCGCGACCAGGCATACGGCTTCAAAGTGTTACCGATTGCAGCGGTCCAGCCGCCGTGGCACATCCGTTCGATGCCACGCCAAGCCGCCATCAGCGAAACCTCGCTCAAGTCGCTGGGCCTGAAGCGCCTCGCCGCACTGGTGCAGGATGCCTGCGACCGCGATGACGTGCTGAAGAATAAGGTGCGCATGATGCTGGCCGCCAAGGACGGCGGTGACGCTCTGGATGCAGAGCTGGCCAAGCGCATCAAGAGCCTGGCTGGCTCGCGCACGTTTTACGACTGGCGTATCGCCGGCGATCTCGTCCGGACGATTGACGCCATCCGTTCAAACATCGTGGATGAACTCGGGGCGAAGGATCCGCGCGCAGCCGTCGTGAGGCTATGGCAACTGATCGATGCCTCCTACAAGATCATGGAGATCGTCGACGACAGCAGCGGCATGACCAGCGGCAGCCTGCAGGGAGCGGTCGCCGATCTCGGCCGGATGCTGCAGAAGGGCGGTGTCGGTGATGCTCGAGAGCTCGCCGAGCGCGTTCACACGAGCTTCCTCGACAACGGCTACTGCATCAAAGACGGGCTCGTGCGGGCAGTCTCGCCAGCGCTCGGGCTTGAGGGTCGCACCGCCATGCGCAGGCTCTTTGAAGAGGATCTGGCGGCATCGGACGCCATGCCTGCGCCGTCCGGTGATCACGGTGTCGACTACAAACAGCAGTCACGCCGGTCCGCGGCAGCTCAGGGGCTGATGGACCTCGCCGACGCGGAAGGCGACGTGGGTGCCTTCCTGCGCGCCGCCGAGCGGAGCCCAAACGTGGTGGCGCACGTCGGAGAGGCTGCCAAGCAGCTCTTGAAGGCCAAACGTTCCGCCGAGGCGCTCCTCTGGCTCGACCGTGTACCGGCCGACCATGGCCAGTGGCGGGACGCGACAGGACAGGGCCTGGTCGGGCTGAAGCTACGGGCGCTCGAAGCGCTGCGACGCAGGGATGAAGCGCAGGCGTTGCGCTGGCAGATGTTCGACAGGCACTTGTGGACGTTCTACCTGCGCGAGTATGTCAAGCGTCTGCCTGACTTCGAGGACGACGCTGTGATCCGCAGAGCTATCGCTCATGCGCTCGCCTATCCCGGCGTGCTCGACGCGCTGATGTTTCTTGTCGATTGGCCCGACCTCGATGCGGCGGCTCAGCTTGTCACAACGCGCGCGGGCGAAGTCGACGGCCGCCACTATCAAATCCTGAACCACGCCGTCGACCGGCTGGAGGGCAAGCACCCAGTGGCAACCACGATCCTGCTGCGTGCCAAGATCGACAGCGTGCTGGCGCGAGCCTCCTCGGCCCAGTACGTCCACGCCGCCCGCGATCTCGCTCGTGCGGCAGCACTGGCGCCTAAACTCGAGGTGGCATGCGCTATCCCAACGCATGCCGCCTACTTCGCCGATATCAAGACCAAGCATGTTCGCAAGACGAGCTTCTGGCCGAAGGTGCAGGAGGTGGGTTTATGATCGGGCACAGGTTCCAGGACATCTGGAAGAAGCAGTGTGAGGCGGCACGTGGGGTGCGAGCGCAGCATGGGGTGGCTTCGGCTCTGGACTACCTGATCGGCGAGAAGCTGATGACCTATGCGGAGACGGCGGTCGGACGGCCGGAGTTCGCCCGCGAGCTGCCGCGGTTCGTGGCGGAGATCCGGAGCATCTTCAGCGCGGAGGAGATCCGGCTCTATCTCGAGCATCTGGAGCGGATGGATGCACAGGAAGAGGAAGCGTTGTCGGCCGAGCCTGCGGACGACGACTTTATGATCGAGACGCCGGAGCAACGCACGGCACGGAGAGCGCGATGGGCTTGGCTGAAGGAGCTCTTGACCGCGAGTATGTTGGGGACGGGGTGAGCGGTTCTCCGGTCAAGCGGCAAGCAAGTCAAGGCCAGGCGAGCAGTGCGGCCGCCAAGCGCGGCACTGTTCGCTTATCCGCCAGCGGCGTGCGAGGCGGCGTTCTTGCCCCCAGTGCAGCAATGGGCAAACCCGAGATCTACAATCGCACGTAAATAGCACACGTCATGTCTGGTCGAACTGCGCGGGAGCGAAAGCGCCCCAATCGAGCTATCCACAGCGGCGTTGCACCGCTCAATCGCAGCACGTCGGCTGCTGGGCTAGCCTGCAGATGGACCAAGCGCATCATATCAGCGGGATCATGACGATCCACTCGCCACCTACGATCTCGCCTGGCTGTGGAGCGAGCTTGGCATCCCGGAGCAGCGTGTGTGAACATGCCGGTGGAGTCCCTTGTCGTGCGCGCTTCTGAGGAGGATGACCGCCATGCGCTACGATCCAGCTCGGCCAGTCGATGCGGAGGAATGGTCGCAACTCGACGAGGGCGAGCAAATCGAGCTGGTGGTGGAGCATCATCGCCTGGCGCGCATCCGGCTTCCAAACCTGCGCCTGCACGCGGGCCTGCATGTGACCGTGGAGAACCAGGTTCTTCTGGGTGAGGAGACACCGGTCGCAGCCGCACTCCAGCGGCTCATGGGCGAGGGCCTCGACCGCCATGACGCCATCCATGCGATTGCCTCGGTGCTGTCGGGCGTGATGTACGACGCAGTGACGAGAAAGGAAGCTCGCGATCTCAAGGCTGTTTATTACAGCGAGGTCAGCCGGTTGACCGCCGAAGTCTGGCGGTCGCAAGCCGGCCAAACGTGACGCTCCATGCCGCCCAGCCGCCTCCTGTAAAGGCAAGCACGTCCCAAGGGAGCCAACCATGGTCTTTGCCATCGATGAGCAGACGCGGCGCCTGGTCGCGAGCGTTCCCAGAGGCGACGGTGTCGAGGAATTCGACTGCGTCGCCGATACCTGCAAAAACCCGACCTGCCGGTGTCAGACGGTGACCGTCGCGTTCCGCGCTCGCGCGCCGGGCGTCCCCGCACAGCCGGTGCCGACGCCGGAGCGCAAAGTGGGCGTGGACATCAGCACAAGAACGATCGATGCCACGTTCAGGAAAAGCGCCGCACAATCCGACATTGCCTTCACCGAAACCCTGCTCGCCGCGATGGAGCCCGCCGATTTCGATCTCCTCGGCCGGCTTCATTTCATGATCAAGAGACACGAGACGGAGCATGCCAAGCCGGCCGAGATCCAGGCTCAGTTCGATTTTGACGAGATCGAGCGCTCGTCGATGATGCAGACCTACAACGACATCCTGCCGTTTGCCGAGACGATGCAAGTGGTTGTCGACGGCATCGAGTACGTCGTGCTCGACCAGTATTGCGTGAAGCCCCGCTGCGGCTGCACGGATACCCACCTCAACCTGCTACCGATCAGGCAAGAGGGTGGCACGCTCGAGACCACCAGCTCGGTCAATGTCAACTACGATGCCAAAACATGGGAGCGGGTCGCGGACGAGCCGCTGCCATGCGACGTGGCGACATTCAGACGCCTGATGGAGAACGCTATACCGGATCTCCACACGAAGTTGCAGGCGCGACACAAGAAGCTCTGTGCGATCTATGCCCATGCCCGCAAACGCGCGCGTGCCAGCATTGCGGACAGCCTTTCCCAACAGTCCGTGGGCAGAAATGATCCTTGTCCGTGCGGCTCCGGCAAGAAATTCAAAAAGTGCTGCATGGGCAAGGGCCTGCGAGGTGCCGACGCCCGCCGCACCGAGTTGACAATCACCATCCGCCGATAGAACCGAAGATGCCGGAGCATACACCGAAGCAAAGCGGACACCGTGCGGGGCTGCCGATCGAGCTATCGCCGATTCTCGGTGACGGCCTGGTGGATCAGGCGGCGGCGGTTTGAGCTTGAAACCAAAAGCGAGCGATCTCGGTCTGCTCGGCTGTGCGAACCGTGCTTACCTGGCCGCCTACGGACTTCACCTCGTTGAAGTCGCGTGCGTATTGCGGACTAGACAGTGCCGGCGGGCCGGGAAGCCAGTATTGCGACGCCGACAGCAGCGTGAACGGCGTGACATGCCCCCAGCCAGGCAGAGCTGACAGCGCGAAACCGGGAGCAAGCTTCGGATCCTTGATGGGCGGGTTGGGTGGAACGGGGTTTGGGTGCGGCCGCCAGCGTCCGGGACCACTTGCGGGCGTGTAGGGCGCAGAGCGCGTCGCGCCGTCGTCCTTGCGTAGAGCCAGCATTGCTTCACCGGCAGCCCGACCAGCGGCAATGCCGTCCTGCTTGGCCTGTCCGTCGGGGATTCGCGCGAGCGTCGTGCGATAAGCCTCTTCGACCAACGCAAGCGCGTCCGTGCGTTGTTGTGGAGCGCCGAACGATGGAATCACCGAAACCAGCACGGTTTGCGACGCAGCAGCAACCGCCGCTTCTGGCATGGCGCCGGGCGCTGCCGGACCCTCAAAATAGTATGCGGCGTAGCGCGGCTTGACCGCATTCAACGCATCGTGGACCGCGGCTTGCACCATGGCGATCGTGCGCGTCTGCTGAATTGGATTCTGTCCGCCGGCGATGGCGGCCTTAACCGTGGTATCGTTCCACTTGAGCGCATCGTTGGCGACTGCGGGGATTGCAACGAATGCGGTCAAAATCGCGGCTGCGACAAGATGAACCCGGACGGCAGTTCGGATAAGCGCGGAGACGGCATGCATGGCAGCTCTCCTTTGTCGGCTTGGGTCCTTGGAGCCTCAAGAGCCACGACTGTCCGGAACGCGGTCTCCTCGGTTTGCGAAAAGAGCAAGTAGCACGGTCACACCGCGGTCTAGGCGCGTTCTACGGGGGGAGGAAACGGGCGAAGGAAGCCCGTGTGTGGCCTCGCGAAGCCATCATTGCCGACAGGCAGAGGACTGCCAATAAGTAGATATACTGAGAGACTACCGGGGCTGTGCTGATCGAGGAATGATTGCAGCCCCTTGGCGATTGCGCCGCTATATTGAGGTCGGTTCAGGGTCAAAGAACGAACCCGCTCACGCGGGAGCGCGCTGCGCGCAAGATGGTGCTCGGGGAGAAGTCGAGCCCCAGCTAAGATGAGGTGACGGGGCGGGTGCTCCGTCTTGAGGATCGAGGGGTCGTTGAACCTCACCTCGAGACAGGAGACCCCGATGAGCGAGAAGCCCATCAGCCCGCTGCGCCAGCGCATGATCGAAGACATGACCGTGCGCAACTTCGTGGAGAAGACGAAGAGCGACTGCGTCCGCCACGTCAAGAGCCTGGCGGCCTTCCTCGGCCGCTCCCCCGACACGGCAACGCCGGAGGACCTGCGCCGCTTGCAGCTCGACCAGACCAGGACCGGTGTGCGTCCGCCAACTGCTGAGGCAAATGCGATAGCCCTGTGTGCAGGGGGGTGCGCCTATGGTGATTGCGGGTCATCCGCGTAACGGGCAAGGCAGGGTCGCGGGTGACCATCGCCCGCACATCGTCGATTTTATCGAGCGCGATCGCACTCCACAGATTGAGCGTCGCCCCGTGACTGAGCAGGTACTCGGCCACTTCCTCTCGCACCTGCCGGAAGCAGGTCGCCCAGCCAAGTCGCGCCACTTGTCCGGGCCGGCAGCCCCACTCTCCGATGCCCCGACCCGGCGCCGCTAGCCCGTCCAGGCTATTGCGGGGCGATCCCAGCTGCATCAAATCTCGCGCCATGAGCCCCGTGCCAAGAGACATACCGAGGCTCCAATCTGAGAAAAGGATATGACCAGGACCATGAAGATTATCGCCGCTGCCCTCCTGGCCGTGTCGGTTCTCACGAGTATGGCCAGTCGGGGGATCGCAGACGACGGTCCGTGGACCGCCGAGAGGTTCTGGGACGAACAGTCTCGCAGGCAGTTCTGAAACATCCTCATCCCACAGTGTGACTGCCGACATCGACACTGTGGTGCGCCCTAATGCCAGCTTGCGTGGCACGTTTACCAATAACCGGGCGGAGACTCCCCGTGCTCGCTCAAAGCCGGATGTCTCTCCGTCCGGCGGA
>CAWIXS010000024.1:0-17718 GCA_963840075.1 uncultured Alphaproteobacteria bacterium | reverse complement strand
CGGGGCCCGGTATCGCCCCCGGTATCCCCCCCGGTATTCCCCGTGTCGATGTAGGCGATACGCACGCCGTCCGAGGAGAAGCTCGGCATCTCGTTCTCCTGCCTGCAACCTTGCCTGTCTCGGCGCGTGCCTCGACGCCTGTCCCGAGCGGGGGCGCCGGGCCGCCGTCAGCCGCGGCGCAGCACCATGGCCGAGCCGGTGCCCGGATTGGCCCAGCCGAGGTTGGCGGTGACCTCGCAGCCCTTCACCTGCCGGCAGCCGCCTTCGCGGTAGTCGTGGGTGTGCCGGCGGCGGCCGTCGGGGCCCACGGGGCAGCTGTCGTCGGCATCGTGGCGCAGCTGGCGCACGTTCTCGATCACCATGCTCATGCCGTGCGTGTAGCCCTCGCACAAGTGCCCGCCGCTGGTATTGTTCGGGCGCCGGCCACCCAATTGGATGGTGCCGTCGCTCACATATTGGCCACCCTCGCCCTTCCTGCAGAAGCCATAGTCCTCGAGCTGCAGCATGGTGGTGAAGGTGAAGGCATCGTACGAGCCGGTGGCGTCCACGTCCTGCGGCCCCACGCCGGCATTGGGCCACAGGATATCGCGGGCGTAATGGCCGGCCACGGTGGAGATCGGCCCGGCCTGGTAGTGCATGTCCGCGCGGGGCTTGCAGCAGCGGCCCACCACGCCCCGGATCAGCACCGGCGCATGGCGCCCATCGCGCGCACGGTCGGCGCCGGTGACGATGATGGCGGTGGCATTGTCGGTCTCCACGCAGCAGTCCAGGAGGTGCAAGGGCTTGCAGATCATGCGGCTCGCCAGCACGTCGTCCACGCTCACCCGCCTCTTGTGATAGGCCTTGGGGTTGTTCGAGGCGTGCACGCTGTGCGCCGCCCGCACGGCCGCCACCTGCGCCGGCGTGGTGCCGTAATCGTGCATGTGGCGCATGAAGGTGAAGCTGAAGAGCTGGCCGGCGCTCTGCCAGCCGTAGGCGCGCGAATGCAGCATGTCGCCTGCCACCGGCGCCGCCGAGCGCGCCCCGGTGCCGCCGATGCGCACCTGCGAGTAGCCGTTCATGGCTCGGAAAATGGCGACCGTCTTGCACAAACCGGCCTCGATCACGCCGATGGCGATGCCCACCAGCGCCTCGGTCGAGGAGCCGCCGCCGAACACGTCCATGAAAAAATTGAGCCGGATGCCGAGATCGCCGGCGATGAACGAGCCGGAGGTGGAATCGCCCATCTGGTAGGAGAGCATGCCGTCGACATCCGCCGCCGTGAGGCCGGCGTCGGCGATGGCGTTGCGCACCGCCCAGGTGCCGAGCGCCCGCGTGGTCTTGCCCGAGCCGCGCGTATAGGTGGTCTCGCCAACCCCGACGATGGCGTACTTGTCCCTGAGAAACCTGGGGGTCGAAACGTCGGTGTCGGCCGGCAGCGGCATTGTTGCATCCTCCTCGTTGGTGGCGATTTTGCCCGGAACCGCGCCGATAGGCCAGAGCCCGCTGACACGGTCCGCGGGCCCGGCTGGCTTCGAGCTGGCGCGTTGAACCCGCATCGCGCAGGGCAAGCTCGCGCTCGACACGCGCGTTTTCAGCCTCCGCAAAGGCGACGGCGGCATCCTCGACCTCACCCCGTTCGGCACCCCCGACCCGCGCCTCGGCGACATCACCGTCGCCCACCTGCTGCTGCACCGCGCCGGCTGGGACCGCAAGATCGCCGGCGATCTGAGCTACCGCGAGCGCAGGGTCGCCCGCGAGATGGGCATCGCCTCACCCCCCGGCGCCGTCGACCAGGTGCGCTGGATCATGGGCCAGCCGCTGCAGCACGACCCCGGCACCAGGCGCGCCTACTCCAACATCGGCTACATGGTGCTGGGCCTGGTGATCGAGGAGGTGTCCGGCGAGGCCTACCTCGCCTTCCTGCGCAAGCACGTCGCCCGGCCCGCCGGCATCGCCGATTCGGAGCTGATCCTGGGCCGCTCGCTCAGGGCCGACGCGCATCCGCGCGAGCCCTACTACGATCACCCCCGCAAATATCCCAACGTCTTCTACCCCGCCTACAGCGATGTGAGGCGGGTGGAAGGGCCCTACGGCTCGGCCCACATGGAGGCCCGGGCCAGCCTGGGCGGCATCGTCACCAACCCGCGCAGCCTCGTCCTCTTCCTCGACAAGTACACGGTGAACGGCAGGCGCATCGGCCAGCCGCGGCGGGGCTGGGGCAAGCGCGCGGCGCACGGCGGCAAGCAGAAGGGCGTCAGGGCGCTCGCCCTGCAGCGCGAGGACGGCATCGCCCTCGCCGTCGTCTTCAACAAGAGCACCATCGGCAACGGCATGACCGAGCTGCGCGAGGCCTTGAACGAGCTGATCGACGACGGCGATATTCAGTGGCCGGAGAGGGAGCCCTAATTCTTGCAGGGCCCTCCTTGCCTCGGCGGCGGTCGCTTCTCGTCCACACCGGCCTACGCGGGAGCGCGGCGCAGCGGCTGGCGCAACGCCAGAGCGGTCAGCGGTCCGACCATCAGCCATTGCACAACGGTGAACCCCGTCTCGATCAGAAGATAGCTCGGCACCGACGCCATGACGTTCTTGGCCGCGACCGCGAGCGTGGTGTAGCTCCACGACAGGGCCGCGCCGAGGGCGGCATAGCCGAGCACCGGCGGCCAGAAGGCGCCCTTGCGCCGCGCAAACGCCTTCTCTTAGAGCCAGGCAAAGATGGTGCCCTGGATCAGGATCGCAGCCAGGCCGAACGGAATGACGATGTCGCTGCGATAGATCGTCAGCGCCTCGTAATAGCGCTGGAAGAGCACGAGATGCCACACGTATCCGAGCGCGAACGTCGGCACCGCATAGGCGAGAGCCCCGAGTATCAAACGGCTCATTTCCGCCCTCCTTTCCGCTTCGGTTTGGCCGTGCCGCTTGGTTTTGGCGGCTTCGTCGGCAGGGTGCGGACGAAGGCCGCCGCCTCCCGCAGCCAGGACTCGAGCGCCGCCTTGCGGAGTGCCGCCGGATCGACACGGAGGTAGCCCTCGATCGTCCGGCCCCGCATCTCCACGGGGTGCGCTCCCGGCCGCGTCAGCGCCTCGGCGCAGGCATGCCTGCCCACCCGCAGCAGCAGGCCGCGCCTGGACACCGCCGCCACCATGTGGCCGTCGAGCATGAAGCCGATCCCGCCGAACATCTCGACTTCGCGGACTGTCCCTATCCCCGCAAGCGCGGCGCGTACGTTTGCCGCCAGGTCGTCCTCAGCGGTCATCCGCCGCCTCCTTGGGGCCGATGAGAGCGCCGAGCCGATCGAGAGCGCCGCGCCAACCTTCGGCGTGGCGCGCAGCCGCGCCGGCCTGTGTCAGCTGCTCGTGGCGAATGAGGAGCTCGCTGCCGCCGCCATCCGGAGTGATGCTGACCGTCACCTGCGACTTGAGGCCGGCGTGCTCGCCGGGCGGCTCGATGTGCCACGAGAAGGCGAGTCCGGAGGGAGGCTCGATCGCCCGAAACGTTCCGTTGACGGTCATCGTCTGGCCGTCGGGCAGGCGACAGCGCAAGCGGTAGGTGCCGCCGACGCGGAAGTGGAAGGCCAGCACAGTCAGCGTGATCTCGGGTGCCGGCGTGAGCCAGCGGCTCACGAGCCGCGGGTCGGCGAAGGCCGCAAACACCCTGTGGGGAGCCGCGGTGAGGCGCCGGCGCACCTCCACGACGGTTTCGTCAGGCGTCATCGCCGGGCTCCTCGGACAACAGGCGATCGAGCTGCCCGACGGCCCCGGTCCAGAATTCCTGATGCCGCGCGATCCACCGCGCCGCGTCTTGCAGCGGCTTCTGCCGCAACCGGAAGCAGTGTACACGCCCCTCGATGCTGCGCTCGACGAGGCCGGCCTGCTCCAGCACCTTGAGGTGCTTGGAGATCGTCGGCTGCGCCAACTCGAACTGGCTGCCGAGCTCGCCCGCGCTGCGGCTCGCGCCGCCCGCCAGGGCCTGCACCATCGAGCGCCGGGTGGCGTCGGACAACGCGCGAAACGTGAGGTCCAGTTCGGCCGTGTATTGCATAGCCGCATAGCTATATATCAGATCGCGCCGCGAAGGCAAGGCGTGGCGGTCTTGCCATCGCGGCCGAGAGACGCGAAATGTGGCCCACGCTGGACGCACGCTGCCTCCACGCTGCCGGAACCCGGGAGAAGCCCCAATGCGCGCCGTCGTCTTCAGGAAATCCCTGCCCATCACCGATCCCGAGGCCCTCGTCGATGTGGAGCTGCCGCGCCCGGAGCCCGCCGGCCGCGATCTCCTGGTCAAGGTGGAGGCGGTGTCGGTCAATCCGGTGGACACCAAGCGGCGGCGCGGCGGCGACCCGCCGGAGGGCATGCGCGTGCTCGGCTGGGATGCAGCGGGAACGGTGGAGGCCGCCGGGCCGGACGCCACCATCTTCAAGCCCGGCGATCAGGTGTTCTACGCGGGCTCGGTGATACGGCCCGGCGCCAACTCCGAATTCCATCTGGTCGACGAGCGCATCGTCGGCCGCAAGCCCGCCAAGCTCGGCTTCGCCGAGGCCGCCGCCGTGCCGCTGACGGCCATCACCGCCTGGGAGCTGCTGTTCGACCGCATCGGCGTGAGGCGCGGCGAGAGCGTCGACAAGCGCTCGCTGCTCGTCGTCGGCGGGGCCGGCGGCGTCGGCTCGATGGCGATCCAGATCGCGCGCAGGCTCACCGGTCTCACGGTCATCGCCACCGCCTCGCGTCCCGAGACCCGGGCCTGGGTGCGCGAGCTCGGCGCGCACCACGTCGTCGATCACACCCAGCCCTACGCCCCCCAGCTCGCCGCGATCGGCTTCCCCGCCGTCGACATCGTCCTCGCGCTCACGGGGACGGCGCGGAACGCGGCCCAGATCGGCGAGGTCATCGCCCCGGAGGGCCATCTCGGGCTGATCGAGGGATTGGGCGCGCTCGCGACGTTCGACCCGGGCACGCTCTTCAGCAAGAGCGTCGGCATCCACCTGGAGCTGATGTTCACCCGCTCGAGCTTCGGCACGCCCAGCATGATCGAGCAGCACAAGCTGCTCGATGCGATCGCCGACCTCGTCGACCGCGGCGTCATCCGCACCACCCTCAAGGAGGTCGTCGGCCCGATCGACGCGGCCAACCTGAAGAAGGCGCACGCCCGGATCGAAAGCGGCACGACCATCGGCAAGCTCGTCCTGGAGGGCTGGCCGCGGCGCTGACTGTTCGGCTGGTCGGCTACCACACCCGCGCCCGGCCTCGTCCCACTTGCGCCGACGGGATTCCCCTCTCCTCTGGCCCCGCAGGGGCCAAAGCGAGCGAAGCTCGCTTGTGCGCCTTCGGCGCAGGTGCCCCCGCAGGGGCCAAAGCGAGCGAAGCTCGCTTGTGCGCCTTCGGCGCAGGTGCGGGGAGGGATCAGGGTGGGGGGAACCCCGGCCACCCGAAGGGGGCCGCCTGAAGGGGCCGCTGGACTATTCCGATCGATCGGCATATGCTGCGGCCTATGTCGAAGGAGACCGCAGTGCTCGCCGAACGCCGCGTAAAGCTGTTCAAGAACGGGCGCAATCAAGCCGTGCGCATTCCGCGCGAATTCGAGTTGCCGGGCGAGGAGGCCGTCATGCGCAAGGAGGGCGAGCGGCTGATCATCGAGCCCGTGCGGAAGAAATCACTGCTTGCCCTGCTGGCTACGCTGGAGCCGATCGATGAGGAGTTCCCTCCGATCGAGGACAAGCCACCCGAGCCCGTCGATCTGTGACGCGCCTGCTCGACACCAACATCGTTTGTGATCTCGTTCGCAATCCGAATGGCACGGTAGCCAAACGTATACGCAGGATCGGGGAGTCCGAAGTCTGCACGAGCGTTGTTGTTGCGGCCGAGCTGAGATTCGGCGCTGAGAAGAAGGGTTCGACACGACTGGCGAACCAAGTCGCAGCAGTCCTGGCCACTTTGGAAGTCTTGCCTCTCGAGGCTCCTGCCGACGCAAAATACGCCATGATCCGTGCCCATCTCGAGCGAGCAGGACTCCCACTTGGTGCCAATGATCTGCTCATCGCTGCTCAAGCGCTCGCGCTCGGGTGCACGCTTGTCACCGACAACGACAAGGAATTCCGCCGCGTCCCCGGACTCTCGGTCGAGAACTGGCTGCGCTGACGGCAAAACGCGTGTGAGGTCACGCGCTGCCGCGCTGATCTAACCCGACCTACGTCAGCGCCTCCTTCAGCGCGGCCGACAGGCGCAGCGGCTTGCCGGAGCGGGAGACCAGCACCACGGTGACCTCGGCGGTGAACAGCTCCGTAGCTTCGCGGGCGATGCGCTGGTCGAGCACCAGGGTGGCGGCGGTGGTCTCCTTGACGCGGGTCACCACCTCCAGAACCTCGTCGATGCGGGCGGGCTTCAGGAACTCGAGCTTCATGCGCCGTACCACGAAGGCGGCCGGCTCGCGCCCGGCTGCGCCCTCGATCAGGGCCTTGTGGTCGTTGCCGGCCAGCCGCAGGAAATCGGAGCGGCCGCGCTCGCACCAGCGCAGGTAGCTCGCGTGATAGACGAGCCCGGAGAAGTCGGTGTCCTCGAAATAGACGCGGATCGGCAGGACATGGCGGCGTCGCCCGGTGGCGTCCGCCACGATGCGGCCGGCGAGATCGGGCCAGCGCCCGGCGTGATCAGGCGACGACATCGACCACCACAATCTCGGGCGGAACGCCGATGCGCACGGGCAGCGCGGAGCAGCCGAGGCCCGCGGAAACGATCAGGTGGCGGCCATCCTCGACGATGTGGCCGTAGCGGTAGCGGTTGCCGAAGCGCGAGGGCACGAACGGCGCATAGCCGAACAGGTGCAGTTGCCCGCCGTGGGTGTGGCCGCAGAGCGTAAGGGCGACGCGCTCCGGCACGCGCGGAAAAATGTCGGGCTCGTGCGCGAGCAGGATGACGGGGGCATCGTCCTTCACCTTCGCCAGCGTGCCCGGCAGATCGTCGACGCCCCAATCGTTCCCGAATGCCCACTGATCGCCGAGCCCCGCGAGCCAGAAGGAGCGCCCGCCCTTGTCGAGGCGCACCACGTCGTTCTCGTAGACGGAGATGCCGGCGCGCTCCAGCGCTCGGCGGCCGAGCACCGGCCCCCGGCCCTCGCGCATGGCGTCATCGTCCTCCCACCAGTCGTGGTTGCCCAGAACGGCGTGGACGCCGAGCGGCGCCTCGAGGCGGCGGAGCTCGCGCGCCCACACCTCGTAAGGGACCAATCCGGTCACCCAGCGATGCGCGCCCACATAGTCGCCGAGCAGGAGGACGACATCGGCGTTCTGACCGTTGGTGCGATCCACGATCTGCCTGATCCTCGCAACGCCGACCCAGGGCTCGCAGGCATGCAGGTCCGCGACCACCGCCAGGCGCAGCCGCAGGCCGGCGGGCCAGCGGCTCGGCGTCACGCTGTAGCGCGTCACCTGCAGCCGCACATGCGGCTCGATGCCCGCTGCGTAGCCTGCAAGACCGACGCTGCCGAGCAGGAATGCCGACGCCCCCTGCAGGACCACGCGCCGCGAGATCATGCGGCCACGTCGACCATGACGATCTCGGGCGGCACGCCGATGCGCACCGGCAGGATCGAGCAGCCGAGCCCGCCCGAGACGACGAGGTGGCGGCCCTCCTCGACGATGTGGCCGTAGGCGAAGCGGTTGCCGTAGCGCGAGGGGACGCGCGGCGAATGGCCGAAGAGGCGCACCTGGCCGCCGTGGGTGTGGCCGGAGAGGGTGAGCGAGACGCGCTTGGGCACGCGGGTGAAAATGTCGGGCTCGTGCGCCAGCAGGATCACGGGGGCGTCGTCGGTGACCTTGGCGAGCGTGCCCGGCAGGTCGTCGACGCCCCTGGGCCCGTTGCGGCTGCGGCGGCGCCGGCGCATGGCCTTGACGAACGCCAGCTGGTCGCCGAGCCCGGCGAGCCAGAAGCCGCGGCCGCCCTTGTGCAGGCGCACCGCGTCGTTCTCGTAGACCGGGATGCCGAAGCGCTCCAGCATGCGCCGCCCCTCCACCGGCCCGTGGCCCGAGCGCTGCGCGGCGAGGTCGTCCCACCAGTCGTGGTTGCCGAGGATGGCATGCACGCCGAGCGGCGCCTTCAGGATGCTCAGCGCCTCGGCCCATTCCGCCGGCGCCACCGTGCGGGTCTTGAGCTTGTGGTTGGCGGTGAAATCGCCGAGCAGCACGACCATGTCGGGCTTCAGCGCGTTGGTGCGCTCGGCAATCGCGCGGATGCGCTCGACCGGCATCAGCGGGCCGCCGGCGTGCACGTCCGCGATCACGCCCACGGTCAGGTTGAGGCCCGGCGTCCAATTCGGCGGGCGCACAGAGTAGCGGGTGACCTCGAGACGATAGCCGGGGTCCACGGCGAGGCCGTAGCCCGCGAGGCCGACCATGCCGGCCCCGGAGAAACCCAGCGTCTTCAAGAACCTGCGGCGGGAGATCGGCGGCTGCGGCACGCCATCGGTCTTCGGCGTACGAGCCCGCGCGCGCTCCAGAGTCCGGACCATGAAGCTCCCTCTATGCCCCCTTGCCGGGCTGTGCCGACCTTATGTGCAAAGCACAAATGACTTGGGGCGGCAACCCCGTGGTTCAACCCACGCCCGCCGGGTGCCTGCCGTCCTTACCGGGAATTCACCTTGGCCGACCCTGTTTGAGCTGGACGCCCTCAGCTGGCGCCGGCCTTGCCGCCGGCGCTATCGGCCTCGTCGAACAGCCCGATCTGCGCCGACGCCCGCGCCGGCCCTGCGACGCCGAGATGCTTGTAGGCGCGCAGGGTCAGCACCCGCCCCCTCGGCGTGCGGCCGATGAAGCCCTGCTGCAGCAGGAAGGGCTCGACGATCTCCTCCAGCGCGTCGCGCGGCTCCGACAGGGCGGCCGACAAGGTCTCGACGCCCACCGGCCCGCCGCCGTAGTTGTTGGCGATGCAGGAGAGATAGCGGTGGTCGAGCGCATCGAGGCCCTCGGCGTCGACCTCGAGCTGCCTCAGCGCCCGATCGGCCACCTCGGCCGTGACGCTCGGCGCCTTCTCCACGGCGGCGAAGTCCCGCACCCGGCGCAGCAGGCGGCCGGCGATCCTGGGCGTGCCGCGCGAGCGCCGGGCGATCTCGGCCGCTCCGTCGGGGCTGATCGGCGTCCTGAGCACACCCGCCCCGCGCTCGACGATGGTCTGCAGCTCGGCGTGGGTATAGAAGTTCAGCCGCACCGGAATGCCGAAGCGGTCGCGCAGCGGCGTGGTGAGCAGCCCCGTCCGGGTGGTGGCCCCGATCAGCGTGAAGTGCGCGAGGTCGATGCGCACCGAGCGCGCCGCCGGCCCCTCGCCGATGATGAGGTCGAGCTGGTAGTCCTCCATGGCGGGATAGAGGATCTCCTCCACCGCCGGATTGAGCCGGTGGATCTCGTCGATGAACAGCACGTCGCGCTCCTCGAGGTTGGTGAGGAGCGCGGCGAGGTCGCCGGCCTTGGAGATGACGGGGCCGGAGGTGGCGCGAAAGCCCACGCCCAGCTCGCGCGCCATGATCTGGGCCAGCGTGGTCTTGCCGAGGCCCGGAGGGCCGGCGAACAGCACGTGGTCGAGCGCATCGCCGCGCGCCTTGGCGGCCTCGATGAACACCTTGAGATTGGCGCGCGCCTGCTCCTGGCCGATGAACTCGGCGAGCAGCCTAGGCCGCAGCGACGGCTCTGCGTCGTCCGCCTCGCGCCTGCCCCCCGTGACCAGTCGCTTGTCCTCGGCCATGGTTTGTTCCTGGCCCTGTTCGCCCCCTGCGTCAAGCAGGACAGCGCGCCTCCTCACCCGTTATCCTGGCTGCCCCATCCCCGCCGCGCTGCGGGCGTAACGGACTACTCCAAAGCGTGGCAGGACCGGACCAGAGCATGCCGACCCTCAGCAAAGCCGTGCGCGCCAGGCTCGGCGCTCCCGCCTTCGCCGCGCTGCGGCGGTCCATCGAGGTCTACTACGGCGATCCGGCGCGCGATGCCGCCATGGACGCGCTCTACGCCCGCTTCGTTGCGCCGGGCGCGCTCGCCTTCGACATCGGCAGCCACGTGGGCGACCGCATCGGCAGCTTCCGCCGGCTGGGCGCGCGCGTGGTGGCGCTGGAGCCGCAACCCCTGTGCGCCGAGGCCATTCGCATCGTCTACGCGGGCGACGCCGACGTGACCCTCCTGCAGGCGGCCTGCAGCGAGCGGCCGGGCCGCCTCACGCTCCGCGTCAACACCGCCAACCCGACGGTCTCCACGGCGTCGGCGGACTTCATCGGCGCGGCCGACGGTGCGGGCGGATGGGAGGGCCAGGTCTGGGACGCCGAGGTCGAGGTGCCCGCCACCACGCTGGATGCGCTGATCGCCCAATTCGGCACGCCGGTGTTCGCCAAGATCGACGTGGAGGGCTTCGAGGACAAGGTGCTGGCGGGCCTGTCGCAGGCGCTGCCGGCCCTCTCCTTCGAGCTCACCACCATCCAGCGCGACGTGGCGCTCCGCTGCCTCGACCGCCTGGCCGCGCTCGGGCCCTACCGCTTCGACATCGCGCTGGGCGAAAGCCAGAGGCTCACCTTCCAGCGCTGGCTCCCCGGGGCCGACATGGCCGCCCACATCGCCGCCCTCCCGCACGCCGCCAACTCCGGCGATGTGTACGGCGTGCTGCCACATTAGGCGTGCTTCATCGGCGTTTTCAGGTCCCGTCACCCGCGGCGGTTGAACCTTGTCGCCCCGGCGCGCGACCAACCAGGCGCCGGAGGAGGAAATTGCAGCCGGCGGTGTGGCCAGCATTGGAGTGCACAAAAATGAGGCCGTCGAGGACTGCACGCAGCGTGATGCCGGGCGCCGCTGCGGCATTTGCCATGGCGCTCACCGTTGTCGGCGCCAATCCAGGCGCCGCCCAGACGCAGGCCGGCGACGCGGACGTGGCCAAGGATCTCGCCGCCAAGCTCGCCGCGCGCCCCGCCGATGCCGAGCGCTTCGTGAAGGACTACCTCTTCAAGAACCCAAAGGTCATGCAGGAGATCGAGTCGGCGGCGAAGCGGCGCATGCGCCCGCAGGTCGAGAACCGGACCGTGATCAGGAGCAGTGCGGCGGCGTTCGTCGCGGGCAGGGTGCCGCTCGGCAACCCGAACGGCGATGTCACCCTCGTGGAGTTCACGGACTTCAATTGCCTCCCCTGCAAGCGCGCCCTGCCGATGCTGATGGACCTCATCAAGTCGGATTCCGGGCTCAGGATCGTCATGGTGCATCATCCGATCCTCGGGCCCGGCTCGGTCGAGGCCGCCCGCATCGCCATCGCTCTGCAGATGCAGGAGGCCGGCGCCGACAAGTATCCCGCGTTCCACGAGAAGCTGATCTCGAGCCCCGGCCGGGCCGACAAGGCACGCGCGCTGGCGGTCGCCGCCGAGCTCGGGCTCGATGTCGCACGGCTGGAGGCCGACGCCGCCAAGCCGGAGGTTGATGCGGCTATCGGCGACGCCAAGCGGCTCGTGCACGCGCTAGGCATGCGCGGCATCCCGAGCTACGTGATCGGCGACGCCATTCTTCCCGGCGAGCTCGACGCCGCCGTCTTCAAGACCAAGATTTCTCTGGCGCGCCAGGAGCGGCTCGACAGCCTGCGCCACTGCGACCGTCCCATGCATCCCGACGTGAAAATCTCCGCCTGCACCAGCGTGATCGGCCGCGGCGACCTCGGCAAGGAGACCCTCGTCAAGGCCTACATCAGCCGCTGCGATGCCTACCACGCCGGGCGTCAGCACGATCGCGCCCTGCTCGACTGCAACGCGGCGATCGCGCTGAGCCCGGCCTCGGCGCAAGCGTTCGCCACCCGCAGCGCCATTCACGCCGCCGGGCGCCGGCATGCGCGCGCGCTCGCCGACATCGGCGAGGCCATCCGGCTCGAGCCGAAGGCGGCGCCGCACTACCTCGCCCGCGGCGGCCTCCACAGCTCCGCCAAGGCGTATGCGGAGGCGGTCGAGGACTTCAACACCGCCATCGACATCGACCCGCGCGCCATCGTCGGCTACGCCAGGCGGGCCAACGCCCTGCGCAAGCTGGGCCAGCTGGACCGCGCGATCCGCGACTACGACGAGGCCATCCGTCTGCAGCCGAGGTACGCCGCGGCACACGTGCACCGCGCCGACATCCTGCGCGACCTGCGCGAGTACGCGCTGGCGTTGAAGGGCTACGAGAAGGCCATCGAGATCCTGCCCAAGGAGGCCTACAACTACTACCTGCGCGGCGGCGCCTTCGGCGATAACGGCCAACTCGACAAGGCGCTCGCCGACTACACCGACGCCGTCAAGCTCAACCCCCGGCTGGCCGTGGCCTACGACGCCAGGGCGTGGGCCCTGCTCAAGCTCGGCAAGGCCGCCGAGGGCCTCCCCGACGCGGAGCGCGCGATCGAGCTGCAGCCGCGCCTCGCGCAGGGCTACGACACCCGCGCCCACATCTACGAGGCGCTGGGCCGCAAGGACGAGGCGATCGCCGACTTCCGCAAGGCGCTGGTGCTGAGGCCGGGCCTGCAGCGGAGCGTGGAGGGCCTCGGTCGCCTCGGCGCGACGCACTGACGCCCGGCCGGGGGCCGCCGCATGGGGCCGCTCCACCGCCGGGCGCGGCTTGGTAGCGCTCATTCGTCTTTCGCGCGGTCGGCTCACCGAGGGGTGACTGTTGCTCCCCCTCGGTGAAGCTCTGCAAGCAGAGGTGCCCCGCGCCTGACCGCGTTGGCGATCCGGGCAAAGCTTGGCATCATGCCAACTGCCTCCGCCTCAGTTGGGACCCCGCATGAACCGCATCACCGGCCGCTCCGCCTTCCTCGCCCTCCTGAAGGACGAGGGCATCACGCACCTGTTCGGCAACCCCGGCACCACCGAGCTGCCGATCATGCACGCGCTCGCCGAGCACCCCGACCTCAGCCTTCGTGCTGGGCCTGCAGGAGTCCGTCGTGGTGGCGATGGCCGACGGCTACTCGCGCGCCAGCGGCAGGCTGGTGGCCTGCAACGTGCACGTCGCCCCCGGCCTCGGCAACGCCATGGGCTCGCTCTACAACGCCAGGTTCACCGGCACGCCGATGATCCTCACCGCCGGCCAGCAGGAGCAGGGCCACGGCCTCACCGAGCCCCTGCTCTACCATCCGCTGGTGCCGATGGCCGAGCCCCTGGTGAAATGGGCGGTGGAGGTGACGCGGCTGGAAGACCTGCCGCGCATCGTGCGCCGCGCCGCCAAGGTGGCCACCACGCCGCCCACCGGCCCCGTGTTCATCTCGCTGCCCGGCGACATCCTCAACGCCGAGGCCGGCATCGACCTCGGCGCCTCGACGCGGGTCGAGACCCGCAGCCGCCCCGCCGACGAGGTGCTGGCCAGGCTCGCCGCCCGCATCCTGCGCGCCGAGCGGCCGGTGATCGTCGCCGGCGACGAGATCGTCAAGAGCGACGCGCTTGCAGCGGCCGCCGCCTTCGCCGAGACGCTGGGCGCGCCCGCCTGGCAGCAGAGTGCCCCCTACGGCTCGCATTTCCTCTCCGAGCACGTCTGCTACATGGGCTCCCTCTCGCGCGATCAGCGCCAGGTGCGCGATGTCCTCTCCAGGTTCGACCTGCTGATCGTGCTGGGCGGCGACCCGGTGCGCATGTCGGTGTGGAGCGAGGTGGAGCCGCTGCCCGACGGCCTGCCGGTGGTCCATCTGGGCCTCGTCGACTGGGACATGGGCAAGAACTTCGCCGCCGAGATGGCGGTGCAGGCCGATGTGCGCGAGACCCTGCTGGCCCTGACGCCTCTCCTGAAGGAGCGCGGCGGCGAGCGCCTCGCCGCGAGGGCGAAGTCCAGGCTTGCCGAGCTGGCCAAGTCCAACTGGAGCGCGAAGCGCACGCAGCTCATCGGCCGTTTCGAGGGCCGCGGCGCAGCGACGCCGATCGACGTGGACTGGCTGACCCTGCAGGTCGCCAAGGCGCTGCCACGCGATGCGGTGGTGGTCAACGAGGGCCTCACCTCGTCGCGCCACTTGACCGACCTCGTGCCCTACCGCGACCGCTACAGCTATCACGGCCTCGCCTCCGGCGGCATCGGCTGGGGCATTGCGGCGGCAGCCGGCGTGGCGCTGGCGCAGGCCCCGCGCCCCGTGTGCTGCGTCTCGGGCGACGGCAGCGCCATGTATTCCATTCAGGCGCTGTGGACGGCTGCCAACGCCAGGCTGCCCATCACCTACGTGATCGCCAACAACGGCGGCTACCGCATCATCAAGCAGCGCCTCAAGGCGTTCCACGGCAGCGAGAGATACATCGGCATGGACTTCGCCGACCCCGCCATCGACTTCACGGCGCTGGCCCGCTCACTCGGCGTCCCCGCCGAGCGCATCGCCGACCCCGCCGCCCTGCCCGGCGCGCTGGAACGCGCCTTCGCCACGCCGGGCCCCAAGCTCCTCGACGTGATCGTCGACGGCACGGTGTGATATTCCGCACCCATCATCCCAAGCCCACCCGTCATCCCGGAAGCCGAGCCCCGCAGGGGCGAGGCTGTCCGGGACCTCCCGAAACGAGTGGAGCCCAACTTCCCGAGGTCCCGGCCCAGGACCTTCCTTGGGCGCCGCCCGCCTTCGGCTCGCATCGCGGCGCTCCGGCCGGGATGACGGGTGGGAGGCGCGGCGCCGCGACGGTGCACCGTCATGGATTGCGCGCAACCGGGATAGTTTCGTAGGTTGGCTCAGGGCCGAAGGCCCCTAGCCCGACATGGCTTCGTCCGTGCTCTGTTGGGTTACCCGCTACCGCGCCAACCCAGCCTGCATCCACGGATTACGCGCAACCGGGACAATCGTGCAGCGTCACAAGTTTGGCGTCTTTGCCCGCCCTATTGTGCGCCGCCCGCGCGACCCCGGCTGGGGGTCGCGCGGGCTCGTGTGCCGGGTCGGACACGGGGGAGGTCGGAAGAATGGCGACGGTTGATGCGCCGCCAAAGCGGGTCGCTGCGGCAGCTGCCGCGCGCGGGCTGGGCCCGCTGATCGCGGCGACAAAGGGCAGCAATCCATTCGGGGGCTTCGTGCTCTGGCTGGTGCTTGCGCTGATTTCGTTCGGCGCACTGGTCGCCATCAACTACCCGGGATCGTCGAGCGCACTGGTGTCGTGGTTGGCGGCGCTGGGGCGCCCCCTCGCGATTGTCCTGCTGCTGGCCGGCCTGCTCTGTGTCGTCGGTGCCTTCGTGGTGCTGCTCACCCGGTTCCGGCGCTGCTACCTCTACGCCGGCGGACTCGTGCGCTGGCAGAGCGGACGGGTGCGGGTCATGGCGTGGTCCGAGATTGCCCTGATCGAGCGCCTCTATGGCAACGTTCCCGGTACCGCCACCATACGGGCCGGCTACAAGGTCATCCCGGCGGGGAAGTCCAAGCCGCTGGCCATCGAGGCGAGCGAGGGCGACAGGGAGGGCGACGAGATGGCCGCCCGCCTCGAGGAGTTCGCACGTGCAGCCGGTGTCTACGTGAGCTGACGGGCCGGCCTCTGGCATGTCGGGTTACGCGCGCGCTATCGCGCCAACCCAGCCTACCTCGTGGCCCGCCAGGCGGTCTCTTTCCCTGCCGCGGTGCTCCGGCCTTCCATGACTTTGCTGTTCACCCGGCCCTTGTAATCGGTGCCGCCGGCGCTGAAGGCGATCTCCGCACCCCTGAGCTTGCCCTTCACCGGGGCGACCACATTGCCCGTGGTCAGCGTGCCCTTCAGCATCTGGTACTTCTGCTCCAGCACGAGCCGGCCCTCGCCCAGTTGCCAGCTGCCCTCCACCTTGGCGGGGACGACCCAGAAGAAGGCGCTGCAGAAGGAGCGGCAGTTGCCCACCGCCGCGACGGTCTGGTCCGCCGCCCAGTCGCCCATGTCGAAGGAGTTGGAGACCACGCGCGTCCCGGGCTTCATGGCGAGGATCGTGGGCCGCAGGCGCAGGTTGATCTCCGGCAGCAGGAACAGGGTGACGACGGTGGCCGCGGAGAAGTCGGTCTTGAACAGGTCGGCCTTCATGAAGGTGGCCTTGCCGGTGACGCCTGCCTTCTCCGCGTTCTGCCGCGACAGGGCGACCATGTCGGGGTTGTACTCGACGCCGAGCGCCTTGGCGCCGCGCTTGGCTGCGGCGATCACGGTGCGGCCGTCGCCGGAGCCGAGGTCGATCACGTAGTCGCTCGCTGTGACCTTGGCCATGTCGAGCATCCGCTGCACCAGGGTCTCCGCCGTCGGCACCCACACCACGTCCTTGCCGGGTTGGTACTCCTGCGGCTCGAATGGCTTGGGCGACTGCGCCTCGATCGAGGTCAGGCCGGCGACGGCGGCGAGGCTCAGCACGGCGAGCGATCTGGGCAGAGCTCGCGACGGCGTCATGGTTCCCATGGTCCCTTCCTCCCTGCGGCGGGCGATGGCTCTTGTATGCGGCAAACTTTTCCACGCCATCTTAACGGTTGGTAACGGTTGCATGCGCGAGCCGGATTCCCCGCGGAGCGGGCTGATTTCTGCCACCTCGGGCTGGGGGCACCAGGGTGCCGGTCCGGTCCGCAGTGGCCGTAGAATCGCAAATGCGGGACGCCCAGGGCATTCTGGGGGAGGTCCCTCGCTCTGCGCTGCGCGGCACGCCGGGTTGCACGAGCCCGACTTGGCAAAGCCATCTCTCTCCACGACAGTTGTCGCGACACCAGAGAAAAACAAACGGGACGGAGCGCGCTCATGGAGTTCGGAGTTCTCCTCACCTCGCATCCCCACGTGGACCGCGAGCCCTATCCGCATCGGGGCGTCCATGCCCGCGTCACCGAGGAGGTTCTCGCCGCCGACCGTCTGGGCTTCGACTGCGCCTGGCTCGCCGAGCACCACTTCTCGACCGAGTACGGCATCATGCCGGACGTGTGGGTCTACGCCGGCTATCTCGCCGCGCTGACGAAGCGCATCAAGCTCGGCATGGCGGTCGTGACGCTGCCGCTCGCCAACCCGGTGCGCGTCGTGGAGAACGCCGCGTTCGTCGACATCCTGAGCGGCGGCCGCGTCGCGCTCGGCCTCGGCTCCGGCTACCGCAAGTACGAGTTCGACGGCTTCGGCCTCGACTTCGAGGCGCGCCGCGACATGCAGGACGAGGCGCTGGCGATCATCTCGGACTTGCTGCGCACCCGCAAGACCAACCGCCGGGGCAAGTACTTCACCGCCGTCGTCGAGAGCCCCTACGAGCTGCTGCCGCAGCCGGTGCAGAAGCCCCATCCGCCGCTCTACCTCGCCGGCGCCACCGACCGCTCGATCGGCAC
The DNA here is from genome assembly GCA_963840075.1 of uncultured Alphaproteobacteria bacterium. Taxonomy (GTDB): domain Bacteria; phylum Pseudomonadota; class Alphaproteobacteria; order Rhizobiales; family Hyphomicrobiaceae; genus AWTP1-13. The sequence continues at coordinate 520 of CAWIXS010000024.1, read as the reverse complement.
CGCCGGCAAGCTCGGCTTCGGCCTCATGCTCTCGACGCTGACCCCCTTCGACACGCTGGCGACGCAGGTCGAGCACTACCGCGCTCAGCTCGCCGAGGCGAGCCAGGAGGCGCGCGCCAATCCCGGCTTCGGCCACATCGACGTGGCCCGCTGGGTGTACGTCGCCGACAGCGACGCTCAGGCCAAGAAGGACAGCGAGCAGGGCCTGCTGCGCCACCTCAAGCACTTCTTCGGCGGGCACCAGTCCGGCTATCTCGGGCAGACCTCGCGGGGCGAAGGCTCGGTCGCCAGCGGCCTCGACTACGATATCCTCGCCCGCTCGACCATCGTGCACGGCTCGCCGGCGACCGTCGTCGCCCGCATCGAGGAGCTGAAGGCGAGGACCGGCCTCACCTCGCTGATGCTGCACTATCCGCCGTGGTACGGGACGGAGAAGGCGACGCGGTCGCTGGAGCTGTTCGCCACCGAGGTGATCCCGCGCCTGCGCCCGCCGGCCAAAGCGGCCGCGTAGGTTGGGTTA
>CAWIXS010000023.1:0-97090 GCA_963840075.1 uncultured Alphaproteobacteria bacterium | reverse complement strand
TTCTAGCTTCTCAGCGGTCTTCCTTAGCTCCCCCATGATGTCAGGAGGTGGAAGCGGAGCCTTGTAGCCGTCAGAGAACAGATACTCGAAAGCTCTAATGGTCGTGTCAGTGAGACTTGCCTGTGTCATCGCATTCTCTTGTTCTGGGTTTCATTGATCCGGACTCCTTTTACAGTATGCGTTGAATGGATAGGCGCCTGAGTACCCTCTCCAGCTGAGTAACAATCTTGTCCAGAATGGTAGGAGAGTACTCGTCTACTAGGCGCTCTGTGATCTTCAAGGCAATCCTATCGGACTGCTCGGCTTCAGTTGTATTCATGGATTCAAGTCAATTGCGCTCAGGGCCCAAGCGATCATCGTTAAAAACACAATTGACAGGAGGACTAGGATCATTGGGGAAGAGGTATCTCGATTGTAGTAATGCCCTGAGCTTTCGCTTCCTTGCGGACTAGCTCTCGGATGAACCCCGAGACAGACCTACGGTCTTTGTTCGCCAGAGCTTTGACCAGAGATACAGTGATTGTATCGAGGTAGTATCCGGTCTTGATTACTTGATTTGTCATGGTTGCCTACCTCAAAGAACTATCTTGTAGGCAACTACATCCAATGAAAGATGCTGTTAGATTGTGTGTCAGAGTTGTTTCTCCATGAAGTGGCGGAGCCCTTCGGGTCTCCATAGGTGAATGCCCTCGGGAGGTGTGTCCCAAGGATTGGGTTGGCTTTGGATGGATGTTGGCTAGGATGGGAAGAAAGGAATCAGAGAACTCAGAGAGAACGAAACTCTGCCCCTACTCCCATATTATCTTGTAGTACATACTCGGGATTTGTCAAGAGGAAAGCAAGATTTACTCCCTCCTAGTATTATTAGTTCCATGAAAGCTGAGAACAGTCAATACAATGTGCTGAAAATTAGTCCCCTCCCCTAATATTAGTAGGCCGGATTAGAGGTTATGTCAAGACATTATCTAAATGCTTCTCCCCTATGTACCCAATAGTACCCGATTTTGGAGGGATTGTCAAGATAAATGGAGGACAAGAGGGATAGCGTCAGCGGTTGCGATAGCAGGCAGTGTAGTCCTGAGTGCTCCGATGTAGAATCAACTTTGCGGGTGAGAAAAAGACCCAAGGGGCAACCCCAAGGGTCTCTTGTACTCTAAGCAGCTTCGGACTTGACCCAATCGGGTTTCCGGCCCTTCTGCCAATTCGCCCAAGTCTCGCCCGTGTCTGGATTGGTGAAGGTCTTGTCTTCCTTCGGGAGAGTGAACACATCAGCGAGGGAGACATTCTCCTTAGCGCAGAGCTTTTCGAGCTTGGCTTTCATCTCCCTGCATCTTGCTCGGTACTCAGGATCACTGACTGGGCTCGTCTGTCCTTTGAGCAGAGCGAGTAGGTCTTTCCGCTCTTGGAGACTGAGCTTGTGGATATCGATCTTCCCGGCCATAGGCGATTGTCCTTTTGGAGCGTGGAGACTTGGCGCCTAGGTGATTTGGGTTAAGGAGAGGTAACCAGAGCTTCAATGTAAGCACCCCACTTGAGCAATGCCTCCCTTCTCTCAGTCAGATACTCGTATCGGTTGTATATTGCATCCAGACCCGAGTGCACTCCCGATACGTGATTGAGCACCTTCTCTGCTACGTCCCTGCTGATGCCCAGCTCTGCGAAGCCGCTACGTGCTGTCCTCCTAAGATCGTGAACCCTCCATTCTGGGATATCGAGTTTCCTGTCCAGTGCTGCTTTGGTCTTTGAGTATCCCGAGATAGGGGTTCCTTTGGCGCTAGGGAACACGTAGGCACTCTCTCCCTTGACCGGTAATGACGCGATAGCTTGAGGGGATAGGTGAACTATGTGTTCCCTCCCGTTCTTGGTGCGAGGCGAAGGGATACACCACGTCTCTCCCTCAATCTCCCCCCATTCCATATTGGACACCTCTTCCCTTCTCTGAGCAGTGAGCAGGAGCAACCGATAGAAGGAACGCCAGAGAGGTGATAGTGAGAGAGTACCAACCCACAGTGCTTTGATTTCGCTGACGCTCAGAACCCTGTCCCTTGATGCTGGTATCTTGGGGGATGGAACCTGAGCAAGAGGGTTCCGGTGATGTAGTCCTCAGATAGTGCCCACTTGAGCAAAGGAGACAGAGCAGAGTAGGTCGCTCGCTTGGATGCTGGCCTATCATCGTAAGCTCTGAGTAACTCCCTCAGATGGGTCTTATCCAAAGCTGATATGGGCTGGTCTTCTGGGAGCTTGGCTTTGGTTTTCAGGAGCGAGAGGATTGAATTGAACCTTGCTTCTGTCTCGATCCAATAGCGCCCAGGTTCCTTGTTAGCGGCAATGTACAACTCAAAGACTTGGCTTATGGTCTTCTGCTGTAGCTCTTCCCTTTCCTTGGCGAGACGCTCTTGACGGGGAGAGGTGAGGCAACCCCTGTTGGCATCGTGCCTCTTGGCGTCAGCTTCGATCCTGGCGCCTCTAGGGACGTAGCCGCAAGGGTGAACCTCTCAGCCTTGCCGCCCCTCCCTCCTGTCCAGTGCTGGAACACGAAGCCCACAGAGCCCGTAGGAGAGGCCCGCACCCCAAAGCCCTTAGTCTCTGTGTCCCAGAGCCATAGGAGCTTCTTCTCTCTCTGGGCTGCCGTCTTCAGAGCTGATAGACTGCGATCCGTTAGCTTGCCTTGTGCCATGTGTGTAATGACCCCTTCCCGTGTCATGACCATGTAATGACCTAGCAGCCATGTAATGACATGACAGGGAGAGAAAGGCAAGAAAAACATAGCAGAATCGAGCATGGCCCCGTAGCTCAGCGGATAGAGCACCTGATTCCTAATCAGGGGGTCGCAGGTTCAAGTCCTGCCGGGGTCGCCAAGGAAATCAATAACTTAGACCTCAGTCTGGCGGCTCCCTCTAAACCTCTCGTGCACATATGGTGCACACTTCAACGGGGCAATCCGACCAACCGGAAGCCACCCCAGAGGGTTCCCGTCGCCAGTCCTGCTCCGATCTCGACCAGCGCACCGAGCGCTGGCTGGCGCTGTTCTTCGGCTTCCTCTCCGGCGTGCTGATCGGCGGTGCCGTCGGCTACACCGTCGGTGCCGGGTGGCTGTAGCGTCAGGTGCCCGAACACAGCGCCGGCGGCGGCGCCTGTGGCGTGCCATGCAGATGGATCGTGCTTGGCGCTTGGCCCTTTTCGGGGCCGTCCTGAGCCGCCTCGTCCCGATGACCAGAGCCGCTCTCCCCACGCGTCTAAACTTGGTCTCTGAGTGGCTCTACGGTCGGCGCTGGCTGTTGGCCGAGCGCACGGTGGGCGCCATCGTAGTATCTGAGCGGGCGTAGGCACAGGCTGCGGCGCCCATGATGCACGATCTGGTGGAGCGGCGCTGGCTTCTCCTCAAGCATCTTGTTCGAGTTCAGCGAGGATGTCCCACTGATGCCCGAACGGCGTTGCCTCTGGGAACGCCCGATAGAAATTGCGTTCAAAGGCCTGCTTGGTTGGAGAGACTTGAAGGATACCAACAGTTTGCCAGAGGTGCTGTCTGAAAGCAGGCAGTTCGATCTCGTCGCTAAGGAATTGAAACAGCTTGTACCTGCGACCGCCGCCCGCGTAGACGGTTGGATTGCGCTCGTCGAGCTTCTCCAGTATGGCGCCTCGACTGTTCGCAAGAGGGTAGTACACGTACTTTCTAATGAAGCCGCCGAAAAACTGCGGGTGGCGATTGGAGTCCAGTGTTTGACGCTTTAGTCCGTAGAGCCGGTAAATCATTTCAAAGAATTTGTCTGGAAATTCTTGGTCCCACTGCCGGAATTCGTCGCGGATGAACTTATCAAATAGTTGTCTGTACTCGTCTTTTACCCTGTCCCTGTACCCGGTTGCTTCATCAATGAGTGCAACGATGCCGACCTTGGCTGCGGAGCGCAGGACGATCTCAGCCTGCCGGGCCAAAAAAGCCTGGGACGGCCGCAGCTTCCTCTCGTTTCTGGCCTGAATGAGCGCATCGCAGACCTCAATCAGAACCTCCGCATCGTATCCATCCGTCAAATCCCCTCTGAGAGGCTTGAAAAATATAGGATTTTCGATCTTTTCCTGCAGCTTGTCGGTAAGTACGGATCGTATACCCTCGCGGGACATTGTGCGCATGAAGGCGTTCCCGCCTTCGGACTTGAGGCCCAGGACTGTAGCCATCGCCTTCTTGGCAATGACGCGCCGCCGGTCGTCGAGCACATAAACGTCAAGGTCCACATCACCGATGGTGAGCACTCCAGCCGTGTCGGCTTCCGGCAGGCGGTTAGGATCGTTGACGCGTGCCCAACGAGCCTGTGCTGCACGGATCGCGATCTCGCGTCGCTCTTCGGTAGTCAGTTTCTCAGCTCGGGCGGCGCCGCCCTTGCTCTGGGGTGATTTGTCGTCGGTTGCCATTTGGATACCTCGCATGCTTGCTGTACAGCTAGGTATCCGTGCTTGCTGATTCGAGCAAGCATTGACTTATAGCATCCCACCGGATGCTTGCTGGACCTTCCAGCGCTTTGGGGCGGCGACGGGCCTTCCGAAGACACGGTGTCGATCGGCGTCCAATCCGGACCCACCAAAAGCACGCGCCAGGGCCAAGCCTTCCGGCGCTACGCTGCGCTGCGCGCCTCCAGGCTCGGCGCTGCAGCTCTACCAACTTAGCAAGTGGTCAACTCTTCGACGCCGATCCTGGAAAATGGTTCGAGGCCGTTTGACAGACTGCCTGGTGCTCGGCGACCTCGCGCCGCTGGCCGGCATCGGCGGAGATGTGGGCTTCTATCTGCGCACGAAGTGGCGCCGCTCCGGCGGCATGCGGTTCGGCGCGCGCTCCGGGACGGTGGTGGTACGGCCCACGCCAGGCGCGCGGGCATATATCGAGGCGTGGGAGGATGCCGCGCGCGAGGCGCCTTGGGGTGACGTAGACCAGACGGCACAGATGTTTGCGATGGGGCGCGTGCCGGGGGTGAGTTTCACCATGCTCGGCGTCGAGTACTGCTCTACGGCAGGGGCCTGCGTGCCGGAGCCGGTGATCCTGCACGACAGCGCATCCCGAGACGTGCGCAAAGTCACCCGGACGCATCGCAGGCTGCGGCGTCTGTGGAGGGTGCTGTGGGTCGATCGAGCTTGGTCGCTGGGTGTGCTCGGGGCGCTTCTGATGATCGCAATGATCCTATTCAGCGAGTGATGATGACCGTCGGCTACACCCTCGGCGCCGGGTGGTGGCTGTAGCCCGGTCTGGTGCCCGCCGGGGGGCCCCGGTGCGGAGTTATGCGTGACATGCTCGCAACGGTTAGCGGCCCACGGCCGCTCCGGCAATGTTATAGTGTTGCACTTGTCCGATCCCACCGGTAGTCACCCACAAGGGCTACTGCAGGAGCCGGGCATCATGCATCGATCGGCAGCAACGCTCGGCTTGGCACTGGCGGCCAATGGCTTCGCCAGCGTGGCCCTGGGCCAGACCTTCGAGGTGAGGGGCCTGCACGTCGCCAAGGGCGGCATAGAGATCGACCTGGACAATGCCGTCTTCTCCGGCGGCGCCGGGGACCGGAGCGGGCACGAACAAAAGTTCAGCTATGGTGTGACGAACTGGTGGCGCCTCTCAGCGGCGGTGGAGTGGGAGAACCCCGTCGGCGACAACCTTCGCGCCACTCACCTTGCCCTAGAGAGCACATTCGTACTGCGACCGATGGAGCAGAAGCAGGATATCGGTTTGGGCTTGTTTGTCGCGCTCGAAGCCTCAATTCACGACGACAGCACCAACGCCTTCGTGTTTGGGCCGATCGTCGCGGTCAAATGGGACAACTTCACCTGGACGTTCAACCCGTTCCTTGAGCAGACCTTCGGCCGCAATCGTGAAGATGGGATTGCGTTCACCTACGGCTGGCAAACCAAATACGAATTGCGCGAAGGTCTCGCGGTCGGCATCGAGGGCTATGGGCTTGTGGAGAACCTGGGCAAGTCCCCTCGGCTTTCCGAGCAACCGCACCGCGTCGGCCCCGTCTTGTTCAGCGAGGTCGAGGTAGCCAAGGACTTCAAGATTGAGCCAAGCGTCGGAGTGCTGTTCGGCATCACGTCCGCCACGCCCGATGTTACGCTCAGGTTCAATGTGGGCATCCACCTGCACTAGAGGCAGCCTAGGGAAGGACCGGTCCGGCGTCCTCGGCTCCCCGTGTGTGGGCGGCGTCAGATTTGGGATACGCGGCAGGTATCCCTTTCTGCGGCTCCGCCCCCGCGCGCGTAGCGGCGTCCAAAAATTCGGCGGCCGGCGAGCGCGCACTGTGGGTGCCGGATAGCGAACGAGTCGCAAATTGCAACTCGTTCTGACGAGCCCCTGGCGGCGCCTGCTGAGGCCTAGGAGGGCCTTCCCCGTCCTCGGGGCATCGGGGGGACGGCCGGGCCCAAGGTGGCACTGTACGGCCCCCGCAGGGCGCACCGTGGCCGCTTCTCCCTGCTTGCGGGAATGGGATAGGTGGCGGGTATCCCCTCGCGCCCGCGCGCGGGGTGGACCTCGGTCACTTTGCGGACGTGCGCAAGGTGATGCTCGCGCCGCGCGCGTGTGGGGGGAACAAGTCGCAACTTGCGACTTGTTCGATCGACTGCGCTCGCGCCAGCGCGCGCGGGGGGCCGCCCCTGGTTGAAGCGCGGCTGCATGCGCAACCATCGGCGCCTCGCCGGGGTTGCGCCCTCGTGCCGGACAGCGTAGGGGAAATCGTTAACAGTTTCACACAGCCTGAAACCGTTTCGCGTCCGGGCCAGATAGAGGACGCGAATTGTGCCGGGCAGGCTGAACCCGAGAGCGTGGTTCGCCCAAATATCGTTGTGGTTCAAGGGCTCGGCACATAGTGCCGATGCGGCGACACAATGTGCCGCACCATGTGTCGAACCACCGACACAATGTGCTGGCTCAGCGACACATAGTGCCGAGGACCGCGCCCTGTTGGCGTTGCCAACGCTGGAGCGGCGATGGAAGGACGCGGTCGGGACACGGCCACCATGCCGGCGGACAGCGAGGGAGCTGGCGATTGCGTTCCGCCGCGACACACAGTCAGAGGTTGATCTGATCCACTGGCGGGTAACCTGCAATTGGGTGCAGAGGATGTATCCGATCTTCTGCCAGGCCGAGTCCGCCATCGACCCGCCGGCCTGGAAGGACTTCGCACACGAGCTTGATGCGGTCATGCCAAAGAAGAGGATCAACGAGCGGAAGGACGGCAAGAGGGTGCGCACATGCACTTACTACCTGGTGCCCGACCCTGCCGCCGCCGTGGTCGAGCTCGTCGCCGCTAAGCGCAAGCGGGCCGAGCGGAAGGGCAGCTCAAGCGATAGAGCCTCCTCCTCATAAGAGGCTCGATGCCGGTTCGAGTCCGGCCCCTTCTACCAGTCCAAGCGCGGCACGACACGGCACCTGAAGGCGAGAGTCGTGAAGGTCCATCACAGCGCAAAGCGCCCGATTGTCGCCCCACGGCACTGATTAGGTTGCGACTTTCGAACTATCGGGGGACGCCATGTGGACAATCTGCGGAAGGTGGATGCTCGGACTCGCTGTTCTAGTGACGCTGGCAAGCGGGGGTGCCGTACCCAGAAGTGAAGCAGCCTCAAAAGCCCGCATTGACGCCAGCGTTGAGGCGACCCTCAAAGATTTCTTTTCGCGGGTCAGAGGGTCTCGCGAGCTGGTTACCAAGTCTGCCGCTGTCCTCGTTTTCCCGTCCGTCATCAAGGCAGGCATCGGCATTGGCGGTGAATACGGCGAGGGGGCGATGCTGACGCGCGAGCGGACGGTTGACTATTACAACATCGTATCCGGCACGATCGGCTTTCAGCTCGGTGCGCAATCGCGATCGATCATCATAGTGTTCGTGACGCCCGAAGCGCTTGCCAGCTTCAGACGGACGTGGGGTTGGAAAGCCGGCGTCGATGCCTCGGTGGCCATCATAACCGTGGGGGCGGGAGGCTCGATTGATACGAGCAGGATTGCCAGCCCCGTCGTCGGCTTCATCTTCGACGGGACGGGGCTGATGTTTAACCTCACCCTTGACGGCTCGAAGATCACGCAGAATTCGGCGTTGACAAGTAGATCGAGGATACGGCGCGCCTTAACCGGCGCTTCACGCCTACGACGCCAGAATGTCCGACCTGTCTAGGGAGACTTAGGCAGGGCAGGCCCCGGCCCGGACTGATGCTCCCCCTTCAGAACGGCCGGGGCCGTTGGTTCCCAGAGCGCTTGTGACTGCCCTCGGGCTCCCATGAATCGCGTGATGTCCTGGCCCCAGACCGTCCCTCCGGAGGGACGGTGTAGCCAGAGGCCACGGCCATTCCGAGCGCCGGCGCCTCAGAATCACGGGCGGGCCGCTGATGCGCCGGAAGCCCGCTTCAGATTTTCCTGCTGCGGCTTGCTCGCCTTTGCGGTTTTCCCTCCTCCATGCCATTCTCGCGCACTGGCCCAGTCCTTCAATTCGCGCCGGGAAGTAGCTAGGCGGGACCATGGCGATCAAAGATATTCTAAAAACTCATCGTACGTGGGAGGATGGCGCAAATCTCGTCTTGGGTCTTATGATCGGACTCAGCCCCTGGTTCTACGACGAGCCCGCTGTCCCAGCCGTCCTTCTGAACTCCGCGTTGACCGGGGTGGCGGTGATCGTGCTCGCGCAGCTCGCATTGGTTCACTTGCGCCGATGGGAAGAGATTGCTCAGCTCGCATGTGGCCTTTGGCTATCCGCCTCTCCCTTCATCTTCGATTACTTCCATCAAGACCATCTTCGCTTCTGGCATTGGGCGCTTGGAGCGGCTGTTTCAGTTCTCGCACTGTTCGAACTTTGGCAAGATTGGAGTAAGTCAGCCCTTGGAGGGAATGGCCGATAAGCCCACTCGGGCGCCGCGAGGTGCTGCCCGAGATGCCGGAGAGGGAGGCAGTGCAGGAGGTGATCCAGGCGATCGCCTACGCGGCGGCGAACCACACAGCTTGGTTCTGGAAGGGCGTGGGAAGTAAACCCGATGTCCGAGGAACGTCCACCGAACCCAAGGGACGAGAGAATCTGCAACGTCCTAGGGGCAGCTCTCGCAATCCTCGCCGGGGCGTGGATCGTGGCCTACATCGTTGCCGCGATACGAGCTTGGCTCTTCTAGGTTCTGCAGAACTGCGCAGTCGCCCATGTTCGAAGTGACGATCTGCCGTTGAACTGCCATGTGAACGACCAGTGAACAACTCTGTTGGCTGGCATTCAGCATTTCGCTTCAGATCGGCCATACTCGCGTGCCTTGAATGCACACACCCGCCGGGGTCGCATAACGAGGAGTGAACGACATGCGAGCACTGATCGCTGCAATTATCCTGGCTGTCGGCTTAGGGCTGGTCAACGCGGGAGCAGCGCCTATTGGCGTTGATGTCCGCGCCGGCGTTTTCGAAGGCGTTGTCGAACAAGTCCAGTGGGGTGGCGGCCGTTGCGAGCGCCTGCGCCGTGCCTGCATCTACAAGGACGAGAAGGGCGAGACCGGCGAAGGCAACTGTCGCAGATACCGTGCCGAGTGCGAAGGCGGCGGCTACTGCGAGCGCTTGCGGCGCGCCTGCATCTACAAAGACCAGAGCGGCGAAACCGGTGAGGGCAATTGCCGCCGCTATCGCAGGGAGTGCGGAGGCCGCTGATCATATGAGAGTGATCTAATCGGAGGCCAGCGGCGAAAAAGAGCGAGCCGAAGAGAAGCCCCAGCCGGAGCGGGGGCTTCTCCGCTCAATGCCTAGCGCCGGGTTCCGCCGCCTGGGTACAACACGGCGGATGGGTTCAATCGAGGCGACAGGGGGTGTCGCCGTCTTTACCGGTCGTTAAGATTGACAGATTAGTGTCAGGTCGCGGGGCGTCAGGACGGCGACCGCAACGCTGCCATGGGTACCCCGCTCCCGACACTGCACGACCTTGGCCCGCTGACCTCTGGCCAAGGCCGTTCTCTTCCCCGACTAGGCTAACGGCCGGTCAACCTTTCCGTCAGTGCCTCGCGCCCGGCTCCTCCATCTGGGCGAACCACCTCCGCACGGCGCGGCTGGGCGTCGTCGTAGTCGACAAGCTCGCAGTCCGCGCCGGTCAGGTCGGCGATGGCCTTGGCGTGCTGGGGACCGAGCGGGATGCGGCAGCCCAGCACGAGGGCCGCCGCGCAGAGCAGTCCCTGGGGGTCACCTCCCGTAACGTAGTCGGCAAGCGCGCAGTCGAAGTCGATGCAGCCGGCGACCTCGCGGTCGATGATGCCGGGGGCGGAGGTGCGGTTGGGTCATTGCTTCGCGACGATCTCCATAACGACGGAATCCCACGCGCGGGTCGGATCGTCCGCCAAGGCCTTCTCGATCATCTCGCGCAGGCTGCTTCCGCCCAGAGCTGACCGGCGATCGTCTTCTCCTTTGTAGCGATCTCCCGCGCCGCCTGTCGCATACCCTCCGGATCGAACAGCGGCTCCTTTTTCTTCGTCTCCTGCTCGCTCATCGCTTCTTGCCTTCCCTGGCTGGCTTTTCCGCCTGTGCCTTCATGACCTTCAGCCCCTCGATGATCAGTTCGCGCGCGGCTGCTCCGAGCGGAGGCTTGGGACGGACGCTGTTACGCCACGCCTCGACCTCCGCCATCAGGTCGGAGTCCAGGCGCAGGTTGATCTGCGCAGTCAACTTCTTTCTCCGTGCCATGGCCGCGCTTGTAGCGCAGCACGTTATGGACAGGAATATCCCGCTTTCCTAGCTAGGCTAGCTAGAATATCTTAGACCTCATGGCAAGCCCATTGCCCCTTTTTTCCTGTTCAAAGTGCGGAGTACCCAGATGCCCCATTTCCTGCCCAACCCGCTGCGCACCCGTCCCCGCGAGGCCGCGCCCAACCCCGAGAACATCGAGGCCATCGTCGCCCGCATCGCGAGGCAGATGGCCTTCCTTCAGGCGGAGAACGCGAAGCTCCGCAAGGCGCTCGCCGACGAGCGCATCGTCGCCAGCCTGATGCTCAGGATCGACCGGCTTGGCGAGGTGCCCGACGGGTAAACCGAACAGGCTCCGTGCCGCATGTCTCTCTCGCAGCACGGGCCTCGGGAGCCGCCCGGCAAGCCCGCACCTTAGCCGGGCGGTTCCCTCTCTTCTTTGCAGTAGAGCCTCAACCCCAGGAGTTAGTTGCGATGTCAACCATTCAGCAAGCCGCCGCCCAGATCGTCGCACTGATCAACGCCAGCCCGCGAAGCCCACGCGTGGACGAGATCGAGGCCATCATCGCCAAGGCCGTCCTATCGCACCATCAGGAGCCCGCACCCGATCCCCGGTTGATGGAGTGGCGGGAGAAGGTCGCGGCCTATCGGGCGGCCGTCGATGCGGCAGTTACGGAAGACGACGACGCCGTGGTGGACGCGGTGCTCGACGCGCTGGACACTTACTCGCACGCCATCTGGGCGACGCCCGTGCGAACCTTCGCCGACCTCCTGCTGCGCGCCGCGATCGCGCAGGAGTGGAACTCGCCGGGGATCATCGGCGACCCAGAATATCCGCATTGGGTTTTCCGGAAGGAGAAGCCCGGCACGGATGACCTCGCGCTGGCGCACGTTGTGCAGGCGGTCCTAGACCGAACTTTTCACTGGCTATGACTTGAAGGTGCAGGCGGCGCAGGGCTTTCGATGACCCTTTCATGCAACATCGTGTCCATGTAACCCTCTTGCCAGCGGCCGCAAACAGTGATTCCTGTCGCTGATGTTCATCGACACCATCCCCAACCGGACGTTGCCGCCGGCGGTTCTTCTGCGCGAGAGCTATCGCGAGGGCGGGCGCGTCAGGAAGCGCACGCTGGCCAATCTGTCGAAGCTGCCGCAGGCGCTGATCGACGGCATCGCGGCGCTGCTCGAGGGCGGCAAAGTGGCACGCGCGGGCCAGCGTGCGACCGAGCCCGGCTTCGAGATCGTTCGCAGCCTGCCGCACGGCCACGTATCTGCGGTACAAGGAATGATCCGCAAGCTCGGGCTCGATCGTACGCTGCAGGGCCGCACGCAGGTTGGGCGCCGCGTGCGCGACATCATCGAGGCGATGATCATCCAGCGGATCATCGCGCCAGGATCGAAGCTCGCACTGCACCGCGCGCTGCAGCCGGAGACGGCGACGTCCAGCCTGGCTTTGTGCGTGGGCCTTGTGGATGTCGCCGAGCGCGAGGTCTACGCGGCTTTGGACTGGCTGGTCGAGCAGCAGCCGCGCATCGAGGCGGCGCTCGCTGGCAAGCACCTGGTCGACGGTACGCTGGTTCTCTACGACGTGTCGTCGAGCTACATGGAGGGGCGCTGCTGCGCGCTGGCGAAGCACGGCTACAGCCGCGACCACCGGCCCGATCGGCCGCAGATCGTGTACGGATTGCTGTGCGCGCCCGACGGCACGCCGGTGGCGGTCGAGGTGTTCGAGGGCAACACCGGCGATCCGCAGACGATCCGTGAGCAGATCGACAAGCTGAAGCGCCGCTTCAGGCTCGCCCATGTGGCGCTGGTCGGCGACCGCGGCATGATCACGTCGGCGCGCATCGCCGAGGAGCTGGCACCGGCCGGGCTCGACTGGATCAGCTGTCTGAGGGCGCCGCAGATCGCCGCGCTCGCCACCGACACGGGACCACTGCAGCTGACCCTGTTCGACGAGCGGGATCTGGCCGAGATCTCCACACCCGACTTCCCCGGCGAGCGGCTGGTCGCCTGCCGCAACCCGGCGCTGGCGGAGGAGCGGGCGAGGAAGCGCGAGGCACTGCTGCAGGCGACGGAGCGCGAGCTGGCGCGCATTGCCGATGCGGTGCGGCGCAAGCCAGCCAAGCACGATGCGGGCGCGATCGGGCTCGCAGTCGGCGCGGTGATCGACAAGCGCAAGATGAAAAAGCACTTCTCACTCGACATCGCCGACGGCCGCTTCACGTTCAAACGCCGCGCGGAGGAGATCGCGGCCGAGGCCCGGCTCGACGGCATCTATGTGATCCGCACCAGTCTGCCCAAGGATAAGATCGGCTCGCAGGCGGCAGTGGCGGCCTACAAGAGCCTCGCGCTGGTGGAGCGCGCATTCCGCACGCTGAAAGGCGTCGATATGCAGGTGCGCCCCGTCCATCACTGGCTCGGGCACCGCGTCAAGGCGCACGTGTTCCTGTGCATGCTGGCCTATTATGTCGAGCATCACATGCGCGTCGCGCTGGCGCCGATCCTGTTCTCCGATCATCAGCCGGAGGCCCGCGAGCGAACCTCGATCGTGCGGCCGGCACAGCCTTCGAAGGCTGCGGAGCAGAAGCGCACCAGGCGGAGCAGCAGCGACGGCACGCCGATCATGGCCTGGCACGATCTCATCGCCAACCTCGGCACATTGACGATCAACGAGGTCGCGCTGCCGCTCGCCGAGCGCCGCACGCTCCACATGCTGGCCCGCCCAACAGCGCTGCAGACCCGAGCCTTCAGCCTGCTCGGCGTAGCCCTCCCCCGTGTCCAGTAGCCGACCGCCTCCGCAAAAAAGAACGCGAGTCGGGTCAGGCTGTTACGCGTTTGCGAAGTGAAAAGTTCGGCCTCGAGATAGGAGGGCAGCCGTCATGACCAGCGCCCCGAAAGCAAGGCGCTCTACGCCGGCCGGCCATCGGAGCTGAGTCAACCTCCAGTCAAGGTGAGCGCGCGCAAGCGCGCCCTGTTCGCCATCGAGGACGATCTCAACGTCGTGCAGGCTCCAGCCGGCGTGCTGCACCTGGCCTTCGCCGAGCTGGTCGGGCGCGAGGAGGACGGCTCGGCGATGGCACAATCGCTGTGGTTCGCCGCCGTGAATATCGAGGCCGCGTGCCAGCGCATTCGGGCGACGCTGGATCTAGCCGAGCCGGCCAAGGAGTGACCCACATGCACATCGCGACGAAGACCATCAGCCTGATGCGCAACCTCACGCGCGCCGACATCGAGGCCCTGCCGCCGTCGGAACGCCGCAACTTCGCGGCGATGTGCAAGCGGTGGGCTGAGTGCTGCGAGCGCATCGAGGGTGAGCCGGCCAAGGTTCATCCACCAAGCGGCGTGCTCTCCGGGTTGAAGAACGGCGAGCGCAGCGAATGAAGGGGAGGGTCAGGACGCCAGATCATCTCGTGCCCATCGAGCCGGCCAGCCTCGTGGTCAGCCTCATCGATCGCATCGCCATGGAAATCCCGGCGTCAGCTTACGGCATCGAGATGGAAGCGCTGGCGTTCCTGGAGACGCGCACTCCCCACGACGCGTGCCGCCTCGCCAATGCGCTGCGGCACGTCCTGATACGGCCGGATCTCGCGGCAGAAGTCGAGGCACTGCTGCCGGCCGCACTGCCGCCCTGATCGGGCATTATCGCCAGCGTCATTGCGAGCACGGGAGTTCCGCCATGACCTTCCACGTCGGTCAGCGCGTCACCTGCGTGAATGTTACCCCGAGGCGCGACGGCCTGCGCCCCACGCATGCCGGGACGGTGTTCCCCAAGTTGGGCGGCGTCTACACCGTCAGGGACATCTTCGACGCGCGACCGTATGGGCACGACGAGCCCGGACTGCTCTTGGTCGAGGTCGTGAACCCGCTCCAACAGTACATGTCGCGCCGAGGGTCGGTCGTCTGCGAGCAGTTCTGGTTGGGCTTCCGCTTCCGCCCGCTGCCCACCACGAATATCGACGTGTTCAAGAAGATGCTGGAACCAGCCTATCAGCTCGTTGGCTTCGTATCCGACGCCGATGCCCGCCGTGCCGCTACCTTGCGCGAGGTCGAGCAAGAGTGGGAGCGGGCCGAAGCGCAAGCCCGCCGCGCGCGCACTGACCAACAGGATTGATGGGCGGAAACGTCTTACGCAAACCTATTGCCGCGCTGGCGCCTTCATGCGGGACACTTGCTCGGCTTCCTCGCGCACCCCCCGCCAAAGACTCTCTGCTTCATCGATGTTGAGAGCGTAGGGCGGGTCGTCGTCGAACCGGACCAGGACCAGCCGCTCATGCCGGGCGCTGCCCACCGCGGTTGATTTGGGCATTTTGGTAAACCGGATGCCGGTATTGCTTAGTCCGGCTGAAAGCGATTGCAGGATAGGTACGAGGTCAGCGGCGACACCAACAGGCAGGCTTATCGTCTGCTTCTCGCCGCTCGCGTCCACGAACGTCATTTCAAATCGGCGCTCATCATACTTCGCACGCGTCTCCGCGAGCGATTGCGCCATGAACGTGTCAGGCATCCCCGTCCCCCAAGAGCCCAGGCCGCAAATCATGCGGCCTGGTGGAAGTCGGGTGCAAGGGGACCAGGCCAAGATTGGCTATCTTGGGCAACCGGTGAAACCCAAATCACACACGTAGGGTGTCGCTGACTGGCAATCACATGCGGTTGAGCCAGTCGTCGACATCCTTCTTGATCTGGTCCTTCGCATGGCCGTAGCGGGCTTGAATCTTGCCTTCGAGCTGTTCCCGATTCCCGTTGATCTGGGCAATCTCGTCATCCGTGAGTTTGCCCCACTTTTCCTTCACCTTGCCCGTAAATTGCTTCCAGTTGCCTTCGATGCGATCCCAATTCATGGCGCTTCCTTTCCGGTTAGTCCGAGGACCTGCCGCAACGGCTTCTTGGCCGGCCCGCAGATCACTAAACGCGGGCCATTTGGTAGCGTTCCGAGGCTGGTGCGTCTGTCAGTCCGGGTCCGTATCGAACCGGCGCCGCGCCTCGGTGAGGCGGGTCTGCAGTTCGGCATCGGCCTCCGCGACCTGCAGCGCGTCCTCGCGCTGGCGCTGGTCTTCGGACAGGCCGACCGTGGCCTGGCCGATGCGACCGGCAGCGGAAGAGATGGGCGTCCTGCCCGCTCAGCTGCGCGGGGCGCCCGCCAGTCGACATTGATTGCGTGCTTATTTGCAGCGCCCGCAGCATGCAAAAACCGGGCCTTCCGCACCAAGGACTTCAGGTGCTGCAGGACACCGTTCCGAGCCTGGCGCATGTCACGATCCACCCCGGCATCCTCGCCGCCTATCCCAACTTCATGTTCCGGATCGAAGAGAAGGATATCGACGAGTTCGCCGCCAGGCTGATCGACGCCGACACGCCCGAGAGATTCACCGCGGCGGTGGATTGCTGGGGGGTGTGCGCCGGTCGAGCCCCGGCTTCTGGCAGGTCCTGCACAGCATCACCGACTACGTGCGGCGCAAGGCCCCCCTGGAAGCGGCGGTCTTCGACGTCAACCGGTACAAGAACCTATAGCGCTGCGGCGTCTGTCAGCGTTTGCGATCCGACGGGCTCGCGGTTGCCACCGCGACGGGTTTACGACCGCCGGCCGCGGTGGCTCGCTACGTCCTCCTCAGTGATGATCTCTTCACCGTCTCTTATTCTGCCGGTCTTCCCACGATCAGAGATGAGGGCGATTACATTAAAGGGGCTAGGTAAGAATACTCATGTCACCCCTACCCTTCCAGGATTCCTCCTGATCTGTCCGTCGCAACGCTGGTGGTATCGCTAGGTCGCGATCAAGCCCCCAACTGACAGAATGCGACAGGAGATGATGACCATGCGAAGCCTGCTCCACGCCAGCCTGATTGCATTGCTTTTGACGCCCGCAGCCGTGACGGATGTGCGTGCACAGACCGCTGGTGAAACTAAGCTCGGTGTGACCGTCATAGAGCTAAACGACATCATCAAGGGATGGAGCGCGCGGCGCCAAATACTCGGCCAGCACGTCTACAACGACAAGAACGAAAAGATCGGCGAGGTCGAGGACATCATCATCAGCCCAGAGCGGTCCGCCTCGCACGCGATCGTCAGCACGGGAGGCTTTCTCGGCATAGGCTCGCACGACGTGGCTATCCCGGCCACGCAATTCAAGCTGAGCAATGATCGGCTAATGCTGCCCGGCGCAACCAAAGAAACGTTACGCGCCATGCCGACCTTCGAGTATTCCCGCAAATAGGGTGGTGACCCTTTCCGGCCCGCGATCCTTCGAAAAGGAGCTGCCCCATGTCCAAGAATGAAACCCAGTTGCTCGATGTCCTCGTGGCGACCTACGACAATGTTGGGGACGCTGAGGCAGACCTGAAGCGGGTCCGAGAGGTCTATGACACGCTTGGCACTTCGCACAACTTCGATGCGGCCGTGATCAGCAAGACCAAGAAGGGTAAGGTCAAGATCAACAAGACCTACGAGGCCGGCAAGCGGCACGATGCTCTCAAGGGCCTCGGCTTTGGTCTTGCGGCCGGCTTGGCCGCTGCAATTTTCCCGCCGGTTGGAATCGGGGCAGCGCTCGCCGCAGGCGGCACCGGAGGCGCGGCCATCGGTGCGCTGGTCGGCCACGTTCAAACCGGGCATTCCGCGCGGCGATTTGAAGGCGTTCGCCGACCTGCTCGATCCCTCCGAGGCTGCACTGATCGTCGTCTATGAAGCGAACCTGGCCGATCAAGTGAAGAAGAACATCAAAGCCGTCAAGAAGCTGGTTCGTCAGATGGTCGATCTGAAAGCCGATGAGATCGCCGACGAGATCGGACAAGCGCGTGCCGCCTAGGGCCAAGAGCACGCAAAAGCAGGACGCAGAGAGTTCAATAACAGGAGAGTCCTATGGCTGACAGGATCATCGTCGCGACCTTCGACAACGCCAATGCGGCCTACGAGACGGCGCGCGCAATGAAGGACCTCAAGTAGGCCGGCACCCCCGGCACCGCGGACTTCAAGCTCAAGACCGGAGTGATGATTGAGAAGGACGATCGCGGAAACGTCTCGCTACTCGAAGGCAAAGAACGCCCCCTCCTTGGAACGGCTGTCGGCGCCACCGCGGGACTGCTGATTGGACTGCTGGGTGGCGCGCCAGGAGCGGCACTTGGTGCAACTCTGGGCGCAACTACCGGCCTGAGCACCGACGCCCTGATGGCCGCGGTGGACACCGACCTCGTTGAAGACGTCAAGAGAGACCTGCTTCCGGGCATGACCGCCATCATCGTCGAGGCGAATGAAGGAAGCACGCGTGCTGTTGACGATCTTGTCGCGCTCCATGGTGGCCACGTTTATCGACAGGAAGCCGCCTAGGACATCATCTGAAGTTCTTCAAGAAGGATCACGCTGCTACCGGCGCCCTCTTGGAACATGTAGTCCAAGCTAACCGACAGGCTCGTGATCCTTCCGACCGCGACCGTAACACAAGAGAGCCCCGGTCAAACGCCCGGGGCGGGGATGGGTTATGGTTGCCGGCCATCAGCGTGAGCGACGGTTTCGCGGCCCGCATTCACTGAAAGCCCGGAGGAGAGGCGTCCTCTTCTGCTTGCGTCCCTGGCCGGCTTCGCCGCTTCTCGCGGGGGTGCGCGGCGACGAGAGACCCGAGGTCAAGAGCACGAGACCGCTGAGTTCGAGCGAAACGGGCAAGTGCAACGGTCACCAGTCCAACTCAGACACATGCAACACGGCGGCAAGGGACCGAGCTGCATGGTCCTCGGCCGAACTGGACCAGGTTCGCACGGGCCTTGTCTAGGCGCTCGCGCGCTTCAGTGGCCCGCCGCTAGCCCCTTGCACCGGGGCCTCTTCCAGAAGCGGCGCTCGGCGCTGGCCTCGCCCTGACCAGCGCCTCCTTCGCCTCGTCCAATGCAGCAGGAACTTCAGCCCGGTGACCAATTCGAAAGGCCTCACCGCTAATTGGTGCAGTGGCACGCTGGTCGGGAAAGTGTGGCCCGCGCTCAACCAGACGGCGCGTCGAAATCGGGAAGGAGGCGGTGATGCTTGAAGATCCGACGTTCTGGTTGTTTGTCGCGCCCGGCTTGCTGCTTGGCCTGTACGCGCAGGCGCGCATCAAAGTGAACTACGTGCGCTATTCCAGGGTCGGCACCTCCGGCGGTATCGCGGGAGCACAAGTGGCGCGAGCATTGCTGGATGCGCGCGGACTCCAAAGAGTGCGGATTGAATCGACGCCCGGCATGCTGAGCGACCACTACGATCCGCAGTCGAAGACGTTACGCCTTAGTCCAGAGGTTTACTACACGCCCAGCCTTGCGGCCGCGGGCATCGCTGCGCATGAAACTGGCCATGCGTTGCAGGATGCCGCCGGTTATTTGCCTCTTAAAGCGCGATCGCTGATTGTTCCCGCCGTGCAATTGAGCGCGAAAGTCGCTCCATGGTTGTTCATCGCCGGAGTGCTGCTTGGAGCGAATTCTCTGGCCTGGGCAGGGGTCATCCTATTCGGGGCGCAGACCTTCTTCACCTTGATTACCTTGCCGGTCGAGTTCGATGCCAGCGCTCGCGCGCGGGAGCTGCTCGCGAGCCAGGGGATTATTCGCGGCGAACAACAGGTGCAAGGAATTGAGAAAGTGCTGGGGGCCGCTGCCTGGACCTACGTAGCAGGCGCAGTTTCGTCGGTGGGGTCATTTCTCTACTTTGCCTACATTGTCTACTCGATGGTCCGCCGCAATGCGTACCTATGCCGCTAGTTCAGGTTGACGAAACCAGCGGCAGCGCCGCGTTTCGTCGATCAGTGATCGCATGGTCAGCGGCGGGCGAGCCACAAGCTGCTCGATGACGCGCGCCGCGATCCGGCCGACGCCGTTGGTCTTGCGGCGGTTGTGGCGAAAGGCGTACTCGTCGAGATAGGCCTGCAGGTGCTTGGGACCAACGGCGCCCGCATGCGTGCCCAAGAGCCAGCGCTTCAGCAGCGAGATGGTCCAGTGGCAGACCTGCAGGGCGTCGCTCTCGCGCCGCTCGGCCTTGGTCTGCACGACCTTCTCGCAGGGCCGCTTGCCCAGGCTGTCGCTGTCGTAACTCGCAAGCCCGTCCGTCACCACCCGCGCGTCGGCCGCGACCTGGCCGTCGGCAAAGCGCTTGAGCGTGGCCTTATCGTTGGTCTCGGCGTGGGCGAGGCGCACGCGCCCATCCACCTCCGCGGCCACCAGCACCAACTCCTTGTGCGGGCCGCCTTTTCCGCCCACCAGCGCCTCGTCCATCTGCACGAAAGGGCCGAGCGGCTCCCGCTCGGGCCGCACCAGCGCCGCGCGCAGCTTGTGCAGCCAGCTCCAGGCCGTCTTGTAGGACCCGAACCCCATGATGCGCATCAGGTCCATGGCCGAGATGCCGGTGCGCCGCGTCGAGATCTCGAACACCGCGCGGAACCACATCTTCAAAGGCTTGCGCGTCTTCTCCAGAACCGTGCCCGAGGTCAGGCTCGTCTGATGGTCACAGTCGCGGCATTCGAACGTCGTGCCGTCGCGGATCGTCCACACATATGTGCTGCCGCAGCGCGCGCACGCCGGCTTGCCGCCCCAGCGCGCCTCGATCCAGTACGCCCGGCAGTCCTCCTCGGTTGCAAACCGCCTCTCGAACTCCGTCGCCGTCTTCGGGAAATCCCGCCACAGATCGTCTTGACTATGCTGCGTCATGGCCCAACTCCTTGTTGAGCCATAATTAACTCACGATTGTGCCGGAACTAAGGGCATAGGTACGGCCGCAATGGGTGAGGCTTTGCCAGCCTCGTCTCGATGTGGGCTTCGGGTCAAATCCGCCACAAGCACATTCGTCAGCTTCCGGGCAACGCGGACGAAAAGCTGCCGCAACTGGTCGATTGGACGCGACCTTGGTGGGTCAGGAGACGCAACGCAACTTGACGCTACCTATCTCCGCCGTCTTCGCTTGGCAGCAGCGCGGTCGACGAGGGCGAAGCGCTGACGGCGCACGTCACCTCCGTAGCGCTGGGCAAGCTGCTGAGCGTGCGCAGCCGAGGCTTCTAGCTCGGCTTGACGCAACCGGCGGTTCCGCTCCCAGATCTTCTCCTGGCCTTCCGCAGGATCAACGGTGTCGGTTTCATCGATCATCGACACGACCCCCAAGCCTTCGCATCTTCATTTTTTGCGACGCGTACGATACATTCGCGAATTGAGGACGGTCGCGATGCCGGCGCTGGCCGCCCGGTGCGCTGATGCCGCGCCGGATCGCTGCCTGCCCTTCGGACCACGCCAGAACAATGGCATCGCCCGCATCGGGAGACCGGCCGAGGCGCCTGGCAATCTCTCCCTTCTCCTCGAGCTGAATGCCCCGATGCGTGTCGGTGAAGCGAGGGGCAGCAAGATCGGCCCGGATCACCGGATCGTTCGGCAGCTGAATGGGCGAGCCGCCAAGCTGGTTCGGGTCAAGGGCCTCGCGGAACTTCCACCAGCTCTCAGCACGCTTGTTCACAAGCCGGTACGTTCTGCATGCCGAGCGGACGATGGATTCACGGCTGCCCTTCTACTTCACAGCCGCGATGGAGTTGTGGGCATCGAGCTGCTCGGCGACGCCGCCGCCATAGCCACCGCCGCAATCAACGATAACGCAGCAGCTGTCGCGTCGATGCTTCACTACCAGGGCAACACAATCGCTCGGGTTCGGCGTCTCCGTGCCCGGCACCAGAACGATCGGGGCGAACCAAGCATCGTGGCGCCATGCGAGGCACGTCTTGTCCGAGCCGCCCTGCGCAACGTCCACGCCCATTGCGATCATGGGGGTGTCCTTTGGCGGCTTCAGTGTCCACCGCGACTGCGCGTCCATGATCCAGATGGTCGGAATCAATTGCTGCGGGTGGTCCTCAATCGCAGCGTTGAAGTCCCCCTTGGCCAGCGCTTGCAGATGCTTGGGCGCATGCGCCAGCACCGAGCCATACCCCGTCGACGCCAGATCAGGGTTGTCCTGCAACCGACTCGGTATGAACGTCCGCGACCGCGGCGCAAGGATGTTGCCCAAATGATCCCGCGGCGGGTTCTGGAACTTGGAGAGGTGTGCGACAGCCTCCTCGGGACTGTGCAGAAACAGCTCCTTGTCGTGCCCCTCCTCCGCCGGCACCGGCCAGCGCAACTCACCAGGCTTCGCCGGGTCATGGTAGGTTGGATCAAGCCACGCGGCCCAATACTCGACGACCCAGAAACCCTCCGGGTTGGTCGGCCGGTTGCCCGTTGCTATGATCCGACACCGCTGCCCCGGCGTCGTCGAGCGCAGCCACAGCCCCAGAAACACGTACTGCGTCCGCGTGAAGTTCGCGATCTCGTCGAAACCGACAAAATCATGCGCCCTGCCCTGGTAACGCTCCGTGTCCCACTCGTGCGGGCAGCTGCCGAACTCCAGCACCTTGTCAGTGCCAGGAATGCGCCACACCTTGTCCTGGCTGTTGTAGCCGTCACGAGACTTCAAGATCTTGGTCGCCTCGTCCTCCAGTCCGCGGATCTGGGAGTACTCCCGGCGGAAGACGATCGAGCGATCGTGCTCCGTGATCGCAACGCCGACACAGCAACTGGACTTGCCCCCGCCCATCTGGCCGCCGAAGAACAACTCGCCGGCGAGGCTGTTGAGCGCGTCGGTCTGCGGGCCGGGATTGGGCAGCCACAGCCGAGGGTCTGCGTTGGCCTCCGCAATCACCTTGCGCTGCTCCTCGATCGGCAAACCGCGGAGCTTGACAAGGATCGCCTGCAGGAAGTCGGACCCGGGTGCGGATGCGATCATGCGGCCTGATCCTCCGGCTTCACGTCCGCCGGCTTGATGTCGATCACCGGCACCGCGTCAGCCCTGGAGAGCAGGTCAGCTATCCAGCGGGCCGCCTTGATGAGGCTGGCGTCGTCCACCACCGACAGCTGCAGCGGCGCCCCGCCCGGCCCGCTCAGCTCCTGCTGGACCTTCGTCGCAGGATTGTAGCGACTGGGATTCTCCAGGGCCGCAAGCTTCAACTCGGTCTCAACGATGGCGCGGCAGTCCGCCGCCGAGATCTTCCCGTCGCGAAGGTCGCGTAATGCCTGGTCGACACGGTCGGATCGCGCATCGGCTCGCGCTACACGCGCCAGCTCATAGGCATCGCGGAATTCCTCATGCCGGCGGCGCCAGGACACGATCTGGCGGGCAGTCGGCATGCCCGACATCTCCGCGATCTCGGTGATGGTCGAGCCCATCGACACCAGATCGCAGATCTTCTCGGCCAAGGCCGGAGTGAAAGCGACGTGCTCCTTGCGCTCCACGGTGCGCGCCCGCTGCGCATCGCGGCATGTAGTGCACGTATTTTGGCGACCGGCGAAGCTCAACAAGGGGAGCGTCTGCAGGCATTTCCGGCACTGCTTGGTGACTTGAGGTTGCTCGGTCATGCGGCCCCCAGGCAGGAGGCTGCGCGAGGCGTCAGGCCGTGCCGCGCATCTCCCGCGCCAGCTTGTGGACGGTGGATGTGCCGAGCTTGGTGAGCCCAGCAGCCTTCCTGATGCCCATGCCGGAACTGAGGAGCTTGCGGGCATCGGCGATCTTCTCCGGCTCCGCACCTGGTCGCCCGAGCTTGGTGCGCACGATGCCGGACTTCCTGGCCGTGAATTTCTTGTTGTTCTTCAGCTCGGCTTTCACCCGGTCGATACCGGCCCGAATACGCCTGTTGATGATCCTGCGCTCGAACTCGGCCAGCGCGCCGCAAATCGAGAACAGCAGCCGGCCCTCGTCGGTCGTTGTGTCGATACGCTGTTCCCGGAGGTAGAGATCGACCTTCGCCTTCTCCAGCAGCTTGATGGTGCTCAGTAGGTCGATCAGGGAGCGGCCAAGCCTGTCGATGGCCCACGCCATCACCACGTCGAACCGTCGGCCCTCGGCATCCGTCAACATCTGATCGAGCCCAGGGCGGTCCCTCCTGCCCTTGCTGCCGGAGACGCCCTCGTCCTTGTAGACGGCGACCTCCTGCCAGCCCTCGAACTCGATGGCCCGCCGCAGTTCGGCCAGCTGGTTTTGGACCGTCTGCTGGTCCGAACTGGCACGCACGTACAGCGCCACGCGCTTCGTCTTTGCCTTCGTCATGCCCTTGCCTCATGTACCAAACGTTGACAATAGGTACATGAATTCGCGACGATGCGAAAGCCCCTTTTTTTGCTGGCGTTGCGTGGCACGATCTCGGCGATTTCGTACAGCCTCACCGCTCGCCATCCCGCTTGTTCGCCGCCAGCCACTGCGCCGCCGACTGCCGCCCGCGGCGCCGTCGGCTCTGCACGTAGCGCCAGTCGGAAATGGCAGCGAACGCTCAGCCCTCCACTGGGCCCATGCCGCTTTCACAGCCACAGAGATTGCCGCCTTGGCCTCCGGCGTCTGCGCGCCTTTGTTCGGCCCGTGCATCCGACACCGCTCGAAACCCTTCATCGGAGCCTGACGGCAGCGGCGACCACGAGACCTGGCCCACGCGCCGCAACAAACCCTCTGCCCGATTTTGAAGGGTCGCGGACGCCAGCCAGATGGTGCCGGATGGTAGTGGACTGTCATGCGGCCCTGCGAATGATTTTGCGCCGGCCATCGTCGTGCACCAGTGGGGCAGCTGGCATATTGAGCCGTGCGAGGAGTTCCTGTCCGGCAAGCTGGGCGATGTCGTTGTCGTCGTGGAACGCGAGCAGGATTAGCTGTGCTGTCTGCGGCCAGCGGTTGGGCGGGAAGAGGTGGGTCTGGTCGGCCATGGTCATGCGGCCTTCCTGGTTGCGCGGCGCTGGCGCATGAGGTCGCGCTGATGCGCGACCGCCCGCTGGTTGCCGAGACGCCCGAGCATCTGCTCGACGACGACACCACGCCGACGTCGAGGTTCTATGTCTCCAACAATGGCCTGCCGCCCGAGCCCGCCGTGGCCGACCCGGACGCCTGGAAGCTCACCATCGACGGCGAGGTGAGCCGGCCGCTCGAGATTGCGCTGGGCGACCTGAAGAAGCGCAGCCTGCCTCGGACCTGGCGCATGGTGCTGGAAAGCGGCGGCAACGGGCGCTCGTTCTTCGTTCCGCGGGTCGACGGCCCGCAATGGACCAACGGCGGCGCCGGCTGCGCCGAGTGGACCGGGGTGCCGCTGGTCTCCGTGCTGCGTGCGGCCGGCGTCAGGCCCTCCGCCGTCTACACCGGCAACTTCGGCGCCGACCGGCATGCCTCGGGCGACCCAGCGCGGCCGGCGCTGTCGCGCGGGGTGCCGATCGCCAAGGCCATGAGCCAGTACAGCCTGCTGGTGTGGGCGATGAACGGCCAGCCTCTGGATCATATCCACGGCGGGCCGTTGCGCCTCATCCATCCGGGCTGGCCGGGCTCGGTCTCGCACAAGTGGCTCACCAGGATCACGCTGCGCGACCGCGAGCACGACGGCGAGGGCATGCAGGGAGCCTCCAACCGGGTCCCGGTGCGGCCGATGATGCCCGGCAGCACGGCCGACGCCAGCGACTTCCGCGTCCTGCAGGCGATGCCCGTGCGCGGCATCGTGACCAGCCCGGCCAACGGCACGCGCTTCCCCTCGGGCACGCGGGAGCTGCGGCTGCGGGGCGCCGCCTGGGCCGGCGAGCTCGAGGTGCTGCGCGTCGATGTCTCGCTGGACTTCGGCGCCACCTGGCAGCGGGCAGCGCTGTCCGCGGCCCGCAACCGCTTCGACTGGCGCCGCTGGACCGCCGCGCTCAGGCTTCCGAGCGAGGGCTACTACGAGGTCTGGGTGCGGGCCACCGATGCCTCGAACCGCGCCCAGCCGCACACGTCGGGCAACTGGAACCCCGGGGGCTACGCCGCCAATCCGATGCACCGCATCGCCGTGCTGGTGGGGTAGGTTGGGTCGAGCGCCAGCGAAGACCCGACACGATGCGAGGTGTTTCCGGAAATGTTGGGCTGCCCCCGGCTTTCGCTGGCGTTGACCCAGCCTACGGGTCAGCCTGCGAGCACCTCGGTGAGGTCGACGTCGAGGCCGGGCGGGTCGAGCTGCAGGCGCGGGCCGGTGACGATGTGCGGCTCGATGATATCCCCGAGGCCCCGCGTGTAGTGGACCGGGCGCCCGCGCTCGGGGTCGATGACGAGGTAATGGTGCAGGCTGGGAAGGGAGAAATAGCCCTGCAGCTTGTCACCGAGATCGAATCTGCGCGTGCTCGGCGAGAGCACCTCGACGACGATCACCGGATTCGACACCTCGAGGAAGCTCGGCAGAACCTTGGCACCGCAGTAGACCAGCGCGTCCGGCTCGACCAGCCTGTCGTCGGCCAATCGAACGCCGGCACCATCCGGGACAGCGAAGCAGGGCAAGCCGGCGCGCTCGATGGCGTCATGCAGCGCCCGGTATATGGCGCCCTTGAGGTCCCAGTGCTGCGCGCGCTCGGCATTCTCGAAACCGGCTGGCCCGTGCTTGACGATCACCTCGCCGTCCCACAGCTCGAACCTGCCCGCCTCCCTGGGCAGGCTCTCGGCCCAGGCGAGAAACTCGTCGGCCGTCATCTTGTGCTTGGAGAGCGTGATCACTGCAAAAGTGTAGCGCGACGCAGCGGCGATGTACAGCAGACACCGTAACGCGCAGGTTGGGTCGAGCCCCAGCGAAGCCCCGACACAACTGGAGCAATGCTGGTCTGCGCTCCGCTTGACCCAACTCAACCTACATATGGTGCAGCCGGTTGCCCGGCACGATCTGCGCGGCGCAGGTGAAGAGCTCCGGGTTGGCCGGATCGACCGCGACGTGCACCCAGTGCGAATCGGGCCAGCCGAAGGTCTCCACGCGCGTGAAGCGCTCGAACGGCCGCCTGGTCTTGGCGCTGAACAGCGGCTTGTCGATGCGGAAGAGGTGCGTGTCGCCGTGGAACAGTGCGACGGGCTTGCCGTAGCTCTCCACCTCCTCGCCCAGGACGCGCACGTAGTCGTCGTAGGCCGAGGCCGGCACCGGGCTCGGCAGCTTGGTGCCGTGGAACATGCGGAAGTAGCGCCCGATGTAGCTCGCCGGCCAGAAGGTCTCGAAGCCGGGGTTGGCGTGGGCGATGATGACGAGGCCGAGGCTGCCCTCCGCCTTGGCGCGCGCGAACGCCTTCCTGAGCCAGGCCATGTTGGCCGCCTTGCGCTTGCCGTGCTCGGCGACGAGCTCGGGTGAGCGCGTCGCGTTGTCGTTGCTGCCCGTGATGTGGAGGGTGGCGAAGGTGACGCCCCGGTGCGCCCACATCCGGTTCTCGACGTAGGTCGCGTGCTCCACGTCGCCGGCCTGGCTCTCGAGCGCGATCGTGCGCGCGCCCAGGCTGCGGGTGGGCTCGGCGTAGAACATGGAGCGCACCTTGGCCAGCCGCTCCAGGGGATCGACCCTGACGGTCTTGAACTCCACCACGTCGGCCCAGTCGTTGTCGCCGAGCGTGAGGATCAGTGGGTGCCTGCAGGATTTGAAAGTGTCGAGCACGTAGGCGTAGTTCTCGTCGGTCGCGGGCTGGCGCGACGCCTTGGGATCGCGCTCGTGCGGCCTCGGATCGCCCACCATGTCGCCGACGTGCGCCACGAAGGCCAGCTCGCGCGCATTGATGTGGGCGAGCACGCGCGCGTACTCCTCCTCCTGCCGGCGCGTGTAGGGCATGTCCCCCAGGACGCCGAAGGCGAAGGCGCCGGCGTTCGTGGGGGCCGGCTGCTTCGTGGACTGGGCTGCGGCGCTGCGCGCGCCCATCGCCAGGACGGGGACGGAGGAGGCGAGCGCGATGAGCCGCGCCATCAGCGCGCGCCGGCCGATGTAGGCCCATTGCCGATCGTGAGCGTGCGACATGGTGCGTTTCTCCCCGGGGCAGGCTTGTTGTGTTGCGGCGATGTTAGCGCCGAGCGCGCGAGTTGTCCCGCCTGCCTTGCCGGCGCGGGGCTTCTCCATAGCGTCAGCCCAGTCGGAGATACGCACCACCCGCGCCCCACCCACCAACGGCATCCCGGCGCCGCTTGGGAGCGAAGCGAGCAAGCGGGAAAAGGCCGGGGCCCAGCTCATTTTCCAACAAGCTCGACCGCGTGGTCGTGCACTGCACGACGCCTACGGGCCGCCGTGGACCTCATGGTCCGAGAGCAAGCGTCCAAGTGAGCTGGTTCCGGGCCTGGTCCCGCTCGCGCCCTTCGGGCGCTCGCGGCGCCGGGGTGACGAAAAAGGAACGCGAAGGCGATGCCACCTCGACCACGATGACCGGGTTGGGCACCTCGAGGGCGTCGCCCGGCAGCTCCGGCCCGCTGTACACCAGGGCGTCGGGTATGTGCATGACGTGCCGCGAGACGCGGACGCCCGAGCTGTCGGGCAGCATGTGACACTGCAAGCCAGCCTTCTGGATGGCCCGAAGCAAGGCCAGCTGCACCGCGAATTTGACCCTGCCATGCCGCGTCCGCTCCGGTGCCATCTGGTAAGGCACCCCGTTGTAGAGCTCCCAGCGGCCTTCCTGTCCCTCGGCCCAGGCCAGGAACTCGTCGACGGTCATTTTTCGCTGCGCCAGCGTGCTCATGCTCGGCTCTTTCACGTATACCTCGTTTGGCCAACTCCGAAGGCTTCCGACGGCGGAAGTAGCGCCGGTGGGCGAGGGAGGACGAAGACTTCGGGGGAATCGGGCACACACACCTGCGTATCCGGCTCGGCGAACGGCAACAAAGTTGTTGTGTCAGCTGCGCTCCTTAGGAGCGCCGCGCCCGGAGGGTGGGGCTGTCATTGCCTCCTGTTCGCCTCGCCCAGCGGTCAAGAAAGTCGCTGACCCGCTGCTCCGCCTTCGCAAAAGCGCGTTCCTTATCGCGGTCCTGAATAGCCGGTAGGGCTGGCGGGAGCTGTTGGATGTCACTGGCTGGATAGATATGGACTTGCCATTGACCAGCCCACTCCTTGCCTTCCAATACGTAGCCGCGGTGTTGTCGCTCTTCAATTTCCATCGCCGGTCTCCTTCTCGAATCAGGCGACGTTAACCACATCACATTTGGCAAGCTAAGTGCAACGCACGGAGCACATTCAATATCGACCTTCGTTGAGGAAAAGACCGCCCCCACACACGCTCATTTCCTAGAATAAAGTCAATCAAGGTGCTTACGGCGAGATCGGGACGCCAAGGTCCGAGCCTCGGTTCGTGCCTTCTCGGCGTATTCACTGTCAGATGCTCGAATGTTCAGTTTGTAAGCGCTGCCGCTGGCTGCGCAATATACCAGGAAGCTAATCGAGCAGGGGTAGGTGAGGGGCTGGCCACCGGTATCGGTTCCCACAAAACATCCTGGCCGGTCTCTGGAGAGAAGATGGAATACGGCATCGCTCTGGCGAGTGGGCTTGTGCTGAAGGCCAGGATATTGCTCTTTCAATTGCGCTAAAATCTCCTCCAATTGGCTCTCACAAGCCCCGCCTGATTTATGAAAGGCCGTTCCGGTGATGCCCACGACCGTTTCAGAAATCTTTGAGACCTCAATGCCTTGGAACATGTAGTTCACATTGCGGGATTCGAAGCCGTAGATGAAAAAATTGCGCTCCTCATGCTTTGTGAGAACGCGTCCTGGCACAGAATACCTCTGTCCGTATGGTCAGCCCAAAAAGACTGGGAAGACGGCCTCGTTCGTCGGTGGCTGATGCCACGGCCATCCGTCAAGATGGCGGCGGTCGCCGCCATGCATGCCTTCCAAGCGCGTGATGACATCTCCGTCCTCCCGGGGAGCGTGAACCGTTGAACTGTAAGCCCCATATCGGCAGATTTTCGTGCGCGGGCTACCCCAGCGCCTTGTTCGCCGCCTTGGCCTTGTCGGCGTCCACGTACACCTCCCCGCCCATGTCGCGGAACTTGCGGCTCATCTCGGCCATGCCGGCTTGCGCCTCGGATGGGGTCAGACCCGCAGGGTCTGACCCCTGCATGCCGGCTTCGGGGTCGATCTGCGTCGTCTCCTCGGCCAGCTCCACTCCGCGCTCGTTCAGCTTGGCGGCGTAGTCGCGGACCTGCTGGGTGATCTCCATGGAGCAGAACTTGGGGCCGCACATGGAGCAGAAGTGGGCGACCTTGTGGGCCTCCTTGGGGAGGGTCTCGTCGTGCATGGTGCGCGCGGTGTCGGGGTCGAGCGAGAGGTTGAACTGGTCCTCCCAGCGGAACTCGAAGCGCGCCTTCGACAAGGCGTCGTCGCGCAGCTGCGCGGCGGGGTGGCCCTTGGCGAGATCCGCGGCGTGGGCGGCGATCTTGTAGGTGACGACCCCCACCTTCACGTCGTCGCGGTCGGGGAGGCCGAGGTGCTCCTTGGGCGTGACGTAGCAGAGCATGGCGGTGCCGAACCAGCCGATCATGGCGGCGCCGATGCCCGACGTGATGTGGTCGTAGCCCGGCGCGATGTCGGTGGTGAGCGGCCCCAGCGTGTAGAACGGGGCCTCGCCGCACTCGGCCAGCTGCTTGTCCATGTTGATCTTGATCTTGTGCATCGGCACGTGGCCGGGGCCCTCGATCATGACCTGGCAGCCCTTCGCCCAGGCGATCTTGGTCAGCTCGCCCAGCGTCTCCAGCTCGGCGAACTGCGCGCGGTCGTTGGCGTCGGCGATGGAGCCGGGGCGCAGGCCGTCGCCGAGCGAGAAGCTGACATCGTAGGCCCGCATGATGTCGCAGATGTCCGCGAAGCGCTCGTAGAGGAAGCTCTCCTTGTGATGCGCCAGGCACCACTTGGCCATGATCGAGCCGCCGCGCGAGACGATGCCGGTGGTGCGGGTGGCGGTGAGCGGCACGTAGGCGAGGCGCACGCCGGCGTGAATCGTGAAGTAGTCCACGCCCTGCTCGCACTGCTCGATCAGCGTGTCGCGGTAGAGGTCCCAGGTGAGCTGCACGGGATCGCCGCCGCACTTCTCCAGCGCCTGGTAGATCGGCACCGTGCCGATCGGGACCGGCGAGTTGCGCAGGATCCACTCGCGCGTGGTGTGGATGTTGCGGCCGGTGGAGAGGTCCATCACGGTGTCGGCGCCCCAGCGGATCGCCCACACCATCTTCTCCACCTCCTCCTCCACCGAGGAGGTGACGGCCGAGTTGCCGATGTTGGCGTTGATCTTCACGAGGAAGTTGCGGCCGATGATCATCGGCTCCAACTCGGCGTGGTTGATGTTGGCCGGGATGATGGCGCGCCCGCGGGCGATCTCCTCGCGCACGAGCTCCGGCGTGATGTGCTCGGGGATGGCGGCGCCGAAGCTCTCGCCGTCGGCGAGCGCGTCCTTGGCGCGGGCGAGGGCCGCGGTGCGACCCAGGTTCTCGCGATGGGCGACGTAGATCATCTCCTTGGTGACGATGCCGGCGCGGGCGTACTCGAGCTGGGTGAGGGGGTGGGTGTCCCCTCTCCCCGTACTTACGGGGAGAGGGTTAGGGTGAGGGGCAGGAGCTTGCGCCGAACGTCGGAGCGTGTGGCTGCCCCTCACCCCGGCCCTCTCCCCGCAAGCGGGGAGAGGGAGACGCCGCAGCCCGCAGCGGCTGCGGCTTGTTGGGGAAGTCGCGGGCGAGGTGGCGGCCGGCGACGCTGCCGTTGTCCTCCGGCTTCACCTCGCGGCCCACGTAGTCCTGCACCCCGCCACGCTCGCGCACCCAGGCGGCACGGATGCGGGGCAGGCCCTGCTCCACGTCGATCTCCGCCGAGGCGTCAGTATAGGGCCCGGAGGGGTCGTAGACGCGGAAGAAGGGCTCGCCGGCGCCCTCGGAGAGGGCGATCTCGCGGAACGGCACGCGGACGTCGGGATGCCCGTCGGGCGCCGCGTAGACCTTGGTCGAGGCGCTGATCGGACCGGTGGTGACCTTGGGGATCATCAGGTCCTTGGCGCGCGTGATCTTGCTCATGTCCACCTCAAGTGTCGTCTCAGCTCTCTGGCCCGTAGGCCTTGTAGGAAAGGAAGGCGCCCAGCGCGAGCGTGACGAGTCCTCCGATCAGGAGGCCGCCGGCATTGCCCCCGAGCGTCTCGGCGACAGGGGCCGCGGCCTGGGGAAACCACATCCGCGCGAGCCCACTGACGATGGCGAGCCAGCCGAGCACGGTGACGAGGATGCGCCAGCCGCCGGTCCACACGTTGTGGACGCGCACGATCGCGAGGCCGGCGAGAAGCACCAGGAGGCCCGAGAGGAATATGAGCCCGGTGTTGTGGGCAAATTCCGCGATCATGGCTGGAAACAGGTTGCGATTGATCAGCATCGCCACGCCGATCGCGGCCAGCAAGGGCCCGATCAGTCCCGCGATCAGCTTGGAGTGCGCCATGATGTCCGTCCCTTCGCCGGAATGACCCGGATCAGGTTCAAAGGGTGGCGGCGCGGTCTCAGCGCCATCTCAGCCGGCTGCCGCCGGCCCCCCTGGAATTTGCATAGTTTAGACCGCTGCAGAGGGGTGTCAACGACGCGCCGGCCATCGCAGCCTTGCAACGGAGCGTTTCCTGCCTACTCCATAGCCGGCGGGAGTCGACCGGCCCGCTTTCGTTCCTGAGCGGAGGACCCTGGGCAAGATGGTGCTCGATGGCTGGCGCCGGCGCTGGTGGCGTCCCGACCCGAAGGCGCTGGCGGCCTATGCTGCGCTGCGGCCGATGGTGGTGGTCACCGGCGGCTCGGAGGGCATCGGCTATGAGCTGGCGCGCCGGTTCGCCAACGACGGCCACCACGTGATGCTGGTCGCGCGCCGGCCGGAGCCGCTGGAGCAGGCGGCAGCCAGCATTCGGGCCGCGCACCAGGTGGAGGCGGTCGCCGTTGCAGCCGACGTGACGGCACCCGGCGCGATCGCCGCCATCGATGCGGCGCTGGCGGACCACGGCGCCTATGCCGACGTGCTCGTCAACAGCGCGGGCATCGGCCTTGCTGGCCCGTTTCATGCGCAATCGGCCGATGATCTGGCCCGGCTGGTCGACCTCAACGTGCGCGCCCTGACGCAACTGACGCGGCACTACCTCCCCGGCATGCGCCTGCGCGGGCGCGGCGGCATCCTCAATCTTGCCTCGCTCGGCGGCTATACGCCCGGCCCCTACCAGGCAGCCTACTATGCGAGCAAGGCGTACGTGATCTCGCTGACCGAAGCGATCGCCGCCGAGACGGCGGGAGAAGGTGTGCGCGTGTGCGCGCTGGCGCCGGGGCCGGTGAATACCGCCTGGCACGAGCGCGCAGGCGCCGAGACCGCGCTTTATCGCACGCTTGTGCCGCCGGCGTCGGCCGCCTCCGTCGCCCGCGCCGGCTACCTCGGCTACCTGTTCGGCCTGCGCGTGGTGGTCCCGGGGCTGATCAACCCGTTCCTCGCGCTCGCCCTCAAGATCATCCCGCACAGACTGATGGTGCCCTTCATCGCCTGGCTGCTCAGACCACGTGCAACGAGACCGACCGATGCTTGATGCCCAGACCCTTGATGCCCAGACCCTTGATGCCCGGACCGTTGCAAGCGATGCCGGGCAAGCCGCCGCCGGCGAGGTGCCCCCGAGCCGCGGCACCAGCGGGGAGAAGAAGCCCGCGCTGCTCGTGATGCATCAGGAGAGCTCCAACGCCGGCCACGTCGGCCAGTGGCTCGTGCGCAACGGCTTTCCCCTCGACGTCCGCAAGCCCCGCTTCGGCGATCCGCTGCCCGAGACGCTGGCCCACCACTGCGGCGCGGTGATCTTCGGCGGGCCGATGAGCGCCAACGACGCCGACGCGTTCGTGCGCCGCGAGATCGAATGGATCCGCGTCGCGCTCGAGGCGAAGGCCCCGCTGCTCGGCATCTGCCTGGGCGCCCAGATGCTGACCGCGCATCTCGGCGCCAAGGTCGGCTTCGACCCCGAGGAGCGGGCGGAGATGGGCTACTACCCGATCGAGACGACGCCCGAGGGCCACGCGGTCGGGCCGTTCCCGGACCATGTCTACCAATGGCACCGCGAGGGCTGCGAGCTGCCGCACGGCGCGCGGCGGCTTGCCACCTCCAGCGGCGCCTTCCCCAACCAGGCCTTCGCCTACGGGCCGGCGGCGGTGGGCGTCCAGTTCCACCCAGAGATCACCTTCGCGCAGGTGCACCGCTGGACCTCCCGCTGGCTGGCCGCGCCGCGCATGAAGGGCGTGCACGCGCCGGAGGAGCACATCAGCGGGCACATCGCCCACGCCCCCAAGGTGCAGGCCTGGCTCGACGGCTTCCTGGCGCGCTGGGTGAAGGCCGAGCTGCAGACCGCCTGACGCCTGACGCGGGCGCCGCCCGCGGTCACGCAGGCCGCACGAACACCAGCATCAGGTGCACGAGGAGCGAGGCTGCGGCGATGGCGAGCGCCAGGGCCGCCCTGAAGTTCGCGTCCCTGGCGATGGCATAGGCCGACTCGGCGAGGTCGGCGCTCTCCTCGGCCGCGGCGGCAGAGCGCCGGACGGCCTCATGCGGGCCTGGGAAGGGGTCGGACCCCTCGCCTCCGGCGCCCGCGATCGAGCGAGGGGCCTGGCGAGAGGAGTCTGCCCCCTGCCTCGCGGCAGCAACCTTGCGGTCGTTGTCGGCGAGCCACAGCCTGACGAGCTTCGCCTTCTGGCCGGCCTTGCCCCACGCTCCCGCTGCGAGCCGCTGGCGCACCACGGCGGTGCCGAGCCGGTCCAGCTCGGCAAAGAACCGCTCGGGGATCAGCACCTGATTTCCCATCGGCTGTCAGATAGCCCGATTCGCGGGCATTCATGCAGCGGGCAATCCAGGCCCGCCGCTGTCTGTGGGCGGTTGGGGTCAGACCCCTCGCCTCCATCCCTCTCGTTCAACACAGCCGCTGGAAGCGAGGGGTCTGACCCCCATCCCCACATCACAACGCTGGAGGCGAGGGGTCTGAGCCCGCGCGAACTCTGGTTCCTTCATACAACATTAACCGTTGGCGGCTTTGATGCTCGGGCGCGCTGCGGATGATGTCTCGCTTGCCCGGCGCGAACGGGCACGGCTGGGGGCGATGGCCTCTCGGCCGTGCCGGTGGGGCTGCATCGGTTGCATCCGCCGCGTCGATGCGAGAGCGCGAGCCCCCCACCGCAGCCGCCGCGCGACCCGTTGCCCGCTTCCCGCCAGAATGCCGTTTCCCGGGGCTCAGGAAGGGCGCTGACGGCCTCCACGGGCAAACCGCTACCTGAGGGCCATGGCGCCACGATCGCAGAAATAGACCCCTCCAGACCCTGATTCGGAGTGGCGCGCGCAACCGTTGACAGTGTCTGAACCGACGTTTGAACCGACGTCTGAACCGATTGGCCCCGTTCCCCAAATCGAGACGCCGGGCGCCACCTGCCGCGCCGTGCCGAGTGCACCATGCAACGCCGGAGCGACCGGCGGAGACTCGCCTCACCCGGCGAACAGCCGCTGCACGAGTCGCCGGGCCAACACGCCGGCGACGCGCCGGCGGTAGGTGCCGGGGGTGAAGGTGGTCTTCATCGACATGATCTGGTCGCGCACCAGGGCCTCGAGCCCGCCAAGCACGCCGTCGTCGAGCGGGCCGCCGCACAGCTCGCGCGTGCCCGCGAGAAGCACGGGCCGGGGGTTGGTGCCGGTGATGGCCACCCGCATGTCTGCGAGGGTTGCGCCCTCGCGCCGCAGCGCCACCGCCACGCCGGCCACGGGATACTCGATCGAGCGGCGGATGCGGACCTTGTCGTAGCCCGAGCGCAGCCCCGGGGTGCTGCTCACCCTTGCGGCGGTCACCAGCTCGCCGGGGCGCAGCGCCAGGAAGTGCTTGCCGTCGCCCTCGGCCGAGCCGTCGTGGCGGGCATAGCCGATGTAGAGCTCGCTGAGGGGGATGGTGCGCCGGCCCCCGGGGCCGGCGAGGTCGATCTCGGCATCGAGGACCATCAGCGCGGGCGCCAGATCGCCGCTGAAGGTGGCGAAGCACACGCCGCGGCTCCTGGGCGCCACGTGGCAGATGTCGCCGGTGGTCTTGAGGCAGTGATTGTTCGCCTGCCGCCACCATTCGCTCTGGTTGTAATAGATGCAGCGCGTGTCGAGGCAGAGGTTGCCGCCGAGCGTGCCCATGTTGCGGTGGGTCGGCCCGGCGATGGAGGCGGCGGCCTCAGCCACCACCGGGTAGTGCTCGCCGACGCCGGGGTGCTGTGCGATCTCCGCCAGGGTGACCGAGGCGCCGATCTCGAGTCTGCCGGCGTCGGCCGCAACGGCGCGCAGCTCGGCGACGCGGCCCGTCTCGATCAATACGGGCGGAGCGACGATGCCGCGGCGGATGTTGACCACCAGATCGGTGCCGCCGCCGAGCAGCTGCGCCCCGGGGTGCGCGGCGCGCAGTCTCACAACGTCGTCGAGCGTCGTGGGGCTCAGGACCTCGAGCTCGGCGAGGGCCTCCATCAGGTGCCCCCCTGGACGGGGTCAGACCCCTCGCGTCGACCGTCGGTCTTCCGCAGCGGCGTTGGAGGCGAGGGGTCTGCCCCCGTTCGACGCGAGGGGCCCGACCCCGCTCTGCTGCGCTTGTCGATGGCCGCGAACACGCGGTCGGGCGTCACCGGCAGGGTATTGAAGCGCAGCCCGGTGGCATCGGCGATGGCGTTGGTCAGCGCCGGCAGGAAGGCCGCCAATGAGCCCTCACCCGCCTCCTTGGCCCCGAACGGCCCGTGCGGATCGATGCTCTCGACGATGCCGACCTCGATCGGCGGCGAATCCGCAATCGTCGGCACCCGGTAGTCGAGCATGTTGGCGGTCAGCAGCAGGCCGTCGTGGTAGGCCGCCTCCTCGCTCATGGCCTGGCCCATGCCCATCCACACCGAGCCCTGCACCTGGCCCTCGACGGTGAGCCGGTTCAGCGCCTTGCCGCAGTCGTGCGCCACCCAGACCTTGTCGACCGTGACCTCGCCGGTCTCCTCGTCCACCGTCACCTCGACCACCTGGGCGGAGTAGCTGTAGCCCATGGTGCCGCCGATGGCGGCGCCGCGGTACTTCCTGCCGCCGTGCAACTCGGGGATGGTGGAATAGGTGCCCGTCACCGTGATGGTGCCCTCGTCCTTCAAGGCCTCGGCCACCACCTCCGCGAAGGCGAGGCCCTTGTCCTGCGCCCCGGCGCGGTAGACCTCGCCCAGGCATTCGATGTCGCCGGGCTCCGCCTCCAGCCGGCGCGCGGCGGCGGCGATCAGCACGCCCCTTGAGCTTGTTGGCCGCATCGATGGCGGCGTTGCCGACGATGAAGGTGACGCGCGAGGAGTAGGAGCCGTTGTCCTTCGGCACCACCTCGCTGTCGCCCGAGAGGATGCGCACGCGCGCGATGTCGAGGCCCAGCACCTCGGCGACCGACTGCACCAGGATGGTGGAGGAGCCCTGGCCGATGTCGGCGGCGCCCGTGAGCACCACGATCGAGCCGTCGAAGTCCAGTTTGAGCTTCACCGTGGCATGCGGCTCGCCGGTCCAGTTAACGGGCTTGGAGGCGCCGGAGATGTAGTGCGAGCAGGCGAAGCCCAGGCCCTTGCCCTTCCCCAGCCTGCCCTTGCGCGCCTTCCAGCCGCTCTGCGTCTCCACCCAGTCGATGCACTGGGGCAGGCCGTAGCTCAACACCATCAGGTCGTTGTCGGTGAAGGTCGGCGCCTCCAGGAAGTTCGCGCGCCGCACCTCGAGTGGATCGAGCCCGAGCTGGCCGGCCAGCTCGTCGAGCAGGCTCTCGAAGGCGAAGCGCACATCGACCGTGCCGTGCCCGCGGAAGGCCCCGCACGGCGGCGTATTGGTCAGCACGCGCCTGCCGATGTACCTGACGTTGCGGAGATCGTAGAGCGCATAGAGCATCGACCCCGAGTAGAGGACCGTCACCACGCCGTAGCCCGAGTGCGCCCCGCCGCGCTGGGTGCACTCGCATTCCACCGCGGTGATCCTGCCGGCCCTGGTGAGGCCGATCTTCATGCGGATGTCGGTCTCGGGCCGGCCGCGGTGGGTGATGAAGGTGTCCTCGCGGCTGATCGCCATGCGCACCGTGCCTTGGGCCTTGCGTGCGAGCAGGGCGGTGATCAGCTCGACGTTGAGGCATTCCGTGCGGCAGCCGAAGCCGCCGCCGACGAACGGCTTCACCACGCGGATGCGCGACATGTCCATGTCGAGGATCTGGGCCAGCATCAGGTGCACGTAGTAGGGCACCTGCGTGCTGGCGTGCACCGTCATGCGGTCGCGCACGGCGTCGTAGTCGGCGACGGCGGCGTGCATCTCCATCTGGTTCTGGCACACCTCGGCGCAATTGTAGGTGGCCTCGGCGACGAGGTCGGCCGCGGCGAAGCCCTCCGCGACGCTGCCCAGCTCGAACAGCACGTCGCGCTCGATGTTGCCGGGCTTGCTCTCGTGCAGCGGCACGGCGCCGGGCGCCAGCGCATCGGCCGCGGTGAAGTAGGCCGGCAGCTCGCGCACCCTCATTTTGATGAGGCGCAGCGCCTTGGCCGCAGTGGCGTCGTCGACGGCCGCCACGGCGGCGACCGGCTCGCCCTTGTAGCGCACCTTGTCGCGCGCCAGCGGATGCTCGTTGCGCGCGATCGGCAGCACGCCGAACGTCTTGTCGCAGTCGGCGCCGGTGACGATCGCCAGCACGCCGGGCAGCCGCGCCGCCTCGGAGACATCCACCTCGATGATCTCCGCGTGCGCATAGGGGCTGCGGTATATGCGCCCCGCCAGCATCCCGGGCGCAACCATGTCGGCCGTGTACCTGGCGCGGCCCGACACCTTCTCGGGCCCGTCCACCATCGGCACCCAGCCGCCGATATTCCGCGCTGGGAGGATCTCGTTCATGGGGCGACCCTGTCGAGGGGCGCAGGGTGCAATGCTGCGGAGCGGCATTGCACCGATGCAACCTCGCGCCGGCCGACGCCGATTGCCGGGAGGTCGGCTCGGTGCAATCGCGCCGACGCACGATTGCACCCTACGATATTACGCATGGCGCGCCTCTCCGGAGGCCAGCAGCTCCGCGGCGTACTGCACCGCCTCGATGATCTTCACGTAGCCGGTGCAGCGGCAGATGTTGCTGCCGAGCGCCGCGCGGATCTCGTCCTCGGTCGGGCGGGAGTTGCGGCGCAGGAGGCCCGCCGAGGCCATGATGAAGCCCGGCGTGCAGTAGCCGCACTGGGAGCCGAGCTTCTCGTGAAAGCCGCGCTGAACCGCGGAGAGCGAGCCAAGGCCAAGCGACTCCACCGTGTCGACACGCTTGCCGGCGACGGTCGCCGCGAGCGTGAGGCACGCGAGCGCCGGCTTGTCGTCGAGGAGGACGGTGCAGGCCCCGCACTCGCCGCCGTCGCAGCCGGTCTTGGTGCCCGTCAGCCCGACGGTCTCGCGCAGATAGTCGAGCAGCAGCCGGTTGCCGGGCACCGCATCGACCCGCTTTCGCCCGTTCAGGGTCAGCTCGACAATCGTTGCCATCGCGGGCGCTCCCTGGAGCACGGCACACGTCATCTCGGGGCGGTCGTTGCAACGGTCTTAGGGCAAAATCGATGGGGTTACCAATCAATTTTGCATTCAATCCAAGACCGCGGGGATGCCAGCGACCGGAATGAAGGTCGCTGAGGGGTCGCGTTCCGCGTCTCCGAGGGCGGGAGTGCCATGGACGGCGTGCCGGAGGCCACCATTCGCCAGCGCTCTGCCAGGAGTGCGGACTACTTCGAAAAGCACTACAAAGGACTGGTCGACGAGTGGTATGTATGGGACAGCCTGGAGGACGAGTTCCGCCTGGCGCAAGCATGGAACGAGGGATGAGCAAGATCATCGACGTTCGCGAGGTGCAGAGGGAGCTCGACCGGGCCGCTCGCGATGCCAGGCACGGTCCGGCCCCCGTCCGCGCCGGCCGCTTCGTGCACGCCAACGCCAGGGGCGATCGGCTGCCCGATGCACCGGGGCGACGAACGCCGCACCCTTCGCCGAGCACCGCAACGCACCGCCACAAGCCGGTGCGCTGACAGCATTGCTCACGCGTTGACCGCCCGCAGCGGCGCTCGCATGGCCGCAGCGCACCACCTGGTCGCAATGCTCCCCATCGACCTCGACTCGGCCCCCGGAGCAGCGCTGCTCGCGACCCTGGCCGAGCGCCACGGGGAGGCGCTGGCGCAGGTTGCGAGGCTGCCCGACCGCCTGTTCCTGCTGCGCTCACCCTGGGCTCCGGGCCTGCGCTTCGTCGGCGGCGAGGTCGACGCCGCCCGCGCGCTGAGCCTGCCGGAGCATCCGGGCGGCGCATTCAGCTTGGCGGGAAGCGGCGAGAGGCTCGAGGACGCGCTCGCCTCCTGCCTCGGCGAAGGCGTGGAGCGGCTGTCTCAGGTGCAGCGGCCCGGCGATGCCGCGCGCGAATGCTCCTATGCCGCCGCAGCGGTGCGCACCCTGCCGGCAGCGCAGCGGCTGATCGAGGCCTTGCTGCAGGGCGCGCCAGACGGCCCCGGCACGCCCGTCGCCTGGGTGCGCGGCCAGGCTGCGGGGCGCGAGGCTCTCGTCCCGGCCGACTGGTGCCTGCGGCGCCGGGCCAAGGGGCCGCTCGCCATACCCGGCGCCGCGCTCAGCACCGGCTGCGCCGCGGGCGCCACCTTCGAGGCCGCGGCAGCGCGGGCGATCCTGGAGGTCGTGGAACGCGACGCCGTCGCCCTGTGGTGGATCGGCGGGCGGCGGGCCGGGCTGCTCGCCGGCGAGAGGCCGGCGATGGCCGAGGCGGTGCGCCTCCTCGGCGCACTGCGCCAGGACAGCAGGGAGCGGGCGAGCTGGCTGCTCGACCTGACGACCGACCTCGGCGTCCCTTGCGTCGCGGCGCTTTCCGTCGATGAAAGCGGAAAGGGTCTGGCCTGCGGGTTTGCCGCGCGCCTGACGCTGGATGGGGCGGCGCGGGCCGCGGTCCTGGAGATGTGCCAGATGGAGCTGGCGCTGCTGGTGGCGCTGGCCAAGCGCGAGGCGCGCGGCGAGGCTGCCCTCAACGCGGTGGACCGCCGCCATCTCGATCGCGCCACCAGGATCGCCGCCGACCGATGCGCCCTGATCCACCCCCTGGGCGCGCCCGCCCGCCCGGACTTGCCGCCCTGCAACAACGCAGGCGAGGAGCTGGCGGCCCTGCTGGCGCAGCTCGCGCGCCACGGCATCGAGGTCGCCCTCGTCGACCTCACCAGGCCGGAGCTCGGCATTGCCGTCGCGTGCGCCATCGCCCCGCAACTGCAGCCGCTGCCCTGCGACATGCGCACGACGAGGCTGCAGCAGGCGATCGACGCTGCAGGCGGCGGCGAAGACAGGACGAAAGGCGTTGCCTTACTTTAGAGCGCCTTCAGTGCAGTGTAGCTTGCCCCCGCTCGCTCGTTGGGTAGGCGAGAAACGATGCTGCAGTCCTTCATCCGGCAGCCGCGACCCGAAGAACGTTTTCTCTCGGGATGGGAGACGTCCCGGCCCGGCGACGGGACCTGTCCCGTCCGGCAGAGGTTGGCTCGCCTCGCACGGCGAATGTTCATGGCGTATCCGTGGCCGAACACTCCGGCATCCAACCTGGAAGCCTGGGAGAACCCGTCGATCCCGGCCGGATATACATATCTGGCGCAATTCATGGCGCACGACACGGTCCATTCTTCTGTGCCGACTTCCGGGCTGACGCGGTCTAGAACAGCTGTGCGGAACAATCGCTCAGCGCTTCTCGAGCTGCAGACCCTTTACGGCAGCGGCTTCGACGGCTGCCTTACCGCAATGACCGACGCGGACCGCCGGTCGCTGCGGCCGAGCAAGCTCCCCCTGTCGCGGATGCAGATCGGCGCGGCCAGCGACGAGCGTTGCCCTTTCCGCGATGTCCCGAGAGCGGTGGGCGTTCACAGAGGCGGCCGAGACCCGCTGTTCACGAACGTCCTGCTGGCGGACGATCGCAACGACAACAGCGCGCTGATCTCGCAGATGACCGTGCTCTTCTCGATGTTCCACAACTCGGTCGTCGATCTCCTGCACCGGGAGCATGACGAGCACGAGCGGCCGGCCCTCGGTCTGCAGTATTTCGCAGCGCTCTATCTCGATGCGAAAGACATCTGCGTGGATGTCTACCGCCGGATTGTGCGCAACGACCTGTTGCGCAGGCTCCTGCACCCGGCAGTCTACGCGCATTATTTCTCGGCAGCTCCATCGTTCCTCGATCGCCAGTCGGGAACGCACATGACCCTCGAGTACGCCCAGGCCCTGCGCTTCGGTCATGCGATGGTTCGGCCGCATTACCGCATCAACGACGTGCACAATCGCCGGGAAGAGCTGATCGACGTCCTGTTGACGACCTCTCGCGCACGTCCTTGGCGGCTTCCTCTGGATGAGAGCTGGGCGGTACAGTGGTCGAAATTCTTCGCCGTTGCCGGCCAGCCGGTCAATTTCAGCCGAAGAATTGGCCCCCATTTCTCGGCTGATCTCGTGTCGGACCTCGCCTTCGCCGGCATCGACGAAACCAAGTCTGCCGGGCTTGCCTATCGAGACCTGTTGAATGCGGCGTCGCTGCCCATCTGGTCCGTTCGCTCGCTCATTGCGGAGATCTCGCGCAGGGGTTTTGGCCAGATTGCCAGATCCCGCCTGTGGGACCCGAACTATTGCGAGAGCGCCCTGAAGGCATGGCTGGCCGACGGCCGTGAGGGAAGCGGCGGCCTCACTGCGGAGGATATCGAAATCGTTAGCAGGGATCCGCCTCTCATCCTGCTCGTGCTGTTCGAGGCGGCATCCGAGATGGGCGGCCAACGCCTTGGACTCCTTGGCTCGATTCTCATCGGCGAACCGATCGCAAAGGTTCTGCAGGGGTCCCAGCGCGCCGTCTGCACTGGCAAGACGGCGTCCGCAGTTGCCCAGATTGCCGCCATGCCCGAGCTGGTGACGTTCGCACACTCGCATGCCCGGCCTGACGAATCCCTCGTCGCCTTCCTGTAGCCGCAATTCAGATGAACACTGACTATGCGAAGTTGTATCGTGCTATTGGGAGGTGTGCGATGAAGTTTGAGAAGCTCGAGGTCGTGAACTACAAGGCGTTCGGCGAATTGGTCAAAGCCTGGTCGAAGGGGACTGACCCGTTGCCGGCGACGCTCGAAGAGTTCTCCACCCAGTTGGCCCAGGCCAACGTTGGCGCCAAGATTCCACAGCAGCTGAAGCATGTGAAGTTCGTCCAGGACGACGAGGACACCCTCACCATCCGTCTCCCATGCAAGGCAACCCTCGAATGGTTCGAGAAGCGCCTGGCCGAGCAAGGCGGGAGCTATCCTCTGCCCGCCTTCTACGAGCGGGTCTTCGAGTCGAAGCCACGCATTGACAGCGTCGTGGATTTCCAGGCCGAACGCATCGGCGACTACAGCATCGGGATGTGTGGATAGGTTCCGGTTGCCGTGCAGGTGACGGCATCCCCCCGTCCTGCCGTCACCTCACCCGAGAAGATCCGGCTCCGTCTGTTCATTTTGGCAGTTGCCGCTCTGCGCGCGCCCGATGCGGCTCGCGCCTCGTGAGCGAAGCCGCGGGACCTTACCAATCGATACTGCCTGAAGTCGGTTCTCGCCGGCATTTCCGTCGGCCGCCTCCGAGGCGCATGGCGGCCACCCCTCCACCGCCCGCGTTGCTCCTTTGACGGCGCCAGCCCCCGTGCGCTAGGTTTGCGGGCATTCTCTTCAAATTTCAACCCAGGGCAGAGCGGGGAGGGCTGCGTCTGAACGGCGGCCGCTGCAGGCCGACGGTGCGGGCACTCCACTAGAGTGGTGAGGGAAGCGTGAGCGAGCCGCTGCCGATCAGCGCTCCTGCGACGCCTGGCGAAGGCGTGCGGGCCGGGGCTCTCCAGCCCTCGGGGCCATGCCTTGCCGTCTGCCTGTTCGGAGGCGTCTCCCTGCGGCTGGGCGGCCGGGAGATCGCGGTCCCCAACCGCAAGGCGAAGGCCCTCCTCGGCTATCTGGCGCTGGCGCCGAACCTGAGCGAGACGCGCGAGCGCCTCGTCGGCATGCTCTGGAGCGAATCCGACGAAGCCAGGGCCCGCGCCAGCCTGCGCCAAGCGCTGCATGGGCTCAGAGATGCACTCGCCCAGGGCGGCTTCGGCGGCTTCCTGACCGACCGCAGCGTGGTGGCGCTCGAGCCGGACGCCATCGCCCTCGATGTCGCGGCCGTCCTGGAAAGCGTGACGGCGGGCCGCCCGCACGACCTGCTGCTCGACCGCCAGCGCCTGACCGACACGCTGATGGCGGGATACGAGGACATCGACCCGTCGTTCCGCATCTGGCTCATGGTCAAGCGCCAGTCCTCTCACGAGCGGATAGCCCGCGGCCTGGAAGCGCGCGCTGCGCGACAGCCTGGCACTCCCGTCGGGAACGCACGAGAGGACCGCCCGCGCCCTTCTCAACCTCGACCCGACGCACGAAGAGGCCGCCCGGGCCCTCATCAGCGCGCGCGTCGGTAATGGCGACGTCGGCGGTGCGCTCGGCATTTACAAGACGCTCTGGGAGCTGCTGGAAATGGAGTACGACACCGAGCCGTCAAAGCCGACGCAGGAGCTGATCGCCAGGATCAAGCTGGAGCAGCCGCTCGACGGCGCAAAGCGGCTCCCCGCGTCCCGCTCACCCCCCCTGACTACGGGACATCTCCCGCCAGCACCGCAAGAGCTGGCGCCGAACCGAAGCTCGTCGTGTCCGTCACCGAATTCGACGCTTCCGCCACGAGGGAGGAGCAGCGC
This sequence comes from uncultured Alphaproteobacteria bacterium, assembly GCA_963840075.1. GTDB lineage: Bacteria > Pseudomonadota > Alphaproteobacteria > Rhizobiales > Hyphomicrobiaceae > AWTP1-13. The sequence goes on along the minus strand of CAWIXS010000023.1, from coordinate 52,913 downwards.
TATCTCGTGCACGGGTTCCGGCGCGAGCTGATCGCGTGTCTGGTGCGCTTCCGGGAGTGGCTTGTTCGCGATCAGCCTCCCGGTCGTGTCGGATTGCTGCCTCCGGGCGAAGCGCGCGGCCAATTTGTGATCGAGGCGAGCGCGTTTCAGGTGGCCGACGGCGTGCGTTTGGTTCTTATGCTGCGCGAAGCGGCAACCAACGTATATCTGTGGAGCGAACGGTTCCAGATTTCGCTGGCAAATTGGGTCGACGCACAGCAATCGATTGTGCGACGCCTCGCCACGGCCTTGAACGTTTATGTGTCGGCGGGACGGATGGCCGTGGTTGCGCACCGCGCAATAAGCGATCTCAAGGGCTACGACCTCTGGCTACAGGGACAAGCGACAATCCTGGGCTTGGATCCCGACAGGTGGCACAAAGCATCGGAGATGTTCCTTGAAGTCGGCAGGCAGATGCCGGATTTCGCGCCAGCGCGCTCCGGCCTCGCGCAGATTCACAATCTGATCCACATCGTCTTGCCCGGCGTGCGCCGCAGCCAGCAGCGAACGGCGCAGGCATTGGCCTACGCACGGGAAGCTGCGCTTCTCGATCCAATAGACTCGCGCAGCCAGCTTTCCCTAGCGTGGTCTTACGCGATGTCGAACCAGCACGAGCAAGCCGTGATCCATCTCCGCCTCGCACTTGAGCTCAACGAGAACGACTCTTGGACACTGATGTCATCGGCGATGTGCTCTGCGTTCTGCGGCGCAACCGAACGGGCGCTTGAGCTTGCGGAATATGCCCTGAGGCTTCCACTTATCCCGAGCCCACTGCAGTGGGCATACCACGTGGCTATCCGGTTTATTCGCGGCGACTATTCGGGGTGCGTGGAGGCCGCGAGGCTGGCGGGTGAATTCGAGCTACGTCGCGCGGCTACTTGGCCGCTGCGCTGTTTCATCTGGGAGACAAGAGTGCTGCGACCGAAGAGCTACGAGCCTTTTTCAGAGTTTTCCGAGCCAGGTGGGTCGGTGAGGAACCTGCAAGCGACGACAACATTACTCGATGGTTTCTCAACATATTCCCGATTAGGCACGCAGAGGACTGGGAACGTCTACGCGATGGGCTGGCTGGTGCTGGCGCTCCCGTCCAGGCGGCACTCAGCCGCACATGCTGATCGAGTAGTCCCCGATCCGGCAGGTCTGCAGCTTCACCCTCTCGTCCGGGTTCGGCACATTGAGTGACAAGCCGTAGGCGTCGTCGTAGTACTGCGGGATGGGATACTTGGCGCCCGGCGCCTTGAGATCGCCCTCGATCTTCTCCACCAGCTCCTTGGCCGGCAGGCGCAGCATCAGCGTGTCCTTGGGCATGCGGACGAGCTGCAGCCCCGTGATGTAGCTCGGGATGGTGATGCCGATGCCGGCCTTCTGGCACTGCGCCTCGAGGTCGTCCAGCGTTTCCGGCGCCTTCGGCGCCGGCTCGCCGGGCACCACGTGATTGACGCCCGTCGCCCACGACTTGACGAGCTTGCCCCAAAGTACGTCGTTGTCGACCCTAATCAGATCCACCATCGTCTCTCTCCATTGGTTTGGTGCAAAAAGCAGGGATGCGGGTGCGCGGCCGTGCACCCTCAGGCCGGGCCTTGCGGAAACGCATCGCTGGCGTGCAGGAACCCTATGAGGTCGGCCATGGTCTCGATGTCGCGCGCCGGCGACCTGGGCAGACCGGCCTTCACGTCGGCAAGAGCATCGGAATCCTCGAGCAGCGCCAGGCAGCACGCCGTGATCCGGCTGCGCAGGGAGGGGTTTGCCTCCTCGAAGCCGAGCGGATGGCGGCGCATGGCGCCGAAGATGGTCTCGCCCACGATCAGCGAGCCCAGCTGGCCGAGATGGCGCCCGCCGCCGTCTCTGGTCGGCTTGCCCGAGCGGTCGAAGGTATGGGCCGCCTCGAACTGCACGAAGAACGGCAGCGGCGGGTCGTTGACCAGGCGATCGATGTCGCCGGGCTCGAAGCGCTCGGAGAGCTCCGAGCCCGGAATCTCCTCGAGCCACTGCCGCAGGGGCTCCTTCCAGATCTCGAACGGCGGCAGCAGGTGGCCGAACTCGCGCCAGAACTCCGGCACCTTGCGCAGGTTGGCAAAGCAGCTGCTGAGGTAGTCGCGGAAGGCGATGCCGCCGGCGTCGCCCCTGGCGAGCGGCGGGAACATGCCCTCGTTCTGCAGCACGGCGGCATAGTCGGGCCCGATGCGGCGGCTCAAATTGGGGCTGGAGCCGCCGATCTGGAAGAACAGCGACCAGTCGACCAGCCATTCGGGTCGCACGGGCACCGAGCCCGGCGAGCGGGTGGTGCTCTGGTGCAGCGCGCGGGTCATCGGCTGCGGCTCGGGGCTGTTGACCCGGTACTCGTCGCGCACCATGGCGTGCGCGAAGCGGAACGCGCCGTGCGAGAACTCCTTGGGGATGCCCCGCTGGGGATCGAGCGGAAACGCCGGATTGGTGAGATAGCGCTCGTAGATCTGGGGGTGGAGGATGCGCCTGAGCACGTCCTTGTCGATGATGTTGCGGTAGATCATGGTCGCAACGATGCGCGCGGTGAGGAAGCGGCGGTAGGCGACCTCGGTGTCCTGCCATGCCGTCTGCGCCGGGGAGCGCTTCTCGAGCCGCTCCATCAGCTCGTTGTGCAGGACGTGGAACAGCACGGTGATCTGCGAGAGCAGCGCGTGCGAATCGTTGCGCACGTCGGCGAGCAGGGCCTCGGTGCGCCAGCCCTTGCGCGCCTCGGTGTCGCGCCCGGCGTCCACCGCGTCGGTCGCAGTGGCGCGGCCGATGTCGCGAAACGGGCAATGGCCGGCGCCGCCGTTCGGCGGATGCGCGGGGCCGACGCGCAGGCGCGTGCGCGGGACGAGGCCGCGCTGGTCGCGATGCTCGGCGCTGAACTCATAAGGGTAGGGGCAGACGTCCGGCCCGCCGCCGTAGATGGTGTCGAGGGCGAGCGGGCGCGTACGCGTGTTCTCCACCTCGGCCACGCCGCGGTCGAGCGCCAGCGACACCGAGCTGGCGACGAGGTCGTGCGCGACGAGCTGCAGGAGATAGGTGTAGCCGGACGGGATATCCGGATTCTCCCACACCGCGCGCGGTGGAAGCCCGGTTGCGCCGGGAGCCAGCGGGTCGGACCAGACGCGGTTGTGGCCGCGCGTCATGCGGGCCGTCAGGCGGCGCATCAGGCCCTGCACCTGCACATCGGCGCTCGCAGCCTGCATCAGCCCGTCGGCGCTGAACAGCTGAGCGAGCACAGGCGTGCCGAAGAGATGGCGGAAGCCCCGGCTCACGATCCCCTCCTGCTGGGGCTCGGGCGTCAGGACTCGAAACGGATTGAGGCCGTGCATCGCCTCTCCCTCGGTTGCGGCTGTGGGGGTTTGCGGCTGTCTCACGCTACCGTCGCGCATCGTGTGTACAACTACCGTTATCGCAACGTGAATCGCCGCTTCACGCCGGGATGACGGCGAGGATGGCAAGGTCGCAGCCGTGCTGGGTCACGGGTGCAAATTGCGGCGCCGCAATCCCCCAGACACGGCTGCCGTGGCGGGCAGACAACTTGCGGTAGCGGGACTCGCGTGCAGGGAAATTTCACCCACACGCGTGGGTTGAACGCTGCAGCAGCTCCCCGGGCGCAGTGCAACATCTTTCGCACGCGTCCGGGGCCGTCCCGGGTGCGGGACCTGGGGTGCATGCCTGACCGGCATGCGCCCCAGGTGGGGCGGGTCACCGGTGGGTCACCCGGCGGGTATCACCGGAGGGTCACCGGCCCGTAAAATTGGGCGTGCGCTTCTCCACATAGCTCCTCACACCCTCGCGGAAGTCCTCGGTGTCGCGGCACAACGGCTGCTCGCGGTTGGCAACCGCCGTGGCCTCCGCCAGCGACTGGAACAGTGCCTCGTAGACCTGCTTCTTGATGATGCGGGTGGAGCGCGGCGAGGCGAGGTTGGCGATCTCGGCGGCCTTGGCCTGCACGGCTGCGGCGAAGCCCTCCGCCGGCAGCACGCGCGCGAGGCCCATGGCCCCCGCCTCCTCGGCCACCACCGTGCGCGCCGACAGCAGCAGGTCCATGGCGTTCATCGGGCCGATCAGGCGCGGCAGCATCCAGGAGATGCCGTGCTCGGCGATCAGGCCGCGGCGAGCGAACGCCGTCGTCAGCTTGGCGCCCGCCGCCATGTAGCGGATGTCGCAGTAGAGGGTGAGCACGAGACCGACGCCGGCGACCGCGCCGTTGATCCCCGCGATCACCGGCTTCCTGACCGCCAGGATATAGCTGCAGCGCTGGGCAAAGTTGGCCTCCAGGCCCTCCGTCGGCCACTCCCCGTCGTTCCTGAGGTTGGCCTGGCCGGCCGCCGCCGAGGACAGCCGCTCCATGTCGGCGCCGGCGCAGAAGCCGCGCCCGGCGCCGGTGAGAACGATGGCGCGCACGCCCTCGTCGGCATCGGCGGCGGCGAACGCCTCGCGCAGCTCCTCCGCCATCACCGGCGTGTAGGCGTTGAGCCGGTCGGGCCGGTTCAGGGTGATGGTGGCGACGCGGTCCGCCACCGTGTAGAGCAGCTGCTGCCAGCTCATGCCTTGTCTCCTCTCGTCCTCTCCCGCACCGCCGCCCACTGGGCGTCGCTCCAATCCAGCATGGCGGCGCTCGATGTCCCCGCGCCGCCGAGATAGCGCTTGCCGCCGTCGATGACGACGCATTCCCCGGTGATGTAGGCCGCCTGGTCCGATACGAGGAAGCTCGCCAGATTGGCAAGCTCGTGATGCTCGCCGTAACGGCGCAGGGGGATCTGCCCCTTCGCCTCGGCGCGGCGCTCCTCGGGCATCAGCCGCCCCCAGGCACCGGGCGTGGGGAACGGCCCAGGCGCGATGGCGACGAGGCGGATGCCCTTGGGGCCCCACTCCACCGCCAGGCTCCTCGTCATGGCCAGCACGCCGGCCTTGGCCATCGCCGAGGGCACCGTGAAGGGCGCGCCCTGCAGCGCGGAGAGGGTCAGAATCGACAGCACCGTGCCGGGTCGGCCCGCCTCGATCCAGCGCTTCCCGCAGCCGAGGGTGCAGTACGCCGTCCCGTGCAGCACGATGCCGAGCACCGCATCGACGGCGCGCGGCGACAGCTTGTCGGTCTGGGCAATGAAGTTTCCCGCCGCGTTGTTGAGGAGAATGTCGAGCGGGGCCTTGTCGAAGATGCGCCCCATCATGGCATCGACCGCCTCGGCGGAGCGCACGTCGCACACATGCGTCTCGATGCCGGCGCCAAGCTCGGAGCGCAGCTCGCTCGCAGCGGCCTCCAGCATCGCCTCGCGCCGGCCGCAGATGACGAGGTCGGCGCCGAGCTCCACATAGCGGCGGCCGATGCTCTTGCCGAGCCCGGTGGCGCCGCCCGTGATCAGCACCCGCTTGCCGGCGAGCAGCCCCTTCTCGAACACTCCCCTCACCACCTCGCGTTCCGCGCATCCAGCCGGTAAGGTGCCCGGCAAAGACCGATGGGGAGCATAGGGGAACGGGCGATGATCCGCACCAGATTCACGCAGATGTTCGGCGTTGCGCATCCCATCGTGCAGGGCGGCATGCAGTGGGTGGGGCGCGCCGAGCTGACCGCGGCGGTGGCCAACGCCGGCGCGCTCGGCTTCCTCACCGCGCTGACCCAGCCGACGCCCGAGGACCTGGCGAAGGAGATCGCGCGCTGCCGCGACATGACCGACAAGCCGTTCGGCGTGAACCTGACGATCCTGCCGACCCTGGTGCCGCGCCCCTACGACGAATACATCGACGCCATCCTCTCCTCGGGCGTCGAGATCGTCGAGACGGCGGGCAACAACCCCAAGCCGTACCTGCCGAAATTCAAGGCCGCCGGCGTCAGGGTGATCCACAAGTGCACCTCGGTGCGGCACGGCCTCTCCGCCGAGAAGGCCGGGGTGGACTGCATCTCCATGGACGGCTTCGAGTGCGCGGGACATCCGGGCGAGGACGACGTCCCCAACCTCGTGCTGCTCCCCGCCGCGGCCAACGTCATCAAGATACCCATGCTCGCCTCCGGCGGCTTCGCCGACGCGCGCGGGCTGGTAGCGGCGCTGGCGCTGGGCTGCGAGGGCATGAGCATGGGCACCCGCTTCATGGCGACCAGGGAGGCCCCCATCCACCAGAAGGTGAAGGAGGCCATCGTCGCCAACGACGAGCGCTCCACCGCGCTGATCCTGCGCTCGCTCAGGAACACCTCGCGCGTGTTCGGCAACTCGGTGGCGAGGCAGGCGATCGAGATGGAGCGCGCGGGCAAGGGCATCGCCGAGATCGGCCCGGTCGTGGCCGGCAGCAAGGGCCGTGTGGTCTACGAGACCGGCGATCTGGAGCACGGCATCTGGTCGGCCGGCACCAGCATGGGCCTCATTGGCGACATCCCCACCTGCAAGGACCTGGTGGAGCGCATCGTCGCCGAGGCCGAGGCCATCATCAAGGCGCGGCTGGCGGGGATGGCGGCATAGCCCGCGGGCGGGTCGAAGCGGAAGTCGGCTTTTGCCCTTGCCCGACGTTGGCAGGGTTCCGCGAGGAGGGCCCTACGGGACACCAACTTGCAGTAGAAGAGGATCAGCCCGGGTAGGCCCTCCCCAGGGAATTGCTCGGGCAAGTTCGGGAATTACCCTGATTGCAGTGACCGTCGGATGGCGGCAGTTCTTGCGGTTCAGAGCAGACCGGGATCGACGCGGGCGTCCATGGCCAACCGGCTTCCGGACGTGAGGAGGGGTAATGCTGGGCAGCGCGCGAAAATGACGCTGGCTCGCGTAGTCGCGCTCAGCATGTGTAGTCCATTCGCGGCCGGCGCCCTGAGAGGCAATGCCCAAGCGCAAGAAGTGTTCGTCAGAAGTCCGAGGACGGCTCTGGTGCAACGTCTCACGCATGCCGCGCACCCGACCGAATCACACTGATTTCAATAGGACAGCCGCCGCTATCTTTCACTCTCCCTGGGCTCCAACTCTACGAAGTAGTCCTCTATGAGGGATCTCGACTACCGTGCCCTATTCGATGCGATTGACCAGGGCTTCTGCATCATCGAGGTGTTGTTCGACGACCGGCATCGTCCGCGCGACTACCGCTTCCTCGAAGTCAACGCGACCTTCGGGGCGCAGACCGGCCTCACGGATGCCGTGGGCCAAACGATGCGCTCGCTCAGGCCGGAGCATGAGGCGTACTGGTTCGACATCTATGGTGAAATTGCGTTGACCGGCAAGCCACGGCGGTTCGAGAAGCCAGCCGGAGCATTGGGCCGATGGTACGATGTCTACGCCTTCCGGGTGGGAGCACCGGCTGATCGTAGAGTGGCGATCCTGTTCAACGACATTACGCAGCGCAAGCGCGACGAGGAGCGTCTTATCCTGCTCAACAGGGAGATCGACCATCGCGCCAGGAACATGCTGGCGTTGATCGCGAGCATCGCGCGGTTGAGCGACGCCGACACTGTTCCGGAATACAAACAGACCCTGTTGGGGCGCATCGACGCACTGGCGATCTCCCAGAGACTTCTCTCGGAGAGCGTCGCGGAAGAAGCCGAGATCGCGAGGTTGATAGAGGAGGAATTGGCCCCTTTTCAATTGGCGGGAACTCCGCGCGTGACACTGAGCGGTCCTGCGCTGATGCTCGATCACGCCGCGGCCCAAGCCCTGGCGATGGCCGTGCATGAGCTTGCCACCAATGCAACAAAGCATGGGGCACTCTCGACTGCTGATGGACGGGTTTCAGTGCAGTGGGTACCGCATGAAGAGCGGCACATCAAAATCCGCTGGTCCGAAACGGGTGGACCGGCGGTTAAAGAGCCGAGTCGCCATGGCCTTGGCATCGGGACAATAGTGAGCTGCTGTCATAATGAGTTCGGAAGCGGCCAGGTCAGTTTCGACTGGCACCCCGACGGGCTCGTATGCGATCTGATCGTAGCGGGAAGAACGGCCAAGGTTTGACGTCTGTAAAATCCGTATGCCGGAGCTAGAGTGTTGCTGCACCGCGCGAGTTTGAACCTGGCACGCCTCGGAAGACTTCGGCGCCGCACAGATTCCGGCAGCACCTCAGGGGACTTGCTCCGTACCCTGCCAGCGATGTCAGGCGCCAACCTGACCCGCATCCACCGTGTTGCCCAGGTGCTACAGGACGCCGGTTTACCTGCCTCCTGACAAGGCGCTGAAGATGCTGGCGACGCCGTGCGCTCAACTGGAGCCTCTGGTTCTGCGCGGCAACGACGGCCGCCCGGAATAGACTTGCGCGATAGACTTGCGCGCGGACCGTCGAGCTAGCGCAAGCTACAGCGGTCATTACTGAAGGGGGTAGGTGGGATGATTTCTTTGGAGGAGGTAATCGTTCTGGTTCGTTTGCTATACTTTCCTATTCTTCACAGTTGTTTCTCGTGCTCCCGGGCGCCGCGCGCATGCGACGAGGCCGGCTCTTGAGCCTCTGATGGAGACCTTGCTTGGAATGCGCCCATACTCCAGCCTGAGAGACCGCACCCTTGTTGCCGCCGCACTTGGCCTGAACAATGCGGCATTGCTCTTCGCGTGAAGAGGGGATTGCCGGTGTCACCCAGGGTTGCGGTCGCCGCCGTCGTTCTCGGCTTCCTGGTCGCCGCTCGCGCCGCAGCGCAGGGCGTCGCAGACCCGCCTGAGCTTCGGCGCTGGGATTTCACGTTGCAGAACGCGCGCTACCGGATATTGCTTCCGCAGCACGCGACTGCGGTGAGCCGGATCGATGGATTCAGCGTCTCGATGTGCGCGCGCCTGATGTGCCAGCTCCATCTCGGGCCAGCGCCGCGCGTCAGCGACGGGAGATATGCGCGTGTGGAAAAGCTGAGCAGCGGCGCAGTTCTCAGGTACAAGGTCGACTATGACATCGGCGGCGGCAGCGGCGGAGCGGAGGGCCTGCTCCAGGGAGTGCTGGAAATAGGTGCGCGTACTCTTGCCGTTACATGTCACGATCAAGATGAACTCTTCACTCCCAGGCCGGAGCGTTGCTTGCAGTTCCTGCGCCATCTCAGGATTGACAACGACAGGTGATCGGCAGCCACCGACCGGTCTCGCCGCCGTTGGTCGCCGCCGCCGAATGTACAGCCCAGCTACTTCCCAATCCGCCCGGAATCGTGGATGACGCAGACGCTGCGCGAGGCTGCAGCGGCGAGAGGCGCAAGATGGACAAGATCAACCAGCGGATCGCAACGGAGCTCAACGTTGGCGTCGGCCAGGTGGCGGCGGCGGTGGAGCTCTTGGGCGAGGGCGCGACCGTGCCGTTCATCGCCCGCTACCGCAAGGAGCGCACCGGCGGCCTCGACGACACCCAGCTCAGGAAGCTCGAGGAGCGCCTGGGATACCTGCGCGAGCTGGAGGACCGGCGCGCCACCGTGCTCAGGAGCATCGAGGAGCAGGGCAAGCTGACGCCGGAGCTGGCGCGCGCCATCAACGAGGCCGACACCAAGGTGGCGCTCGAGGACCTCTACGCGCCCTATCGCCCCAAGCGCCGCACCAAGGCGCAGATCGCCCGCGAGGCGGGCCTGGAGCCGCTGGCCGATGCGCTGCTCGCCAATCCGGCGTTGCTGCCCGATGCGGAGGCCGCGAGGTTCGTCGACGGCGAGAAGGGCATCGCCGATGCCAAGGCGGCGCTCGACGGGGCGCGCCACATCCTGATCGAGCGCATGGCCGAGGAGCCCAAGCTCGTCGGCGAGCTGCGCGAGTGGGAATGGGCGGACGGCGTGCTCGCCTCCAAGGTCACCAAGGGCAAGGCCGCCGAGGGCGCCAAGTTCTCCGACTATTTCGACTTCGGCCAGCGCATCAAGGACATGCCCTCGCACCGCGCGCTCGCCATGCTGCGCGGCCGCAACGAGGGCATCCTCGATCTCGACCTCGATGTGCCGCACGAGGAGGGCAAGCCGCACCCGGCGGAAGGCAAGATCAGGGTCGCCTTCAACATCGCCGAGCGCGGGCGCCCCGCTGACGCCTGGCTTGCCGAGACGGCACGCCTCGCCTGGAAGGGCCGCATGGCGCCCTCCACCTCGGCGGACCTGCTGGCGCGCCTCAAGGAGCGCGCCGACGCCGAGGCGATCGGCGTGTTCTCCCGCAACCTCAAGGACCTGCTGCTGGCCGCCCCCGCCGGTCCGCGCGCCACCATGGGGCTCGACCCCGGCTTCCGTTCAGGCGTGAAGGTGGCGGTGGTGGATGCGACCGGCAAGCTGGTCGCCACCGACACGATCTACCCGCACGAGCCGAGGAACGACTGGAACGGCGTCGCTCGCGACGCTGGCGGCGCTCGTGCATGAAGCACAAGGTGGAGCTGGTGAGTGTCGGCAACGGCACCGCGAGCCGCGAGACCGACAGGCTGGTGGCCGAGCTGATCGCCAAGATGCCCGACCTGAAGCTCACCAAGGTGGTGGTGTCGGAGGCCGGCGCCTCGGTCTACTCCGCCTCCGAGCTGGCGGCCAACGAGTTCCCCGACCTCGACGTGACGCTGCGCGGCGCCGTTTCGATCGCGCGCCGCCTGCAGGACCCGCTGGCGGAGCTGGTCAAGATCGAGCCCAAGGCCATCGGCGTCGGCCAGTACCAGCACGACGTGGACCAGGCGGGGCTTGCCCGCTCGCTCGACGGCGTGGTGGAGGACTGCGTCAACTCGGTGGGCGTGGACGTGAACACCGCCTCCGCTCCGCTCCTGACCCGCGTCTCGGGCCTCAACAAGACGCTCGCCGCCAACATCGTCGCCTACCGCGACGAGAACGGCGCCTTCAAAGCGCGCAGCGCCTTGAAGAAGGTGCCGCGCCTCGGTCCCAAGGCGTTCGAGCAGGCGGCGGGCTTCCTGCGCATCATGAACGGCAAGAACCCGCTCGATGCGTCGGCGGTGCACCCCGAGGCCTACCCGGTGGTGGAGAAGATCGCCGAGGTCACCGGGCGGCCCGTCAAGGCGATGATCGGCGACAGGGCGTTCCTGAGGACGCTGAAGCCCGCGGCGTTCGCCGACGCCACCTTCGGCATCCCCACCGTCACCGACATCATCGCCGAGCTGGAGAAGCCGGGCCGCGACCCGCGCCCCGAGTTCAAGACCGCCACCTTCAAGGAGGGCGTGGAGAAGATTTCCGACCTCGAGCCCGGCATGCAGCTGGAAGGCGTGGTGACCAACGTGGCCGCGTTCGGCGCCTTCGTCGACATCGGCGTGCACCAGGACGGGCTGGTGCACGTCTCCGAGCTCGCCGACCGCTTCGTCAAGGACCCGCACGAGGTGGTCAAGGCCGGCGACGTGGTGAAGGTGCGCGTGAAGGAGGTGGACGTGGCGCGCAAGCGCATCGCCCTCACCATGCGGTCGGGCGCCATCGACCGGACTGCCCCCGCAGGCTGGCCGCCCCTCCGGCCAGTCCTCCGGCCCCCGCACCAGCGCCCCGCCGCCGTCCAAGGCGCCCGCGCCGGCCGAGAGCGCCCTCGCCGCCGCCCTGCGCCGCGCGCAGGAGCGGCGGTAACGCAGCATGAACCTAGCTTCCACTCGCTGGCCGAATGGGTGCGGTTGACTCTTACAGGTACCAAATGAAAGGCGAGACGGCGGACATCAATCTGCTCACGCAATTCACTGGAACCGACTTGACGCTGACTCTGTCCAGGATCGAGAGCGCGGTTCGCGGCGTGACACTTGATGAATGCGCGAGCTTTCTTGAAAGCGCTCGCGTTGGTCGCGAGGCACTGGCGTACGCGAATGCGAAGACATTAACGGCCCGCTGGGTCAGCTATCGCCCCCTGATCAACCGGCGGGTGATGTCGCGCTTGCCGTGAACGATGCGAAGCAAGGTAAGCGTATCGGCATCAGCCGCGTAGTCGTAGATGAGGATGTAGGGGCGGACGATGCCGATCCGTGTGTCGCTCCCAGAGCCGGTCGGCGCGTGCCGATGCCGGGGAACTCAACGAGGCGCGTCAAGCAGTCACCTATCTTGCAGCCGTAAGCCTCCGCGACGCGCGCCCCGGCTTCGCGCTCCAGATAGACCAGAATCTCCGTAAGATCGGTGTCGGCGTCCTCGGTGACGACGAGCCGCGTCATCGCGAGCGCAGCTTATCGAGCCTGCCTTCGAGCCGTTGGAAGAACTCCTCGCCGGCGATGACGGCGCCGCGCGCCACGAACGCACGCGCCTGCTCGACGTACGGCTTGGCCCACGCCAGATCGTCCGCATCGATCGACATGAGCTCGGCCACGGCGGCGGCGAGCGCATCGTCGATGGATTCGAAGCGGCCGGCGGCAACCTCAGCCTCAAGCCACTCTTGTTGCTCGGTGGGCAGCGTGATGTTCATGGCATCAATATAGCCCCCCGTTAGGGCGGGGTCGAGGCCGCAGGGCGCTGTGGAAGAGGCCACTTCCTGCCCCTGCATTCTAGCGGTTGCCTTAGACAAAGCGAACGATGCTATAGAGGCGCCTTCCGCAGCGGCTCTTAGCCCGCAGCTAGGTGATCCTGAGCGATAAATGGAAGATACACCGACCGCACTTACGGCCGCAGAGGATGCGACGCCGGAGAAGGCGCCGAAGGCGGCTGCCAGCCCGCTGGCGCGCGAGATCGCGCGGCGGCGCACGTTCGCCATCATCTCCCACCCCGACGCCGGCAAGACCACGCTCACCGAGAAGCTGCTGCTGTTCGGCGGCGCCATCCAGCTCGCTGGCCAGGTCAAGGCCAAGCGCGACGGGCGCAACACACGCTCCGACTGGATGGCGATCGAGCGGGCGCGCGGCATCTCCGTCGTCACCTCGGTCATGACCTTCGAGTACGGCGGGGCGGTGTTCAACCTGCTCGACACGCCGGGCCACGAGGACTTCTCCGACCACACCTACCGCACCCTTACCGCCGTCGATTCCGCCATCATGGTGCTCGACGCCGCGCGCGGCATCGAGGCGCGCACCTTGAAGCTGTTCGAGATCTGCCGGCTGCGCGACATCCCCATCGTCACCTTCATCAACAAGATGGACCGCGAGAGCCAGGACCCGCTGGAGCTGCTGGACGAGATCGAGCGCACGCTGGCGATCGAGACCGCGCCCATGGTGTGGCCCATCGGCAAGGGGCGAGACTTCAAGGGCACCTTTGATCTTGACTCAGCCGCGTATTCGCCAGCTGGAGCGCGAGCCGGAGGGGACGCCGGTCTCGGGGCCGGACGATCCGGCCATTGCCGCGCTTCTGAAGGAGGACGCCGTCTCGGCCTGGCGCGACGAGATCGAGCTGGTCGAGACGGCTTGCGGCAAGTTCGACCTCGACAAGTTCCGCGCCGGGGCGCTGACGCCGGTGTTCTTCGGCAGCGCGCTCAAGAGCTTCGGCGTGCGCGACATCCTGGAGGCGCTGATCGCCTACGCGCCGCCGCCGCGCTCGCAGAAGGCCGCGACACGAACGGTGGAGGCGGCCGAGAAGGCCATGACCGGTATCGTCTTCAAGATCCAGGCGAACATGGACCCGAACCACCGCGACCGCATCGCCTTCATGCGCGTGTGCTCGGGCAAGCTCGTGCGCGGCATGCGCGTGAAGGTGCCGCGCACGGGCAAGACCATGGCGCTGGCCGCGCCGCAGTTCTTCTTCGCCCAGGACCGCTCGCTGGCCGAGGAGGCCTATGCCGGCGACGTGGTGGGCATCCCCAACCGCGGCACGCTGCGTATCGGCGACGCCATCACCGAGGGCGAGGACATCACCTTCCTCGGCATCCCGAGCTTCGCGCCGGAGATCATGCGCCGCATCCGGCTGGAGGACGCCATCCGCGCCAAGAAGCTGCGCGAGGCGCTGCGCGAGATGGCCGAGGAGGGCGTGGTGCAGGTGTTCAGCCCGCTCGACGGCACGCCCCCCATCGTCGGCGTGATCGGCGCGCTGCAGCTCGACGTGCTGGCGGACCGCCTGCTCAACGAGTACGGCCTGCAGACCGGCTTCGACCCGGCGCCGTGCGACATGGTGCGCTGGATCAAGTCCGCCGATCCCGCCGCGCTCGCCCGCTTCGTGGAGCGGAACCGCTCCTCCGTCGCCACCGACCTCGACGGCGCCCAGGTATTCCTCGCCGCCTCCGCCTTCAACCTCTCCTGGACGGCGGAGCACAACCCCGACATCGAGCTCGCCGCCATCAAGACGACGACGGTTTGATCTCTGCACGCCTTTTCCGACCTGGCGTGGATGACGCTTTCGTTGACCGCGATTTCTTTCTCTTGCGCAGCTTGACCTGCCGTCCTTCCAGAAAGGAGCCGGACAGATCGGTCAAGCCGTTCAAGACAGCCCTGACGCGTTGCTCCAATGCACCGCAAAATGGCTGCATCATCGAGTGCGGTCCAGCAGGCATGGCCTCTACTTCGGCTGCAGCCGGGCGCACTTTGTCCGCAACGAGTCTTGCCAGCGCTTCCACGCGCGCGGCTGTCCTGGTCGGGTTCAGCCCGCATTCAGCGGCGAAGCGCTCCCAATGACGTCGTTTGAGGTGCTCACCGCGATTCTTGCCCGCGATCTTCTGCGCCAGATTGCGCGTCACATTCGGCCACGCAGCACCGCACATGACGTCATAGATGGGCGCGAGCCGGAAACCACGGCCTGAAATCAAGACCGAGTAGTTCTTGGCGTGCGCATCGACGTTGCAGGCGAGAACATTGAAGATCAAGTAGTCCAGCATGCTCAGGACATCGGCAGCAGATGCCAGGCTCCTGATGACGGCGAACATTTCGGCAAGCGTCGGCCCGCGGATGCCGCTCTGGTTGGCTTCATATTTTGCCGATGGCGGCTTGCCGAGAGCCTGGCAGAAATCTTCCTGATGCAGACGTCTCCAATGCCCCCCTCGCTCGAAGCGATCGTATCTCTCGACCAGGAGATAGGCGCGGGTCCCAGCTTTGCCGGTGCTTATGGTGGGTGCGCTGAGACCACAGTGCCTGGCGAGCAGCAGACACAGGGCCTCGTTGTGGACTCCGCCGAACAACCTCTCGGAGTCCGGCTTCAAGATGTGCGTCGACGGTGCACCGTTGACCGGAATGCAAATTCCGCCATCGCGTTCGACGGCAACGCCGAGCTTGGTCTGAACGCCGGCGAGGGACATGGACACGCCATCCTCGCCGACAAGGAAGGGCTTGCCCGGCAGCCCGTCGATGATGCGCTCCAATGCCGCTTCACTGGGTACTCGGCGCCATTCCTTCGAGCTTGTCGTACCGGGTCGTCCGATGGAAAGCGCTCCGGCCGTATCTCTCCCGATCTGTTTCAGAATACCGATGACATCTTGGGGCGACGCGCCGAGGATGCGTCCAACGGCGTGCAACTGCGAGGCCTCGGGGAGGAGATTGGCAGCCCATGGCAGGAACAGCGCTGGCGCGACCCCGTTGCTCGCAAGAGGCATGAGGGCCGAAATCGGGAAAGCGCCGCGGGTGCTGATCCAGCGCGGGTCATAAGCGAACGTGGGGCCATCCGGACGAACCTCGATGCGGCCAACGACACGGCTTTCGAAATAGACATCGACGGTGTCTTCATTGGTCATGCGAGTCCTCGATATCGGGCAGGTCCAGCAATAGATCGTTGCCCTCCGCGGAGACCACATCGAACGGTCGCAATCCGACGGCCGTCGCTACCACCAGGCTCTTGCCGAGCTGGCAGCCTGGCTTTCCAGCCTCGAGCTCGATCACGAAGCGGCGCCCAACACCTGTGGCCAGAGCCAAGTCGTCCTGACGCATGCCCAGGGCTTCGCGGCGCTCTCTGACGAGCTTGCCGAAGCGAAGAGCGTTCTCACGTGCGGCCCGCTCGACGTTGCTCTCCGCGCTCTCGCGCGGTCTCGTTTTCACCTTCGGGAGCGAGCCTGCTGGCTTGGACCTTTTCATAGCTCGACGTACCCGATCGGTAACATGGACCGGCTTCGGGCACTGCTTGGCCCAAATTGTTACCGTACGGGAACATTGCGCCTCCTGGGCGCCAAATCAAGGAAAATATTCCCGATCGGGAACAAATGCCTGCCGGAAGCTCAGCTCGGCGACGCCGCCCGACCGAAGCTCGAGCCGTCCTCAACGAACACCTCGGTCTCGCCGTAGTCGGCCTCGGCGGGGATCTGCAGCCAGCGGCCCTCGGGCGTCTGCTTCACCTTCGGCATCACCGTGACGACGGGCTTGGCGCGGGTGGCCGCCACCGCTTCCGCCACCGTACCAAAGCGCGCGAGCTTGGTGAGGTTCATGCGCGTGGCAAACACCAGCGTGCGCGCGCCGGCCTGGGCGTCGGCGAGCGCCTGCCGCGGCGCGATCCAGAAGCCCTCCACGGACTCGCTCCCGTCGTGCGCGCCGAGCTGGCCCACGGGGGCCGCCACCAGGAAGAAGTGGGTATCGAAGCGCTTGGATATGCGCTCCGGCGTGATCCAGTGCGCGAACGGCAGCATCAGGTCTGCCGCCAGCATCAGGTCCTCGCCGCGCAGGATGTCGTGGAAGGTCGTCTCGCCCTTCAGGAGGCGCGCGCGGTGCGCACCGACCAGCCGGTCCGCGGCATCGGCGTCGATGATCTCGGGCGCGCCACGGCGCCGCGCCAGCATCAGCCCGGCCTCCTCGAAGGTCTCGCGCCCCGCCGCGACGAGGAGGTCGCGGCCGGGGACCGGGCAGCGCCTCGGCGGCCAGCTCGCCCCAACCCGGATCGGCGTCCTGCGGGTCGACCTTGCCGCCGGGAAACACCAGAGCGCCGGAGGCGAAGTCGATCGCGCGATGGCGCTCGACCATGAACACCTCGATGCCGTCAGTTGCATCGCGCAGGATCACCACAGTGGAGGCTGGGCGTGCGGGAGCTGGCGTCTGGGGCTTGTCGTTCATGCGCAGCGAATCCTCCCCTGCCAGCCAGATCGGCAACCAGCCGGTGTGATGGTCACGGCTCTCTACCCCGATTGTCGAATTGCGGCGATGGGGGCAATCCCGGCTCTTGCCAAGCTGTGCCGTTTGCATAGTAATCGGCGCCACGGTCTCTCTACCAGCCGCCTGACCCACGCAAATCGCGCCTAGCAGACTGCGCAATTTCGCAAGCCTATGCTTCTGCCGCCCGAAGCCTTCCTGCACGTGCCAGCGCTTGCCGGCAAGGTCATCGCCCCCGAGCAGTCGTTCTTCCGCCTCGCTCCGCGACTGGCTGGCCGAGATCGACCGGATCGCGCGCGAGAACGGCTATCCCGAGAACTGGCGCCTCACCGACGCCGAGCGCGAGGCGACGCGGGCGCAGGTGCTGGCGCGCACGGGCAAGGACCTGTGGGTGTTCGCCTACGGCTCGCTGATGTGGGACCCGGGCATCCATGTCGTCGAGATCAGGAAGGCGACGCTTGCAGGCTTCCACCGCAGCTTCTGCCTCAAGAGCCAGCTCGGGCGCGGCTCCGCCGCCAACCCCGCCGTCATGGCGGCGCTCGACAGCGGCGGCGCCTGCCTGGGCCTGGCGCTGCGCATCCCTGCCGCGCACGTGGCGCAGGAGACGGAGTATCCTCTGGAGGCGCGAGATGCTGTCCGGCAGCTACGTGCCGACCTTCGTGGCCGTAGAGACGCCGCAGGGCGGCATCGAGGAGGCCGTGACGTTCGTCATCAACCGCGAGAGCGACCGCTACGTACAGCTCGACATCGAGGAGACCGCCAGGCTGATCGCCACCGGCCGCGGCATGCGCGGCACCTGCCTGGAGTACCTGGAGAACCTCGCCGAACGGCTCGAGCTGCTGGGCCTCGAGGATCGGGCGATCCGTGAGCTGCGGCAACGGGTGCGCCGGTACCTCGCGCCGCCACCCAGCGGATAAGGAGCAGCCAGGCACGAGCAGCGCCCGATGTCCGGCCGCCCCGCCATGCGCAGGAGGGCTTGCCATCGACACGCGACGGTTCAAGATGGCGGCTCGTCTCGCCGCCGCGCTGCCCCTGCAGCGCTTGCGCAGCAATCGATGGCAACCGCAAGGCAGGAGCAACCCTACGTGTCGCAACAGGTCAAAGCCGAGCTGGCGCCCACCGGCGTCCTGCGCGCCGGCCTCAACATGGCGAATTTCCTCCTGATTACGGGGAAGGACGCAGCCGGCGAGCCCGCCGGAGTCGCACCCGACATGGCCGCCGAGATCGCCCGCCGCGTGGGCGTGCCCGTGAAATACGTACCCTATAAGACCCCCGGCGAGCTGGCGGACGCCGCCGAGACCGGCGCGTGGGACATCGGCCTGATCGGCGCCGAGCCGCAGCGCGCCGAGAAGATCGCCTTCACACCGGCCTATGTGGAGATCGAGGCCACCTACCTGGTTCCCGCCGGCTCGCCGATCCAATCGCTCGCCGACGTCGACAAGCCCGGCGTGCGCATCTCGGTGACCGGGCGCAGCGCCTACGGGCTCTGGCTCGAGCGCAACATCGAGCAGGCCACCCTGATGCGGACGGACTCGCTCGACAGCTCGTACGAGCAGTTCGTGCGCGACAAGCTCGAGGTGCTGGCGGGCCTCAGGCCGCGGCTCCTCTCCGATGTCGAGAAGCTGCCCGGCGCACGCATCCTCGACGGCAAGTTCTCTGCCGTGC
The DNA here is from genome assembly GCA_963840075.1 of uncultured Alphaproteobacteria bacterium. Classification (GTDB taxonomy): domain Bacteria; phylum Pseudomonadota; class Alphaproteobacteria; order Rhizobiales; family Hyphomicrobiaceae; genus AWTP1-13. The sequence continues at coordinate 34,439 of CAWIXS010000023.1, read as the reverse complement.
AGCAGGCGATCGGCACGCCGCGCAAGAATAGCGCGGGCGCGGAGTTCCTGCACAAGCTCGTCGAGGAGGTGAAGGCCTCGGGCTTCGTGCAGAGCCTGATCGACAAGCACAAGGTGCGCGGCCTCACCGTCGCGCCGCCGGGGTAGGTTGGCGACCCCGGCGAATACCGGGGGAAGACCCAACGCGAATTGCGGTGAACGTGTTGGGTCTGCGCTTCGCTTGACCCAACCTACAGCGGTGGAGGCGGCCCCATGAAGATCGGCGACAGCGACGTCCTCTTGGTGATCGACGTGCAGAACGACTTCTGCCCCGGCGGCAATCTGCCGGTGCCCGAGGGCGACCGGGTGGTGCCGGTGATCAACGCGGTGGCGCGCCGCTTCCAGCACGTGGTGCTGACGCAGGACTGGCACCCGGTGGGGCATCACTCGTTTGCCTCCTCGCACTCGGGCCGCAAGCCCTACGAGACCGTGGAGGTTGCCTACGGGGCGCAGGTGCTGTGGCCCGACCACTGCATTCAGGGAACGCGCGGGGCCGAGTTCCGGAGCGATCTCGCCATCCCGCACGCAGCGCTCGTCATCCGCAAGGGGTTCCGGCCGCACATCGATTCCTACTCCGCCTTCTACGAGAACGACCGCAGCACGCCGACCGGCCTTGCCGGCTATCTGCGCGAGCGCGGGCTGACGCGCATCTTCGCCGTCGGCCTCGCGCTCGATTTCTGCGTGCGCTACTCGGCCGAGGACGCCAGGCGCCTGGGCTTCGACGTGACCGTCGTCGAGGACGCCTGCCGGGGCATCGACGTGGGCGGCTCGGTGCAGGCGACGCACCAGAGCTTCGCCGCGCTCGGCGTCGCTACAACGCGCGCCGAACCGATCGGCTGATCGGCGGGCGCGGTAAGCAACCGGCAACGGTTGTACGTCCAGGACAAATTTGGCCGCTGGCTGCGTCCTCCAGCCGGAGGCACCTGGGGATCAGCCGACCGCGCGAGGCCACTGGGCGGCCTCCTGAGGGCCCCCTGCGCGATGTTTCCAGGCCGTAGGGTGCAATCGTGCGTCAGCGCGATTGCACCGAGCCGACCTCCCGGCAATCGCATCGGCCGGGGCGAGGTTGCATCGGTGCAATGCCGCTCCGCAGCATTGCACCCTACCGGCGTTCGCCGTAACCACCGGATCGCGCGTGCTGAGCCAAGGCCTCCTTCAAGTGGCTGAAATCGCCCGGCCTGGGATGGTCGCGGTTGTCACGATGAAAGGAGGAGTACGGCCAATCCTCGACGTTGGCGACGAGCCCGTGCTTGACGGGGTTGAACCAGCAATAGTCGATGTGGTGGGCGTGGTCCCGCTGGTTGCGGATCAAATGCTCCCAATAGCGCCGCTGCCAGATGCCGCGCTCCCCGCGCGCTTGCCGCACCTTCGAGCGCCATTCGCCGCCGGGAAGGGAGCTGGTGAACCCTGCCTTGATAAGGCGCCATCGGAGCGGAAAATCGAAGTCTTCCTCGGGGAGCGTCCAGACCGCGTGCATGTGGTCGGGCAGCACGACCATTGCATCGATGTGGAAGGGCAAGCGGCGCCGGGTGTCGCGCACCGCGTCACGCAGCTCGCCGATGCGCTCGACCAGCAGCCGGCTGCTGCGGTCGAACAGATTGACCGTGAAGAACCAGCAGGCGCCGGGAACGAACGCACGACGGTAATTCGGCATGCGTTATATTGCGCAGATAGTCCGTTGGCGTCAATCAGGCCCAGCATTGCACCGAGCCGACCTCCCGGCAATCGCGTCGGCCGGGGCGAGGTTGCATCGGTGCAATGCCGCTCCGCAGCATTGCACCCTACGGCTCGAGCGTAGGGTGCAATCGTGCGTCAGCGCGATTGCACCGAGCCGGCCTCCCGGCAATCGCATCGGCCGGGGCGAGGTTGCATCGGTGCAATGCCGCTCAGCAGCATTGCACCCTACGGCTCGAGCGTAGGGTGCAATCGTGCGTCAGCGCGATTGCACCGAGCCGACCTCCCGGCAATCGGCGTCGGCCGGGGCGAGGTTGCATCGGTGCAATGCCGCTCCGCAGCATTGCACCCTACGGCTATGCAACCGCCAGCGGCGCCAGCGCCTCGATGTCGGTGGCCACGTCGATGATGACGGGGCGCCGCGCCTCCAGGGCGCGCTGCAGCGCCGGCGCAAAGTCGGCCGGGCTCTCGACGCGGAGGCCCATGGCGCCCAGGTTCTCCGCCACGCTGGCGAAGTTCACCTTGGTGTAGGTCCACAGCTCGCGCGCCCGCTCGGTCTGGGTGCCGCCGTAGGCACGGTCGAAGCCGCGCTTGGACTGGTTGCCGCCGCCGTTGTTGTTGACGACGGTCACCGTGTTGAGGCCCCAGCGCGCCGCGGTCTCGATCTCGCTGAGGTGGTAGTAGAAGCCCGCGTCGCCGGTGAAGACGACGACGGGGCGGCCGGGGCAGGCGGCCTTGGCGCCCAGGCCGGCGGGGAAGGCCCAGCCCAGATGCCCGGCGCTGCGCAGGTAGCTCTGCCTCGGGCCTTTGAGGTCGAACATGCCGCCCATCCACATGCCGGCGTGGCCGGTATCGACCACCACGATGGCGTCCTCGGGCACATGCTGCGTCAGCTCCGCGCAGAGGCGCTCCGGCCGGATCGGCACCGCATCCGAGGCGAGGGCGGCGGCGTACCTCTCGCGCCACGCGCGGCAGATGCCCTGGGCCTCCTCCAGCCAGGCCTTGCGGCGGCCCGAGGTGTCCTCGTTCACGTGCGCCAGCATGCGCGCGAGCGTCACCCTGGCGTCGCCGAGCACGGCGGCCTCGAGCGGGTAGTTGCGCCCCAGCGCCTGCGGCTCGATGTCGATCTGCACCGCGCGGGTGCCGATCTTGGGCACCGCCCAGAAGTGGGTGGTCATGCCGCCGGTCTCGGTGCCGATGAAGCATACCGCGTCGGCCTGGGAAACCACGCGGTTGGCGCTCTCGCGCGAGTAGCTGCCGACCACGCCGACCGACAGCGGATGATTGCCGGGGATCACATCCTTGCCGTTGAGCGAGGTGGCGACGGGGATCGCAAGCCGCTCGGCCAGCGCCACCAGCTCGGGGCCGGCACCCGAGGCGCGCACGCCGCCGCCGGCGACGATGACGGGCCTGGCGGCCTCCTGCAGCACCTTCAGCGCGGCGAGCACGCAGGCCGAATCGGGCTCGGGGCGGAACGGCGGCACCTGGGCGTAGAGCGCCTCGATGAGAGGCTCCAGGTCGGCCTCCTCCAGGTCGAGCTGGCCCTCGTTGCCGCGGAACTGCAGGTGCACCGGCCCCGGCGTCCCGGAGGTGGCGACGCGGAAGGCCTGGCGCACCATGTCGGGGATGCGCGGAGACGTCGTCGACGGTGGCGTTGAGCTTGGTGACGGGCTCGAACGCCGGCACGTCGTCGACCTCCTGATAGACCTTGCGGAACTTGGTCTTGGGGTCGCGCCCGCCGGTCATGGCGATGACGGGGGAATGCGCCAGATACGCATCGCGCAGGCCCGCAGCGATGTTGAGCGCGCCGATCACCTGGGCCATGCAGAGGCCGGGCTTGCCGGAGGCGCGCGCGTAGCCGTCGGCCATGTAGGCGGCGGACTTCTCGCCGTGCACGTGGATGCGCTTGATGGCGGTGCGCCGCTCCATCTCCGCGAAGGTGCGCCGCAGCACGGCGGGCACCATGAAGACGTGCGTGACACCATACCCGGCCAGCATCTCGGCCAGGCACTCCGCGCCGGTCATTTTGGGCATGATCAGCCTTTCATTCCTTGCAGCATGCCACAGCAATACCCCAAAGAGCGCGCTGCTCGGCGCCGTGGCTGGCGCAGATTACCGGCGGCAGCCCGGAAATATCAATTCTGGTTGCGGGCGTTCTGCACCTCGGAACGGCCTTCGGCTCAGCAACTGTTGAACGAGGGGAGGACCTCGATGGCGTGACGCCTGCCGGTCTTGCGAGGCATGCAAAGCCCGCCCGCTTGGGCTGTCGCGATCAAGCAAGATAGCTGCACCACAAGCGGTGCACGGGACCTTGGTCATGCCAACCCTCTTTCTGGACCAACGCGGGAGTGGGCGCGCCTCAATTCACTCCGGCTGGAACTTCAGGGCGACGCCGTTGATGCAGTAGCGCAGGCCGGTGGGCGGGGGGCCGTCGGGGAACACGTGGCCCAGATGGCTGCCGCAGCGGCTGCAGTGCGCCTCGGTGCGCACCATGCCGTGGCTCGCGTCCTCCTCCGACTCCACCGAGCCGGGCACCGGGTCGGTGAAGCTCGGCCAGCCGGTGCCGCTCTCGAACTTCTCCTTGGAGACGAACAGCGGCTGGTCGCAGCCGGCGCAGACGAAGGAGCCGGCGCGCTTCTCGGCCAGCAGCGCGCAGCTGCCCGGCGCCTCGGTGCCGTGCTTGCGCATGATGTAGTATTGCTCGGGCGTGAGCAGCGCGCGCCACTCCGCGTCGGTGCGGGCTACGGGGTATTGCTTGGTGGACATGTCTGGCTCCAGGGGGTGCGGGATCAGCCCCGCGCACGATCCTCATTACTCCATGATCCGTGCTGGAAGCGAGTGGCCCGACAGCGGGATCACGCCCGTTTTTCCCTCCGCGCTGCGCGTGCGAAACGCGTCTGACGCCGGCCTCGCGACCGAGGCAGGAGCAGGCCGCCTAATTGAACGGCAGATGAACCGCGCGTTGCGGCACGGTTCAGTCTGGGCGTGCATCAATGGCAGCCTTCGGGGAAGTCAACACTGCCTCTACTTGGAGATTTGCAAAATGTTCGGAAGACTCACTCTCGCCGCGGCGGCGATCGCCGCTGTCGCCTACTTCGCTCCGGTCTCCGCAGCGCCGCCGGTGCCGGAGCCGCAGGCGATCACCACTGCCGACGGCAGCCTGGTGCAGCAGGTCCACCGCCGGCATCGGGGGCACCGGCACCACCGTCATCACTGGCGCGGGCATCGTCATCACTGGCACGGGCATCACGGGCACGGTCATTGGCGTGGTCAGTGCCATCGCAGGTGGCATTGGACCCCCTACCGCGGCTGGCATTGGCACCGTCACTGCCACTGGTGATCAGCACGGCCAGCCGGTCCGGCGGCAGACGTGCGCCCGCCGGACCGGCTTGCCCTGGCCGCCTCGTTGCTTTGGCGGATCGGGGTCAGACCCCTCGCGCATGAGCCGAGCGCACCTCCCATTGCTGGAGGCGAGGGCTCTGACCCCGTCTCCCGCTGGCTTCACGGCCTGCCTCGCAGCTCTCGAAACCCGAAACCCGAAACCCGAAACCTGAAACCTACGCCGTGCGGGGCACGGCGGGCATGTACTGGGCGCGCGTCAGCGCCTGAAAGCGCCACAGCAGCAGGAGCGCGAACATGCCGGTGCCGATCGAGAGGCCGATCCACACGCCGACGGCGCCGAGGTCCAGCCGGAAGCCCAGAACGTAGCTCATCGCAAAGCCCACCACCCAGAAGCTGAGAACGGCGATCGCGAGCGGCACGCTCGTGTCGTTGAGGCCTCTGAGCGCGCCGGCGGCGACCGACTGCACCCCGTCGGTGATGGAGAAGGTCGCGCCCAGGACGAGCAGCGTCGCGGCGAGGGCCACCGTCTCCCCGGCCGCTGCGGCGCCGGAGCCGAGAAACAGCAGCGGAACGGTGTGGCGTGCGAGGATGACCATGAGGGTCATGGCGGCCATGAAGGCGGCGGCGAGCCCGACGGCCGCAAAGCCGGCGCGGCGGGTGCCGGGGGCATCGCGGCGGCCCACCGCATGGCCGACGCGGACCGTGGCGGCGAGCGAGATGCCGAACGGCACCATGTAGAGGATCGCCGCCGTCTGCAGGGCGATGGCGTGCGCGGCCAGCGCCACGGTGCCGATGCGGCCGATCAGCAGAGCGGCCGCCGCGAACAGGCCGAACTCCAGCAGGAACGCCCCCGAGATCGGCAGGCCCACCAGGAGCAGCCGGGCCAACAGCGCCCAGTCGAGGCGCCAGAAGCGCCCCAGCACGCGATATTTCTTGAACGGGTGGCGCGTGTAGGCGAGCCAGACGGCGGCGGCGCACATCGCGACGTTGACGATCGTGGTGGCGATCCCGGCCCCCAGGATGTCGAGCCTCGGGAGGCCGAAGGCGCCGTAGATGAGCCCGTAGCCCATGAGGCCGTTGACGGGGATCGCCGCGAGCGTGATCCACAGCGCGGGCTCCGGCCGGTTCACCGCACTCATGAAATTGCGCAGCGCGATGAAGACCCACGCCGGGACCAGGCACCAGGAGAGGCCGATGAGATAACGCCCGGCGAGCCCCGCGGACTCCGGCGGCTGGCCCAGTGCCAAGAGCATGTCCTCGCCCCAAAGCTGCAATAGGGTGAGCGGCGCGCCGGCGAGCAGCGCCGCCCAGATTCCCACCCGCACCGCACGGCGCACAAAACGCGGCTCACGCGCACCGAAGGCCTGCGAGGCGAGCGGTGCCACGGCCGAGACCAGCCCCAGCCCGAGCGTATAGGCCGCGAACAGCACGGTGTGGGCGAGCGCGGCGCCGGCCACCACTTCGCTGCCGAGCCGGCCCAGCAGCGCCAGGTCGGTGGTCATCATGGCGATCTGGCCGAGCTGGGTGGCCGCCATCGGCGTCGCCAGCTTGAAGGTCTCGGCAATCTCGGCGCGCCAGAGCGCACCCGTTGCCGAGGCGTTGCGCACAATTGCGGTGGCGGTCTGCATTGTCATGGGTGCAACAATGTCATGGGTGCAACATGGGAAGGACCACCGGGAGCAGCCACCCGCCCTGCGCAGGCCGAGCGGCAGCGTCAAGCTGTGGACAAACTGACGTTGGAATAGGGCAAGGTGCGGGCCACAGCGTCCCCTCACCTCCCCTCGTGCAGCCGGGTGGGCGAAAGCGATGGGCCCCGCGCGGCAACGCTGCCTACGCTGCGGTGAGCTTCGCGAGCACCGCGTCGGACACCTCGAAGTTGGAATAGACGTTCTGCACGTCGTCGTCGTCCTCGAGCGCCGCGATCAGCTTCAGCACCGAGGCCGCCTTCTCCTCGTCGACGCTCGTCGTCTGCATCGGCTTCCACAATGCCTCGACCGACGCCGCCTCCCCGAGCTTCGCCTCGAGAGCGGACGACACCGCCGCCAGGTCCTCGAAGCTGCACTGGACGAGGTGGCCGCTGGCATCCGACCTCACGTCGTCGGCGCCGGCCTCGATGGCGGCGTCCATCACCGCGTCCGACGACCCCGCACTCGCGGGGTAGGAGACCTCCCCCACGCGGGCGAACATGTGCGAGACCGCGCCGGTGGCGCCCAGGTTCCCGCCGTGCTTGGTGAGCACGGCGCGCACGGCGCCGCCCGTGCGGTTGCGGTTGTTGGTCAGCGCCTCCACGATGACGGCAACGCCGCCGGGGCCGTAGCCCTCGTAGCGGATCGCCTCGTAGCTTTCCGTGTCGCCGCCCGAAGCCTTCTTGATCGCCCGCTCGATGTTGTCCTTGGGCATGTTCTCGGCGCGGGCGGCCTGGATGGCGAGGCGCAGGCGCGCGTTCATCTCCGGGTCGGCCGATCCGGTCTTGGCCGACACCGTGATCTCGCGCGCGAGCTTGGCGAACACCTTGGCGCGGGCGGCGTCCTGTCGCCCCTTGCGGTGCATGATGTTCTTGAACTGCGAATGGCCAGCCATGGGAGTGTCACGCGCTCGAGCCGAGGTTCAGGAGATTGCCATCCCACGACGCGGTCGCCACTGCGTCGCAAGCACGCCCGGGCTCCGCGGCCGCTGCCGACATCGACGATGGTAGACGCAGCTCCGAGCGCACCGCCCAAGCCTAGCATCGGCCGCGCAGGCTTCAAGGGGAGGGACGTGCGCCGCGGCCTTTCGCCGGCCTGGGCACCTATGCGCACATGAAAACGGCCCCTGCCGAGGCGGGGGCCGCTCGCATCCGCGGATTGGCGCGTGGGGCGCTTCGATCACGCAGCCAGGGCCACGCCAGCGCCGGTATCGGCGGCAGCAGGCCGGCGCTTGCGGAACCACCGCAGGGCCGTGTTCAGCAGCAGCGCGTCGGTCTCCACCTCCTGGATCAGCAGGCCTTCCGCTGCGTCCATGAACGGCCTGAGCCCCCGCTTGATTGCGTCGGCGCACTCGGCCGACTGGATGTACCACGTATTGTCCAGCGGGCGCGCCCACGCCTCGCCCAGCTGCATGATGGCGCCAGCGAGAATGTGGCGCTCTGGAGCGGCAACGTCGAAGGAGATCAGGTAGGTGCGCATCGGGGGTCTCGTCAATGGATGGGCGGCAGAGGCCGACTACGTCTGGAACACAGAGGGAACATGCGGTGATTCGCCCGCAGCGTCCAGCGGATGTTCCGACTTTGTTCTAAGTCCCTTCCGGCCCGAAAAGCCCAAGCTGCAGCTCCGAGGGTATCGCGCGCGGGATGCGCCGATGCAGGCTGAAATCCACCTGATCGACGAGGCCCGGATAGCGCTCGGCGAACAGGGCCTGCGCCTTGGGGCGGCTGCCTGCGAAGCGAGCCCCTTCCCAGATCTCGTAGAGCCGGCGTGGATCGCAGCCGTAGCGGGCGCGAATGTCCTTGCGGCGCAGGCGCAGCCAGCGCGCAATCCAGATGTCGACCGCATCGGCCTCGGTCAGGGCGGGCGGGGATGCGCTCGGGCGCTGCTCTGCAAGGCTGGATGCTGGCATTCGGGGCTGATGGCTTGATGGCTTGACGGAAAGGCGGGCTCACACGATTGATCGCCCAGGAAGATAGCGAAGTCGTGGCCGGTCCACACCGCACCCGCATGCCGCCTGAGCTCAAAGCCCGAGGTTCGACCCCCGTGATCCTGTTTCCCGCCATCGACTTGAAAGAAGGCCGCTGCGTGCGCCTCGCCCGCGGCGAGATATCGGCGGCCACCGTCTTCAATGACGACCCGGCGGGGCAGGCCCGGACCTTCCAGGCGCAGGGCTTCCGCTACCTGCACCTCGTCGACCTCAACGGCGCGTTTGCCGGCCGGCCCGTCAATGCCCCCGCCGTGGAGGCGATCCTGCAGGCGGTGAGCATCCCCGTGCAGCTGGGCGGCGGCATCCGCGACCTCGCCACCATCGAGGCCTGGCTCGACAGGGGCATCCGGCGTGTGATCCTGGGCACCCTGGCGCTGCGCAACCCCGATGTGGTGCGCGAGGCCTGCCGGCGCTTCCCCGGCCGCATCGCCGTGGGCATCGACGCGCGCGGCGGCCGGGTGGCGGTGGAAGGCTGGGCCGAGACCAGCGAGCTTTCCGTCCTGGAGATGGCGCGCCGCTACGAGGATGCCGGCGTCGCCGCCATCATCCACACCGACATCGACCGCGACGGCATCCTCACCGGCCTCAACCTGCCCGCGACAGCCGAGCTGGCCCGCTCCACCTCCATCCCGGTGATTGCCTCGGGCGGCCTCGCCGGCATCGACGACGTGCGGGCGCTGCTGCACCCTGAGCATGCTATGCTGGAAGGCGCCATCGCCGGCCGCGCCCTCTACGACGGCCGCCTCGATGCGCGCGAGGCGCTGGCACTCCTTTCGAGAGCTGAGCCATGAACCGCTCGGGGGGGCCCGGGGGTTGAGCTGACCATGGCCGCCGTCTTCCGAGATACTCCGGACCGCCAGCGATTGCCCGGGCCGCGCCTGCCGGCGCGGTAGTGGGTCAATTTGAATTATTCCGGACCACACGAGGCGGATCGTTGTCCAAAAGCCCATCGCGACCATGCGCCAACGCCTTATGTAGAGCCGCCACGATCTGGACACGCATGAAGTCTGCTTGGTGCTCGGGTGAGACGCGCAACCCCATGCTGACGATCCGATCGGCCTCGATGTTGATCCACTCTGTGAATGTCATGGACCTCGCTCCTTTTGTCAGGCGGCGTGGGCTGCGGACGCCCACAACCCCTGGTCACGATCGAGAAAATTCAAACTGACCCGCCAATCTCAGCGCCCGCGTCGCTTCTGTTCCGCCGTCACTTGTGCTAGGTTTGTTCCATGCGGCAAGCTACGCAGAAGGGCTTCGAAGAGGATCGCTTGCGGGAGGAGGGCTTCTGCGAGGTCAGCGCCCGCCAAGCCGAACTCATCAAGAGCGCTCCAACGGAGCCGGAGGCGTTCCTGCTCTGGGCCGCAGGGCTCGAGCGCGAGGAGGGCAAGTTCGAGCTCTCCCGGGGACGAGTGACGTGCGGCATGGTCCGGACATCCAGGTATCACGCGCGCGTGTGCTCCAACATCCTCGGCGAGCCTCTGCGCCTCCTCGACCGTGAGGTCTTCGATATCGGCTCAGCCGATTTTGCGGTGCAGACCCCCATCGGTGTGCGCGGCCCCGATGTCGTGGTGGATCGCGCCAATCCGCATGGCCGAGAGCTTGCCACGACCAATCCGATTTTCATCGCCGAGGTCCTCTCGCCTTCGACCGCCGACGAGGATTTCACAGAGAAGCTGGAGGAATACGGCGCGATAGCGTCGCTGCAGACCTACCTCGTCTGCTCCCAGGACGAGCCGCGGGCGTGGGTGTGGGCGCGTCGAGGCGATGGCTCTTGGCCCAGCCAGCCTGCAGAATTGGTCGGCCGCGACGACACGATTGCCCTCGGCGACCTCGGGATCGCGCTGGCGATGGCCGCCGTTTTCCGCGGCATCCCGGACGCTCCAACGGTCGAGTAGCCCCGTGCTCAAGGTCCGCATCATACCCTGCCTCGACGTGAAGGACGGTCGCGTCGTGAAGGGCGTGAAGTTCGTCGGCCTCACCGACGCCGGCGACCCTGTGGAGGCCGCTGCCGCCTATGACGCCGCCGGCGCCGACGAGCTGTGCTTCCTCGACATCACCGCGAGCCACGAGAACCGCGACACCATCTTCGACATCGTCGAGCGCACGGCAGAGCGCTGCTTCATGCCGCTGACCGTGGGCGGCGGCGTGCGCACCGTGGAGGATATCCGCCGGCTGCTGAAGGCAGGGGCCGACAAGGTCTCGATCAACACCGCGGCCGTCGCGCGGCGCCAATTTGTCGCTGAGGGGGCCGACAAGTTCGGGGCACAATGCATTGTCGTTGCCATCGACGCCAAGAAGGTGGCGGCACCGGCCGAGACGCCCCGATGGGAGATCTTTACCCACGGCGGACGCACCCACACCGGCCTCGATGCCGTCGCCTACGCCCGCGAGGTGGTCGAGCTCGGTGCCGGCGAGATCCTGCTCACCTCGATGGATCGGGACGGCACCAAATCCGGCTTCGACCTGGAGCTCACCCGCGCCATCTCCGACGCCGTCAGCGTGCCGGTGATCGCCTCGGGGGGAGCCGGCAGCCTTGATCATCTGGTCGATGGGATTAAGATCGGCCGGGCGAGCGCGGTGCTCGCTGCATCGGTCTTTCATTACGGGATTTTCACGATCGGCCAGGTCAAGCACTACATGGCTCGGGCCGGCATACCCGTGAGGCTCGATGGAGCCGCCTCCGCTCGAGCATCGACCTAGAGCATCGATTGAGCATCGACACCGCGTGGGACTGCTGCTTCTTTGATCCGGCCGTGGCCATTTCGCGTACACAATGGGCGCTCCCGCGGGTACTTGGGTGGCCGGTCGGCGGGCGGCGCGGAACTGTCGCGGCGGCTTACGGGCCCCTGGGCACTAACCCTTTGTTTCGTGGCAATGTGATACCCATCTCTATGCGTAGGCATGGGCGGCGTGGCGGAACGGCCATAGGCCAAGGAGGCACGACAACCACAATGCCCAGTACTTATCCCGGCCGCAATTTTTTGGTCTAATCTTTGCTACGTGTGGCCGGCCGCAGAGGCGAAGAGGACATGGCAAACAACGATAACATCTTCGACGTCTACGCACAGGCGTACGAGAGTCAGAGGCAGCACCGCCTGACCTTGCGCGAGTACCTGGAGGGCTGCCGGTCGGACGCCTCGATGTACGCCAGCACGGCCGAGCGCATGCTGCGCGCCATCGGCGAGCCGGAGCTCGTCGACACCTCCCGCGATGCGCGCCTGGGGCGGATCTTCATGAACCGCACCATCAAGGTCTATTCCGTCTTCAAGGACTTCTACGGCCTCGAGGAGACGATCGAGCGCATCGTCGGCTTCTTCCGGCACGCTGCCCAGGGCCTGGAGGAGAAGAAGCAGATCATGTATCTGCTCGGGCCCGTCGGCGGCGGCAAGTCGTCCATGGCCGACCGCCTCAAGGACCTGATGGAGAAGCAGCCCCTCTACGTGCTCGCCACGAACGATGGGATGAGCCCGATCTTCGAGAGCCCGCTCGGGCTGTTCGACCCCCCAACCATGGGCCGCATGCTGGAGGACCGCTACGGCATCCCGGAGCGCCTGCTGATGGGCTACATGTCGCCGTGGGCGGTGAAGCGCCTCGACGAGTTCGGCGGCGACATCTCCAAGTTCTCGGTCGTCAAGCTGCACCCCTCCAAGCTGCGCCAGATCTGCGTGGCCAAGACCGAGCCGGGCGACGAGAACAACCAGGACATCTCGTCCCTGGTCGGCAAGGTCGACATCCGCAAGCTGGAGCACTTCGGACAGAACGACGCCGACGCCTACTCCTACTCGGGCGGCCTCAACCGCACCACCCAGGGCGTGCTCGAGTTCGTCGAGATGTTCAAGGCGCCGCTGAAGATGCTGCACCCGCTGCTCACCGCCACGCAGGACCGCACCTACGTGGGCACCGAGAATGTCGGTGCCATGCCCTATCAGGGCCTGATCATCGCGCACTCGAACGAGAGCGAGTGGCAGAGCTTCCGCGCCAACAAGAACAACGAGGCCTTCCTCGACCGCATCAGCGTCATCAAGGTGCCCTACTGCCTGCGCGTCACCGACGAGCGCAAGATCTACGAGAAGCTGCTGGCCGCCAGCGAGCTGTCCGATGCCCCGATCGCCCCCGGCACGCTCGAGATGCTGGCGCGCTTCTCGGTACTGACGCGCCTGCGCCTGCACGAGAACTCCGCGCTCTACTCCAAGATGCGCGTCTACGACGGCGAGAGCCTCAAAGACAGCGATCCGCACGCCAAGACCATCCAGGAGTACCGCGACGCCGCCGGCGTCACGGAGGGCATGGAGGGTGGCTCCACGCGCTTCGCCTACAAGATCCTCTCGGAGACCTTCAACTTCGACACCAACGAGGTCGCCGCCGACCCGGTGCACCTGCTCTACGTCACCGAGCAGGCGGTACGGCGCGAGCAGATGCCGGAGGAGAACGAGAGCCGCTGGATCGAGTTCCTCAAGGAGGAGCTGTCGCCCAAGTATGCCGAGTTCATCGGCAACGAGATCCAGAAGGCCTACCTGGAATCCTACCACGAGTTCGGCCAGAACCTGTTCGACCGCTACGTCGCCTATGCCGACGCCTGGATCGAGGATCACGACTTCAAGGACCCCGACACCGGCCAGCTCATGAGCCGCCAGGTGCTGGAGCAGGAGCTGAGCAAGATCGAGAAGCCGGCCGGCATCGCCAACCCGAAGGACTTCCGCTTCGAGGTGGTGAAGTTCTCCCTGCGCGCCCGCTCCAAGAACGGCGGCAAGAACCCGAGCTGGACCAGCTACGAGAAGATCCGCGAGGTCATCGAGCGCCGCATGTTCAGCCAGGTCGAGGACCTGCTGCCGGTGATCAGCTTCGGCAAGAAGCAGGACAGCGAGACGGAGAAGAAGCACGAGGAGTTCGTGCAGCGCATGGTCGAGCGCGGCTACACGCCGCGCCAGGTCCGCCGGCTGGTGGAATGGTACATGCGTGTGAAGAAGTCGAGCTGAGTGGCTGGTGCCGGGCCGCCATTCCCGTGCTAGGGTCCGTGGCATGTGCGGCGGCCGCTGGCCGCCGACCCTGGAAGCGTGCGCCACGCACCGACCACCGAGCGACTGACCCATGCAGATCGTCGACAGGCGTCTGAACCCCAAAGCCAAGAGCCTCGGCAACCGCCAGAGGTTCCTGCGCCGCGCCAAGGCCGAGATCCGCGAGGCCATCAAGGACTCGCTCAGAAGCCGCAAGGTGGCCGACGCGGAAGGTTCGGAGAAGGTGACGATCCGCTCCAAGAGCCTGCGCGAGCCCGCCTTCTCGCTCGGCCGCAACACCGGCCGGCGCGACTATGTGCTGCCGGGCAACGAGGAGTACCAGGTCGGCGACGAGATCCCCAAGCCCCCGGGCGGCGGCGGGCGCGGCAACCAGGGCAGCCCCGACGGCGAGGGCCAGGACGAGTTCACCTTCACCCTGACGAAGGAGGAGTTCCTCGACCTCTTCTTCGACGACCTCAAGCTGCCGAACCTGATCAAGGTGAAGCTCAAGGACCTGAAGGCGCCCAAGCTCGCGCGCGCCGGCTACACCACCGAGGGCCCGCCGGCGCGCCTCAACCGCACGCGCACCATGCGCAAGAGCCTCGGGCGCCGCATGGCACTGCGCCGGCCCAGCGAGGCCGAGGTGAAGCGCCTGGAGGCGGAGCTGGCCGCGGCCGAGGCGGAGGACCCGCCGAGCCCCGCCAAGATCGCGGCGCTGCGCGCCTCGCTCGAGCACAAGGTCCGCCTGAGGCGCACCATCGCCTACATCGATCCGATCGACCTGCAATACAACCGCTTCGAGCGCGTGCCGAAGCCGACCACGCAGGCGGTCATGTTCTGTCTCATGGACGCGTCGGCCTCCATGACGGAGCCGCTGAAGGACCTCGCCAAGCGCTTCTTCATGCTGCTGCACGTGTTCCTCACCCGCTACTACCGCGAGGTGCACCTCGTCTTCATCCGCCACACCTCGACGGCCATGGAGGTGGACGAGGAGACCTTCTTCCGCGGCACCGAGACCGGCGGCACCGTCATCTCCACGGCGCTCGAGGAGATGCTCAAGGTGGTCAAGGACCGCTACTCCCCGGCGGACTGGAACATCTACGCCGCGCAGGCCTCCGACGGCGACAACTTCCACGACGACATGCCGCGCTGCATGCGCCTGCTCGACAAGGAGGTGCTGCCGCTGTGCCAGTACTTCGCCTACGTCGAGACCACGCACGGCGAGCGCTTCAACGACTCCCACGAGACGCCGGTTTGGCACGGCTACAGCCATGTCGCCCGGCGCCAACGCAACTTCGCCATGCGGCGGGTCTCCTCGCCAGAGGACATCTACCCGGTGTTCCACGAGTTGTTCTCCGCCGGCGGCGACATGGCGGCGTAGGTTGGGCGGCGTAGGTTGGGCGGCGTAGGTCGAGCGGCCCGAGCGCGCAGGGCCAAGGGCGAGAGGCCAGGGCGAGAGGGATCGGTGCGGTGACACAGATGAAGGCCCCGAGGCGCAAGACGACGAAGGTGAGGCCGCTGTTCGACGGGGCGGAGTGGAGCTTCGATCTGATCCTCAAGGTCCACGACGCCATGAGCGAGATCGCCATCGGCGAGCTGGGCCTCGACGTCTACCCCAACCAGATCGAGGTGATCACGGCCGAGCAGATGCTCGACAGCTACTCCTCGATCGGCATGCCGCTGATGTACCGCCACTGGTCGTTCGGCAAGCGCTTCGCGCGCGACGAGGCCTACTACAAGCGCGGCATGCGCAGCCTCGCCTACGAGCTGGTGATCAACTCTGATCCCTGCATCAGCTACATCATGGAGGAAAACTCCATGACCATGCAGTCGCTGGTGATCGCGCACGCCGCCTTCGGGCACAACCATTTCTTCAAGAACAACTACCAGTTCCAGATGTGGACCCAGCCCGACCACATCATCGACTACCTGAGCTTCGCCAAGAGCTACGTCGCTGAATGCGAGGAGCGCTACGGCGACGCCGCGGTGGAGAGCGTCCTCGATGCCGCGCACGCGCTCATGAACCAGGGCGTCAGCCGCGACCTCCGGCCGCGGCCACGCAACATCGTGAAGCGCGAGAAGGAGCGCGCGGCCCAGCGGCGCGCCTACGAGGAGGCGACGTTCGATCCCATCTACCGCACGCTGCCCGAGATTGTGCGCGAAGGCGCCACCGAGCCGACCGACGTGCAGACCGAGCACCGCCGCCTTGGCCTGCCGGAGGAGAACCTGCTCTACTTCCTCGAGAAGCACGCGCCCAAGCTCGAGGACTGGCAGCGCGAGCTGCTGCGCATCGTGCGCCTGCTGGCGCAGTACTTCTATCCGCAGCGCCAGACCAAGATGATGAACGAGGGCTGCGCCACCTTCGTCCACTATGAGATCCTGAACCGGCTCTACGAGCGCGGCCTGCTGACCGACGGCACCATGCTGGAGTTCCTGCACTCCCATTCCTCGGTCGTGTTCCAGCCAGTCTTCAAGGACCGCCGCTTCTCCGGCATCAATCCTTACGCGCTGGGCTTCGCCATGATGAACGACATCCGGCGCATCGCCACCGAGCCCAGCGAGGAGGACCGCGAGTGGTTCCCTGGCCTGGCCGGGTGCGGCGACTGGATGGGCACCCTGCGGCAGGCCTGGGCGGAATACCGCGACGAGAGCTTCATCCTGCAGTTCCTGAGCCCCAAGCTGATCCGCGACTTCCGCCTGTTCGCGGTCGACGACGACTCCCGCGAAAGCACCATGGACGTCTCCGCCATCCACAACGAGCAGGGCTACCGCGATGTACGCCGCCGGCTGGCGCGCCACTACGACGTGGCCGCCCAGGACCCGGACCTGCAGGTCACCGACGCCGACCTCTCGGGCAGCCGCCGCCTCGTCCTCACCCACCACGTGCGCAAAGGCGTGCTGCTCGACAAGACCGAGGCCGAGCGCACGCTGCAGTACTTGGCCCAGCTTTGGGGCTACCGCGTCAAGCTGATGGAGGCCGAGATCGACACCGGCCGCGTGCTGAAGGAGCACGAGGCCCTGCCCATGCCGTAGGGCGGTGTTTCGTAGGGTGCAATGTGGCGCCGCCGTTCAGGAGATCCCAGCGGCGCAATCGCACTGACCCCACGCTGGCTGCGCTACGCCTTGCCGAACGGCCCACACGCCCAGGGTGAGCAGGCCACCGCCGATGACGAGTGCCGACGCAGCTCCCCAGACCTTCCTCTTCAGCACCGCCTCTTTCCTTACCGGCTCTTCTCCAGCTGGTCCCGGCAGTACCTGAGGTTCTGCTTGAGAGGGCCCGAGTCCGGCATCCGCTCGAGCGCCTTCTCGTAGATGCCGATGGCGCCGCGCCAGTCCTTTTTGTCCATGAAGGTCCTCGACCACCTGTCCCAGGCGGCCACGGCATTGTTGACGAGACGGCTGTGCTTGGGAAACTTCTGGAGCGCCCGGTCGTAGACGTCCACGGCACCCTGCCAGTCGCTCTTGCGGCTCAGCTCGCTGGACCAGGCGTCGTAGACAACTGCCGCAAAGCCCGCCGCATCGTCGGAGCCGCGAAGAAGGCCGGAGAGGGTATCGAGCGCAGCCAGTGCGCCGTCGTATTGCCGCTGCCGCGCCAGGTCCCGGACCGTACGATCCACATACCAATTGACGACCCGGTGAACGTCCCTGACGTGGGCGAAGCGCGTCAGCTGCTGCCGCAAGAGCTCCCGCGTAGCCTCGAGCCCCTGCCGGGCATGGACCTCCTTCGCCCATTCCTGCACGTAGTACCTGATGTTGTTCTCCGCGCTCCCCTTGTCGGCGAGCTTCGGCAGGGCCTTCTCGTAGACGCCGAGGGCCTGGTCCCACTGCTTGGCACCGGCGAGCTGCCTGCCCCAGCGGTGGTACGCCATGGCGGTGGTGTCCGCCGCCAGCTTGGCATCGCCGATGAGGTCGGCCACGCGCTCCGCCGCCGCCAGGGCCAGCTCGTACTTTCCCTCGTCGGTCAGCTTCTGTACGCGGCGCTGGAGATGCGCCGCAGCAACCTTTTTCACGTCCGGGTACTGCGAGAAGCGCACCAGCAGGTCGGGGATCATCCGATCGGCGGCATCGGTCCCGTCCCTGGCGACGTGCTTCAGCTGCTCCTGGACCAGGTAGGCGAGGTGATTGGCCAGCCGCCGGTCCTGCGGCTGCTCCGACAGGCGCTTGGAAACGAGGCCGAGCGCACCGGCGAAATTGCCCTTGCGCATCTCGCTCTCCGCCCAGCGGGCGTGGAGGGAGTCGGCCCACTTGGCGAGCTCCTCGCGCGGCGCGGCATCGAGCCTGGCAAGGCCCGGCTCCACGAGCTGCAGGGCTCCCTGCCAGTTGCCGGCCTTGATGCGCTCCTCGCCCTCGCGGATGAACACCCACGCCCGCATGCGGTCGAAACCGGCGTTGGGGATCGCCTGCTCGGCGCGGCGCAGGACCGCCAGTGCCTCGTCGGTCTTGCCTTCCTTCGCCAGCGCGTCGCCCCATTGCGACCACACCGCCTTGTGGTTGTTGAGCAGCGCCGCGTCCTGCGGCGCCAGCTGCAACCCCATGCCGGCGACGTTGAGCGCATCGTCGAACTTGCGCTGGCGCAAGAGCTCGGCGCTCCAGTTCGCCAGCACGGCGAGCGCGTTCTGGACGGCCGAGGCGAGCTCCGGGTCGAGGCTGAGCGCCCGGAAATTGGCCAGCAGCGCCTCCTGATAGCGCTTCTGCCGGGTCAGCTCGACGCCGTGGTTGTAGTAGACGATGGCCAGGAGCCCCAGCTCGCCCACCTCCCGGCGCCTGTCGCGATGGCTGTCGGGGATGTAGGCGAAGCCGGTGAGCTTCTCGAATTCGGCCTGCGCCGCCTTGTTGCGCGCGGGGTTGAACCCGGCCGCGGTCGTCGTCTCCACGTCGGCGTGCGCGGTGCCGTCGTAGACGATGGAGAAGGCGTGGTCGGGCACCTCCACGGCGCGCGCGTCGAGCCCGAGCCGGCGCGCCAGAATGTTGTAGAGCGCGGCCGACGAGACGCAGTTGAACGTGCCCGTGTCGAGGATGGCCGATACGTTGGTTTGAGCGGACGCGTAGCCTTTGGCCATCGGTCCGCCATGGACGAACCTGAGCAGGGCCGCGCCGCGCTCGAAGGAGCTCTTGGCCGATGCCGTGGCCGCGCGCGCCTGCGCCTCGATCGCATCCAGCCGCGCCAGGTAGGCCTTGCGCCGCCCGGCCGTGGGCACGCCCGAGACCAGCAAGGCGGCTTCGGCGAACGACCACTCGTCGAGCTTGCCGTCGCGCGCATCGGCGAACAGGCTGGCCTCGTCCGGCGTGATCGACAGGTTCAACGCCGCGCTGCCTTCCAGCCGGCGCAGGACGTCGAAGGCCTTGGCGGGGGACTCCTTGAACTTGTAGCGCGACCGCGGAGGCCCCTCACGGCCGACAATCCTGATCTCGGCAAGGCTCACGCGTTGCGCGTTGGGCGGGGCCGAGACCTTCAGCATGATCCACTTGGCACCGACCGCCCCGAAGGCGAACCTCTGCGCCTTCTGGGTCGGGGCGAGCGGGTCGGAGCGCACCGAGTGGAAGCCGGCGTGGGGCGAGAGCGACGAGACCAGGAGGTCCACATGGGTTGCCCCGCTCTCCTTCGGGGCGTTGCCGAGGCTCACCTCGAGCTGCTCCAGGGACACCAGCTTGCCGTCGAAGCCGATGACGAGCGTCAGAGGCGACTTGTCGGTGCCGGCCAGGACGACGGGCGTGCCCGCGTCGCCGTCGGTCAGAGCCTTCAACGCGGGTGGGCCCGCGTCCGGGTCGCTCGCATGCTCCAGCTTCGCCCCTTGCAGGGCGAGCAGGTTCACCGGCGTCGACTCTTGCGCTGCAACGGAGGTGACGGCGCAAAGCAGCCCGAGCCCAGCGGCGACTGCGGCAACTGACCTGTGCATCACACCTCCATGCCAATCCATGCATGCCAATCCATGGGCACGCACGGCAACAGTGCGCTCGACGCATTGGTCGCGCTCGCGCCCGATGCGGTTCACGACCGCAGGCTCGGGGCCGATGGAACGGCCGCCGCCTTGCGCGCCACCGGTCTGTCGGCGAACAATATGTCCACAGGCGTGGCGCAAATTGGGTCGAGCCGGCGCGCAGCTTGTGGTAGTGGTAGGGCGGATCAGCGAAGCGAAATCCGCCGTTTCGCCGGCGATCGGCGGATTACGGCTGGCGCCTGATCCGACCTGCACCCAATCCGGCCTGCAGCCTACAGCCCCGCGAAGAACTCCCGCACCTCGCCGGCCAGCGCCTCGGGCTGCTCCAGGGCCGCGAAGTGGCCGCCCTTCGGCATCACGCTCCAGCGCCTGATGTCGGTGTAGGTCCGCGCCGCCACCGAGCGCGGAGGCCGCAGGATCTCCTTGGGGAACTCGGCGTAGCCCATCGGCACGCCGACGGTCTGACCCTCACCGATCGGCCAAGAGGAATGCATGCGCGCATAGTACGGCCAGAACGACGACCCGATGGCGCCGGTGAACCAGTAGAGCGCGATGTTGGCCAGCATCTCGTCGCGGCTCACGGCATCCTCGGGGCTGCCGGCATTGTCGGTCCAGGCGCGGAACTTCTCGACGATCCACGCCAGCAGGCCGGCGGGTGAATCCGCCAGGCCGAAGGCCAGCGTCTGCGGCCGCGTGCCCTGGATCCACTGATAGCCCATCTCCTCCTTGAGGAAGTGGTTGAGCTCGCCGAGGTAGACCTTCGCCTCGGGCGCCGGGCTCTGGAGCATCGCCGGGTCGCGGCGCACCGCCAGCAGGTTGAGGTGGATGCCCGTCAGGCGCTCGGGATACTGGTGGCCCATCACCGAGGCGACGAAGCCGCCCCAGTCGCCGCCCTGCACGCCGTAGCGCTCATATCCGAGCACGTCCGTCATCAGCTCGGCGAAGACCGCGGCGATCTCCTGCACGCCGAAGCGCCTCTGCCCCGGCTTGAACGACAGCGTGAAGCCCGGCAGCGACGGTGCCACCACCGTGAAGTGCTCGGTGAGCAGCGGGATGAGCTTGTGGAACTCGAAGACCGAGCCGGGCCAGCCGTGCGAGATCAGCAGCGGCATGGCGTCCGGCCTGCGCCCCGGCTCGTGGATGAAATGCAGGTCGATGCCGCCCACCGGCACGGTGAGCTGCCGGAAGGCATTGAGCTTCGCCTCCCAGGCGCGCCAGTCGAAGCCGGTGCGCCAATACTCGGCGAGGCCCTGCGCATAGGCCAGGCTGGTGCCCGTCGACCACGGCTCCAGCGGCGGCTCGTCCGGCCAGCGCGTGCGCGCCAGCCGCTCGTGCAGGTCGGCGATGGCGGCGTCGGGAACCTGCAGCGTGAAGGGCTTGGGGGACATGGGCTCCAACCGCGCCTGACGCAGCCCTCCGGTGCCGGCTGCACCGCGGGCCTATCGGTGCAATCGGGCTGACGCCCGGTTGCACCCTACGGCATCACGCGGCCTTCTTGCGGTTCGCCTCCAGCCTGGAGTCCACCAGCGCCACGGTGGCGTCGATGACGGGGTGGCTCAGGCCCTTCTGCTTGGCGATCAGCTGCACCAGCTTGTCGGCGCGCTCGATGTAAGGCGCCCCGTTCTGCAGCGCGCGCGCCGCCGAGGCCGGGCGCACCAGGCTCTGGGCCGCGGCGGCGTACTTCTCGAACGGCACCATGTCGCCCGGATTGGCGCCGAGCTTCACGACCAGGTCGTTGACGAAGTTGTAGACCGAGCGCGAGGTCTCGATGTCGGAATGCACCGCCTCCTGCGCCGTGCGCATGCCGTCCGGCGTGACGCAGCGGTAGTTGCCGGCCAGCAGCATCGCCCACTTGGCGAGCGGGACGAAGATCGAATCGTGCACCTTGAGCTTCACGGGCAGCTCGATCTTGCCTTCCGGGGTGTCGAAGCGCGCCGCCTCCACGTCCTTCTCCAGCTGGCGCAGCATGGCGGTCGCCTTCTCGTCGTCGAACCTGGCCACCTTGAAGTTGGTCGGCAGCGTGACCATCAGCACGTTGACCTTCTCCTCGGGCGGGCGGATCGCCTGCGGGTCGGGGCTGTTGAGCGTCATGCACTTGGGATCGAACGCATCCCACACCGTCGGGTCGGTATAGGCCGGGCGCAGCGACTCCGCGTCGAGACCCGGGATGCGCTTCATGTAGGGCAGCGGCGGCATGTTCATGATCGACATGCACGGCACGCGCGATTTGGCCACCGCGTCGAGCAGCTCGCGCACGCCCGGCGAGCGGTACTGCGGCTCCTGCATGCACAGGCCGACGAGGTCGTAATCGCCAGGGTTGACGCCCGCGGTGCCGCCCGCCGTCACCTTGCCGGGCAGCTGGCGCGAGTTCGAGCACGACGGGCTCCTTGCGGCCGCGCACCGGCAGGCGCACGCGGAAGCCCTCGGCGTTGATGAGCTCCGCCTCCGGGGGCAGGCAGACGAGATGGATCTTGTGCCCGCCGTACAGCAGCTTGGAGGCCAGCAGCGACCCGTAGGAAGCGCCCATCAGAAGGATGTTGTACGTCGCCATGGCCCAACCTTGCTCCGTGCTAGCGGTGGAAGAGGAACGTCTCCGTCCCAGGCTCTTGTGCTTGGATGCCGGATGCTATTCGCCCCGGCCCGCTCATGCAATGCGCATGGCCGCGGCCAAGCCGTCGCTCCAGCCGTCACACTTGCAGGCGACCGGCGGTCGACATGGAGCGAGAGGCGGGTCGCAGCGTCGCCTCCCCCGTCGCGCCGGAGGCGCGTACTCTAAACGTGGGGGAGGGACACAGCCTGCCCCGGACTTGATCCGGACTTGATCCGGGGGTGGGGGGATTGCAGAACATCCGGGACGGGGTTCCCCCACCCCTGGCCCTGCCCGCACCTGCGCCGAAGGCGCACAAGCGAGCTTCGCTCGCTTTGGCCCCCTGCGGGGCCAGAGGGAGAGCGGAATCCGGGCGCGGCTGTGGTCCGGGCATCTTGACCCGAACGGACGGTGCTCCCACGTGTGGAATGGAGGTCCCCCAGTCGAAAGGGCGATTTCATGACCATGCCAGTCGAGGTTCATTTTCACGGGGTCGAGAAGAGCGAGGCCGTCGAGCAGCGGGTGCGCGAGAAGGTCGCCAAGCTCGGGAAGCATTTCGAGCGCATGACGAGCTGCCGCGTCGGCATCGAGGTGCCGCAGCGCACGGCGCTGCGGCCCAAGGTCTACCAGATCAAGATCGAGATCGGCGTGCCGCGCCGCAGGCCCATCGTGGTCAGCCACGAGCGCGTCGGCAGCAACGCCAACGAGGAGCTCGGCCTCGCCATTCGCGATGCGTTCGAAGCGGCGCTGCGCAAGGTCGGCATGGTCGCCAGGATCGGCCAGCGCAGCAAGCTCGACCGCGGCCGGCGCCGGCCGCGCCCCGTCCAGGAGACCAGCGCCTGAGCCGGCGATGAGCCGCTAGCTGCGCGGAGGAATCTTGGCCGACGGCCGGGGCGATTTTGCGCGCGGCGGCGGCTCGATGACGATCTCCGGATCGGACCGCGGCCAGCTCATGTCGTCCGAGCGGCCGGATCTGGGCGGCAGGCGCTCGCCCTTGAACCAGACCTGATAGTAGGGCTGGCCGGGTGCCGCCTTGCGCGGGCCTCCGGGGCCTGTGCCGAGCGGCGTGACCGAGCTCAGCACCACGATCCCCCCGCCGACATCGTCGGCCAGCACGTCGCCCATGGGCGAGGGCCGCTCGCCGGTCTCCTTGCGGGTAATGAGCTGCAGCACGGCCGTCGGAATGGCCGGCCGGGGAAGCTCGAGCGTCACGGTCTCCTCGCGGCCCCCCGCGGCAACGGTCTTGAGCACGATGCGGCCATGGTCGGCCTTCGGATCGGCCGCCGTGTCGGCAGCGGCCTGCTTCTCGCCCGCAGGACCCGCTGCACTGGTCTTCGGCGCGCTCTTCGCGGCGTCCTTGCCCTTGGCGTCCTTCCCCGCGGTAGCGCTTCCCTTGCTGCCCGCATCCTTGTCGGGGGAGCGCGGGCGCAGTGCCGCGATGCGCTTCTGCTCCGCCTCCGAGCCCGCCAGTGGGATGGAGCGCTCGCTGCGGGACAGCGTCAGGTCGCGCTTGATGTCGCGCTCGACGAAGTACGCGAGCTTGCGAAACCCGGCCCAGGTGAACAGCACCCCGTCGACATCGCGCACCAGCCGCTGCTTGCCCGCAACGTCCGGCCCGTACGGGGTGTAGTTGCCCAGCTCGTCGGCGAAGTGCGCGGCGGTGTCGATATACTTGATGCCGTTGAGATAGGCGCGCTCGCGCACGACATCGTTGATGAGCTGCGCCGTGTCGTTGAGCTCGGCCTTCCGCATGATCGGCAGCCCGACCCAGTAGACCGCCATGCCGCGCTTCTTCAGCGTCTTGGCAAGGCGGTCGACACGCCGGCCGTACTCCTCGCGCCACTCGGCCGTGCCGAACTCGATGCGCTCGCGCGCGGAGGCGCGGATGTGGTAGCGCTCGTTGTAGCCGATCATGACGACGGCGACGTGCACGGTGTCGCGGCCCGCCTCCTCGGCCCTGACCTCGTCCTCGAAGTCGAACCGCGTGACGCCCGCGAGCGCACGGCGCTTCTTCTGCAGCTGCACGCGCATGTCGCCCGTGAAGGTATCGACGAGACCGCCCAACAGCCCTTCGGCAAAGGCGTCGCCGTAGACCTGCATGCGGTAGATGTCGCCCGCCGGGAACGGCGTTATGTAGCTGGTGCCGGGGAAGCCCTCCTGCGCCAGCGGGCTGCGCGGCGCGAGGAGGGCAAGAACAGCCAGCGCCGCAAGGGCGACGAGACAGGCACGCAGGCTCCGTCCCGGGCTGTGCAGCAGGGCCAGCACTCCTCCGCGGGGCCGAGGATCGGGCGTCGCCCGCCGGCCCTCGGCGCTTCGTCCGCTCGCTTCGATCTTGCCGTGCTCCAGCATGCTGCACTTCGTAGGCCGCCACAAGGGCAGCAATAGGGTTAATCGCCTCCCGACGCGCTCTTGCCGGCCGCGGGACGGGCCTCCCGCTCGCGGCCCGGGCTGCCGCGCAGGCTTAAGAGCAGTGCCTCGGAGGGCCAGCAGTCGATCTTGAGGCCGCTCGCCTTCTGATAGGCCCCGATCAGGGCGCGCGTATTCATGCCCGCCTTGCCGTCGATCTTGCTGATCTCGTACCCGCGGGCCTGCAGGCGCTTCTGGATCTCCTCGATGCCGAGCGCGGAGAGCTGCCGCACGGCGCCCCATGGCGCGTGGAAGTCGCCTTCGCCGCCGATGCGGTCGGCGAGGTTGCCGACGAACAGCGCGTAGAGGTCCGACATGTTGTAGCGCTTGATGACCATGAAGTTCTCGAGCGCCAGGAATGCCGGGCCGTGCGCGCCGCCGGGCGTCAGGATGAAGGCGTCCTGGTCGAGCGCCTCGGCTGGAAACGGCCGGTTGCGCACGCGCACGACGCCGAGCTTCACCCAGTCGCGGAGCTTCTTGGCATGGGGCGGCCCCTCCAGCAGGCAGGACGCCGCGGCCGGCAGCCGCACCTCGTAGCCCCAGGTCTGGCCCGGCACCCAGCCCCTCCCCCGCAGCTGGTTGGCTGCCGAGGCGAGCGCGTCCGGCACCGAGCCCCAGATGTCCTTGCGGCCGTCGCCGTCGAGGTCGTAGGCCAGCGTGTAGTACTCCGACGGCATGAACTGCGTGAGCCCCATGGCGCCGGCCCACGACGAGGTCATGCCCTCGCGCGTGCGCACCCCGTCCTCGAGCAGCTTCAGGGCATGGAGGAGCTCGTTGCGGAACATCTCCTTGCGGCGGCCGGTCCAGGCCTGGGTGGCGAGCACGCGAACGGCATAGTGCGGCGAGCGCGGCGCGCGGAAGGCGGATTCGCGCCCCCAGATGGCGAGCACGACCTGGCGCGGCACGCCAATCTCGCGCTCGATCTTCTCGAGGGCGTCGCGATGCTTGACGAGGAGCGCCTTGCCCTGCTCGGCGAGCCCGGCGAGCTGGCCCACATTGAGGTACTCGGCGGGCGTTCTGGTGAACTCGGCCTGGCCCTTCGCACCGCTCGGGGTCTTGCCGGGCAGCACGAGGTCGGGGAGCGACAGATCGGGCACCACGCCCTTGAAGGCCGCATCGAAGGTGGCGCGCGACACGCCCTTGGCCTCGGCCTCCGGCCACAGCGCCTCGACGAACCGGCGGAAGCCGTCGTTGCTCTGGGCCAGCGCGGCAGACATCTGGAGCAGGGCGCAGAGGCCGAGCGCGAGCAGTAATCCGCGCCATACGCGGTGGGTGCAGCGCCGCAAAGGTCGTCCACAGCTCGATGGGCCGAGATGTCTCAGGATCTTCCCCCTCAGCTCGTGCGCCTTGATTGCGACAAGGTCACGCTCAACTAACAGGCGAATCAGTGGTGCGCGCTAGC
Source organism: uncultured Alphaproteobacteria bacterium (assembly GCA_963840075.1). Lineage (GTDB taxonomy): Bacteria > Pseudomonadota > Alphaproteobacteria > Rhizobiales > Hyphomicrobiaceae > AWTP1-13. The sequence goes on along the minus strand of CAWIXS010000023.1, from coordinate 8,385 downwards.
CCTAAACAGGTGCTATGGTCAAGCCCCTGACAGAAAATGCCCGAATGCCACCCGAAACGGCGGTGTCGGAGGCGGAGCGTGAGTGAAGGCGCCGGCCAGGTCGAGCCCAGACGACGTCCCGGGTCCTCCAAAATCAATCCGCTCTAGGATAATCTGACAGGGCGTATACGAAAATCCCTTGCTTGGGCGGATGCTTGGGACTCACGGTCGCCGCCTGTTGCACTTTCGACCGGTCATATGTCCCCTTTGTCGCTCCTGGCGAAGGCCAGCCGACCTGAGAGAGTAGCTCGCAGTGTCACATCGCATTCGCAAGGCCGTGTTTCCCGTGGCGGGGCTCGGCACCCGGTTTCTGCCCGCCACCAAGGCGATCCCCAAGGAGATGCTCACCGTGGTGGACCGCCCGGTGATCCAGCACGTGGTGGACGAGGCGCGCGCCGGCGGCATCGAGCATTTCATCTTCGTCACGGGCCGCAACAAGGGCGCCATCGAGGACCATTTCGACAGCCAGTACGAGCTGGAGCGCACGCTCGCCGAGCGCGGCAAAACGGCCGAGCTCGAAATCCTGACGCGCGAATTGCCGAAGCCCGGCCAGACCAGCTTCACGCGCCAGCAGGCCCCCATGGGCCTCGGGCACGCGGTGTGGTGCGCGCGCGAGATCGTCGGCAACGAGCCGTTCGCCCTGCTGCTTCCCGACGTGCTGCACCACGCCGAGCGGCCGTGCATCGGCGAGATGATCGAGGCCCATGCTGCAGACCCCGGCAACTACATCGCCGTTGCCCCGGTGCCGGCGGACCAGGCGCACCAGTACGGCATCGTCGGCGTCGAGGATGCCGAGGCCAAGAGCTCGCGCGTCACGGCGATGGTGGAAAAGCCCAAGCCCGGCACGGCGCCCTCCAACCTGCACATCTCCGGCCGCTATATCCTGGAGCCCGCCATCTTCGACATCCTGGCGGCGGGCGAGCGCGGCGCCGGCGGCGAGATCCAGATCACCGACGCCATGATCCGGCTCGCCGCGACGCGGCCCTTCTATTCCTTCCGCTTCGACGGGACCATCTACGACTGCGGCACCAAGCTCGGCTTCCTCACCGCCAACGTTGCCTACGCGCTCGCCCGCGAGGACCTGGAGCCTGCCCTCAGGACGGAGCTGAAGAAGCTGCTGTGATGTAGGGCCACGCGAGCCAGCGCTTCCGTCGCCATGACGTGGCGCTTGCATTGCCAACTGTCCCTGTCGAAACACTGTTGACGAGGGGGAAGCAGGCGTATGGCTGCACGCGGGCACCCTGCTTCCCGGGGGCCGCCGTAGAATGCCCGCCAGAACGCCTGGCGTGACCGCCCAGTGGCCTCTCGCAGGTCCCAGGCACCCGGGTGTCTTCGGACCCGAACGCTCGCCAGCGGTCAAATTGGTTTGGGACATGCAACCGTTAACGCCAAGTCGCCGATCGCGTCTTGCCGGTACGGCGATGCCCGCTTGCCGCTGGCCTCTTCCCGTCACGCGGGGGTGTTCTTTCAGCCTCGCTGCCCGCGCTGGGAGGGGTAGCCACGGGCGGACTACGGCAAGGCATCGGCAACCCGACACGCCCGCGTCGGGGATGTGCCAGAAGCGGGCGTGCGCTTCGGTTAGACTGAAAGTGGTAGGGGGCGGCCTGTCTATGCGCAGACGGCGTCGATTGCGTGGTTACCTCGCCCCCGCTTAGGTTTTCGATCCGCACCAAGGGGCCGGATACTCTGTGACGGGAGCGCAAGCATGCCTCACGATTTCCATGAAGCCAATCGTCGTCGCTGGGAGGTCGGCTCCGCGTCCTGGGCACGTCGGGCCGACACGCGCGGCATTTGGCAAAGGTGCCATCGCGATCCATCGCTCGCTCTCTTTGCAACTGAACTCAATTGGTTCGGCGATATCGCCGGTAAGAATGTTGCGGTGCTTGGCAGCGGCGACAACCAGGTCGTCTTTGCTCTTGCCGGGCTAGGCGCAAAGGTGACGAGTGTCGACATCTCAGAGCAACAGCTCGAGGTTGCACGTCGCCGTGCTGCTGAACTCGGCCTTCAAGTGGACTTTGTGCGAGCCGACGTTGTTGACCTGTCTGCACTAGACGACGAGAGGTATGACGTCACCTACACCGGGGGCCATGTAGCGGTATGGGTTTCTGACCTGCGGTGCTACTACAGCGAAGCCGTTCGCATCCTTAAGCCTGCCGGAAGGCTGATCGTTAGCGAGTATCATCCGTTTCGCCGTGTGTGGAAAAGGACGCCAGATCATCTTGAAGTCGGCTTCAACTACTTTGATCGTGGTCCTCACCGTTCAGAGGTTGCGCCAGACGTATTGTACCCCGAGCCGGGTGACTTGGAGCAATTCGAGTTCCACTGGACTGTCGCCGACTGCATTTCCGCCATTCTCTCTTCGGGGTGTCAGCTCATCCACATCGAGGAATTGGGCGATGCCAGCGAAAGCTGGGAAGGCGCGCCAGTGGCTGGGCTTCCAGCCACCCTTCTACTGATTGGTCGTCGAAACAGTTAGATGTGGCAGGCAGCGCAGTTGCGGTTTGAACCGTTCGGAGTCAATTTGCTCCGTGTAGGCCACCTCACCGCCGCTGCATCTGAACCCCGGCTCGAGGAAAGGCTCACGCAGCCGCTGAGAATGCGCCGCTCGCGTCAGCTCATGAAGCCGAGGATGGCGGCGGCGACCTCGTCGGGCTTGTCCAGCTCCGCCAGATGCGCCGCGCCGGCGATGATCCTGATCTCCGCCTTGGCCCCGATGGCCTCGGCGATGACGCCGGCATGGCTCCGGGGCAGCACGCGGTCCTCGGCGCCCCAGAGGATCAGGGTGGGGGCCGCAATGAGGGGGAGGCGGCGCCTGAGCCTGGTGTTGCCCAGCGGCCAGAAGATGCGTGCCGCGGCCTCGGACGCGCGCGTCTGCTCGATCGGCCATTCGATCGAGTTTGCCCCGGCGGGCATCTCCTTGAGCGCCTTGTAGACCTCGGGGCGCAGCGTCATGAGGGCGGCCTGCTCGTCGGGCTTCTGCGCCCACGGGTCGGTGGCGGGGTCCTCCTCGTCGTAGAGGCCGAAGGGGGCGATCAGCGCCAGCCGCTTGACCTTCTCGGGCCAGATCGCCGCCACCTCGGCGGCGAGCGAGCCGCCGACCGAGCTGCCGGCGAGATCGGCGCCGGCGAGGCCGGCCTTGTCGATCAGCTCGCGCACCGCCAGCACCCAGTCGAGATGGCTGTCGAGCACGGAGTGGCCGCGGTCGCCGCCGGGGAAGCCCGGCAGCGAGGGCACGATCACGGTGCGTTTCTCCGCGAGGCGGTCGAGGAACGGCACCCATTTGGGCAGCCCGCCGAAGCCGGCGAGGAAGCCGATGCGCGCGCCCGCGCCCTTGCGCCACACGCGCGTGGCAAACCCGTTGATGTCGATGGTCGTCGTCTCTGGCTCGCTCATGCCGCACGCTCCGCTCTACCGGCACACGAGCGCTGCGCGGATTCCCGCCCCAACTTGCGCCGACGGGATTCCCCTCCCCTCTGGCCCCGCAGGGGCCAAAGCGGGCGAAGCTCGCTTGTGCGCCTTCGGCGCAGGTGCGGGGAGGGGTTAGGGGTGGGGGGAACCGCCACATCTGATGTTCTGCAATCCCCCCACCCTGTCCCTCCCCGCAAGGGGGAGGGGACGCTGCGGCGAGCGCGTCGCCCCAATTCCGAAGGTGGCCTCTTGCGCATGCGGATCACTCGGCCGCGGTGGCTGGCATGAAGGCGGGGAGGGGCGCGCGCTGGCGCTGCTCCAGGGGCTTCGGCCACCAGCGGTTCTCCCACTCGGAGAACAGCGGTCTCAGCTTCGGGATCACCTTCTCGGCGAACAGGCGCGTGTTGTACTTGACGGTCTCGGTCTCGAGGTTCCCGAACTGCATCATCAGCATCAGCTGGCCGACATTGAGCGTCGTCGCCAGCTCGGTGAGCTGCTCGACGACCTCGTCGGGCGAGCCGATGATGACATAGCCGTTGTCGACGATGCCCTGCATGTCGCGCGCGAGCCCCGACAGGCTCGACGGCCCTGCCCTCTTCTCGGCCGCCATCTTGATCTGGCTCTCGATGCCGGCGCGCTGGGTCGCTTCCGTCACATAGCCGGGCGGGGCGGCAAAGCGCGGGTCGACGTGCAGGCAGCGGCCGTAGAAATACTCTGCCGCCTCGCCGTAGAGGTCGAACGCCTGCTGCCGGCTCTCAGCCACACCGATCACCTGGGCGAAGCCCGCGCGGTAGGGATTGCGGTCCTTGCCGAGGCGGGCCATCTCCTCCCAGAAGCCCGTCATGACGGTCTTGGCCATCTTGTAGCCGTAGTAGGAGAGGTAGCAGAACACGTACTCCATCCGCGCCGCCCAGTGCCAGGTCTCGACCGAGCCGGCGCCGGGAATCCAGATCGGCGGATGCGGCTGCTGGATCGGCCGCGGCCAGATGTTCACATAGCGCTGCTGGTTGAAGCGGCCGTTGAAGGCGAACGTGTCCTTCTCGGTCCAGGCGCGCTTTATGAGATCGTGCGCCTCGTAGTAGCGGTCGCGCAGCTGGCTCGGGTTGGTGCCGTAGGCGTAGGTGGTGTCCATCGGCGTGCCGACCGGGAAGCCGGCGATCAGCCGCCCGCCCGAGATGCAGTCGATCATGGCGAACTCCTCCGCCACCCGGGTCGGCGGATTGTAGAGGGCGAGACTGTTGCCCAAGACGCAGATCGCCGCGTTGGTGGTGCGGCGCGCGAGCGCCGTGGCGATCAGGTTCGGCGACGGCATCAGGCCGTAGCCGTTGGAATGGTGCTCGTTGCAGCAGATGGCATCGAAGCCGCAATCGGCGGCGTGCTCGAGCTCGTCGAGGAACTCGTTGTACATGTGGTGCGCGCGCCTGGGGTCGAACAGCGAGGAATGGATGTCGACCCAGACCGAGCGGTGCTTCTCCTTGAAGTCGGCGGGAAGCTCCTTGTAGGGCATCAGATGGAACCACAGGAACTTCATGGCAGCCTCCCGTTCACGCCGATCTTCGCGCCGGAGCGAGAGACGAGCCTACGACCTGCGTGGGGCGTCGCTCAAGGCCGATGTCGTCAGCCGTCGGGCCGTCAGCCCTGCGCCAATGACAGGGGGTGCGGCGTGCCGCTTGCACGTGCCGGAGCCGCGGAGCGCAGCGTGAACCACCAGGTCCAGGCAATGAGGAGCGCCTGCAGCGGCGCGCGGAACAGCAGATAGGCGGCACCCCAGGCGTGGCCGGCGATGTCCACTCGGGCGAGCGCTGCGTAGATGTTGGCAGAAAAGAAAAGCGCCAAGGCGGCGATGGCCGCGAGGCCCGCGAGCCGGCGCGTGGCGGGCACGGCGATGCCGAGCGCCAGCGCGATCTCGATCACGCCCGTCAGGTAGATCAGCGGCACGCGTGCCGGCACGAATGGCGGCACCATCTCGGCGATTGTGCGCGCCGCGAGGAAATGACCGCCGGCCGCGAACAGGAACAAGAGGACGAGGCCGATGATGCCCGCCACATCGAGGCTGACCCGCGGGCTGAAACCGCGCATCATCAAGGCGATCAGCAACGGCGCCGTGAGGACGGCGACCATGATCAGCAGCATGGTCATTTCAGGGGCCAGGTTTTTGGGAGGTCAGGTCTCAGGTCGCAGGAGTGCCGGTGCGGCACCTTCACCCCTGAAACCTGATCCCTGAAACCTCGAACCTACTGCTGCGGAGGCGTTTGCGGCCCGGCGGGCCCGGAGCCGGGGGAACGGTCGCGCCGCTCCTTCATATACTCGTCGAACTCGGCGCGGTCTCTCGCCATGCGCAGACGCTCCAGGAAGGCGCGGAACTCGCCGGCTTCCTCCTCCAGCCTGCGCAGCGCCTCGGCGCGATATTCGTCGAAGGCGCGGTTGCCGGTCTCATGCAGGCCGCCGCCACGAGGGCCGCCCCAGCGCTGCCTGCGCTCCCTGCGCTCCTCCCAGCGGGTGCGCGTGTGCTCCCAATGCTGCGCCGCGCGGTTCACCCGCTCGACGGCGCGCTGGCGCCACTGCTCGATGTCGCCGCCCGGGCGCCCATGCCATCCACATCCCATCCGTCCACTCCATATGATGTAGGCCAGGACCGCCAGGCCGATGGGCCAGTACACGATGAAGCCGAGCACCATCAGCACGATCCAGGCCGGCCTGCCGAAACCGTCTATGCGGGCGATCACCTCAGACATTGCGGCACTCTCCCGGTCCAAGAGTTAGTGTGAATGTATATAACATTTACATAGATCGCAGGCAAGCGCTGTCGCGTCAAGGCGCGATAGCAAAGACGTGATCCCCCGTCAGGTCTGACACAGAAGTCCCGCCGCGCCGAACGCTGTGGCCAGCGGGCTCTCCAACTGGATATCGGTGCTCGACCGGTATGACCCGGCGCTGCCCGTGACGGCACGCCAGCTCGCAGAGATGATGGTGTCCATCATCGAGGGTGGTCTTGTTCTTCAGCGCGCCTATGGCGACGTTCGAATGACAGCACGGCAGTCGGAGCAGTTCCGAAATTACCTCGGGCTGCTATTCGGCGGGCGCAACCGACAACGCCGCCGGTCTGGACGGCAATAACAGAGGAAAGAGCTCGCCAGACGTAGATGCTTGAGGCGGCGAGAACACGACCAACCCCGTTTCAGTGCAGCAGGCCCGTCATCACGGGGGGAGCGTCGGCGCAATCAGTCTTTCCCTCGCGCAGGAGGAGCAATGCCACGCGCTTGATGGCGGCGTCGGTTCGGTCTCGGGCGGCTCTTGCCAAGCGCTGTCAGCATGCCGACTGCAGCGGGGTAGCAGCCCCGCAAGGTCAGTCTCGGTGAGCGTGTTGATGATGGCGGCGAGGCGGCTTCGTTTGGCCATGTGGTTAGTCTTCTGCCAGGAACGAGAGGCCGCGCCCGACCGGCGGAGGAACGGAAAGGCTCGGCGCAAGGCGGCGTCCATCGATATCACGAGCAGGCGTGCTGATTGGTTCGTCGGGACGGTGTAAATAGCTCTGTAACCGGCACGGATACGCTACAGTGCAGTGAACGGGCGCTCCGTCCCAAGAACAGTCGTTCAAGTTGCCCACTCTCGGCCTCTGGCAGATATTGCCTGGACCGCCGGCCTGTTGGGGGACTGGTGACGCTCTTGGCGGCCGCAAGTGTAAGCGATCAGCTCAGCAATTGAGCCGGCGACACCAATGATGGACACTGCTCTGCAAGTACCCGACAAGGTACGACGCAAAGCGCTGGCCGTTGGGGAGACAGGCCTGGATTGGCTTGCGCGACTTGACGGTCTTGTCTGCGACCTCGCCAGCGATTGGGGCCTGTCCGTTGGCCGAACGCTACCCGGCGGAACTGAAGCCTTGGTGGTGGAGGTCATGACGGCGGAGGGCCTGGACGACGCGCTAAAGATCGCCATTCCTGGGCTTGATCCTGCGGCCAGCGAATTGCGCACGCTGCTCGCCGCGCAGGGGCGAGGCTACGTCAGTGCTTCGTCACGATGAGACTCGAGGCGCGATGCTGCTGGAGCGACTGGGCTCCCCGCTTAACGAGCCCGGCTTGCCCATAAACTCCCAAATCCAAGCCATCTGCGCGACACTGTTGGAGGCTTGGGCTCCGCTGCCTGCAGGGGGCTCAATTTGTGACTGGCGCCCAGAAGGCGAGCAGTCTTGCCGACTTCATCGAAGGGGCGTGGTGGCGGCTCGGACAGCCCTGGTCCTCTCGAACGGTCCACCCCATGAGGCGTCGTAAGGTGCAAATGATCTCGCTGGAATCGAACTCACGTGCCTTTGGCTGTGATAAACTCCGGCTGCTCGGATAGGCGCACACGAGCCCACCTGACAAAAGGCACCATGCGCGTCGAACCAAATAGGAGGAACTCCAAATGACAATGAGGCCTGATCCGACTTTCCACGCATCGCCGAAGCTGGCGATGGAAGCGGCGCCGGAAAACTTCGCCTACACGTTGCTGCTCAGCCCGGACTTCTCGAAGCCCGACGCGCTCGCGGTGGTCGATGTAAAGCTTGGCTCACCGACATACAGCCAGATCGTCCACACGGTGACGATGCCTAATAAGGGCGACGAGTTCCACCATTTCGGTTGGAACGCCTGCTCGTCGTCCTTGTCGCCGCTCACCGGCCACGCATTCCTCGAACGGCGCTACCTCATCATTCCCGGGCTCCGCTCTTCGCGCATTTATGTCATCGACACAAAACCCGATCCCACCAAGGCAAAGATTCACAAGGTTATCGAGCCCGAGGAGGTGTTCAAGAAGACCGGCTATTCGCGGCCCCACACTGTCCATTGCGGTCCGGAAGGTATCTACGTCAGCACGCTCGGCGGCGCCGGCAAGGACGGCACCGACGGGCCGCCTGGCATCTTCATCATGGACTGCGAGACGTTTGACATCCTCGGACGC
>CAWIXS010000022.1:0-100439 GCA_963840075.1 uncultured Alphaproteobacteria bacterium | reverse complement strand
GCGGGCAAGATCGCGGGCCTGGAAGTGCTGCGCATCATCAACGAGCCGACCGCGGCGGCGCTCGCCTACGGCCTCGACAAGAAGAAAGAATCCAAGACCATCGCCGTCTACGACCTGGGCGGCGGCACCTTCGACATCTCCATCCTGGAGATCGGCGACGGCGTGTTCGAGGTGAAATCGACCAACGGCGACACCTTCCTCGGCGGCGAGGACTTCGACATGCGCCTGGTCGAGTACCTCGCCAACGAGTTCAAGAAGGAGTACCAGATCGATCTCAGGGGCGACAAGCTCGCCCTGCAGCGCCTCAAGGAGGCCGCCGAGAAGGCCAAGATCGAGCTCTCCTCCTCGCAGCAGACCGAGATCAACCTGCCCTTCATCTCCATGAACCCGCAGACGCAGTCGCCGCTGCATCTGACGATGAAGCTCACCCGCGCCAAGCTCGAGAGCCTGGTCGACGACCTGATCGAGCGCACCAAGGGCCCGTGCATGCAGGCCCTCAAGGATGCCGACCTCAAGGCGGCCGACATCGGCGAGGTGGTCCTTGTCGGCGGCATGACGCGCATGCCGAAGGTGCAGCAGATCGTCAAGGAGCTGTTCGGCAAGGAGCCGCACAAGGGCGTCAACCCCGACGAGGTGGTGGCCGTGGGTGCGGCGATCCAGGCCGGCGTGCTCAAGGGCGACGTGAAGGACGTGCTCCTGCTCGACGTGACGCCCTTGTCGCTCGGCATCGAGACGCTGGGCGGCGTGTTCACGCGCCTCATCGACCGCAACACCACCATCCCGACCAAGAAGAGCCAGGTGTTCTCGACCGCCGAGGACGGCCAGGGCGCGGTGACGATCCGCGTCTCGCAGGGTGAGCGCGAGATGGCGGCCGACAACAAGCTGCTCGGCCAGTTCGACCTGGTGGGCATCCCGCCGGCGCCGCGCGGCATGCCGCAGATCGAGGTGACCTTCGACATCGACGCCAACGGCATCGTGCACGTGTCCGCCAGGGACAAGGCGACGGGCAAGGAGCAGTCGATCCGCATCCAGGCCTCGGGCGGCCTCTCCGACGCCGACATCAAGCGCATGACCGAGGAGGCCGAGCGCTACAAGGAGGACGATCGCAAGAAGCGCGAGCTGATCGAGGCGCGCAACAACGCCGATGCCCTGATCCACACCACCGAGAAGTCGCTCAAGGAGACGGGCGACAAGCTCCCGGCCGCCGACAAGACCGCGATCGAGACCGCCATGGCCGGCCTGAAGACGGCGGCGAAGTCCGACGACGTGAACGAGATCAGGAACAAGCTGACGGCGCTCGCGCAAGCGTCCCTGAAGCTGGGTGAGGCCGTCTACGGCGGCCAGCAAGGCGGCGGCGATGCAGGCGGACAGAAGAAGTCCGGCGGCGGCGACAACGTGGTCGATGCCGACTTCGAGGAAGTGAAGGACGACAAGAAGAAGTCTGCCTGAGACCTTCCCAGGGGGTATACCCGAATGCAGGCCCTCGTCCACCCGTCAGAGCGCAAGTGCTGACCCAGTGGGCGGGGGCCAGGTTTTTGTCCGCGGGCCGGGTGCGCGGCCATCTGCGGCGACGACAAGAAGACTGGAAACCCGGCTCATGGCCAAGCGTGACTACTACGAGGTCCTCGGGCTCTCCCGCGGGGCGAGCGACCAAGACATAAAGTCGGCCTTTCGCCGCCTCGCCAAGGACTGCCACCCCGACCGCAACAGCGGCGACAAGTCTGCGGAGCAGAAGTTCAAGGAGCTCAACGAGGCCTACGAGGTCCTGAAGGACCCACAGAAGCGCGGTGCCTACGACCACATGGGGCATGCGGCGTTCGACGGGCACGGCCGCGGCCACGGTTTCGGTCCCGACTTCGCCACCTCCATGTCGGACATCTTCGACGACCTGTTCGGCGAGTTCATGGGCGGCCGCCGCAGCCGCCAGCGCTCGGGGGGCCGCGAGCGCGGCGCGGACCTGCGCTACAACATGGAGATCGACCTGCCGGAGGCCTACTCCGGCAAGACTGCGCAGATCCGGGTTCCGACCAGCGTAACCTGCTCCACCTGCACGGGCACCGGCGCCTCGCCCGGCGTGCAGCCGACCACCTGCCCGACCTGCGCCGGCCACGGCAAGGTGCGCGCGAGCCAGGGCTTCTTCACCATCGAGCGCACGTGCCCCGGCTGCCAGGGGCGCGGCGAGATCATCAGCGACCCCTGCATCGCCTGCTCGGGCTCCGGGCGCGTCGTCCAGGAGCGGACGCTCTCCGTCAACATTCCGGCGGGGGTGGAGGACGGCACCAAGATCCGCCTGGCCGGCGAGGGCGAGGCGGGCGTGCGCGGCGGGCCGCCGGGCGATCTCTACATCTTCCTGTCGATCAGGCCGCACGACTTCTTCCAGCGCGACGGCGCCGACATCTTCTGCCGCGTGCCGATCTCCATGACGACGGCGGCGCTGGGGGGCCAGATCGACGTGCCCACCATCGACGGCGAGATGACCAGGGTGCGGGTGCCGGAAGGCACCGAGAGCGGCAAGCAGTTCCGCCTGAAGAGCAAGGGCATGCCGGTGCTGCGCTCCAAGGTGCTGGGCGACATGTACATCCAGGTGGAGGTCGAGACGCCCAAGAACCTCACGCGCAAGCAGCGCGAGCTGCTCGAGGCCTTCGAGCGCGAGAGCAACAAGGAGACCTCGCCGCATTCGGCCGGCTTCTTCGCCAAGGTGAAGGAGTTCTTCGAGGGCAGGCCGACCTGAACGGCATGGCTGCTCGGCGCGCCTTTCCGGCGCAACGAGCCCGCCAAGCGGCATTTCCCCTACAGCCCGCGAAATGCCACATCCGCAGAGGCATTTCTACCGGGACAACGTCCGCCCTTTGATGCCTCCTGGCGGGCTCGCATCGGCAGGTAATCGACGCGCCGGGCGGGGAGTCGGGGACGGGGTAGCAAGTCGGTCGCGACCGGCCGGGGGAGGTTCCATGATGCGTAAGCGGTCGTGGTGGCGAGTGGCGATGCCGGCCGGTACGCTTCTCTGCGTCGCGATGCCGGGGTCCGAGGCTCTGCGCGCAGCCGGCATCGAATGGAGCACCCACGGCGCATTCGAGGCCTGCCTCGACGCCCAGGCAAAGACCTGGATCGACGCCAGGGCCGGCCTCGTCCTCAACGACGATCCCGCCGCGGGCTACATCGACGACCGCGCCGTGGCGTCCTGGACGGCACAGACGCTCTCCACATGCCAGGCCAAGGCCGGCCGCGGCGACGGCGCGTCCGAGCAGCTGTTCGCCAGATACATGGCGCATTGGCGCGAGCACGTCGACGCCGCCGTCACCGCGGTGCGGCGGCGCTCGCCGCCCGACTAGCTGCCGACTGCAACCCGATCTCCGCCACCCGGGCGAACCATTGCACGTCCGGCCGGACCCGCGAGGAGCATGCGCAGCACAGCCTACAGCTTTTCCGAATTGCACACCCTGATCCCCTTGCCCCGTCGAGGACTGTCATGATTGGTTGGCCGATCCGCAGTGCCCTCCTCATCGACTACGAGAACGTCGCGCACCGAATCCTGCCGGACACGATTCCCAACTGGGTGGCCTGGCTCGAGCGCGGCGAGTTCGACGCCGCCCGCCGCAAGCGCCGGCGCTTCGTCACCAAGCGCATCTACTGGAACTCCGCCGCCAACCACCTGCGCGGCACTTTCGAGAAATTCGGGTTCAGCTGCGTCCTGTGCGAGAGGCTCGCGGGGCTGAAGAACGGCGCCGACATCAAGATGGCGATGGACATCGTCGAGTTCACCCGCGACAAGCCCCGCATCGACGAGTTCGTCCTGCTGACGCGGGACTCCGACTTCGTGCCCGTGCTCAAGCTGCTGCGCCAGCGCAAGCGGCGCACCGCCGTGCTCGTCGATCCCCGCTCCCACAAGGTATTCAGCACCTACCGCACGCACGCCGACACCGTCATTCCTATGCAGGACTTCCTGCAGGCGACGGGCTATCGCAAGCCGGCGCGCAGGCAGCTCATCCGGCAGGCGACCCGCTGGATCGGACAGAAGGCCGGCAACGCCGCGCGCTGGCCCATCGATCAGACGCGCCGGCTGGCGCGGACGATCGCCGATCGCCGCGCCGCCGCGCAGGCCGCGTCCGAGATGGCGGCACAGACAGCAAACGAGGCCACCGACGCGGCCGCACGCATCGACCAGGCGGTCGACTACACCATCCGGGTCACCAGCCTCCAGCCGAACCAGAGCACGGCGAAGAAGGTCATCCTGCGCGAGCTGGCGAAGATTCCCGGTTTCTCCACGAGCGGGGCCAGGAGCTATCTCGGCAGGACGAGCTATCGCGCGCTGATGCAGGAGATCGCGAGGCGGACCGACAAGCTGCGCCTCACCTTTCCGAGCGGCGGCGTCTCCGTGATGTACGTGCCGAAGGACGAGGAGAAGGCCAGGCTGCGCGTCAAGCGCGTCAAGCGTCGCAAGAAGAGGGCCACGACCTGACCCCTAGCGGTGGAAGAGTGCGCTCCGCGGGTGAGTGGAAAGGTAGCCCGATCAACGCGAATCCGTCGGTGTTCCAGGCCCTTAGTTGTCACCGAAATTGCAACTATGTTGCACAATGCGTGGTGGATAGCAGCGCGCGAGGTTGGGTTAACATTTGTTAAACTTGGCCTCATGCGGCAATTAGCAGAGGATACCTGATTCGCGTGAGCGTATAGAGCGGCCGCGCAGTGATGTTACTCCACTCAGCTAGAGTGAAGTGCGCGTCAGCCCAAAACCAGATACTGATGATGGGAGCGAATGATGCTGGACGGGGCTCGCAACGCCAGATGCGAAGCGGAGGAGAATTTGTCATCAATCGGCGCCACGCGTTCCCTTTACATTCCTCTTGACCGTCGCCTCGTTGTGGCCCTCGACGTGCCGCACGTCGATGAAGCGAGAGCACTCGTGAATTGGCTCGGTGGTTCGGTGAAGTTCTACAAGATCGGGTACGAGCTTGTCTTCGGAGGTGGCCTCCACTTGGTGGAGGAGCTTCAGAAGGAGGACAAGTGGGTCTTCCTCGATATGAAGTTGCTGGACATCGGGAACACCGTGAGGAAGGCTGTCGCGAATGTTGCGAGGTTGGGCTGCAAGTATCTAACCGTCCATGCACAAAGTTCAAAGACGCTCAGGGCGGCCATAGACGCGCGTGGCGACAGCGGACTTGGTCTTCTTGCGGTTACTGTCTTGACCGATCACACCAGCGACGATTTGAAAGAACAGGGGTTGCTGGTCTCCGACCCATCGGAATTGACGTTGCGTAGGGTCAAGTTGGCGTTTGATGCTGGGTTTGACGGCGTCATTGCGTCACCTCTCGACGCCAAGGCGATACGGCAGTCAACTTCCGCAGATTTCGTGATAAAGACGCCCGGTGTACGACCCCCTGGTATCGCTCCCGATGATCAGGCACGCGTCATGACGCCTCGAGAGGCTATCGCGAACGGCGCAAACTATTTGGTTGTTGGACGACCGATCATTCAGGCGCGAGACCCCAAGCGAGTAGCGGAAGAGATTACTGCCGATATTGAGGCTGCGCTCGACGAGACGAGAACGTGAGAACAGCATAGCCCAACGACTAGTCGCCGCAGCGGCGGTTGTCGCCGACGCGGACTACCTCGGCAGGTCCATCGGCGGTGCTGCGGACCCGCGGCAGGCCGCGGAGCGCTTTGTGCAGGCGATCGAGGAGGCGCTGGCGGCCCCGCCACGGTGACCCGATCTGCCTACGTCGCCGCGGCGCTCTTCTCGGTCCTGCCGGCGCGCTTGACCGCCTTCGTCTCGCGCTGCTGCGTGTTGCGCAGCTTGCGCTGCTTCGCCTGGATCTTCTTGCGCCGCGAATCCGTCATCTTGGGCATGGACGTTCCTTCCGGGTTTGCTGGTGCATGTTGGGTCCGCCCCCGGCTTGCGCCGAGGTTGACCCGACCTACGTGGCGGTCAGGGACACCTCGCCGATGCCGTCGAGCGCGAAGTCGAGGCGCTCGCCGACGGCGATGTCGACGGTGGGGACGACGCTGCCCGTGATCGCCAGCATGCCAGCCGTCATCGGCCGGCCGCGCTCGACGGCCTGGTTGGCGAGCCAGGCCAGGGCGCCCAGGGGATCGTCGGTCTTGCCGGCGGCGGCCTCCTTGCCGTTGCTCCGGAGCACGCCCGGGACGCCGTCGAGATCGAGGCCGGCGGGCAGCTCCCTGGCGGCGCCGATGACAATGCCGCCGTTCCAGGCGTTGTCGGCGATCAGGGTCAGCGCCTTGGTCGACCGGTAGTCGGCGAAGCGGTCCTCGATCAGCTCGAACGCCGCCATGACGTGGCTGACGGCCGGCCGCACGCTCTCGCGCGTGTAGGGGGCGGCGGCTTGCGGCAGATCGCGGCCGAGGCGCACGCCGAGCTCGCACTCGATGCGCACGTTGATGAAGTCGGCCTTGGCGATGGTGGCGGGAGAGGCATAGACGCGGGCGGCGAAGATGGTGCCCATGCAGGGATGGTCGATGCCCATCAGCTGCTGCATCACCTTGGTGGTGGTGGCGACCTTCAAGCCCGCGATGGGCCCGAGCCGCGGCCCCCACAGCTCGCACAGCGCGGCCTGCGCGGCATAGGCCTCGGCGGCAGTCGCAGGCGCGATCGCCTCGGGCAGGTTCTGGTAGCGGGCGCGCGTGCGGTGGGCCTCGTCGATGAAGC
The DNA here is from genome assembly GCA_963840075.1 of uncultured Alphaproteobacteria bacterium. Lineage (GTDB taxonomy): Bacteria > Pseudomonadota > Alphaproteobacteria > Rhizobiales > Hyphomicrobiaceae > AWTP1-13. Next base: position 93,775 of record CAWIXS010000022.1, on the reverse strand, counting down.
GGGCGGCCTCGGCGGCTTGGAACATGGCTTTTTCCTCCCGCCGGCTCGTGCCATGGGGTCAGACCCGCAGGGTCTGACCCGGGTCTGACCCTGCCGCGCCGGCTGCGCTATGATCGACGCTAACACCATGGCGCGAACGCCGCCAAGAGCTTCCAGGGAGACGCCCATGTTCGAGACCACCGTCGCCGGCAGCCTGCCCAAGCCCAGCTGGCTCGCGGAGCCCGACCGTCTGTGGGCGCCCTGGCGCCTCGAAGGCGCGGAGCTGGAGGCGGGCAAGCGCGACGCCACGCTGCTCGCCATCAAGGAGCAGGAGGACGCCGGCATCGACATCGTCAGCGACGGCGAGCAGGCGCGCCAGCACTTCGTGCACGGCTTCCTGGAGCGGGTGGAGGGCATCGACTTCGCCCACAAGGTGGAGATGGGCATCCGCGCCGACCGCTACAAAGCGATGGTGCCGCAGGTGGTGGCTCCGGTGCGGCTGAAGGGCCGGGTGCATGCCATGGAGGCGCAGGCCGCGCGCGCCCACACCAGGCGCCGGCTGAAGTTCACCCTGCCGGGCCCGATGACCATCGCCGACACCATCGCCGACCGCCACTACGGCGACAAGGTGAAGATGGCGTTCGCCTTTGCCGAGCTGCTGAATGAGGAGGCGCTGGCGCTGGAGGCCGACGGCGTGGACGTGGTGCAGTTCGACGAGCCGGCCTTCAACGTGTTCATGGACGAGGTGACCGACTGGGGCATCGCCGCGCTGGAGCGCGCCGCCCGGGGCCTGAAGTGCGCGACGGCTGTGCACATCTGCTACGGCTACGGCATCAAGGCCAACGTGGACTGGAAGGCGACGCTGGGCGGTGAGTGGCGCCAGTACGAGGCGATCTTCCCGGCCATCGCCAGGAGCAGCATCCGCCAGGTGTCGCTGGAGTGCATGCACGCCAAGGTGCCGGTGAGCCTGATCGGGCTGCTGGAGGGCAAGGACGTGCTGGTGGGCGCCATCGATGTGGCGAGCGACGCGGTGGAGACGCCCGAGGAGGTTGCTGCGGTCGCTATGGAGGCCGCGCGCCATGTGCCGGCCGCGCGCATCCAGCTCTGCACCAACTGCGGCATGGCCCCCATGCGCCGCGACATCGCCTACGCCAAGCTCGCCGCCCTCGCGAAGGGCGCGGCGCTGGCGCGGGAGCGGGTTGGTTAAGGCGCAGCGACGAGGCCAACCCGCTTCCAAGGCGACGAAGGACTGGCCGTCCTCATTGCTTGGTCAGGGGGCACTCTCTTGTCTGGCGCTCTCTTAGGGCGTGGCTGAGGCGGTCGTAAGCCGCTTGCTTCGGCGCGCAGTGCTGTTCTGCGGTCTCTGTCGAGAAGATGTGAGGCCTGACCCACTCAACGATGCACTTCTTGTGATCTGCAAAAGCGGTGCCGCGCCGCCTTATCAGGAGGTCAATGTCTTTGGTTCTTTGCTGCACGCACTCGGCCACGAATTGTTCGTCCTCTTCCTTCTTCTTCAGTTGCCTCTCCTGCTCGCGGCGTTTCGACTCCTCCAATCGCTGCTCGTGGCCCTGCGAGTGGAGATAGATGAGATTGCCAACCCCGGCAAACAGGCATCCGGCGCTGGTGAGGGCGAGAGCTATCAGCGCATACTTCGGAAAGCGACCGAGCCTTTCGGTATCGAGGACACGCATCGTGCGCATGAACTCGATGATCCCGAGGAATGCTGCGAGGCCCGTCAACCAGAACGCCCAATAATAGTGGGCCCGCTTGATTACACTGCCGTCGGGCAGCGCGTTTGACGTGGTGAGATAGGCAAGGATCAGACTGACCAGTAACCCGAGAATGATCCGCAAGACCACACCGACCTCGCTCATGGACGAGACGAGCGGAGGGGAGAAGATATCGCGCTGATACGGATGGAAAACTGTCTCAGACGGCTTAAGCCGCCGCGGCCGACTAGACCTTGGCAACCTCATGACATTCCCCCTTCAGGGGAGGTCATATGCGAGTCTGCCAGAGAAAATAATCCCCGCGGGGACTGTGGAGTACCAAGAAGTGTGGACGAGAATCGAACCTACCCTCGCGAGGTCAATCCACCCTTATTTAGAGCGCCGCTGAGCCTGTTAGGATGATTCGTGGGATGACCGCAAGCAACAGACAAGACTATTGCCCACAAGATCGCCCAGGGGCGCGTTGACCGCACCCCGCCCCTCCCACCCTGGGAGTCGTTGCGGCACGCGCACCTTTTTTTGATGGCCGCGGGCGCACACGCCGGCCGGCGCCTGGCAATGGCCCTCTCCGCCGGCGTCATTGCCGCGAAGGTGGCAATCCAGTTCACCTCGCACCCAGGGGTGCGCCCAGGTCACAAGCGATGCGCGAGGCGTGCGCCAAATACCAGACTTCGGCACCCACGCCGAAAGGTGACCTGGATGCCCGCCTTCGCGGGCATGACGCCGCGAATCTCAGCTCACGTGAGACAGCGGAGAGCCCGCCTTCGGCGGAGGCATCGGTGGCTGGCGGCGGCCGTCCTCCATGAAGGACACGTCGGCGAAACGGTCGAGCTCGGCGAACCAAGCCTCGACGTCCGTCACCATCGGCTCGAGCAGGATGCCGCCCTTGACCCGCCGCACGCGCACCCGGTCGCCGGGGAGTCGAAACCCCAGAGGCAGGCGCACGGCTTGGCTGCGCCCATGCGTGAAGACCTTCGCAACGCCGGTGTGAGGATCAGCTTTGGACATGCGGCACCTCGCAAGGTGTCAGTTGTTGTACGCCCGGTCGTGTACTTTGCGACCAACTCGCGGGCGGCGGCGATGAGGTGAGGCGCCGTCGATGCCGGAGCGGGCGACCTTCGCCTTGCAGGCCTTGATGGCGGGCGCACTGGCCGCAACCGACGCCTCCTGGTCTTCGTTCTTGACGAAGGTGGGCTCGCCGCCGGCTTTGGCGAAGACGACGCGCCCGGCACGAAATTGGTGGAACGAGGCATCTCATTTCTTGCACACCGCCCGCCGGCGAGGAAGCGTGCTCGGTCGCACGCTCAGCCCAATGATAGAAGTGGCCATTGAACCCTACGCGTCACGCAGTATAAGCCCGCCCGCTCAGGCGACACAGTCGCCGTTTTCGATTGCCGGGAGCCCGGCCGATGACACGTTCGTCGCGCCGCCCCGTTGGGGGGGGCCTGAGGGCGCCGCGGCTGCGGTGAGCCGGGCCGTCGACGTGCTCGCACCGCTGTGAGGCGGGCGGAGCACCGTCCATCGCCTCTCTCGAAAGCACCCTATTCACCAGCATCCGCCGTGGACGGCCGCTCGCCGGTCCACACCTTATTCGCCCCGGTCGTGGATCGAGGGCAATGCCACGCAACAACTGGAGACGGTCGCAGCGCTTCCCGGCGTTGCGGCAGTCGCCGCCATGCCCGACCTGCATCCCGGAAAATGGGGGCCGGTGGGCTGCAGCATCCTGGCCGACCGCATCCATCCGCCGCTCGTCGGCTCGGACATCGGCTGCAGCATGGGCCTGTTCCAGCTCGACCTGCCCGTGCGCAAGCTGCGCATCGACACCCCTCTGCCGCCGCGGGCGATTGTTCACGATGTCAAAGAGCGCAGGCGCCGGGGCGCCCCATCGCCCGAGACTCTCGCGCTGCCGGGGTCGGCGCGCGGGGGAGGCCGGGTGACGCGCGGAATTGTAATGGGGCCGGAGGTGGCCGGGAGAACGTCGCCGGTGCCATCCGGTGGCGAGGGTAAAGGAAGGGTTGCACGCGCGGATGGTCGCCAGTCGGGCGGACCGGCGATGAGATGGGCGGGTGGAGCCGCTGCAGACGATTTGATGTCGGGTGACCCCCACCTGCTTCGAAAGAAGGGGTTCCCCCGCCCCTTCCGACGTTGGGGTTTCCCCCACCCCTAGCCCGTCCCCGCAGGGGGGAGGGGAATCCGTTGGCGCAAGGGGAGGGGAAGCCGGGCGGCGCAAGGGGAGAAGAGCTGGCCGACAGCGGCAGCATCCAGGCGCGCCACGACCGGCTCGAGCGCGGACGCCCCGTGCGCACCTTCGAAGGGGCGGATTTCCGGCCGCGATGGCATCCGCCAGGCCGAGGTGGTGCCACGGTGTCGACCCCAGGGTCGACACCCTCTGCCGCCGCGGGCGGTTGTTCACGATGTCAAAGAGCGCAGGCGCCGGGGCGCCCCATCGCCCGAGACTCTCGCGGTGCCGGGGTCGGCGCGCGCGGGAGGCCGGGTGACGCGCGGAATTGTAATGGGGCCGGAGGTGGCCGGGAGCAAAGCGCGGCGTTGTTCACCCGCCAGGGTAAAGGGGGGATGAACGGGGCCGACTCGCGGATGGAGGTCCCGGATAGCCTCCCCCGGCCTTCGCCGGGGTCGGCTTCCGGGATGACGGGTGCTCAGGCGGCGCGGGCGTGGGCGAGGCGGCGCATCTCCAATTCGATCAGCCCACGGTAGGGGCCGTCGCTGCGCATCAGGACATCGGGCGGGCCGTCCTCGACCAGGCGTCCCTTCTCCAGGACGAGGATGCGCTCGAAGCTGCGCACGGTGGAGAGGCGATGGGCGATGGCGATCACCGTGCGCCCCTGCATCAGGCGCATCAGGGCATCGCGGATCAGCTCCTCAGACTTGCTGTCGAGCGCGGAGGTGGCCTCGTCCAGCAGCAGCAGCGGCGCATCCTTGAGAAATGCGCGGGCGATGGCGACGCGCTGGCGCTGGCCGCCCGACAGGCGGAAGCCGCGGTCGCCGACCAACGTATCGAGCCCGTCGGGCAGCCGCATGATGAAGTCGGTGCAGTGCGCCAGGGCCGCCGCCTCCCAGACCTCGTCGTCGGTGGCCTCGGGCCGTGCGTAGCGGATGTTCTCCCTCAGTGTGCGGTGAAACAGGGAGATGTCCTGGGGCACCACGGCGATGGCCTCGCGCAGACTCTGCTGGGTGACCCCGGTGACATCCTGGCCGTCGATCAGGATGCGCCCCGCCTGGATGTCGTAGAAGCGCTGGATGAGCGCGAAGATGGTGGACTTGCCGGCACCCGAGGGGCCGATCAGCCCGACGCGCTGCGCGGTGCCGATGTGGAGGTCGAGCTGGTCGAAGGTCAGCGGGCAGTCGGGATAGGCGAAGCTGACGCCCTCGAAGGTGACGCTGGCGCCCTGGCGCGCGAGCGAGGACGCACCCGGACGGTCGCACAGCTGATGCGGGACGAGGAGCGTCGCCAGCGCCTCGGAGAAGCGCGCCATGTGCTGGGTGACATCGACCAGGGCGACGGCGAGGTCGCGGGTGGCATGCAGGACGGCAAGCCCCAGCGTGCAGACGAGGATGACATCGCCGGTGGTGGCGGTGCCGCCCTGCCACAGCAGGATGGCCCAGGCCAGGAGGGCGACGGTGAGGGCCACCGTCACCAGCGCATGGGCGATGCGCAGCCGCTCCAGATAGTGCAGGCTGCTGCGCCGGGCCCCCATCTCCCCCTCGAGGGTGGCATCGAAGCGCCGGTGCTCGCGTATGAGCCCGCCGAAGGACTTGACGAGAGACATGTTGCCGACCACGTCGGCCATCTCGCCGTCCACCGCGGCGGCGCGGCTGGCGAACTCGTGGTGCAGCGGCTTGCCGGCGGCGGCGCTGCGCAGCATCACGACCATCACACCGCCGGCGACGGCGAGGAGTGCTGCGGCCATGCTCCAGCTCACGGTGGCGACGAAGGCGACGGCGGAGAGCGTCGCCAGACACGGCGGCGCCACGTTCCAGACCAGCATGTTGTCGATGGTGAAGAGCGCGTTGGAGGTGGCGGTGATGCGGCTCGTGAGCGTCGCCGGCGAGCGCCCGGCGAAGTAGCTCGCGGCATGCCCGGTGAGATGGCGGAAGAGGTCGCGGCGCACCGCGCCGGTGACGGCGACGAAGGTGGAGTTGCCGAACCAGCCCGCCAGCCGCCACAGCAGGTTGTCGCCGGCGATCAGGGCGACGAGGATGCCGAAGGCCAGCCAAATCCCGCTCGCCCGGTCGGGTTGCGACATTGTGTCGACCAGGAATTTGACGCCGTACTGCGTCCCCACGGAGCAGAGCACGGCGAGCGCGACGGCGCCCAGGATGACGGCGTGCTGGGCGGCATAGAGCCTGACATAGCGCGCAAAGAAGGCCGTCGGCCGCATTGCATAGGCGCTGAGATCTTCCGTCACGACGAAATCCCTGGAGCTCGGCTCGTGCGTGCGGCTCGGACCGAGCGCGCTTTTCATCAACGTCCAGACCGGGGTCGGGTTTCAGATGCCAGGCGTCGCCTTCAGGCTCCGGGTGTCGGCTTCCAGGGGTGGCGCGTCGCTGGTCGCTGAAGCCAGCACCGGACACCTCACCGCTGCCGGGTCTCCTTCAGGGCCGCCAGGATCAGGAGGAACCCCACGGCGGCGATGGCGGCGAGTCCCAGGAAGGCCGTGCTTACGCCGTAGCGGTCGGCCAGGTAGCCGGCGGCGGTGGTGCTGAGCGTCGCACCCACCCCGGCCCCGGTGCCGACGATGCCCTGCGCCAGATTGAAGCGCCCGGTTCCGCGCGTGATGTCGGCGAGAATGAGCGGCACGATGATGCCGATGGCGGCGGCGGAGATGCCGTCGAGCATCTGCACGGCCACGATCAGGGCGGGATCGCTGCTCCAGGCCAGGAGGAGCCCGCGCAGCTGCAGGGCCGCGAACGCGGCAAGGAACACGGGGCGTCGCCCCAGACGCTGCGCCAGCCGGCCGACGCGCGGCGAGATTGCGGCCACGATCGCCTGCGGCACCACGATGCAGGCGGCCACCAGCGCGGTCGCCCACTGGCCGGAGCTCACGGCCATGGCGCTGCCGACCAGCGGCAGCATCGCCGTATTGGCGAGGTGGAAGAGCATGACGCCGGCCATGACCACGACGAGCGCCGGCCTGCGCAGCAGCCCGGCGATGCTCGCATCGCGAGCGGCCTTGGCGGTGGCTCCGCCACCGGCCCTGACGGGGTCGACCTCCGCCTCGCGGATCTGCGCCAGGGCAAGCAAGGTCGGGAGCGCCAGGATGGCGGTGACGTAGAACACCGCCTGCGCCGAGACGAAATAGCCGCACGCGCCCATCACGGCGGCGGCGATGCCGTTGCCGATGGCGGCGAAGCGGGCGTTGCGCCCGAGCCGCTCGCTGATCGCCCGATGCCCGACGAGGCCCAGCGTGATGGCGGCAATCGCCGGCCCCAGCACCGCGCTCGAGGCAACGTGCAGGAGCTTGGCGCCGAGCATGACGGCAAACATCGGCAGCGCGGCGATCAGGAGCGCACTGAGGCCGATGCCGATGACGGAGAAGGCCGCCGCGCGCCGCTTGGAGCGGGCCCAGTCGACCAGGAAGCCGCCGGGCACCTGGCCGGCGAGGCCGGCAACACTGCCCACGGAGAGGATGAGGCCGATGTCGACCTGCGTCCATCTCTGCGTGGTGAGGTAGACCGACAGAAACGGGCCGAACCCGGTCTGCAGGTTGGCGACGAAGAACGTGAACCAGTCGAGGCCGCGCCGGCTTCTGGGCGAAGGCGTGCTCGCCCGGCGAGCCGTTCCCGCTTCCCGAACTCGCACGAGCTGCCGCCCCGTCCAGGGCCTCCTCGTCTCCTTGTCTGCAGCAAGTCCAGTTGCCTGCAGCAAGCGCTGCACCTTGACGGCCGAGCCGTTAGTCGGCGCCGCCCACGAACACCACCACCGGCTCACCCGGCTTGTATTCCGGCACCGAGCGCAGCTGGTCGCGGGCAATCTCGAGGATGAGGCGCGACTGCTTGGGGTCGGCGGAGTCGAACCTCAGCGTCGACCAGTCGACGGCGATCCGGCGCGTGCCGATGCCGAGGAAGCCGCCGAGCTCGACCACGGCCGCCCGCACCCGCCCTTCGCCGTCGCACAGGATGTCGATGATCCTGCCGGGATCCTCATCCCTGGTCCTGAGCTCCCGGCCGAGCAGGCCTTGGAGCTTCGTCAGCGAGGTCGCACCCGGGGGGATCTCGGGGAGCTCGCGCGTATTGCTCTCGGCGCGGGGCGTGTCCATCGGCCCGGCGGGGCCGGCAGGCCCGGCGCCGTCTGCCGCACGCGCCGGCTCGGCCGCGGCAGGCCATGTCGGAGACGCTCCCGCCAGCAGGACTGCCAGGAGGAATGCGAGGCAAAGGCCAGCCGTAGCCTCAAGCCTGCCGCGCATGACGTTCATGAGTCCACCTGCCGTGTGGAAGCTGCAGAAGCGAGATCAACCTGTGGCTGGGAGCGCCTGGGTGGGAAACGACACACCGCGCGGAAGGAGCCAGACCAGGATCATCACAATGCCGTGAGCCAGCACGTGAGCCTGCATGCCGGCTGCCAATCTTTGCGCGCTCCGGGCCGCTACGGTAACGTCTCGGCTTCAGCGAGGAGCCCGCCCATGTCGCAAGTCCATGCCGATACCACTCCGATCAAGGCCTACTGGCAGCCAGGATGCACGAGCTGCCTCAGGATGAAGGAGTTCCTGACCAAGAACGGGGTGCCCTTTGTCTCGGTCAATGTGCTGGAGGACAAGCACGCCTTCGCCGAGCTGGCGGCGCTGGGCCTCCGCACGGTGCCGATCATCCGGCGCGGCGAGGTCTGGGCCAACGGCCAGGTGCTGCGCGACGTGGCGCGCGTGGCGGGCATTCCCTGGAGCGATGCGAAGACCTTGCCGCCTGCCGAGCTGGCGGCTCGGCTGGTGACGATCCAGGAGGCGGCGCAGCGGCTGCTCGCGCAGATCCCCGACGCGGCGCTCGGGCGCATGCTGCCGCACCGGCCGCGCAGCTACGCGCAGCTCGCCTACCACATCTTCAACATCGCCGATGCGTGGCTGGAGCACGAGGTGCAGGGCCTGCCCCTGAAGGAGGGGGCCTACGGCCGGGTGCCGGCGCCCGGTGCCGACGGCAAGGCCGCGGTTCTGGCCTACGGGCGGGACGTGCTGGCGCGCTTCGAGACCTGGCGGAGCGGCCCCGGGCAGACGGTGGATTTCACGCGCAAGGCCAACGTCTACTACGGCGATGTCACGCTGCACCATTTCCTCGAGCGCACCACCTGGCATTCCGGGCAGCACGTGCGCCAGCTGCTGATGGTGCTCGACATGCTGGGCGTCGCGCCGGACCGGCCGCCGGGGCCGGAGGTTTTTGCCGGCCTGCCGATGCCCGACAAGGTCTGGGACGACGAGCGGCCGTTTGCTTGAGCAAGTGTGCCATGGCCCGGAACCCGACGGACGCAGACCGGCGGAAGTGTGCCAAAAGCAGTCATTCCAGCTTGTCGAAAGCGTGGGCGTAAACAACGGGGGCTGGTTCGATCCTGCGTCCTGTGAGGTTCGAGGCCATGAAGTGGGGACCTGCGTACCTGCATGGAAAAGACGCTGCTTCCCCTGCAGCAAAACCAAAACGCGTGTAGTAGTGCGGCTCTCCGAGTGCCCGGGGGCGCAACTCAGCGACAGAATCCAAACGCAAAAGTGGGACGCCCGTTTCCGAGCATCCCACCATGTGGCCAATCTTAGAGAAGACAAAACAGTCTGGCAAGTCCCAAAATAGCGTACTAGATGGGAGCCCCTTTCATCTTCAACAGGGGCTTCCCAATGAATGCCTGTGGACTTGATTTCGGCACCTCGAACTCTGCGATCGGGGTGGTCCGCGACGGACGGCCCGTGCTCGCGCCGGTCGAGCGGGATGCGACGCTGATCCCGAGCGCCGTGTTCTTCGACTACGAAACCAGGGGACGTATCCTTTTCGGCGCCGAGGCCATAGCGGCGTACATGGGCCATACCGAGGGGCGCCTGATGCGGGCGCTCAAGTCGATCCTCGGCTCGCCATTGATCAACGAGACGACGGCGCTCGGACGTCGAAAAGTCGCGCTGGCCCATGTCGTGGGGCTGTTCATCCGGCACCTGAAGGCGAAGGCGGAGGACCATATCGGCGCCGAGATCGATGCGGTTGCGCACGGCCGCCCGGTTCGCTTTGTTGACGGGGACGATGAGGCCGATGCCAAGGCGCAAGGCGTGCTCGAGGCCATCGCAAAGCGCGTGGGCTTCCGCCATGTGGAGTTCGTCTACGAGCCGATCGCAGCGGCCTATCACTACGAGCAGTCCGCCACGCGGGAGGAGATCGTCCTGATCGCCGACATCGGCGGCGGCACGTCGGATTTCACCGTGGTCAGGATCGGACCGGAGCGGCGCATCCTGCCGGATCGCACCAGCGACATCCTCGCCAATGCAGGCGTGCGCGTCGGCGGCACGGACTTCGATACGCTTTTGAGCCTCGACGCCGTCATGCCTGCGCTTGGGTTGGGCACGCAGCTGATCAACAAGGATCTTCCGATGCCCAGGGCGCTCTACTTCGAGCTGGCAACCTGGGCGACGATCAACTTCACCTACACGTACCGGAACGAACGCGAGGTTCGCTCGCTCGTCGCCGACTCGCGGGAGCCTGAGAAGACACGCCGGCTCCTTTGCACGCTCCAAGACCGCCTCGGACATCGCATCGCGTTCTCGGTGGAGGACGCCAAGATTGCGCTCAGCGATAGAGAAAGCGTCGGCGTCGATCTTGGGTTCATCGAAGGCGGTCTCATGACTGACGTGACACGCGCAGGCTTCGACCGCACGATCGAGCAGCAAACAGGGCGGCTGTCTCGGACGGCCACCACCTGCATCGCGGATGCGGGGCTGAGTCCAACCGATATCCAGACGATCTTCTTCACTGGTGGTTCGAGCCGCGTTCCCGTTGTTCGCGCCGCCATCTCGCGCGCGGCGCCCGAAGCGAAGCCGGCAACCGGCTCCGACATGCTTTCTGTTGCGTTCGGACTGACGCGCGAGGCGGAGCGCCGCTTCAAATGAACGGGCGAGCAGGCGCGATGCTGGTGGCGACACGCCCAGCCTCAAGCCGCCTGCATTCCAGAAACTGCTCGGCATAGTGATATGCGACAAGCCTGTCATTGAGCGGGCGGAGCGGCGGGTGCTCAGTGCGGCAACAGTCCCGTCACATAGGGGCAGTGGGTTGAGAGCGGCAGCACTTCGGCGGATTGAGCGGCGAGTGCAGTTCGCCCTCCGGCACGAGCCGTTTGAGAAGACACGTGCCGATCATTTTTCATGAGCTGGGGGTCAACAACCGTACGCAGGCGGGCGTGTATTCGCGCATGATGCCGGGTCCGAGCGCAGGATGATGTACGTCGGGGGGACGAAGCTCAGAACGTTGATGTCGGGTATGGGTCTTGATTCGCCGTGCAGCGGGCGGGCGTCCGACAGCAAAGCCCTGAGAGCAGACGCGGGGCACTCCCGCTCGAGCGTTGGGTCTGGCTGGGAAAGTCTGCTCAGATTGACGGCGTCCGGGTTCCGTGCGGGATCGTCGGGCGACTGGTGCGGGTAAGCCGCATAAGATGCGGGGCATGCCGAACTTCGATTGGGAACCGGGCGAAGCTGCCCGCAGCCTGGGGCGGCACAAGGTGGCCTTCGAAGCCGCGAAGGGCGTGCTCGACGATCCGTTCGCGCTCGACGAGATCGACGAGAGAGGAGGCTACGGAGAAGGGCGGTCCGACATCCTCGGCATGGTCGACGGCCGGCTTCTCGTCGTCGCATACGCACCGAGGGGCTTGCGCCGGCGTCGACCGACCTACACCCGCTCGCCGCGCAGCAGCTTGGGCAGCTCGCCGGTGAGGCCCGCAGCCTCGGTGACGAAGAGCTGCTTCAGGGCCGGCATGCGGTCGACGAGGCGGAGGCCGGCGCTGCGGACGGTGCGAAGCAGCGTCAGGTCGTTGGAGAACAGACGGTTGAGCGCGTCGAAGGCGGCGGCCGACATCGCCGCGTCGGTGCGGCGCCAGCGCGCGTAGCGCTCCAGCACGACGGCCGAGCCGATGTCGAGGCCGAGGCGGGCGGCGTCGGCGACGACCTCGGTGAGGGCCGCCACGTCGCGCAGGCCGAGGTTCAGGCCCTGGCCGGCGATCGGGTGCACGAGGTGCGCGGCATCGCCGACGAGCACCAGCCGTTCCGCGATGAGCGCACGCGCCAGATGCATCTGGAGCGGCCAGACCCCGCGCGGGCCCGCCAGCGCGATGCTGCCCAGGCGGTAGCCGAAGCGCTTCTCGACCTGCTCGAGGAAGCCGGCGTCGTCGAGCGCCGCAATCGCACGGCCTCTGTCTGCCTCCTCGGTCCAGGTGACGCAGGAACGGTTGCCTTTGAGCGGCAGGATGGCGAACGGGCCGGCGGGAAAGAAGCTCTGCACGGCGCGGGAGCGGTGCGGCTTGTCGTGCGCGACGGTGGTGACGATGCCGACCTGGTCGTACTGCCAGCCGACGACGCCGATGCCGGCGGCCTCGCGCAGGCGCGAGCCGCGCCCGTCCGCCGCCACCAGCAGCGGCGCGCCGAGCGAGCGGCCATCGGCAAGCTCGATCGCAACGCCGTGCTCGCCGGCGCTGTAGCCGGCGGCGGCACCCTCCATGCGGGCGATGCGCGGCCGCCCGGCTGCCGCGTCCAGGATCGCGGCGTTGAGCCGCTCGTTCTCGACGATCCAGGTGGCCGGCTCGCCCCCCTCCACGGTGTTGTCGTAGGACACGAGCACCGAGCGGAAGGCGTCGTCGAGGGAGGAATCGGTGATGTCGACCGCGGCGACCGCCTCGGCGTGCGGGGCAAGCGCCGTCCAGGCGCCAATGGCCGCGAGCAGGCGCTTGGAGCCCGCCGAGAGCGCGGAGGCGCGCGCATCGCGCAGCGTCTGGGCCTCGGCGAACGCCCCGGGATCGACGACGGCGATGCGCGCCCCGTCCAGGGCATCGGCGAGCGCGCAGGCGAGCGCCAGCCCCACGGCGCCCGCGCCGGCGATCACGATGTCGTAGCGCAAGGCGTCGCGCGTGGTGTCAGACCCAGAGGGCCCGACACCTTCGAGCTCACCTTCGAGCTGCTTGACAGGCATTACCACCAGGCCTCCCTTGGCGCAGCACCTTCACCGCGGGGTCGAGACATATGCTGCCAGAGTCGTCCAAAACGCCGCCGAGCGCGATCGACAACCTTCTCTCCATTCTGGACCTCGAGCCGTTGGAGGATAACCTCTTTCGCGGTCGCAGCCCGCAGCAGTCCTGGCAGCGGGTGTTCGGCGGCCAGGTGCTGGGCCAGGCGCTCGTGGCGGCCGTGCGCACCGTGGAGGCCCCGCGCGTGCCGCATTCGCTGCATGCCTATTTCCTGATCGGCGGCGATCCGAGGCGGCCGATCGTCTACAGCGTGGAACGGCTGCGCGACGGGGGCAGCTTCTCCACCCGGCGCGTCACCGCCATCCAGCACGGGCGGCCGATTTTCGTCATGAGCGTCTCCTTCCACAACGAGGAGGGTGGCCTCGACCACGCCAGCGCCATGCCCAAGGTGCCGGCGCCCGAGGAGCTGCCGAGCGAGCAGGAGCTCAAGGCCAGGTTCATTGCCCACCTGCCAGAGAGCATGCGCAGCTACTGGGAGCGCGAGCGGCCCATCGAGCTGCGGCCGGTCGACATGTCGCGCTACTTCGCGCGCGAGCCGCGCCCGCCCGAGCAGTACGTCTGGATGCGGGCCACGGGGACGCTCCCCAACGATTTCCCGCTGCACCAATGCGTGCTGGCCTACGCCTCCGACTTCTCGCTCCTCGACACGGCCCTGATCGCGCACGGCAAGCTGATGTTCGACCAGGACATCCAGCTCGCCAGCCTCGACCATGCCTTGTGGTTCCACCGCCCCTTTCGGGCCGACGAGTGGCTGCTCTATGCCCAGGATAGCCCCAGCAGCCACGGTGCGCGCGGCTTCTGCCGGGGCAGCGTTTTCACGCGCGACGGCCTCCTGGTAGCATCGGTTGCTCAGGAGGGATTGATGCGCCCGCGCACAAAAGCGTGAAAACGGCAGCCTGCTGTGTTTGGTCTAAAACAAGGCAATTGGTCATTTTTGATGCTTTATTGGGCACTGACTGCGATTTGTCCATCACTGTGACCTGCCAGCATTTTAGGCGACTATTCAACATCTTGTTCGCTCTGAGCCCATCTGGCATGGCTTTTGACTCTCCCCTGTCAACGCCGCCTCTGCGCGCGGGGGGAGGCAAGCTCGTCTTTTGCCCGCGCCCTGCGGGCTGGGGGCCAGTCATAAGGGGAAACGCAAATGAAGCTGGTGACCGCCATCATCAAGCCCTTCAAGCTCGAGGAGGTGCGCGCAGCGCTCACTGACCTCGGCCTGCAGGGCATGACCGTGACCGAGGTGAAAGGTTACGGCAGGCAAAAAGGACACACCGAGATTTACCGCGGCGCTGAGTACGCGGTGAGTTTCCTGCCCAAGGTAAAGATCGAAGTCGTGGTGCCGTCGGGCAGCGTGGACAAGGCGGTGGAAACCATCGTCCGCGCCGCCAGGACGGGACAAATCGGTGACGGCAAGATTTTCGTCTCGGCCATCGACCATGCGGTTCGCGTCCGCACGGGGGAGACCGACGACGGCGCCATCTGACCTTCTTCCCCACCTGCAACCAAACGTTCTAGCTCGCCGCACACACTCGGAGGCACTACAGATGAAACTTGGTGGTCTGCGCCGGATTGCAGCACTGGCAATCTTGGCGAGTCTCGCATGGCTCGTGGCCGATCCGGCCCTGGCCCAGGAAGCACCCAAGCCGACCCTGGACAAGGGCGACACCGCATGGATGCTCACGTCCACGGTCCTCGTGCTGCTCATGATCATCCCCGGCCTCGCGCTGTTCTACGGCGGCCTGGTGCGCACCAAGAACATGCTGTCGCTGCTGACCCAGGTGTTGGCGACTACGTGCATCGTGGCCATCGTCTGGGCGCTCTACGGCTACAGCTTCGCCTTCACCGAATCGACGCCCTGGATCGGCGACGGAAGCAAGGTCTTCCTCAAAGGGGTCACGCCGGAAAGCCTGCAAGGCACGATTCCGGAGCTGGTGTTCGTGTTCTTCCAGATGACCTTCGCGGCCATCACCACCGCCCTTGTCCTCGGCGGCGTGGTGGAGCGCGTGAAGTTCTTCGCCATCCTGCTGTTTGCAGTCCTCTGGGTGACCGTTGTATACGTCCCGATCGCCCACATGGTCTGGGGCACCAAAGGCTTCCTGGCGGATCTGGGCGCGAAGGACTTTGCCGGCGGCACGGTGGTCCACATCAACTCCGGCATCGCCGCGCTGGTCGGCGCCCTGATCGTCGGCAAGCGCGTCGGCTACGGCAAGGAGGCGATGCCTCCCCACTCGCTGACGCTCACCATGGTCGGCGGCGTGCTCCTGTGGGTCGGCTGGTTCGGCTTCAACGCCGGCTCGGCGGTGGCAGCGGACGGTATCGCCGCACTGGCGATGGCCAACACCTTCGTCGCCACGGCGGCAGCGGGTCTGTCCTGGATGATCTTCGAGTGGCTGGCGAAAGGGAAGCCCTCGCTTCTCGGCCTGATCTCGGGGGTGATCGCCGGCCTCGTCGCGGTGACGCCCGCGGCCGGCTTCGTCGGACCGATGGGCGCCATCGTCCTTGGCCTGATCGCCGGTGCCGTCTCGCTCTTCTTCTGCACCACGGTGAAGCAGGCGCTCGGCTATGACGAGAGCCTCGACGTGTTCGGCATCCACGCCATCTCCGGCATCCTCGGCTCGCTGCTGACCGGCATCCTGATCAGCCAGAACCTCGGCGGCACGGGCATCGTCGTCGATGGCAAGGACACCTACGAGATGGGCGCGCAGATCGTGGCGCAGCTCACCGCGATCGGTGTTGCCATCGCTTGGTCGGCCATCGGCACGGCGATCATCTTCATCATCCTCAAGGTGATCGGGATCCGGCCGGCGAGCGACCAGGAGCGCGAGGGTCTCGACCTCGTCGATCATGGCGAGAGAGCCTACAACTACTGAGCATCGCTTGCGGCGGGGCCTGCGCTCCATCGGGCGCCGCCGCCACCTCGAGCACGGCTACCGTCGCGCGTGCTCACCGGCGCCCACAGCGCGAGCTGCGGGCGCCGTGTCGTTCTTTTGCTGCCTGTCAGGGGAGAACGCGCACGCCGGCACCGGGTCCGAGCCGCCGCACCAGGCGCAGCAGATGCTCGGAGCGCAGCGCAATGCAGCCCTCCGTTGGGGCATAGCCCGGCCGTGCCAGATGCATGAAGACGGCGCTGCCACCGCCCCGCACCCGCGGTCTCGAGTTGTGTGTCAGCACGACGACGACATCGTAGAGATGGTCCGCGCGCCAGAGGCGCTCGGCGCTCGCCGGATAGGGATGTCTGACCGCCCGATTGTAGTTGCGGTCGGCGGGATCGTCGCACCAGCCATCATCCGGGCGGATCGGCCGCAGCGGCAGACGTGTCGCCGGGCGCCGCACGCGATCGGCGCGGTAGAGCACGCCGGCGATGCGCCAGCGCCCGACCGGGGTCGCGCCGTCGCCCTCGCGCTTGCGGGTGCGCCGCCCGCTGCTGCCGAGCGCACAAGGCCAGGCGAGGCCGCCGGCCCTGACGATGCCGCGCGTCGATGCGGCGCTGAGGCCCGAGACGTCGGCGGTCGCTGGCGCCTCAGTGCGCCGCGGGGGACACCTGGAGCCTCTCGACATTTTCCTCGGTCGGTTCGGCTGTTTCACACGACAAACTGATGCTAGACTTGGCTTTCCCTGGAAACAATCGTGGAAGCGGGAGCGTAAGGGCATGAGCACCGCACGAAAGATTCTCATCGTTGACGACGACGAGGACCTTCGTGAGTCCCTCAGGGACCAGCTGGCGCTGCACGAGGAGTTCGACGTGGTGAGCGCGCCAACCGCGTCGAAGGCAATCGACGCGGTGAAGAGCAATCACCTGGACTTGATCATCCTGGACGTGGGCCTTCCCGACATGGATGGGCGCGAAGCCTGCAAGCTGCTGCGCAAGACGGGCTTCAAGAGCCCCATCGTCCTGCTCACCGGCAACGTTTCGGACGCCGACATGATCCTCGGGCTCGACTCGGGGGCCAACGACTACATCACCAAGCCCTTCAAGTTCGCGGTGCTGCTGGCGCGCATACGGGCGCAGCTGCGCCAGCACGAGCAGAGCGAGGATGCCGTGTTTGCTATCGGTCACTACTCGTTCAAGCCGGCCTCGAAGATGCTGGTCGACGAGAAGGGGTCCAAGATCAGGCTGACCGAGAAGGAGACCTCAATCCTCAAGTATCTCTATCGGGCCGGCGAGAAGGTGGTGACGCGCGACGTGCTGCTGCAGGAGGTATGGGGCTACAACTCCGGCGTCACCACGCATACGCTGGAGACACACATCTATCGCCTGCGCCAGAAGATCGAGAAGGACCCGGCGCACGCCGAGCTGCTCGTGACGGAGACCGGCGGCTACAAGCTGGTGCCTTAGCGGCGCACTTCCTCGCCCAAGCCAGCCGCCACTCACGGCGGCGTCACGCCGTACCCTGGACGGCCATTGCGAATCATCGGACCCTGCGCTCGGCAACGGCGGGGGGCTCGTTTGCAATGGCCATGGACACTGTCGCGGGGCATCTGTCGCGGATGCCGATCTTTGCCGAGCTGAGGCCGCAGCAGATCACGCGGATCGCGCGGCGCGCGGAGCAGTGCTGGTTCCGCCCCGGGGCGTTCATCACCAGGGCCGGCACGCCCGGCGATGCCGCCTATCTCATTCTGTCGGGGGACGCCCAGCGCTGGCCCCACAGGGGATCGCGGGCGCCCGAGGAGCCCATCCCGCCGGGCTCGCTGCTGGGCGAGCTCGCCATGCTCGCCGAGCACATCTACGGGGTGACCATCGTCGCCGACAGCCCCGTCAACTGCCTCGAGCTGGGACGCACCATGCTGCATGAGCAGATGCGGGCCGACCCGGACATCGCCGACCGCCTGGCTCGCGTCATCCGCGAGCGACTGGAGCTCACCGCCTCCGAGTTGCGCCAGATCGACGAGCTGCTCACGCAGAGCACCCCGCTGAGCCTGGGTGCCCGCAGGCCGCCGCTCGCCCTGCCGGATGCATCTGGAGCATCCAGCTACAGGCAATGAAGCTGCAGGCAATGAAAAGCGCCCAACCCCGGGGGAGGAGTTGGGCGCAAGAAGCGCGTCATGCGCATAGTGCCAGGAGGGAAGCCGGCACTTAGGAGCGGTGTCTTTCGGCTAGACGGGGGGCACTACCGATGAAGAGCGACACCGCTCGCTATGACCCATAAGTTAATACTTGTAGGGGCTATTGCAATGGGGGACAGGAGGCCTGTTCACGCAATTGTTACGAAATGTTTCAGGTGCACCCTGCCTGTCCCCAGGCTTTCCACAGGTTTCGCGCCCCTTGCGGGTCCCGCGTGGCTGTACCTGGCTACTGCTGCAGCTTGTGCACGAACACCTGGGGTGGCACGAACAGCTTGGGGTCCAGATTCTCGACCTTGGTGAATTCGGTGAGCTCCACGTGGGTGTCGAGCCCTTGTGAATCCGTGGAAATCCACTCCTTGAGCTCCACCGCTGGCTTCCTGCTCAGGAGAAGCTTCAGCCGGCCCGGCGTATTGGGGTCCTTGTCCTGCAGGGAGAGGAAGAGCCGCGTTTCGGTCTCGCCTACGTCGAGGACGCGGGCATCGCGCAGCAAATCGACCTCATTGCGCAGGACGATCCGGAAGACGGTCTTGTCCAGCGACCACCGGTCGTCGGTCTTCAGGTCGAGGTCCTGAATGGACATCATGTTGCCGTCGGAGATGATGAGCTGACGGCTCGGGAGGTTGTACTCGAAGCGAAAATAGCTGGGCCGCTTGATGTAGATCTTGCCGCGCATCTTCTTGCTGTCGGGGCCGGTCTGCACGAACAGGCCCTTCATGTCGCTCATCTGGTTGAAATAGCCCGTCACTTTCCGAACCAGGTCCAGCTGCTTGGCGTCGAACTCTCGCCCTCCCGCGGGGGGCTCCTTGGTGACCGTCTGGTTCCACTCCGGCGTGGCCTGCGGGGGCGCTTTCGCCGACTGGGCAAAGGCCGCGCCCTGAACGAGGACGCCCGCTGCGATCAAAGCAGACACACCCGTCAGAAGACGTGCTTGCATTGAATTTCCCCTTGTACGGCGCCGAGGCGCCGATGATTCGGCCAGCCTGCGTGCTCGTTTGTCGCAACATTGGGACAACATTGTGGGCGGATGGGGGCAGTCGCACGGATCGAGCGCTTGTCCACCGAGAGTGTTGCGAAAGCCATTCTCGGGTGGCCTAGACGATGCGCGTGCGTGGCATCCGGCGCAGGATCGGCCGCATGCCGTTGCGAGCCGGAGCGCCCAGAATGCCTTCCTGCTCCATGCGCTCGATCAGGTCCGCCGCGCGCATGTAGCGGATGCCCAGCCGCTGCTGCAGATATTCGGTGGTGGCCTTGCGGTCCGCGCGCACGATCGCCACCGCCCGGCTGTAGAGCTCCTCGCCTGGGGCCCGGCGATGCGGGCGATCAGGCGCCGCTTCCTCCGGCGGCGCCGGCACCGAGCCCGGCCAGATCGGCTTCTGCCCGGCCTTGCCCTCGGGGGCAGCCGGTGACCGTGGCGGCAGCCGCGGTCTGAAGGGCGAGAAGCGGCGGGTGGGGCCGCCGGCGCCTGCCGGCTTGCGCTCTGGCCCCGCGTCGGACCGCAGCCCCGCGTAGCCCGGCGCCCGGCGCAGCCGGAACCGCGGAGTCCCGGCATCTGGCTCCTCGTCCGCTGCCGGGGGGGCCGGAGCAAAACGCCGGGCCATGTCGTGGCACTCGCTGTCTGTTGTAGCGTCGACCTCGCCCTCGCGGACCGGCTCCGCGAGGCCCCTGCCGTCGTCGGAAGCGAAGGCGCGCGGAGCGGGCCGCGCGCCGCGTGTGAACGAAGGACCTGCGCGCCAGGCGTAGATGCGATCCGGGGCGGCCGACCGGGAGGGCATGTCGAGCGTCGGCTCGCGGCGGACGGGGCTCACGCTGCGGTTGCGGCGCAGCATCCCGGCAAGCCTGCGCCATGCCCAGGCGATGGCTTGGAGGCGAGGCCGCCTCCGGTCGCGCAAGATCACCCGCAGGTCTCCCAGGGAGAGGCCGAGGCTGGCGATCAGCAGGCCGATCCCGACCACCAGGCTGGCGACCCCCGCGGCGGGTGCGGCGCGCCCGGGCCCGGCGAATGCCGTGAGGCCGCGCAGGGCCTGCAGGGCCTGATCGCCCAGGAACCCGCCGAGGCCGAAGGGGATCGGCCATGCCGCAGCGTGCGGCAGCGAGGAGGCTGCGGCGGCCAGCAGGAGCACGGCCATCGGCGCCAGGGTCAGCTTGAGGCGTGCGCCACCGAGCCGTCGCCTGGTGATCAGCTGCAAGGCCCAGAACATGGGCGGCAGGAGGATGAACACGCCGGCCAGGCCCAGCAGCCGCAGCGTCAGGTCCGCAAACGTGGCCCCGGGCTGGCCGAGCAGGTTGCGCGTGGGGGCGTCCGTGGCCCGCATGTAGCTCGGGTCATCGACCGACCATGTGAGCAGGCTGGCGGCGCCCGCAATGCATGCGGCCAGCACGGCGTAGCCCAGGAGCCGGAGCAGCCATGCTGCGAGCTTCGCCCGCATGGAGCCGGGTAGCAGCGGAGCTTGATCCCACGAGGACGCCATACGAGCTGGAGCCGTTACGCTGTCGCAAACAGTCGAGTGCCCGCCCAGCCATCATCCGCCCCAAACGGGCGCATCGGGCTGCAGGGCCGGCCAATGCCGGCATCCTGCTTGGCGAGGAGGGCGCCTGGCGCAACTCTGGCGCTAAGGTCGTTGCGATACGGTTAACGCGCCAGATACCACGTCCGCGGCGGACGTGGTGGCCGGCGCCCCGGGGAGGGGAGCGTGGGGCCGGCTCAGATGCGCCCCAGGCGCACATCCTCCTCGGGGTTGGCGCCGATCTTGTGGATCGCAAGGTCGGCGCCGCGCCTCTCGTCCTCGGCGTCGAGGCGGAAGCCCATGAGCACATCGACCACGGCGTAGACGATGGCTCCGGCCACCACGGCGTAGGCCGCCCCCAGCACGCTGCCGACCAGCTGCGCCTGGAAGCTGACCCCGCCCATGCCCCCGAACGAGGCGAGCCCGAAGATGCCGCAGGCGATGCCGCCCCACACGCCGCACAGGCCGTGCAGCGCCCACACGCCGAGCACGTCGTCGAACTTCCACCTCGGGTGGGCAGCCGCCTGGAAGGCCTGGACGAAGATGAGGCCGGCGACACCGCCGATGAACAAGGCCCCGGCCGGATGGACCACGTCGGAGCCGGCGCAGATGGCGACGAGGCCAGCAAGCGCGCCGTTGTGGATGAAGCCGGGATCGCCTTCGCCGGCGATCAGGGCGGCGATGATGCCGCCGCTCATGGCCAGCAGCGTGTTCATGGCGACGAGCCCGGAGACACCCTGCAGCGACTGTGCGCTCATCACGTTGAAGCCGAACCAGCCGATGCACAGGAGCCAGGAGCCGATGGCCAGCCACGGGATCGACGACGGCGGGAAGCCGGCGCCGCCGGCGTTGTCGTAGCGCCCGAGGCGCGGCCCCAGCCGGCGCACCGCCGAGAAGGCGAGCCAGCCGCCCATGGCGTGCACCACGATGGAGCCGGCGAAGTCGTGGAACTCCGCGCCGAACGCGGCCTTGAAGACGGTCTCCTGCAGGCCGTGGTTCCGGTTCCAGACGATGCCCTCGAAGACGGGATAGACGAGCGCGACGATGAGCGCAGTGGCGACGCATTGCGGCAGGAAGCGTGCGCGCTCGGCGATGCCGCCCGAGACGATGGCGGGAACCGCAGCGGCGAAGGTGGCGAGGAAGAAGAACTTGGCGAGCGTCAGCCCCTGCGGGCCGAAGCCGGTGGCGCCGCCGCTCAGGTCCGGGGCGCTCATGAAGAACGATATGCCGTAGGCGATGGTGAAGCCGACGAGGAAATAGGAGACCGCGGAGATGGCGAAATCGACCAGGATCTTGCACAGCGCGTTGACCTGGTTCTTGTGGCGCACCGTCCCCGCCTCGAGGAACGCAAACCCGCCGTGCATGGCGAAGACGAGCACGGCACCCACCAGCAGAAACAGGACATCGGCGCCGCTCTGCAGCCCCAGCAGCGCCTTTTGAGCGTCCGGCATGGCCCATCTCCCCCGTGCACGTGCCCGTCGAGCGAAGCCGCGCACTGCCGCGGCCCACCCCACATAGGCGAAATCGCCGGATACCCTGTCAAGGGGCGAGATGAAAGCGTTGCCAAGCATCGCCGGCCGCGCTGATCGATGCCCAATGCGGTGCGGCAAGGTTCAACTGAGGTGTAGTTCCGGCTCTTGGGGCTCAGGCGGCCCGCTTTACGCGCCCAACCCTCATTGCGCCCGCTCCTTTGCGGGCTTGGGCCATGTCGAATTCCAACTGCATCCGTAGAAGATGGTCCATTTTCGGACCAAACGTCTTCTCGATCGCAGAGCCATCTCCGCGGATAGCGCAGACCTCTCGTTGAGCACGTTGTTGACCGCGCCTTGGCGCAAGCGACCGATCGCACCCTAGCGTACGCGGCGCGGGTTCATGTAGAGGTCGGCTTCCTGCTTCTCGATCTTGGGCTCGTACTTGCCCGAGAGGACATCGCGGGCGAGCCGGCGCATGTGCCGGCGGCATTCCGCATTGAAGATCAGCATGCCGCAGAACAGCTTCAGCACGGTGAGCAGGCGCGGGCTCGCATGCTCGGGGGCGACGCGCCCGTACCACTTGCCGCCGATCGAGAGCACCTTGCCGTCGAGCCGGCCCACCGGCTCGTTGCGGTGGCTGTAGAGCGTGTAGTCGCCGCCCAGGTCGATCACGTCGCGCTTGAGCCGGTAGAACTGCGGCTTGCCGTCGTCGAAAAGGAAGAAGGAGAAGTGCTCCGGCGCGAGCGGCCATTTGTTGGCCGAGCGCTCCACGTAGATCATGTTGTCGTGGTCGCTGGCGTTGACCGAGAAGCAGGTGACCGGCAGCCCGCGCGCGCCCAGCGTCAGCTGCAGGCTGCGGCCGATCATCAGGTCCATGGTGGCGCGCCAGTTCACCGTCTCGTTGAAGAGCTTGAAGACGAGGCGCTTGTCCATCCCGGTGTTCTTGTGCCAGAGGTCCTCGCGATAGCCGAGCAGACCGGTGCGCTCGCCCTTCTCGATGATCTCGGCGAAGATATCCATGTCGGAGGTGAACTGGCGCGACTTCGCCCGGTTGCGGCTGTGCTTGTAGACGCCGAACTCCACCGAGTTGAAGTTGGTGATCCAGATATCGACGGTGAACTCGGCCCAGTCGGCTTTCCTGCCGCGCTTGCGGGCCTTCTCCGCGCGCGGCAGCGCGCCCGCGCTTTCGACCGTTACCGCGCGCTCGAGCACCTCGGCCTTGGCCTCGCGCGCGGCTTCCGCCGCAGCCGCCTCGGCCTCGAGCGCCAGCGATCTCGTTCCATCTGCCATGCGAGCCCCCCGGGACCAGCGCCGAGACGCAGGACAGTGGCGCGAATCGATTGGCCGCAGATTAGCACTGCGGAGCCGGCATGGGACGCCCCGGGGTGCCGGGCATCGCAAAAGCTGTGCACGCCCGCCTGCGCGGCGGTCAATTCGAGGCCAGCGGCGGCTTCAGGTCTCATTCCCTGTGGTCGGCGCCGCCGCCGAAGTCGCTCCGGGGAGCATCCCGGCGCTTCTGGGACATCCGGCCGCCCTTGCGGCCGGCCTCGGCCGCCAGCAGGCGGTCCTTGGAGAAGCTGCGGGACTGGGGCGCCACTCTGCGTCCGCCCTTGCGGCCCGCCTCCGAAGCCAGCGTGCGGTCCTGCGAGAAGCTGCGCTTCTCGCTGGGGACGTTGGCGCCGCCCTTGCGGGCGAGCTCGCGCTGCTTATCGGGCTCCATGCTGGCGAAACCGCGGAGCGACCTGCCGGCCCGGCCACTGCCCTCTCGCGACATGAGCACTACCTCCTCGGGGGTTACCCCGTCCGAGAGGCCAACGTTGAAGCTGGGCCCATGGTTCCCCGCGCCACAGCGGCGCGGGGCTCGATGCCTTGCCGGGTGCCCCGGCTCAGCCGAGAGCGGCAAGCCAGGGATGGCCCGGATGGGCGCGTGCCAGCGCATCGCCGAGCCAGCGCCGGGCTGCAGCATCCATCAGCGGGACAGTCGCGGCAAAATCCGCCTGGTCCTTGAGGCGAAGGGACTTCGCCTTGTAGAGCAGCACGCCTTCGGGCTTCAGATACGGGATGCCGCCGGCGGAAGTGCCGATCATTCGAGAGCGGGGGCAGCGGATGGCGGCGTCGCGGCGGCAGACCCAAGACTCGGCGTCGCCCGGCTCCAGGAACACGTCCATGCACCACACCCGCGCCGGCTCATCCAGCAGCCACACCTGATGCTTCTCGGGCGGAGGCTGCTCATCTGCCCGCAGCGCACTCACATGGCCGCTTCCCGCCGCGTAGAACCCGAAACCCCCGAGATGCGTCCGGAACACATCGAGCTGCGAACGGACGATGGCAATCTCCAGATCGTCGTGCGGCCGGGTCTGGCGTCCGCGCCAGAGGTCGAGCGCCCACCCGCCGGCGACGCACCAGGGGGCCGCCACCCCGGCGAGCCTCTGTGCCGCCTCCTCGGGCATCCAAGCCTGCCAGGCATCGAGGCCGGGAGGCGCATCGGCGGGGGGCGTTGCTTGTGCCGCCATCGGATCGATCGCGTCCGGAGAGGGCGGGCCGCTCACGCGGGGTCCGCGTCGCCCTGGAGCTTGGCGAGCAGGCGTGCCAGCTCCTTCTGCTCGGTCTTCGTGAGGCGCGCCGCGACGCTTTCCTCGAAGCCGCGCACCTTCTCGCGTGCCGCGAGATAGAGGCCCTCGCCGGCCCGATCGAGGTAGAGCGCATGGCAGCGCCGGTCGCTGGCGAGCACCTCGCGCCTGACGAGGCCGCGCTGCTCCAGGCGGAAGATCACCGGGCTCATGGTCGACTTGTCGACGCCGAAAGCCGCCGCCAGCGCCACCTGGGTGATGCCGGGGTTGGCCCGGATCAGGGTCAGCACGCCGAACGACCCCGGAGTGAAGTCGAAACCCTTCAGGGTCGCCTCGAACTCGGCAAATATCCTGGCCTGGGCGCGGCGCACCTGATAGCCGACGTAGTTGGGCAGCTCGGCGAAGTCGATCGGCCTCTCCTCGGTCTCGCCAAGTGGCCTGCGCCGCACTGCCGTGGCTGACCTCTTCATCCCCTAGCCGGTCCTCTCGCTGGTAGGGGCGATGCCCCTTCTCCGGCCACTCTATATCCGGAACGGCAGGAATGTGGAGAGGATCGAGCACCCGGCCTCCGAATCGATTCATCCCACGTCCTTCGATTCGCTGCCACGCCTGCACGCGCGTGAACCTCCGCGCCCCGCAGTGCGACCCATGCCCAGGCACGGTGCTCCGTATTCGATGCGAACGGCAACGCGGCGGGCGGGCTCACGCAATTCGCCTCGATCTCCCCGAGCCTCGGTCTCACTAACGCCGATTTCCTCGTCATCTGAGGCGTGAGGGGCAAGCCGTCGTCGGGCACCTCGTCGCAGGCGATGGCCGCCCCGCGGTCTCGCCGAGGATCGCCATGGCTCGGCGCTGCATGCCGGTGCCGGCAGGGTGCAGACCCGCCCCGCGCCCCACCCTACATCCGCCACGGCAGGAATGTGGAGAGATCGGGAAGGCCACCAGGAGCGTCAGGCGCACGAGGTCCGACAGGATGAACGGCATTACGCCCTTGGAGATGGTCCACAGCGGCACGTCGCGCGCCAGCGAGTTGATGACGAGCACGTTGATGCCGATCGGCGGCATGATCATGCCGAGCTCGGGCCGGCTCCGACGACTGCTTCCATTCCGCGAGCTGCGCCAGGGTCAGGGGTAGACCTCGCGGCTCGGGTCGACCTTGAGCTTGGCGGCACCGGCGTGCTCGAAACCGGCCCAGGGGGGGTCGGCGGCCCGCACCGCCCACTGCGTGGTGCAGTGATCGTCCAGCACCTTCCTCTGCGCCGCCGGCGCTGCGCCGTTGCTGAGGGATACGGCCCACTGCGGTGCACGGCCGGCACAAAACGGCCCAGAAGCGGGTGCCAATGGGAGCAGGTGGCGCGGCCCGCCCCACGCAGGTTGCTGCGGCGAGTGTTGGATCGATTGATCGAGAATTGGCCCACTTACTTGGATGTGAGGAGCGAAGCGATATGGCCGATATGAAGTTGCTGGAGGACCTGCCTGTAGCCGCCTTGATGCAGGAGCTGCGCAACCGCGAGAGCAAGGACGCCAATCCGTCCGCCAGGCTGAGCGAGGACTTGCGCGAGTTCGGCGACGACAGCATCGTCGCGGTCTTGCGAGGCAGCCAGAAGCTCATCTACGGCATCGACGACCGCACCGAGGTGTTCCAGCTGTCTCCCGGCCCCGATCTCGACGATGTGGACAGCGTCGTCGCCCTCTTCAGGGCTGCCGCGGTGTCCGACAACGGCGACGGCACCTCGACCCTGCGCACGGTCAACTTCGGCAGGCAGAACAATCTGTGCCCCGGCGAGCGGTTCCGGGAGCAGCCCACCGGCGCGTTCTGCTCGGGCTTCCTGGTGGGCCCCGACATCATCGCCACGGCAGGCCACTGCGTGAACGCCGACACCGTCGCCGACGTGCGCTTCGTGTTCGGCTTCCGCATGCGCGACGCGGAGACCGCGCAGACGGTGATCGGCAACGTCGAGATCTATCGCGGGGTGGCGCTGATCGGGCACCAGCTCGTCGGCAACGGGCCGGACTGGGCGCTGGTGCGTCTCGACCGTCCAGTCGCCAACCATCGCATCGCCCGCATCCGGCGCTCCGGCAGGGTCGGCGATACCCAAGCCGTGCACGTCATCGGCCATCCCGCGGGGCTGCCGGCCAAGTTCGCCGGCGGCGCCTCCGTGCGCGACAACGGGGCCGACGCCTACTTCATTGCCAACCTCAATTCCTACGGCGGCAACTCGGGCTCGCCGGTGTTCAACAGCGGGACGCACGAGGTGGAGGGCATTCTGGTGCGCGGCGAGACCGACTTCGTGCGCCAGGGCACTTGCCAGGTGTCGCTCGTCTGCCCGACCACGGGCTGCCGTGGCGAGGACTGCACCCGCGCAACGGAGTTCGCGAGCCTCGTCCCCGAGCCGCCCGCCTCGTGACTTGCACCGACGGGTTTCCCTTCCTCTTGCGGGGAGGGGCTAGGGGTGGGGGACTCCCGCCATCCGAGATCCGCGATTCCCCCAACGCTGACATTCGGTCACACTGCAGCGACAGACAGGAGCCCAGCGATGTCGGACAGCACGCCTTCCAACGACGCCATCGGCGAGCTCGCCAAGGCCCTGGCGGGCGTCGCCGGCAACGCCCACTCGCTCGACGAGATCGCGGCCTGGATCAGGGCGCAGCCGGGCGTCACGAGCGTCGAGCTTGCGGACTATCTCCTGAAGTCGAACCCGCCCCAGCGCGATTTTCTGGTCGAGTGCGCGCGCAAGGACGGGTCGACCGTGCGCAAGATCCTCAACGTCTACGTCCTGGGCGGGGACAAATTCCAGTTCAACTGCGTGCGCGATCCCTGAGGCCGCCGCAAGCGCCGCCCGGATTCCCCTCCCCGTCGCGCCGAAGGCGCGCCACTGGAATGCGGGGAGGGGCTAGGGGTGGGACATCAGGAGCGGGGTTCCCCCCATCCCTAGCCCCTCCCCGCAAGGGGGAGGGGAATCGCGCGGCGTGCGGTCACCCGTTGATGTCGTAGGCCGCGAGCGCCGCCAGGTTGACGATGTCGCTGTCCTGGGCGTTGAGATGGCAGATCTGCACCGAGTGCGTGAGACCTACCAGCATCGGCCCAATCAGGGTGGCGCCGCCCAGCTCCTTCAGCATCTTGGTCGAGATCGAGGCGGAGTGGAACGCCGGCATGACGAGCACGTTGGCCGTGTCCTTCAGCCGGCAGAACGGGTACTGCCGCAACGCCTCGCGGTTGAGCGCCACGTCGGCCGCCATGTCGCCGTCGTACTCGAAGTCCACGCCGCGCCTGTCGAGAATGGCAACCGCCTCGCGCACCTTGTCGGAGCGCTCGCCGCGCGGATGGCCGAAGGTGGAGTAGGCGAGCATGGCGACGCGCGGATCCATGCCGAGGCGCTTGGCCACCCGCGCGGCCTCCTCGGCGATGTCGGCCAGCTCCTCGGCGCCCGGCATGTCGGTCACGCTCACGTCGGCCACCAGCACCGCGCGCCCGCGCACCAGCGCGATCGACACGCCGATCACCCGGCGGCCGGCCTTGGCGTCGAGCACGAGGCGCACGTTGCCGTAGGCGGTGTGCCAGTTACGCGTGACGCCCGTCACCATGCCGTCGGCGTGGCCCATGGCGACCATGCAGGCGCCGTAGACGTTGCGGTCGTTGTTGACCAGGCGCTGGCAGTCGCGCAGCAGGTAGCCCTGGCGCTGCAGGCGCGCATACAGGTACTCGGCGTACTCGTGCCGGCGTTCGTCGCGGCTGGTGTCATGCGTCTCGATGGCGGCGGTGAACTCGATGCCCGCCGCGGCGAAGGCTTCTGCCACGTGCTCCTGGCGGCCGATCAGCACCGGCTGGCCGAGGCCCAGGTGGAGGTAGGCGTTGGCCGCGCGCGCGATCTGCGGCTGCTCGCCCTCGGCGAAGATGATGCGCTTGGGCGCGCTGCGCACCTGGGTCACGATGTTGGCGAGCCAGCCGGCAACCGGATCGAGCCGGCTCGCCAGCCGGGCCGCATACGCGTCCATGTCCACGATTGGCCGCCGCGCCACGCCGGTCTCCATCGCCGCCTTGGCGACGGCGAGCGGCACGCGCTTGATGAGGCGCGGATCGAACGGGGCCGGGATGATGTACTCCGGCCCGTACTTCACCTGCCGGCCCATGAACGCCACCGCTACCTGGTCGGGCACCTCCTCGCGCGCGAGCTCGGCGAGCGCATTGGCGGCGGCGATCTTCATGGCCTCGTTGATGGTGGAGGCCTGCACGTCGAGCGCGCCGCGGAAGATGAAGGGGAAGCCCAGCACGTTGTTGATCTGGTTCGGGTAGTCGGAGCGGCCGGTGGCGACGATGGCATCGTTGCGCACCTCGGCCACCTCCTCCGGCGTGATCTCGGGATCCGGGTTGGCCATGGCGAAGATGATGGGCCTCGGCGCCATCACGCGCACCATCTCCTTGGTGACGGTGCCGGCGGCGGAGAGGCCGAAGAACGCGTCGGCGCCTTCCAGCGCCTCACCGAGCGTGCGCGCCTTGGTCTCGGCCGCGTAGGCCGACTTCCACTGGTTCATGCCGTCCTTGCGGCCGCGCCAGATCACGCCCTTGGTGTCGCACAGCACGATGTTCTTCCTGGGCATGCCCATGGCCACCAGCAGGTCCATGCAGGCGATGCTGGCCGAGCCGGCGCCGTTGACCACGAGCGTGAAATTCTTGATGTCGCGCCCGGTCAGCTCCAGCGCATTCATGAGACCTGCGGCAGCGATGATGGCGGTGCCGTGCTGGTCGTCGTGGAACACCGGGATGTTGAGCAGCTCCTTCAGCCGCTCCTCGATGATGAAGCAGTCCGGCGCCTTGATGTCCTCCAGATTGATGCCGCCGAAGCTCGGGCCCAGGTAGCGCACGCAGTTGATGAACGCCTCCACGTCCTGGGTGTCGATCAGCAGATCGATGCCGTCGATGTCGGCGAAGCGCTTGAAGAGGGCACCCTTGCCTTCCATCACCGGCTTGGCCGCCTGCGCGCCGAGATTGCCGAGCCCGAGGATGGCGGTGCCGTTGGAGACGACGGCCACCAGGTTGCCCTTGTTGGTGTAATCGTAGGCGAGCTGCGGATCCTGGGCGATCGCCTGCACCGGTACCGCCACGCCCGGGGAATAAGCCAGCGACAGGTCGCGTTGTGTGGTGAGCGGCTTGGTCGGCGAGATCTCGAGCTTGCCCGGCTTGCCCTGGCTGTGGAACTGCAGCGCCTCCTCCGCGGTCCAGCGGGCGGCATCGAACTTCACGGGCATGGCTCTCCCTCTCGCAACCTCCCGTCGTAACGGCGGGAAAAAAACACGATAGTGGGCGGGCCCGCACGGCACAACGGCGAACCTGCCGTGTGGCGAGCACATGGTTCCGCATTTGTTGTTGCCAAGCCCCAGTCGCGGGCCGCGGACGGTTTCGCGGGGCCGGCGGACCCGCTATGCCTAGCCTCGCGACGAGGGGGCGAGGCCCATGGCAACAGAGCTGAAGCGGGGCGAGGAGCGGCGCGCCGGCAGCGGGCCGCCGGGTGCCGCCAACGCAGGCGGCGCCGGCGCGCCCGCAGCCGCCACGCCCGCTGCTGTCGCCTCCGGCGTCACCCCCTCGATGGCGCAGTTCCTGGAAATCAAGGCCAACAATCCGGGTTGCCTGCTTTTCTACCGCATGGGGGACTTCTACGAGCTGTTCTTCGACGATGCGGTGACGGCCGCCGAGGCGCTGGGCATCGTGCTCACCAAACGCGGCAAGCACCTGGGCGAGGACATCCCCATGTGCGGGGTGCCCGTGATCCGCGCCGACGAGTACCTGCAGCGCCTGATCGCCCGCGGCTTCCGGGTGGCGGTGTGCGAGCAGCTGGAGGACCCCAGTGAGGCAAAACAACGCGGCTCCAAGGCCGTGCTGCGCCGCAACGTGGTGCGCCTCATCACCGCCGGCACCCTGACCGAGGAGAGCCTGCTCGACGCCCGCGCGCCCAACTTCCTCACCGCCGTGTTCAGGCCGGCAAGGGGCGGCGACAGCGCGCCCATCGCCCTCGCCTCGCTCGACATCTCCACCGGCGAATTCGAGGTCGGCGAGGTGGCGCCGGCCGACTTTCCCGGCGAGATCACCCGTCTCGCCCCGGCCGAGGTGATCGCTGCCGACGCGCTCCTCGCCGATCCGCATCTCGGCAACTGGATCGCCGCCGGGGCGCGCGCCGCCACCCCCGTCCCCGCCGCCACCTTCGACAGCCTGGCCGGCGAGCGCCTGCTCGCGGGCCAGCTCGGCGTCGCCGACCTCGGCGCCTACGGCGGCTTCTCGCGCGCCGAGAGGGCGGCCGTCGGCGCGCTCCTCAAGTACGTCGAGCTGACCCAGATCGGCCACAGGCCCTGCGTGCGGGCGCCGCGCCGCAGCGGGGCCTCCGCGCAGCTCATCATCGACGCGCCGACACGCGCCAGCCTCGAGCTGGTGCGCTCCACCTCCGGCGAGCGCAAGGCGAGCCTGCTCGCCGCCATCGACCGCACCGTCACCGGCGCCGGCGCGCGCGAGCTCGCCCGGCGCCTCGCCTGCCCGCTGCGCGACCTCGAGGCGATCGGCGCCCGCCTCGACGCCCTCGCGTTCCTCTGCGACGGCGAGGGGCTGCGCGAGGACATCCGCCGCACCCTGCGGCACACGCCCGACCTCGCGAGAGCGACGGCGCGGCTCGCCCTGCAGCGCGGCGGCCCGCGCGACCTCGCCGCCGTACGCGACAGCCTCGCAGCGGCCCAGGCCTGCGCAGGGCTCCTGCACTCAGCGAGCGCCGGCATGGGCCTGCCGGGCACACTGGCCGGCATCGCCGAGCGTCTCGCCGCCTGCGACGCCGCCCTGCAGCCGCTGCTGGCGGGCGCGCTCGTCGACGACCCGCCGCACCTGAGGCGTGACGGCGGCTTCGTGCGGCCGGGCTTCTCGGCCGATCTCGACGCCCAGCGCAGCCTGCGCGACGACAGCCGCAAGGTGATGGCGGCGCTGGAGGCCGGGTACCAGAGGGAGACCGGCATCAAGGCGCTCAAGGTGCGCCACAACAACATTCTGGGCTACTACATCGAGGTGCCGGCCGGCGCCGCCAAGCCGATGCTCGGCCCTCCCCTCGACGACACCTTCCGGCATCGCCAGACCATGGCCGGCGCGGTGCGCTTCACCACCCCGGAGCTGGCCGACACCGAGAGCCGCATCGTGGCCGCCGCCGAGCGGGCGCTGGCCCTGGAGCAGCAGATCTTCGCCGACCTGGCCTCCGCGATCGCCGCCGCCGAGCGGGCGCTCGGCGAGGTGGCCGCCGCCCTCGCCGAGCTCGATTGCGAGGCGGGCCTGGCGGAGGTCGCGGCCCAGGAGGACTACACCCGGCCCGTGCTCGATCAGAGCTCGACCTTCGACATCCGCGGCGGCCGCCACCCGGTGGTCGAGCAGGCGCGGCGCAGCTCCAGCGACGGGGCCGCCTTCATCGGCAACGACTGCATCCTGGCTGCGGCCGATGCCGATGCCGAGGCCTCGGGCGCGGGCACCCCCGACGGCATGCGCCCGGCGCGCCTGTGGCTCGTCACCGGCCCCAACATGGCCGGCAAGTCCACCTTCCTGCGCCAGAACGCCCTCATCGCGGTGCTGGCGCAGATGGGCTCGTTCGTCCCCGCACGCTCCGCCCACATCGGCATCGTCGACCGGCTGTTCTCACGCGTCGGCGCCGCCGACGACCTCGCGCGCGGGCGCTCCACCTTCATGGTGGAGATGGTGGAGACCGCGGGCATCCTGAACCTCGCCACGCCGCGCTCGCTCGTCATCCTCGATGAGATCGGCCGCGGCACCGCCACCTTCGACGGCCTCGCCATCGCCTGGGCGGTGGTGGAGTACCTGAACGAGGTGTCCCAGTGCCGCGCCCTGTTCGCCACGCACTATCACGAGCTGACCGCGCTCGCCGCCCGCCTTTCCGAGGTTGCCAACGTGACCATGGAGGTGCGCGAGTGGAAGGACGAGATCGTGTTCCTGCACAAGGTCGTGGGCGGGGCCGCCGACCGCAGCTACGGCATCCAGGTGGCCAGGCTCGCCGGCCTGCCGCGGCCCGTCACCGAGCGCGCCGCCGCGGTGCTGGCCCTGCTGGAGAAGGGCGACGGCAAGTCCCCCGAGGCCGCCACCCTGATCGACGAGCTGCCGCTGTTCGCCGCCGCGCTTGCCTCCGCCCGCCCGCGGGGCGAGGGCCATGCCGAGGCGCCGCCGCAGACCGCCCCCTCGCCGGTCGAGGAGGCGCTGGCCGCCCTCGATCCCGACGACCTCACGCCCAAGGCTGCCCTGGAGGCCCTCTACCGGCTCAAGGAGCTGGCCGACCGCCCCGGCCGACGCCGATAGCCGTGAGGTCGGCTCGGTGCAATCGCGCTGACGCAGGGGGCGGCCGTTGCCGTGCGCATCCGGACATGCGGTATTCCCCCGGCCACCGGCCGCGGGCGGCCGTGCGGTGCTTGCCTCGAAGATGGAGATGCGCTGCTCCCTGCTCGTGGCCGTCCTGGCAATCCTGGCGCTGCCGGGGCCGGCGCGTGCCTTCGAGGTCGAGGAGGGCGCGTGTCAGCGCATGCTGTCCGGCCAGGCCAGGGTGCGATCCACTATTCGTCCGGCCTCGAGGTCGAGGTCGAGGTCGAGCCCGCCGATGCCGACAACATCACGGCAGAGGTAACCGTGCTCACCAACGGCCAGCGCGTGGCCAACAATGGATCGGCGGCGGCGGGCTGCTGCCGCTCGAGAATCCGTTGGGCCGGTTCACCTATGCGGACGCCGGACCCATCACGTTCGGCATCGAGCCGGGCGAGGCGCGCCAATTCCCGTTCACATACGACACCGCCAAGGGCAAGTCGCCGGGCACGTTCACGCTGGCGATCGAGAAAGTGGAGCGCGCCGCGTTCGGCGCGTGCGAGGCCACCTTCGCAACCGTCGCAGTCACTCACCGCCTGGAGCGATGGACGACGGTCCGACTCGAAGATAACGCGGCTGTACGTGAAGGAGCTGCGCTTCTTCATCGGCTCGACGGTCGAGATCGCCGGAAAGCAGCAGCGGTTCACCTTCAAGGCGACGCGCATCGAGCTGATCCGCTGACGCATTCTCCAGGGCCTGCAGCCGCCACGTTCGCCGGCCGAGCTCGCATTGCAGAAGGCCCGTGACGCGGTCGAGCCCGGCGCTCCGGATGGCCAGCGCACCGTCTGGAGGAGCCTTCCCGCAGCCAGGCTGACGCCTTTCTGCCTGCGTGGCGGCAACAGCCATCTCCTGGCCGGGGGCGTCGGCCCCGAAATCGACCTGGGCGCGCGTCAGCTCGGCCCACGCGTGCTGGAGGCTGCGAGCGAGGCGCTGCGGAAGCGCAGGGCCGCGGCGTTGCCGGGCCCGAGTTTGGCCGTGTTGGCATTGATCCTGGCGATCTGGCTCGCAAGCCCGTCGAGGCGCGCGCGCAGCCATTGGTCCCGGGGCCGGAGCGCGGCGAGCGGCCTGCCCGTCACCAGCTTCTGCCCGGCGGCGCCGATCGATCCCGATATGGCCGGCTTCGGCGCCTTCACGTCGTCTGCCGCGGCAGGCCGAGCCAGCGGCAGGAGCAGAGCGAGGGCCACGCCCGAGAGCAGAACGCGCTTCAAGACAATCTCCCCAAAAATACCAGTGCAGCCAGAACTTGGCCCCGCCGGTGCCGGGTCGGCCCGGTGCCTCGGGGAATCGACGCAACATAGCTCTTTTGCCCCCTATCCAGGTCTGATTGAATACCCCGTGAGGGAGGCGTTCGCTCGCCGTTCACGACTCACGGCGCCGACACCGAGCCTGTCCTGCCAGGAGCCCGCCGCACCGATGACCGCCAGCACACCGAGTGATCCCGCCCTGCTGTCCGCTACGCAGCTGGTCGCGCTTTTCCGCAGCAAGGCGCTGTCCCCCGTGGAGGCCACGAAGGCGGCGTTGGCCCGCATCGAGCGGCACAATGCGGCGGTCAATGCCTGGTGCCATCTCGACCCGGACGGCGCGCTCGCCGCTGCACGGGCCTCCGAGGCGCGCTGGCAGGCGGGTGCCCCGCAGGGGCCCGTCGACGGCGTCCCGACGGGCATCAAGGACAATGTCCTGGCCGCCGGCATGCCCGCACGCTTCGGCTCCAGGCTCACCGCGTCCGAGCCCCGCAGCAGCGACGCGCCCGTGGTCGCCCGGCTGCGCGCGGCGGGCGCCGTGCTGCTCGGCAAGACGGCGATGCCGGAGTTCGGCTGGAAGGCCACCAGCGACGGCCCGCTCACGGGCGCCACGCGCAACCCCTGGGACACGCGCATGACCACCGGCGGCTCCTCGGCCGGGGCCGTGGCCGCCTCGGTGCTGGGGATGGGCGCGCTCCACATCGGCACCGACGGCGGCGGCTCGATCCGCATTCCCGCGGGCTTCACCGGCTGTTTCGGCCTGAAGCCGACGCGGGCGCGGGTGGCGGCCTTCCCGGCCTCCCCGCTCGGCACCCTGGCGCACGCCGGGCCGCTGACGCAGACAGTCGCCGACGCGGCGCTGATGCTGACCGTCATCGCCGCACCGGACGCGCGCGATCCCTATGCCTGGATCGCCCCGCCGCCCGACTACCGCGCCGGCCTCGACGATGGCGTGCGCGGCCTGCGCATCGCCTGCTCGCTCCGGCTCGGCTACGCGCAGCGCCTCCACCCGGAGGTCGAGAGCGCCGTCGCCGCGGCCGCCAGGACCCTGGAGAGCCTCGGCGCCGTCGTCGAGGAGGCGGACCCCGACATGGGCGGCGACCCGATCGGCGTGTGGAACACATTCTGGTGGCCGGCGATGCACTACCAGCTGCAGGCCTACGGCGAGCGCTGGCGCGAGCTGTCCGAACCGGCGCTCATCGCCGCCGCCTCCCAGGCCCACGCCATCCCGGTGGAAGAGCACCTGCGCGCTCAGCTGCAGCGGGTGGAGCTGCACAACGCCTTCGCCCGCTTCCACGAGCGCTACGACCTGCTGCTCACGCCCACGCTGCCGCTGCCCGCCTTCGAGGTCGGCGAGCTGGTGCCGCCGTCGGGCGAATGGGGCACGGCCTGGTGCGACTGGTCGCCCTTCAGCTATCCCTTCAACCTGACCACCCAGCCGGCAGCCTCCGTGCCCTGCGGCCTCACCGCGGCCGGCCTGCCCATCGGCCTGCAGATCGTGGGCCCGATCGGCGCCGACGCCCTGGTGCTGCGCGCGAGCCGCGCCTTCGAGGCGGCTGTGCCCTTCCCGACGCTGGACGCGCCGCGGGAGCGCTGAGGGGGTCGGACCCCTCGCCGCCAACCTGGGTGATGGATCGCGACGGGTGTGGCGAGGGGGCTGATCCCCGCCATACGCACTTGAGCGTGGCGCTCACCCGTGTGAGCATGCCCGCAACGCACCGGCGCCGAAAAATCGTGGGAGGCACCCTTGGCCGACGAGATCCGCATCGAGTTCACCCGCTTCTCCGCCTTCTACTCGCCGCTCATCGCCACCATGGCGGGCGGGTTCCTGAAGGCGGAGGGGCTCGAGCCGAAGCACGCGGTCTCGGCGCCCGGCAAGACGGCGGTCGCGAGCCTCCTCGACGGCTCGGCGCACGTGGCGCAGTCGGCGCCGAGCCAGGCGTTCGGCGCGCTCGAGCAGCGCAAGCCCGCGCCCGCGCTGCACTTCGCCCAGATCAACGAGAAGGACGGCTTCTTCCTGACGGGCCGCAGCCCGGACCCGGCCTTCAGCTGGGACAAGCTGAAAGGCAGGAAGGTGGTGATCGACCACGGCGGCCAGCCGATGGCGATGTTCAAGTACGCCTGCTTCAAGCAGGGACTCGACTTTGCGGCGATCCAGGCCGTCGATGCCGGCTCCACCGACAAAATGATCGCCGCGTTCCGCGCCGGCGAGGGCGACTTCATCCACCTGCAGGGCCCGGCGCCGCAGCAGCTCGAGCACGACAAGGTCGGGCACGTCGTGGCTTCCGTCGGCGATGCCATCGGGCCGTGCGCCTTCTCCAGCCTCGCCGCCACGCGCGAGTGGCTCGCCACCGACATGGCGAAGGCCTTCACGCGCGCCTACCGCAACGCGCGCGCCTGGCTGCTCGCCACGCCGGCCGCGGAGGTCGCCAAGGCCGAGGCGCCGTTCTTCAAGGACATCGACCCGTCGGTGCTGGCGGCCACCATCGCCACCTACCAGAAGCTCGGCAACTGGACCCCGCACGTGGAGATCACGAGGCCCGCCTTCGAGGCGACGCTCGACATCTTCCAGCACGCCGGCCTCATCACCAAGCGCCACAAGTACGAGGACGTGGTCGCCCCGCCGCCGGCGTAGGGCGCAATCGTGCGGAGCGCGATTGCGCCGAGCCAACCTCGCCACACCGGCGTCGGCCCAGGCAGAGGAAGCATCGGCGCAAGGCGGCTCCGCGCTCGATTTCACCGCGGTGATTGGCATGAGGGCGCATCGGCGCAATGCTGCTTCGCCGCATTGCGCCCTACGTCCACCACAAGGAGCAGAGCAAGATGACTGAGACAATCGGCTGGATCGGCCTCGGCCAGATGGGGCATCGCATGAGCCGGCACCTCGCCAACGCCGGCCATGCGCTGGTGGTCGCCGACGCCGCATCCACGGAGCGCGCCCCGCCGGGCTCCAGGGTGGCCAAGAGCAACGCCGAGGTGGCGGCGCTGGCCGACACCATCATTCTCTCGCTGCCCGACGGCAATGTCAGCCAGACCGTCGCGCGCGAGATCGCCTCAGCGTCGCCGCGCAAGGTGAAGACGGTCATCGACACCTCCACCATCGGCCCCAAGGCCGCGGAGGCGGTCGCGGCCATTCTGGCCGACGCCGGCATCGCCTTTGTCGACGCGCCGGTCTCGGGCGGCACCTCGGGTGCGGAGAAGGCCACGATCGCCGTCATGCTCGCCTGCCCGGCGGAGACCTACGAGCGCGTGAAGCCGCTGGCGAGCCTGATCGGCAAGCCGTTCTACGTCGGCCCCAAGCCGGGGCAGGGCCAGGCCGTCAAGGTGCTCAACAACTTCCTCTCGGCCACCGCGCTCGCGGCGACGAGCGAGGCCATTGCCTTCGGCGTCAGCCAGGGCATCGAGATGAAGACCGTCATCGACATCGTCAACGCCTCGTCGGGACGCAACTCGGCGACCGAGGACAAGTTTCCCAACCGCATCCTGCACGGGCGCTACGACGCGGGCTTCACCGCCAAGCTGCAATTGAAGGACATCAGGCTCTACCTGGAGAACGCGCGCGCCGCCGGCATCACCGACGAGATCGCCGAAAGGGTGGTCGACGTGTGGAGCAGGCTGGAGACGAGCGTGCCCGGCGCCGACATCTGCGAGATGTACCCCTACACCCGCGACGGGCGGGGCAAGAAGGGCTGAACCCCGCCATCCGTCATCCCGGACGGAGCGATGCGAGCCATCGGCGAGCAGCGCTTCGAGCCGGAACCTCGGGAGGCTCGACGCGTTGCGGGAGGCCCCGGATAGCCTCCCCTGCGGCTCGGCTTCCGCGATGACGGGTGAGTGTCAGCTCGCGGGCGCCTCCAGCAGGTCGGCGCGCTTCTTCAGGATCGCCTCGGCCTTGAAGGCCGGGATCCTGAACTCCCAGTTCTTGGTGCGGGTGGTGATCTCCTCGGCAGCCTTCGTCGCCGCCTCGCCCTCGCCGGTGGCAACGATGGACAGCCAGTGCGCGTCGCCCTCCTTGCGCAGGCGCAGCGTCGCCGTGGGGCCGTCCTCGAGCTCGATCTTCACAGTGCTGACGCCATCGCCCGACGGCGGCTCAGCCAGCTTGCGCACGTCCTCCAGATCGATGGAGCTGACGGCCCGTGCCAGCGTCTCCGCTGCGCCGGCATCCTTGAGCTTCTTGCCCTCCGGCGGGAAACCGACGAACGCGAGCTTGGCGGGCGGAGCGGGGGTCTTGGTCTCCTCCGTCTCCTTCGCGTCCTTCGTCGGCTCTTTGGCGTCCTTCTTGCCTTTGGCGTCCTTCGTGTCTTTCGCGGCCGGGGGCGCCGGGCGCTCGATCTTGAGCGCCTGCTCGCCGGGAACCTCGATCCCGACGCGGCTGATCTTCCCGCTGTCGAGAGAGAGGAAGGTGGTCTTCACCCAGTCCTTCACCGCCGCCGACGCGGCGATCTCCACGTTGGCGAGCCAGGTCTGGGGGTCGCCGGCCTTGCGCACGTAGGTGCCGCCGGCCTTGTCGGCGCCGAACGCCTCGGCGCGCTGCTTGCCGATCACCACCTCGGCGATGGCGTTGCCGTTCGTGCCTGTCAGCTTGACGAGGCGCGACTTGGCAGTCTTCCCGGCCGGGTCATCGAGCTCGAGGGCGGCGTATCTTTCGGCCTTGCGGGTCTTGCTCTCGATCAGCTCCGCCTCGCTGAGTGCCACCAGCAGCGCGCGCACCTTCGACGCATCCACCGGGTAGCCGTCCCGGCTCTTCATGAACCACACGCCACCGCCCTTCCGTTCCAGGACTACGGCGTCGTCGCCCTGGCGCACCTCCAGCTCGGCAACCGCCTTGATGGAGTC
The DNA here is from genome assembly GCA_963840075.1 of uncultured Alphaproteobacteria bacterium. Lineage (GTDB taxonomy): Bacteria > Pseudomonadota > Alphaproteobacteria > Rhizobiales > Hyphomicrobiaceae > AWTP1-13. Next base: position 54,793 of record CAWIXS010000022.1, on the reverse strand, counting down.
CGAGAGCCCGGGCAGGAGCTTCTCTCCCGCCTTCTGGCCCGTGCTCCATTGGTTGTTGGTGGCGAAGCTGACGATGGCGAGCAGCACCGAGGCGGCGGCGGCGGCGGCAAGATAGACGAAACTCTTGGGCTTCATGACAGCGTCTCCGCGGGTGGCGGGCTGGTGCTGCGCCGCCGCCGGTAGGCCCAGCCGACGCCGACGACCCCGATCAGCAGGGGAACGGCCGCTATGTTGAAGAACTTGAGCATGCCGTCGAGGCGGTCGATGTCCTTGCGCAGCTCGCGCTGCACCTCGCGCAGCTGGCGGCGCACGAGCAGGCGGTCCTTCTCGAACCCTTCGATCTCCTTGCGCTGCTCCACGGAGAGGACCAGTTCGTCGCCCTCGCCCTTCTTGAGGGCTCCGAGCTTGGTCTGCACCTCCTTCAGCCTGGCGAGCAGCACCTGCTCGCTCTGGCGGAAGCGCTGCTCCGCCTCGCGGCGCAGCTGGTTGACCAGATCGAACGGGCGGTCGGCGACGCCGCGGGCGCGCAGGGAGATGAGGGCGTCGGTGCCGGAGAGGTTCTCCAGCGCAGCCAGCACGAAAGCGCCGTTGTGCGCCGTCGGAACCACCATCTGCTGGCCGAGCAGCTCGCGCACCTGGAGCCAGAACTGGTCGTGCAGGAAGTCGGTGTCGGCGACCACGATCACGTTCACCTTGCCTGCTGCCACGTGCGCCTTGGGCGGGGGTGCCGGCGGCGTCTTGGCGGTGTCGGCATCGGCCTTCTTCTGCTCGGGCGGAGCCGGAGGATCGGCCTTCTTATCGGCGGCCTTGGCGGCGGGGGTCTTCTTGTCCGCTGTCTTGGGAGGAGGCGTCTTGGCGGCCGCGGTCTTGGCGGGTGGCGTCTTGCTGGCGGGCCCCTTGGCCGCCTTGTCCTCGCTCTTGTCTGCCGCCTTCTCCTTGGCCGCGTCCTTCGCGTCGGCCTTGGCCTCCTCCTTGGCCGGAGGCTGCGGCGGCCCGTCCGGAAATGCGCTCTTGGCCTCGCCCGACACGCGGGCTGCGATCACCAGCGGTATGCCGCCCGACTTGTAATCGCGCAGCAGGCCCACCGCGTCGGGCATCATGCTCACGGCCTCGGCCGACACCAGCATGCCGGAGGTGGTGGTGCGCACGATCGGTGCAAACTGCGTCGTGGCGTCCTTCGCCTTCGACAGAGAGCCCGCGCTCGCGAAGTTCAGCTCCTTGATGTCGCCGGCCAGCACATCCTTCTCGTTGAGATTGGTGCGGTCGAGGCCGAGCCACAGCACGTAGTGCGCGACGGTGGCGCGCGCGCCGCTGCCGAACTGCACTTGACGCGCCCGCTCCTTGTCGGCCGCCACCTTGCCGGCATCGAAGGCGACGCCCCACGCATTCAGGAGCTTGCCGAACTCCGACAGATCGGGCGGCCCCTGAACCATCATGAACATCGGGTTGCTCTGGCGCGAGGATTCGGCAACCGGATCGACGAATGCCAGAACCTTGCCGCCGGCGAGCGCGAACTGGTCGATGGCATAGGCCGTCGCGGCCGACAGGCCCTCCGGTTGCACCACCATCAGAACGCGGATGTCGGAGGGAATCTCCTGCACATCCTTGGCGATGGTCTTGACCTCGAAGAACTCGCGGATCTGCTCGATCAGCATCGGGCCCGGCTGCGCAGGCCGTCCGAGCATCGGGTTGCCGGGGTTGCCCTCGATGGGGATGCCGCTGATGAGGCCGACGGCGCTCTTGCGCTGGTTCGCCAGGCTGACGATGAGCTTGGTCACGTCGTACTCGAGGAAGCGCTCGCGGTCGTTGGCGAGGAACGGCAGGTTCGCCTCGGTATCGGTCGAGTTCGAGCCGACGATGCCGAAGTAGCCCATCTCGCCTTCCTGATTGATGCGCACGCCCTTGAGCCCGGCGGCGACGGCGCGATCCTCCGTGTCGGAGAACGGCTCCGGATCCAGGTAGGTGACCTGCAGCTTGCCGCGCGCGATCTCGCGGTACTGCTCGAGCATGGTGCGCACACGCTCGAAGCTCTTGGCGTAGGTCGGGGCGATCTCTCCGAGCTTCCTCGAGAAGTAGACGCGCACGTCGATCGGCTCGTCGATGGCGCGCAGCGCCTTGCGCGTGCCTTCCGAGATGGTGAACAGGCGCTCCTTGGTCAGGTCGAACCGCGCCTCGCGCAGCGCGCTCGACGCGATCAGGTTGACAGCCAGCAGGATGATGGCGGCCAGCGCCACGCCGCCCCAGGCGAGCGTCCGGCGGTTGAGCCCGCCCGCCGCAGTTGCAGCGCGATCGACCACGCCCGTGCGTGTTGTTTCAGCCATGTTGAACGGACCCTCAGGCGGCCTTGCGCTGCTCGACGATGATCTTGTTGGTGAACAGGGCAAAGCCGATCAGCGACAGGTAGAAAATGACGGAGGGCAGGTCGAAGATGCCCTTGGTGATGCTTTCGAAATGCGCCAGGAAGCTCATCGCGGCGATCGCCGACACGAGGTAGGACGGCGCCCAGGCGCGGACGAGGTTCTGCACCGGCTCGTGCCCGCTCATGACGAGGAGGAAGCAGAGCGTCGCCGCCACGATGAAGGCGATCACCTGGTTCTTGGTGAGCGCCGAGATGCAGGAGGCGACGGCGAGGTAGGCGCCGGCCATCAGGAAGCTGCCGAAATAGCTCGCCAGGATGACGCCGTTGTCGGGCTGGCCCAGCACGTTGACCGTGATCCACATCGGGAACGTGAGGATGAGGGCGAGGCCGATGAAGGCCCACGCCGCGAGGAACTTGCCGAGGATCGCGTCCCACGGCGACAGCGGCAGGGTCATGAGCAGCTCGATGGTGCCGCTCTTGCGCTCCTCCGCCCACAGGCGCATGCCGATGGCGGGGACCAGGAGCAGGTAGAGCCAGGGGTGGTAGATGAAGAAGGTGGAGAGGTCCGCCTGCCCGCGCTCGAAGAAGTTGCCGAAGTAGAAGGCGAAGGCGCCGGTCAGGGCAACGAAGATGGCCAGGAAGACGGTGGCGATCGGCGTGGCGAAGTAGGATGCCAGCTCGCGCTTGGCCACGATCCAGGAGCTACGCAGGGCATCAAGCATCGCGGTTGTCCAGGTCGGATGAGGTGATTTGACGGAAGACGTCGTCGAGCTTGCCGCGCTCGACGAAGATCTCGTCGACGGCGAGGGACTTCTGACGGATGACGGAGGCTACGTCGCCAACGATGCCGGCGCCGTTCTTCGGGATGGCGCGCAGCTGCATGCGCCCGTTCACCGCCTCCACCGTCTCGACCTTGAGAACGCCGGAAAGGGCGGCAACGGCGCCGCGCACCGCCTCGGCCCGGTCGGTGGCGACGCGGATGGCGACCGCACCGTGGTAGGGGACGCGGCGCATCAGCTCCTCCGCGGTCCCGTCGGCCACGACGCGCCCCTTGTTGATGACGATGGCGCGGGTGCACACCGCCTCGACCTCCTCCAGGATGTGGGTGGAGACGATGATGGCCTTCTCGCGCGCCATCTCGGTGATCAACTCGCGCACCTGGTGCTTCTGGTTGGGGTCGAGCCCGTCGGTGGGCTCGTCCATGATCAGCACCTCCGGGTCGTGCAGGATCGCCTGCGCGATGCCCACCCGGCGCTTGTAGCCCTTGGACAGCGTCTCGATGGTCTGGTCGAGCACGGGACCGAGGCCGGTCCTTTGCACCGCCTTGGTGACGGCGAGTGCCAGGGCATGTCCCTGCAGCCCCCTCAGCTCCGCGACGAAGCGCAGGAACCCCTTGGGCGTCATCTCGCTGTAGAGGGGTGCGCCTTCCGGCAGATAGCCCAGGCGCCGCTTGGCCTCGATGGCCCGGTCCTGCACGTCGAAGCCCGCGATCCTCGCATAGCCCGCATCGGGCTCCAGGAAGCCCGTGATGAGACGCATGGTCGTGGACTTGCCAGCACCGTTGGGGCCCAGGAAGCCCAGCACCTCGCCGCGCGGTACCCTGAGAGTGATGCCGTCAACGGCCTTGAGCGTCCCGAAGCTCTTGACGAGCCCCTCCGCTTCGATCAGGGCGGTCATTGGTTCCCTTCCCACAGACTTGCTTCTGACTGCTCGTCAGAAAGCGTTGGTAAGTCAAATGAATACGCCTTCATTTTGCGACTATCACCGGTTGCCCGGCCCGGTCGGCTGCTATCGCTGGAAATGCACAACGCCGGCGGGCTGCGCAAGCCCCCAGCGCCACAGCCGGGCCCTCGCTCCGGCGGGGTCGTTGTAAAAGAGCTGCCAGCAGTGTCAAGAAGGAGCAACCGGCCGCGGCTCGATCTGGCGGCTGACACTCCGGTGACTTGGGCAGTGTCGAGTGCTAGAAGGTCCACTCCATGACGGCTCTTCCGAAGCACAAGATGGCAGTCGACGAGTTCCTGGCCTGGGCTGCGACGCAGCCCGGGCGGTGGGAGCTTTTCGACGGCGTCCCGGTGGCAATGTCCCCGGAGCAGGTCATCCATGGCGACGCAAAATACCGGGTGGCAAGGACGCTCGACAGCGCCATCCAGGCAGCGGGTGTGCCCTGCAGGTTCGTGCTCGACAGCGCCGCGGTACGCATCGATAGGCACCGCAGCTACCAGCCGGACGCGCTCGTCTATTGCGGCGACGCGTTGCCCGGCGATACTCTCGAGGTTCCGAACCACTACTGTCCGGTTAATCTATCTGTAGTTTCAATTGGTTAGCGTCGGCGCACGTTTCCTCTGCAGCCTGCAGATTCGCAAGTAGTTGATCTAGAGGCATTTTCTCGAAGAGGGTTACGCTGATCGTCTGCAGGATCGTGGACAGGCCGGCGTCGAGCTTCAGCCGCTTCTTGAGGATCGCGACCAGCACGTAGACGCTGACCGCGATCCAAATCTGCGTGCGCACCGCGTTCTCCGACGTGCCGAAGAACGACTTGATGCTCAGGTTCTGCTTGATCCACTTGAAGAACAGCTCGATCTGCCAGCGGCATTTGTAGAGATCGGCGATGGTCCGCGCCGGCAGCGCGAGGTTGTTGGTGAGGAACACGAGGCGCTTGCCGGTGCCCGGATCGCGGTAGCTCACGCGGCGCAGCCGATCGGGATAGCGCGCCCGCGACTTGGGTGCGGCCAGCCGGATGATCTGATCGGCCTCGATCCCGGTCGGCTCCTCGACCGGGCGTGACTCGATGCGCCGCCACTTGATGCTCGTCTTGGACCTGACCACGAAGAAGGCCGCTGCCTGCGCCAGCCGATGGAGCCGGCCGAAGTCGACGAAGCCGCGGTCCATCACGTAGATGGCGCCAGCCTCCGGAACGATCGCGTCCAGGATGTCGCTGTCGTAGGACTTGCCGTCGTCGATGTGTATGAAGGTCGGGATGTTCCCTCTCAGGTCGAGCTGTGTGTGGAGCCGCACGGCCCCCTTGGTGCGCTTGAACTCGGCCCAGGGGAACAACGACAGGCACAACTCGATGTTGGTGGTGTCGAGGGCGTAGGCGGTCCCTTCGAGCTCGGCGCCGAACGGCTCTCCCGCATAGAGCTTGCGCGCTTGCCCAATCAGCGCCTGCGCGAACGTCGCATAGAGGCGCCAATCGCGCCCTTCGTTGGCTTCGGCCAGCGTCGAGCGGGCGACATGGCCGCGCAGCCCCATGTGATAGAGCTTGGCCGACTGGGCCTGGAGACAGATGACGGTGTCGCGCAGGCTCTCGCGGAAGGTCAGCTGGGCGAAAGCCATGCACCGCAGCTGGTCCTGACAGGTGAAGCTCTTGACGCTGTGATCGCCTTTGAAGCGGGCCACGCAGCGCCGGAACGTGTGCATCGGCAGATGATCCATCAGCTGCGCGAATACGAGCTTTCCTTCGTACATGGCCGGCCCCCCGCTGCCGTGTCGGACAGCGAAGCTGGCGGGAGTCGGCAACCGGCTCAAGTCGATGACACCCCTCCAGTCATGGATTACAATGCCATCTCAACGGCCTGCGGAGTTCGTCTGCACGCGGATTCCGGACAGCAGTGGTTCCGAACCCTGTCGTTGTGGTCGAGGTCCTGTCGCCGAGCAACGCGATGAAGGACCTGCGCGACAAGCTGCGGGACTACTTCTGCGTGCCGAGCATCATGCACTATCTCATTGTCGATCCCGACAAGCGGCTGATCATTCATCACGCGCGCGGCAGCGGCGATACGATCGCCACCCGCATCACGAGCGAGGGATCGTTCCGCCTCGACCCGCCGGGCATCGAGATGGCCGTGGCGGACTTGTTTCCGCCGGCCCAAGCACCCATCCCCTGACGGATGCCTTCGGCTCACAGCCCGAGGTAGAACTTGCGGATCAGCTCGTTGTCGTTGAGCTCGGCGACCGAGCGACCCTCCACCGCGATCCTGCCGTGGACGATGACGTAGCCGCGGTCGGCGATGCGGATCGCCTGGGTGAAGTTCTGCTCCGCCATCAGCACGGTCAGCTGGTACTTGTCCTTCAGCCCCTTGATGGCGTCGATGGTACGCGCCACCAGGAGCGGCGCCAGGCCCACGGAAGGCTCGTCCACCAGGAGGATGCGGGGCGCCAGCATCAGCGCCCGGCCCAGCGCCAGCATCTGCTGCTCGCCGCCGCTGAGGCTGCCGGCGAGCTGCCGGCGGCGCTCGGCGAGCACCGGAAACACGGTGAAGCAGGCCTCCAGGTTACGACCCATCTCCCTGCGGGCAGCGCGGCGCGAGGCGCCGAGCGCCAGGTTCTCCTCCACCGTCAGCTTGGGAAACAGGCGGCGGCCCTCCGGCACCAGGGCGATGCCGAGGTCGACGATCTCCTCCGTCGCTGAGCTTCGTCAGGTCGTGGCTGGTGCCGTCGATATCCGCGACGATTCGGCCCGCGCTCGGCCGCACCAGCCCCATGATGCACTTCATGAGGGTGCTCTTGCCGTTGCCGTTGGTTCCGAGCAGCACCACGGTCTCGCCCGGCGCCACGCTGATCGAGACGTCCTCGAGCACGCGCACGGCGCCGTAGCCGGCATGCAGGCCCTCGATGGCGATGCTACTGCCCAAGGTAGGCCCTCACGACTTCGGGGTCCTTGACGATGTCCTCGGGCCTGCCGTCGGCGATCTTGCGGCCCGAGACCAGCACGGCGATGCGCTGCGAGAAGCTCATCACAGCGCTCATGATGTGCTCGATCAGGATGATGGCGATGCCCTGTTTGTTGAGGCGCAGCAGCAGCGCCACGATGTCCTCGACCTCGGAGTGCGACAGGCCGGCCATGGCCTCGTCGGCGACGAGCAGCTTCGGCTCGGCGGCCATGGCGCGGGCGAGCTCCAGCTTGCGCATCTCGACCTGGCTCAGATCGCGCGGCCAGCGCCGCGCCTGCGCCTCGAGCCCGACCAGGCCCAGCAGCTCCAGGCAGCGCGCCTCCAGATCGCCCCCCGAGCGCCCGGCGGCCCGTCGCCCGACGGTGTAGAGCAGCGGCACACGCAGGTTGTCGACGAGCGACAGGCTGGCGAAGGGACGCGGCAGCTGGAAGCTGCGCGCCAGGCCCAGGTGCGTGCGCTTGTGCGCCGGCATGCCGTCGACGAGCCGCCCGTCGAAGCGCACGCTGCCGGTCTCGTTCTGGAGCGCGCCAGAGATGCAGTTGACGAGCGTGCTCTTGCCCGAGCCGTTGGGCCCGATCAGGCCGAGCCGCTCGCCCGCGCTCACGGTGAGATCGATGCCGTCGAGCGCCAGGAAGCCGCCGAAGCGCTTGGAGAGACCCTCGACCTCGAGCAGCGCGGTCATGCCGGCACCGGCTCTCCAATGGGATGGCGCCCATAGAGCAGCCGCACCGCCCGCACCTGCAGGAAGAGGATTGCCGCAGTCGAGGCTGCGATCGTCAGCGACTGGGCTATGATGCCCTCCCACTCCAGCCAGAGATTTCCGCCGGCCACAGCGATCGCGGCGAGGAAGGCAACGGAGGCGAGCGCCGGGCCCCAGCGCTGCAGCTTCAAGAGGCCCCACGACCCCACGAGGCACAACGCGCCCGCAACGAGGCCCGCGACGCCGAGCAGGGCCCTGCCGGCACTGCCGGCCTGGACCGCTTGCAGGCTGAAGATGATCCCGAGCGCGCCGACGACGAAGCAGAAGCCCGCGATCAGGATCAGGACGACCGCCTTCGAGGTCAGGCGCGAAGGCGCAGCCGTGCGCAGGAACTCCTGGACGAGGCCGACGATACCCACGGGCGCAGCCATCACGAACGCGATGAGCAGAAGGCCGACAATCAAGAGGTTCCAGACCGAGGTGATGGTCACCGTGGCGATCTGCTGCAGGGTGCCGAGCAGCACCGCCCCGATCAGCGGGCCGGCCCAGGATGTGGCGCCGCCGATCATCGGCATGGCGATGGCATTGACGCTGTAGCCGAGGCCGAACGCAGTGTTGGGCTCGACATAGCCGAGGTAGAAGGGCAGCGGCGCACCGGCCATGCCCATCAGCGCGCCGGAGACGGTCGTGGCGATCAGCTTGAGCCGCAAGGTCGGCACGCCCGAGGCCTCGGCGGCCTGCTCGTCGTCGCGGATGCTGGCGAAGCCCAGTCCCAGACGCGAGCGCTCGATCAGGCGCGCGACGAACAGCGCCAGCACGCCCAGCACGATCATGAGCAGGAACAGGTATTCGATGTAGGTGAGCGAAAGCGGCCCCAGGGCTACCCGGGCGGGGCGGCTGACGGAATGGCCGCGCGAGCCGCCGACGAAGTCCCAGTTCACCACGAAGGTGTGCAGCACCACCGCAAGCGCCAGCGTGGCGATGGCAAAGAAGACCCCGCGCAGGCGCAGCGTAAGGTAGCCCATGCCGAGGCCGACAATCCCCGAGACGATCCCGCCGATCACGATCATGCTGGGCAGGGACAGGGGGAGCACGGGGATCAGCAGCTCGAAGTACGTGTCCGACAGGAAGCGGCCGGGGTTGCGGCCGAGCCTCTCGAGCGCGATGACGGCGTAGGCCCCCATGGCAAAGAACGCCCCGGCGCCGAAGTTCACGTAGCCGCAGTAGCCGCCGAGGATGTTCCAGGCGGTGGCGAGCACGATGTACTGCAGGACGACGATGCCCGCGAACACGAGGTAGCCGTAGTTGTTGCGGGTGGCGAGCAGGCCCACCGCAAACACGGCGGCAGCGACGGCGAGCGCGGCGGCGAGGAAGGTGGAGGACCGCATCGGCTAGCGCCCCAGCAGGCCCGCCGGCCGCACCGCCAGCGTGATGAGGAGGAAGCCGAAGGCGACGGCGGGCGCCCACGAGGGGCCGTAGTAGGTCGCCGTGCAGTTCTCGATGACGCCGAGCAGCATGGCGGCAATCACGGTGCCGGGCAGGCTGCCCATGCCGCCCATCACGCAGATGGCGAAGATGCGCCCGATGTACTCGCGGCCGATGGAGGGTTCCACCGGCTGGATGACGATGAGGAAGGCGCCGGCCAGCGCCGCGGTGGCAATCGAGATGCCGAAGGCGATGCGCTTGATGCGGACGGGATCGACCGACAGGAGGCGCAGCGCCTGCTGGTCCTGGGCGACCGCCATGATGGCGCGCCCGGTGAAGGTTCGGGCCAGAAACAGCTGCAGCGCTGCGACGAGGAGGATGGAGACGACGCACGGCACCAGCGTGCGCAGCGGAAAATCAACGACGCCGATGTGCCACGTGGGCCCGATGTAGCGGGCCTCGACGTAGCGGTAGTCGACCCCGAACACCAGGATCAGCACCACCTCGGTGACGAACAGAAGCCCGAAGAAGAAGGCGAGGCCGCGCAAGGCCTCCTCGCCGCGCTTCTCGAACGAGAGGTAGAACACCTGATAGACCCCCTGGCCCAGCAGGTAGAACGCGGGAAGCACGGCGATCGCGGTCAGGATCGGATCGAGACCCAGCGTCGTGTTGACGATATAGGCGACGTAGGAGCCCAGAATGATGAAGGCGGAATGCGCGATGTTGACGACATCGAGCATGCCGAAGGAGATGGAGATGCCGACAGTGACGGCGGCATAGAAACCCCCGAGCAGCAGCCCGCCGACAATGGCGTTGAGAAACAGGTCCATGCCCCCTCCCGTTGGGGCGCTTTTCGCAGCGCGCTCATAGGCTCACGGACGGCCATTGTGCAGCAAGGCCTTCACCTTGGCTATCCTGCTTGGAGCCGCCATTCGCCATTCCGGCCGGGCGATACGCCACCAGCGAGGCAGAGCGCATGTGAGCATTGTACCACGCGCAGCCCGAGCAGGCGCCGGTGAAGACGCCGGTATAGGATTTCCTTCGGGTCATCGCTACGCTCGACCCAACCTACGACGGAGGCAGCATCATGGGACCGCTCGGCGGATATCGCATCATCGAGATGGCCGGCATCGGGCCGGCGCCGTTCGCGGCCATGCTGCTCGCCGACATGGGCGCCGAGGTGATCCGCGTCGACCGCCGCGAGGCCGCCGATCTGGGCGTGCCCGGGCGCGAGCCCAGGTTCGACGTGCTGGGCCGCGGCCGCCGCTCCATCGCCGTCGACGTCAAGGCGCCGGCGGGCCGCGAGGTGGTGGAGCGGCTCGCCGCCAAGGCCGACGCGCTGATCGAGGGCTTCCGCCCTGGCGTGATGGAACGGCTCGGGCTCGACCCCGACGTGCTCCTCGCCCTCAACCCGAGGCTCGTCCTCGGCCGCATGACCGGCTTCGGCCAGGACGGGCCGCTCGCGCAAGCTGCCGGCCACGACATCGACTACATCGCGCTCGCAGGCGTGCTGCATTCGATCGGCCGCAGGGGCGAGGCGCCGGTGCCGCCGCTCAATCTGGTGGGCGACTTCGGCGGCGGCGGTATGTTCCTCGCCTTCGGCGTGGTGTGCGCGCTGCTCGAGGCGCAGAGGTCGGGCAAGGGTCAGGTGGTGGACGCCGCCATGGTCGACGGCTCGGCCACGCTGATGGCGCTGATGTTCGGCCTCCTCTCGCAGGGGACCTGGAAGGACGAGCGCGGTGTCAACATCCTCGACGGCGCCGCGCCCTGGTACGACACCTACGCGACCAAGGACGGCAAGTGGCTCGCGGTCGGCGCCATCGAGAAGCGCTTCTACGAGGCATTCGTCGAGCGCCTGGGCCTCGACCCCGGCAATCTGCCCAAGCAGCACGATCGCGCGGGCTGGCCCGACTTGCGGCGCCGCTTCGCCGAGGCCATCGCCGCCAGGACGCGCGACGACTGGGAGCGCATCTTCGCCGGCAGCGACGCCTGCGTGGCGCCTGTGCTGGCGCTCGGCGAGGTGGCGAGCCATCCGCACAACGCGGCGCGCGGCACCTTCGTTGCCCGCGACGGCGTGCTGCAGCCGGCGCCCGCGCCGCGCTTCTCCCGCACCGTCCCGCAGATGGGCGCCGCCCCGCGGCCGCCCGGCGCCGACACCGCCGCGGTGCTCGGCGACTGCGGCTTCTCGGCCGCCGAGATCGCCCGCCTGACCGAGACCGGCGTGGTTGGCGCACCGTGAGTGCGGCGCCGGCCTCAGATCAACCCTCGGCGCTCGTCTTGGGCCGGATGGCGTGGGTACCATCGCGACCCGCGGCCTCCTGCAGCATGAAGCGGAACTCGTCGCGCTTGTCGTGGATCGAGGCGATCACCGGGCCGGTCGGCACGCCGAGCCCGACGAGCGCGGCCTCGGACAGCTGCAGGCTCGCCTCGATGGTCTCCGGCACCGCGTCGGTGACGCCGATGGCGTAGAGGTGGCGCGCATGCGTGGCATCGCGCGCGCGAGAGACGATCAGCAGGTCGGGCCGCAGCTCGCGCGCCACACGCACAATCTCGTCGATCGCCTCCCGGTCGTGGATGGTGACGATCAGCGCGGACGCTCCCATCACGCCGCAGCTGCGCAGGAACTCCGGATTGCCGGCGTCGCCGTAATAGACCTCGCTTCCGATCCGGCGCTGCTTCGCGACCGCCGCCGGGTCGCGGTCCGTCGACAGATAAGGAACGCCGTGCACGCCGAGCAGGTCGCACACGACCTTGCCGACCCGCCCGTGGCCGACGACGATGGCTCGCGCCTCGTCGCTCGCCGGCGGCGTCGCCAGCAGCTCCGGATCGATGATCCTGGGCCCCTGGAGCCGCGGGGCGAAGCGCCGCACGGCCATGGCGAGCAGCGGGATCAGCGCCATGCTGAGCGACGTGACCACCAGGGCGAAGCTGCCGGTGTCGTGCACGACGAGCTGGGTGCTCATCGCAATTCCGAGCACGACGAAGGCGAACTCCCCGCCCGGCCCCAGCAGGAGGCCGGTCTCGATCGCGGCCAGCAGCGGCACGCGGTACAGCCGGGCGAGGCCGGCCGTCAGCGCGGCCTTGATGACAATGAGGCCGACCACACACGCAAGGAGCAGGAGCGGCTGGTCCACCAGCTCGCGCAGATTGATGTTCATGCCCACGGTGAAGAAGAACAGGCCGAGCAGCAGGTCCTTGAACGGCTCGATGGTGGTCTCGATCGCCTTGCGGAACTCGGAGTCGGAGAGCAGCAGGCCGGCGACGAAGGCGCCCAGCGCCATCGACATGCCCGCGAGCCCGGCGATCACGGCGGTGGCGACAATGACGAACAGAGTCGCCGCGACGAACAGCTCGCTCGAGCCCGTCGCGGCGACCAGCCGGAACAGCGGGCGCAGCAGGAGCCGTCCGACGATCACGATGCCGCCCAGCGCCAGGGCGGCGTTGGCGAGCGCCAGCGCTATGCCCGTCAGCACCGAGCCGCCGCCGGCGGCGAGGATGGAGACGAACAGGAGGATCGGGATCACGGCGAGATCCTGGGCCAGCAGGATGGAGAAGCTGGCACGGCCCGCGGCCGTCGACAGACGGCGCTGGTTGGAGAGCACCTCGAGCACGATGGCCGTCGACGACAAGGCCAGGGAGGCGCCGATGATGACGGAGGCGGCCCCGCTGTTGCCAGCCAGCGCGGCGATGCCCGCGATCGCCGCGGTCGACAGCACCACCTGCAGGCTGCCCAGCCCGAACACCAGCCGGCGCATGGTGATGAGACGCTCGAGCGACAGCTCCATGCCGATCAGGAACAGCAGGAACACGATGCCGAGCTCGGCGAAGGCGGAGACGTTGGTCGCGTCAACCACCGTGAGCCAGTAGAGCCAGGGAGCCTGCTCCATGAACATGCCGAGCCCCTTCGGGCCCAGGATGGCGCCGGCGCCGAGATAGCCCAGCACGGGGGAGAGTCCGTAGCGGCGCACCACAGGGACAATGATGGCGGCCGTGCCAAGCACGACCAGGGCGTCGCTGTAGGCGTTGATGTTGAAGGTCGCAGCCATCTCTCCTCGTCCCTCGCAAGGCTCGTGCCTCGCGAGTCCAGCGTACCCCCGGCCGCACTAAACCAGATGCGCACCGGCGGCGCCACGCTCGAATTCGGCGCTGGCGCCGTTGCGGGCACAGAGCCGAGCCCGTGGACAAATCCGTAATCCGTTGGACCAGTACGACCTGGGTGGGTCAGTACGACTTCGGTAGACCCAGCGCCTTCTCGGCGATGTGGGACAGGATCAGCTCGCGCGACACCGGCGCGATGCGCGCGATCAGCACCTCGCGCAGGTAGCGCTCGACGTGGAACTCCTTGGCGTAGCCCATGCCGCCGTGCGTCATCACGGCGGTCTCGCACGCCTCAAAGCCGGCCTCGGCGGCGAGGTACTTCGCCGCGTTGGCCTCCACGCCGCACGGCTTGCCGGCGTCGTAGAGCGCGGCGGCTTTCAGCATCATCAAATTCGCGGCCTCCAGCTCGGCCCAGCACCTGGCCAGCGGGTGCTGGATCGCCTGGTTCTGCCCGATCGGCCGGCCGAACACGATGCGCTCCCTGGCATAGCGCGCGGCTCGCTCGAGCGCCGCGCGGCCCGTGCCGATGGCCTCCGCGGCGATCAGGATGCGCTCCGGGTTCATGCCGTGCAGGATGTAGCGGAAGCCCTTGCCTTCCTCGCCGATGCGGTCCTCCAGCGGCACCGGCAGGCCGTCGAAGAACAACTGATTGGAGTCGACCGCCTTGCGGCCCATCTTGTCGATCACGCGCGCCTCCACGTAGCGGCGGTCGAGCGCGGTGTAGAACAGCGACAGCCCTTCGGTCGGCTTCTTGACCTCCTCCAGAGGCGTCGTGCGGGCGAGCAGCAGCACCCGGTCGGCGACCTGGGCGGTCGAGATCCAGAATCTTCTGGCCGTGGATCGCGTAGCCGTTGCCGCGGCGCTCGGCGCGGGTCTTGAGCCTGGTGGTGTCGAGGCCGGCGTCGGGCTCGGTGACGGCGAAGCAGGCCTTCTCCTCGCCGCGGATCAATGGCGGCAGGAAGCGCGCCTTCTGCTCCTCGGTGCCGAACACCACGACCGGGTTGAGGCCGAAGATGTTCATGTGCAGCGCCGAGGCACCGGAGAACGCCGCGCCCAACTCGGCCACCGCCTGCATCATGACGGCGGCATCGGCGATGCCGAGCCCCGACCCGCCGTAGGCCTCGGGCATGGCAATCCCGAGCCAGCCGCCGTCGGCGAAGGCGCGATGGAAGGCATCCGGGAAGGCGCCGTCCCGATCGCGCTCCAGCCAGTACTCGCCGCCGAAGCCGGCGCACAGCTTGAGGACGGCTTCGCGGATGTCCTCTTGCGCGGGTGTGAGGGAGAGGTCCATGTCGTTGCTCCGGGTGGGTCCGACCTGCGGCGGGGTCAGACCCTGCGGGCCCCTGCGGGTCTGACCCCAGGCAATAGGCTCCAGGAAGAAGGCTATAGGCAAGGGGAGCCGCCATTCCGGCAGATCGCCCGCGCGACCCGCCTCCTGAAACCTATAACCAACACGCATAGCCTCGCAGGGCTCGGCCCTCGAGGGTTGTGGGGAGGAGGAGCAGGGCGTTCCAGGCTGCGCCCGGTTGACCTCCGACCTCGATGATGCGGGCGCAAGAACGCCCTGCTCGGCCTCGTCCGCACGTACCTGGGCGCTTGTCAGGTCAGTCCACCGACCCAGGCCGTTCTCGGACGACGGGCTTTGCCGCATCCGTGCCGCCTTGTGCCCCAGAGTTGCCCCCGGACCTGGCGCTTGGATGGTCTGTCCACCGACCCGGCGCGGCGATCGGACTGCGGCCCCCGGCTCCTGTGTTGAGGCGCGGCCCTGCAGAAGCCGCCGTTTCATCTCCGGGGTAGGCGCATCATAGGCGCGAGATCTGAAACGTGCACGCCCTGTCTGTATCCATCGTGAATAGAAGGTGTCAGACCCTCCGGGTCCGACACCATTCCGCAACCGATGTTGGAGCCCTGCTGTCAGACCCGGAGGGTCTGACAGCCCTCACAGATCCCGCTGGCCCCGCGGCCTGACGCAGTGCGTCGAGGTGCAACCCCATCCGTTCGAGCAACAGCCGTTCACTTGCCCGGGGCAGAAGTAGGTACCGGGCGCACATTTTCGGTCCACCGTCTGCTTGCCTGGCGCCTGTTTGTCCACGGCCTGCTTGCAACCAAGGTGTTAGGAGGTCCCCTTGATCTGCTTGCCGCTGATGTTGTGCGGCACACACAAGGCTGAGAAATGGTGTCAGACTCTGCGTCTGCGGGTCTGACACCGTGGCTCCGCCGCCGAGGCTGGGTGAACCTATCGGGGCGAGGCTCCGGGTCCGATTGGAAGCCCTTCGCGTGCGTGCAGCCAGGGCTGCGGGATTCCCTCGCGCCCCGTGCAGAGGGCAAGAATCCCTCCGACGATGGCACAGGTGGTGTCACGATCTCCGAGGGCGCTCACCGTCTGCCACATGGCCTGCTCGAAGCTCCCCGTCGCATGTGCGGCGACCCAGAGGCACAACGGCACGGTGTCGGGCGCCGTGACGCAGGAGCCGTTTCCGAGCGCTTTGGCTGCTTCGACGATCGTGGCATCCGAGGGCACGCCGACGGCGTCGCGCGTATATCCCTTCGGTACGGCATCTCTGACTGCGGCGATCCAGGTCGGCCCGAGCGCCCGACCCGCGTCGCGCTCCTGCCAGGCGAGGGCGGCAGCAACAGCCACCGCAATCGCTCCGGCAATTCCCTCTGCATGCGCATGGGTGACCTCGGCGCTCAGACGCGCCTGGTCCTCAATGAAAGCCCGCGGCCGGTCTGCAAAGAACGCCCCGAGCGGTGCCACGCGCATCGCGGCACCGTTGCCGAACGACCCCATTCCGCGGAATCCGACGCGGGTGGCCACGCGCCAGTCGAGCCCTTGCTTCACACCCCGTAGAACCGCTTGGGCGCCCCGACCATAGCCGCGGTGAGACTGCATGCGGTCTGCAAAGCGGCGCGCCAGGAGATCCTGATCGATGCTCCCGCGCTCTTGCAGGATCTCCACGATGGACAGCGCCATCTCGGTATCGTCGGTATAGCTCCACGGCGCAACTGGCAGGTCGCGCCGCGAGATTCGCTCCCAGGCCTCGTCCGGCGGGAGGAAGAACCGCTCGCCGAAGGCATCGCCGACCGACAGCCCGTCGAGCGAGAGCCAAGCTCTGTCGAGCGCATCCATCGGGCTGTCTCCAGCGGCGGTGTCGGACACGGAGGGTCCGACGCCGTCACAGCGACCGCGCCACCAGCTCCTTCATGATCTCCGTGGTGCCCGCGTAGATGCGGTGCACGCGCGCGTCGGCGAAGGCGCGCGCGATCGGGTACTCCAGCATGTAGCCGTAGCCGCCGAACAGCTGCAGGCAGGTGTCGAGCACCTTGTTGTCGAGCTCGGAGAGCCACCACTTGCCCATGGCCGCGGTGGTGGCGTCGAGCTTGCCCTCCAGGAACAGCTCCAGGCAGCGGTCGAGGAACACGCGCGCCACCGTCACCTCGGTCTTCACCTCGGCCAGCTTGAAGCGCGTGTTCTGGAACTCGGCGATGGCCTTGCCGAACGCCTTCCTCTCGCGCGTGTAGTCCACGGTCCAGGAGAGCGCCGCCTCCATGATGGCGACCGCGCCGATGGCCACCAGCAGACGCTCGCGCGGCAGCTGGTTCATCAGGCAGGCGAAGCCGCGCCCCTCCTGCCCCAAGATGTTGGACGGCGGCACGCGCACGTCCTCGAAGAACAGCTCGGCCGTATCCTGCGCATTCTGGCCGATCTTCTTGAGATTGCGCCCGCGCTTGAAGCCGGGACGGTCGGTCTCGACCAGCACCAGGGTCACGCCCTTGGCCCCGGCCGAGGTATCGGTCTTGGCCGCCACGATCACGAGGTCGGCGAGCCCGCCGTTGGTGATGAAGGTCTTCTGGCCGTTCACCACCAGGTCGTTGCCCTTGCGCAGAGCGGTGGTGCGGATCGCCTGCAGGTCGCTGCCCGTCCCCGGCTCGGTCATGGCGATCGCCGTGATCGCCTCGCCCTTGGCCATGCGCGGCAGCCAGGTGCGCTTCTGCTCCTCGCTGCCGTAGTTGAGGATGTAGGGCGCGACGATATCGGAGTGCAGGCGGAAGCCCGGGGCGGCATAGACCCGCCTGGCCATCTCCTCGATCATGACGGCGCTGCACAGGAAGTCGGCGCCCGCGCCGCCGTACTCCACGGGAATATCGGTGAGCAGGAGCCCCGCCTCGCCCGCCTTGCGCCACACCTCGCGGCTGACCTGCCCCTCCTTCTCCCAACGCTCGTAGTGGGGGGCGATCTCCCGCTCGATGAAGGCGGCGACGGTCTTGCGGAAGAGCTCGTGCTCCTCCTTGTAGATCTTGCTGGGTATCGACACGGCAGGGCGCGCTCCTGAGGCTTCTCGGTTGCCCCGAGCCTAGAGAGGTTTTCGCCCTTGGCCAACGATCCTGCCGCCAGGACGGGGCTCTGCGCGAAGAGGAGCAATTGACGCAAGGGGGCTGCCCCTCGATCCACTTGACCGTACATCTCGTACACGGGCGTCCTATCACCATCATCGGCCCCGAAACGAACCAGGAGACCCCATGGCGCAGTCCACCCTTCAGCGGACCACCGTCGCGGTGATCGGCCTCGGCAGCATCGGCGGCGTGGTGGCGGGGTGCCTGGCGCACGCCGGCCGGCACGACGTGATCGCCTGCGTGCGCCGGCCGCTGGCGCGGCTCACCGTGGAGCGGCCGGAGGGGACCATAGAGACGGCCCTGACGGCCCTCACCGATCCGCAGCAGGCAAAGCCGGTGCACTGGGTGCTGCTAGCCACCAAGGCCCAGGATACTGCGGCGGCCAGCGCGTGGCTTGCGCGGCTCTGCCGCCCCTCGACCAGAGTGGCCGTCCTGCAGAACGGCATCGACCACACTGCGCGCGTCGCGCCGTTCATCGGCGCGGCCACCGCCGTGCCGATCATGATCTACTTCAACGGCGAGCGCCTGGCCGAGGACCGCGTGCGCATGCGCCACGTCGGCACCGCAGCCGACATGGAGGCGCCGGACGACGCCGGCGGGCGCGCGTTCGCGCGGCTGCTGGAGGGCACCAAGCTCAGCGTGCGGCTGCTCGCCGACTTCAAGACCCAGGCGTGGCGCAAGCTCCTGATCAACGCGGTCGCCAACCCCGTGACCTGCCTCACCCTGCGCCGGCAGGAGGTGCTGCGCCGCCCGGACATCCACGCGCTGTGCCTGGCGGTGCTGGAGGAGGCCGCCGCGGTGGCCCGCGCCGACGGCGCTGCCATCGCCGGCGACGAGCCGGCGCGCACCATGGCGAGGCTCCTCACATTCGCCCCCGAGCTCGGCACCTCCATGTACTTCGACCGCCTCGCCGGCCGCCCGCTGGAGGTGGAGGCCCTCAGCGGCGCCATCGTCGCCGCCGGGGAGCGGCTCGGCATCGCGACACCCCTCAACCAGGCCCTGCTGACGCTGCTCCGCGCCGTCAGCGATGCGGCAAAGACGTAGGTGGCGGTGTCAGACCCGGAGGGTCTGACACCGCTACCGACACCCTCCTACCGCTTCCCCAGCGCGCGCAGCTCCTCCTCCGCCAGAGGCCGCGCCTCGTCGGGCGCCATGACGGGGATGCCGTCGCGGATCGGGAAGGCGAGGCGTGCGGCGCGGCTCACGAGCTCCTGGCGCGCCGCATCGTAGATCAGCGCCGTCCTGGTCACCGGACACACCAGCATGCCGAGCATGCTGGCGTCGGCCCGCGCCGTGGTCTCCGGTCTCGTCTCGTCCGCCGCCACCTGGCGCCTCCTCGTGCGGCTCTACTGCAGCGTGGAGCCCGAATCTCGGGTGCCGGCCGCAATCTCCATCTCGGCGAGCGCCACCAGCATCTCCGCCCGCGTCTTCAAGTCGGGCGCCTCCAGGAGGGCCTGCTTCTCCTCGCGCCCGTAGGGGCTGGCGAGGGCGAGCGAGTTCACCAGCGCCTCGGTCGATGTCTTGCCGATCGCCGGCCAGTCCGCCTCGAGGCCGCGCGCCTCCAGATACGCCTTGAGCGCGCGCAGCAGCCCCTCGCGGTCCACCTCCTCCTCGCCCGCGCCGGCGACCAAGTCGGAGAGGAAGCGCTCGTAGCTCACCGTGCAGATGCGGTAAGGCTTCGCCAGCATCACCTCGTCGGTCAGCTCGAAGCGGGCAATCCCCGTGAGCGAGATGAGCAAGCGGCCGTCGTCGAGCTCCTGATAGGAGGTGATGCGCCCGCTGCAGCCGATCCGGCGCAGCGGCGCCGTGCGGGCAACCGGCGACTCCTCGTCCCCGCTCTCGGGCTGCACGATGCCCAGCACCCGCGAGGTGGACATGACATCCTCCACCATCTGCAGATAGCGCGGCTCGAAGATGTTGAGCGGCAGCGTGCCGCGGGGCAGCAGGATCGCCTGGCTCAGCGGGAAGACCGGGATCCGCTGCGGCAGGTCCGCGGGTCCCCGGTAGCGCTCGGACATGTTGCCCACCTGCGCCCCCGATCAGGAGAACAGGATGGACGACAGCTTGCGCCGCCCTTCGAGGGTGGCCGGGTCCTTCGGCCCCCAGGCATCGAACAGCTGCACCAGCTGCTTGCGTGCCGCCTCCTCGTTCCATTTGCGGTCGCGCCGGAAGCTCTCCAGGAGCTGCTCGGCGGCCTCCGTCTTGTTCCCGTCGGCGGCGAGCGCAATGGCATAGTCGATGCGCGCCTGATGGTTTGCGGGCTCGGCATCGACCTTGGCCTTGAGCTTGCCGACGTCGCCCGCCTTGCCCGCCACCTTCGCCAGCTCCAGCGCGGCCCGCACGCTCGCCACCGGACCCGCCTCGCTCTTGTCGGGCGGCACCAGGCTGAGCGTCTGCTCGGCACGTGCCACATCGCCGCTCTTGAGATAGCAGCGCGCGAGGCCCGCGAGCGCCGCCACGTTCTGCGGGTCCTCCTGCAGGACCGCGGCGTAGATCTCGGCGGCCCCCTGCAAGTCGCCCGTCTCCACGGCCTGGTCGGCCGCAGCGATGGCAGCCGCGGAGTCCAGCGCCGCCTCCTCGCCCAGCAGCCGCTCGATGAAGGCCCGCACCGTGCTCTCGGGCTGCGCGCCCTGGAAGCCGTCGAGCGGGCGCCCGTCGCGGAAGGCATAGACCGTGGGGATCGACTGGATGCGCAGCTGATTGGCCAGCGTCTGGTTCTCGTCGATGTTGACCTTCGCCAGGCGCACCTTGCCGCCGTAGCTGCGCACGACCTTCTCCAGGATCGGGGTCAGCTGCTTGCAGGGCTGGCACCAGGTGGCCCAGAAGTCGACCAGAACCGGCGCCTTGCGCGAAGCCTCCAGCACGTCCTTGGCGAACGTCGCCGTCGTCACGTCCTTGATGATGTCCCCGGCAGGAGGCTGCTGCTGCGCATCCCCCGGCTTGCCGACGCGTAAGTCCATGTTCATCTCCACGCCCGCATCCGGGGCTGCGATTTGAGGGTCACCCCTCTGCCTCAGTCACCGGCCTGTGCCACCGCCACGATGCGCGGCTCATGCCCGCAGTCCGCGATGAAGGCCAGCAGGTCCGCGCGCGCGATGTTGGTGGTCGCCGTGTTCTCCAGCGGATGGTAGTTCAGCCGATCGTGGCGCATCATATCGAGATCGAGCACAACCGTCACCCGGCGGGCCTTGTCGTTGACGAGCGCGAACGGAGTAACCGAGCCCGGCGGCACGCCCAGAACCTGCATGAGCAGCTCCGGCCTGCCGAAGCTCAGCCGGTCGCAACCCAGCCTCTTATGTAGGGTCTTGAGGTCGATTTGTGCATGGCCGAGCGCCACGACCAGGAACAGCGCGCCCTTCTTGTCCTTGAGGAACAGGTTCTTGGTGTGCCCGCCGGGAAGCTGGCGCTCGAGCTTGGAGCTCTCGGCGACCGTGAACACCGCCGGATGGTCCACCGTCCGGGTGTCGATCCCCAGCTCGGCGAGACGCGCGAGCAGGTCTTGGCGCGTAGCGGGCATGGCGGGGCGCTCCTGAGGCGTCGTGAGCTGGTGAGATCGTGAAGTCGTGAATCGTCAGTCGTGAAATGGACACGTCGCCACTCACGATTTCACGACTTCACGAAGCAGGGTTGGGCTCTATCGCGCCGGCCCACCCTTGCCAAGGCGCCCCGTTCTGCGGCATAAGACCCGCCTGCCCACCATGGACGCGGGTGTAGCTCAGGGGTAGAGCATCACGTTGCCAACGTGAGGGTCGAGGGTTCAAATCCCTTCGCCCGCTCCAAATTTGCCGGCTTGCGGCCTCTTTTTCGGGCAATTGAGATCCGCCATATATATTGGAGGTTGTGGGCTCAACAGCGAGGCTGTGCCATGCCCCGTTCTTGCACCATCCTGGCCATCGCCATTGCCGCCTGCGTCGCGGCCACACCTCTGGCCCCTGCAGACGCACGGCAGAAGCAGAAGGCTGCATCAGGCTCCCAGTACAAGTCCAAGCCTGCAGGGCGGCCGCAGGTCATCATCCGGGACCGGTCTCTCTACGGCCCGCCGCTGCCGCCCTCCTCCACCGAGCGCAACTACTACGGGCCCGCGCCCGGCATCCAGCCGCCGATGCAGCGCGTTCCCCTCCCGGCCCCGCTGGCCCCGCCGGCCATCCGCTGAGCACCGCCCGTAGGGTTGACAAGGTCCGACTGCCGCTTCCGGGCGGGCGGGCCACGGGAACCAGATGCGCCGCGTCGCCGTTCCCTTCCCGCGGGACGCTCCACCTCGGCCAAAACCGGAGGCGGCCTCATGTCCAAGACATCCAAGACATCTAAGACATCCAAGCCCCCGCCCTATCTGGAGATCGCCGTCACGCTTGCGGCCCTGGCCTTTCTGGGCCTTGTCATTCTCGGCATCTTCGACCAGCGCAGCAACGACGCAGGGCTCGTGACAATGCGTCCCGACTAGGGCCGCCGCCCTTTCCCTCGCCCCAAGGCTAATGCAGGTTCACCGGGCGCCATCCGGCCGCCCGCGCCTCCGCCTCCGTGCAGAACCAGCGCCGGCCGCTTCCGGCCTTCATGTTGATCTTCGCGTACCAGGGGCTCCAGGGCATGTGAGGAGAACCCCCGCGGCCAGCGCACACGCCAGGAGCCGAAAGGTTGCATATAGCAATTTGGAATCGCGCATGAGTTGAGTCTGCGCGATTCGCATTGCCGAGCCGAGAAGAGAGTACAACGGACAGCGAAGAGACCACCGGCCAGTTAATTGGGCAGTTACCAAATAATTGAGCAGACACAGAGATTTGCTCGCGCGCGGTACAAGCCGGCCTTGACCTCGCCGCCTTGTCCCGCCTCAATTGAGATGCCGCGCCGTGTCCCATCACGGTCCGGGTCCGGCCGCCGTTTCGGGCCGTCGTAAAGGGAGTACGCGAATGTCGAAACCTCTTGTCCACCAGATTGCCGATCGCGCGCGCGAGATTGTGGCCGACCCGCGCAAGTGGACGCAGTACGCGATTGCCCGCACCGGCAACAACCGCCACTGCGAGCCCACGGACGCCAAGGCCGTCCGCTTCTGCGCCTATGGCGCCATTCTGCGCGCGGCCTACGACATCGCCGGCAGCGACGACCAGGCCCAGCGGCTGGCCGACCAGGCCGCCATGTTCATCATGGAACGCGACAGCCCCTACACCGCGTTCGAGGAGATGATCGCGATCAACGACGGGCAGCGCTCCGGCGCGCGCAAGGCGATCATCGACCTGTTCGACAAGGCGCTCGTCAAGGCCTGAGATTTCAGGCCTCCTCAACGGGAGTCCCCCAACAGCGGCGGCGGCGCTGGTGCTCGGCGCCGCCGCCGTTTATGTTGGCATCTCCAGCGATCGCTCGTGTCCGAGGCACCTGCTGCTGAGCGCGAGCCTCGACCAGAGCTTCAGAACGCCCAGAGCATTGGACCAGAGCATTGGAAATGTCCGATCCCATGACGCGTACCAGCCGCCCGTCCGAAGCCCATGATGTGCTCCAGGCTGCACAGTCCTGGATCGACAGGGACGGCCGGGTTGCGCTCGCCACTGTGGTGGGCACCTGGGGCTCGGCGCCGGTGCCGGTCGGCGGCCAGCTCGTCATCGGCCAGGACGGCCGCTTCGAAGGCTCGGTGTCGGGCGGCTGCGTGGAAGGCGAGGTGATCGCCGAGGCGGAGGACATCTTCGCCAGCGGCCAGCCCAAGACCCTCACCTTCGGGGTCGCCGACGAGACCGCCTGGCAGGTGGGCCTGCCGTGCGGCGGCCAGATCAAGGTGTTCCTGGAGCGTCTCGAGGGAGCCGGCGGACGGCAGCTCGTCGATCGCGCCATCGACGCGCGCTCCAACCGCCGCGGCCTTCTGGTCAAGACGCATCTGCGCGACGGCCAGCGCGAGCTCTTCGAGCGCGGCGACGCGCGTGCCGACACCCTCGTGCGCGAGCATCTGGAGGCCGGCGAGAGCGAGCTCGTGGCGACGCCGGACGGCGAGATCTTCCTGCATGCCATGGTGCCGCCTGCGCGCGTATTGGTGATCGGCGCGACCCATATCGGCCAGGTGCTGGCGCAGCTCGTGAAGCTCGCGGGGCACGAGGTGATCGTCATCGACCCGCGCACCGCGTTCGCCGCCGAGGCGCGCTTCCCGGGCATCCGGCTCGACACCGAGTGGCCGCAGGACACCATCCCCAGGATCGGGCTCGACGCCTACACCTCCGTGGTGGCGCTCGCCCATGTCGGCCACATCGACGACGAGGCGCTGAAGCTCGCCATGCGCTCCAACTGCTTCTACATCGGCGCCTTGGGCTCCAGGCGCAATCACGCCAAGCGTATCGAGCGCCTGAAGGCCGCTGGCTTCACGGACGCCGAGGTTGAGCGCATCCACTGCCCGATCGGCATCAACATCGGGGCGCAGAGCCCGCCCGAGATCGCCATCGCCATCATGGCGGAGGTGGTGCTCGCGCTGCGCGGCCCGCGGCTGTTCCGGCCCGCCGACGCCGAGAAGCGCTGAACGCGCGCACAAGGAATGGCGCGGGGGCGCCGGACTTCCGACTACTCGAGGGGCTGAGAGAGGAGAAGGGGGCTATGCTCGACGCATACATCTATGGAGGATTGCGCACGCCGTTCGGCCGCAATGCCGGGGCGCTTGCACGCGTGCGCCCGGACGATCTGCTGGCTTGCGTCATCAAGGAGGTGGTGGCGCGCTCCGGCTTCAAGGTGGAGGCGATCGACGATGTCGCGGTGGGCTGCGCCAGCCAGGCCGGCGAGGACAGCCGCAACGTCGCCCGCCACGCCCTGCTGCTGGCGGGACTGCCGGTGGAGACGCCGGGCGCGGTGCACAACCGCCTGTGCGGCTCGGGCCTCAACGCCATCGTCGGGGCCGCGCACGCCATCACCTGCGGCGAGGCCGAGGTGTGTATTGCTGGGGGCGTCGAGAGCATGACGCGCGCGCCGTTCGTGGTGGGCAAGGCCGAGCAGGCGTTCTCCAAGGACTTCCGCGTGTTCGACTCCTCGCTCGGCGCGCGCTTCCCCAATCCCAAGATCGAGAGCCTCTACGGCGCCGACACCATGCCGCAGACGGCCGACAACCTGGCGCGGGAGTACCAGCTCTCACGCGAGGAGTGCGACCTGTTCGCGCTCGGCTCGCAGCAGAAGTACGCCAAGGCCGCCAAGGACGGCTTCTTCCAGAGCGAGATCCACGCCGTCGCGGTCCCGCAGGGCAGGGGCAAGCCCGACCTCGCGCTACGGGAGGACGAGCATCCCCGCCCCGAGACCACCATGGACGCCCTGCTGAAGTTGAAGCCGCTGTTCCCGCAGGGCGTGACCACGGCGGGCAACGCGTCGGGCATCAACGACGGAGCGGCAGCGCTCATCGTGGCGAGCCGCAGCGCCGGCGAGAAGGCCGGCGTCGCGCCGATTGCACGCATTGTCGCCTCGGGGGTGGCGGGCGTGCCGCCGCGCATCATGGGCTTCGGCCCGGTGCCGGCGTCCAACAAGGCGCTGGAGCGCGCGGGCCTGTCGCTCAAGGACATGGACGTGATCGAGATCAACGAGGCGTTCGCGGCCCAGGTGCTGGCCTGCCTCAAGGGCCTCGGCCTTCCCCTCGACGACCAGCGCGTCAACCCCAACGGCGGTGCCATCGCGATCGGCCATCCGCTCGGCGCCTCGGGGGCCCGCCTCACCCTCACCGCCATACGCCAGCTGCAGCAGACCGGCGGGCGCTATGCGCTGGTCACCATGTGCATCGGCGTCGGCCAGGGCATCGCCGCCGTCCTGGAGCGT
Source organism: uncultured Alphaproteobacteria bacterium (assembly GCA_963840075.1). Lineage (GTDB taxonomy): Bacteria > Pseudomonadota > Alphaproteobacteria > Rhizobiales > Hyphomicrobiaceae > AWTP1-13. The sequence continues at coordinate 29,385 of CAWIXS010000022.1, read as the reverse complement.
GTGTGAAGGTGTCAGACCCTCCGGGAGGGTCTTGCAGAAATGCGGCAGCGTGAGTGATGTTCCGCTGAAGCGGTGAATTTCGAGGCATCGGCGCTGCTGCCGTCTACGGTGGTTCTGCGACGAATCATCCGATCGGGGAGCGGCCGATGCCTCTGCTGTCAGAGCTATCCGATTTGCGGGGCCGTCTACAAGACGACCTCTTTGCCTGTCTCGAGGAAGGACCGGCCGGAGCCTGACCGGCTCCGCCGCCGCGCCACGGACATCGACCTCGGGACCCACGCCAGACGGGACCCATGCCAGACAGGAGCCTTCCATGGTGAGCCTTCCACAGGGGAGCCTCCTCAAGCCCTTCCTGACGCAGCGCCTGGGCGACGTCGCCAAGTCCAAGGCCAAGCGCTCGCTGGGCCAGATGCAGGGCAAGGTCGGCGAGATGCCGATGACGCGCGGCTTTGCGGGCGCGCTGGCGGCACAGCTCGAGGCGTCCGGCAAGCCGGGCGTGATTGCCGAGCTCAAGGGCGGCTCGGTGTTCGACAAGTCCTTCCGCCGGCCTGTCGCCTACAAGGCCTTCGCCGAGGACTTCGAGGCCGTAGGCGCAACCTGCCTGTCGGTGGCGGTCGAGCGGCGCGTGCTGGGCGGCTCCTACGCCGACCTCGCCGTCGTGCACGAGGCGGTCAGGCTGCCGGTGCTGGCGCAGGACATCGTCGCCGACCTCTACCAGGTGATCGAGGCGCGCGTGTGCGGCGCGGACGCCGTGCTGCTTTCGGTCAGCCTGCTCGGCGACGAGCTGGGCCAATTCCTGAGCCGCGCGTCGTCGGTGGCCCTCGATCCGATGGTGCAGGTGCACACCAAGGCCGAGCTGGACCAGGCCCTGGCGGCGGGCGCCCAGTTCATCTGCGTCACCAACCGCGACATCCATACCTTCGAGCTGAAGCCCGGCACCTGCGAGGAGCTGCTGCCCCTGATCCCCACCAACAAGGCGCTGGCGGTCGCCGAAGGCGGGTTCGGCACGGCGGAGGACCTGGAGCGTCTGGGCAAAGCCGGCGCGCGCGGTGTCCTGATGGGAACCGCCCTCATGAAGGATGGCGATCCGGCCGGGGTGCTCGAGAAGGTCCTCGGCGTCGAGGCCCCGCCGGAGTAGACCCGGACCAGACCTTGACACCATCCCAAGCATTCTCCACCGCCCGGCTATGACGATCGAATATGCGCATCTTTCCAACGAGGGCCTGATCTATCGTCCGCGCGAGGCCGATGCGGCAAAGGCCGGGTATCTCGACGACGTGATCGCCTATCTGGACAGCGACCGCGACATCCCCGAGATCGTCGGCACCATCCCCAGGCTGAACGAGCTCGCGGTCGGCATCGACCACAACGTCGGTGCCTTCGAGATCAAGGCACAGGCGAGCCGCGTCGTCACGCTGCCGGCCAATCTCGAGCTCCTGCTGCCGACCACGGCGCTCATCATGGACGACCTCTACGCCAGCGCGGGCCCGAAGGCCGCCGATGCGTGCCAGGTCAGCCGGCAGTTCTTCCGCAGCGACTACGAGCGTGCCGAGCGCCTGCTGTTCGACCAGATCCGCCGCCACGCCAGCAAGGGCAAGATGGTGATCTATGTCGCCGCCGCGGTCGATTCAGGCGGGCGCGGCGACCCTCATGCGCTCGGCACCGAGTATTATGCCCGTCGCCGGTAGCAGCGTAGCGCCGCCATTCAAACGCTTTGGCAGGCCGAGATATCCTGCCGTGGGAGCTTCCGCCTCGCCGCCTTTTGCGGCGCGATCTCGATGATGTCGATGGTGAACAGATCACTGTCGTAGCTGATGGCGGCCTCGTACGTGAAGCCCGGTCGCGGCCGGATCAACGTGGTATAGCTCGTTTCACGCGACCATTGCCCCCACATGGACGAGGTGCGCAACTTGAAAACGAGGTTGCTGAGGCGTCCTGGCGGCAGATGCAGCGAGACCGGGCCCCTCAGAAAGACCTCGCCCTCGGTCTCGCCGCGGCAGCCCGGCAGCACACGCTGGATCCCGAGCCAAGCGTTAGTGGCCGCGAATATCGTCCGTGCGCCCGTGTCCGCCCTGACGCTCAGGTTGGGCTGACCCACACTGATGTAGGGGGCTGCGCAGGCACCGAGGATGAGCGCGGCGCTCAGCGTGCCGACACCGCCTCGGTGGCACGCTCTCAGTCTAGCACCGGACATCCCGCGAACGTCCCACTGGCCCAACCCTTGACCGCGCTCAGCAGCCCTTCGCCGCCCAGGCCGGCCCGCGAGATCTCCAGCCGCGTCCGCCGCGCGTCGAGCGGCGTCGCGTGCACGAGGAGCACGTAGGCACCGGTCGGTCCCTGCTCGTACAGCGTGATACCCCCGTAGCGAGCCTGAACATGCAGCTCCACCCGCCTGTCTGTCACAACGACCCGCGGAGTGTAATGCCACTGGGTTATGGCGTAGCGCATCCCGGGTCCATGCTGGGACGTGGTCGTCGCATTCAAGCAGGCCGGCGCCCGCTCGCGAAACGCAGCCGCAATGTCCCTCAGAGACCGGTTGACGTCCAGGCTCTCGACGCGGCCCATCTTGGCCATCTCGCGCCGGAATGCTTCAGGCTCCAGCGCCACGCCCATCCCGCACGCGCCCAACAGGGCGGGCAGGAGCACCAGGCACACGGGCCATCGCGATGCAATTCCTTGCAGTGTGTGCATGCATGCCACCCGAGGAAGGCTTGCGCATTCTCTCTTCAGTCAGACCATAAGCCGACACCTTATTGCGCGTATCGCGGTAGCACAATCCGACATGCCGCGAAAGCGAGGGGTCGACAAGGGGCGGTGCCGTGCCATCGGATAGCTGTCGTAAGTGGTGACCACGGAGGACGGCTCGCCCGGCTCGTTCAGCAGGATTGCAGTGACGGCCGGGCCCGTCTGGCCGCCCTTGCTGATGCCGATCCGGAAGGACAGGGCGGCGGCCGGCGACATGGTGAATGTGAACGGAAGACCGACGGCAATCGCCGTCGTCCGGTTCATGCCGGGCAAGGCACCCACGATGTAGCCGAGCAGCACGCCGAGCACGATGTAGGCGATGACGAGGGGCGTGAAGATCTCGCCTGCTGCGGTGGCAAAGTGGTCGAGCACCAGGCTACCTCACGGCACAGGCGTGCGGAGCACGTAGATCGCGAGCAGATAGACGAGGCCTACCGGAAGCGTAGCGGTCAGAACGATGCGGAGCGGGCTGCGCTCTCCGAGGAAGATCATCAGGGCGGCGATCAGCGCCGGCCCGCCGATCAGGAAGCCGAACCGGTCGATGAGGAGGACGCCGCCGAGCGTGATGCCGGCAGCGAGGAGGAACATCAAGAGGTTCGAGCGGGAGATCGGCAGCGACCTGGCTGGCGCGCCTCCAGATCCGGATCACCGCCTGTGCCGTCAGCCCCAGGGCGCAAGCCGTCGCCAAGGATGTGAGAAGGGTGGGGAAGAACGTAGGGGAGAGACCGAAATACGAGCCCTGCTCGGTGCCCCACGGAATGATGACAAAGATCATCAGCAAGCCGAGCAGCGACAAGGCGACGCCGGATATCAAGTCGGCCCTGTCCATGCAGCCGTCCCCCCGCTTCCCCCGGTTTGGGCTCGGCGGGCCCGCTGCGCAAGCCGTGGCCTGGGACCGGAAGCTTTCCAAACCGTGCGCAGCCGCCTTCTGCACAACATCGGCCGAGTCGCGCGAGAGCGACTTATGCGGCCACGGTGGCGAGGCCGTTGCTCAGCACCACCACGTCGCGCTCCACGGCGCGGCAGCGGAAGGAGACGCGCTCGCCCTCGGGCCACATCTCGGTGCGGATGGTCTCGCCGGGGTAGCCCGGGGAGGAGAAGCGCACCTGCATGGATCTCAGCCGCGCCGGGTCGCCGCCGCACGGGCCCGCAACCAGCGCCCGGCCGGCGACGCCGAAGGTGAGAAGACCGTGCAGGATCGGCCTCTTGAAGCCGCCGCGCGCGGCCGCCTCCGGATCAGCGTGCAGCGGGTTGCGGTCGCCCGAGAGGCGATAGATGAGAGCGGAGTTGGCGTGCGTCCTCAGGTCGACCGCCGTGGTCGGCGCGGTTTCAGGCAGGCGGTGGGGCGCCGGCTGCGGGCCCGATTTGCCGCCCCGGCCGCCGTTGCCCCTGAGCATGGTCGCGGAGCCCATGGTGGCGATCGGCGCTCCCGACGCCTTGTCGAGGATCGAGCGCTCGGAATAGAGCACGGCGCCCTTCTCGGCGCCCTTGTCGAGCAGGTCGACGATGCGGGTACGGCCGATCAGCGTTCCAGCGGGCGGAAGCGGGCGGTGCAGGGCGAGCGACTGCTCGCCGTGCAGGACCTTGCTGTAGTCGACGGTGGAGTCCTTGGTGTTGAGCCAGTTGCCGGGGTGGGCCAGAACCACCGCCATGGTCGGCAGCGCAAGCAGGCCCTTCTCGTAGACGAACCTGAGGTCGCCGGGCGCCTCGGGGTCGGAGCCGCAGCCGAGGCCGAGGGCGTAGAGAATGGTATCCTTCTCGGTGTAGGTGTGCTCGATATCCGGAAACTTCCAATTCAGGACTTTCTGCGGGTCGAAGGTGACGGAGGACATGGGGCTCTCGCGGGCTCACGGTGGGCAGGGAATTGTTAACCGTGCGGCGGCGCGCTGGCAAAGGCTGCGTCAGCCCGGCGGGCGCCAGCCGTAGAGCCAGTCGAGCCGCGCCATCAGCCGATGCCCCGGAGCCAGCGCCAGGACCGCATCGCGGGCCCAGGAGAACGGCGCGGCGAGGCGATAGATGCCGCCCTGGCGCCGGCTCGCCCGTTGAATGCGGCGCGCCCTCGCCGCGCGCTCGGCGTGAAACTGCGCCAGCGCCGAGCCGGGGTCCGCGGCGGCATCGAGGCAATGCGCGAGGGTGACGGCGTCCTCGATCGCCAGCGCCCCGCCCTGCGCCAAGAACGGCAGCACGGGATGCGCCGCGTCGCCGATCAGCACGATGCGGCCGCGCGCCCAATCGGGCAGCGCCGGCAGCACATGCAACGCCCATTTGCGCCAGGCGTGCCCCTCGTCCGGCACGAGAGCCTGCCTGAGCGACCCATGGAACGACGCGAGCCGGGCACGCAGCGCGCCTGCGTCGGCCTCGGCATCCCAGGTGCGGCCCCGCCAGTCCTCGCGCGCGATCACCGTGACGGCGATCTCGGCGCCGGCCCGCACGGGATAGTGCACGACATGGGCCTGGGGGCCGAGCCAGAGCCCGACCGAGCCCCTGGGCAGCGCCCCGGCCCGCTCAGCCGGAATCACGCTGCGTGTCGCGGTGGTACCGACCGGCCGTGGCGCGCCCTGCCCCGCGACCGCGCTGCGCACCGCCGACCACAGCCCGTCGGCGCCGACCAGCAGGGCCCCGGAGACGGCGCGGCCGGCGCCGTCCTCCACAGTGACCGAGTCCGCCGATTGCGCCACCGAGGCCACCTCGACGCCGTTGCAGATGGCAATCCGCCGCTCGGCCGCGGCGGCCTCCGCGAGCACCCGGTGCAGATCGCCGCGATGCACCGCCCAGTAGGGCGCCCCGTGGCGCTCGGCGATCCATCGCCCCAGCGGCAGGCGGGCCAGAGGCCGTCCCGCAGCAGCGCGCACCTCGATGGCCTCCGGCTCGCCTGCCCACGGCTGCAGGGCCCCGGCCAGCCCCAGGCTCTGCAGCGCCCGCACGGCGTTGGGGCCGAGCTGGATGCCGGCCCCGGCGGCGGACAGCGCCTGCTGCCGCTCCAGCACGATCGAGGCGCGCCGCCGTTGCGCCAGGGCGAGGGCGAGTGCCAGCCCGCCGATGCCGCCGCCGGCGATCAGGATCGGCCGTCCGTCAGACATCGCTGTCCTCGAGCGCAGCAGGGCATTGGGGCAATAGGGCCGTAGGAGAAGGCGCGATCCGTGGCCCGTCCTGCCTTACCGCCTTACCGCCTTCCTCAGCCTGCCACGTCCCTCTCTGCCACCAGGCAGCCGGCGGGCCTGGTCTCGTCGGGGGCCAGGTCGCTGGCATGGACATAGAGCGTCGAGCAATAGGGGCACAGGATCTGGCCCTCGGCCCCCATGTCCAGATAGACGTGCGGGTGGTCGTAGGGCGGGCGCGCACCCATGCACTGGAACTCCTTCACGCCGACCTCGATCTTCTCGACGCCCTGATCGTTGGCGAAATGTGGGACGAGCGGACCTGCCACGGGTGAGCCTCGGGCTGCGCCTTGCCGGACTGCGGGGACGCGCGACCATAGCGGCAAGGGCGGCGCCGCGATAGCCCGCCCCGCCGCGGCACCTCGAAGCGCCACCGCGCCCTTCGTGAAGCCCCGAACCCGCGGCGCGGTCCTGGGTGACCGGCACTCCATCCCGCGGGCATCGGGCCTGATCTGCACAGGGGGCCGTTGCAATGGGCGCCGAACTCGCTCTTTAATTGCCGCAACCCAAAGAACGCCACGCACGGGAGCCGAGACGCCATGCCATCCAAGGGGAAGCCGCTCGCCTGTCTTTCGGGTGTGCGGGTGCTGGATCTTTCTCAGTTCGAGGCGGGACCATCGTGCACCGAGGCGCTGGCATGGCTCGGCGCCGAGGTGGTCAAGGTGGAGAACCCCAAGGGCGGCGACCCCGGGCGCAGCGTCCTGGCCGGGCCGGGCAAGCCTTCCACCTACTTCCTGATCTTCAACGCCAACAAGAAGTCGATGGCGGTCGACCTGAAGAGCCCGGCCGGCAAGAAGCTGGTGCTCGACCTGGCGCGCAAGGCCGACGTGTTCGTGGAGAACTTCGCCCCCGGCGCCATCGAGCGCCTGGGCCTCGGCTACGACGTGATCTCCGAGATCAACCCCGGCATCGTCTACGCGCAGGTGAAGGGCTTCGGCGACGGCAGCCCCTATGCCAACAACCTCGCCTTCGACATGATCGCGCAGGCCACCGGCGGCGTCATGTCGATCAGCGGCTATCCGGACGGGCCGCCTGCCAAGCCGGGACCTACGCTGGGCGACACCGGCACGGGCATGCTGCTCGCCATCTCCATCCTCGGCGCACTTTATGAGAAGAAGGGTACCGGCAAGGGCCAGCGCGTGCAGATCGCCATGCAGGACGCGATGCTGCACTATATCCGCCTCGCCTTCTCGGTGCAGGGGCGCAGGGGCGGCCCGGTCCAACGCGCCGGCGACCAGACAGTGTCGGGCGGCAACCCGCCATGCGGCATCTTCCCGTGCAAGGGCGGCGGCCCCAACGACTACGTCTACGTCTACACCAGCCGCACGAATCCGGAGCACTGGAAGCGGCTTTGCGCCGTCCTGGGCCGCGAGGACCTGGCCGACGACCCCCGCTACGCCACGCCGGAGGCGCGCATGGAGCGCGAGGCGGAGGTGAACGCGCTGGTTGCCGCCTGGAGCAGGCAGTACGACAAGCACGAGGCCATGCGCCGCGTCGGCGCCGCCGGCATTCCCGCCGGCGCGGTGCTCGACACCAAGGAGATCGCCGAGGAGCCGACGTTCTGGGAGCGCGGCGTGATGCAGGTCATGGATCATCCCGAGCTCCAGGGCTACGGCATGCCGGCTTGGCCGGTCCGCCACAACGGCGCGCCGCCGACCGTGCAGGCGGCGCCGCTGCTCGGCGAGCACACAACCGAGGTGCTCGGCTCCTGGCTCGGTCTCGACAAGGGCGAGATCGAGGGGCTCGTGCAGGAGAAGGTGGTTTCGCGGCGCTAGGAGGTGTCTGACCCTCGGGTCTGACACCCTAGCTCCAACCTGGGTTGCATATGGCATCAGACCCGGAGGGTCTGATGCCCACGGAGGAAACGACAATGGCAGAGCTGACCGGCTCGGAGATTCTGGCGAAGGCGCTGAAGAAGGAGGGCACGGACAACCTGCTGTTCCTGATGGGCGGGCCGATGCTCCTCGCCGAGGCCTCCTGCATCAAGGAGGGCATCCGGCCGATCGACGTGCGCCACGAGCAGGCCGCCGCCATGATGGGGAACGCCTACAGCCGGCTCCTGCAGAAGCCCAGCGTATGCATGGCGGCGAGCGGCCCCGGCGTCATCAACTTCGCCACCGGCCTGGCCAATGCGCTGATCGACTGCGCCCCGGTGGTGGCGATCGGCGGCTCCAGCCCGATCCTCCAGTTCGGCCGGCAGGTGTTCCAGGAGATCGACCAGGTCGCGATCATGAAGGGCTGCGTGAAGTGGGCCGACCGGGTCTACAACCTGAAGCGCATCCCCGAGCAGGTGAACAACGCCTTCCAGCACGCCATGAGCGGCAAGCCGGGGCCGACCTACCTCGATTTCCCCGGCGACGTCCTCTACGCCAAGATCGAGGAGAGCGAGGTCGACTGGTCGATGAGCGGCCGTCCCATCCTCAATGCGCGCCCGCTGGGCGACCCCGAGCAGGTCGATGCCCTGGTGCTCGCCATGGCCAGCGCCAAGAAGCCAGTGATCCTCTCGGGCAGCGGCGTGATCTGGTCGCGCGCGTGGGGCGAGATGCAGCAGCTGGTCGAGAAGGCCGGCATCCCGTTCTATACGACGCCCCAGGGGCGCGGCGTGGTGCCGGATGACCATCCGCTGTCGTACCTTTCCGTGCGCTCGTCCGCCTTCAAGGAGGCCGACCTCATCATCGTGCTCGGCACGCGCATGAACTACATCATCAGCCACGCGGCGCCGCCGCGCTTCAATGCCGATGCCAGGATCGCCCGCATCGACATCGACCCCACCGAGATCGCGACCGCCGCGCGCAAGGTGGACATCGGCATCGTCGGCGACTGCAGGAGCGTGCTGAACCAGGTGCTCAGCGCCATGAAGGGCAAGGTCGATCCGGACCGCTACAAGGACTGGCGCAAGCAGCTCGCCGACGGCGTGGAGGCCAAGCTGAAGGCACCCGGCGCCAACAAGCCGATCGAGGACGGCGACATCCATCCGCTCAGGCTGTGCGAGGAGATCGCCAACTTCATGCAGCGCGATGCGATCCTCTGCGTGGACGGGCAGGAGGTGCTCAACTTCGGCCGCCAGTCGATGCCCACCTACGCGCCGGGGCACAGGCTCAACTCTGGGCCGTTCGGCACCATGGGCGTGGGACTGCCGTTCGCGCTGGGCGCCAAGCTCGCCAAACCGGACAAGCAGGTGATCTGCCTGCACGGCGACGGCTCGTTCGGGCTCAATGCCATGGAGCTCGACACGGCGGTGCGCCACAAGCTCCCCGTGCTGGTGGTGATCAGCCTCAACGGCGGCTGGAACGTCGGATGCCAAGCGCGAGAAACCCGGCCGCGACCTCGGCTACACGCGCTACGACAAGATGGCCGAGGCGCTCGGCTGCTACGGCGAATACGTGGAGAAGGCCGAGGACGTCCGCCCGGCCCTGGAGCGGGCCCAGAAGCAGGTCGATGCCGGCAAGGTGGCCGTGGTCAACGTGCGCACCGACTACCGCGCCCGCGCCGGCACCCTGCAGTTCGCCCAGTACTCGACCTGACGGGGCCGGCCCCACCCAAAATCCGCGAAATCGTGAAGTCGTGAGATCGTGAAATCGATGTCACGACTCGGCGATTTCACGATTTTCGCGCGTTTCACTGGGTCGGAGCCCTTCGGAGGGGCCTTACGGTCGGATAACCGCAACCAGGTTCCAATACGGTGGTGGCAATCGCCGCATCTATGGCTATGGTGGTGCGCATCCCACCGAAGCCCTGGAGGATGCCATGGCCCAGCCGCCACCCTTCGAAATCCCGCAGCAGCTGCGTGAGATGACCGAGCGCAACGTGGAGCACGCCCGGACGACCTACGGCCAGTTCATGGATGCCGTGTCCCAGGCCATGGGGGCCTGGGCCAGCGCCGCGCCCGCCAGCGCCATGACGGCGAGCTTCAAGGTCGTGCAGGACCGCGCGGTGAAGTTCGCCAAGCAGAACGGCGATGCGTGCTTCAACCTGGCGAGCGAGCTTGCCAATGCCAAGGACGTAGCCGACGTCGTGGGCATCCAGAGCCGGCACGCCCAGCAGCAGATGCAGTCCTATACGCTGCAGGCGCAGGAGCTCACCCGCCTCATGGTGGAAGCGGCGCAGAGCAGCATGCAGCCGAAGTCCGGCTGACCGGCGCGGGCCCCACAAGCGCCGCCCGGTTCCCTCTCCCCGCTTGCGGGGAGAGGGTTAGGGTGAGGGGCAGCCCCAGGCGAAAGTCCATCCGCGAAGAGCCTCCCATCACGCTCGACGCGCGCCGTGCCCTTCCATCAAGGCCCCGCGTTGAGAGTTGCCCCTGGCTGCCCCTCACCCCGACCCTCTCCCCGTCGCCCTCGGGCGCTTGTGGCGAGCGCCCCCTCGTAGATGGCCGAGGGCGGCGGGGAGAGGGAGTTGGGCGGGGCTGGCTAGATCCGGCTGAACCTGGCCATGGCGTCGCGGAACGACAGGCCCTTGACGATCTCGGCGGCAGCGCGCCGGTCGTCCTCGGCGTAGCGGGTCGCCAGCTCTGCCACGCGCTCGGCTGACTCGGCGGGGATGCACACCACGCCGGAGCCGTCGCCCACGATCACGTCGCCGGGGCGCACGCGCACGCCGCCGCAGCTCACCGCCTCGTTGATGCCGGCGACGGTGAGCCGCGTGCGCCCGGTCAGCGGCGTCATGTGCCGCGCGAACACCGGAAACTGGAGGTCGACCATCTCCTCCCGGTCACGCACCCCGCCGTCGGCGACAAGCGCGCCGATGCCCTTGGTCTTGGCCGCCAGGGTCGCCAGCCCGCCGAAGGTGGAGACGCACTGCCCGCCGAGGTCGATGACGAGGATGTCTCCCGGCCCCGCGGCGTCGATGATCTGGCCGACCTTGAAGTCGTCGGAGGTGAAATCGCCGCGCCGGCCGGCGATCTCGCGCACGGTGACCGCGCGCCCCGCGCAACGCGTGCCGGGCACGACCTGCATGAGGCCCGCCATCACGCCCTCGAAAGCCACGTCGTCGAGCGCGTTGGCGAGGGTCGGCGTCGCCAGAGCGGCAAGCCTTTGCACAACGTCATCGGCAACGGCCATGGTGGCGCTCCTTCTCACGTCACACGCTCATCGGCGCCGCCGCCGATAGAGGGAGCAGCAGCGGTGCGGTGAAGCACGCCTGCTCGCTGCCTGCTGCCTTGGGGTCCTCAGACCCCGTCCTCAGAACAAGCCCTCGATCTGCCCCTTGTCGTTGAGGCGGATGGAGTTCGCGGCCGGCACCTTCGGCAGACCCGGCATGGTCATGATCTCGCCGGTGACGGCGACGATGAACTCGGCGCCGGCGGAGAGGCGGACCTCCCGGATCGGCACGACGAAGCCCGTCGGCGCGCCCTTCTTGGCGGCGTCGGTCGAGAACGAGTATTGCGTCTTGGCCATGCACACGGGGAGGTGGCCGTAGCCCGCCGTCTGCAGCTCCTTGAAGCGCGCCTCCACCGATGCGTCGCAGGCAATGTCTGTGGCGCGGTAGATCTCGGTGGCGATGGTCTTGACCTTGTCGCGCAGCGGCATCTCGTCGGGGTAGAGCGGCTTGAACTTGGACTGGCCGCTGTCGACGAGGTCGACCACGTGCCGGGACAGGGCCTCCAGGCCCTTGCTGCCGTCGGCCCAGTGCGTGCACAGGAACGCCTTGGCGCCGGCGCTCTCGGCCGCCTTCACGATCTCGCCGATCTCCTTGTCGGTGTCGGTGATGAAGCGGTTGATGGCGACAACGGACGGAACCCCGAACTTCTTCATGTTATCGAGATGCTGCTTCAGGTTCTCGCAGCCCTTGGCGACGGCGGAGACGTTCTCGTTCTTGAGGTCGTCCTTGGCCACGCCGCCGTGCATCTTGAGCGCGCGCACGGTGGCGACGATGACCGCGGCCGCCGGGGTGAGCCCGGCCTTGCGGCACTTGATGTCGAAGAACTTCTCCGCCCCCAGGTCGGCGCCGAAGCCGGCCTCCGTCACCACGTAGTCGGCGATCTTGAGCGCGGTCTTGGTGGCGAGCACCGAGTTGCAGCCGTGCGCGATGTTGGCGAACGGGCCGCCGTGGATGAAGACCGGGTTGTTCTCCAGGGTCTGCACCAGGTTCGGCATCAGCGCGTCCTTCAAGAGCACCGCCATGGCGCCATGACCGTTGAGGTCGGCCGCCTTCACCGGCTTCCGGTCGCGCGTGTAGCCGACCACGATGTTGCCGAGCCGCCGCTCCAGGTCCTTCAAGTCCATTGCAAGGCACAGGATCGCCATCACCTCGGACGCCACCGTAATGTCGAAGCCGTCCTCGCGCGGGAAGCCGTTGGCGGTGCCGCCGAGCGAGTTGACGATCGATCTGAGCGCGCGGTCGTTCATGTCGAGCACGCGGCGCCAGGCGATGCGGCGTGCGTCGAGTCCCAGCGCGTTGCCCCAGTAGATGTGGTTGTCGAGCATCGCGGAGAGCAGGTTGTGGGCGCTGGTGATGGCGTGGAAGTCGCCCGTGAAGTGCAGGTTGATGTCCTCCATCGGCACCACCTGGGCGTAGCCGCCGCCGGCGGCGCCGCCCTTGACGCCGAAGCAGGGCCCCAGCGAGGGCTCGCGCAGGCAGCTCATGGCCTTCTTGCCGAGCCGGTTGAGGCCGTCGCCGAGGCCCACCGTGGTGGTGGTCTTGCCCTCGCCGGCCGGGGTCGGCGTGATGGCGGTGACCAGGATCAGCTTGCCGTCCTTGTTCTTCTGCACCGAGTTGATGAAGTCGAAGGACACCTTGGCCTTCCAGGGACCGTAGTTGAGCAGTGCGTCGGCCGGCACGCCCATCTTCTTGCCGACCTCGACGATCGGCTTCATTTTCGCTTCGCGTGCGATCTCGATATCCGACTTCACGGCCATACTCTTCCCTCCGGCGATCTCGCGCAGACGTTTGAACATCAGTTGGATTTCGGTGCGGGCTTGTCGAACGCATCGCCGGCCTTGACGCCCGCGGACGCGGCCCACTCGGCAGCCGCGATCTTCTTGCCGTCGCCGCCGCGCACGCGCTTGGCAAGCACGGCCCCGCCGCCGGCGGCGACGGTGATGCCTTGATCGCCGACCGAAAGCACCTCGCCTGGCTTGCCGGTGCCGGCGGCCTTGGCGCTGTCGAAGATGTCGACCTTGGCGCCCTTGATGGTGCCCCAGGCGCCGGGCGCCGGATTGGCGGCACGGATCAGGTTGTAGACCTCGGCCACGGGCTTGGCCCAGTCGATCTCGGCGATGTCCTTCTTGAACCAGCTCTCGTAGGTCTTCTTGGAGTGGTCCTGCGCGACCTTCGGCGCCTTGCCCGCCCGCACCAGATCGACCGCCTCCAGCATGGCATCGACACCGAGCGGGAACAGCTTCTTGAAGTAGACGTCGCCCAGCGTCTCGTCGGGGCCGATCTCCACCTTCTTCTGCAGCAGGATCGGCCCCTCATCGAGCCCTTCGTCCGGCCAGAAGATCGAGAGCCCGGTCTCGGTCCTGCCCATGGCGATCGGCCAGTTGATCGACGACGGCCCGCGGTGCAGAGGGAGCAGCGAGGGGTGGTACTGGATGGTGCCGAGCCTGGGTGCGTCGAGCACCGGCTGCGGCACGAACAGCGTCACGTAGGCCATGACGCACAGGTCGGCGCTGGTGGACTTCATCAGCTCCAGCGCTTCCGGCGCCTTCCAGCTCTTCGGCTGATGCACGGGAAGGCCCTTCTCGCGCGCGAGCACCTTGAGCGGGTCCTCGGCCCGGCCCGCCTTGTCGGGCGCGCAGAACACCGCGACCACGTTCTCCTTGCGCTCCAACAGCTTCTCGAGCACGGCCTTGCCGAAGGCTTCCTGCCCATGCACGACAATACGCATCTGTTGTTCCTCGGTTCCTTACACTGAGGCTTGCGTGGATGCCCGCCTGCGCGGGCATGACGCCATCCCCGCCAAGGGCGTCATCCCCGCGAAGGCGGGGAAGGGCGTCATCCCCGCGCAGGCGGGGACCCACGCCAGCCTAGATCCTCTCGACGTTCTCATCCGGCGGCTCCTGCCCGCCCACGCCATTCATCAGTACTTCGCCAGTCTCGAGCCACAGGTCACGCCACTCCGGCTTGAGCTGCTCGATGAGCCGGACCTTCCATGCGCGGTTCCATTTCTTCAGCTGTTTCTCGCGGCGGATTGCATCGGGCATCGTGCGATGCATCTCGTAATAGACCAGAATGTGCACACCATACTTCTTGGTGAAGCCCTCGATCAGGTCCTGTTTGTGGAGGTTGACACGATCAGCGAGATTGCTGGTCACTCCGGTGTAAAGAACGCCATCCCGCTTGCTCGCGAGAATATAGACGCATGGCTGCTTGGGCGGACGCGGGATCGGCATTTTGTCGGCTCGCTGCCCCTGCTTGCGTGGGCCCCCGCCTTCGCGGGGGTGACGCTGCACACGCCCTTGGCGTCATGCCCGCGAAGGCGGGCATCCACGCCAGCTCATAATCACTCGGCCGTCATTCCGCCGCGGCTTTCTTCGGCGCCGGCTCGGTGGCGCCCGCAGCCTTGATCGCCGCGATCTCCTGCGCGGAGTAGCCGAGCACATCGCGCAGCACCTCCTCGGTGTGCTCGCCCAGCAGCGGGGAACGTTTCACCTCCGACGCGCTGGCGGACAGCTTGATCGGGTTGCCAACGGAGAGGTACTTGCCGCGGGTCGGATGATCAACCTCGACCATGGTCCCCGTGGCAAACAGCGACTTGTCCTCCGCCAGCTCCTTCATCGACAGGATCGGCCCGCAGGGGATGTCGTACTCGTTGAGGATCTCCATGGCCTCGAACTTGGTCTTGGTCATGGTCCACTGCTCGATGCGGGCGAAGACCTCGTTCAGCCGCGGCAGGCGCGCCGGCGGCTTGGCATAATCGGCGTGCGTTTTCCAGCCGGGCTCGCCGATCACGTCGCAGATCGCCTCCCATACCGGCGCCTGGGTGATGAAGTAGATGTAGGCGTCGGGGTCGGTCTCCCAGCCCTTGCATTTCAGGATGCGGCCGGGCTGGCCGCCGCCCGAGTCGTTGCCGGCACGCGGCACCGCCGCGCCGAAGGGGACGCCCTCGCCGTGCTGGCTGTACTCGGTGAGCGGCCCGTGTGCCAGGCGCTGCTGGTCGCGCATCTTGACGCGGCAGAGGTTCAGGACGCCGTCCTGCATGGCCACCGTCACGCGCTGGCCCTTGCCGGTCTGGGTGCGGTGGTAGAGCGCGGTGACGATGCCGAAGCCCAGATGCAGCCCGGTGCCGGAGTCGCCGATCTGCGCGCCCGTCACCAGCGGCGGGCCGTCGCGGAAGCCGGTGGTGGAGGCGGCGCCGCCCGTGCACTGCGCGACGTTCTCGTAGACCTTGCAGTCCGCGTAGGGGCCCGGCCCGAAGCCCTTGATGGAGGCGTAGATCATGCGCGGGTTGAGCTCCTGGATGCGCTCCCAGGTGTAGCCCATGCGGTCGAGCACGCCGGGGCCGAAATTTTCCACCAGCACGTCGCAGGTCTTGATCAGGCGCTCCAGCACCTCCTTGCCCTTGGGGTTCTTGGTGTCGAGCGTGATGGAGCGCTTGTTGTGGTTCAGCATCGTGAAGTAGAGGCTGTCCGCGTTGGGGACGTCGCGCAGCTGGCCGCGCGTGATGTCGCCGACGCCGGGGCGCTCGACCTTGATCACGTCGGCGCCGAACCAGGCGAGCAGCTGCGTGCAGGTCGGACCCGCCTGCACGTGGCTCATGTCCAGGATCTTGACGCCTTCGAGTGCCTTACCCATTACGGTCTCCCTTGTCGCATTCGCTTCGCCTCTCGGCTTTCCTCTCAACCTGTCGAACCACGTCATCGACGATCTCCCAGCCCGTCCGTTCCCGCCCTACTTCTTCTTCAGCACGCTCTGCGGGTTCAGATTGCCGATCCTGCCGCTCTCGCTGCCGGCCGCAGGATCGATCACGGCGTTGATGAGGGTCGGCCTGCCGGAGGCCATCGCCTCGGTCACCGCGCGGCGCAGCTCGTCGGGCGTGGTCACGTGGGCGCCGGCGCCGCCGAACGCCTCCATCATCCGGTCGTAGCGCGAGCCCTTGACGAACACCGTCGTTGCAGGATCCGCGCCGCCCGATGGATTGACGTCGGTGCCGCGATAGATGCCGTCGTTGTTGAAGACCACGACGCACACGGGGAGCTTGTAGCGGCAGATGGTCTCCACCTCCATGCCGGAGAAGCCGAAGGCGCTGTCGCCGACGACGGCCAGCACCGGCTTGCCGGTCTCGACCGCCGCCCCGACAGCGAAGCCCATGCCGATGCCCATCACGCCCCAGGTGCCGACGTCGAGGCGCTTGCGCGGCTGGTACATGTCGATGACGCCGCGCGCGAGGTCGAGCGTGTTGGCGCCCTCGTTGACGAGGATGGCGTCGGGGCGCTCCTTGACGACGGCGCGCAGCGCGCCCAGCGCGCCGTGGAAGTCCATCGGCGCCGAGTTCTTCATGAGGCGCGGCGCCATCTTGGCGACGTTCTCCTCGCGCTTGGCCTTGACGGTATTGGTCCAATCGGCCGGGGCCGCGGGCCAGCTGGCACCCATGCCCTCGACCAGCGCGAAGACGCACGAGCCGATGTCGCCGACCAGCGGAGCGGTGATCGCCACGTTCGAGTCCATCTCCCTGGGCTCGATGTCGACCTGGATGAACGTCTTGGAGTGCGGATCGCCCCAGGTCTTGCCTTTGCCGTGCGACAGCAGCCAGTTGAGGCGGGCGCCGATCAGCATGACAACGTCGGAGTCTTTCAGCACCGTGGAGCGCGCCGCACCCGCGCACTGCGGATGCGTGTCGGGCAGCAGGCCCTTGGCCATGCTCATCGGCAGGAACGGGATGCCGCTCTTCTCGACGAGCGCACGGATGGCATCGTCGGCCTGCGCGTAGGCCGCACCCTTGCCGAGGATGATGAGGGGCCGCTTGGCGCCCTTGAGGAGATCGAGCGCCCGCCTGACCGAGGCCGGTGCCGGGATCTGCGCCGGCGCTGCATCGACGACCTTGACGAGCGACTTCTGCCCGGCGTCCGCGTTCATCACCTGGGCGAACAGCTTCGCCGGCAGGTCGAGATAGACGCCACCCGGACGGCCCGAGACGGCTGCGCGGATCGCGCGCGCGACGCCGATGCCGATGTCGGCGGCATGCAGCACGCGAAAGGCGGCCTTGCAGAGCGGCTTGGCGATCGCCAGCTGGTCCATCTCCTCGTAGTCGCCCTGCTGCAGGTCGACGATCTCGCGCTCCGACGAGCCCGAGATCAGGATCATCGGGAAGCAGTTGGTGGTGGCGTTGGCGAGCGCGGTCAGCCCGTTGAGGAAGCCGGGCGCCGAGACGGTGAGGCAGATGCCGGGCTTCTTGTTGAGGAAGCCGGCGATGGCCGCGGCGTTGCCGGCGTTCTGCTCGTGCCGGAACGAGATGACGCGCATGCCGGCGGCCTGCGCCATGCGGCCGAAGTCGGTGATCGGGATGCCCGGCACGCCGTAGATCGTGTCGATGCCGTTGAGCTTGAGCGCGTCGATGACGAGGTGGAAGCCGTCGGTCAGCTCCTGCTCTGCCCCTGCTCTGGTATCGACGCCTTGTGCTGCTGCGGACATCTCGCTCCCTTTCCCGCTGTGTTTTTCGCCGTCGGCCCGGCTGTTCGTCTCAGGGCGCGGAGGCCGCGACCGGCCGCTGGCCCACGCCCAAAACCGCCCTGGCATTCCTCGTTTCCCCCATCACCGTGCTGTCAGTCACCATGGGCAACCCTTGTTGAGCCGCATTCGCGCGCGCTTGTGTCGCTTTGTCCTGGTCAATTCAGCGAGACGAAGCGGTCGACGTGGTCTCTCAACCGCAACGTGTGCTCGCGCACCAGGCGCTCCGCACGCTCGGTGTCGCGCGCCTCGAGTGCGGCGATGATCTCCTTGTGATCGACGATCGAGCGCTTGGCGCGGTCCTGCTCGAAGATCGTGCGCTGGCGGATCGAGCGCACGTGGAAGAACAGACCGTCGGTGATCTCCGCGATCAGCGGGCATTTGCCAAGCGCGATGATCGCCTGATGGAACTTGATGTTGGCGTCCGAGTACTCGCCCATCTTGGTGGCGATCTTGTCCTGCGAGAACTGGTCGACGAGGGTGTGCAGGCCCGCCAGCTCGCGCCCGCTTGCCTCCTTGGTGGCAAGGCGTGCCGCCATGCTCTCGAGCGCCGCCCACACCGTGATCATGTCGAGGACCTCGGCCTTGGTCTTGCGCACGATAAAGATGCCGCGGCGCGCCACGATCCTGACGAGACCCTCCTGGTCGAGCTGCGCCAGCGCCTCGCGCAGCGGCGTCCGGCTCACGCCGAACCGCTGCGACAAGTCGCGCTCGTCGAGCCGCAACTCGGCGTCGTCGGCATAGATGTTCATGTTCGTGATGGCGGCCTTTAGCGCCTCGTAGGCGCGCGCCTTCAGGCTCAGGCCTTCGCTGATCGGCGCAATCTTGAGCTGCGAGTCCACCACGTTAGACCTAAGTATGCGCCAGCAAGCCACTCAATCGCAGGAGACAGTGCCGTGCCGTTCTGGTATACTATACACCAGTGCCTCATCAAACAACAAGCGCGGTGTCTGCCCACCATTCGGCGTCATCCCGCCCCCCACGAGAAGGTGTTCACGAATGATCAGCTAACACACAATAACTCGCGAGACGCGGCCTGCCCAAATGTTTTGTTGCGCAGGACCACCAAGATGCACAAAGTAGGGACTGGCGCGCAGAACGAAGGGCAAGGATCCAACACTGTTCCCACTGCCGCGTCAGGAAACGTGGGGAAGGCGTACGCGTGGACGAGATCAACTCCC
The DNA here is from genome assembly GCA_963840075.1 of uncultured Alphaproteobacteria bacterium. Lineage (GTDB taxonomy): Bacteria > Pseudomonadota > Alphaproteobacteria > Rhizobiales > Hyphomicrobiaceae > AWTP1-13. The sequence goes on along the minus strand of CAWIXS010000022.1, from coordinate 10,697 downwards.
TGATCGGCGGCTTTCGGGTCGCGCTCTCCTGGTACAATCTCGCCTTGATGTTCGTCGGCATCTTGCTCGGCGTCATCATTGGTGTGCTTCCCGGCCTCGGCGGCGCAAACGGCGTAGCCATCCTGCTCCCGCTGACGTTTGCCATGCCGCCTACGTCAGCGATCATCATGCTTTCCTGCATCTACTGGGGCGCGCTGTTCGGCGGGGCCATAACCTCGATCCTCTTCAACATTCCAGGCGAGCCATGGTCGGTAGCGACGACCTTTGACGGCCACCCCATGGCCCAGCAGGGCAGGGCCGATGAAGCATTGACTGCCGCCTTCACGTCATCTTTCGTGGGCGCATTGGTTGCGGTGTTGGTCATTACGTTCCTGGCGCCCGTGGTTGCGAGGTTCGCATTGCAATTCGGGCCGGCCGAGTTCTTTTCGGTCTTCTTCCTTACGTTTGCCAGCTTCGTTGGGATGGGAAGGGGCTCGCCCTTCAAGGTGCTGGCGTCGATGTGCCTCGGCTTTGCCCTGAGCTCCGTTGGTCTCGACGCCGTGACCGGAACGCTGCGGATGACCTTTGGCTACGAGCAGCTGCTCGTGGGCTTCGATTTCCTGATTGCGGTGATCGGCCTGTTCGGCATCGGCGAAATCCTCTCGTCCATGGAAAGCGGCCTGAGGTTCTCCGGCAGTCATGCCAAGCTGCGGGTCGATGCGGTGCTGCAGACCTGGAAAAAGCTTCTGAAGTTCTGGGTCACCTCTATTCGCAGCTGTATCGTTGGCTGCTGGATGGGCATCACCCCGGGTGGAGCCACGCCTGCCTCCTTCATGAGCTACGGTCTCGCCAAGCGCTTCTCAAAGCGCGGTGACAATTTTGGCAAAGGCGAAATAGAAGGCGTAGTTGCCCCCGAAACGGCCGCTCATGCCGCGGGGACAAGCGCATTGTTGCCAATGCTCACCCTTGGCATTCCAGGTTCGCCGACCGCCGCTGTGCTGCTGGGCGGCCTGATGATCTGGGGGTTGCAGCCGGGGCCGATGCTGTTTGTCGAGCAGAAGGATTTCGTGTGGGGACTTATCGCATCGATGTACCTCGGCAATATCGTTGGGCTCATCGTGGTCCTTACCTGTGTGCCCCTGTTCGCCGCGATTCTGCGGGTGCCGTTCTCGATCATCGCTCCCATCATCCTCGTCATCTGCGCGGTCGGCGCCTTTACCGTGCACAACAGCATGTTCGACGTTTGGTTGATGCTCGCATTCGGCGTGGTGGGCTACGTCTTCACGAAGCTCGGCTATCCGCTGCCGCCGCTGGTCCTCGCGATCGTGCTCGGCGACAAGGCCGAGGAATCTTTCCGGCAGTCGATGCTGTCGTCACAGGGCGATCTGAGTATTTTCTGGGCAAATTGGCTGGTGGGATCAATAATGACGCTCGGTGTGATCCTGCTGCTGTGGCCTGCCGTGACTTGGCTGCTGGATAGTCGCCGCAAGTCGCGTGCAGGTCCGATTGCGGCGCCTGCCGGGGCCGCCGTAACAGATCGAGACCGGTGATCAGGAGACCGATCGAGCAATCGATCCATGAGCAACCAAACCAAGGAGGAAGCAATGGCACGAAATACCAGATGGGGGTGGTGTGGACGTGTCGGCAGCGCTGGCTGCGTCAGCGGTCTTGCGTTGGCGGCAGCGCTTCTGTTGCCGGCACCGCCCGCGATCTCCCAGGCGTGGGAACCGACCAAGCCAATCACGTTCATCATCCCCGCCGGCACCGGCGGTGGCGCCGATCAGATGGCACGGTTCATTCAGGGCGTCGTCGCCAAGAACAACCTGTCGAAGCAGCCCATAATAACGGTCAACAAGGGTGGCGGCGCGGGAGCGGAGGGTTTCCTGGAGGTCAAGAAGTCCGCCGGAGATCCTCACAACATCATCATCACGCTCTCGAACCTCTTCACGACTCCACGGGCAACCGGTGTGCCCTTCAGCTGGAAGGACCTGACGCCGGTCGCCATGCTGGCCCTCGACCAATTCGTTCTGTGGGTGCCCGCCGACGCGCCATACAAGACGGCGAATGAATACATTGCTGCCGTGAAGGCCGCTCCCGACAAATCCTTCAAGATGGGCGGCACGGGATCCAAGCAGGAGGACCAGATCATCACCGCGGCCTTGGAGAGGCTGACCGCACCCAAGAAGTTCATCTACATTCCGCAAAAGGGCGGCGGCGCCGTGGCGGTCCAGCTCGTTGGCAAGCACATAAACTCCTCGGTAAACAACCCGATCGAGGCGGTCTCTCAATGGAAGGCCGGTGCACTGCGCCCGCTCTGCATCTTCGATGGCAAGCGCAGCGTGTATACGGAGAAGGTCACAGCCACGATGGCCTGGTCCGACATCCCGACGTGCAAGGAATTGGGAGTCAACACCGAGTATCAGATGCTGCGCGGCATCTTCATGTCGCCCGGCGTGAAGTCGGAGCACGTCGCCTACTATATCGATCTTTTCAAGAAGGTGATGGCGACCGACGATTGGAAGAGGTTCATGCAGGACGGTGCGTTCAACCAGACGTTCATGACCGGCGACCAGTACAGGAGCTGGGTGGATGCCAATGACAAGCTCCACCACGACCTGATGAAGGAAGCTGGCTTCCTGGCAGCCGACAAGTAGACCGATGCGGGGGGCGGTGCCCGCAAACGCGGTGCACCGACCCCGTCTCCGGAAACAGGGACATCTAGAGACCTGGTAAGGACTGAAGCCGTATGCAGAACGATGACGGTGCCGACCGAAACCGGCCCTTGGTGTCGAACCGGACGATGGAGATCGTTGTCGCTCTCGTCTTGCTGGGCGGCTGCGCCATTGTCATTCACGACAGCGTCCGGCTCGGCTTTGGCTGGCGGGAGGGCGAAGGGCCGGCTCCCGGCTACTATCCGTTCTGGGTGGCAACGATCCTGGGGGTCTCCAGCCTGGTCAATCTCGTGAACGCCTTGCGCGGCCACGGCGCAGGCGAGATCTTCGTCTCCGTGCGGCCGTTCGGTCGGGTGTTGGCCGTGCTGGTGCCCAGCCTGATCTATGCGGCGCTCATCGGCGGCCTCTCGTTCGGGCCGGTTGTGAGCATCGGCATTTCTGAGCCCGTTCGTATCCCCGGACTCGGGATCTACGTGGCCTCGGCAATCTTCATCTTTGCCTTCATGATGATCATCGGCCGCGAGAATCCGCTCAAAGCGTTAGGTGTTTCGATCGGTGTGCCCATCGTGCTGTTCTTCATGTTCGAGAAGTGGTTCCTGGTGCCGCTCCCCAAGGGGCCTCTGGAGGCCTGGCTGGGATATTGATTGCGGGCTGGACCCTGCACAGATCCACCTGTCTACTTTGGGCTGGCTTTGCCGTCCGCGCTCGTGCGCTCCGGCTGTCGAAGCCAGACGCCCCTGAAGACCCAGCTTGCTGGACCTACTCGGCTCATCCAGCTTCCAGCGCTCGTCCAGCAGCCATGCAGCTGCGCCCCCTCAACAGGTGCTTTGAGGGGCGGGAGTTTGCCTTCAGCGGCGGAAGTCGCACTGTTGCGCCGATCAGGGCCGTCAGGACGGCCACCAGGCCCAATCCCGTCATGCGCCTGCATTGATTCAGCTCACATCACCCTCACCACATCCCAGGGTACGGTTCCCTCCCGGCAGCACGGTTAACATACCCCGAGGGCTGTTCATGGCGTACCGCAAGTGCAGCGGATAGACGTGTGGCATGGACGCAGCCGAGCCGGCACCCGCCCCGTATTGGCGCCAGCAGATCGAGAAGGCGCTGCTCACGCCGATCCGCGCGCTCAGGCCATCGCATCTGCCGCTGCTGATGGTCTATTTCGGCTACGGGGCCACGGGGCTCATCTACGTGGCCGAGACCTTCTGGGTCAGGAAATCCCTGTCCTGGAGCCCCGCCGAGCTGGCGTCGCTGGCGGTGTGGTTCAACCTGCCCTGGACCATCAAGATGGTGTTCGGCGAGCTCGTCGACACCGTGCCGCTGCTCGGCTCGCAGCGCCGCACCTATGTCTTTGCGGGTGCTGCCCTGGTCGCCGCGGCCCTCCTTCTGGAGGCGGGCAGCGCGGGCGGCTGGCTCACTGCCGTGCCGCCCAACCAAGCCTATATCGTAGCCGGTCTCCTGAGCGCCACGGGCCTGGTCCTGCAGGATGTCGTTGCCGATGCCATGAGCAGCGAGGTGGTGCCGCGCACCAATGCCGATGGCACGCCGCGCCCGAAGACCGAGATCGACCACGAGCTCGGCATGGTGCAGGTGCTGGGGCGCCTGTCGCTGCTGTTCGGCGTGTTCGCCGTCGCCGGCCTCTCCGGGCTGCTCGCCAACTACCTCTCCTACGACAAGGTGTTCCTGCTGGGCCTGATCGTGCCGGCAATCTCCGTCACCGGGGCCCTGCTCGTGCGCCTGGAGACCACCGAGCGCCGCCCGATCGACTGGCGCATCCTGGGAGGCGGGCTCGCCTTCGGCGCCGCCGTCATGGCCCTCGCCCTCGTCGGGGTCCCCTACAGCCAGGAGATCATCTTCGCGTTCTCGATGGCCGTGGTCATCTGGATGCTCGCCCGCGTGACCCAATCCATCGACCATGCAACGCGCGTGAAGATCGCATACGCCGCCGTCATCATCTTCGCCTTCCGCGCCACACCCCTCGCAGGCGACGGCTACACCTGGTTCCAGATCGACCGGCTCGGCTTCAGCGAGGGCTTCTTCGGGTTGCTGCAGCAGATCGCCGCCGGGGTCGCCATCGTCACGCTCTGGATGCTGTCCGACATGATCACCCGCCGACCGGTGGCGCAGGTGCTGCTCTGGATCACCCTCCTCGGCACTGTCCTGGCCCTGCCGCGGCTCCTGCTCGTGCTCGAATGGTACAAGGTTGCCGAGGAGCTGTTCGGCATCGGCCCGCGTACCATCGCTCTATTGGAGACCGTCGGCGTCTCGCCGTTCCTCCAGCTCAGCATGGTCCCGCTGCTCACCCTGGTCGCCATCTACGCGCCGGCCGGCCATCGCGCCATCTGGTTCTCCCTGATGGCCTCGCTGATGAACCTGGCGCTCCAGGCGGGCGCCCTGCAGACCAAGTACTTGAACCTCCTCTTCCCGATCGAGCGCGGCTCCTACGGCCATCTGCCCGCGCTCGTCGTCACCGTCATGACGCTCGGCCTCGTGCTGCCCCTGGCGGCCATTGCCGTGTTCGGCCGCCGGGTGCGCTGAGCCGGCCGGCCGTCTCTGCGCCACAGACGGGGCAGGTACGACGCTCCCGCGCTGCCGCTGCCTCGACGCCGCCCGAGCGACGGCGTCAATCGTGGCCCTTCGCATCGAGGAGCGGGCCGCGACGGTAAACCGGGTCGAGCGGCGTTGATGCGAGGGCGGCCGCACGGATTGGGCCGCGCGACGGGGCAGCACTGCGTACATGGTGAGGAGGACGGGCCCGATGGCTTCGCCGAGCGTTCCACATGTCTCCTTGGATAGGCAGTTGGAAAGGCAACGCGAGCCGCAACTTGCCACGCTCGGGTGGGCGCTCCGCCGTGCGGCGCTGGGCATGGCGATCCTGCTCACCGTGGCAACCTTGAGCGCCGTGCTGCTCTACGCCAGCATCGAGCCCGATGGCCCCACGGCCGGCGTGGACTCGCAAGGCGGGTACGCCATCCCGCCGGGTTGAGGTCCTCTTGATCCTTAAGGCGATTCTGTGGCCGCGTCTGTGGACCGCGCGCGGCGCTGACTTTGCCGTCGTCGCCCGGATGGGGTATCAGAGCCCAGGCTGGGCCGCCGACATGGTATCGCCCCTGCGCTCCGGGCGGGCGTGAAGCCTGAAGAGACCCCTCATGAAGTTCGTGATGATGGCCCGCAATCCGAGCCTCTATTCGCATCGGCGCATCGTCGAGGCGGCGTGCAGCCGCAACCACGAGATCGACGTGATCAACACGTTGCACGTGCATATGAGCATCACGTCCAGCCGGCCGACCCTCAAGCACGGGGGCCGCACGCTGCCGCACTACGACGCGGTCATTCCGCGCATCGGCGCCTCCGTCACCCACTACGGCCTCGCCGTGCTGCGCCAGTTCGAGATGCAGGGCGTCTTCCCGCTCAACGAGAGCGTGGCGATCGGCCGCTCGCGCGACAAGCTGCGCGCCCTGCAGCTCCTGGCACGCGAGGGCATCGGCCTGCCGGTGACGGCGTTCGCCCACGGCCCGCGCCGGGCCGAGGATGTCATCAAGGAGGTTGGCGGCACGCCCTGCGTGATCAAGCTCCTGGAGGGCACCCAGGGGCGCGGTGTGATCCTGGCCGAGACGTTGGCCTCCGCCCGCTCGATCATCGAGGCGTTCAGCGCGGCGAACCTGAACATCCTGGTGCAGGAGTACATCAAGGAGGCCGGCGGCACCGATATCCGCGTGCTGGTGGTCGGTGGAGAGGTGGTGGCCAGCATCAAGCGCACCTGCGGGGTGGGCGAGTTCCGCGCCAACCTTCACCGCGGCGCCAAGGCCGAGCCGGTCGCCATCTCGGAGGACGAGCGCCGCACGGCGCTCCGCTCGGCCGAGGTGCTGGGCCTCAACGTCGCCGGCGTGGACATGCTGCGCTCCAACCGCGGGCCGGTAGTGATGGAGGTGAACTCCTCGCCTGGCATCGAGGGCATGGAGCAGGCGACCGGCGCCGACGTGGCCGGTGCCATGATCGCGTTCCTGGAGCGGCGCGCCCGGCGCGGCGAGACCAGGACGCGCGGCGTGGGCTGACGCGATTCCCTCTCTCCATACCTTCTTGATCCATAGAGAGAGGGTTAGGGTGAGGGGCAGCGGCAACCTCCGACGTTGGAGTAAGCGGGGAAAGGGAGATGGAGCACAAGATGAGCAGGCACATCCTGATCGCACCCTCGATCCTCTCCGCCGACTTCGCGCGGCTCGGCGAGGAGGTGCGCGCTATCGACGAAGCCGGCTGCGACTGGGTGCATGTCGACGTGATGGACGGCCATTTCGTGCCCAACATCACCATCGGCCCGGGCGTGGTGCAGGCGATCCGCCCGCACACGAGGAAGACGCTGGACGTGCACCTCATGATTGCCCCCGCCGATCCATTCATCGAGCCTTTCGCCAAGGCCGGGGCCGACATCGTCACTGTGCATGCCGAGGCCGGCGCGCATCTGGACCGCTCGCTGCAGCTGATCCGCGCCCTCGGCAAGAAGGCCGGCGTCTCGCTCACCCCCCATACGCCCGAGAGCGCCATCGCCTACGTGCTCGACCGCGTCGACCTCATCCTGGTGATGACCGTAAATCCGGGCTTCGGCGGCCAGGCCTTCATCCCGGCCATGGTCGACAAGGTCCGCCGTGTGCGCGCCATGATCGGTGAGCGCCCCATCCACCTCGAGGTGGACGGCGGCGTCGCGCCAGCCACGGCGGGCGCCTGCGCCGAAGCCGGCGCCAGCGTGCTGGTGGCAGGCTCCGCGGTCTTCCAGAACGGCCGGTACCGGGACAACATCGGCGCCATCCGCGCCGCCGCAACGGCCGCCATCCGCTCCTAGCCGAGGCCAGCCCGTCCCGCTCGGCGCGCCCCGCGACGCTTTGACAGCGGACGATGGCAAAAATATACCTGCCAGCCGGATATCGCCGACGAGGGATGCATGAGAGAGATTTGCTCGTTGTGGCTGCTTGCCGTGCTTGCCGCCGCAGTCGCTCCCTATTCGGCGCTCGCCCAGAGCGCGGACGGGGAGAACCGCGTGGTCGAGATCGTGAACGAGCGCGCGTCGGACATCGTGCGGCTCTACGCCTCGCGCGTCACGACCGACGACTGGGAGGAGAACATCCTGACGAAGCAGCCGATACGGGCGCGCACCAGGGTGCGGGTCAATTTCGACGACGGCACGGGAGAATGCGTGTTCGACTTCCGCGCGGTTTTCCGCGACGAGGTCGTCGTGCACTACTTCGGCATCAACGTCTGCGTGGAAAGCCACTGGCGCGATCACCGACGACGAATGAGCCGAAGCATCCCCGCAGGCCGATATCTCTCTCGTCCTCAGGCGGGCCGCACGGCAGCCCCCTGCTCCGCTGCAGCCGCAACCGACGCTCCGGCCGGCTCGCGCGCCGCCCGATAGACATCGCGGATCCTCGCCCGCACCGCATCCTCGGAGCAATGCTGCACCCGGCGCCGGGCCGCCGCTCCGGCGGCGAGCCGCCATGCCCGGTCGCCGGCCAGGCGGGCCAACGCGTCGGCCAGGGCCGCAGGGTCGCCCGGCGCCACCACCAGCCCTTCCACACCGGGCCGCACGAACTGGCGGCAGCCCGGAACGTCGGAGACCACCAGCGGCCGCCCGCACGCCGCCGCCTCCAGCATCGCCCGCGGCATGCCATCGCCGCCGAGCGCGGGCACAGCGGCGATGTCCGCCGCGCGCCAGAAGCCGAGGATATCGGCGGTCCGGCCATGCCAGGTGATGCCGACCTCGGCGTTCCAGGACGACAGCGTCTCCCTGGGGATGGCCTCGCGGCTGCCGCCGTCGGCATCGCCGTAGAGAGCAAGATCGATGGTGAGCCCACGCGCCCGCAGCAGGCGATGCGCCTCCACCAGCACCTGCGGGCCCTTGGACCTCAGCATGCGCCCGGCGAACGCGACCTGCACGGTCGCATTCGATGGCGCCGGCAGCTCCGGATAGAGCGCCAGATCGACGCCGGCGCCCGGCACGATGGCCGTCCGCTCCGCCACCGCAACCCGGTCGAGGATCATCTTTCCCGCATCGTCGCTGTTCTCGGCGACGAGCCAGGTCGTATGCCGCGCCGCGCAGTTCCGCAGCGCCGAGCGCGCGAGGGGACGCAACAGATACGCGACCGGCGAGCGCGAGGAGCCGAGATAGCCCTGCCCCGTCAGGTGCAGCACGACCAGCGACGGGCGATGCCGGGTCCGCGCCAGGGCCAGGCTCGTCATGATCATCGGCTGCATGGCGATGGCATGAACCGCGTCGGGTCGCTCCTCGTCGACCAGGGCGGCGAGGCCGTCGCGCACCTGCCTCAGCACGCCCACGTTGAGCGATCCGCGGTGCATGTCGAACGGCCGCGTCCGCACGCCGAGGCGCTCGATCTCGTCGAGCCTGCCGCTGCCGCGGGTCGCCACCACGACGTTGGCCGCGAGACGCCTCAACTCGCTGATCAGCGGAACGAAATGCGACAGCACGAACCAGTCCTCGGTGATCACGACCAGGACCTTCGCCCATCGGCTGGCAGAGGCTGCGACAGCCTGCATCGGCTCCCTCTCCGCGCAATTCCACTACGTGCGGTTGAGCCTGCGGCAGAACGCCGGACGGGGCAAGATTGCCGCCGCAGCATTGTGTGGACTGCCTGCGGCGCGAATCGCGGCGATGATCGGGGCGGATCGACGGCCGGGGGCACTTGACAATGCCGCCGCTCCGACGGGAAGACGAGGTGGCTCGAGGTCCTCGATGTCCTCCATGGGAGGAGCGCTCACGCAATGCGAAAGAGACCGATCATCGTCGCCGGCGGCGCCGGCTACATCGGCAGCCACTTCTGCCATGTCGCCGCCGAGCGCGGCTTTGAGCCCATCGTCGTCGACAGCATCGGGCCGTGCAGCGAGCGCGTCGCGGTCTACCGGCGCGCGGCGGCGCGCCGGCATCGGCTCGAGGTGTGCGACATCGCCGACGCGCGCATCGGCGAGCTGCTGGCCGAATGCCGCCCTCTCGCGGCGGTATGCTTTGCTGCCCTCATCGACGTTGCCGAGTCGGTCGCCCGCCCGGACCTTTACTGGGACCGCAACTATCTGCGCCCGATGCGCTTCTTCCGCGCCCTGGCGGCGGGCGGGGTACGCCATCTGGTGTTCTCCTCGACGGCCGCGGTCTATGCCGGTGCGTCGGGAACGGCGGCGCTCGCCGAGGCCGGCCCGCTCGACCCGGCAAGCCCCTATGGCCTCACCAAGCTCGCCTGCGAGCTGATGCTGCAGGGCGCCGGCGAGTGCCATCGCCTCGCCCCCGGCATGCGCCTCGACGTGCCCGAGGTGGATTGGCCGCCGCGGCCGTCGACCTCGGACCTCGCAGCGGGCGTGTTCCCGGGTCTGTCGAGCCTGGCGCTGCGCTATTTCAACGCCTCCGGCGCGCACCCTGCGGCGGACCTGGGCGAGGTGCACGAGCCCGAGACGCATCTCATCCCGCGCGCGCTCGCCGCCGCGCTCGCGCCTCAGCGCAGCGGCGCCGCCCTCACCGTCAACGGCGACGACTATCCCACCCCCGACGGCACCTGTGTGCGCGACTACGTGCACGTCCTGGATCTGGCCGATGCCCACGTGGCGGCCATCGAGTACCTGCTCGACGGCGGCCGCAGCGACGCCGTCAACCTGGGCAGCGGCTCGGGCTACAGCATCCGTGAGGTGGTCTCCGCCACCGACCGGGTGACAGGGGCGGGCCTCGCCACCCGCACCGGCCCGCGCCGCCCCGGCGACGCGCCGAGCCTGGTGGCCGACATCCGCAAGGCGCGGAGCCTGCTGGCCTGGCGTCCGCGCCGCGACCTGCAGGAGATTGTGGCCTCCGCGGCCGAGTTCCACCGCCACAACGGCTTCACTTGAGTTGTGCGGCCTGCTTTCTCCGGCCGGGCCGGCGTGATAAGAACGGGCCCGGCCCTCCGGCGCGGCGGGACAACGTGGCCGTGCTGTGCGATCTTCCGGCCGCAGGAAGACCCGGCCGCAGTAAGACTGGCGAGGCCCCGTAGCTCAGCGGATAGAGCACCTGATTCCTAA
>CAWIXS010000021.1:0-126663 GCA_963840075.1 uncultured Alphaproteobacteria bacterium | reverse complement strand
TTCCCGAAACTGTTTTGTTTTCTTTCGGGTCGCTGGATTATCTTTATCCGGCCGTTACAGATGGCTCAGAGAATGATTTGCGCCGCCGTTACAGGAGTTTCGGGAAATAATTTAGAGCGGCGTTTCTAATGCAGGACGTAATAGAAAAATCTTCTTATCTCCTTCAGAATCTTCCTTGGTGGGCTGCCGGGGGCACCCATCGCAAGCCGGCAACATGAGTGCTCGCGCCAATCCTGTTGTCCCTGCCTTGTCAGCCATCCTGCTCACTCGGGAAGAAGCTGCCTCTATGTGTCGACTTTCCCCTGCGCAGTTTGACAGGAAGGTTGAGGCGGGAGTTCTCCCCAAGCCCATCCGCGATCTCGGAAGGCCGCTCTGGCGCCGTGCCACTTTGGAAGATGCTATTTTGCGTTTGGACACTTACATTCCTCTCGACTCGGAAGAGTTTTATTTTCCGCAGCCAGAGGAGTGAAACAGATGAGAGATACAACACAAGCACAAGCCGAACGGCAAGGCCGCCAAGGCCGCCTCGGAAGCCACGCAAACCTGGAGCCTCAGGCTACCGTTATGTTCGGAAGGATCGTAGCAGCGCACAGACGGAGTTCTATCGCTTCCGTTGGAAGGGAAAGGTGGAATATGTGTTCACGGAGGACTATGGTTCCCCCGAGTTCCAGCTTCAGCATTCCATCCTGAGTGCCAAGGTGGAGGCCCTGAAATCTGGCATCGCTGTTGACGGCATCACGGTTGGAGTGGGTGTGTCGCGGCCTGCCCTGGACACTGCGAAGCCTCAGACATTTCGCTGGCTCTGTGAACAGTTCCTGAGGCGCACCAAAGTCAAAACCAAGTCCAGGGACGACACCAAGACAAAGGCCAAGAGAAGTCTGGAATCTTGTTGTCAAGAACCTATCAAGCGCAACCAACCGAATGCGGAGAAGTTTGGCGACTTCCCGCTGAGCGGTAGCTGGGCGATGAAGCTCTCACACCTGGAGATCCTGAGGGACAGGGTAGCCGAGATGAAGGGGAAGACTGGGGGCCCTTCGGCTGCCAACATGCGAGTCAAGCATCTTCGCGGCCTCTTTCGTTGGGCGGCTACACGGGGCCTCCTGGAGCATGACATCGCCGCACACCTGGAGCGGGTTGGGGAGAGAACTGGGGGCCATCACACTTGGACGGCTGAGGAACTTGCTGCCTATGAGAAGCGGCATTTCGTGGGCACTGTTGCCAGGATGGCCTTTGACATCTTCCAATATACCGGATGCCGAATCTCAGACATCATCAAGGTTGGCCCCAAGCATGTTCATGACGACAAGGATAGGAGAGGCAAGCCCATCAAGGTTCTGAGGTTCCACACAACGAAGAAGAAGGCCGGGGACGAAGTAGGCCCCGAAGTCTCGGTTGGGATGGGCTTGCCTCTCCTGGATTTAATCGCGGCCTGTAACCAGAAGGGAGAGGCAACTTGGCTGGTGACAGAGAGAGGCAAACCGTTCGCCTCCCCAACTGCCTTCGGCAACAAGTTCCGGGATTGGGTTAGAGAGGCTGGCCTTCCGACAGGGGATCGCCAGAAGGGAATCAAGGGTTGCGTCCCCCATGGCATTAGAAAGTCGGTTGCCAGTCGCGCGGCAGAGAACGGCGCCACTCACCAGCAAGCAATGGCCATGTTCGGCTGGCTGACGGAAAAGGAGTTCACGGATTATGCGAGGAAGGCCAGCCGCAGAAAGATGGGCCGCGAAGCAATCACCCTTTTGAGCAAATAGTTCGGGCGCCTCAACATGGCCTTTCCAGGCCCTGTGAGTGTCCAAAGCCTCGCAACTCTGAGTGTCCAAAACCGCTAAGTTGCTGATTTTACTGGGAAAACTGCCTCTTTTGGCGCCCCGTAGGGGAATCGAACCCCTGTTACCAACGTGAGAGGCTGGTGTCCTAGACCGCTAGACGAACGGGGCCCGATGCAGCAGTTCCATTTATAAGGGGACGCGGCCCCCCGATCAAGGGCGGTCGCCGGAAAGGGCCCATGATGCCCACGATGCCCATGATGACGTTCGTGATCGACCGCTACGAGGTCCCGGTTGCCGCGGAGGACGCGGGAGAGCGGCTCGACCGCCTCCTGGCGCTGCGGCTCGAGGGGCTCTCGCGCGCGCGCCTGCAGGCGCTGATCCGCGCCGGCAGCGTGACGCGCAACGGCCTCGCGGTCGGCGACCCGTCCCTCGCCGTGAAGGCGGGCGAGCGCTACCTCGTCGAGGTGCCGCCGCCCGAGCCGGCCGAGCCGGAGGGCGAAGCCATCGCGCTCGCCATCGTCTACGAGGACGCCGAGCTCGTCGTCCTCGACAAGCCCGCGGGCCTCGCCGTGCATCCGGGACCCGGCCACGCGTCGGGCACGCTGGTGAACGCCCTCATCGCCCATTGCGGCGCGAGCCTCTCCGGCATCGGCGGCGTGAAGCGCCCGGGTATCGTGCACCGCCTCGACAAGGACACCTCGGGCCTCATGGTGGCCGCCAAGACCGATCGCGCGCATCAGGGCCTCGCCCGGCAGTTCGCCGCCCACGGGCGCGACGGGCGCCTGGAGCGCGCCTACCGGGCGATCGTGTGGGGCGCGCCGGAGCGCGTGCGCGGCACCGTCGAGGCAGCCCTCGCCCGCAGCGCCGCCAACCGCACCAGGATCGCCGTGGTGCGCGCGGGCAGCGGCCGACGCGCCGTGACCCACTACGAGGTGCTGGAGCGGCTTCCCGCTGCCGGCAGCGCCAAGGCCAGGCCCGTCGCCAGCCTGCTGCGCCTCTCCCTCGAGACCGGCCGCACGCATCAGATTCGTGTCCACATGAGCCACATCGGCCATCCACTCCTCGGCGATGCAACCTACGGGGCCGGCTTCAAGGCGAGCGCGCGCCAGCTCGGGCCCGAGGCGAGAGCGGCGCTCGCCGCCCTCGGCCGCCAGGCGCTGCACGCGGCGGAGCTGGGCTTCGTGCACCCCGTGAGCGGCCGGCGCCTTGTGTTCACGTCCGCGCTCCCGCCCGACATGGCGCGGCTGCTGGCTGCCCTGCGCGGGTCCCTGAGCGGGTCCCTGAGTCCCTGAGCGGGCCCCTTAGCGGGCCTTGAGTCCGCCGCCCGTTTGTGCCATAATTTCCCTGGTGCTGAAGGCTATGAACCGGACATGCACAGCCTTTACCGGAGGCCGATGCCGTAAGATCGGCCGCAAGACCGATTGAAACCGTTCATTCAAGGTTTGGTCGTACCCCTTTGTTCGCCTGAGTTTTCGCCGAGGAACCAACGTCCAGTGCCGAGACTTACCAACGCGTGATCGCGCGTTACTGGAGGCACACGGGAACGTGCACTGTTGGTGCCGCCGTGTCGCCAATCTTGCCACCCACCCTCTGTTATAGTGCTTGCGGTCCGAAGGGGGCCGCCTGGAGCAGCCGGCGCCTTCGTTTAACGGGAAACGCCGGCTGATAAGGAGATGATCGCGAAGCTGCCATCGATTGCCGCCGATTCCGGCGGGCTGGTGCGGTATCTGGAAGAGATCCGCAAGTTCCCCATGCTGGAGCCGGGGGAGGAGTTCATGCTGGCCAAGCGCTGGCAGCAGCACGGCGACACCGAGGCCGCCCACAAGCTCGTGACCTCGCACCTGCGCCTCGTCACGCGCATCGCCATGGGCTACCGCGGCTACGGCCTGCCGATCGGAGAGGTGATCTCCGAGGGCAACGTCGGCCTGATGCAGGCCGTAAAGCGCTTCGAGCCCGACAAGGGCTTCCGGCTCGCCACCTACGCCATGTGGTGGATCAGGGCATCGATCCAGGAGTACATCCTGCGCTCGTGGAGCCTCGTCAAGATGGGCACCACGGCGGCGCAGAAGAAGCTCTTCTTCAACCTGCGGCGCATGAAGGGGCAGATCAGGGCGCTGGAGGAGGGCGACCTCAAGCCCGAGCAGGTGAAGAAGATTGCCACCACACTCGGCGTCCCCGAGGACGACGTGATCTCCATGAACCGCCGGCTTGGTGGCGATGCCTCGCTCAACGCCCCGGTGCGCGCCGACATGGAAGGCGGCGGCGAGTGGCAGGACTGGCTGGTCGACGACGCTCCGGACCAGGAGGAGCGGCTGGTCGAGTCGGAGGAGCTGTCGCAGCGCAAGGCCTACCTCGCCAAGGCCATGGCCACGCTCAACGACCGCGAGCGGCGCATCTTCGAGGCGCGCCGTCTCGCCGAGGAGCCGGCGACGCTGGAGGACCTCTCCGAGGAGTTCGGCGTCAGCCGCGAGCGCATCCGCCAGATCGAGGTGCGCGCCTTCGAGAAGGTGCAGGCCGAGGTGCAGAAGGCCGCCCGCCGCGACGAGGCCGGCGTCTCCCCCACGATCCACTGAGGCCGCGCTTCATCCGAAGCGCTTCCATGCCGCCTGTCGCGGCACGGCAAGCGCCTCGCCGACGGTTGCCCGGCTCACCTCGCGCTCACGCAGGATGTCGACGATGTCCTGCATGGCGCGGGAGGGGTGAGCGGTGGCTGCCATCTCGACCGCTCGGCGGCGAGGTTGTCCGGAGGCTACGGGTTGCTCGGCGCCTCTGCCCATCATCCTAGAGCCGGCGGTTGCAATCGGTAGTCGCGGCTAACGAGTTGCGGCAGCCGAGCTCGCCTTTTCTGGATTTCAGTGGGGTTGGCCTTCAACCGCCGCTGGGTTCACTCGTCGTTCTGGCGAGTTCACGCGGAAACCGAGCAGCGTTGCAATATCGACCAGTTCCCTGCCGGTGATGCCTCCGCTCCCGCAAGGGCGCGGCCGGCGCTCTCGCGCCCGCCCTCGTCTGAATGCAGCTCGGTGCTTCGGGCGCAGTGTGTGCTCGTTCCTGGATAACCGCCCCTGCAGCGAATGAGCGTCCCGCGCGTTCCTCGGGTTTTCCCGGATGGTGCGACCCGCTGGATCTGGCGCAGTAGGACGTGGACGCAAAGTTGGGCGAGGCAACGCTCGCTCAACGCGCCCTCGTCACCATCACAGAGGACCTTCTCAATGAAACCCGGACCCGCGATCGCCAAAGCAGCATTCATCCTTGCCGCGTCGGCTTCTCTGGCTGCAACCACTTCGGTATCGGCCCAGGGAGTGCGTGACCTCATCGGGGATCGAGCCGAAAGCCGCGAGGATCTACGCGACCTCGTCCTGGATCGCTTCGCAGGCCGCGAGGATCTGCGCGATCTTTTGAAGGACCGCTTGGAGAGACGCAAAGACCTACGCGACCTCATCGTGGACCGCTTGTCGAGTCGCGAGGATTTGCGTGACCTCTTGAAGGACCGCTTTGAAAAACGCAAAGACCTACGCGAGCTCATCCTCGACCGTTTGGCGAGTCGTGAGGATTTGCGCGACCTTTTGAAGGACCGATTTGAAAAACGCAAGGATCTGCGCGACCTCATGATGGACCGCATGGCAGGCCGTGAGGATTTGCGTGATCGCTTGAAGGACCGCTCCGAGAGACGCAAAGACCTGCGCGAGCTCATCCTGGACCGTTTGGCGAGTTGCGAGGATTTGCGCGATCTTCTACGGGACCGCTCGGAGAGGCGCGGCGATCTCCGTGATCTCATCTCGGACCGCATAGGGGGTCGCGAGGATTTGCGTGATCTCCTGCGGGACAGCTTGGAGAAGCGCAAAGACCTGCGTGACGTCATCCTGGACCGCTTGGCGGCGCGCGACGATTTGCGCGATCTCCTGAGGGACCGTTTCGAGAGGCGCAGCGATCTCCGTGAGCTCATTTTGGACCGGATCCGGAGCTCGGACGCTGAGAGTCCTTTTCTGAATCGCATCCGAGATCGCCTTGGGGAAGGCGAATAAGACTCCACCAGTTGGCTGACCTTTCCCAGGTGGAACTCGAAACGGGAGATATCGAATGAACAAGATCGTTCTTGTTGCGATGGCACTTGTGCTCGCCCCACTGGCTTTATCGAGCCAGGAGGTACAGGATAGAAAGGATCGCGAGCCTTCCCACTTTAGGAAGAGTGCCACCCCGGGCGAGCGGGCCGAGGATCCGTCCCAACCCACTTTCAGGAATAGGGTGGCTCAAGCGATCGAAACAGTCGTGGACGCTTGTGCTGCGGACATCGACGACTTTTGCGGAAGGGTCTCATCCGGTGGGGGTCGTGTCGCCTTGTGCATGCAGGCGCACGAGGAGCAGTTGAGCAGCGCATGCCGGTCGGCGTTGTATCGTGTTTCGCTCGAGCTCAGGCGCAACGTCGACCGTGTTGCCGAGGCATGCTGGAACGAGATTCAGACTTTCTGCGGCGACTCGGGGAAGCCCGCGCAGTGCCTGGAGCAGAAGAGAGGCTCGCTTTCCTCCTCGTGCCAGACCATCGTCGGAGCCCTGGGACAGAGGGTGCGTAGGCTGATGGGCTTGTCCGTCTATAGCTCGGACAACAAGAACCTCGGGCAAGTCGTGGAGGTGATCAAAGGACCGGACGAGAAAATCCAGTCCATCCAGGTCGACATCGGCCGTATGCTCGGGCTCGGCACGAGAGTGGTTACCATTACGGCCGACAAGCTCGACCGGCTGCCCGGGATCAAAGTGCTGCTGTCCGAGGCGGAGGTGCGGTCCTTGCCAGAGGCGAAGAAGTAACAGCACCGGGTCGCCTGACAGGCCGCATGCAACGATGCTGGGTGCCGTCCGGTTGGGCGGCACCCATTCTAGCCGGCGATCTTCGAGAAGTCGGCGACGGTGAGGGTGGCGGCGCGGATCTCGGAGAGCAGCGCCAGGCGGTTGGCGCGCAGCGCCGCGGCATCGGCACCGTCCGAGACGTTCACCGTGACCTTGTCGAAGAAGGCATCCACGGGCGCCCGCAGCTCGGCCAGTGCCCGCATGGCGCCGGCGAAGTTCTCCACGTTGATGGCGGCGGCCGTGTCGGCCTTCACCTTCTGGATCGCTGCGTAGAGCGCCTTCTCCTGCGGCTCGCGCAGCAGCGTCGGATCGGCGGCGCCGGCGTAGCTCCGCTTGTCCTTCTTCTCCTCGTCGCGCACGATATTGATGGCGCGGCGCACGCCGATCAGCAGGTTGGCGCCGTCGTCGGTCTTCAGGAACGCGCCCAGCGCCTCCACCCGCTTCACGATCAGCGCCAGGTCGTCCTGGCCGCCGAGCGAGAACACCGCATCGATCAGGTCGTGCCGCGCCCCCTTCTCGCGCAGGTGCACCTTGAGCCGGTCGGCGAGGAAGGCGAGGAGGTCGTCGGCTGTCTGTGCCGCGCGAGCGAACTTCCTCGGATACGTCTCGCCAAAAAGACTCTCGAAGATTGCTCTACCCTGCAACGCCGCAAACTCCGGCTCCGTTCTCAGATGATCCGGCAGCGCGTGCAGGGCCTTCAACTCCTTGTCGAACGTCTCGCTTTCGATCGCTGCAAAGACGTTGATGGCGTGATCGCGGAGCCGCTTGAAGAGGGGCAACCGGACATCGTTCTCCAGCACGATGCGGATCACGCCCAGGGCCGCGCGGCGGAGCTGATAAGGGTCGCCGGAGCCCGTCGGCTTCTCGCCGATGGCCCAGAAGCCGACCAGCGTGTCGAGCTTGTCGGCCAGCGCCACGGCCACCGCCACCGCGTCGCCCTCCTCCACCTTGGGGACGGTGTCGCTCGGCCCCTTGGGCTTGTAGTGCAGCTCGATGGCGCGCGCGATCGCCGGCTTGGCACCCGCCGCCTCGGCGTAGTGGCGCCCCATCAGGCCCTGCAACTCGGGGAACTCGCCGACCATGCCCGAGACGAGGTCGGCCTTGGCGAGCTGCGCCGCGCGCCGCGCGTCCTCCCGCACGGCATCCACTGCGCCGGCGATCTGGAAAGCCAGCTCCGCGACGCGCTCCACCCGCTCCTTCTGGCTGCCGAGCTTCTCGTGGAAGGTGGTGCCGGCGAGCGCCGCCGCCATCTCGTCGAGCGGGCGCTTCTTGTCCTGCTCCCAGAAGAACCTGGCGTCCGAGAGCCTGGCTGCGATCACCTTCTCGTTGCCGGCGATGATGGCCGCACCGCCGTCCGTCGGCGTCAGGTTGGAGACGAGCAGGAAGCGGTTGGCGAGCTTGCCCGAGCGCGGGTGCTGCAGCGAGAAGCACTTCTGGTGCACCTTCATGGACACCATCAGGCACTCGGCCGGCACCTCGAGAAACGCCTTGTCGAACGTGCCCATCAGCACCAGCGGCCACTCCGTGAGGCCGGCGTTCTCGGCGAGCAGCGCCTCGTCCTCGACCAGCGCCAGGTCGTGCTCGGAGGCGAGCGCGCGCGCCTGCTGGGCGATGATCCTTGCGCGCGCACCGGTATCCAGGATCACCTTGTGCTCGTTGAGGCTCCTCACATAGTCGGCCGCGCTCCCCACCTCGAACGGTGCATTGCCGTGGAATCGGTGCCCGCGCGTTTCCCGTCCCGCCTCCACGCCCTCGATCGCGAGCGGCACCACCTTGCCGTCGAGCAGGCACACGATGGAATGCAAGGGCCGCACCCAGGTCGAGCGCCCCGCGCCCCAGCGCATCGACTTGGGCCACGGGAATCTCGCCGCGACAGCGGGCACCAGCTCGGCCACGATCTCCTTGGCGGGGCGCCCGCGCTTCTCGATGCGGGCGACATAGAAGTCGCCCTTCTTCTGGTCCTTGACGACCTCCGCCTCCTTGATCGACTCGAGGCCCGCCGACTTGACGAACCCCGCGATCGCCTGCTCCGGCGCGCTGACGCGCGGGCCCTTGCGCTCCTCCTTCACGTCGGGCGACTTGGGCGGAAGGTCGCCGACCACCAGCGTGAGCCGCCGCGGCGTGGCGAACGCCTTGGCCTCCTCCGCCTCGAGGCCCTGCGCCTTGAGCCCGTCCAGCACGAGCCGCTTCAAGTCCTCCGCCGCCCTTCCCTGCATGCGCGCCGGGATCTCCTCGGAGAACAGCTCCAGCAACAGCTCAGCCATCGTTAGGCTCCCGAAGAGTAGGCGCACTTGCCAACCACAAGCGATGCGCAAATTCCCCTCTCCGTCGCGCCGAAGGCGCGCCACTGGAATGCGGGGAGCGGTTAAGGGTGGGGGGACCCCCTACCTTCGGATTGGTCATCGGCATGACCTCGACTGTGACAGAAGGCAAAATCACTTCTCCGGAATCCGATCCACCGTGGCCACGATGGCGAAGCGGTCGGCGAGCTCGGCCAGCGCGGCGCGGTGCAGCGCATCCGCGCCAATGACGCCGCCCATGGGATCGGGCAGGTCGCGCGTCGCCGCGGCGTCGGCGGCCACCGTCGCCTTGTAGCCGAGGTCGAGGGCGGCGCGCGCGGTGGAGGAAACGCACATGTGCGTCATGAAGCCCGCGATCACGAGCTGCGTGCGGCCGAGCTTTTTGAGCGTGGCATCCAGGTCGGTCTGGGCGAAGGCGTTGGGCAGCGGCTTCGACACGATGCCCTCGCCGGCGGCCGGCTTCACGGCATCGATGATGGCGCCGCCGCGCGCATCGAGGTCGAAGAGGCCGCCGGCGCGGCCCTTGTGCCGGACGTGCACCACCGGCGCTCCGGCGGCGCGCGCCTTGGCCAGCAACCGCGCCAGGGCATCGACCGCGGGCGCGATGCCCGGCAGCGCCAGCTTGCCGTCGAGGTACTCGTTCTGCGCGTCGATGATGACGAGCGTCGATGTGGCGAGCGGCGCGGGGCGCAGGTCGGCGCCGGCCATCTCCAGCAGCGTCTTGGGCGTGCTCATTGGATCGACCTCCTGCGTACGTCTGTTTCAGCCGGCGGGTTGCGGCACAGGCTCCAGCGCCGGGGCTGGAACGATGCTGCGCGCGATATCGTCGGTGGCCCCGGTCGCCATCAGATAGCCGAGCCCCACCACGATCAGCGCCAGCGCGAGCCACAGGACGGGGCGTGGCTGCTGCCTCAGCAGCACCCAGGCCGTGAGGATCAGCGGCACGCCGAGGATGACGGCACCGGCGATCTTGGCCGGGATCATGGCACGGCGCTGGCGTGGGTTGGGTCGAGCGATAGCGAAGACCCAACGCGCCTATCCGATGGGGTGTTGGGTCTGCGCTTCGCTTGACCCAACCTACAGCGCCGCCGCGTCCTCACGCCCCGCCCCCCTCCGTCTGCAGCCACGCCGCGCAGCACGCCTTGGCAAGCTCGCGCACGCGGAGGATGTAGCTCTGGCGCTCGGTTACTGAAATGACGCCGCGGGCGTCCAGCAGGTTGAAGATGTGGCTCGCCTTGATGCACTGGTCGTAGGCCGGCAGCGCCAGCTTGTGGCGCTTGTCCTTGGCGTCCGGCGCTGGCGCGCCCGCCTCCAGGAGCGCCTTGCACTCCGTCTCCGCGTCTCGGAAATGCCGCAGCAGCATCTCGGTGTCGGCGTGCTCGAAGTTGAAGCGCGAGTACTCCTGCTCGGCCTGCAGGAACACGTCGCCGTAGGTGAGCTTCCTCGCGTCCTCGCGACCGTTGAAATTCAGATCGAACACGCGGTCCACGCCCTGCACGTACATGGCGAGCCGCTCGAGCCCGTAGGTGATCTCGCCCGACACCGGGTTGCAGTCGAAGCCGCCGACCTGCTGGAAATAGGTGAACTGCGTCACCTCCATGCCGTCGCACCACACCTCCCAGCCGAGGCCCCAGGCGCCGAGCGTCGGGCTCTCCCAGTCGTCCTCCACGAAGCGGATGTCGTGCAGCAGCGGGTCGATGCCGATGCGGCCGAGGCTCTCCAGGTAGAGGTCCTGGAAGTCCGGCGGCGACGGTTTCATGATCACCTGCAGCTGGTAGTAGTGCTGCATGCGGTTGGGGTTCTCGCCGTAGCGCCCGTCCTTGGGCCGGCGCGAGGGCTGCACGTAGGCCGCGTTCCAGGGCTTGGGGCCGAGTGCCCGCAGCGTGGTGGCCGGATGGAAGGTGCCGGCCCCCACCTCCATGTCGTAGGGCTGCAGGATCACGCAGCCCTGCTCGGCCCAGAACTGCTGCAACGCCAGGATCAGGTCCTGGAACGACTGGGTCGGCTGCAGTCCTCCGGTTGCACGGGGGGCGGCAGGGGACACCTTCGGGGGCGCCGTCTTGGCGGCTTTCTTCTGCATGGGTTCGGTGTGGGTCACGGTTGCGGCGCGCACTATACGCATTGGGCGCCGGGCGTCATCAGGATTCGCGGCCAGCACGGTTGAAGGCGGAACAATATACACATATCATATGTGTAGGAGGGGCCATGAGCAAGATGGTGCGCAAGCAGCTTTTCGTCACGCCAGAGCAGAGCAAGCGCCTCAAGGAGTGCGCCGCTGCGACTGGCCTGTCCGAGGGCGAGCTCATTCGGACAGGCATCGATATGCGGCTCGAGCGTGAGGTGGAGAAGCCGGATTGGCGCCGAATCGCCGCAAGGTTCGCGGATTCGTGGGCGGAGCGCGCGGACCTCGACGAGGAGATGCGGGAGATCCGGGGGCGTTGGAACCGGCGCGACCAGATCATGGGGCGGAGAACGAAGCGTTCCTAGATGATCCTGGTCGACACAAACGTCATCATCGAGTTCCTCCGCAAAGATGCCGGTGCCGTCGCGTGGCTCGACGCGCTGAGAGAGCGCGTCGCGGTCTCTGCCGTCACGCTGCTGGAGCTTTACGCGGAAGCGCGCAGCCAGCGCGACGAGCGAGACCTCATCGCGCTTCGCCAACACCTCGTCTGTCTGCCGATCGGCGAAGAAATCGGAGAGCGCGCGGGCGCTCTCATGCGGCATTTTCAGAAGAGCCACGGCATCGACATTCCCGACGCCATCATCGCCGCCACGACCGAGCACCACGGGCTGAAGCTCGCCACGCTCAACATCAAGCATTTCCCGATGTTTCCAAAGCTCAAGCGACCCTATTGAGCCGCGCCGAGCCGAACCGGGGATCGACACGCCAATCGCTCAAACGCTGCGCCGGTGCTCCTCGAGCCGCGGCATGATCTCCACGAAATTGCAGGGCCGGTGGCGGTTGTCGAGCTGCTGCACCAGGATGCCTCCCCAGGCGTCCCTGCAGGCGCCGGGCGAGCCCGGCAGGCAGAAGATGTAGGTGCCGTGCGCCAGGCCCGCGCACGCCCGCGACTGGATCGTCGACGTGCCGATCTTCTCGAACGAGATGGCGTGAAACACGGCGGAGAACCCGTCGATCTCCTTCTCGAACAGCGGACGGATCGCCTCGGGCGTGACATCGCGCCCGGTGAACCCGGTGCCGCCGGTGGAGATGACCACGTCGATCGCCGCATCCGCGATCCACGCCCGCACCTGCGCCCGGATCGCCTCCACCTCGTCCTTGACAATGGCGCGCGCCGCCAGCTCGTGGCCCGCCGCCCCGATCATCTCGGCCAGGGTGTTGCCGGACTTGTCGTCGGCGAGCGTACGCGTGTCCGACACCGTGAGCACGGCGATGCGGACGGGGATGAACGGGCGGTTGGGATCGAGCTTGGACATAGGGCAACTATAGCACAGCGGGTCGAGCAGGCGCGTAGCGCGCTCGCAATCCCTCCGGTGCCCGATGAGGAGCTCAACGACCTCCGATACCGCTTCAATCAGACCCCCGCTCCATCGAGCCCGCCCGCATGGCCTACATCAGGGCCCGCATCGCCGAGCTGGAGCAGAAGGACTGAGCGCCGCCACGGCCAGGCTTCCGAAAAGCCGCGCCCGTGGAGAATGTTCGTATGATCAAAGTCCTCGAGCAAGGGCTGCCTTGACGGCCAGCAGGTCGCGCCAGGCGAGGCGCTTGGCGGCCGGCGTGCGCAGGAGGTAAGCGGGGTGCAGCGTGGCGATGGCGCGCACGTTGCGCTCGCCCAGCGTCACCTCGCGCCACTTGCCGCGTACGCGCATGATCCCTTCCGCGGCCCCGAAGATGTGGTTGGCGGCGGCGCCGCCGAGCAGCAGCACGAGGTCCGGCGCCACCAGCTCCACCTGCCGCTCCAGGAACGGGCGGCAGACCTGCGCCTCCTGCGGCGTCGGCGTGCGGTTGCCGGGCGGGCGCCAGTAGACGATGTTGGTGATGTGCACGTCTGTCTCGCCGAGGCCGATGGCTGCCAGCATCTTGTCGAGCAGCTGGCCGGCGCGGCCGACGAACGGCTTGCCCTGCAGATCCTCGTCGCGTCCCGGCGCCTCGCCGATCAGCATCAGCCGCGCCCGGGCCGCGCCGCGGTAGAAGCACAGGCTCTTGGCAGTCGCCTTCAGGCTGCAGCCGTCGAAGCCGGCGAGCGTCGCCTGCAGCTCGTCGAGGTTCTTGGCCTGCCTGGCGGCCGTGCGCGCGGCCATGACAGCGGCATCGGGGGAGGTGCCGGCGGCGGGGAGCTGCCGCGGGACGGTGTCAGACCCTCCCAGTCTGACACCATGGGCACCGCGCGTCGCTGGTGCAATGGTGTCGGACCCTCTGGGTCTGACACCATGGGCGCCGCCGGCTGTTGGAGCAACGGTGTCTCTGGGTCTGACACCAGAGACACCACCCGTCGTTGGAGCAACGGTGTCAGACCCAGAGGGACTGACACCATCCCCGCGGCTCAGCCAGTCGACAGGTGTCTCGCCCACCAGATCGGTGACGCCCATGTCGCCATACCAGGCGAGGAGCGCCGCCAGCTCTGCGTCGTTGTCGTTGCTCGGCATCCCCGCCAGTCTAGAGCCCTTTGCGGGCTGATCCAACGGCGCCGGCCCCGCGGGATATCTCTTGGCCGCGATTGTGGTAACTCTTGTGGTGCCGCCGCTCTCGCGCGATTGCCAAGACGGCGACGCGGCGCGGTGAATCGGGGACCAGACGATCATGACCGGTGCAGATGGCCAACGGCCCACGCCAGGCACGCTGAGCCAGGCCGTGCGCCGCGATTTTTCCGGCGTCGGCTATGACGAGGCGATGCGGCGGGCGCGCGAGCTCGTGCCCCTGCTGCGCGAGCGCGCCGATGCCGCCGCGGAGGCCCGCATGCTGATCCGCGAGAACGAGCAGCTGCTGCACGAGACGGGGCTCTTCCGCTTCCACCAGCCGAGGGCTTTCGGCGGCATGGAGCTCGACTTCGTCGCGGTCGTCGACATCCCAGCGGAGCTGGCGCGCGGCTGCCCGTCCACGGCCTGGAACGTCGGCAACCTCGCCTGCCATCACTGGATCCTCGCCTACTACGAGCCTGCGACCCAGCGCGAGGTGTGGGAGGCCAACCCCGATGCGCTGATCGCCTCGTCGATCGCGCTCGCCGCCGGGCGCGGGCGCAAGGTGGACGGCGGATTCGTCGTCAGCGGGCGCTGGCCGTTCTCGTCGGGCGTGGACAACTCGGACTGGAACATGCTGGCCGTCACCGTCTACGGCGACGACGGCAAGACGCCCCTCGACTGGCGCCTGTGCCTGGTGCCCAAGTCGGACTACGAGATCATCGACACCTGGGACGCCATCGGCATGGAGGCCACGGGCAGCAATGACGTGACCGTTGCCGAGCTGTTCGTGCCCGAGCGGCGCGCGCTCGCGTTGGCGCGCTGCCGCGGCGGTGCGGACCACCCGGGCGGTGCCCTCGCTCCTGGACCTCTCTACCGCCTGCCGCTCGTAGGGGCCTCCAGCCATCCTCTGGCAGGGGCGGCGCTGGGCGCGGCCGAGGGCGCCTACGAGCTGTTCGTCGCGGCGATGGCCAGGCGGGCCGGCACCTACACCGGCGCCAAGGTCGCCGATTTCCAGGCGGTGCAGATCAAGGTGGCCCGCGCGCGCTGCCTGATCGACTCCGCGCGCCACCTCCTGCGCCAGTCGGCGATCGCATTGCAGGCCAGCGCCGGGCGCAACGAGGTGCCGGATCTGGCGACCAAGCTCAAGCTCCGCGCGCACTCGGCCTTCGCCGTGAACCAGGCGCGCGAGGCGGTGGAAGCGCTGTGGTCGTGCTACGGCGCGCAGGGCCTCTACCGGCGCGATCCGCTGCAGCGGCACCTGCGCGACGTGCTCGCCATCAACCAGCACTTCTCCTACAACTTCGACGTCGCCGGCAGCGCTTTCGGCCTCGACGCACTCGGCGGCAGCTACGCCAGCCCCACCATGTGAAACAGGACTGCCGCAGGCCACACCGAAGGTGCCGCGTGCCGGCTACATCTCCCCCTGGTCATGATGGCTATGGTCATGCCGAGGCCGCCCTTCCTGCTTTTGGTGTACTGTCTGCGCCTTGCGGCGCGATCCCGCTTCTTTGGAGCGTTTTTCGCTCCAATCCAGCCTGAGCGGGAAATTGCAGACCAAAGCGATCTTGAACAGGTTGACAATATCAATCGTCTCGCCGGACTTCTCCATATTCTCCCATTGGGAGATACGCGCCTGCGTCACGCCTACAAGCTTTGCCAACTCCTCCTGCGAGTAACCTTGGGATTTCCTGGCAGCCTTGACAAACCTGTCGATCTCGATTGCTGCGGAAGTGCGTGCGAACTCTTCCAGGGCCTGCTGGGCCTTCGCGCCCGCCCTTGCACTTACGTTCCACGCGATAGACGCCCCGCTCTTGGTGTGCAGCCGGGGCTCAGCCGACCCCCGAACCCTTCTCTTGTCGTTGAGGCTCACTACGGTGGCATCGCCCACCGCCGAGTCGTTCCGTCGATCGTCCCTGGTCATTTGCTCTAGCTCACTTAGCTGTTGAAGCGCCGGATTGGTTCGTCCTTCCGCGTTCCAGGGGCCCGTATCTGGCATAGGTGATCTTCATCACGCCTGTTATCTCGATGGTCATTTCGGCCTCATCTATCGAGAGAGACAGACAGACCCGCCCCGCATTGGCGTGCTGGTAAATGTAGTGAGTACTGTCCGTTTCCGACCACACGAGTTTCCCGCAGGCTTCGAGTTCCTCGACTGTCCGCGCTCCCCAATCGAGCGCATTCACAAGTCCAACTAACCACGCCATTTCTCTCGGGTGTTCGCCAAGAGCCGTTGCCATTTGGGCTTCGACTTCGGGTGAACGCAGCACCCGATACCGCTGACTACACATCCTGTCCTCTCAGCTCAGGTCCCAACTGCACCAGACCCGAACCACCGGCAGCGCCTCGTGTCGCAGATCGGCGCTCGCAAACACGAGCCGCACGATCATCATGAGAGAGTGAATTCCTCTCCTGCTTCTTGCGCCGAATTGCCTCCTGCCGTCCCGCAAAGGATGGGCCACCTTAGCAGCCTCCGCGAAGATAAGCAACGCTTATTATTTGGAACATAAGCGCAGCTTATTGACACCGATATAAGCAATACTTATGTCAGCTCAGGCCATATGCGGGAGGCCGACATGGGCGAGGACAGAGCAGGCGCTTACTGTCGATTGCGATACACCTGGGGTGACCGCCTCAAACAGGTCTTCTGGGGCATTGCGGCCACTACCTTGGGAGCGCTCGTTACGCGATGCGACGTGGGCCAGGTGGGTCTGCTGCAGGATGTGTTTAGGCGCAAAGAGGCCCCTTGCTATGCATGCTGGGACCCGAGCCGCGACGAGCGAAGCCGATCGCGTCACAGAGAAGGACCGACGAGATGGGAGACAGTGCGCCGGCCGCATCGTACTCTTCCGCCCTATGGCGAGGGACGGACCGGGCAAATTCCGCGATCCAGAGACAGGGGTTCTCCGTGACCCTGGCGTTGGTGCAGCCTCAGCCAATCCGCCCTTGACGCTTGGCGACCGGCCGACCTATCGAACCGGCGAGAGAGGCTCGCACAGGGGACAGCCGATGGCGCTCGAAGGAGCCGAACAAGTGCCGCGCGAAGCGATGGAGTGCGACGTGGTGGTCGTCGGCGCAGGCCCCGCCGGCCTCGCTGCTGCCATCCGCCTGAAGCAGCTCGCCGCGAGTGCCGGAGCCGAGCTCTCGGTGATCGTGCTGGAGAAGGGCTCCGAGGTGGGCGCCCACATCCTCTCTGGTGCCGTGATCGATCCCGTCGGCCTCAACGCGCTCATCCCCGACTGGAAGGCAAAGGGCGCCCCCGTCGACACGCCGGTGACCGAGGACCGCTTCTACTATCTCGGCCCCTCCGGCGCGCTGCGCATCCCCAACCTCGTCATGCCGCCGTTGATGAGCAACCACGGCAACTACATCGTGAGCCTCGGCAACCTGGTGCGCTGGCTGGGCGAGCAGGCCGCCGAGCTGGGCGTCGACATCTACCCCGAGTTCGCGGCCTCCGAGGTGCTCTACGACGAGGCGGGCGCGGTCGCGGGCGTCGCCACCGGCGACAAGGGGCTGGGCAAGGACGGCAAGCCGACCGACCGCTTCCAGCGCGGCATCGAGCTCAGGGCCAAGTACACCGTGATCGCCGAGGGCGCGCGCGGCTCGCTCACCAAGGCGCTCCTGGAGCGGTTCGGGCTGGACAAGGGCCGCGAGCCGCAGAAGTACGGCCTCGGCCTCAAGGAGCTGTGGGAGGTGCAGCCCGGGAAGCACCGGCCGGGGCTGGTGCAGCACACGCTGGGCTGGCCGCTCGACGACCGCACCGGCGGCGGCTCCTTCCTCTATCACTACGGTGCCAACTTGGTGTCGGTCGGGCTCGTGGTGCACCTGAGCTACGCCAACCCCTACCTGTCGCCTTACGGCGAGCTGCAACGCTTCAAGACGCATCCCACCATCCGCGACACCTTCGAGGGCGGCCGGCGCATCGCCTACGGCGCGCGTGCCCTCACCGAGGGGGGATGGCAGTCGATCCCGCAGCTCGCCTTCCCCGGCGGCGTCCTGGTGGGCTGCGCGGCGGGCTTCATGAACGTGCCGCGCATCAAGGGGTCGCACAACGCCATGCTGTCGGGCATCAATGCCGCCGAGGCGGCATTTGCCGCCATCACGGCAGGCCGCGCGCACGACACGCTGGAGGCCTACCCGCAAGCGGTGCTCGCAGGCCCCATCGCCCGCGATCTGCGCCGCGTGCGCAATGCCAAGCCTATGCTGTCCCGGCTCGGCACGGCGCTCGGCACGGTCCTCTCGGGCGCCGACATGTGGGCCAACACGCTGCTGCCGGGCATCGGCCTCGGCTACACCCTGAAGCACGGCAAGGCGGACTACGTGGGGCTCACGCCGTCGCGGCGCGCCAAGCCGATCGACTACCCCAAGCCCGACAACGTGCTGACCTTCGACCGGTTGACCAGCGTCTCCTTCTCCGCCACGAACCACGAGGAGGACCAGCCGGTGCACCTGAAGGTGGCGAGCCTCGACCTGCAGCGCCAGTCCGAGTACGACGTCTACGCCGGCCCGTCGGCCCGCTACTGCCCCGCCGGCGTCTACGAATGGGTGGAGGAGGGCGGAAATGCGCGCTACGTCATCAACGCCCAGAACTGCGTGCACTGCAAGACCTGCGACATCAAGGACCCCAACCAGAACATCACCTGGGTGCCGCCCGAGGGCGGCGGCGGTCCCAACTACTCGGGGATGTAATCCCTGGTTGAGCTGGCGGACTCTCGGAGGAGCCGATGGACAAGCCTCGAATCTTTTTGGGCTCGTCAGGGAAACAGGAGAAGCTGCTTCAAGCACTGACGCGCGGTCTCAGCGACATCGCGCGCGTCGAACCCTGGATGACATCCTTCAATCCAGGGACGTTTACCCTGGAACGCCTCCTCGAGCTCACCCAGGAGGTCGATTTCGCGGCGTTTGTCTTCGCGCAGGACGACTGGACGGCGAGCAGCGCGCCGGCTTCTTCTCAGCCTGGGTCGGGTCAGGCGTCTCCGCGAGATAACGTTGTGTTCGAAGCCGGCCTTTTCGGCGGCGTCCTGGGAATGCGCCGAACCCTTATTCTCCACGCAAGCGGGGCGAAGCTTCCGAGCGACCTCCTGGGCCTCACGTGTGTACGCTACGCCGGCGCGATGACGCCGTCCGGGATGAGAGCCGTCAACCAGAAAATCCGCAGAGCAATCGAGAACGAAGGTCGCGTTATGCGCATCGAGGGCGCATGGTGGCAGTTCTCCTTGACGGAGCGCACCGCAAAGGAGCCTTCCGCCCTGAGCCTCTTGAAGATTTCGCGCGATCGCAACGGCGCGCTGGGAGTGACGGGCCGTTCATGGCGGGAGGATGGGAGCCTGTCAGCAAGATACTGGAGCGAAGCGGTGAAGGAGAGGGAAGGATCTTCAGGCATCTTCTATTATTGGAAGGGTGAGCGGCCGTTGGATCCGAATGCGCCGCAGCTGGACGGAGTAGGTGAGATCCGCCTGGAATCCGGCGACCGCGCGTCCGGGTACTTCACGACTCGCGCGGATGCCGATCCGAATGTGAATGCGCGGACAGCTGGTGTCTATTGGCGCGCCGATCCAGACGACCTGGGCATCTTGGACGGTCGCGATAATCGGAAACGGGCGGCGCTCATTACAGAGCGGTTGACGCATTGGAAGTCCATCAGGAATGCTTGATTGGCTCTCTGGAGCACCGAACGGTCGCATTTGTCCCGCCGCAATATTGGGGACCATGAGAGCCGACAGCTCAACCCTGCACGCGCTAGCCCTTCACCCCTTGCGGACCTTGGGAGCGGTCTTGCGATAGATGGTGCCGCCGGGGACCAGCCAGCCGGCCTTCTTGCGGACCGCAGGGCTCGGATCGGAGCGTATCGCCCGCAGCAGTGCGGCCTCAACAGCGGGGTTGGTGTGCACCCACCGGCCGACCAGGCCGACCGCGTGGGCGCGCACATGAGCGTCTGGATCGGTTGCCAGCAAAGCCAGGGCGCCGGGGAGCGCCTTCGCCTCCTCAGGACCACGAGTGCCTTCCTTGCACCGATCGCAGGCGAGCGCGTGCAGGGCCTCGCAACGCACGCGAGCGTCCGCGTCGTCAAGCATGGCGACCACGTCGTCCATCAGCTCCTGGGTCACGAAATGGTCGAGGAACCGGCAGCAATGCTGCCGCACCTCGGCGCTCTCGTGACGGAGCCCCTCGCGAACGGCAGGAAGCGCGTCGAAACCGGCGCCCAGCAACGCGCGATAAGCCGGGCCTGCGTGATGCGGGACCGCAAGCTTGCCGACGAGGACCGCGTAGCTGCCGTCGTTGCTCATAGGGGCTTCTTGCATTGATTGTCCGGCGTCGACCACAGGCTGAGCTCCAGCCGGGTTGCACGATGTTCCACGGTTATATGTTATGGATCGGCTCCTGGCCATGAACGGCACCGATCCTGCGAGGCGCGAAGGGGGAACCATGCCGAGTGAACAGCTGCATCCCGACGCAGCGCGGGTGTGCGAGATGATCGTCGCGGCCAACCGGCCGGCGCTGGAGACCTTGAGCCCGGCCGACGCGCGCGAGGCCTATCTCGCCTCGCGGCGCGCCCTGCAGCCCGACCCCGAGCCGGTCGCGGCCGCTGCAGACCTGCAGGCCGGAGGCCCTGCAGGGCCGATCCCGCTCAGGCTTTACCGCGGCATCGGGGCGGACGAGAGCCAGCTGCAGCCGGCGTTGGTCTTCTTTCACGGCGGCGGCTGGGTCATCGGCGATCTGGAAAGTCACGACCAGGTGTGCCGCGCGCTCGCCAACGCGGCCAGCTGCATCGTCGTTGCCGTCGACTATCGCCTCGCCCCCGAGCACAAGTTCCCCGCCGCCGTGGACGACGCCATCGCCGCCACCCGCTGGATTGCCGGCAATGCTCAATCCCTGGGCATCGACGCCGCCCGGCTGGCGGTGGGCGGCGATAGCGCCGGGGGCAATCTGGCCGCCGTCGTCGCCCTCGATGCCCGCGATCGGGGCGGCCCGCCGCTCGCCTTCCAGCTTCTCGTCTATCCTGCAACCGATATGCAGATGAGCCGGCCATCGCATGCGCGCCACGCCGGGCAGCTGCCGCTGCGCCGGGCGACCATGCACTGGTTCGTCGGCCACTATCTGCGCGGGCCCGGCGACGAGGTGGATTGGCGCGCTTCCCCGCTCAGGGCGCCGAGCTTCCGCAGCCTGCCCGCGGCGCTGGTGGTCACCGCGGGCTTCGACCCTTTGGGGGACGAGGGCGAGGCCTACGCCCGGGCATTGTCAGACGCCGGTGTGCCCGTGACGCACCAGCGGTTCGACGGCCAGATTCACGGTTTCTTGAACATGGGGCGGATCGTTGCGGATGCCGGGCGCCTGATCGCCCTGGCCGGCAACGTCCTCCAGAGTGCATTTCAAGGCGGCTTGAGCCGCTCGTGCGGCCCGGCGAAGGGTGTGGACGCCGCCGTGTGTGGCCGAACAGCCCCTTGCGAAAAAGCCCGCAAAGGTCGATCCACTCGATCGGCGGCGCCGTAGTTGCGTCGACGTTGTCGTCGACAGTCGAGCCGTTAGGATTGGATCAGCACAGCGGAGCTGTTGGAGTTGCAAGAGCAGGCCGTTTCTGCTAGCCTTGGCGATCGCGGCACGTTCAGCGGTGCACGCAGCTCCCCTACGAGGTCACATGCCCGTTCGGCCCTATGCGCTTCTCGGCATCATCGCACCGATACTGCTCTTGGGTGTCGTGACAACAGTCGTGACAACACGGGCCGGCGCCGAGGTCGGCGATGCCGCGGGCAAGGCGGCCGAGACGCGCTCGTGGATGGGGAGCTACCTCGCGGGCCAGCACGCGCGCAGGACGCAGGATGCTCCGGCGGCGGCGGCCTTCTACGCAAAGACGCTGCAGAAAGACCCGGACAATCCGGCCCTGCTCGATGCCGCATTCCAGATGGAGGCAACCCAGGGAAACTGGCCGCGCGCAGAGGCGCTGGCCCGTGATCTGGTCATGCTGCAGCCTTCCAACCGCCTGGCGCATACGTTCCTGGGCCTTGCCGCTTTCAAGGCCGGTCGCTACGCGGAGGCGGAGGAGCACTTCAAGGGCATGGCCGTTCACCCGATCGGCGAGCTGACGAATGCGTTGGCGCGCGCCTGGATCACCCAGGCGCAGCAGAAGAGCGACGAGGCGCTGAGCGCCCTCGATGCACCCAAGCTCCCGGATTGGACCAGCTCCTTCGTGCGCTACCATCGTGCGCTTCTCGCCGATGTGGCGGGACGGGCAGCCGATGCCCGTGTGACCTACGGCCAGATCCCGAAAGGCGATCAGACCATTCTCCGCGTCGCTCTGGCCTTTGCGGCCAGCGCCGCCAATGCCGGCGACATGAAGCTCGCGCAAGGCATCCTCATGGCGCACCTGGAGAAGTCCAGGGCCGGCGGGCACCCCACGGCCCGCGCCCTGCTTGCCGACATCGAAGCCGGCAAGCGGCCGCAATTGCTCGTCAGCACAGCCACCGAAGGCATGTCCGAGCTGTTCTTCGGATTGGGAGAGCTGCTTGCCAGCGACAGCGGCAGCCTCGGCGTAGGCGTGATCTTCCTGCAGTTCTCCCTCTATCTCAACCCCAGCTCCACGTTCTCCCTGGTGGCCCTGGCCGGCACCCACGAGGCGGCCAAGCAGCATGCGACTGCCATCGCCACCTACGACCGCATACCCAAGGGGACGCCGCTCGAGATCGCCGTCGAGATCAACAAGGCGCTGAACCTCACGCAACTGAAGAAGGTCGACGAGGCGCAAGGCCTGCTGGAGGCGCTTGCGCGCCAGCATCCGCGCGATGTCCGGCCGCTGGAGTTGCTCGGCAACATCATGCGGGCAAACAACCGCTTCGCCGAGGCGGTGGACTACTACTCCAAGGCGATCGCCCTCATCGGCAAGCCGGAGCCCCGGCACTGGGCCTACTTCTATGCGCGCGGGGCGTCCTATGAGCGCTTGAAAAAGCTGCAGCAGGCCGAGGCGGACCTGCAACGGTCGCTGCAACTGAGCCCCGAGCAGCCGCTGACGCTGAATTATCTCGGCTACACCTGGGTCGACAACAACCGCAACTTGAAACGAGGGCTGGCGCTGATCGAGAAGGCCGTTAGGCTCAAGCCGGACGACGGCTACGTCGTGGACAGTCTGGGCTGGGCGCACTTCCGCCTCGGCAACTACCCGCAGGCGGTGAAGCACCTCGAGCAGGCCGTCATCCTGCGCCCGGACGACCCCACGCTGAACGACCATCTGGGCGATGCCTACTGGCGCGTTGGCCGGGAGCGCGAGGCGCGCTTCCAGTGGACCCACGCGCTGACGCTGAAGCCCGAGCCGCCCGACGCCGTGAAGATGCAGGAGAAGCTGGAGAAGGGCCTGCCCGCGCAGAAGCTCAGGCAGGTGCGGCGCGGCAAGGACGCGCAGCGTGAGGACCGCGCCAGGCGCCGCGGCGAGGTCAAGGCCGAGAGCGAGAAATAGGCCGCCGCGCGCGGGCTGCGTGCCGTGTGAGCGAGCTTTGAAGCCATGGCCGTTGGCGAGATGTCCGTTTGCGAGATGTCCGTTGGCGAGTCCGTCCGCGAGCTGGCCCGTGCCAAGGTCAACCTCACGCTCACGGTGCGCGGCAGGCGGGCCGACGGGTACCACGAGCTCGAAAGCCTGGTGACCTTCGCGGGCAGCCACGACCTTGTGACGCTGGCGCCCGGCGACGCGGGTGGGGTCGCCGTGGCGGGGCCGTTTGCCGGCTACATCAGCGGGGAGAACCTGCTCGTCAGGGCGCTCACCCTGCTGCGCCAGGTCGATCCGAGCCTCACCCTGGGCCCGGTGCGGCTCGAGAAGAACCTGCCGGTTGCCGCGGGCCTGGGCGGCGGCTCCGCGGATGCGGCGGCCCTGCTGCGCGCGGTCCGGCGCGCCAACCCGCACCGTGCCGCCGATGTTGCGTGGCTGGAGATCGCGGCGCGCCTCGGCGCCGATGTTCCGGTCTGCCTCGTCGACCGGCCGGCGCTCGTTTACGGCGTGGGCCACGATGTCGTGCCGGTGCCGAGCCTGCCGCCGATGCACGCGGTGCTCGTCAATCCGGGCGCGGCGCTGCCGACGGCTCGGGTGTTCGCGGCGCTGAAGGCCGGCCCTGTACCCTCGAGCGCACCTCGCGCGGTGCCACCGGAGCTCCCGTGCGCGGAGGACCTGCTCGGCTACATGCGCGGATGTGGCAACGACCTCGAGCAGGCGGCGATGGTCCTGCTTCCTGCAATCCGCGAGGTCAAAGCGGCGCTCGAGGCCGAGCCCGATTGCCGGCTCGCTGCCATGTCGGGCAGCGGGCCGACCTGCTTCGGCCTCTATGGCGCTCGGGAGAGCGCGCGGCGCGCCGCGGATGGCATTGCCGCCGCCCATCCGGGCTGGTGGGTCAGGAACACGGCCCTGGCAGGCGCCGCCGGCGCATGAGATAGCCGCAGATGTGGTCGCCGCGGTCGCCTGCACGCAAAGAAACGAAAGGCCGCGCCCTGACCTCCTCCCACAGGCCGGGCGCGGCCACCCACTTGGGCCGTACCCTGACCTCGTCCCCCAGGCCGGGCGCGGCCGGTACGGGCGTCGCCAGCAACGCGAAGCCACGCGGCCTGTCAGATGGCGAGCGCAGGGCGGCTTCTCGACCCCGGTTTGGGGGAGACCTTCAATTGGCGCGGCTGATGCAGAACTCGACGACCTCGTCGAGCGCGCGGACGGATGGGCCGGGAGGAACGCCGGCCAGCGCGTCGCGGGCGGTCGCGCCGAACTGGCGCGCCCGCTCCAGCGTGACCTCGATCGCCCGATGCGTCTGCATGAGGTGGATGGCGTGCTCCAGGTCGCCCGCCTCGATCCTGCCTTCGCTCAGGGTGCGCTTCCAGAACGCGCGCTCCTCCTCCCCGCCGCGACGCAGGCACACGATCACCGGGAGCGTGATCTTGCCCTCGCGGAAATCGTCGCCCGTGGACTTGCCGAGCTGTCCGCTGTCGCCCGCGTAGTCGAGCGCGTCATCGACGAGCTGGAACGCCATGCCGAGATTGCGGCCGTAGGACTTGAGCGCCGCCCGCTGCTCGGCCGGGCGCTCGGCGATCGCCGCTCCGACCTCGGTGGCCGCCGAGAACAACGCAGCGGTCTTGGCGTCGATGATGGCGAGGTAGTCGTCCTCGCCGGTCGACGTGTCCTTGGCGGCCGCCAGCTGCATCACCTCGCCTTCCGCGATCACGGCTGCCGCATTCGACAGGATCTCCAGGGCGGGCAGGCAGCCCACCTGCACCATCATGCGGAACGCCTGGCCGAGCAGGAAATCGCCGACCAGCACGCTCGCGTGGTTGCCCCAGATCATGCGCGCCGACTGCTTGCCACGGCGCAGGTCGCTGTCGTCCACCACGTCGTCGTGCAGCAGGGTGGCGGTGTGCATGAACTCCACCGCGGCGGCGAGCTTGACGTGGCCGCTGCCCGCATAGCCGCAGGCCTTGGCGCTGGCGATGGTCAGCATCGGCCGCAGCCGCTTGCCGCCCGAATCGATGAGATGGTGCGCGAGCTTCGGGATCAGCTCGACATCGGAGACGGCCTTGTCGAGGATCAGGCCGTTGACGGCCCGCATGTCGTCGGCAACGAGGTCGAGGAGCGGCTGCAGGCCCGGGGACGGACCTGGCGCCTCCTCGAGTGCGACGACACCGCCCAAGGTGTGCTATCTCCTCCGGATTGGGCCGACCTCGAGGCTATAATCGGGGGCCGTCCCCGGCAGTCAAGCCGGAACGCCGCGACACAACGCTCCGGCCGAAACGAGCGGCTTGCACCGCTGCCTTGTACGACCTGGTGAGGTGAACCATGCGAGAGGTTCTGCGCAGCAACGATCCCGTCGTCATCAGTTTCGCCCAGAGCGTGCTGCAGCAGGCCGGGATCGCCAACTTCCTCGCCGATCAGCACGTGAGCAGCGCGGAAGGCTCGATCGGCGCCTTCCCGCGACGGTTGCTGATCCATACGTCAGACTGGGGCGAGGCGCGCCGGCATCTGGAAGAGGCCGGCCTCGGTGAATGGCTGCTCATCGACGGGTCCGGCGCGTGAGCAGCAACGCCTCGAGCTGCGGTGATGCCGATGCACCGGCAACCGCCGCGACCGGGGACGCCTTCCTCGGCGGGTCGCTGCGCATCCTGCAGCCCGAGGGCGGCTACCGCGCGGGCCTGGACGCGGTCCTGCTGGCGGCGGCGCTGCGCGCGCAGGGCGCCGAGCGGGTGCTCGATATCGGAGCCGGCGTGGGCGTCGTGGGCCTCGCCGCCGCGCGCCGCCTGCCGGACATCGACGTGACCCTGGTAGAGCGCGATCCCGGTCTCGCCGCACTGGCCCGCGGGAATATCACCCGCAACGACCTCGATGCGCGGGTGCGCGTCGTCGCCGCCGACATAACGCGCCCCCTCAGCGAGCTGCCCGAGCTGGGCGGGCTCGCCCAGTGCTTCGATTGCGCCCTCGTCAATCCGCCCTACAACATCGAGGGCCACGGCACCCTGGCCGCCGAGCCGCGCAAGGCTGCCGCCAACGCCATGCCGGCGGGGGCGCTGGAGCGCTGGATGCGCTTCGCGGCGGCCATGCTGCGTCCCGGCGGCTCATTGAGCCTGATCCATCGCCCGGGCGCCCTGCACGAGCTCCTGGCGGCCCTGGCGAGGCGTTTTGGCGGCCTCGTCCTGCTGCCCATCCACCCCCGCGCAAGCGAGCCTGCGTCGCGTCTCCTGGTGCATGCCGTCAAGGGCAGCCGGGCGCCGCTGCAACTGCAGCCCGGCCTGACCCTGCACGACGCCGGCCACGGCTTCCGGCCGCAGATCGAGGCAATCCTGCGGCACGGAGCGGCACTCGACGTATGCAACCCGCCGGCAGAGTCTTGAGTTCGGCGGTCTTGCTGCACATATCGTTACCGTCTGCACCTCGTAGCCCTCTGCAACCCGCAACGCGCCTGGGTCCAAACGCGCCTGGGTCTCCTGGGACTGTCCTGATGGCCTTCTTCAATCGCGGCCCCGTCGTTCCGGTGCTGCGCTTCACCGGCCCGATCGGCATGGTGACGCCACTGCGGCCCGGCCTTGCGCTGGCCTCGGTTGCCGGCCCCATCGAGAAGGCCTTCGGCCTCTCGAAGCTGCCGACGGTGGCGGTGGTGGTGAACTCGCCGGGCGGCTCGCCGGTACAGTCGAACCTGATCTTCAACCGCATCCGCCAGCTCGCTGAGGAGAAGGACAAGAAGGTCTACGTCTTCTGCGAGGATGTCGCGGCCTCGGGCGGCTACTTCCTGGCGCTGGCCGGAGACGAGATCTACGCCGATCCGTCCTCCATCATCGGCTCCATCGGCGTGATCTCGGCGAGCTTCGGCCTCGACAAGCTGATCGAGCGCTTCGGCATCCAGCGGCGCGTCCATACCGCCGGCAAGGACAAGGGCGCGCTCGACCCGTTCCAGCCGGAGCGGGCGGAGGACGTGGCGCGGCTCGAGGCGCTGCAGCGCGACGTGCACGAGACCTTTATCGGCATCGTCAAGGAGCGCCGGGGGGGCAAGCTCACGGGACCCGGGGAGGAGCTGTTCTCCGGCGCCTTCTGGTCGGCCGCCAGGGCGCGCGAGCACGGGCTGATCGACGGCATCGCCGACGTGCGCAGCAAGATGCGCGCCCTGCACGGCAAGAACGTGCGTCTCAGGGCGGTGCCGATGGGCGGCGGCGGCCTGTTGTCGCGTTTTCGCCGTCTTCCGGGCTTCCAGTGGTCCGGAAGCGACGGGTTTGCGTACGCACCTTCGTTCGCCGATGATTTGATCTCGGCAATCGAGGCACGGTCTTTGTGGTCCCGCTTCGGGCTCTAGGCGGTGTCGGCTCTGGCGGGCGCGGTGGCGCCGAGGAGGTCGTGATGCAGCAGTTGATGGTCCTGGCCCTGGTCGGAGCCGGGCTCTATGCCGGCTACCGCTGGCTCACGCGCTCCGCCCGCCAGATCGCGGCGGAGGTCCGGCGCACCGAGGACGAGCTGCGTCGCCGCGCCGCCGGCGCCGCCATCGAGAAGGACATGGGCCGCCTGGAGTACGACCCTGTCGCCGGCGTCTACCGCCCCGCCCAACGGCATTAGCCTGTCAGCGAGAGAGGCGGCCCGCTCGCCGCAAGCGCGGCCCGGCCCCTCTCCCCGCTTGCGTGGAGAGGGCGGGGGTGAGGGGGCAGCCCCAAGCGAGCCCCATCCTCGGGGATCTCCGATCGTGCTCGACCCGCTCCGCGGGGCGCCTGCGCGGCGCCGGCCAGCGGGATTGCACGCGAACATTCAACCGCAGGGTTGAATTTTATTGACAGGCCGCAGCGACCGCCAGATATTCAACCGTGAGGTTGAATGATGGCCACCGCATTTGGACTGGATTACACCCTGGCGGCGCTCGCGGACCCGACGCGGCGCGCCATCCTCGAGCGCCTGGCGCAGGGCGAGGCACGGGTCACCGAGCTCGCCGACCCGTTCGCCATGTCGCTCAACGGCGTCTCCAAGCACATCCGCATCCTGGAGCGCGCGTATCTGGTGCAGCGGCGGCGCGCGGGCCGCGAGCATCTCCTGTCGCTCGATGCCCGACCGCTCGACGAGCTGGCGGGCTGGATCGGCGAGCAGCGCGCCCTGTGGACGGCGCGGCTCGACACCCTCGAGGCGCTGCTGCGCGCCGAGGACCGCGCCGCGGCAGCCGCCGAGCCGCGCCCACGTTCCCGACGCAAACGCAAGCGATGAGGTGAGCCGATGGATCGGCGCAACTACGGCGTCGTCACCGAGCCGGGCACCGTGCGCATCGAGCGCCTGCTGCCCGGGCCGGTCGAGCGCATCTGGGCCTGGCTCACGGAGCCGGAGAAGCGCGCCATGTGGCTCGCCGGCGGCCCGATGGAGCTCTTCGTCGGCGGGCGGGCGGAGCTGCAGTTCCGCCATGCCGATCTTTCCGCGGAGAAGTCGCCGCCGGAGAAGTTCCGCAAGCATGGACGCCGGCCACACCCTCGAGTGCCGTATCACCGCCTGCGATCCGCCGCGGCTGCTCGGCTACACCTGGGGGAACGACTGGGGCGAGGTGACCTTCGAGCTCGAGCCGCGTGGCTCCGAGGTGCTCCTCGTCGTGACCCACCGTCGCCTCGACCCCAAGGGCATGGCGAGCGTCGCCGCCGGCTGGCACGCCCACCTCGACATCCTCTCCGACCGGCTCCACGAGCGCGAGCCCGGCGGCTTCTGGTCCACCTACACGCGCCTGGAGGCGGAGTACGAGAGGCGGCTGGCCCGGGCCTGAGCCGACCGCCATCCCGACGGCCTCGAGAAGCGCTGATCCTACAGGAGGACTGAATCACGATGATTAGGTTGACGCCGAAAGGAGAAGAGCATGTCCCAGAGGTTCCCCACCACCTTGCCGCATGGGGCGGCATAAAGGAGAAGCTTCGCCTGGAGGGTGGTGCCGCGACGCGCGAGCAGATTCTGGAGGTCCTCGAGTATTGCTGGCATCCCGATCGGAAATTCCAACCCAACACGGCATATCTCGATTACGCGATCGAGAACGGTTGGCTTTTTGAGGGTTGAGCAACCTGCCCTCGATCATAAGACAACGAAAGATAACCGCAATGCCGGCTGAGAAGCCCATCGTGATTTGCGTCTCGCGCCGCTACGACTTTCCGCCCGAGCGCGTGTTCGATGCCTGGCTCGACGCCGAGAAGGCGCGCAAGTTCCTGTTCGCGACCTCCATGGGGCAGATGGTGCGCTCCGAGATCGACCCCCGCGTGGGCGGCGCGTTCCTCTTCGTCGACCGGCGCGACGGCGTCGATGTCGAGCACGTCGGCGAGTACCTGGAGATCGACCGGCCGCGCCGCCTCGTGTTCAACTTCCACACCGAGCGCGGCTCGACCGAGCTGAGCCGCGTCACCATCGACATCACCCCGAGCGGGAGCGGCTGCGAGCTGACGCTCACCCACGAGATCGACCCCAGGTGGGCCGACTACGTGGAGCGCACGGAGGCCGGCTGGACCACGATCCTCGAGGGGCTTGCCACGATCCTCGCCTAGACTGTAGAGCCAAAGGCCGGATGCAGATCAACATTTCGTGGGCGGACTTTTTGTGAGCCGCTCCGCTCGCCCGGGCTGTCGAGGGGTGGACACGCTCTTCGGTGATCGGCTGGGGTCGAGCCGATGCGGGGATTGGCGTGCGCTCGAGCGGCGCGGTGAGCCGCGGGGACGGGCCCAGGTCGTGCGGCGGCATTTCCTGTTGATCGCGTCGGTGGGACTGCAATAGCCTCCGCAAGACGGCGCATGGGGAGGTCGGCAAGCTCCCGAGGCTGGCCTCGGCGGTCGACCGGCCGCGCCCTGCGCCCGTGTGCATCGTCGGCGACGAAGCGGGGGCCCATATGCTCGAGCTGCCAGGTCACGGACGCTACGACTTCGTGCCGATCACCAAGCGGCAGCACTACAGCTGGCCCGGCGGCAGGCGGCTCGCGTTCTACATTGCCCTCAACATCGAGCATTTCGCGTTCGGCGCCGGCCTCGGCATGGACCCGCACAACCGCGGCGGCCCGCAGACCTCGCGCAACTGGGCCTGGCGCGACTACGGCAACCGGGTGGGCAACTGGCGCCTGTTCGAGATTCTCGACGAGCTCGAGCTTCCCGCCACCATCCTCCTCAACAGCTCCGTATGCCACCATTACCCCGACATCGTCGAGAAGATCAGGGCGCGCGGCGACGATGTCTGCGGACACGGGCGCACCAACGCCGAGCACCTGAAGCCGCTGTGGGAGCACGACGAGGCACGCGTCATTGCCGAATGCACCGAGGTTATCGAGAAGCACGTGGGCGTCAGGCCGACGGGGTGGATGGGGCCGGGCGCCAACGAGTCGAACGTCACGCCGGACCTGCTCAAGGAGGCGGGCTACACCTACCTCCTGGACTGGCCGGTCGACGACCAGCCGATCTGGATGAAGACCCGCTCCGGGCCGCTTCTCTCCGTGCCATATCCGATGGAGATCAACGACGCCGGCACGCTGGCGCTGCGCGACCATACGGGGCGCGAGTTCGCCGACATGATCGTCGACCAGTTCGAGGAGCTCCTGGAGCAGTCCGAGCGCCAGCCGCTGGTGTTCGCGCTGTCGCTGCACGGCTTCATCGTCGGCCAGCCGTTCCGCCTGCGGCCGCTGCGCCAGGCGATCCGGCACTGCGTCGGCCACAGGCACAAGGACCAGATCTGGTTCACCCGCGCCTTCGACATCGCCCAGCACTGCTTCGCCCAGGAACCGGGCATCATCCCGGGCAGCATCGAGGCGGCGCCCCCGGGCTAGAGCATTTTCATTTCGCGTGGCTCCCTCCGGGCGGCCCGCAATTGGGGATGCTCAAAGCGCCGCCTTGGCCTGCGACATGCGGCTGTACCTATGCAATTCCCCCTCCCGCTGCCAGTTTCGCACGGCCTTCACGATGTCTTGCTTGCTTTTCCTGCCAACCGCATGGCCCATGAACCTCTCGGCTATCGCCTTGAGCTCTCCAGGCTTACAGCGTCCTTCATAGTCGCTTAGCAGCGCATCGAACCGCCTTCGATCGCTGGCCGCAGCAGTCAATTTCTGGGCGAGCCCCGCGGCCAACTCGGCGGCTGTCTTCTTGACACGCGCTGCGATGGCATCCTGCACGAAACTTTCGAACGTCCTGATGCTCGTTGCCTGCCAGTAGCTGCAAGGCCTTTGCGAACACGCCAGCTTGCGTCCTTGCCCCCATGGTGACCAACACGGCATGAATGTGCCCCACAGCGTTCTCCAACTCAGCGGGCCGCTTCGGCTCTCTTCCTTCAGCTTGCCAGTTCTTCGCGACATGACCGATGATCGCTGGCGCCTTGGCGTCACCCATCCCACTGAATACTCGAGAAAATCTGGCGAGCGCCACGCCTTCGCTGCCACCCATCAGGGTGCCGAAGGCTTCGAGAGCCGCCGACATCTGTCCAGCGTTCATGCCTCGCTCCTGCCGATCCGTTCCAGGATCGCTTTTGCAATCTCGTCAAACATGGGTTGTGTAGCTGGCACTTGCCAGTATCCAATGCCTGAGTCGGTCGAAATGGCGAGAGGTGTGCTGCGAGACATGACAGCCTCTCGAACGAATAGGGGGCGATTGTCCTCAAGTTCCGTCTGCGCCTGCTCCTCGGCTGCTCTTGCGACCGGGACGTTGACTTGTGGCAAAGCGGGCCCGGCGTTCGTCATGGTGCCGATGATGCCGCTGAACACCAGCAACGGATTTGATGGATGGCACCAGCCGGCTGAACTGCTGTGCGAAGCGGCCTACGGCCCGAGCCGATGCGTAATCCACCCTGGCGGCCTTGACCAAAAGGCAGCATCACCACCATCTGACATCGAACGCACCAAAGCGAAGCGTGCCTGCAGCTGTTCGTTTTCAGTGAGAGCGGTTTCCAGCTTCTTGCCGAGCTCGCTCACGTCCCCAGTCTTGGCCGCTTGGCACACACCCAACTGATATTGCACAGCACCAAGCGTTCTATTCAGCTCGTCCGCCCTCGCCTCAGCCTTCAGCTTGTCCGCCAGCGCCTCTTTGTATGCCTTGATCGTTGTGTCGTTCGCCTCATTGAACTTCCTGACGATTGCCATCAACACGGTCACAATGGCGAACGTGCCTATGCCTATCAGACCTACGACCAGCTCCAACCATGGTCTCGCGACAGCGATGCAGTGGGCAAGCCCATCGGGCAACTCCAAACAAGACACGCTGTCCCCCCCAACCAAATAGTAGCGCCGGCAATAGGCATTCGACCGTGGGCGCACAGTATATCATGGTTCAAGGACGTACAACGATCTTCTGAGAGAGCCGCGAAATGGCCTCCTTGGAGCGGGAGCTGCGGTGCGGTTGCTTCACCTGGCCGCAGCCGCATCCTGGCGCGGGTCAATCTACTGCCGACTGCCACTGCCCACTGCCGACTGCCCGCTGCCTCGGTGTCAGGCCCGCAGGATCTGACACCGCACGGGGCAGCCATGCGACAATGTCGCGTTCATCCCGGGCCCGGAGTCCGGCATTGTCGCGCCGATGTCTCCCCCCGACCGGCCCATATCCCCCACCAGCCTCATCACGCACGTCAGCCTGATCGGCTTTGCGACGGCGCTCTCCGCGCGCGCAGTCGACCCCATCATTCCGCCCATCGCCCAGGGGCTCCAGATCGACCCGGGGCACGTGGCGCTGCTGTCGACGGCCTTCACCCTGCCGTTCGTGATCGTGCAGCCGATCCTGGGGCCCGCAGCCGACGCCATCGGCAAGCTGCGCATGATGATCATCTGCTTGGTCGTGGTGATCGCCGCCTCGTTCGTGTGCGCGGTGGCGACGGGCTTCCAGACCCTGCTCGTCGCCCGCATCGTCTGCGGCGCCGCGACCGGGGGCATCTTCCCGGTCGGCATCGCGATCAT
Organism: uncultured Alphaproteobacteria bacterium; assembly: GCA_963840075.1. GTDB lineage: Bacteria > Pseudomonadota > Alphaproteobacteria > Rhizobiales > Hyphomicrobiaceae > AWTP1-13. Next base: position 93,756 of record CAWIXS010000021.1, on the reverse strand, counting down.
CGCCGACGCCGTGCCGCTCTCGCAGCGCCAGGTGGGGATTGCACGCTGGCTCACCATCGTGGTCAGCGGCAATCTCCTGGGCTCGGCGGTTGCCGGCGGCCTGAGCGACCTGTTCGGCTGGCGCGCGGTGTTTGTGGGCGTTGGATTGTGCTCGGTTGCCGCCCTCGCCAACGCCATCCTCAACCTGAGGCGCGTGCCGCAGCCACCCCCGGCCCGGCTCGACCTCGCCTCGCTCCCGTCGCGCTATCTCGAGATCCTGGCGAACCCCCGCGCCAGGTACTGCTTTCTCGGCGTCTTTCTGGAGGGCGTGGCGGTGTTCGGGCTGTTTCCGTTCGTCGCCCTCCTGCTGCTCGCGGCCGGAGAGCCGCGCGCCTCCATTGCCGGCATCGTGATCGCCGGGTTCTCGATCGGAGGCATCGCCTATTCCCTGGCGGTGACCCCGCTCACGCGGCGCTGGCAGATGCGCGAGCTCATGATCGGCGGCGCCGCCATCTGCGCCGTCGCGTTTGCCGTGGTCGCCCTCAACCCGGCGTGGCAACTCCAGCTCATGCTCTTCGTCGTCATGGGCATCGGGTTCTACTCGCTGCACGGCTGCATCCAGGTCGAGGCCAGCGAGCTGTCGACGACGGCGCGCGGCACCGCCGTGTCGATGCATGCGCTGTGCTTCTTCACGGGCCAGGCCCTGGGGCCCGTGCTCTACAGCATCGGCTTTGCCACCATCGGCGCGCCCCCCTCGGTGCTGCTCGGCGGCCTCGTCGTGATGTTCATCGGGCTGATGTGCGCCCACTATCTGCGGCGGCGCCCCGGTGCGTAGACTGGCCTGCGCCTGCGCGGATTCTGGAGCGCCTGCTCCACGTCCTCCACGTCCTCCATGTCCTCCATGTCCTCCGCGGCTCACGCCTGCAGACTCCTCCGACAGGTCGACAGGCGTGAGCGTCCCGGGAGTGTTGAGCAGGCAACGCAGGGAGAACGCATCCGGGCGGCCAGATTTCGGCGTCAGCCTGCGGTGGCCCTCAGGTACCCGGAACGCGACGATCGCAGCGTGCGGCCATCCTGGGCGCGGGAAACGGCACTCTGGAGAGCGCGGGCGTATCGGCCCACGCCTCCGCAAGGCGGGCCGAGTTCACGTGCGCGTACAACCAGCTGGGGAGCACGACATCAAAGCCCGGCGAGGACAATGAGACCGGCCAGCGTGAGCAGCGAGAGCAGGGTCGAGATATTGACGTCGCCGAACTCCTTGACCCGCACGACGCGCACGACCTCCCGGACTCGCACGGTCGGTGCGGCGCCGGCTTTGGGATCCTGAGCGCGCATCCAGGTCCAGACGAGCCCGCCGACCGAGCGCGCGCGCCGCCACAGCTCGGCCGGAGCGCGCTGCCAGCCGTACTTGAAGAAGAACACCGCGACCACGAGCAGCGCAATCTGCAGGAGCGTCGAGACCCAGCCCGAGATCAGGAACCACATCACCGTCCACAGGACGCCGAGGAGGGCCAAGAGCGCCCAGAGGACCCATGCGGCAATATCCATGTCTCCTGCCCGTTCTGTTTCGGCACCGCGCGCCCGCAGCCCCAGTCCCGGGAGCGGAGCTAGGGCAAGATTGCGGCACCAGGCAGGATAAGCCATCACGCGGCCTCGAGGGCGACACCCGGGCAGTGGCTCCCCGGCAGCCAGCAGCGGGGCGCAAACCCCTCGTTGTGCGCCTCGCGAATGTCGGGCCGTACGTCCCGCACGAGCCCGATCGGGGCGGCCGCTGTCGATCGCCCGGAAGGGCGTTGCAGCTGCCATGCAAGAGCGCGACGCTGCAGAATAGACACAATCGGCGGCTAGGCGGGACGGTGTGGTTGCGGAGCATTTCGTCCGCGGCCGCACGCAACACAGCAGCTTCATCCGGTTTCAGGCCGGCGGCGGGCCCGCTGCCGGCAATCTCATGCGGTTGATCTGGCCGGTTGATCTGGCCGACTGATTTGGCCGGTTGACCTGGCGGCCGATTGGCAGGCGCCGCGTGAGCCTCGAACCCCCGGCAAGGATCGGACGCCAAGATGCTCCGCTGGCTCGAATCGCGCATCGACCCGTTCAAGCGCCCGGTGGTCGAGCGCCCGCCCCGGCCGCTGTGGGCGTTCTACTGGCATTTCGTTCAGCCCGTCTGGCCGGCGTTCCTGCTGGTGCTGGGCCTCGACCTGCTCGCGGCGCTGACCGAGGTGGTGCTCGCCAAGTTCGTCGCCGACCTGATCGACCTGCTCAAGGGCACCACCAGCCCGGCGACCCTGTTTGCGGACCACGCCGGCCTCCTGTTGTGGATGACCTTCGTCGTGCTGGTGGCGCGGCCGGTGATCTTCGTCGGCTACGAGCTCACCAAGAGCCAGGTGCTCTCCCCGCCGTTCCAGGCGCGCGTGCGCTGGCAGTCGCACCGCCACATGCTGCGCCAGAGCCTCGGCTTCTTCCAGAACGACTTCGCCGGCCGGGTGGCCAACAAGCTGATGCAGACGGCCTCCGCCATGCGCGACTCGCTCCTGCAGCTCAGCGACGCCGCCGTATTCGTCGCCGTGCAGTGGCTGAGCGCGCTCGCCCTGTTCTGGGCCGCGGATGCGCGCCTCACGGTGCCGCTCCTCGTCTGGCTTGCGGCCTACGTGGGGATCGTCGCCTGGCTGGTGCCGCGCATCCGCGAGCGCTCCACCGACGCCTCCGAGGCGCGCTCCATGCTCTTGGGCCGCATCGTCGACAGCTACACCAACATCCTCACCGTGAAGCTCTTCGCGCACGCCGAGCGCGAGGACGCCTACGCGCGCGCCGCCTTCGAGGAGCAGACGACGAAGCACCGCCGCTACGTGCGCCTCACCACCCTGATGACCGCCCTCCTGTTCACCCTGAACGGGCTCCTCATTGCCGGCACCACGGGCCTCGCCTTGTGGCTCTGGAGCCGCGAGAGCATCTCGCTGGGCGCGATCGCGCTGGTTACGGCGCTCGTCCTGCGCATCAGCCAGATGTCGGGCTGGGTGCTCAACCTCGTCACCAGCATCTTCGAGAACGTGGGCGTCGTGCAGGAAGGCATGGACACCATCGCCCGGCCGCACGGCATCGTCGACCAGGCCGGCGCGCGCGAGCTCGTCGTCACGCAGGGCGAGATCCGCTTCGACGCCCTCGGCTTCAACTACGGCAGCGCCAAGGGCCTGCCGGGCGCCGACCCGAGCCGCGTCATCGACGGCCTGTCGCTCACCATCCGTCCCGGCGAGAAGGTCGGGCTGATCGGCCGCTCGGGCGCGGGCAAGTCGACCCTCGTCAACCTGCTGCTGCGCTTCTACGACCTGGAGAAGGGGCGCATCCTCATCGACGGCCAGGACATCGCCGGCGTCACCCAGGAGAGCCTGCGCGCCGCCGTCGGCATGGTCACGCAGGACACCTCGCTCCTGCACCGCTCGGTGCTCGACAACATCCTCTACGGCCAGCCCGCCGCCGGCATGGAGGGGGCCGTGGAGGCGGCCAAGCGCGCTCATGCCCACGCGTTCATCCTCGGACTGGAGGACAAGGACGGCCGCAGGGGCTACGAGGCGCGCGTCGGGGAGCGCGGCGTGAAGCTCTCCGGCGGCCAGCGCCAGCGCATAGCGATTGCCCGCGTGCTGTTGAAGAACGCCCGCATCCTGATCCTCGACGAGGCGACGAGCGCGCTCGACAGCGAGGCCGAGGCGGCGATCCAGGAGAGCCTCTTCAGCCTGATGGCGGGCAAGACCGTGATCGCCATCGCGCACCGGCTCTCCACCATTGCGGCGATGGACCGGCTGATCGTGCTCAATCAGGGCAAGATCGTCGAGGAGGGCAGTCACGCCGAGCTGCTGGCCCGCGGCGGTCTCTACGCCGAGCTGTGGAACCGCCAGTCCGGCGGCTTCCTGCCGACCGCGAAGCCGAAGCCGGCGCCAAGCGAGACCAATCCGTGAAGTCGTGAATCGTGAAGTCGCCAACTCGTCAGATCGACTTCACGATCTGACGACTACATCCGATTGAAGATGTCGATCCCGCGGTAGAAGCGCAGCCGGCCCGTCTTGGTGTTGGTCGTTGCGAGATCCCACCGCACCGACATGCGCGCGCCGCTGGCGGTCCCGCGCCAGACGGTCATCATGTTGCAGTTCGCGGCGGCATTCTTGAACGTCACGTAGAAGACGATATGCGTCTTGGTGATCGTTCCGGAGGCATCGAACTTGTCGTGGCACCCGAAGCCCGGGGCCTTGTTCTCGAAGGTGCCCTTGAAGGTCCCACGGGCATCGATGGTGGCGATGGTCAGGACCGAGCCGCGCCGGTTCTTCCACGACGATCCCGCTCGGATTTCCTGTGCCGCGACGGCCGCCGCCGCAAGGACGAACGCCAGGAATGCCAGCAGCGCCGGTCTAGCCATCACAACCATGGATATTCCCCCCGAGCCCAGCCAAATCGCCGCGTGTGGGGGCGGGCTGATCAAGCTAGGTCGATACTAACGTCCAGCAAGCGCACTTTCCGTCGAAATCTTTCCAGGTGGGCCCAGCATCGCCGGCGCACCGCGGCAGCGTGTCGATGGCCTGCAAGCGCACCAGGACCGCCGGGCACCCCTTGCAGTGGTCGGTCTGGAAGCAGATCCCGGGTTGCGCCTCCATCAGCATCTCCTTCTCCTCCACGGCGCACAGGACGACCAGAGTGTCGGGGTCCTCGAGGTGCAGAGCGACTTGCCGCGCACCTTCAGCGCGGGCGTGCCGAATGATGGTTTCGACTTGCGCGAGAGCTATACTGAGGAATTGTTCAAGGGCTGGATCGAGACGGCGGAAGCGGCACGGCACATCATCGAGGCGTTGCGCCTCGACAGCGTGCCGCTGCAGGCTCTGCGCACGGGGGTCGATGGCAGGCTGCAGTGTGAGTCCCTGACGTGACACACCGGCCCCGGCTGCCGGGCGAGGGCATGCCATCCGCCTACAACTTTCCCAGATGCCGCTGTTTTTTTGCCGGAATTGTCGGCTAGCAGGCACGCGCTTGACGAGCGCTGCGTGTCCGGGCTCCCCGAGATCCGGCTGGCGCGCGCCGCTTTGCGGTGGCGTGTTCCGCGCTCGACGGGCTCTATTGCGGCTAGCTCAGTGGTAGAGCATCTGACTTCAACTCAGAGGGTCGCGGGTTCGACTCCCGCATCGCAAGCCATGTTCCTTGAAACGGAGCACTCGCCGGTCAAGCGAGCCGAAGATACGGGAAGCCGGCAGCTTCCCTGCTGATCCAGCCGATCATCGAGGCCCCGGCCGAGGTGGCGGCCGGTTGGCAAACGTCGCGGCGCTCTGCGCCGGCGCGGATACCGCCTTTGGCCCACGGCCCGAGGCCCGGCACCGGCGCGCTCTGTCCTCGGACCTGGTCCCTGGAGCGGGCGCGGACGCAGCCGGGCACGCACGGCCCGCGGCCATCGGCTGAAGCGCCGGCCCGTGGCGGTGGCGTGGGAGGCAGCCGGCGACCTTGCTGCGATCAAGTCGCGAGATTTCTTGAAGAAGAAATGTATTGGAGGTGTGTCATGGTGTTCATGTTCGAGGTTACGGTGAAGGAGGACGAGCGCGCCTTCCTCACGCGCGACGGCCGCTTCGTGCGGGTGCTGGGTCCGGGCCGGTTCGCGGCCTTCGACTACCGCCGCCACCTGGCGGCGGAGGTCATCAAGGTCGTGCGCAACGAGATTGCGGCCGACAAGGCCCTGCTGATCGCGCGCACGCATCCGGAGGTGGCCGCGGAGCACTTCGAGATCGTGCAGACGGGACCCACCGAGGTGGCCATCGTCTCGCTCGACGCCGAGCCGAAGCACCAGGTGCTGCCGAACACCACGCGCGCGTTCTGGAAGACGGTGACGCGCGTGGAGGTGGAGCGCGTCGACGCCAGCACCGACGTGCGCGTTGCCAAGCGCCATCTCGACCGGATCGACCTGGCGCGCGCGCCGCTGATCGTGCACGGCATCATCGAGGCGCACGAGGCGGGCCTGCTGTTCGTCGACGGCAAGCTCACCGAGCGGCTGCCGGCGGGCCGGCACGCCTTCTGGGCGGTGGGCCGCACGGTGCGGATCGGCAAGGTCGACATGCGTCCGAGCCCGCTCGAGGTGACGGCGCAGGAGATCCTGACCAAGGATCGCGTCGGCATCCGCGTGACGCTCACCGCGTTCATCCGCGTGGTGGACCCGGAGAAGGCGGTGCTGGCGGCGGGCGACGTGCCGGGCACGGTCTACCGGCTCGTGCAGTTCGCGATCCGCGAGGCGGTGGCGACGCGCACGCTGGACGACATCCTGGCGGCGCGCGACACCATCGACCGCGAGGTGCGGGCGTTCGTCACCCAGCGGGCGGTGGACCTCGGCGTGGAGATCGGCGAGATCGGCGTCAAGGACGTGATCCTGCCGGGCGACGTGCGCGATCTGCTCAACAAGGTGGTGGAGGCGGAGCGGACGGCGAAGGCCAACCTGATCCGGCGCCAGGAGGAGACGGCGGCCACCCGCTCGCTCCTCAACACGGCGCGGCTGATGGAGGACAACCCGCTGCTGCTCCGGCTGAAGGAGCTGGAGGCGCTGGAGAAGCTGGTGGAGAAGGTCGGCCGCATCGACCTGCACACCGGCAACGCGGCCGGCGGCTTCGATGCGCTGCTCCAGAGCCTCTACCGCCTGCGCGGCGAGGCCAACGGGGCGTAGGTGTCGCGTCGATGTCAGACCCTCCGGGTCTGACACCATGGCTCCAACGTGGGTCGTGGAGTGGTGTCAGACCCGGAGGGTCTGACACCTCTTCAGTCCTGGAACACGTCGGCCCATTCGGGATGCTTGGTGCGCTCGGCTTTCACGAACGGGCACAGCGCGAAGATTTTCATGCCCTGGCTGCGGGCATCCGCGACCATGCGGCTTGCGAGCAGGCGCCCGATGCCCCGACCACGGAAGGCGTCCGGGACGGAGGTGTGGTCTGCGATGATGAGCTTGGGACCGGCGCGGCTGTAGGTCAGCTCCGCCTCTGCGTCGATCCCCTCGACGCGGGCGGCATAGCGGCCCCTGGTCGGACCGTCCTCGCGGGAAATCCTGGGCTCGCTCATACCGCTCCTCCGAGGTCGCTGTCCGCCTGGCTCGGCAGGGCCGAGACGAGCCGCGGCTTACGCTCGTGTCAGATGCTGGCGCACTGCTGCGAACACGGAGTGGAACATCTCCGGGGTCAGCTTGCCGGTGTTGGTGTTGTAGCGCGAGCAGTGAAAGCTGTCGAACAGGGTGAGTCCCGCTTGCACCTCGTGGCGCGCGCCGTGGGCGAAGGGGAAGGCCGCCTTGCGGGCACCGAGCGCGGCCAGCGCGCTGTCGTGGGCGATGCGGCCCAGCGCGACAATGGCTTCGAGCCGCGGCAGGGAGGACAGGCACTCCACGAGAAAGCGCCGGCAGGTGGCAATCTCGGCCGGGGTCGGCTTGTTCTCGGGTGGTACGCAGCGCACCGCGTTGGTGATGACACAATCGACGAGGGCAAGGCCGTCGTCCGGTCTGGCGCCATAGCGGCCGCGCGCAAAGCCGTGCGCCAGCAGCGTGTCGTAGAGCAGGTCGCCGGCGAAATCCCCCGTGAACGGCCGGCCGGTCCGGTTGGCGCCCTTGAGGCCGGGCGCAAGCCCGACGATCAGGAGGCGAACCTCGGCGGCGTCGTGCGGTGTGAAGGACGGCACCGGTGCATTGTGCCAGGTCGGCTCGCTGGCGCAGTTGGCGGCCCGGAACGAGACGAGGCGAGGACAGAGCGGGCAGTCGCGAGGCGCATCGGCCGCAATCTCCCCCGCAATCTCCCCCATGGTGCGTCGCCGGTGCGAGCGGAACGAGAGCGGTCAGCGTCCGCCCTGGCTCTCGTCGTCGTCGTCGGGGTAGTTCAGCGTCGAGGACGAGGCTGCCGCTGCCGCGGCCGCATGGCGTCGCGATGCGACCTGGCGTGGGCCGGCCTCGCGATCGCGGATCGGACGCGAAGCCGGATCGCGGCAAATCTGATCCTCGAGCTCGGCGAGGTCGATGAACTGGTCGGCCTGGCGGCGCAACTCGTCCGCCACCATCGGGGGTTGGGTCTGCAGGGTCGAGACGATGCTGACGCGCCGCCCGCGTAGCTGCAGTGCGGCGACGAGCGCGCGAAAGTCCCCGTCGCCCGTGAAAAGGACCACATGGTCCAGATGCTCGACGAGCCGCATGGCATCGACCGTCAGCTCGATGTCCATGTTGCCTTTGATCTTGCGCCGGCCGAAGGAGTCCGTGAACTCCTTGGTGGGCTTGGTGACCATCGTATAGCCGTTGTAGTCGAGCCAGTCGACCAGCGGCCTGATCGAGGAGTACTCCTGATCTTCAGCCAGCGCCGTATAGTATTGCGCGCGTACAAGGTGCCCCATGCCGCGGAACAGCGCGAGCAGGCGCTTGTAGTCGATGTCGAAGCCGAGGGCTTTGGCTGTGGCGTAGAGGTTGGCGCCGTCGACGAACAGGGCAATGCGCTCGGTCGGATAAAAATGCATCGGGTGCCTCGTAATAGCAAAAGGGAAGGGGGCCCCGCACGAACCTCCAGCCGGTGGGTTTCTGGGTGTCTATCTCACGTAATCGCTTCGTGCAAAGAATGCAAGCAGAATTAGCTTCTTCCCATCAGGTACTTAAGCTCAAATCAGTTACTGTCAGCTACTGCTGCTGTTACTGATCCTTAAGCACAAGTCAGTTAGAGGACTCTTCGAGCACAGATCCGCAGAGGATTGGCCAAATCCACGCCACTGCTCAAAAAGGACGCGTCGGGCAGCACCAAGGGGCCCTTCTACTTGTTCTCGAGGCAGGCTCCGCAAGCGTGATCTTGGGCTTTGCGATGTCCGCTTCTACATGCGCGCGGAGGATGGCCTCTGTCCGACTTTCGACGCGTGATGGTGTCGCATTGCCCCAGGGCAGCCGCCACGCCTTGTCAAGCCAGGGTTGCGCAACATAACTGCCCTGCAGGAGTGCAGATGCACACCGATGCTCGAATGCACGCCCCGGCGCACACGCAGGTTGGAACCCTTCTCCTGGCCCTCGGCGGCAACATGCCCGGGCGCTGGGGAGCGCCGGCGGACAGCATGGCGCGAGCCTGCCGAGAGCTGGAGGCGGCCGGCCTGACAGTGATACGGGCGTCGAGCCTCTATCTGACCGAGCCGGTCGGCGGCGGGCGCCAGCCAGCCTATCTCAACGCGGTGATCCTGGTGTCGGGGGCGTGCGCCCCGGCGAGCCTTCTGCGCCTTCTGAAGCGCATCGAGCGCCGTGCCGGGAGGCGGCTGGGCCTGCCCAATCAAGCCCGGCCGCTCGACCTCGACATCCTCGACTACGGCGGTCGGCGGGTGGCTTGGCCGCCCCTGCGGCGGGAGCGCGGCCGCCTCATCCTGCCGCACCCGCTGTTGCATTTGCGCACCTTTGTCCTGGTGCCGCTCTCGGAGATCGCACCGCATTGGCGCCATCCGGTATTCAGCCGCCAGCCGAAGGCGCTGTTGCAGCAACTTGTCCCCAAGGCCCGCACCGGCGTGCGCCAAGCCCTTGATTTTCCGGTCTGCCCATGCAACAAGGCGGCGCCGCAGAAGCTGCGCCTCGGTGCCGCTGTTCCGGGGCGCCAAGGGCGCGCGGCGTTCAACATCACAAGAGGGATCGTCGCATGGCGCGCGTGACCGTCGAAGATTGCGTCGACAAGGTTCCCAACAGGTTCGAGCTGGTGTTGCTGGCCGCCCACAGGGCCCGGTCGATCGCCAGCGGCTCGCATATCACCGTGGAGCCCGACAACGACAAGAACCCCGTGATTTCGCTGCGAGAGATCGCCGACAAGACCATTCCGCCCGAGGACCTGCGCGAGGGGCTGATCCATTCGATTCAGAAGAATGTAGAGGTCGACGAGCCGGAGAAGGCCGCTGCGCCGCAATTGCCACAGGAGCGCCGTCCCGTGCTCGCGCGCGACGATCAGGCGACCGATACGCAGATCGATGTGATAACAGAGGAGCAGATGCTGCGGGGTATGGAAAGCCTGACGCCCACCGAGCCTTCCGGCAACGGTGGCGGCTCCGGTTCTGGGCGGGGGTGAGGCGAGGCGCGGTCACCAGATCCGCGCGCGGCGCGCGGCGGGGTCAGACCCCTCGCCAGGACGGTCGGCTGGACATACGGTGTTTGCTGGCGAGGGGGCTGATCCCCTCGCGCCAGATGCTTTTGCGACCGGGCGATTCGCCGCGAGCGGAGCCGTGAGGCGTGGCATGATGCGCCAGTACGAGCTTGTGGAGCGTGTCCTCGCCTACGAGCCGGGGGCGAACGAGGCCCTGCTCAACCGCGCCTACGTCTACGCCATGAAGGCGCACGGCAACCAGCAGCGCGCCTCGGGCGATCTCTACTTCTCCCATCCCCTCGAGGTGGCGGCGATCCTCACCGAGCTGAAGCTCGACGATGCCACCATCGTCGCCGCGCTGCTGCACGACGTGATCGAGGACACCGACGTCACGCGCGGCGAGATCGACCAGCTGTTCGGCGAGGAGATCGGCACCCTCGTCGAAGGCCTGACCAAGCTCAAGAAGCTCGACCTCGTCACCAAGAAGGCCGAGCAGGCCGAGAACTTCCGCAAGCTCCTGGTCGCCATCTCGAGCGACATCCGCGTGCTCCTGATCAAGCTCGCCGACCGCCTCCACAACATGCGCACGCTCGAGCACAAGCGGCCCGAGAGCCGCCGGCGCACGTCGGACGAGACGCTGGAGATCTACGCGCCGCTGGCCGGCCGCATGGGCATGCAGGGCATGCGCGAGGAGCTCGAGGGCCTGGCCTTCAAGTGGGGCTATCCGGAAGCCTACCAGGCGGTGGTGCAGAAGCTCGCCGAAATCCACGAGCGCAACGCGGGGCTGATCGAGGAGATCGAGTCTGCAATCAAGGCGAGGCTCGCCGAGGCCGGTCTCGAGGCGCAGGTGCGGGGGCGGGAGAAGAAGCCGTTTTCGATCTGGCGCAAGATGGAGAACCGCCAGATCTCGCTCGAGCAGCTCTCCGACATCTACGGCTTCCGCGTCACCGTGGGCAGCGTCGATGCGTGCTACCGCATCCTCGGCGTCGTGCACTCGACGTGGCGGGCGGTGCCGGGCCGCTTCAAGGACTACATCTCGACGCCCAAGCAGAACAACTACCAGTCGATCCACACCACCATCGTCGGCCCGCGCCACCAGCGCGTGGAATTGCAGATCCGCACCGAGGAGATGCACAAGATCGCCGAGTACGGGGTGGCCGCGCACGCAATCTACAAGGACGGCGCGAACGGGAACGGCGCGGGCCTCAACGGCGCCGCCGAAGAGAACCCCTACATGTGGCTGCGGCGCCTGGTCGACACGCTGCTCGAGGGCGACAACTCCGAGGAGTTCCTGGAGCACACCAAGCTCGAGCTGTTCCAGGACCAGGTGTTCTGCTTCAGCCCGAAGGGCCGGCTGATCGCCCTGCCGCAAGGCGCCACGCCCATCGATTTCGCCTATGCGGTGCACACCGACATCGGCAACTCCTGCTCCGGCGTGCTGATCAACGGGCGGCAGATGCCGCTCACGACCCAGCTCAGGAACGGCGACGAGGTCGAGATCCTGACGGCCAAGGGCCAGACGCCGCCGGCTGCCTGGGAGCGTATTGCGGTGACCGGCAAGGCGCGCTCCGCGATCCGCCGCGCCGCTCGCGACGCGCTCAGAAAGCAGTATTCGGAGCTCGGCCGCCGCCTCCTGGAGTCGGCGTTCGCCAGGGTCGGGCACGACTATTCCGACGACAAGGTCAGGAAGGGGCTCAACCGGCTGACGCAGAAGTCGATCGAGGACGTGCTTCGCCGCGGTGGGCCGCGGCGAGGTTCCTGCCAACGATGTCGTGCGTGCCGCCATCCCGGACGCCGATTTCGGCGCGCAGGCGGCACCGCGCCGCACATCCGGGCGCCAACGCGGCCAGGGCGAGGAGGGCTGGTTCAACATCGCCAAGGTGATCGGCCTGAAGTTCCGCTGGCCCGGCAGCGGGGCTGCCAAGGACAAGCAGGCGCAGCAGGGCGTGCCGATCCGGGGCGTGCGCAACGATGTCCCGGTCTCGTTCGAGGAGGGCGGCGCCGTCCCCGGCGACCGTATCGTCGGGGTGCTGACGGAGGGCGAGGGCATCCGCATCTTCCAGATCCATTCGCCCAAGCTCAAGGACTACGAGCACGAGCGCTGGATCGACGTGACCTGGGACCTCGACCCGTTCGATCTCGAGCGCTTTCCCGCCAAGCTCGCGGTGACCGCGCTCAACGAGCCGGGCACGCTCGCGCAGATCGCGCAGCTGATCGGCGAGGCGGACGGCAACATCGACAACGTGCGCATGGTGCGCCGCGCCGCCGATTTCACCGAGATGGCGATCGAGGTCGAGGTGCGCGACCTCGACCATCTGACGCGGATCATCAGCGGGTTGCGGCGCAAGCCCGTCGTCAGCAAGGTGGAGCGGGTGTTCACGTGACGAGGCTCGACGCATCGGCCGCCGCCCGGCACAGGCATCCGCGCCTCGGCGTCAACATCGACCACGTGGCCACGATCCGCAATGCGCGCGGCGGCCGCCATCCCGATCCGTTGCGCGCGGCGCACCTGGCGGTCGCGGCGGGCGCCGACGGCATCACCGCGCACCTGCGCGAGGACCGCCGCCACATCTCGGACGCGGACATCGCGCGCCTGAAGACCGAGCTGACGCGGCCGCTCAACCTGGAGATGGCCGCGACCGACGAGATGCTGGCGATTGCGCTGCGGCACGTGCCGCACGCCTGCTGCCTGGTGCCCGAGAAGCGCGAGGAGAGGACCACGGAAGGCGGCCTCGACGTGGTGCGCGCCGAGAACCAGCTGCGCCACTGCGTGGAGGCGCTGAAAAGCGCGGGCATCCGCGTGTCGCTGTTCATCGAGCCGGACCGCAAGGCGATCGAGGCCTGCACACGGCTCGGCGCCCAGGTCGTCGAGCTGCACACGGGCGCCTACTGCGAGCGCGCGCTCCACGACGACGCGGCGGGCGTCGCGCGCGAGCTGGCCCGGATCGTGGCCGCGGCGCAGGCCGCAGCCGCGGCCGGGCTCGAGGTGCACGCCGGCCACGGCCTCACCTACAACACCGTGGGCGCGGTGGCGCGCATTCCGGAGGTCGTCGAGCTCAATATCGGCCACTTCCTGGTCGGCGAGGCGATCTTCACGGGGCTCGGCCCCGCGATCGGGCGCATGCGGGCGCTGATGGACGAAGCGCGCATGTCCGCCCTGGTGGAGCCATGATCCTCGGGATTGGCAACGACGTAATCGACATCCGCCGCATCGAGAAGGCCATCGAGCGCTACGGCGACCGCTTCCTCGACCGCATTTTCACGCCCACCGAGCGTGCCAGGTCGGACGGCAAGGCCGGCCGTGCCGCCTCCTACGCCAAGCGCTTCGCCGCCAAGGAGGCCTGTGCCAAGGCGCTCGGTACCGGATTGCGCAAGGGCGTCTACTGGCGCGACATGGGCGTCGTCAACGAGCCGTCGGGGCGGCCGACGATGCTCCTGACCGGCGGTGCTGCGCGCCAGCTGGAGCGCTTGACCCCCGACGGGTATGTGCCACGCGTGCACCTCACGTTGACCGACGATTTTCCTATGGCACAGGCGGTGGTTGTCATCTCCGTGTGGCCGCAGCTAGCGTTTGATGGCAAGGTCGCTTGAATTGCCGCGCAACCCGTGAGCCGCTATACGGTGCGCGGGCGGGGCACGTGCAACATTTGCTGCGTGCAACATTTGCTTCTGCGGCCGCGAGGAGTGCGAATAAGGAGCATGAGCGTGGATTCCGGCGCAGCCAAGGTTGGCGACAGCGGTTGGCGCGACAACCTCAAGATCGTCATACACGCCCTGATCCTGGCGGTCGTCGTTCGCATCTTTTTCTATCAGCCCTTCAACATCCCGTCCGGCTCCATGAAGGAGACGCTGCTGGTCGGCGACTATCTGTTCGTCTCCAAGCTGTCGTACGGCTACAGCCGCTATTCCCTGACCATCCCGTTCACCAACATGCCGATCATGCCCTTCAACGGCCGCATCTTCGGCGCCCAGCCCAAGCGCGGCGACGTGGTCGTGTTCAAGCTGCCGCGCGAGACCGACAAGGACTACATCAAGCGCATTATCGGGCTGCCGGGCGACGAGATCTTCGTGAAGGACGGCATCGTCCACATCAACGGCTCGCCCGTCACGAAGGTCAGGGCCGGCAGCTACGTCGGACCGGAGGAGGCGGGGCCGGAAGGACAAACCCGGCCGATCCCGCGCTACCGCGAGACGCTGCCCAACGGCGTGTCGTACTACGTGCTCGACTCCGACCCCAGCGGCTACTACGACAACACGCAGACGTTCGTCGTGCCGCCCAGCCACTACTTCGTGATGGGCGACAACCGCGACAACTCGGTCGACAGCCGCGACCAGTCCCCGCGCATGGGGGTCGGCTTCGTGCCCCACGACAACCTGGTGGGCCGCGCCGAGATCATCTTCTTCTCCGCCGCGGTCGACGCTCCCGGCGCCTTTTCGCTCTGGAGCCCCTGGACCTGGCCGTTCGACATCCGCTGGCGCCGGATCTTCAGCCTCGTTCGGTGAGGCCGCCGGGCGCCGGCCCGCAACGGCACGGCCCCGCTGACAAGGACCCCGACTGCTGACAAGCGACCGCGCGTCGCCTTCCACCCCCGACATCGCAAGCGGGCCGGCGCAGGGACGGAGCGGCAAGAACCCGTGTGGCCTCAGGGTGTAAGCGGCCCCGGTTGCCAGGATGGCAGCAGCGCGGCCGCGGCGATGGACAGGCTGAATTTGCCGGAAAACGCGCGACCCGCTATACGGGTGCCCCAGGCTCGGTGCACGCAACTCGTTTCGGCCTTGCAGGGAGTGCGAATAGGGCATGAGCGTGAACTCCGGCGCGGCCAAGGCTGACGACAGCGGTTGGCGCGAGACGGTCAAGCTTGTCCTGCACGTGCTGATCCTGGTGGCGGTCGTGCGCACTTTTTTCTATCAGCCCTTCAACATTCCCTCCGGATCGATGAAGGAGACGCTGCTGGTGGGCGACTATCTGGTCGTCTCCAAGCTGTCGTACGGCTACAGCCGCTACTCCCTGACCATCCCCTTCACCGGCATCCCGATCGTGCCCTTCAAGGGCCGCGTTCTCGGCGCCCAGCCCAAGCGCGGCGACGTGGTCGTATTCAAGCTGCCGCGCGATCCCGACACGGACTACATCAAGCGCATCATCGGGCTGGCGGGCGACGCGGTCTTCGTGAAGGGCGGTGTCGTGCACATCAACGGCACACCGGTGACGAAGGTTCGGGACGGCAGCTATGTCGGACCGGAGGGGGATGGCAGGCCGATCCCGCGCTATCGCGAGACGCTGCCCAACGGCGTGTCGTATCACGTGCTCGATGCCGATCCCAACGGCTACTACGACGATACGGAAACGTACGTCGTTCCGGCCGGCCACTACTTCGTCATGGGCGACAACCGCGACAACTCGGTCGACAGCCGCGATCATTCCCCGCGCAGGGGCGTCGGCTTCGTGCCCTACGAGAACCTGGTGGGCCGTGCCGAGGTCATCTTCCTCTCGGTCGCGGTCGACGATCCCGACTTCCGGCTCTGGCGCCCCTGGACCTGGCCGTTCGCCGTCCGCTGGTCGCGGTTCTTCAGCCTCGTGCGGTGAGACTGCCGTGGCGCCGGCTCGCAAATACAAGGAGCTCGATACCCGCCTGGGCTACCAGTTCGACAGCCGCGATCTCCTCAAGAAGGCGCTGACGCACGCCAGCGTGCGCCAGGCGCCCGGCAAGCGCCGCGACAACGAGCGCCTGGAGTTCCTCGGCGACCGCGTGCTGGGCCTCGCGATTGCCGAGCTGCTGTGGGAGGTCTATCCGAGCGCCGACGAGGGCGAGCTGGCGCGCCACTACAATCGCCTGGTGCGCGGGCGGACCTGCGCCGCCATCGCACGCGAGCTCGATCTGGGGCCGCTCCTGGTGCTGAGCGAGGCGGAGGCCGACAGCGGCGGACGCGGCAAGGAGACGATCCTGGCCGATGCCTGCGAGGCCCTGCTGGGAGCGATCTTCCTCGAGGCCGGCTACGATACCGCGCGCCAGGTCGTGCGCACCCTGTGGGGGTCACGGGTCGGGGCATCGGCCGCGGAATCGACCGACGCCAAGTCGCTTCTGCAGGAGTGGGCGCAGGGCCAGGGACTCGATCTGCCGGCCTACGTCGAGGTCGACCGTCAGGGGCCGGACCATGCGCCCAGCTTCACGGCGGAGGTGCGCATCAGAGGCAGGAAGCCGGCGCGCGGCGAAGGCGCCAGCAAGCGCGCGGCCGAGCAGGCCGCGGCGAGCGCGATGCTGGCCCGCGAGGGCGTCTTGAAGGGTTGAGCCGATGGCCGAAACCGGCCCAGAGACCAAAGCAGAGACTGCAGCGACCGAGACAGCGACCCGCTGCGGCTTCATCGCCGTGATCGGCGTGCCCAACGCCGGCAAGTCGACCCTCGTCAACGCGCTCGTCGGCACCAAGGTCGCCATCGTCAGCCGCAAGGTGCAGACCACGCGCACCACCCTGCGCGGCATTGCCATCGAAGGGGCGAGCCAGCTCGTGCTCATCGACACGCCCGGCATCTTCGAGCCGCGCCGGCGCCTCGACCGGGCCATGGTCAAGGCGGCCTGGGGCGGCGCCGGCGATGCCGATCAGACGCTCCTGGTGATCGACGCTGCGAAAGGCGTGGACGAGGACGTGGAGCGCATCCTCGCCAGGCTGAAGGACGCCAAGACGCCCGTGCTGCTGGCACTCAACAAGGTCGATCGGGTGAAGAAGGAGCGCCTCCTGGAGCTGGCCGCCGATCTCAACGCGCGTCTTCCCTTCGCCGCCACCTTCATGATCTCAGCCCTCAGCGGAGACGGCATCGGCGACCTCAGGACCTACCTCGCCGGGGCCGTTCCGCCGGGACCCTGGCACTATCCGCCGGACGAGGTCTCCGATGCGCCGCTCAGGGTGCTCGCCGCCGAGATCACGCGCGAGAAGATCTACGACCGCCTGCACGACGAATTGCCCTATCAGGCTGCGGTCGAGACCACGGCGTGGGAGGAGAAGAAAAACGGCATACGCATCGAGCAGACCATCTTCGTCGAGCGCGACAGCCAGAAGCGCATCATGCTGGGCAAGGACGGCAGCATGATCAAGCAGGTCTCGACCGAGGCGCGCAAGGAGCTCAGCCGGGTCCTGGAGCGGCCGGTGCACCTTTTCCTGTTCGTCAAGGTGCGCGAGGGCTGGGGCGACGACCCCGCGCGCTACCGCGACCTCGGCCTCGAGTTCCCGAAGGACTGACAGCCGCGCCCGGATTCCCCTCCCCTCTCGCCCCGCAGGGGCCAAAGCGAGCGAAGCTCGCTTGTGCGCCTTCGGCGCAGGCGCGGGGAGGGGTAGGGGGAACCCCGGCATTCGAGGTTTGCGGCTCCCCCACGTCGCTCACTCGACGATGGCCGCGTAGACCATGTTGCGGATGAGCGGGCGGTAGGGCACGCGCTTGCTGGGCGACTGCATCATGAACACCACGAGCATCTTCTCCTTGGGGTCGACCCAGAAGTAGGTTCCGCCCGCGCCGCCCCAGTAGTACTCGCCCGCCGAGCCCGCGACCGGCGCCACGCCGGCGTCGGTGCGCACGGCAAAGCCGAGGCCGAAGCGGTAACCGGGACCGAACAGGTCGTAGGGGCCACGGCGGACGACGTCGCCCATGTGATCCGAGGTCATGTAGGCGATGGTCTTCGGGCTGAGGTAGCGCTTGCCGTCGAGCGTTCCGCCGTTGGCCAGCATCTGCAGGAAGCGGGCATAGTCTTCGGCCGTGCCCACCATGCCGCCGCCGCCCGATTCGTACTTGCGCACCTGGCGCGGGTCGTTGACCGTCGCGCCCGCGCCGATGGTGCGGTCGTTGGCGAACGGCTCGGCGATGCGCTTCTGCTTTGCGGGGTCGGTGACGTAGAAGCTCGTGTCCACCATGCCGAGCGGGTCGAGCAGCATCTCTCTCAGAGCCTGATGCAGGCTCTTGCCGGTCACCACCTCGATGACCCGTCCCAGCACGTCGGTGGACTGGCTGTACTCCCAGGTGGTGCCGGGTTGATAGACCAGCGGCAGCTTGGCAAGCCGCAAGACGAACTCGGCCGTCGTCGGGTCGCCGGCACCCAGATTGGCCTCGAGGTACGTCTTCTTGACGGCGCCCCCGCCGAAGAAGCCGTAGGTGAGGCCGGACGTGTGGCGCATCAGGTCCTGGATGGTCATGGGCCGCTTGGGCGCCACCAGCTCCAGCGTCACCTTGCCGTCGGCACCGGGCTGCTCCACGCCGACCTTCACGTCCTTGAACTCCGGCAGGTACTTGGCCACCGGATCGCCGAGCGACAGCAGGCCCTGCTCGACCAGCATCATGGCGCAGGCGGTGACGATCGGCTTCGTCATCGAGTAGATGCGGAAGATCGCATCCCGGCTCATCAGAGCGTTGGCCTGCGGGTCGAGGCGGCCGACGGCCTCGTAGTAGGCGATCTTGCCCTGGCGCGAGACGAGC
Organism: uncultured Alphaproteobacteria bacterium; assembly: GCA_963840075.1. GTDB lineage: Bacteria > Pseudomonadota > Alphaproteobacteria > Rhizobiales > Hyphomicrobiaceae > AWTP1-13. Next base: position 75,246 of record CAWIXS010000021.1, on the reverse strand, counting down.
AGCACGGCGCCGGGAATCGTGCCCTTGGCGATATCCTTGTGCAGAAACTCGGTGATGCGGCTAAGGCGCTCCGAGGAGAGGCCGACGCTCTCCGGCGCGGCTGCTGGAAGAGGCTCGGCAAACGCACGCACTGACAGCAGCAGGCCGAGCAGCAGGGTCGGCGCCGCAAGTTTGATCCTCATGGGTGTCCTCCGGCAGTTCAGCTTCTTGTGGCAGCTCAGCCTGCCACCGGAGGGTGGCAATCCCAAGGCTCGAACCGGGGCTCAAACCCTGGGCTCAAACCCGAGGCTATTGTCCGCCGCCGTCGCCGCGCGCGCTCGGCTGGCGCGGATGCACGTAGCCCTTGAAGATATCGAAGCTCTTCCAGCCGGGCTCGACGGGGTCGCGGCCCGGCACCGGCGTGTATTCGGACGCCGCCAGCAGCTGCAGCTTGGGGATGTAGCGCGGGCAGTTGGGGAAGATCGCCCGCGCCTTGACGCGCACGATCATCTGCGCGCCGACCGTATCGGCGAGCAGCGGGTCCTCGCGCGATACGCTGGCGGTGCCGTTCACCCGCAGGCGTCGCGGCCGCTCGTGCATGTCGATGAACAGGAGGCCAACATTGGCATTCACCAGGAGGTTGCCGAGACTCTTGAACATGCCGTTGCCGTCGTAATCCGGGAAGGCCAGCTCGTCGGGTGCCGTCAGGCGCACGAAGCCCGCCGCGCCGCCCTTGAACGAACAGTCGGGCCGCCCTTCGGCGTCGGCCGTGGCGAGGAAGAAGTAGATGGCGCTCTCAATGAACGCCTGGTCGTCGGGCGTGAAGGCCTGCCGGGTCAGTTTCTCCTCCAGGCGGTCGGAGATGCGGCGGCTGTCGAACTCGTCCTGCAGCCGCCGGTTGCCCTCGTGATACATGATGCTGTCCGGCATGAGACACCTCGCTTCTCTACCCGCCTGTCGGCTGAGAACTATTGGCCAGCCGCAGGCTTTCGGCGATACCATTTTCTGCGTCGCCGTTCCCTTGTTCCGGAAGGTACCCGATGAAAATCACGGCCGTCGAAACAATCCGCACCAGTGAATTCCCCAACCTGCTGTGGGTGCAGGTGCACACCGACGAAGGCTTGGCCGGCCTGGGCGAGACCTTCAAGGGCCCCGCCGCGGTCGAAGGGCACATCCACGGCATGATCGCGCCCTACCTCCTCGGCAAGGACCCGCGCCAGATCGAGGCGCATCAGCCCTTCCTTGCGGGCTACGTGGGCTTCGTCGGCACCAGCGCCGAGATGCGCGGGCGCTCCGCCGTCGACATCGCGCTCTGGGACATCCTCGGCCAGAGCGTGGGCCTGCCCTTGTGCGATCTCCTGGGCGGGCGCGTGCGCGAGCGCATCAAGGTCTACAACACCTGCGCGGGCTACTCCTACGTGCAGACCAAGCCGCTGCAGGGTACGCACAACTTCGGCCTCGACGCCAGGAAGGGCGAGTACGAGGACCTCGACGCCTTCCTCAATCGCGCCGACGAGCTGGCGCTGTCGCTGCTGGAGCAGGGCATCACCGCCATGAAGATCTGGCCGTTCGACTACGCGGCCGAGCGCTCGTCCGGCTACTGGATCTCCGCCGCAGACCTCAAGCAGGCCATCGAGCCGTTCGAGAAGATCCGCAAGGCGGTCGGCGACCGCATGCAGGTGGCGGCCGAGCTGCACTCGCTGTGGAGCCGGCCGCAGGCGATCAGGATCGCGCGTGCGCTGGAGCCGCTTTCCCCGATGTGGGTCGAGGACCCGGTGCTCATGGACCACATGGCCTCGATCGGCGAGGTGGCGCGCGCCACGCGCTGTCCGATCGCGGTGGGCGAGACGCGCGGCGGGCGCGGCGACTTCCGCGCGCTGCTCGAGCTCGACGCGCTGGCCATGGTCATCATGGACATCTCCTGGGGCGGCGGCGTCAGCGAGGCGCGCAAGCTCTCGGCCATGGCCGAGGCCTGGCACGTCCCGGTGGCCTTCCACGACTGCACCGGCCCCGTCGGGCTCACGGTGGCGACGCATCTCGCCCTCAACGCCCGCAATTGCTGGGTGCAGGAGATCGTGCGCGCCTTCTACTACGGCTGGTACCACCGCTTCGCCACCGAGCTGCCGCCGATCGCCAACGGCGAGATCACGGTGGGGCCGCGGCCCGGCCTGGGGCTCGCGCTGCAGCCCGACCTCGCCAAACGCGAGGGCACGATGGTGCGCCGCACCTCCCTGCAGGACCTGTAGCTCGGGTCGACCCCGGCGAAGACCCGACACGCGCGGGGCAGAGCCTCGAAATGTGTCGGGTCTGCGCTGCGCTGACGCAACCTGCGTTTGCACTTCTCCTTGCTCAGGCGCGCCGGGGTAGGTTAGCACTTGCAGTGGTATACCAGGGCGCACGCCGCCGATGCGCCCCAAGAACAGGAAAGCCCAGCTCGGCCCAGGGAGGAAAAGCGTGAGCAGCGAGGTCGTCTCGACCCTCGGAGACAAAGCATTTTCGCAGCCCGCCACCGCCGCGGCTGCACGCACCGGGGGGGCGCTGCTCGACATCAGCGACCTGCACGTCCAGTTCGTGACCAGCCACGGCACGGTGCACGCCGTCGAGGGCCTGAGCTACCAGGTCCATCCCGGCGAGATGGTGGCGATCGTGGGCGAGTCGGGTTCCGGCAAATCGGTGTCGGCGCTTGCCGTCATGCGTCTCCTCCCGGCGGGCACGGCGCGCATCCCCAAGGGCAGCGTCCGCTTCGATGGGCGGGAGCTGCTCGGGCTGTCCGAGGAGGAGATGCGGCGGGTGCGCGGCAAGGAGATCGCCATGATCTTCCAGGAGCCGATGACCTCGCTCAACCCGGTCCTGAAGATCGGTCTGCAGATCACCGAGCCGCTCACCATCCATCTCGGCATGGACGACAAGACGGCGCGCGCCCGGGCCGTCGAGCTCCTGACGCTTGTCGGCATCACCGATCCGGAGAGCCGGCTCGGTCAGTACCCGCACCAGCTTTCCGGCGGCATGCGCCAGCGCGTCATGATCGCCATCGGGCTCGCCTGCAACCCCAAGCTCCTGATCGCCGACGAGCCGACCACGGCGCTCGACGTCACCATCCAGGCGCAGATCCTGGAGCTGATGAAGGACCTCTCGCGCCGGCTCGGCATCGCGGTCGTCATCATCACCCACAATCTGGGCATCGTCGCGCGCTATGCGGACCGGGTGAACGTGATGTACGCCGCCCGCCTCGCCGAGAGCGGAACGGCGGAGCGGGTGTTCGGGCGGCCCCTGCATCCTTACGCGCGCGGCCTGCTCAGCGCCGTGCCGCGCCTCGACCGCGGGCGCAGCGCCAAGCTCGCCACCATCGACGGCGCCCCGCCGAACCTGCTGTCGCCGCCGCGCGGCTGCCGCTTCCACCCGCGCTGCCGCTTCGCCATCTCGATCTGCCAGGAGGACCCGCCGTTCGTCGCCGTCGAGGCCGGCCATCTTGTCGCCTGCCACCGCGTCGACGAGATCGAGGCGCTCGACCCGTCGTCGCTGCGGGCCGAGGAGTCCGCCAAGGTCTCGGCGAGCGGCAGCGCCGAGCCCATTCTCGACATCAGGGGCATCAGCAAGCTCTTCCCGATCCGCGCCGGCCTCTTTCGGCGCCCCCTGCAGATCCGCGCCGTCAACGACGTGACGCTCGACATCAAGCGCGGCGAGACCTTGGGCCTCGTCGGCGAGTCGGGTTGCGGCAAGTCGACGCTCGGCCGCCTGGTGCTGCGCCTCGACGATCCGACGGCGGGCGAGATCCGCTTCGAGGGCGTCGACATCGCCCGGCTCAGGGAGGTCGAGCTGGTCGCCATGCGCAGGCGCATGCAGGTGATCTTCCAGGACCCCTACTCCTCGCTCAACCCGCGCATGACCGTGGGCCAGATCATCGGCGAGCCCATGTACGTGCACCGCATCCTGCCGAAGGCGAAGATCCCCGATCGCGTCGCGGAGCTTCTGCAGCTCGTCGGCCTCTTCCCCTACATGTCCGTGCGCTACCCGCACGAATTGTCGGGCGGCCAGCGCCAGCGCGTCGGCATCGCCAGGGCGCTCTCGGTGAACCCCCACGTCATCGTCTGCGACGAGGCGGTCTCCGCGCTCGACGTGTCGATCCAGGGCCAGGTGATCAACCTGCTCGAGGAGCTGCAGCAGAAGCTCCAGCTCACCTATCTGTTCATCGCCCACGATCTCGCGGTTGTGCGCCACATCTCGACCCGGGTGGCGGTGATGTACCTCGGCCGCATCGTCGAGGAGGCCCCCGCCGACGAGCTGTTCGCCAACCCCAAGCACCCCTACACCCAGGCCCTGCTGGCGGCGGCGCCCATCCCGGACCCGGTGATCGAGCGCACGCGCGAGCGCCAGATCATCAAGGGCGAGCTGCCGAGCCCGCTCAACCCGCCGTCGGGCTGCGTGTTCCACCCCCGCTGCCCGCTGGCGACGGCGGAGTGCAAGCAGGCCGTGCCCGCCACGCGCGAGCTGGGCCCGAGCCACATGGTGGCCTGCATCCACGCGTGAGGCGGTCTCGTTTCTTGTCATCCCGGCACTTGTTGCCGGGATCCAGCGCAGGGCAGACGCCAGAGCAACCTGAAACCTCGTTCACACGCCCAGTGCGCGGCGGACCTCGTAGACCTCCATGATGCGCTTGGAGCGGTGCGGCCAGTCGCACACGAACGCCCAGGTGCCGTCGGTATGGGTGTCGCACACCTTGACGCCCTTGATCACCACCCAGTGGCCCTGCTTGCCCACGTGCAGCGCCAGGACGTAGTGGATCCACGGGTTGCGCTGGCGCTGCATCCAATTGCCCCACAGCGAGGGCCGCTCATTGCGCGGCAGATGCATGAAGCTCTCCTTGAGGTCCATGCTGTAGCCGTAGTGGGCGAGCGCGGCGGCCACCTCCTCCGCGTAGGTGCCTTTCACCACCGGCTCGAGGCCCGACCTGATGTCGCGGAACGCGCGGATCTCGTCCTCGACCTTGCTCACCGAGTAGCCGGTAATGGCCGACAGCACGATCGGGCCGCAGAAGGCGATGCGGCCGGTGTCGTTGTTGGCCTCGTGCAGGCTCGATGAAAGGCGTGCGGGCGCGGCGCTGCCGAGCGCTCGGGACATCTCGGGTTGTCCTTGGGGCAAATCGGGGTTGGCGAATCCTTACCGGGAACGGTTAACGAAACGTTGCTGCCGCTCGCCTCGCTGCCACGTGCGGCGCCTTGCGCCCACCCGAGGATCGCCGCCGGAATGGCCGCCGCGACGCCCTGGAGGGCCGTGGAGCCTGGCTCTGCCCGGGCACCTTGCTCCCCTGCCGCCGGCCGAAGGGACGCCTCTGCGGTCGATTTTGTCCGGGCCATGCAACCTCGGTTTCGGCGATAGCAGGCGGGCTGGCTGAAAAATGGGCAGCCCGAGCGTGAGCGTGGCCGGAAAGCCCCCGCTGTGGAGGAAAAGCGCGCGACGCATCGCGCGACATTGACCTGCCGGGTTTGCCCGCTAGGAGAGGTCGACCATCGCGCGGGTGCGGCACCGCAGGCGGGGCCCGATCGGTGGCATGGGGTCTTGGGTCTGGATCGTGGGTCTTTGGGGGCTTTTCATGCGTCATTCGGCTTGGGTGATGTGGCTGTCGGCGGCTGCGGCGTTGGCCATCGGCGGATCGGTTCTGGTGGCAACGGGCGCTTCCGCGCTCGAGGAAGGCAAGGGCGAGAAGGAGCAGCTCGAGGCGTGCGAGCGCAGTCTGTGCAGCATCCTCGTCAAGCGCGAGGTGACGGGCGCCGACCTGCAGTGCACCCTGCAGAAGACCTGGGCCGGCACCAAGATCAGAGAGGGCGTCGCGGCAAAGAAGCTGACCTGGAAATTCGGCGACGTGCGCTGCACCGTCGATCTCCAGGCCAAGCGCCAGGAGCTGCTCGATGCGCTGGGCAAGCCGCAGTTCGAGCTGACGCTCGCCAAGCACGCGATCCGCTGCGATGTGGAGCGCGAGAAGGAGGTGGTGCCGATCACCATGTCGATGGCGCCGCGCTTCCAGTTCAAGGACGGCAAGGCCGTGAAGGCTTGGCTCGGGATCGGCGAGATCAATGCCCCCTCCGTCCTGAAGAGCGCGATCTGGACGGTGGCCCAGCTCGAGGACACCTTCGGCATCGTGCACTCCGACCTGATCAAGGAGATCAACAGGTTCGTGCACGAGCGCTGCCCCAAGCGCACCAACTGAGCCGCACGCCGCCGCGCCGCGGTTCCCCTCCTTGTCGCGCCGAAGGCGCCGCCACTGACGTGCGGGGAGGGGTTGGGTGCGGGTGGAAGCCCACCGTCCGATGTTCTGTTGGCAGCTCTATCTGCTCGTGCTGTAGCGCGCGAGCAGAGCTCCGAGCCGGGACCTCGACCTCGGGAAGCGAGGCGGAGCCTGCCTCGCGAGGTCCCGGACAGCCTCGCCTGCGGCTCGGCTTCCGGGATGACGGGTGCCACCGGCTAGCGGTTGCCCCGTAGCGCCCTGCCGGCGAAGCGGACGGCCTCCTCGGCGGCCTTGAAGAGGGCGCGGGCCTTGTAGCCGCACTCGGCCTGCTCGGCCTTGGGGTCGCTGTCGGCGACCACGCCGGCGCCGGCCTGCACGTGCATCACGCCGTCCTTGACGAGTGCCGTGCGCAGCACGATGCAGCTGTCCATCTCGCCGTCGGCGGAGAAATAGCCCACGCAGCCGCCGTAGGGCCCGCGCTTCTCCTTCTCCAGCTCGTCGATGATCTCGAGCGCGCGCACCTTCGGCGCCCCGGACAGCGTGCCCGCCGGGAACCCAGCCATCAGCGCGTCGATGGTGTCGTGCCGCTGGTCCAGCCGGCCCACCACGTGGCTGACGATGTGCATGACGTGGCTGTAGCGCTCGATCGCGAAGCTCTCCGTCACCCGCACGCTGCCGATCTCGGCGACACGGCCCACGTCGTTGCGCCCCAGATCGAGCAGCATCAGGTGCTCGGCGCGCTCCTTGGGGTCGGCCAGCAGCTCGGTCTCCAGCGCCTTGTCCTCCTCGGGCGTGGCGCCCCGGCGGCGCGTGCCGGCCAGCGGCCGGATCGTCACCTCGCCGCCGCGCACGCGCACCAGGATCTCGGGGGATGACCCCACCAGCGCGAAGGAGCCGAAGTCCAGGTGGAACAGGAACGGCGAGGGGTTGGTGCGGCGCAGCGCGCGATAGAGCGCAAACGGCGGCAGGCCGAAGGGCACCGAGAAGCGCTGGGACAGTACGACCTGGAAGATGTCGCCGGCGGCGATGTAGTCCTTGGCGCGCCGCACCATGCCCATGTACTCGGCCGGCGTCGTGTTGGAGCGCGCCTCGGGCAGGACCAGCTGGGCTGCCGCCATGGCGGTGGCGTGCGGCAGGGGAGCGTCGAGGGCGGCGACCACGCCGCGCAGCCGCTCCACCGCGGCCGCATAGGCGGCTGGCCCGTCCACGCCGGGCTCGGGCCGCACCGGTGTGACGACGATGATCTCGTCCTTGACGTTGTCGAACACGACCATGAGCGTCGGCCGCACGAGCATGCCGTCGGGCACGCCCAGCGCATCGGGCGGCTGGTGCGGCAGGTGCTCGATCAGGCGCACGGTGTCGTGGCCGAGGTAGCCGATGACGCCCGCCGCGATCGGCGGCAGCTCCGTCGGCAGGTCGATGCGCGAGGCGGCCAGCAGGGCGCGCAGCGATTGCAGTGCCGGCAGCGTCTCGGGCTCGAAGGCGTCTGGATGGGTCTGCGTCCGGCGGTTGATCTCGGCGCGGTCGCCGGTGGCGCGCCACACGACGTCGGGGGCGAGGCCGATGATTGAGTAGCGCCCGCGCGCGGCGCCGCCCTCGATGGATTCCAAGAGGCAGCTCAGCGGCCGGCCCTCGCTGAGCTTCAGCATGGCGGAGACGGGCGTCTCGAGATCGCCGACGAGACGCGTCCACACCACCTGCGGGCTCAGCTTGCGATAGCGGGTGAGAAACGCGTTGCGGGCCGGCTCCGCCTCGAAGTCGCGGCCGCCGGCATAGTGCTTGGTCATGCTTCCCCCGGCTGCCGCCGATCCGTCTAGTTGCTGACCTCCAGCTCGGGCCCCGTCACCCCCAGAGCCTGGAGCAGCGCCTTCTCGTTGTAGGAGCCCCCGTAGCGTGTCCGCAGGCCTCCGACGTACTGCGTGAGGATATCGACCCGCATCTGCTTCGCCACGTCCTCCTTCAGGGCATCGACCTGCTCGGTGGTGGGATCGGGCGCCGCGGCGATGTCGGTCACGCGGAAGATCGCGCGCGACTTGGCGTCGGCGGTGGGTGCCGATGCGGCGCCGCCCTTGGCGAGCTTGAACGCCTCCTGCAGCGCGACCGCCGTCAGCCCCTGCGGCGGCGGGCTGGTGGTGCGCTTGATGGGCGCAGTACGCTGGATCTTGGCGCCGAGCGACTTGGCCACCGCGTCGAGGCCCTCCCCGCCCTCGAGGCGCTCGACCAGCTTGGCAGCCAGGCTCGCGATCTCCTTGGCCCGCTCGGCCTGGACATAGTCGGCTTTGACCTGGGCGGTGACCTCCTCGAAGGGGCGCTGCCGCTCCGGCGTGATGCCGCCGAGCTCGAACCACGCGAAGCCCCCGTCACTCAACTCCAGGATCTCGGTCTCGACGCCCTCGGTGGCGTTGAAGATCGCCTCGGCGATCTTGGTCGCATCGGCATGGGCGATGACGTCCTTGCCTTCGGGGGCCTTGCCCGTGCGGTTGATCGCGGCGATCTCCTGGAACGGGAGCTTCAGCTCCGCGGCGATGTCCTTGAGCTTCTTGTCCTTGACGCGCGCGTTCTCGACCTTCTCGTACATCTCCTGGACCAGCTTGCCGACGCGCTCGGTCGCGAGGCGCTCCCTGATCTCTCCCTTCGCCTCCTCGAAGGTGCGCTTCTTGCCCCCCTCGATCTCGCTGACGCGCAGCAGCACGACCGAGAACTGGCCCTCCACGGGGGCCGATACCGTGTTCGCCTTCAGCTTGAAGGCCGCCTCGGCGATCTTGGGATCGATCATCTCAGCCCGCGTCAGCAGGCCAAGGTCGATGTCGGCGGCGGGAAAGCCGAGCTTCTCGGCTGCGGCTTTGAAGTCCTTCGCCTTCGACAGCTCGGGATAGGCTTTCTCCGCCGCGGCCTTGTCGGGGAAGGTCAGCTGCGCAACGCGCCGCTTCTCCGGTACGTCGTAGGACTCCTTTGCGGCCTCGTAGGCCGCCTTGACCTCCGCGTCGGTCACCTTGGCGCGCGACAGGGCCTCGTCGCGCGACAGCACGAGCAGGTTGGCCTGGCGCTGCTCGAGCGCGGTGTACCTGCCCTTGTTGCTCTCGAAGAACTCCTTCTGCTGCGCCTCGCTCGGCTCGGCGATGGTGATGCGCTTCGTGAAGTCGGGAATGATGTACTCGATGACCCGCGCCTCGTCGCGGAAGCGGAGGAGCGCCTCGAGCAGGTACTTCTGCGGCAGGCCACTGGAGCCCAGCGTCTCCGTCAGCTGCTCGCGCCACAGGGCCTGGCGGCGCGCCCGCTCGTACTCGCCCACGCTGCGAAAGCCGGCTTGGCGGATGACCTTGGCGTACTTGTTGCCATCGATCCTGCCGCTGGAATCCATGATCTCGGGATGCTGGCCCCTGATGATGGCGCCGACGATGGCGTCGGAGGCCGTGACCCCGAGCTCCTGGGCGTGAAGATCGATCGCGGCGGTGGCCATCAGGCGGTCGATCGTGAGCTTCCAGATGCCGAGGAGCTTGGCCTGCTCGGGGGTCAGCTGGCGGCCGAGCTTCTGCCCTACGGAGTCGATCTCCTGCTTGTACGCATGATTGAAGTCGTCCACCGAGATCTGCATCTTGCCGACGGTGGCGATCGGGCCGCCCTTTGCGGCGCCGCGCCCCAGGTAGTCGCCGATGCCCCAGAGCGCGAACGCGATGACCAGGAGCCCGAGCAGAAGCTTTACGAAAAAGTTGGCGACGCCCCGTCGCATTGCATCGAGCATGGGGGTTGATCCCGGTGGGGTTGATCCCGTCTGCTGCCGGCCGAGACGCGCCGGCGCGTGCCGTCATACCGGTGACGCCGCGAATGTCCAGGATTTTCCCGGCCCACGCGGATGATCGGCGGAGGATGCGCGTTAACCTATGGAACGCCGGACGCCGGAGCAAGCCTCGATCAGCCTTTTTCCGGGTCCGGCGTTGGGCTCGACCGGCGCGGTGTGGTAGCCAGAATGACCCTCGGCGCAAGGTGAAGAACGCGTAACAATCGCCCGCCAGGCGGGCCCAGCAGGCGGGAAGGACAAAGTGCGGTGGCCATGACGACTGCAGGCATTCGCCCCCTCGTGGCAGGAAACTGGAAGATGAACGGCCTCGCTGAAGCCCTTGGCGAGGCGCGGCGCGTGCAGGAGCGGCTCGACCAGCCGGGGTTCGCGGCAGCCGTGGATGTCACGATCTGCCCGCCGGCGACCCTCATCGCCGCGCTGGCCTGGCAGGCTCGCGGCTCGCGCCTGCGGATCGGGGCGCAGGACTGCCATTGGGACGTGCGCGGGGCCCATACCGGCGACATCGCCGCCGAGATGCTCGCCGATGCGGGTGCCGGCGCGGTGATCGTGGGCCACTCCGAGCGCCGCGCCGACCACGGCGAGCGCTCCGCCGACGTGAGGCGCAAGGCGCTCGCCGCGCATCGCGCCGGCCTCGCTGCGATCGTCTGCGTCGGCGAGACGGCGGGCGAGCGCAAGGCCGGCCTGACGCTCGCCGTGGTGGAACGGCAACTCTACGCCTCGCTGCCGGATGCGATCGGCGGCGACGACACGGTCATCGCCTACGAGCCGGTCTGGGCCATCGGCACCGGCCTGACGGCGTCGACCGCCGACATCGCCGAGGTGCACGGCTTCCTGCGCCGGGCGCTCGTCGCGCGCTTCGGCCCGACCGCGGCGGGCGTGCGCCTCCTCTACGGCGGATCGGTGAAGCGGGAGAACGCGAGCGAGGTCATGGCCGTCGGGGATGTCGACGGAGCGCTGGTCGGCGGAGCGAGTCTCAAGGCCGACGATTTCCTCGCCGTGATCGCCGCCTGCGCCGCTTGACCGGGCACGCGAAGCGAGGCTTAGTGCCGCGTCGAACGAGTTGCGGAGCGCTCGTGCAGCACGGGCGTGCATGGGTTCTCGATCTGCAAGAGGGAGCCGACCTCGACCAATGACCACCGGCCGAATCCTGCTGCTCCTCGCGGCTCTCGCCGTGGCACTGGTGCAGGCGCGCGCGTCGCCGCTCGATGCCGAAAGCTGCACCAAGCTGCTGACCGAGCACGGCGAGCTGGAGGTTGCCGGCGTCGAGGCGGACATGGCGAAAGGCCCCGAGTGGGCAAAGGCCAACCTCGGGCTCGAGAAGCTCGAGCGCGTCCGCCGCTTCATCGAGGTCAAGGAGCAACTCGTGTTCCGCTGCAGGCAGAAATCACTTGTGAGCCTGCCGCTGGAGAACGAGGACGCCAAGGAGCAGGACAAGGACGACCCGCCGGCGCCGCGCGTGCCACCGTCGGGCGCAAGCGACAAGGGCAAGAGCGACAAGGGCAAGAGCGACAAGGGCAAGAGCGACAAGGGCAAGAGTGGGCCGGCCGCAACGAAGAAGAGCACGCAACCCGCCAAGAGCACGCCGGCCGCCAAGAAGGAGAAGAGCACGCAACCCGCCAAAAAGGCGGCGGTGCAGCCGGCGCCCAAGTCCACGCCCAAGCAGCAGCCGAAGCAGGCGCCCGGCGCCGCCAAGCCCCCTGCCAATGCCAAAGCGCCGGCAAAGCAGCCGGCCGCGACCAAGGGGGAGCGCGTGCCGTCCACGGCGGCAGTGAAGCGCGCTCCGAAAACCGAGAATGACGATTGAGGCGCGTTCCGGGGTGAGCGTGGCCGGGAGCCAGGCCGCACGTACCTGGACTTGAATTGTTGGCGAGGCGGGCACAGCTGGTGTAGAAGCCCGCAAGCAGTACAGAAAATCAGCTACCGAGCAGCCAGAGGTCGCGCCCCGCATGGCCACCTTCGTCCTCTTCCTTCACATCCTGATCGCCATCGGCCTGATCGGCGTGGTGCTGTTGCAGCGCTCGGAAGGCGGGGCGCTGGGTATCGGCGGGGGCGGCGGAGGCGGGTTCATGACCGGCCGGGGGGCCGCCAACTTCCTCACGCGGGTGACTGCCGGCCTTGCCGCCGCGTTCTTTGCGACGAGCTTGTTCCTGTCGCTGGTCGGCGCCCGCTCGGAAGGGCCGCGCTCGGTCCTGGAGTCGGGCAAGATCCAGCGCACGCAGCCCGACAAGCAACCCGCAGAAGACGGCCCGGCGGTGAACCTGCCCGATGCGGCGCCCGACAAGCCGAAGAGCGGCGCTCCCGAGACACCGAAAGTTCCGCAGTCGAAGTAAGGGTGTCAGAGCCTCCGGGTCCGACACCATGGCTCCGACACCATGGCTCCGACACCATGGCTCCAACGCCGGTTGTGAAACGGTGTCGGACCCGGAGGGTCTGACACCTCTACGCGCCCATGCTCACGCTCAGCCTCCTGCGGCACGCCAAGTCGAGTTGGGCCAACGCCGGCCTCGACGACTTCGACCGGCCGCTCAACGCGCGCGGCGAAGGGGCCGCTCCGCGCATGGGCGAGTTCATGGCCGGGCACGGCATCGCGCCCGGCCTGATCCTGTGCTCTCCCGCGGCGCGCGCGCGCCAGACCCTGGACCTCGTGCTGCCCCGGCTTCCAGGCAAGCCCGAGGTCGTCCACGAGGACGCGCTCTACCTCGCCTCTGCGCAGGTTGCGCTCGCCCGTATCCGCAAGGTCAGGGCGAAGGTGCACCACGTCATGCTGATCGGCCACAACCCCGGCCTGCACGCCCTGGCGTGCGAGCTTGCCGGCACCGGTCCGCGCAAGGACCTCGATGCGCTGGCGGAGAAATTCCCGACGGCGGGCCTTGCGCTCGTTGTGTTCGCCGCGCGCGCGTGGTCCAAGGTCGAGCGCGGCGCCGGCCGGCTGGAGCTGTTCATGACGCCGAAGCGCCTGCCGTAGCCGGCACCGTGCACTGCGATCTTGACCTTCGGCGCCGTGCTCCCCTAAACCCTCGTCATGCTCGTCCTCATAGACAACTACGACAGCTTCACCTACAACCTCGTCCACTTCCTGGGCGAGCTGGGTGCCCGCTGCCAGGTGTTCCGCAACGACAAGATCAGCGCCGCGGAGGTTGTGAAGCTCGCCCCCAAGGGCATCGTGCTCTCGCCCGGCCCCTGCACGCCCAACGAGGCCGGGATCTGCCTGGAGCTGATCGAGAAGGCGGGGCCGGACATTCCGCTGCTGGGCGTCTGCCTCGGTCATCAGGCCATCGGCCAGGTCTACGGCGGCAGGGTGGTGCGCGCGCCATCGCCCATGCACGGCAAGCTGTCGCAGATCACCCACACCGGCAAGGGGCTCTTCAAAGGCCTGCCGCGGCACTTCGAGGTCACGCGCTATCACTCGCTGATCGTGGAGCGTGAAGGCCTGCCCGGCTCACTTGCCGTCACCGCCCGGACGGCAGACGGCCTGATCATGGGGCTGCAGCACAAGAAGCATCCCGTCCACGGCGTGCAGTTCCACCCCGAGAGCATTGCCTCCGAGCACGGCCACGCGCTGCTCGCCAACTTCCTCGAGATCGCGGGCCTCGCGCCGCGCCGCCGCAACGTCGAGCCGACCCGCCACGCCGCTTGAGCATCCGGCAGGGGGCAGCGCAGCACGATCGGCGCGCGCACGAGCGCGTTGACAGCAACCTGTAGCGCAGGGTCAAATGAAAACGAGCTGAGAGACGCCGCCGACGCGTCGGAGCTGCGTTGCCGGAAGCGTCCACAAACGTCGCCGGCGGTGCGGCTCCAGCGAAGCCGGCGGCCAACCGGGAGGACTCCGATGTCTGCGATGATGCGACGCAATACTCTGATCGCAGCGGTAGCTGCTGCTGCGGCCGGCATTGCCGTGATGTGGGCCCTTCCATCCGCCGAGGCGCAGCAGCGCAAGTCGCTGCGCTGGACCACGGCGCAGGTGGGCACCTACGGCTACCAGATCGCGGCTGGAACGGCGAAGATCCTCGAGCAGGTGCTGGGCGGCGAGTACACCGTCACCGTGCAGCCCTTCGCATCCCCCGTCGTTTCCATGAAGGCGGTGATGAACGGCGATGGCGAGATCGCTTACACGGCCGATATCGGCATGAGCCAGTTCGCGCAGCGCGTCGGTCCGTTCAAGAACTACACGCCTGCCAAGCCGGAGCTGGTGCACACCTGGTACGCCTATCCGATGGAATCGATGATGGCGACCTCGGCGAAGCATGCCGACAAGTTCAAGTGCTGGAAGGATTTCAGCGGCCAGCCGGTATTCTTCACCAACGCGGGGTTCCAGAACTGGCTCAACTGGGAACGGATCTTCAAGGCGCTCAACTACGACTTCAAGCACGTGCAGATCGATCTCAAGTCCAATTCCGATGCACTGGAAGCGGGCACGATCGTCGGTTCGGCTACCTACACCACGGCCGGCAAATCGCTGGCCTCCTACTGGAAGGAGACCGAGATCCGCGTCGACGTCAAGGTGGTCAACCCGTGTCCGGACGAAGTCGCCAAGCTGAAGGCGGCCGGTCTTGGGGTTGTCGAGGTCGATCCGAAGGGTGCATTCACCAAGAACGTGGGACCCTCTACCCTGCTCGGCGTGCCCATCCTGTTCGGCTACAACCTGCGCGCCGACGCGCCGGAGGACCTCGTCTACAAGATGGTCAAGGGCTTCTATGACAGGAGAGACGACCTGGTGAAGATCGATCCGGGCTTCGTTCCGATGGCCAAGGACTTCGTCGGGATGCAGGTCCTGGGGATCAACGCCAATCCGCAAATTCCGGTGCATGCTGGTCTGGCGAAGTTCCTGAAAGAGCACAAGGCCTGGAACGACAAGTGGAAGGCCGCGCCCAGCAGCTGATCGTCCTTCAGACAGCGATCCGAGGCGGGGACAGGCCCGACCTGACGTGCGGGATCCCCGCCTCGGCGCATTGGCAAGCACGCCACGGAATGTTGCGGCGCAACGCCGGCCTTTGAGCCGCCAGGGAAGTGCGCATGATCGACCGGCTCAAGGCGCAGGTCAGCCTCGGCAACCTCATCTTGGTTCTGGCAACTGTCCAGCTGGCCTGGCTGGTGTGGTTCTTCTACACCGGTCTCGGCGGCGCGCTGGAGCTTGTCGCGCGCGTGATGTCGATCGCGCTCGCCCTGCAGATCCTCGTCATGTATCAGCAGGACTACTTCTACAGATGGCTGCCGCCGATCGGCAACCATCTCCTGGTCGCCGTCTATCTGGGCATTTGTCTGCTGGCCTTCGTTTATTTCCATTTCGAGTACGAGCGGCTCGCGATCTACGCGATGGGCTCGTTCGACCGTAACGACTACATCGTCGGGCTATTGGTCTTCCTGCTGGTGATGGAGCTGTCCCGGCTCGCGCATCCGATTCTGTTCTGGACCAACGTTTTCATGGTCGTCTACACGCTCTGGGGTTTTCTCAGCCCCATCGATTTCTTCTGGCACCCCGGGGTGTCCTTTCAGCGTGTGGTCACCTCGAGCACCGTTGAGTTCTCCACGGGCATCTACGGCACCTACGGCCAGCTCGCGCTCACGCTGATCGCTGCGTTCCTGCTGCTCGCGGGCGTCGCCAACGGGTTCAATGCGCAGCACGCGATGATCAGGGTGGTACGGCTGATCGCCCGGTCCAGGCGGCTCATTCCGCAGACCGCCGTGGTGGGGTCGAGCGCCATCGGTCTGGTCAGCGGCAGCGGCTCCGCCAACGCCGCCGTGGTCGGCACCATCACGATCCCGCTGATGATGCGCTACGGGGTCCCGGGCACCTTTGCCGCCGCCGTCGAGACCGCGGCCTCGATGGGCGGTTTGATCGACCCGCCGATGATGGGGGCCGCCGCCTTCCTGATGGCGGAGCTAATGGGCGTGCCCTACTGGGATGTCGTGCTGCGCGGATGGTTGCTCACCGTCGTCTATTACACTTCGATCGCGTTTGCGGTCTATCTCATCTGCGTGCGCCTGTTGCCGGGCGATCGCATCGCAAAACCGAAGGTGCCGCTCTACGACAGGATCACGACTGCCGTCTTTTTTACCTCGGTCGGCTATCTCGTTTATCTGATGGGTTTTGTCGGCAAGGGAGAATTGCTGGCCGCGCTCTATACTGCGATCTTCATGCTCTGCCTGCTGGTGCCGACCTTTCTTCTGTTCAAGTATGTCGTGAAAGAGCCCACTCTCGAAGGAGAAACGCTGTTGGGAAGCATTCGGCGCGGGATCGAGACGCATGCCGAAATGACCTCCTACCTGACGCTGCTGCTGGCGACGCTGGGCATCATGATCGGCCTCTTCACCGTCACCGGCTTCATCAATCGCATGGGCGGAATGCTGATCGACCTCGGGGCCTGGAACATCGCCGCCATGATCGCCATGGCATGGGTGTTCGGCTGGCTCGCGGGCACCGGCCTGCCTCCGACCGCGACCTACATCATCGGCGCCGTGGTGATCGTGCCGCCGATGCGCCAGCTCGGTATCGACCCGTGGGTCGCGCACTTCTTCGTGTTCCTCCTGTCGGTGTGGGGCGAGCTGTCGCCGCCCACCTCGCTCACGGCCGCGGTCTCGGCGCGGATCGCCAACGTGTCGTTCATGCAGACGATGTTCCAGGCGCTCAAGATCTGCGCGCCGATCACCCTCATGACGTTCGCGATCTTCACCCGCTCCAACATGGTGACGACGACGGGGTGGCTGGCGATCGCCGATATGCTGCTGGTCCTCGCCAGCACGCTGGGCATCGCCTTCGCCATGTTCGGACGAACGCACAACAACCGCGCCATCGACCTGTTCCTGCGGTGTCTGGTGGCCGCGATCGCCTTCGTGACGATGTTCCATCCGGACATGTCGATCTCGGCCATGGTCGCCGGCGTGGTGGTGCTGGCGCTCATCGGCGGGGTCGTCCGGCACATCCGGCTCGCGCCCAAGACCTACGCGATCTCGACCATGGAGAGCGATGTCGAGGCGGAGGGCGATCTGGCGCCCGTCCTCGCCAGCGCCAGGCGCGATATCGGATAGACGGGGATCAGGGATCAGGGATCAGGTTCTTTGCCTCCCAATCCCTGATCCCTGATCCCTGATCCCTAATGTGGCGCGACAGGCCAAATCTGCTTAGAGTCCGGGCTTCCCGGGCTCAGGCCCGCTATCCGGCCGCGGGTGTGCCGCGCACCCCGCCCGCAACAGCGAAGCGCAGTGTTCGCATGACCATAAAGAGCATGACGGGTTTTGCGCGGGCGGACGGAGCGGCCGGCCTCTTCACCTGGCATTGGGAGGTGCGCTCGGTGAACGGGCGCGGCCTCGATGTCAGGCTGCGGGTCCCGCCGGGGTTCGAAGGGCTCGAGCCGCGCATCCGCGAGGCGGTGGCGGGCCGCATCAGCCGCGGCAGCCTGACCGTCAACCTGAGCGTCAAGCGCGCGCACGGCCAGACCGAGATCAGGCTCAACGAGATCGCCCTGCGGCAGGTGCTGGCGGCGGTCGATGCGCTGAGGGCCACGGTGCCGGTGGGCCCGCCGAGCGCGGAAGCCCTGCTCAACGTGCGCGGCGTGCTCGAGCTGGTCGAGCCGGAGGAGAGCGAGGCGGAGGCCAACGCGCGCACCGAGGCGATGCTCTCCAACCTGGAGGAGGCGCTCGACGGCATGGTCCGTGCCCGGTCCGAGGAGGGGCGCCGGCTCAGGGACATCGTCGTGCGCCAGGTCGCCGACATCGAGCGCCTCGTCGGCGGCATCGAGCGCTCGCCGTCGCGCACGCCGGCTGCGGTGCGCCAGCGCCTCAAGGAGCAGGTCGGCAAGCTGCTCGAGACGGGCGTCGCGCTCGACGAGGCGCGCCTCTACCAGGAGGCCGCGCTGCTGGCGGCCCGGGCCGACGTGGAGGAGGAATTGAAGCGCCTCGCCGCGCATGTGGCGGCAGCGCGCGACCTGCTCGGCAAGGCGGAGCCCGCCGGGCGGCGGCTCGACTTCCTGGCCCAGGAGTTCAACCGCGAGGCCAACACGCTGTGCTCCAAGGCCAACGACCCGGAGACGGCGCGCTCCGGCCTCGAGCTCAAAGCCGTGATCGACCAGATGCGCGAGCAGGTCCAGAACATTGAATAGGGCCATCCCGAAGGGCGGCCCCAAGGACGCCCCGGGCGTCGCCCGCCGGGGCACGCTGCTCGTCCTCTCCTCGCCCTCCGGCGCCGGCAAGACGACGCTGGCGCGCCGCCTGCTCGCGGCGGATGCGGGCATCCGCATGTCGGTGTCGGTGACGACGCGCAAGCCGCGCCGCGGCGAGGTGGAAGGCGCCGACTACTTCTTCGTCGACAAGGCGGAGTTCGACCGGCTGAGGCGCGGGCGCAAGCTGCTCGAGTGGGCGGAGGTGTTCGGCGAGAGCTACGGCACCCCCAAGGCGCGCGTGCTGGAGATGGCCGAGGCCGGCACCGACGTGCTGTTCGACATCGATTGGCAGGGGGCGCGCCAGCTCAAGCGGCGTCTGCCGCGGGATGTCGTGCGCGTGTTCATCCTGCCGCCGGACGGCGGCACCCTGGAGCAGCGCCTCAAGGCGCGCGACCAGGATTCCGCGGCGGCGGTGAAGCGGCGCCTGACGGCGGCGGTCGACGAGATCGGCCACTGGCACGAGTACGACTACGTGATCGTCAACGCCGACCTGGAGGCGAGCGTGGCGGGCCTCACCGCCATCCTCGCCGCCGAGCGCCTGAAGCGGGAGCGCCAGACCGGCCTCGACGCCTTCGTCGCCGAGGTCGTCTCGAGCCTCTGACGGGGATGAAATCGTGAAACCGCCAAGTCGTGAGATCGCCAAGTCGTGAGATCGATTTCACGCCTTCACGACTTCACGCTCTCACGAGGACAGGATCGGTCGGCGCTTCGCTTGCCGCACCCGACGCCATGCAACAGCAACGCATTCTCCCCGGCCGTGGCGCGAGGGCACACGCCCGCAATGCCTCTGCCGCTGCGCTGGAGGCCCGTAGAGAGCCATCCGGGCCTCGGCAGGCACCTCAGCACCCCGGACGCCTCCGGCAGCTGGCGGGCCCCCCAGGCGACAAATCGCCTCCGACTATGCAACACGCTCGGTGCTCCGACGGCTGGTGTCAACCGTGTCGCGCGCCCCCAGCCGAGGCCTTGCGCCGGGCGCGTCTCCCTTCTATGTTAAAACTATTAACATTAAGGACTCGACAGCCACGTCTCTTGCGCCGTTGCTCAATGCGCCGCTGGCGATCCAGCTCCACGCCTACGCCGCCCTTGCCGCCTTCCTCCTGGGCATCGTGCAAATCGCCAGGGCGAAGGGGACCGCGGGCCACCGGGCGCTCGGCTGGCTCTGGGTGGGGCTGATGCTCGTCGTCGCCGGCAGCTCGTTCTGGATCCACGACCTGCGCCTCTGGGGCCCGTGGAGCCCGATCCATCTGCTCTCCATCCTCACGCTGGCGATGCTGCCCTACGGCGTCCTGATGGCGCGCCGCGGCGTCATGATCGGGCACAAGCTCACCATGCTCGGGCTGTTCGCCGGCGCGCTGGCGATTGCGGGGCTCTTCACCTTCGCGCCCGGCCGCATCATGCATCGGGTGCTGGTCGGCGGCTGAGGCGGGCTCGTTGCCCCCGGGGGGCCCGCTGACCGCCGCCACCGGGCGACCCGCCTGCTCTGGGAAGGCGGCGAAAAAGGACCGCCCCTTGCCGCACTACGCTGTTGAAAAAGTGCGCAAAATCACTATGTTTTCTGCGGGGTTCCGGGCACCTTCCATTGCTCTCGCCGAACGGCTCGGCTATCAACCCGGCGAGGCATTCCATTCGGCGTCTCGGCGTGAGCTTTCGGCTGCTCCATCAGCCGGACGACCCCCCATCCGCAGACAACCATAGGCGGTCCATCCAGTGGCGGACAACGATACTCCCGCGGGCGGCGCAGGCCCCGGCGCCAAGGGGCCGGCCGACATCCGGCCCATCACCATCACCGAGGAGATGAAGCGCAGCTATCGCGACTACGCCATGAGCGTGATCGTGAGCCGCGCGCTGCCCGACGTGCGCGACGGCCTGAAGCCCGTGCACCGGCGCATCCTCTACGCCATGCAGGAGCTGGGGCTCGACCACAACAAGAAATACATGAAGAGCGCCCGTGTGATCGGCGAGGTGATGGGCAAGTTTCACCCGCACGGCAACATGGCAATCTACGAGGCGCTGGTGCGCATGGCGCAGGACTTCTCCATGCGCCTCATGCTGGTGGACGGCCAGGGCAACTTCGGCTCCATCGACGACGATCCGCCCGCGGCCGAGCGCTATACGGAGTGCCGGCTCACCCGGGTCGCGGGCACCATGCTCGACGACCTCGGCAACAACACCGTCGAGTTCCGGGACAACTACGACGGCACCTTGAAGGAGCCGACGGTCCTTCCGGCCAAGTTCCCCAACCTGCTGGTCAACGGCTCGGGCGGCATCGCCGTGGGCATGGCCACCAACATTCCCCCGCACAACCTGGGCGAGGTGGTGGATGCCTGCATCGCCTATCTCGATAACCCGGAGATCAGCATCGACGAGCTGAACCAGATCGTGCCGGGTCCGGACTTTCCGACCGGAGGGCTGATCCTCGGCCGCGCCGGCATCGCCTCGGCCTACCACAAGGGCCGCGGCTCCATCGTCATGCGCGCCAGGGCGCACGTCGAGACGATCCGCAAGGACCGCGAGGCGATCGTGGTCACGGCCATCCCCTATCAGGTCTGCAAGAAGACCCTGATCGAGAAGATCGCCGCGCAGGTGCGCGAGAAGCGGATCGAGGGCATCTCCGACATCTGGGACGAGACCAACCGCGAGGGCATGCGCATCGTCATCGAGTTGAAGCGCGATGCCATCGCCGAAGTGGTGCTGAACCAGCTGTGGCGCCACTCCGACATGCAGACCAACTTCGGCGCCAACATGCTCGCCATCAATGGCGGGCGGCCGGAGCAGCTCAACCTCAAGGACATCATCTCCGCGTTCATTGCGTTCCGCGAGGAGGTGGTGTCGCGGCGCATCAAGCACCTGCTCACCAAGTCGCGCGACCGCGCCCACGTCCTGGTCGGCCTCGCCGTGGCCGTCGCCAACATCGACGAGATGATCCGCCTGATCCGCAGCGCCGCGAGCCCCGCCGAGGCGCGCGAGCAGATGATGACGCGTGCGTGGCCGGCCAAGGACATCGGCCCGCTGGTCGATCTCATCGCCGACCCGCGCCACAGGCTCGAGGACGACGACACCATCCGTCTCTCCGACGAGCAGGCGCGCGCGATCCTCGATCTCAGACTGCAGCGCCTCACCGCGCTGGGCCGCGACGAGATCGGCGACGAGCTCAAGAAGATCGGCGAGGAGATCACCGACTATCTCGCCATCCTCTCCTCGCGTGTGCGCATCGTCGACATCATGAAGAAGGAGATGTCCGACATCAAGGCCGAGCTCGGCACCCCGCGCCGCACCGAGATCGTCGAGATGGAGGGCGAGGTCGAGGACGAGGACCTGATCGCGCGCGAGGACATGGTGGTGACGGTCTCCCACCGCGGCTACATCAAGCGTGTGCCGCTCTCCACCTACCGGGCGCAGCGGCGCGGCGGCAAGGGCCGCTCCGGCATGTCGACGCGCGAGGAGGATGTGGTCACCCAGATCTTCATCGCCTCCACGCACACGCCGGTGCTGTTCTTCTCCTCGCGCGGCATGGTCTACCGCATGAAGGTGTGGCGCCTGCCCGCGGCCACCCCGCAGTCCACCGGCAAGGCGCTCGTCAACCTGCTGCCGCTGGCCGGGGGCGAGACCATCACCTCGATCCTGCCGCTGCCGGAGGACGAGACCACCTGGGGGCAGCTGGAGCTGATGTTCGCCACGCGCTCGGGCAACGTGCGCCGCAACAGCCTCGCCGACTTCAGGAGCATCATGCGCAGCGGCAAGAAGGCCATGCGGCTCGACGAGGGCGACAGCATCATCGGCGTCGCCGTCGCCTCGCCCGAGGAGGACGTGCTGCTCACCACGGCGAAGGGCCAGTGCATCCGCTTCCAGATCAAGGAGGGCGTGCGCCTCTTCAAGGGCCGCGACTCCGACGGTGTCAGGGGCATCAGGCTCGAGGATGGCGGCGAGGTGATCTCGATGGCGATCCTGCGCCATACCGAGGTGGATACCGGCGAGCGCGACGTGTATCTCAGCCAGGCGCTGGCGGTGCGCCGCGCGCAGGCGGACGAGGGCGCCGACGCCGCCGACGCGGAGGTGGACGCCGACATCGAGGCGGGCGCCGCCGTGGGTACCACGCCCCTGAGCCCGGCGCGCTATGCCGAGCTGGCCGCGCACGAGCAGTTCGTGCTCACCGTGTCGGAGAAGGGCTACGGCAAGCGCACCTCGTCCTATGCCTTCCGTATCTCGGGGCGCGGCGGCAAGGGCATCACGGCCATGGTGGTCAACGAGCGCAACGGCCCGCTGGTGGCGTCCTTCCCGATCGAGGAGAGCGACCAGATCATGCTGGTCACCGACGGCGGCAAGCTGATCCGCTGCCCCGTGGACGACATCCGCATCACCGGGCGCAACGTGCAGGGCGTGCGCATCCTGAAGACCGAGGAGGACGAGAAGGTCGTCTCGGTGGAGCGCATCCCCGAGGACGGCAACGGCGGGGCCGACAACGGCAACGGCGAGGCGTAGGTGTCAGACCCTGCGGGTCTGACACCATGGCACTCCCTTAACTGCCGAGATTTTGTGGTCGGCCCTTCGGTCGAAAGGCTGGAAGCGTGGCCGCCCGGCTGTTGCAATCCCGAAATCGGCATTGTAGCCGCGGATAGGTCATCATCGGGCAGTGATTCGCGGAATACCGGCAATGAGAGTCCCACATCCTCAGCTTGCCAGGCCGCGACTCTCGCGCAGTGAGAAATCGACGCTTCGGTCTCAGCTTTGTTGCTGGCAGACGCCGGAAGAGATGTGGCGCGTCGCGAACGAGGCTGGCGATCACATCGGCTCGACAAACTTGTTCAATCAAGGTGGGCTCGAATTTCTACGCGATGCGTTGACCGCAGCCGAGCTCGGAATGAAACGACGGGCAAGCAGGGTGCGGCTCGTAGCCGAAGTTGACAGGTGGCCTGACTTTGAACTTGAAGTCGGGGTAGTCATCGAGCGCTTCGAGGCTGTCGAGGTGGACGACCCTGAACGACGGCGCGGCGATGAGTACCGGAATTGGGTAGGTGGAGTTATCGATCCAGTCACCGATTGGATAGCGCGCGCTGAGCAGACGCCGACTTGGATTGCAGCCGGTTGTCAGAAGAAGATGCAAAAGCGGTATGCAGGCCGCGCCAGTTTGGTCATCTACTTGAATGTCTCCGATCACGGTATCCGGCAGACGGAGATTGAAAATAGCTTCCCTTCAGTTACCGCCATGGCAAAGGACCAGTTCGATGCCATATGGGTTCTTTGGAAGAGTAAAGCATATCAAGTGTGGCAAGGCGGCACTCACGTGACGATGCCGGAGAATACAACGCTAGCAGCGGAGGTCGCGGCGAAGCGTCTGCAGCAAAGACGCCAAATAGTCATGATGCGTCGTCGCGAATATCTACGGAAGCGCGGTCGTTCAGGCTGATCCGAACCAACCTCTTGTCAAACCCTGCGGGCATGATGCCGTTCCGCAACCTGCGACGGAGGCATGGGTCAGACCCGCAGGGTCTGACCCCATCGACATCCGCATCACCGGGCGCAACGTGCAGGGCGTGCGCATCCTGAAGACCGAGGAGGACGAGAAGGTCGTCTCGGTGGAGCGCATCCCCGAGGACGGCAACGGCGGGGCCGACAACGGCAACGGCGAGGCGTAGGTGTCAGACCCTGCGGGTCTGACACCATGCACGGCCTGGCGTTGGAGCCAGGGTGTCGGACCCGGAGGGTCTGACACCGATCACAGCGTCCGTGTTCGGCATGCTCGTCGCCGCCACCGGAGGTGGAGCCCTGTGCTCACCAGCCCGCATCGCACCGCCTCACCGTTTCGCTTGACCCGGCGGCAAGAGACGCGGATTGTCGCCGCCCCATGGACGGGTCGGCCCACACAATCGGCAACGCGGCCACCGGCGAGGCAGAATCGGCCTACGCCTGGGTGCGGCTTGCGACCTCGCTGCTGATCGGCACCATCGGCAGCGTCGGCATGTGGGCCGTGGTGGTGACGCTGCCCGCGGTGCAGGCCGATTTCGCCGTGCAGCGGGCGGACGCATCGCTGCCCTACACGCTGGCGATGGTCGGCTTCGGCATCGGCGCGGTGATCGTCGGCCGGCTGATCGACCGCTTCGGCATCGCCCTGCCGCTGGCCGGCGCCGCGCTCCTGCTGGGGCTCTCCTTCATCGCCTCCGCCTTCGCGCCGAGCCTCATGGCGTTCGCCGTCGCCAACCTGCTGATCGGCGTCGGCAGCTCCGCCACCTTCGCGCCGCTGCTCGCCGACATCTCGCACTGGTTCACGCGCCGGCTCGGCATTGCCGTGGCCATCTGCGCCTCGGGCAACTACCTGGGCGGCGCCGTGTGGCCGCCCATCGTGCAAGGCCTGCTCCACGACAGCATCTGGCCCCCTGCAGCGCGCAGCATGATCGCCGCACTGGGGTGGAGCGCGACCGGCTGGCGGCAGGCGCAGGTCGCCATCGGCATCGTCTGCATCGCCACGATGCTGCCGCTGATGCTGGTGCTGCGGCGCCGGCTCGCGAGCCAACAGAGCGATACCGCCGCCGCGGCTGCGGGCGGCGCCCACGCCTCGCTCGGGCTGCATCCCTACGCCCTGTTTGCCCTGCTGTGCGTGGCGGGCGTGGCGTGCTGCGTTGCCATGGCCATGCCGCAGGTGCACATCGTCGCCTACTGCGGCGACCTCGGCTACGGGGTGGCGCGCGGCGCGGAGATGCTCTCCCTGATGCTGGGCTTCGGCATCGTCAGCCGCGTCGCGTCGGGCTTCGTCGCCGACCGCATCGGCGGCGTTGCCACCCTGCTGATCGGCTCGGTGCTGCAGGGCGTGGCGCTCCTCCTCTTCCTCGTGTTCGACGGTCTCGCTTCGCTCTACGTGATCTCCGCGCTGTTCGGGCTGTTCCAGGGCGGCATCGTGCCGATGTATGCGGTGATCGTGCGCGAGTACTTCCCGCCCAGGATGGCGGGCACGCTGGTCGGGCTCGTCATCATGGCGACCATCGGCGGCATGGCGCTGGGGGGCTGGATGTCGGGGGCGATCTTCGATGTCACCGGGGCCTACGGCCTCGCCTTTGTGCACGGGCTTGCCTGGAACGTCCTCAACGGCGCGATCGCCCTGTTCCTGCTTCTGCGGCGCAATCGCCTGCGCCTGGCAACGGCCTGAGCCGGGCTGGCGTGGGCCACCCGGCCGGCCCGCGCCGCAAAAAGGCCCCCAAGGCAGGGCAAGCGACAGTGCGCACGTCGCGCGCCCGGCGCAGCCGCCGCGGCCGTCGGTCATCGCCAAACGACGTGCCAATAGAAGCTGCAAGCGGGCAAAGCCATGGGCCATTCACGCATCGGGCGACTGCTGGTGCTGACGGCGCTCCTCTCGGGCTGCGCCTGGGCCTGGGAGGCCGCGGCGCAGAGCGAGGCGAGGTCGTGGCTCGGCGTGTGGGTCGGCAACGTGGCCCATACCGGGGGAGCGTTCGTCGCCCGCGTCGATGCGCATGGCCCCGCGGCGGAGGCGGCGATCCGCGGCGGAGACGTGATCGTTGCGGTCGACACCGATACCGTCCGCAACACGAAGGAGCTCTCGTGCCTCCTGGAGCGCCGCAAGCCGGGCGATACCGTCAAGCTCGCCCTGCTGCGCCGGGGTGCCCGCCACACCGTGGAGGCCAAGCTCGGGCGCTGGCCCGACGGTGCCACGCCGCCTCGGAGCAACTGCGCAGATGCCATCTCGGGCAGGACGGCGAGCGGGCCGGCGGCCTGAGCCTGTCCGGCGCCGCCCGGCCGGTGCGCCGGCGCTATGTGCGGGCGGACGGCGGCAGCCCTCTCGGGCCGGAGGGCGCGTCGCGGCCGAAGGTGGCGAGGATGGCGAGGCCGACCAGCGTCAGCATGGCGACGCCGAGGAACGGCACGTCGTAGCCGCCGCTCGCCTCGTAGACGAAGCCGATCAGCGCCGGGCAGGTCGCGAGCCCCACCACCGTCACCATCTGGCTTGCCGAGTAGATGCGGCCGTAGTCGCGCACGCCGAAGCGCTCGGCCAGCAGCAGCGGGTGCAGCATCAGCGAGTTGCCCATGGTCGTGCCGAACACCGTGGTGGCGGCGAGGATGGTGGTGCGGTCGTGCGCCAGCGCCAGGACGACGAGGCTCGCAGCCTGCAGCACCATCATGGCGAGAGCGAAGGTGCGGGTCGGGACCCTGAGCAGCACCGCGCCGCCGGCCAGCCGGCCGACGGTGCTGGATGCGGCCATCACGGCGAGCGCCAGCGCCGCGGCCTCGCTGCCGACGCGGGTGCTGGCGAGCCGGAAGATGTGCATGATGGCGCCGACCTGGGTGCCGAGCAGGAAGAAATAGGCGACCGAGACGACGTAGAAGTAAGGGCTGCGCAGAGCCTCCGCGAAGGCGACGGCGGCCTGTGGCGGCGCGACCGCGATCTCGGCGCTGGTGAGCCCGTCGGGCTCGAGCCCCATCGATTGCGGGCTCGGCCTCAGCACCAGGAGTGCAACCGGGACGATGCCCAGCACCATCGTCAGCGCCATCCAGGGTGCGGCGCCGGCGAGCCCGTGGCGCTCGATCGCCAGTGCCACGACGGGAGCCACGACGATGCCGCCGACCGACAGGCCGGTGGAGCCGATCGAGAACGCCAGCGAGCGGCGCACGTTGAACCAGCGCGCGATCAGCGTGGTCACCGGCACCAGCCCGGCCGTCCCGTATGCGAACCCGAACAGGACATGGAACGCGAACAGCTGCCAGGCCTCGCCGAGAAGGCCGACCGACGCGAGACACAGGGCGGCAACAGCGGCGCCGGCACAGATCACGAGCCGGACGTCGATGCGGTCGGCCACGCGGCCGGCAACGAGGCCGCCGAAGCCGCCGGCAATGAAGAACGTGGCGGTGGCAGAGCTGGCAAGCCCGACCGGGAAGCCGCGCTCGGCCACGAAGGCCGCAAGCAGGATCGACAGGTTGTAGAACACGAGCCCCGACGAGACGGTGGTGATCACGAACACGGCGCTGACGACGTACCAGCCGTAGAAGGCGCGGCGCAGGAAGGACATCGGCGGTCTCTGCTTCGGGAGCAACGGCAATGAGCCGCTGCAACCTAGTGGTCCGCGCCGCCCGACGCACGGCCTCAGTCGTCGCAGGAGCCATGCGAGGCTGCCATCGCCTGCGCAGAGCAAGCGGCGCCACATGCCTGGAACGGCGGGCCCGTCCCTGCTAAAGGATGCGAGCTTCATGGGATCGCCCGGAGGAAAGCCATGGCCGCCGCCGAGACCATCGCGCTCATCGAGCGCTACTATCGCGCCTTCAACGCCGGCGACATCGCCGGCATGCTCGACTGCCTCGCCGAGACCGTCGTGCACGACGTGAACCAGGGCGGCCGGCGCACCGGCAAGGCGGCGTTCAGCGAGTTCGCCGCGCACATGGAGCGCTGCTTCGTCGAGCAGCTCGAGAACGTGGTGGTGATGGCGACGCCGGACGGATCGCGGGCAGCGGCGGAGTTCGACGTGCTCGGCACCTACATCGAGACCGGCCAGGGCCTGCCGCCGGCCAGCGGCCAGACCTACCGGCTGGTGGCGGGCGGCTTCTTCGAGGTCGAAGGCGGGCTGATCGCGCGGGTGACCACCTGCTACAACCTCGCGGACTGGCTGAAGCAGATCGCCGCCGCGGCACAGTCCTCCGAGAGCCGGGAGCCGGGTGCATGACCGTCAGCGTACGGCCGCCGAGCCGTAGTAGGGCGGATCGGGCGCCAGCCGTAACCCGCCATCGCGCCGTCCCGCGCGCGCAAAGGCGGGTTACGCTTCGCATGCGTCATCGCCTGCTTCAGGGCGAGCGTGCCGGCAGCCGGCTCCAGGCAGGTTCTCATCTCGGGCCCAAACCCGAGCATACCGGCGAGGCCGGTTCGCCCTGGAACCTGACGGCCGGTGACCGGGGCTTGTGTGCCATCTGCGGACCAGGCACGAAAAGGTCGGCCCATCTTCGACGAGTTTCTCATGCGCGAAGGGTCTGGAATGCAAGTGCAATGGAATTTACGGCCATGTGCTGCGTTATCGGCGCCCAGAGGCTGCCGGTAAGCCGCAGGCCGAGTGCGAATCCCAGGCCCGTGACGATGATGGGGATGCTGCTCAGGTAGCCGTACTGCTGCCCGTGAATGAACGCAAACGGCACCGCAACCAAGACCGCCGCGCCCCAGAATCCGAGGCGGGTCTTGGCCAGAGACTGCAGAAGCATGCCCCGAAAGATCAACTCTTCTGCAAGCGGTCCAAGGATGGCCGTCGTTGCTATGCTCATGGCGAGGCCCTCGCGTGTCACGGCGTCTCTCAGGCCGGCGCTCACTCCCGTTGCATAAGCTTCCAATCCAGCGGCCGCCAATAGTGCGGCATTGGCAAATCTAATAGCGTACTCCAGTGCGACGAGCGCGACGACGATCAGGAGGGCCCAGCCCAGACGCTTGGGCAGCCGCAAGGCCAGGGCATCGAGCGGATTGGTGTTGAGCCGGCTCGCGGCCAGCAGCAGGAGCGGTATCCCGACCGAGTACTGGACAAG
This sequence comes from uncultured Alphaproteobacteria bacterium, assembly GCA_963840075.1. GTDB lineage: Bacteria > Pseudomonadota > Alphaproteobacteria > Rhizobiales > Hyphomicrobiaceae > AWTP1-13. The sequence goes on along the minus strand of CAWIXS010000021.1, from coordinate 46,589 downwards.
CGATGTCGCCTGAAACGGGAAGAGCGCTGTAATTGTCGTGCTGCCATCGGGGTTTACCGTGGTGGGGAGGTAGATCCACTTGATGAGGCCGAACCTCATCGCGAGCGAGCCCGCCTGAAGCGCAACGACAACGACCGCTGCCGTCAACACCAGGGCCATGATGGGCCCCCACGGCAATCGCGATTCGAATGGCGGCGGGCTGAGAACTGATGAAACGGAACGCATGTCTTTGTCTCCGTGAATACTGCTGAAGGGAATACCACATTCGACGGCATCATCAGCACAATGGAACGACAGTTCAGGCCCAGACCGGCCCTGCTGCATTGTGCCCAATCGCGCCGATGCGGCCAAGCCCCTCCCCTCCCAACCGAGTGGAGGGCAGACGAGGTATTCGAGCGCGTGGGATCAGTGAGATCGCACGTCGGCCCGAGGGCGGTAGGCGGCAGCCGACATTCTGGCCTCCAAGACTTGACCAACCTGTGCCGCGATGTCCTGCTGCGCCTTCAGGAACGGGAACACCCCCGGACGGGGGTTCCGCGTTGTGCCAGGAAGCGAGGTGCCGTCCGCTGCCGCAGTGTGACTTTGGTCAGTCCTTCCTCTGTCTCTGCAGGAATGACCGGACTATCCCCATCGTTCTCTTTCGTGACTCATCACCGCAATCCAATCGCCGGCCGTCACTCCACTTTGGATAGACGTGCATGTGATAGTGGAACACGCTCTGTCCGGCAGCCACTCCATTGGTTTGCGTTATATAGATTCCATCGGCCGCCAGGCCTTCCTTGGTTGCCCGCGCCACTTCCCTTGCCGTCTGCATGATCACTGAGGCAAGCTTATCATTTAGCCCAAAGATATCTCGGATATGTTCTTTAGGGGCAACAATGGGGTGACCCTCCAGTGAAACAAAGACTATCGTGTTTTCATCTTCCGCTACGATGTAGCCCAGAAGTTGCCGAGCAATTATTTTGCAGAAGATACAGTTCATACGGCGAACCTCAGGCCTACTCTTCCCCGACGCTTCAACGATACCCGCCTTCGTTCGAGCCCCGCAAGCTCCGCAACCATCCAGTTCTGCAACGGGTCAAATCCCGCCGTCCAATGGGCGGGCGTCCGGCAGCAAAGCATCGCAGGCGGACGCCAGGGATGCTGCAAAACCTTGGTCCGGCTAGGAGACTCTGCCCTGGCTCTGCGGCGCGGGTTGGGCCGCCACCGCCGCCGTCTCCTCGCTGAGCGGCCGCGCGGGGCGCTTCGGCGGTGTCAGCGGCGTCTGCTTCTTCCTCGGCATGTTGCCATGCAGAAGATCGACGCCGGCCATCTCGCCGCCGATCAGCTCCAGCTTGAAGCGCTCCACATCGCGGCGGCGCACGTCCTCGACGACCTCCGCGATCTCCTCCGGCGGCACCCCGAGCGCCGCCAGGGCAGACCCGCCCATCCGCATCGCCGAGTCGAAGGTCTCGCGCACCTGGGTCTGCACGCCCATCTGCACCAGCGCGAGCGCGTGCTCGCGATCATAGGAGCGCACCAGGAGCTCGGCGATGGGGAACTCCCCCTGCACCAGCCCGGCGATGCGGGTCGCGGTGTCGCGCTTGTCGGTGCACACGATGATGGCCTTGGCGCTGCCGGCGCCCGAGGCGTGCAGCACGTCGAGGCGCGTGCCGTCGCCGTAGTAGACCTTGAAGCCGAAGTCGGCGGCGTTGCGGATCGCCTCGGGGTCGTTGTCGATGATCGTCACGTCGATGCCGCGCGCGAGCAGCGAGTGGCACACGACCTGGCCGAAGCGGCCGAAGCCGATCAGGAGCGCGCTGCCCTGCAGGCCGTCCGCCTTCTCCACGCCGTCGAGCGACGGCGCGGGCCTCGGCAGCACCCAGCGCAGCCCCAGCACGGTCAGCGGCGTCAGCGCCATGGAGAGGATGACGATGGCGGTGAACGTGGCACTGTTGCCCGCCGTGACAATGCCGGCCGCGGCGGCGGCGGCATAGAGCACGAAGGCGAACTCGCCGCCCTGGGCGAACAGCGCCGCCCGGTAGAGTCCCTCGGGGTGCGTCGCCCTGAACAGGCGTGCCACGACGTAGATGCCGGTTGCCTTCACGACCATGAAGGCCGCCACGCCCGCGAGGACGAGCGGCCACTCCTGGGCCATGACCCTGAGGTCGAGCGACATGCCGACGCCCAGGAAGAACAGCCCGAGCAGGATGCCGCGGAACGGCTCGATGTCGGCCTCCAGCTGATGGCGGAACGAGGACTCGGCGAGCAGCACGCCCGCGAGGAAGGCGCCCATGGCCATCGACAGGCCGCCGAGCTGCATGAGCAGGGCCGCTCCCAGCACGACCAGCAAGGCCGCGGCCGTCATGACCTCGCGCGCCCGCGATGCCGCGAGCACACGGAACAGCGGGTTGAGCAGCCAAATTCCTGCCGCAACGAGGCACGCGAGCGAGGCGGCGCCGATGCCGATGCTGGTCCAGGGCGCCTCGGCGCCGGTCGCAGGCGCCCAGAACGCGACCAGGGCGAGCAGCGGCACGATGGCGAGGTCCTCGAGCAGGAGGATCGACACCATCTTCTGCCCGTGCGGCGTGGCGAGGTCGCCGCGCTCGTCGAGGATCTGGACGATGACCGCCGTCGACGACAGCACGAAGCCCATGGCGGCGATGAAGGCGACGAGCGGGCTGAACCCCGCGGCAATGCCGACCGCGGTCAGGAGCGCGCCGCATGCGCCCACCTGCACCACGCCGAGCCCGAGGATCTGGCGCCGCAGCGCCCACAGCCGCGAGGGCTGCATCTCCAGCCCGATCACGAACATCAGCATCACCACGCCGAGCTCGGCGATGTGCAGGATCGACCGGGGGGTGATCAGGTCGCCCCCGAGCTGGCCGATGGCGAGACCCGCGGCGAGATAGCCCAGCACCGAGCCGAGCCCCAGGCGCCTGAAGAGCGGCACGGCCACCACGCCTGCCCCCAGCAGAACCACCACCTGGATCAGCTCATTGCCGTGCTCGGCCGCCATTCAAGGCTCCCCCTTGTCCTGCGCAAGAAACGTGCTTGCGGGAGTGTGCACTGCCTTCGCTATGGCATACAACTCCGCAGGCTTGCGCCAGTAGTGCGCGCGAGCCCGCACTGTCAGCTTGCGCCGCGCAGCCGCCTCTGCGCGCGCTGGAACGCCGGCGGTGGTGCGCTTGAGCATCAGGTTGCCGGGCAGTAGAGCGCCGGACCTGCATGAAGACGCAGGCGCCCGCGAGACGAGCCCGCCGTTGCCGAATGCCTGGGGAATGGACGTTGAGAGCACCAGGCCGGCCAGCATCAGGGCAAACAGCATGAGCCGGACCGGCGGGCGCTCGGGATCGAGCCAGTTGGTGACCCAGGAGGTGAAGATCCACACCCACCACACCGCCACATCAGCAGCATGGTCTGCACGAAGCCCAGCTTGCGTTGTTGCCCGCGTGGCCCGCGTGGGTCATGCACGCTCCCGTTGTGCTCGGCACTGTGCATAGCCCAGGGGTATCGTCGGGCACATTGTCGAGCGCATTGTCGGGCTCACGAAAATTTCATCAGAGCACGGGTGTCGGACGAACGATCCACCACCTCTGGGCCTTCGTAGTGGTGCAGGGATAGGTTTGTGCCCCCACGAGGGAGATCGCCATGAAGAAACTCGCCGTTCTCTGTGCAACTCTGCTGGTTGCGCTCGTCACCGCGGTCGGTGTCTGGGCGGGCCCGGACAACGTGAAGTTTCCGGTGAACTACGCCAAGGGCGTGCTCTACACGTCCGTCGACCGGCCCGATACCAAGCAATATCGCGAGCTGTTCATCACCCGGTTCGCCTTCGACCAGGTTAAGGCCGGCAAGCCGCTGCCGAGCGGCACGGTCATCACCATGGTGAACTACAAGGCCAAGCTCGGCGCCGACGGCACTCCCGAGAAGGACGGCGACGGCCGCTTCATCAAGACCCCTGAGATCGCCGGCATCGCCGTCATGGAGAAGCGCATGGGCTGGGGTGCGGAGTATGGGCCCGACATGCGCAACGGCGAGTGGGAGTACCGGGCCTTCAAGGCCGACGGCAGCGTCAACGACAAGGCCGACTTGAAGGCCTGCTTCACCTGCCACCTGCAGAAAGTCCCGACCCAGGACTTCGTGTTCAGCCTGGACAAGCTGAAAGCGGCATCCGTGAAATAACGCCACCCGTCATCCCGGTCGGAGCGAAGCGAGCCATCGCGGCGAGCAGTGCTCCGAGCCGGGACCTCGGGAGGCCCGAACTCGTCCCCCGACTCGTCCAGTGAGGTCCCGGACAGCCTCGGCTTCCGGGATGACGGGTGACCAGGGTGTCGTCAGACCCGGAGGGTCTGTCACCGTCTCAGCGGCCCTGGGTCCTGCGCACACCCTTGAAGGGCTTCTGGTCAGCCTTCACGTCCATGAACTTGCCGGACTTGTCGTCCCGCTTGGTCCATGTGCCGGTGACCGGGTTCTTGATCTGGGATCGGGACTTGACGGCGCCGGCGCGCTTGGCGTCTCCGGGCGTCTTGTTCTTGGCCATGGTGGATCTCCGTTGGTCTCCGCAACCTATCCTTGTGCAATTCGTAGGCTGAATGCCATGCGCGCGCAAGCGTCCCGGTATTTGCGCACAGCCGGCTCGGGTATCGCGCCGCCGTTGCGGGCCCCGGCTGCCCCGGCTGCCAAGGCGCTTATGCCGCCACGACCTCGTCGGTGACGACGTTGAAGGCGGCGAGCCGGGTCTTCCCGAAGCTCGTCGACAGCGCCACATCGGTGGCGTCGCGGCCGCGCGCCATCAGGATGCGGCCGATGCGCGGCATGTTGTGGCGCGCGTCGAAGGTATACCAGCGGCCGTCGAGATAGGCCTCGAACCACGCGCTGAAGTCCATCGGCTCCGGGGCCACCGGCACGCCGATGTCGCCCAGATAGCCGGTGCAGTAGCGCGCAGGGACGTTCATGCACCGGCAGAGCGTGATCGCAAGGTGCGCGAAATCCCGGCACACCCCGCGCTGCTCACGAAAGCCGTCCCAGGCCGTGCGTGTCGCCGAGGCGTGCTGATAGCCGAAGGTCAGGTGCTGGTTGACGTAGGCGCAGATCGCCTGCACGCGCGCCCACCCCGGCGGCCCGCCGCCGAACAGCGACCAGGCGAGGTTGGAGAGGTGGTCCGTGTCGCAGTACCGGCTGCCCAGCAGATACACCAGCACATCGTCGGGCAGCTCCTGGATCGGCAGCTGCTCGGCGTCGGGCTCGACGATATCGGGAGCGCCGCTGTCGTTGAGGACGAAGTCGCTGGCGACGGTGATGCGGCCCGCAGGCGCCAGGACCCGGGTGCAGGTGTTGCCGTAGATGTCGCGGTAGTCCCTGGCCTCGAGCGGCGGGTGGAACGTCATCGCTGCCGGAGCAACGAGATCGGGGAGCCGCGTGGGATGGACGCTGAGCATCAGCACCATCGGGGTCGGCTGCGGGCACTCGTAGGTGATCTCGAAGCCGGCGCGAATCTGCATGGGTCCACCTCCAGCGCCCGGCGCTCCCGCCCGGCGCTGGGCAGAGAATCTGCAAGATCGTTGCCGCCGTTAGCGAGCCCGCCGCGCCACATGGGCCCCCGTGTCACCCCGGCAACTTGTTGCCAGGATCCAGCGCGAAGCGAGGCCAGAGCAAGCGGTTGGCTGGAAGCCGGGAACAAGTCCCGGCATGACAGAGGGGTTCGCCTTGTCAAAGTCGCCGTACTAGGCGCTCCGGCTGCCGCTGAACGGCCAGCTGCCCACGGCCGCGCTGACGGTGCCCGACATCTGGTCGCCCGCCACCGTGCCGGAGAACTCCAGGGTCAGCGGCATCGGGTTCTTGATGTTGGCCTTCCAGGAGGCGCCGTTGCCGGCGACCTTGCCCTCGTAGATGTCGACCGAATTGCCGTCCTCGGCGGCCATCTTGCCCGTCAGCGCGCCGCCCGCGCTCTGCAAGGTCAGCGTCGACTTGCGCTCGCCGATCGGGGTCTGCATGACCAGGTTCCAGGTGCCGGCCGCCGACATTGTGCTCATCCTCCCTGCTGGGGTTGCTCCTCCTCTAGGAGCGCCTCTGCAACCTAATACACTACGGCGCTTGCCACGCCTACCAGCGCGAAATCCTCCAAGAGCTTGTATGGCGTGGTGGCCCAACAGCTGCGCGACGAAGCCAAGGCTCAGACCACACGGGTCTGTCCCGTGGTGATGCGCTACCGCCTTCTCGACCTCTGAACGAGCGGGAAGCGTGGCCAGCTCAGGATTCGCGACCCCTCCTCTTTCGAAGCCTAATCAGACAGCTGGATTGATCCTGGGATTTAGCCTGCATACATTACGACTATGCCCCACGCGCCCATCCACATCGTCGGCGGCGGGCTGGCCGGGTCCGAGGCGGCGTGGCAGGTCGCGAGCCTCGGCGTGCCCGTGGTCCTGCACGAGATGCGGCCCGAGCGCCAGACCGAGGCGCACAAGACCGGCGACCTCGCCGAGCTGGTCTGCTCCAACAGCTTCCGCTCCGACGATGCCGCCAGCAACGCCGTCGGCCTGCTGCACGAGGAGATGCGGCGCGCCGGCTCGCTCATCATGGCCGCCGGCGACCGCCACAAGCTGCCCGCCGGCGGCGCGCTGGCGGTCGACCGCGACGGCTTCTCCGCCGACGTGACGCGGCAACTCGAGGCGCACCCGCTCGTCGCCATCGAGCGCGGCGAGGTCGCGGGCCTGCCGCCGCCGGAGTGGGACGAGCGTCATCATCGCCACCGGGCCGCTGACCTCGCCGGCGCTCTCCGCCGCCATCCAGAGCGCTCACCGGCGAGACGGAGCTCGCCTTCTTCGATGCCATCGCGCCCGATCGTGCACCTCGACTCCATCGACGAGTGCATCACCTGGCGCCAGTCGCGCTACGACAAGCCGGGGCCCGCGGGCAGCGGCGCCGACTACATCAACTGCCCGATGAGCCGCGCCGAGTACGAGGCCTTCCTCGATGCGCTTCTGGCCGCGGAGAAGACCTCCTTCAAGGAGTGGGAGGCCTCGACGCCCTATTTCGACGGCTGCCTGCCGATCGAGGTGATGGCCGAGCGCGGGCGCGACACCCTGCGTTTCGGCCCGATGAAGCCCGTGGGGCTCACGAACCCGCACCGGACCGGCGAGCGCTGCTGGGCCGTGGTGCAGCTGCGCCAGGACAACGCGCTCGGCACGCTGTGGAACATGGTGGGCTTCCAGACCAAGCTGAAGCATGCCGAGCAGGCGCGCATCCTCCGCATGATCCCCGGCCTCGCCAATGCCGAGTTCGCGCGGCTGGGCGGCCTGCACCGCAACACCTTCCTCAACAGTCCCGAAGCTGCTCGATGCCGAGCTGCGGCTGAAGGCCGAGCCGCGCCTGCGCTTCGCCGGCCAGATCACGGGCTGCGAGGGTTACGTGGAGAGCGCCGCCGTCGGCCTCCTGGCGGGCCGCGCCGCCGCCGTGGAGCGCCTCGCGCAGGCCTGGGTGCCGCCGCCGCCGACCACGGCGTTCGGCGCGCTGCTCGGCCACATCACGGGGGGCCATCTCGCGGCCGAAGGCGATGGGGTACGCTCGTTCCAGCCCATGAACGTCAACTTCGGCCTGTTCCCGCCGCTGGAGGCACCCACCCACGACGCCGAGGGCCGCCGCATCAAGGGCAAGGAGCGCGGCGCAGCGAAGAAGCGGGCGCTGACCGCCCGCGCCCTGGCCGACCTCGACCGCTGGCTTGCATCACCGCGCCGCATCGCGGCAGAGTAGGCGCGCGTCGGGCTCAGACCCTGCGGGTCTGACCCCGTGCACGGCCATCGACGCTCGGGGTGCTCAAGTGGCGCGAATGGTGCCCGTCAAGACCTGCCTCAGCCTGCCCGAGGCGCGTGTCGTGAGCAGCTATCTCGCGGACAAGGGAATATTCGCGGCGCTCAACGGCTGCCACCACGCATCGACGGCATGGCATTGCCTCTATGCTCTCAACGTCGTCCAGATCAGCGTCTTGGACGTGGACTTCGACAGAGCCAGGCAGTTGGTGGATCAGGCGCGGTCGTCGAGCGACGCGGATGCCGGCCGAGACACCGACGATCGAGGCCAGGCAAGTCTGTCCGACGTCGGACTCGCGGCGGCTGCCTTTCTTCTCGCAGGCTTGCCGATGCCCGTGTGGTTGCGGCGTGCGCGCCGCGGCCGCAACCGATCGTGCGAGCAGCGACGCGGCGCTTGGCATCGATCCTCCCGTAAGCAATCATGGATGCGTGGAGCAAGGGGTCAGACCCGCAGAGTCTGACCCCTTCCGACCCCCACGGAGGGAACATGGAACTGGGGCTCGAGGGCAAGCGCGCCGTCGTCACCGGCGGCAGCAGCGGCATCGGCTACGAGACGGCACGCCTCTTCCTGCAGGAGGGTGCGCGCGTGCTGATCTGCGCGCGCAACGCGGAGAAGCTCGAGGCAGCGCGCGCGGCGCTGGCGCAAGCCCCCGGCGGCGAGGTCCACGCCGTTCAGGCGGACATGTCCAAGGCGGCCGACGTGGCCCGCGTGGTGGAAACCGGCAAGGCCAGGCTCGGCGGCGTCGACATCCTCGTCAACAACGCCGGCACCATGTACTCGGGCCGCTTCGCGGCGCTGACCGACGAGGCGCTGCAGGTGCAGCTCGACACCAAGCTCTACGGCTTCATGCGCGCCATCCGCCTCGTTGCCCCGGCGATGCAGGCGCAGAAATGGGGGCGCATCGTCAACATCATAGGCGGCGCCGGCAAGGAGCCCGACCCCTACATGCTGGGCAGCGGCATCGCCAACAGCGCGCTGCTCAACCTGACGAAGTCGCTCTCCACCGAGCTCGGCGAGGACAACGTGCTCGTCAATGCCGTGTGCCCCGGCTGGGTCGACACCGGCCTGTGGAAGCGCAATGCCGAGGGCCTGCAGGCCGAGCTCGGCGTCAGGTCCGAGGACGAGGCGCGCCGGCTCGCCGCGCGCAAGAACGCGCTCGGCCGCTTCGGCCGGCCCGAGGAGCTCGCCAGCGCCATTGCGTTCCTGTGCTCGGAGCGGGCGAGCTACATCACGGGCATATCGCTCAACCTCGACGGCGGGCGCCTCAAGGGGCTCTGGTGAGGCGTAGGTTGGGTCGAGGCGAAGCCGAAGATCCAACATCGGGTGTTGGGTCTGCCCCCGGCTTTCGCCGGGGTTGACGCAACCTACCTTATCGTCGCGGCGGCCTTCCTAACGAAGCGGTCGTCCCAGGTCTTGCTGGTGTCGACGTTGGCGGCGGCGATCTGCTTGTCGAACTGCTTCAGGAACGCGAGCGAGCGCTTCTGGCTGTCGGCGCTGACGATGCCGTCGCGCGAGTAGAGCTGCAGGTTGGCCTTGACGGCGGCGGTGTAGAGCGCCCTGTCGCCCAGCCAGTACTGCTCCGGCACGGTGGCTGCCACCTGCTCCGGCGTCGCCTTGTCCAGCCACTTGAGACCCTTGTAGAGGGCGTTGACGAGCGCCTGCACGGTGTTGGGGTTGGCGGTGATGAAGTCGCGCCTCATGTAGAGCACGGCCGCCGACATCGGTCCGCCGAACACCTTGGTGGTGCCCTCGGCCGTGCGTGTCTCCTCGAGCACGACGATGTCGCCCGTCGACTGCAGCTTGGCGATCACCGGATCGATGTTGGAGATGGCGTCGATCTCGCCGCGCTGCATGGCGGCAATCGCCGACGGCCCGGTGCCGACGCCGATGAAGGAGGCATCGTCGGGCTTCAGGCCGGCCTTGGCCATCAGGTACCACACGATCATGTTGGTGGAGGAGCCGGGCGCGGTGACGCCGATCTTGGCACCCTTGAGGTCGGCCACGCTCTTGATCTTGCCGGCGCGGTCCTTCTTGACCGCGAGCACGATGCCCGGATAGCGGCCGAGCTCGAGGACGGCGAGGATGTCCTGGCCCTTCACCTGCATGCGGATGGTGTGCTCGTAGGCGCCGGTCACCACATGCGCCGAGCCGCCGACGAGGGCGGTCAGCGCCTGCGAGCCGCCCTTGAAGTCGCTGACCTCGACGTTGAGGCCCTGCTCCTTGAAATAGCCCAGCCGCTCGGTGACGGCGAGCGGCAGGTAGTAGAGCGCCGGCGCGCCGCCGACGCCGAGCTTGATGTCCTTGCGCTCCGGCGCCTGCGCACTCGCACCGGCGGCCAGCGCCAGGACGGCAATGGCTGTCGCGATGGTTCTCAGGAACTGCATTGCGCTATCTCCCTCGTGGTTTTCTTGTCATGCCGGGGCTTGCCCCCGGCATCCAGCCAATACCGCATGCCGGAGCAAGCGGTGAGATGGATCCCGACCCCGGCCGGTTCGCCGGGGCAGGCGAGCGCCGGGATGATACGCAGTACGCTCAGTCGCGGTCACAGAGCCAATCGCGCTCCTATCTTCACGCCTGCCCCGTGGCGGCCGGCGGGCGCCAGACCAGGAGGCGCCTCTCCGCCAGCGTCACGAACCAGTCGATGATGAGCACGAACCCGGCAAGAATGACCATGCCGGCAAACACGCCTGTCGTGTCGAACGTCCCCTCGGCCTGCTGGATCAGATAGCCGAGTCCGGCCGCGGAGCCCAGGTACTCGCCGACCACCGCGCCGATGATGGCGAAGCCCACCGAGGTGTGCAGCGAGGAGAACATCCAGGAGAGCGCCGAGGGCCAGTAGACGTGGGCGAACAGCTGGCGCTCGCTCAGCCCGAGCATGCGCGCGTTGGCGAGGATGGTGGGGCTCACCTCGCGCACGCCCTGGTAGACGTTGAAGAACACGATGAAGAACACCAAGGTCACGCCCAGCGCGACCTTGGACCAGATGCCGAGCCCGAGCCAGAGCAGGAAGATCGGGGCCAGCACCACGCGTGGCAGCGCGTTGAGCATCTTGATGTAGGGGTCGAATACCGCGGACAGCAGCGGCCGCCGCGCCAGCCAGAAGCCGATGGCAATGCCCGCGACCGCGCCGATCAGGAAGGCGAGAATGCCCTCGGTGAGCGTGATCAGGAGATGCTGCCAGACGGTCTTGCCGAAGCAGGGCGCGGAGATGCTGAGCAGCGCGGAGAGGTCGATGGGCTCGGTGCAGGCGACGACCTTTGCCGTGCCTTCGGCGAACATGGTCCAGACGCGCGAGGCGACATCGATCGGCGTCGAGAAGAAGAACTGGGGCAGCAGAAACGTGCCGCCGATGGGAACCGTGGCGCCGATGTGCCACACGAGCAGCACCGCCACGCCGACCAGGACCTGCAGGAGCAACAGGCGGAGCTTTGCGCCACTCACGACGGCTGCTCCTCGCGGTAGGCCTTGAGCACCTCGCCGCGCAGCTGGTCCCAGATCGCCTTGTGCAGCTCGCGGAAGCGGGGCTGCAGCCGCACCTCGGCCACATCGCGCGGGCGGCCGAGGTCGATGGCGTGGTCGCCGATGACGCGCGCTTCGGGCCCCGCCGACATGATGAGGACGCGGTCGGAGAGCGCGATCGCCTCCTCGAGGTCGTGGGTGACGAACAGCACGGCCTTGCGGTCGGCGGCCCACAGGTCGAGCAGGAGGTTGCCCATGATCTGGCGGGTCTGGGCGTCGAGCGGTCCGAACGGCTCGTCCATCAGCAGGAGCTTGGGGTCGCGGATCAGCACCTGGGCGAGGCCGACGCGCTTCCTCTGGCCGCCGGAGAGCTGGTGCGGGTAGCGGTCGGCGAAGGCTGAAAGCCCCACCCGCTTGAGCCACGCCCGTGCCCGCTCCAGCGCCTCGCGACGCGGCGTGCCGGCCACCTCCAGGCCGATCGCCGCGTTGTCGAGCGCCGACTTCCAGGGCATCACGGCGTCCTGCTGGAAGAGGTAGCCGGCGGCGCGGTTGAGGCCGGCGAGGGGTGCCCCGAACACGAAGGTCCTGCCCGTGGTAGGTGCAAGCAGCCCGGCCGCAACGTTGAGCAGGGTGGACTTGCCGCAGCCCGTGGGGCCGACGATGGAGACGAGCTCGTGCGCGGCAACCTCGATGGTGGTCTCGGCGACGGCCCGGTAGCCGGCGCCGCCGGTCACCGGGAAGGTGACGCTCACCGCCTCGAAGGCGACGGCCGGGGCGCTCACGGGCCGCGCGCGGGCATCGTAGCCGACCTCAGCAATGCTCAACGGGCGCTCCCCCTGACCGAGCCCCGCTTGAAGCGCAAGGGTCTTCGCAGGCCCGAAGGCCGGGCCCGGGACGACCATGCCAGACGTACCGGCGGATGGGCAAGACCGGGACCGGGCGCAAGCTGAGCCCCTGGTGGGCGAGGGCCCATAACCGTCAACCCGTTCGGCGAGCAGAGCCCCTGGACGCGTGGGGTCACGCCCGCAACCCCCGCGCGCCGGAGCTGTCGATGAAAACAACCCGACAATGATGGGGAGGGGAGTCCCGTCGCGGCTGCGGTTGGGATTCGCCCCGATAGCCGATGCGCCAGCTTATGCGCCGTAGGCTCGCGGAGCAGATACCCAGCTATCGGCGTTTACATGCTGTCGGCGAGGCGCTACCCGCTACACGTCAGCGTGAGCTTCGCTCGACCGCCCATGGAGCTGCCCCGTGCCTGCGAAGAAGATCGGCTTCCTGTCGTTCGGGCACTGGTCGCCCTCGCCCAGCTCGCAGACGCGGTCGGCCTCCGACGCGCTGCTGCAGTCCATCGAGCTGGCCGTCGCCGCCGAGGCGCTGGGGCTCGACGGGGCATACTACCGGGTGCATCACTTCGCCCGCCAGCTCGGCTCGCCGTTCCCGCTGCTGGCGGCCGTCGGCGCCAGGACCAAGAGCATCGAGATCGGCACCGCCGTCATCGACATGCGCTACGAGAACCCGTTCTACATGGCCGAGGACGCTGGTGCGGCCGACGTCATCGCCGGCGGGCGGCTGCAGCTGGGCATCAGCCGCGGGTCGCCCGAGCAGGTGATCGATGGCTGGCGCTACTTCGGCTACGTCCCGCCCGAGGGTCAGAGCGACACCGACATGGCGCGTCGGCACGCGGAGATTTTTCTCGACGTGCTGCGCGGCGAGGGCTTCGCCAAGCCCAACCCGCGCCCGATGTTCCCCAACCCGCCCGGCCTGCTGCGTGTCGAGCCGCACTCGGAAGGCCTGCGCGAGCGCATCTGGTGGGGCGCCGGCTCCAACGCCACATCGGGGTGGGCCGCCAGGCTGGGCATGAACCTGCAGAGCTCCACGCTCAAGGACGACGAGGACGGACGCCCCTTCCACGTCCAGCAGGCCGCCCAGATCCGGGCCTACCGCGAGGCGTGGAAGGCGGCCGGCCACACACGCGAGCCCAGGGTGTCGGTCAGCCGCTCGATCTTCGCGCTGGTGGACGACCGCGACCGCGCCTACTTCGGGCGCGGGGGGGAGGATCAGGACCACGTCGGCTTCATCGATGCGAAGACCCGGGCGATCTTCGGCCGCAGCTACGCTGCCGAGCCCGACGTGCTCGTCAAGCAGCTGGCCGAGGACGAGGCCATCGCGGAGGCCGACACGCTGCTGCTCACCGTGCCCAACCAGCTCGGCGTCGACTACAACGCGCATGTCATCGAGGCGATCCTGACCCACATCGCTCCTCGCCTGGGCTGGCGCTGATTGCATCGGCCACGCGCGGTCTACGGCGGCTCGTCGCAGTCCTGGAGCGCAACTGGGGCCACCTCTTCAGCTGGCGGCGTGACGTGAGGGTGTGAGGCGGCGCAGCGACCGCCGCCGATGCTCTTGCACGCGGTGCCGTTACCGGCGATCCTCGCTCTCCGCCTGCATCGTCTCTTCGAGGAAGAATGCGCCATGTCGGAGACTAGGGCTGCCAAGGCAACGCTGGAGCAAGTGCGCGCGTATCACGCGGACTTGACGGGCATCCGCCGAGACATCCACGCCCATCCGGAGCTGGGCCTCCGAACACACCGCACCGCCGACGTTGTTGCCCGGCTGCTCGGGTCCTGGGGCATCGAGGTGCACCGGCTCGTCGACGGTGCCGGCGTGGTTGGCGTGCTGCGGTCGGGCAACAGGTTGCGCTCCGTCGGCCTGCGTGCCGACATGGACGCGCTGCCGATCCACGAGCGAACGGGGGTCGCCTACCAAAGCGGGGTCTCGGGCGCCATGCACGCGTGCGGCCACGACGGGCACACGACGATGCTGCTGGGCGCGGCACGCTACCTCGCCGAGACGCGACGCTTCAGCGGAACGGTGAACTTCATATTCCAGCCCGGCGAGGAGGGCGCGGGCGGTGCCCTCGCCATGCTGGAGGACGGCCTGCTCGAGCGCTTTCCCTCAGACGAGCTTTACGGCCTTCACAATCGCCCGGGTGCGTCCGTCGGGCATTTCTCCATCACGCCCGGCACCGCCATGACGGGCGGCGCATTCTTCGACATTACCGTGAAGGGTCGTGGAGCCCACGGCGCCCGGCCCAACCTGGCCATCGATCCCGTGGTCGCCGCCTGCCATATCTGCACCGCGCTGCAGACGGTGGTCGCGCGCAACCTCGTGCCCTCCGACCTGGGAATCCTCAGCGTGACCAGGATCGACGGCGGCGACGCCTACAATGTCATTCCCGAACGCGCGCACATGGGCGGTACGGTGCGCGCCATGAAGCGCGAGACGCTCGGCCTCATCCAGGCTGCCATGGAGCGCGTTGCGACCGGCGTCGCCGAAGGCCTCGGCGCCAAAGCCGAGGTCGACTTCCGTTTGACCTTCGCGCCCCTCGTCAACGCGCCCGAGCCGACGCGTGCCATCGCCGATGCGGCGGCCGATCTGGTCGGTGATGCCAATGTCGATCGCAACAAGGCGCCTGCTCCGGCTTCGGAGGACTTTGCCTTCATGCTCGAGAAGGTCCCCGGGGCGTACATCAACCTCGGAAACGGGGAAGCCAGCGCGCCCGTGCACAACGACCGATACGATTTCAACGACGACGCCATTCCCTACGGGGCCGCAATGTTTGCCCGGCTCGTCGAGCGCCAGCTGGCGCCGGAGCCTGGCCCGGGGTGACATCCCGGCTGCCTGCCGGACGATGGAGATGCTCGAGGCATTCCGATTCAGGGAGCGGGTCGAGAAGGAGGCCCATTGGATCGTCGAGACGACCTTTCTGGCAGCCGCACGACGCCGACCGGGAAAGGGTGGTGCGCAGCGGCAGGGTGCAGGAAGTCGAGGACGGGCTCTCCGAGCTGCCGCACGTCGTCTTGAACCAGGCGCGCGTGCACGAGCTCTACCTGGATGTCATGCGCAACGCGCCGGCCCCCCTGGAGCCCAGCTAATCGCGCCGGCTGGTCGATCTCCGGATCGACGCCGTGGTTGCCTCCGACGGCGCTGGTCGCGCCTGCCGGCGCTACTCGGCGGGCGTGGGCGCGGCTGCGGGCGCTGCGGCCTTGCTGCTCTGCTCGACGAGGGCGAGGAGGCCCTCGAGCAGCATCTGCGGGGTGGGCGGGCAGCCGCGGATGACGAGGTCCACCGGGATCACCGAGGAGACGCCGCCGACGCAGGCGTAGCTGCCCTGAAAGAGGCCGCCGTCGAAGCCGCAATCGCCCACCGCGACCACCCATTTCGGCTCGGGCGTGGCCCAGTAGGTGCGCTCCAGCGCCTCGCGCATGTTGAGCGTGACGGGGCCGGTGACGAGCAGCACGTCGGCATGGCGCGGGGAGGCGACGAACCGGAGGCCGAAGCGCTCCAGGTCGTAGAAGGCGTTGTTGAGCGCGTGGATCTCCAATTCGCAGCCGTTGCAGGAGCCCGCATCGACCTGGCGGATCGACAGGCTGCGGCCCAGCCGGCTGCGCGCGGCGGCATCGAGCCGGCTGGCGAGCTCGGCGAGGGCAGGATCGTCGCGGCGCGGCGCCCGCTCGGTCAGCGTCGGCTGCAGGAGGCTCTTGAGCAGCAGCTTGCGCATGGGTCTCTCAGAGATCGTGCCCCGAGTAGGAGCAGTTGAACGACTTGTTGCAGAGCGGGAAGTCGGCGACGATGTTGCCCTCGATGGCCGCCTCCAAGAGCGGCCACTGGAACCAGGACGCATCGCGCAGGTGGCAGCGGTCGACGGTACCGTCCAGCCGGAGCCGCACCCAGGCGAGGACATCGCCGCGGAACGCCTCCGCGAGCGCCAGCCCTTCCGCCCCGCCCTCGGGGATTTTGGCTGTCGGCAGATCACCCCGCACCGCGCCGCCGGGCAGCCGCTCGAGGATCTGCTCGAGCATCAGCACCGACTGCTCCACCTCGCCGATGCGCACCCAGACGCGGGCGTCGACATCGCCCTGGGTGCGGACCGGCACGTCGAAGGTGAGGCTGGTGTAGGGCGCGTAGCCGGGCGTCTTGCGCGAGTCGAAGGTGCGGCCGGAGGCGCGGCCGACATAGCCGCCGGCGCCGTACTGGCGCGCCAGCTCCGCCGTCAGGAGGCCGGTGCCGACGGTGCGGTTCTGCAAGGACGCGGTGTTGTCGTAGAGCTCGACCAGCTCGGGGAAGCGGCGGCGGATGTTGGCGAGCAGGGCGCGGACCTGACCCTCGCCGTCGCGATCGAGATCGGCGGCAACGCCACCCGGCAACACCTTGTCCATCATCAGCCGGTGGCCGAAGCAGGCCCCCGAGGCGCGCAGGACGCGCTCGCGCAGGATGTGGCAGTGGGCGTGCAGGAGCGAGAAGGAGGCGTCGTTGCAGATCGCGCCGATGTCGCCGAAGTGGTTGGCGAGCCGCTCCAGCTCGGCCATCAGGGCGCGCAGCCACACCGCGCGCGCCGGCGCCTCCACGCCCAGTGCCGCCTCCACCGCGCGCGCGAAGGCCAGCGCGTAAGCCACGGTGCTGTCGCCCGAGGTGCGTCCCGCGAGCTTGGCGGCGCGCTCCAGCGGGGCACCGAGCATCAGGCCGTCGATGCCCTTGTGGACGTAGCCGAGGCGCTCCTCCAGGCGCACCACGGTCTCGCCGTTGCAGTGGAAGCGGAAGTGGCCGGGCTCGATGATGCCGGCGTGCACGGGCCCCACGGGGATCTGATGCAGCGGCGGGCCCTCGGCCGGGTGGAAGGCGTAGGCGTCGCCCATGGTCGGCGTCTTGTAATGATCGCCGAGCGGGTGCCTCACCCCCCACCAGCCGTGGTCGAGCCAGCGGCGCCGGTCCGTCCCGTTCTGCGGCTCCAGGCCGTAGAGATCGGTCAGCACCCGTTCCAGGCGCAGCGCCGGCGGGTGCACCCGGGCGACCGAGGGAAAGCGCTGGTCGGCCAGCGTCACGACGGCGATGTAGCCCTCGCTCTCGACGGCCAGATGCACGGCATCGGGCTCGCCCCAGAGGCTGAGCAGGGTGCAATGCCCCTCGGAGAGATGGCCGAGGATGCGCCGCCACATGTTGACATCGGAGGCAAAGCGCGGATGCGGCCGCTGTGCGCCCGCCGGCGGCAGCTCGGTCAGCAACTCCTCGAGCCACACCATGCGATCACCCCAGCAGCCGCGCCACGCTCTGGAACCAGTCCACGAGCCGCGGCGGCAGATAGATCCC
Organism: uncultured Alphaproteobacteria bacterium; assembly: GCA_963840075.1. Taxonomy (GTDB): domain Bacteria; phylum Pseudomonadota; class Alphaproteobacteria; order Rhizobiales; family Hyphomicrobiaceae; genus AWTP1-13. Next base: position 29,198 of record CAWIXS010000021.1, on the reverse strand, counting down.
CGCCGTCAGCACCAGCAGGAGGTGGGCGTAGAGCGGCAGATAGGACGCCTTGACCTTGTCCATGTTGCCCGTCGGCTCGCCGAACGCCACCTCGCTCAAGCGCAGGAGCAGCGCCCCGAACGCCACCAGGAGGCCGAACACCACGAGGACGGCCAGCAGGGGCTGGCGCGCGAAGGTCGAGCTGACGATCAGGAACTCGCTCATGAAGATGCCCATGGGGGGCAGGCCGGCGATCGACACCACGCCCAGCACCAGCCCCCAGCCCAGCAGCGGATGGCTCTGGGTGAGCCCGCGGATCTCGGCGATGCGCTGCGTGCCCTTGGCTTGCGCGATGTGGCCGACAGCAAAGAAGATCGCCGACTTGGTCAGCGAGTGCATGGTCATGTGCAGGAGGCCTGCGAAGTTGGCGAGCGTGCCCCCCATGCCGAAGGCGAACGTGATGAGCCCCATGTGCTCGATCGAGGAGTAGGCGAACATGCGCTTGATGTCACGGCGCCGGTAGAGCATGAAGCCCGCGAAGATCAGCGACACGAGGCCGAGCGTCATCATCAGGGGCCCCGGTGCGATGGCCGCCGGGTTGGCGGCGAGCAGCATCTTGAAGCGCAGCACCGCGTAGAGCGCGACGTTGAGCAGGAGCCCGGAGAGGACGGCGGAGATCGGGGTGGGTCCCTCGGCGTGCGCATCGGGCAGCCAGGCGTGCAGCGGGGCGAGGCCCACCTTGGTGCCGTAGCCCAGCATCAGGAAGATGAAGGCGACGTTGAGGATCTCGGGGCTGAAGGCGCCGGCCTTGGCGATCAGCACCGTCCACACCATGGCGTCCTGACCCTCTCCCAGCACCGGCCGCGCGGCCATGTAGACCAGGATGGTGCCGAAGAGCGCGAGTGCGATGCCGACGCTGCCCAGGATGAAATACTTCCACGCCGCCTCCAGCGCCTCGTGCGTACGGTAGACGCCCACCATCAGCACGGTGGTGAGCGTGGCAAGCTCGATGGCGACCCACATCAGGCCGATGTTGTTGGCGAGCAACCCGAGGTTCATGGCGAACATCAGGGTCTGGTACATGGCATGGTAGAAGCGCAGGTAGCGCGCCGTGAGCCGGCCGATCTCCAGCTCGTGGCCGATGTAGCTGGCGGAGAAGGCGCTCGAGGTGAAGCCGACGAAGGTGGAGAGCACCACGAAGACGATGTTGAGGTCGTCGACGAAGAGGTAGACGCCCGGCGCCGGCCGCACGAACAGCAGCGACAGGGCCGCGAGGAAGGTGAGGAACGAGGCCAGCACGTTGAGGCGCGCGCTCAGCCAGTAGCCGGGCAGCACGACGAGCAGCGCCGCGGCGGCGGCGGGGATGAACAGCACCGCCGTCAGCGCGTCGATGGGCATGGCGGACCAGATGTTGCTCACCGCCGCTCTCCCCGGAAGGCGTCGAGCGCCTGCACGTCGACGGTGTCGAAGCGCTCGCGGATGCGGAACAGGAACACGCCGATCACGATGAAGGCGACGAGCACGGAGAAGGCCACGCTCATCTCCACCACCAGCGGCATGCCCTTGGCGCCCGCGGCCGCCAGGATCAGGCCGTTCTCGAGCGCCATGAAGCCGACCACCTGGCTCACCGCGTTGCGGCGCGTCACCATCATCATCAGGCTCAGCAGCACCACCGACAGGGCGAAGGCGAGGTCCTCGCGGGCGAGCGGACCGGCGTCCGCCGCGATGGTCGCCTTGAGCATCACGACCATGGAGAGCGCCACGAGACCGATGCCGGCCAGCATGGTCGGGCCGATGCCGACCACCGTCTCGATCGAGCGATGGATGCCGAGCCGCATGACCATGCGGTGCAGCGCGACCGGGATGATGAAGGCCTTGAGGACGAGGGCGATGCCGGCGGTGATGTAGAGATGCGGCGCCTGCTGGATCAGGCCCTGCCAGGCCACCGAGGCGGAGAGCACCAGCGCGTGCAGCGCGAACACGTTGAGCAGCGCGAAGATGCGCTCCTGGTAGAGCAGCACGAAGCTCACCAGCACCAGGCCGCCGGCCAGCATGTGCGCGACATCGAAGGAGATGCCGTCCATCTAGAAGCTCCGCGACACGAACAGGAGGAGGGTGCCGAGCAGGCCCAGCATGAGGGCGATGCCGAGGAACTCGGGCACGCGGAACACCCGCATCTTGGCGACCGAGGTCTCGGCCAGCACCAGGAGGAAGCCGCCGGCGAACAGCTTGCCGAGGTAGGTCAGCAGCCCGATCGCCATCGCCCCGACGCCGGCGCCGGCAGGCGCGATGCCCCAGGGCACGAAGATGCAGGCGATGAGCGAGACGTAGAGCAGGAGCTTCAGGGCTGCGGCGAACTCGATCACGGCGAGATGCCGGCCGGAGTACTCGAGCAGCATCGCCTCGTGCACCATGGTGAGCTCGAGGTGGGTGGCGGGGTTGTCCACGGGGATGCGGGCGTTCTCGGCGACCGCGACGATGACGAGGCCGATCAAGGCGAGCCCCAGCGAGACGCGCAAGGTGGCGTGATCGAGCATGAAGTTGGCGATCGCGGACAGCTGGGTGGAGCCTGCAACCAGCGCCACGGTGAAGACGATCATGATCATGGCGGGCTCGGCCAGCGAGGCGAACAGCATCTCGCGGGAGGAGCCGAGGCCGCCGAAGCTGGTGCCCACGTCCATGCCAACGAGCGCCATCAGGAAGCGGGCGGAGCCGACGAGGGCGGTGACGGCGATGAGATCGGCGGCCCAGTTGAAGCTGAGACCCGTGGCGAAGGTGGGAACCAGTGCTGCAGCAACCCAGGTGGCGGCGAAGATCAGGTAGGGGGCGGTGCGGAACAGCCAGGAGGCGTTCTGCGCCAGCACCGCCTCCTTGCGGATGAGCTTCAGGAGGTCGCGGTAGGGCTGCAGCACGGGCGGGCCGCGGCGGCGCAGGAGGCGCGCCTTGACCTTGCGCGTGAAGCCGAGCAGCAAGGGCGCCAGCGCCAGCACCAGCACCATCTGCAGGCCCTGCACCACGAGCCCGAGGACGAGGTCGAGGATCACGACCATATCGACAGCACCAGCAGCAGGCCGACGAGCGCGGCGAACACGAGGCTCAGGTATTGGCGGATGGTGAGAAACTGCAGGCGGTTGAGCCTCTCCGCGGCGCGCGCGATGCCGCCGGCCAGCGGCGCGTAGAGGGTATCCCAGATCAGGTCGCGCAGCGTGACGGTGAGACGGGCCGGGGTGGGATCGCCCGGCGGCGGCATCTCGACGCGCTCGGCGGCGCGGAACACCGTGGTGCCGAACACGCGCCGGATCGGCTGGGCGAAGCTGTCGGCGGTGTACTGCGTGGCGGGGTCTGGATCGGGATAGCCGCAATCCCAGGGCGGGCTGCGGCGCACCTCACGCGAGGCGTAGCGGTGGATCACCTGCACGGCGGCGAGGGCGGAGATGCCGACGAAGACGAACACGAGCAGGCCGTTGTAGGAGCTGCGGCTCTCGGCGACCGGCACGATCGACAGCCAGGGGTTGGTGCTCTGGGAGGGCATGCGGGCCCCGAGCAGGCTCTGCGTCACCGGCGCCAGTGCATCGATGAGGAGGCCGGGCAGGATGCCGGCGATGAGGCAGAGGCCCGCGAACGCGAACATGGCAGTGAGCGAGTAGCGATCCACCTCGGTGGCCGATTGCGCTGCAACGGTGCGCGGCCGGCCGAGGAAAGTGACGCCGAAGGCCTTGACGAAGCAGGCGGCGGCCAGCGCCGCCGACAGAGCGAGCAAAGCGCCGACGGCGGGCACGATCAGCTTGAGGCCCCAGGCCGGCAGCGTCGGGCTGAACAGGATTGCCTGGAACGTCAGCCATTCGGAAACGAAGCCGTTGAACGGCGGCAGCGCCGAGATCGCCGCGCAGCCCACCAGGAAGGCGAAGGCGGTGCGCGGCATGGTGTGGATGAGGCCGCCCAGGTGCTCCATGTCGCGCTGGCCGGTGGCGTTGAGGATGGCGCCGGAGCCGAAAAACAGCAGGCTCTTGAACAGGCTGTGGTTGAAGACGTGCAGGAGGCCAGCGGTGAGCGCCATCGCCGCGAGCTCGCTGAAGCCGTGCGCCGCGAAGGCCAGCGCAAGCCCGACGCCGATGAAGATGATGCCGATGTTCTCCACCGTGTGATAGGCGAGCAGCCGTTTGAGATCGTGCTGCATCAGGGCGCTCAGCACGCCCATCACGCAGGTGATGCCGGCGAGCGCGATGATGAGGATGCTCCACCACGAGGTCGGTGCCCCGTTGAGGTCGAACACGATGCGGATGAAGCCGTAGACCGCCACCTTGGTCATGACGCCGCTCATCAGCGCCGAGACGTGGCTGGGTGCCGCGGGATGCGCCAGCGGCAGCCACACGTGCAGCGGCACGAGGCCAGCCTTGGAGCCGGCGCCGAGCAGCACCAGGATCAGCACCAGCCCCGGCAGGACGTGGGCGCCATCCCGGATCTGGTCGAAGGCATAGCCACCGCTGCCGCCGGCGAGCAGGCCGAAGGCCAGCAGGAGCGCCAGCGTGCCGAAGCTCGCCATGACGATGTAGACGTAGCCGGCATGGCGGTTGTCGGCATCGTGATGGTGGGCCATCACCAGCGCCCAGGAGGTGAGCGACATGAGCTCCCAGGCGAACAGGAACGAGAAGGCATCGTGGGCCAGGACGACGAGGTTCATGCCCGCGAGGAAAGCGGGATAGAAGGGAATGACGCGCTCCGGCGCGGTCTCGTGCTCGCCGTAGCCCATGGCGAACAGGCTGGCGCCGGCGGCACCCAGGTTGACCACGATCAGGAAGAACGCGGCGAGCGCATCGAGGCGGAAGTGCGCGCCGATCCAGGGCAGGCCGATGGGCAGAACGACAGCCGGCGTGGCGGCCTGGATGAACAGGAGATGCACTGAGCCGACCACGAGCAGGACCAGCGCAACCGCCAGGCAGACGCCGTAGACGAGGCGGCTCGTGACAGCGCCGCGGCCCCTTGCAACGAGCGCCAAGGCGGCGGTTCCGAGGAGGACGGCAACCCCGCACAATGCCAGCGCAGTCGGCACTCCAGACTATTCCCTCTTCAACCCCAGCCCGCGCATCACGGCCGCCGCCGTGGCACGCCTGCCGCGGGGATCGCTCTTGCCATGCATGTACCCCCTTTTGCACCGGCGCGCCAATTGCGTGCAGGCTCTGCTCCCGGGGTGGGCAGCAGTCCGCACCGGGGGAGAGTTGGGGGAGACAGGCCCGGGAGGATCAGGCAGGCTTTCGCAAAAAATGAGCGGGTCCGCACGATTTGGCCCGCTCTGGGCATTATCGGGGACAAAGTGTCGCTGGTGAATGCGACGCTGTGGCGCCTACGTCGTGTGCAAAGGGCAATAGCACGGCGCGCCAACGCCATACGTGCGTGCGCGAGAAGACCGGCGCGCGGTGCGGGCGCGCGCCGGTCTTGCGCGCCGGTGTTGCGCGCCGGTCTTGCGCAAGGACGAGCCTGCCGCTGTTATGGCATGTTGCGCTCCTGCTTTTTCCAGAACTCGCGCGGAAAGCCGTCGTCCTGCGCGAGCGCCGAGCCGGCGACGCCGGCCAGCACCGACAGGGCGAGGATCGCGGCCAGCATGCTTCTTGTGCTTCTCATGATCATCTCTCCTCTTTGTGGACAGTGCGCGCACGGGAGAAGTGCGCGGGAGCCTCGAGGGCCCTGGCCGCAATATGGGGCGACGCGCCGAGGCGGAAGGCGGGTGTCACACACGCGTGAAAACGATTGATCCCAAGGGTGTTCTGACGCACTGCTGGCGCCGGAGGGTAGCGGGCAACGTGGACGGGACGGATGGCGGTGGGCGCGGCCGCGCTGCAGAGCCGTCGCCAGCTTGGCCCTGGGGGAGGAGACACCTATGCACAGGGGCGCAGCCGGCGTCGCCGCAGCGGGGTTGCTGGCGGCAGCGGTGCTGCTTGCGGCGCTGCTCCTTGCCTCGGGTCGTAGTGCGCGCGCCGACGGCGCGCTTGCCGTCGGCTCTACGGGCGACGTCGTCAAGTACGGCGTTGCCTTCGGCATGGTGGTCGACCTGCCGAAGGAGAAGGCGGCCGCAAAGGCCCTCCAGCACTGCAGGACATTCAAGGCCCGTGAAGCAGCCGAGCGCTGCAGCGTGGTGGCGACCTTCAGCCGGGGCGAGTGCTTTGCAGTTGCCTTGGACCCCAAGTCGGGGACGCCAGGGGCGGGCTGGGCCGTCGGCCCCGACCAGGCGACGGCGAGCAGCAAGGCGATCGCCATGTGCGAGGCGGCGGCTGGGTCGGACCGAAAAGGAAGCTGCCGCGTGTCGAGCGCCGGCTGCGACACCTCGGGACCGGCCGGCGCCAAGACCGGCACGCAGGAGACCCAACCGGAGGAGTACAGCGACTGGCGCGAGCGGTTCCGCGGCAGTCCTTCCGACGAGCCCGGCTGGGACATACCACTGCCCGTGCTGCTGCTTCTGGGCGTGGCGCTCGCAGGGGTCGGCTATATCCTCAGCCGGGCCCTCAAAGCCAAATCCGCCCCAGCGGGCACCGTTGCGAGCGCCTCGAAGGGCAAGGCCCCGGCCGCCAAGCCCGCCAAGGGAAAAGCCAAGCGAGTGTCGCGATAGCTGGAGGCGCCGGAGCGGCCCGAGTGGCATTCGCGCAACAGCCGCGCGCCGAGCCGGGCGCCAGGGCACTATTACCGTTTCGCGCCCGCTCGATGACGCTCTATGGTGCCGCTGATTTGGTTTACGGGGGTCTACCCGCTTGCACCAAGCGCATTGGGGGCGAGAAGCATGAGCTGCAGGTTCTGGGCTTACGGTGTGGCCATCGCAGGGCTTTGCCTGTGCCCGCTGGCTGCATCCGCCGAGACGCAGATCAGCCTCTTCGGCGGGGCCAACTGGAATCTCGGCAGCACGGTGACGCTCGACGCTCCGGGCAAGCAGGACGACCGCTCGGTCGACTGGGACGGTGCGTCGTTCCAGATGCCGCCCTACTGGGGCGTGCGCGGCACCTACTGGCTGGGCAGGAATTGGGGCGTGGCGGTCGAGTACAGTCACTCCAAGGCGTTGGCAGACATCGACTTCGCCAGCGACACCACCTACGACCGCCTGGAATTCACGGACGGCAACAATCTCGTCCTCTTCCAGGTGCTCTATCGCTTCAACCCGGCCATGAACGGCACCCTGGTGCCCTACGTCGGGGCCGGCGCCGGGGTCACGATCCCGCACGTGGAGGTGACGCTCGATTCCGGCAGCAAGACCTACGAGTATCAGCTTGCCGGCCCCGCGGCGCAGATCCTCGCCGGGCTCGAGTACAAGCTCAACGAGAAGTGGTCCGTCTTCACGGAGTTCAAGCTCGGCTACTCGTCCATTACGGCCGATTTGAAGGGTGGCGGCACGCTCGAGACGGACCTGTGGTCGCCGCAGCTCGCGATCGGCGTGACCTACAGGTACGGCCAGTAGGCGCGCGCCAGGCCGCCCTCGCTTCCGGCATCGGCTCGGGCCGGGCGGTGGGCGTGCTCTCAGACCTTCTGTGCTCGCGCCCCGCAGCTGCCCGCGGCATGACGGTTGCATCTAGAACGGGTCTGCTACGGTCTGGTAGCGGCTTGCGGGTTGTGGACTTGCTACGCATTTGAGCCTTAAGCAACCGGAGTTTTCATGTTCAATTTGACTGAACATGCGCTAGGGTGGGGTCCATGCCGGATCCCAAGTTGATCATCAAGAAGCGCCCGCGCGGCGAGTACGAGATCGGGACGTTCACAGCGGACGGCGCCATCGTCGCCCATGTCTCGGTCTGGGACGGCAGATCGCTGGATACCCGGACAGAGGAAGAGCGGCAGGACGCGGCTCTGGCGCAGGCCAAAAGGCTCCTGAAGGCGCTGGAACAGACGCTGGCGCAAAGTTGAGCCCCGTGCGTGCCGTCTCGCGGCGAGCACGTTCCCGCACCCTGCAAAGCCGTCCGGCGATGTCTGTCGAGGCCGCAAAGCGGTGACAGAAGCCCGTGCAGCGCGCGGGGCGGCAGACCGGGCGTGCGCAGGATCGGCGTTGCCCTGCAGCAATAATTTCCTTGCACGAATGGTCGCAAGAATCGGCTTGTGTGGGCTGGGCGCTACAGGCGCTGCGCCTCTCCGCCGTCTGGCTGCCCATGGCCGGCGGGACGGCGTACCATGCCGCCGGTTGGGGGAAATCGAGGGAGACGAGGGATGCCCTGGCAAGCCAAGGTTCTGACGCTGGTGCTGCTCGGACTGGTTGCGAGCAGTGTCGATGTCCGCGCCCAGACGTGGCGCAAGCACGTCTACAGGGCCGACGGTTTCGAGACGGAATATTCCGGGGATATCTCGATCCGTCCCACGCAGATCAGCGAGGGGGCAAAAGCGCGTATCGTCCGCTCCACCAAGTACATCCAGGAGGGGCCGAACTACAGGTACACGGTGGTGGCGACCCTGACCAAGAAGGGCGTCGACTTCGACAAGGGGGTCGAGGCGGGCTTCACCTTTTTCAAGTGCCAGACGGTGCTGGGCCAGACCGCCTTGACCGTGCCCAAGGGCCAAGGCCGTGAGAAGCGCGGCGCCAGTTGCGCCGAGGCCCTTCAGGTCGAAGCCCGCTACTACGAGAAGGGCAACTGGTTCTATCAGGTGTTTGCGGAATACAAGGTGGCCGACGGCGAAAAGGCCGCGCGGCGCTTCGTCGAATCCTTCAAGATCATCGCGCCATAGCCGGCCGGTAGCGAGCCGCGGCTTGCCGGGGTACTTCGCCCTACGGCTTGGCACGCCTGCCGTCCCGGGGCTCGGCCGGATGAGCGCCGGGGAAAGCAACGGCATTTTCCGTCGCCGTCACAACAAAAAGCGTCGACTCGGCGATCGAGCTCGGCAAATCACAGCCGCTGCCCGAGAACCGACGAACTTTAGCTGTGCCGTGGCGTCGATGGTGCCATGGAGCTCCTCGGAGCTCATTCAGTGAAAGGACCTCTCATGCCTCGGAAGATCGGGACTCTCGCCGCGACGACGGCTCTGATCGGTGCACTTGCGCTGACGCCTGCGGGGGCGGCTGAGCGCGAGCAGGTGCGCGCGGTCATCAACCTCATCGCCGCCGTAAAAATGCCGTTTCCGGAGAAACTGCGCAACAACCTGTCACGGACCGAGGTGGTCGTGCTCGACACCAATGCATCGACCACCGCGTGCCTGCGTCTCGATGACAAGATGAAGTGGTGCTACGAGCACATTGCAGCCGTCGGTGCCCGGGCCGAGATGCTGCGCATCCGGGCCGAGCCGATTGCCGGCATCGTGCCAGGCCAAGCCTTTCAATACGCTGTCGATTTCGATCTCGACGGGCAGGCCGACCTCGGCAGCACGACGAAGATCGAGGGCGAGCCGCACGCTCCCGATCGGCCGGGTGATGCAGTTCTTCCATCGCGGCACCGGCCGTGGCGACCAGTTCCGCGGCGACTTCCAGAAGCTGTTCGACGAAGGCATCCAGATCGCCCTCAAGCATCTGGGCGAGTAGTTCTCGCCACCACAATCTCGGAGCGCCCGGCTCGCGGGAGGTCGGGCGCGCCTCCAGCATGAGCACGTTTGCCGGCAGCGCCTCTTGCTGCTCCCTATCTCATTGCTGCTGCGGACGATTATACGCCTGGACAGGGCGTGCCCTCAGTCGCAACGGCCGCCGCGTCCGGCCGGCCGAGACCATCCGACCACGCTTGTTCGACCTTCGATCGTGTGACCCAGTTGCCTCCGCAACACGATACACACGGAATTTTGTGGCTTGGGGATGCCTCAGGGGAACCCAGGTGCCTGTGCAAGCTTTAAGCTTGGACTGTACCGGTGGCCCGACACGCGGGACTCGGGTCATCAGAGACGAATATCGCTCTCCAAGGGAAAGGCGTTGCCATGCTCCAGAAATCCAAGTGGGTCGTTCTCGCGGGCGTGCTTCTCGCGGCCACACCCGTCCACGCCGCCGAGCGCGAGGACGTGCGCAAGGTCATCAATCTCGTGACATCGGTGAAAATGCCGTATCCAGAGAACCTCTCGAGGAACCGGGCCAAGACCGAGCGGGTGTGGCTGGAGCGCTCCGGCGAAGCCACGACCGGATGCATCAGGCTGCAGGATCGCCGCTGGTGCTATGAGCACATCCCCCCTGACGGCAATCGCGCCGAGATGCTGCGCATCCGCAACGAGGACGCGCGCGGCGCCTACATCGGCGCCATGTTCTACTACATGGTCGATTTCGACCTGGACGGGCTCATCGACGTGGGATCGACCACGGAGATCGAGGCGCTCGACAACCGCCGCCCGGCCACGCCGATCGCCAACGTGATCGAGTTCTATCATCGCAGCACCAAGCGCGGAGAGAAGTACTCGAACGATTTCCAGAAGATGTACGACGAGGGCATCCAGATCGCGCTGAAGTATTTCGGCGAGTAACCGGATACGTGGAGAGAATGAAAAGGGGCGCCGTCTCTAGGGGAGGGGACATGACGGCGCCCCGGATGCCACCTCGACCCGTTGGGGAAGGCCCTTCGTCCGGGGGGAAGCGGACGCGGTGGCTGCAGGGATAACGCCGCTCCCTCGCCTGGGTTCCCTCTTCCCTGGGTGTCGTGACTCCGACGCATCGAACTGTGTCAACCCCGGGGCTTGCCTGCGCCAGTCAGGCAAGCCTCGGGGTCGAAGCGGCCGGGATTTCGCTAGGTTTGGAGGCCGCGTGGGGGCGATTGGAGCCACGGGCCGGCCGTCGACGGAGGCCACGCCAGCAAAGCCAGCGCTTCTTGACAAATTTCGCTTGCCGGCCTTGTTCTTCGCCTCCGGCTGCCTTGATTCAGTCTGTTGGGGGCAATCCGGGAACCACCTCCTGCCGCTCGCGGGCCAGGACGGCCCGTTCCGGGCTGAGCCTGCCAGCGTGGCCCGCCAAAACATGGAGGCGATGGCGTCCGACATGGCCAAGAGGTCAGCGCTCGATCTCGCCGTGATCGGCAATTGCCACACGGCCGCCTTGCTCGATACCGGCGGGCGTCTCGTGTGGTGGTGCTTTCCGCGCTTCGATTCCGACCCTGTGTTCTCCCGCCTGCTGGCGGGCGACGAGGAGAAGGGGTTCTGCGACGTTGTGCTGGAGGGGGCCGCGGCGAGCGAGGCGGCCTACCAGCGCAACACCGCGATCGTGCGCACCGTCATGCGCGACGGCTCGGGCAATGCGGTGTCGATCACCGACTTCGTGCCGCGCTTCCGGCGCTACGAGCGCGTGTTCAACCCGCCCCAGGTGTTCCGCCGCATCGAGCCGGTGGCCGGCCTGCCGCGCATCAAGATCAGGGTGCGCCCCACGTTCAACTACGGCCAGCCCTGCACCAGCCGGGCGCTGGGCTCCAATCACATCCGCTATTCCGGCGGCATCGACACCCTGCGCCTGACGACGGACGCACCGATCTCCTACATCGCCCAGGAGGCGCCCTTCGCGCTCGTCAGGCCGGTCACCCTCATTCTGGGCCCGGACGAGCCGTTCGAGGCCGCCGTCGGCAACACCGCGCAGGAGTTCCTGGAGCGCACACGCCAGTATTGGCTGGATTGGGCCCGCTCGCTTGCCGTGCCGCTCGAGTACCAGGCCGACGTCATCCGCGCCGCCATCTCGCTCAAGCTCTGCAACTTCGAGGAGACCGGCGCCATCATCGCCGCCCACACCACCTCGATCCCCGAGGCGCCCGGCTCCCGGCGCAACTGGGACTACCGCTACTGCTGGCTGCGCGACGCCTTCTTCGTCATCAAGGCCCTGAACCGGCTGGGCGCCACGCAGACCATGGAGGAGTACATCCACTACATCACCAACATTGCCGTGGAGGCCGACCTGCCGCTGCGCCCGGTCTACGGCATCGTGCCGGTCGAGCCCTTGGAGGAGCGCTTCGCCACCGACCTTGCTGGCTTCCAGGGCATGGGGCCGGTGCGCATCGGCAACCAGGCCGCCGAGCAGATGCAGCACGACGCCTACGGCAGCGTGATCCTCGGGGCGTCGCAGATGTTCATCGACGAGCGGTTGCCGCGCATGGGCGACGCGGCGCTGTTCCATCGCCTGGAGCCCCTGGGCGCGCAGGCGCGCCGCTTCGCCTTCGAGCCCGACGCGGGCCCGTGGGAATACCGCGGCCGTCAGCGCGTGCACACGCATTCGGCCACCATGTGCTGGGTGGCCTGCGACCGGCTCGCCAGCATCGCCGCGCGCCTCGGCCTTGCCGATCGCGCCGCGTACTGGCGCGGCCATGCCGATGCCCTGCGCGCCCAGATCCTCGCGCGTGCCTGGAACGAGAAGCTGGGCGCCATCACGGGCGCGCTCGACCACGGCGATCTCGACGCCAGCGTGCTGCTGCTGTCCGATCTTGGTCTCCTGCCTGCGGGCGACGAGCGGTTCGAGCGCACCTGCAACGTCATCGGCCGCGAGCTCATGCGCCACGGCTTCGTCATGCGCTACACCGCCGAGGACGACTTCGGCCGGCCGGAGACGGCATTCCTGGTGTGCCAGTTCTGGTACATCGACGCGCTCGCCGCTCTGGGCCGCCGGGAGGAAGGGCGCGAGCTGTTTGCCGATCTGCTGTCGCGCCGCAACGCCTTCGGCCTGCTCTCGGAGGACCTCCATCCCGCGAGCGGCGAGCTTTGGGGCAACCTGCCGCAGACCTACTCCATGGCCGGCATCGTCAACACCGGCCGCATCCTCTCGCGCAGCTGGCAGGAAGCCTGGGTGCAGGGCTAGCCGGCGACGTCCGCGCCCGCGACCGCGCCCCGCCGCAGCTCTGGAACCCTCGGCTGCCGGCCAGCGTTACGCACTTGCGAGATGCGACGCAGAGGGGCTCATGATGGGATGAGAGGTGAAGGCAGATGAGCCGCGTCATTCTTGTGTCGAACCGTGTGTCCGACCTGCGCCGGGCGGCGCAGGCCGGCGGGGTCGCCGTTGCGCTCGCCTATGTCGCGCGCACGCGCCCCTCGCTGTGGTTCGGCTGGAGCGGCGAGATCAAGCCCGCCGGGGAGGCGGGGGCCGTCCAGCATGGCGGGCGCATCGTCACCGTCCCGCTCACGCCCTCCGAGCATGAGCGCTACTACCTCGGCTACGCCAACTCCGTGCTGTGGCCCGTGTTTCACAACCGGCTCGACGTGGCCCAGTTCGAGGCCGGCTTCTTCGAGCAGTACATCGGCGTGAACCGCCGCCTCGCCCAGCTGCTGCAGCCCATGCTGCGGCCCGACGATATCGTCTGGGTGCACGACTACCACCTGATCCCGCTGGCGGTGGAGCTGAGACAACTGGGCGTCGCCAACCGCATCGGGTTCTATCTGCACATCCCGTTCCCGCCCTGGCAGACGTTCATCGCCATCCCCGAGCACAGGGAGCTCGCGCGCTGTCTGGCGGCCTACGACCTGGTCGGGCTGCAGACCAAGTCGGATGTGTCGAACCTCATCGACTACCTCGCCAACGGCGTCATGGGCAGCGTCACGCCGGACGGACGCATCCGCGTGTTCGACCGCCTCGTGAGCGTCGCGAGCTTTCCGATCGGCATCGACCTGGCCGACTTCGCCAGGGCGAGGCGCGACGTTGCCCTGGTGCAGGGGCGCGGGATGAGCCGCATCATCGGCGTCGACCGGCTCGACTACACCAAGGGCCTGCCGCAGAAGTTCAAGGCGTTCGGACGGTTCCTCGAGACCAATCCGCAGTACCGGCGCCAGGTCGTGCTGACCCAGATCGCCCCGCCGACGCGCGAGGATGTGGAGGCCTACTCCGGCATCCGCCAGCAGCTCGAGAGCCTCGCCGGCTCGATCAACGGGCGCTTCGGCGAGCTCGACTGGGTGCCGATCCACTACATCCACCGCTCGACCCCACGCCGGCGGCTCACCGCCATCTACCGCTCCTCGCGCATCGCGCTCGTCACGCCGCTGCGCGACGGCATGAACCTCGTCGCCAAGGAGTACGTCGCGGCGCAGGATCCGGAGGACCCGGGCGTTCTCATCCTGTCGCGCTTCGCCGGCGCCGCCGAGGAGCTCGATGCGGCGCTGATCGTCAATCCCTACGACATCTACGCCACGGCCGACGTGATCCGCGGCGCGCTGGAGATGAGTCCGGACGAGCGCCACGCGCGCCACCGGGCGCTGCTGAGCGTCGTCGGGACGCACGACATCGCGGCGTGGTGCCAGTCGTTCCTCGGGGCTCTGACACGCGTCTCCGGAGCCAACGACGCCGTCGCCTCCAGCCACCCCGAGGCGATCAACCGGGCCATGGAGAAGCTTCGCCAGTCGATGGCGGCACCGCAGCAGCGCCCCCCGGCGACGGCGCGCGAGGCCGCACCGTGGTAAGATGGGCTCAGGGGCCAGGTTCCAGGTTTCAGGGGAGGGACCTGCGTTGCCTCCCTGAAACCTGGAAGCTGGAGCCTGAAACCCGGCACGCGTCATGACGTCCGCCCTCTCTACGCTCGCCATCGATATCGGCGGCTCCAACATCAAGGCCTCCGTGCTGGATGGCAGCGGTGCCCTGGCGGCGGCCAAGGTGAGGACGCCCACGCCGCAGCCCGCCACCCCGGCGGCAGTGCTGGAGGCCGTCGCTGCGCTGGCGGCCCGACTGCCGCACTTCGACCGCATCTCCGTCGGTTTTCCCGGCGTCGTGCGGGCCGGGATCGTGCGCACGGCCGGCAATCTCGGGACCGAGCGCTGGCGCGGGCTCGATCTCATCGAGGCCCTGGCGCGGCGCTTCGGGGTGCCGGTGCGCGTCCTCAACGATGCCGCCGTGCAGGGGCTAGGCGTGGTGGAGGGGCCCGGGCTGGACTGCGTCGTGACGCTCGGCACCGGCGTCGGCTGCGCGCTCTTCCGCAACCGCCGGCTGCTGCTGCATCTGGAGCTCGGCTATGACGCCCACATCGGCCAGGCGGTGCTCGCGGCGATCGGCCCGGACGCGTGGAACGAGCGGGTCGTCCAGTCGCTGCGGACCGTCATGAAGCTCACGGCCTGCGATACGCTCTATGTCGGCGGCGGCAACGCGCGCATGATCACCGCCGAGCTGCCGCCGCACGCCAGGGTCGTGAGCAACGTGGCGGGGGTCACCGGCGGCGTGCGCCTGTGGGAGCCCGAGCTCGACGAGTTGTTCGCCGGCCAGCCCGCCGCCAGGCGGCGCGCCGAATGGGAGACGCCCGCATGAAGGCTCTGACCGTCGGCGGCGCCATGATCGACACCATCGCGATCATCGCGGACGATCGCATCGAGCGCATGACCATGCGCAACGCCGACAGCTCGTTCCTGCTGCTCGAGGAGGGCCGCAAGACCGAGGCTCTGGCGATCTCCACCCACGTCGGCGGCGGCGCCGTGAACGCCGCGGTGGCCATGTCGCGCCTGGGGCTCGACGTCGCCGCCCTCGTCAAGCTCGGGCGGGACGCGCGCGCCGAGACCGTGCTCGCGGGCCTGCTCGCCGAGGGCGTCTCGACCCGCTGGGCGGTGCGCGACGGGCGGGCGCCCACGGGGGCCTCCGTGCTCGTCTCCTCGCACGACCGCAATGCCGCGATCTTCACGTTCCGGGGCGCCAATACGCTCCTGTCGGAGGCCGACCTCACGCCTGATGCCTTCGCCGTCGATGTGGTCTACGTCTCCTCGCTCAGCAACGAGGCCGCCGACGCTTTCCCGGCCATCGTCGCCCAGGCCAAGGCGCATCGGGCCCTGGTGGCCACCAATCCCGGCATCCGCCAGCTCTCCTCGCGCGGCGCCGCATTCCAGGAGGCGCTGGCCGGCATCGACATCCTGGTGGTCAACCGGGCGGAGGCCGACGTCCTCGTCACCGGGCTCGTCGCACGTTTCGGCGAGGGCGGGCGCGCGCTGCCGCTGGAGCCCGGAGAGCAGCCGCCGCGCCTGGTGGCCCGGGGGCTGGCCGCAGGCGGGCACGACATGAGCCTCGCCGCATTCTTCGATGCCTTGCGCCGGCTGGGCCCGCGCTACGCGGTGGTCACCGACGGGCGCAACGGCGCCTTCCTCGGTGCGCAGGATGCCGTCTACTTCTGTCCAGCGCTGGAGAGCGAGGTGGTCGGCACCGCCGGCGCCGGCGACGCCTTCAATGCAACCTTCACGGCCCAGATCGCGCTCGGCCGCAAGCCGGAGGACGCGCTGCGCGCCGCCGCGGTCAACGCCGCATCGGTGGTGCGGCACGCCGATACCCAGACCGGCCTGTTGTCCGACGATGCCATCGCCCACGAACTCTCGGCGCGCGCCGCCCGGCTGCCCGTGCGCAGATGGTCGCACCCGGAGAAGGGATCGAATTGAATCCCTATTTATTCTACATGTATGCCGACACGATGCATGAAATTTCCAAACCGGGGGCTGCAAGTCGCGAGCGCGTTCTAGCCAACGCCGCGGAATGGGCACTTTTCATCGACATCGACGGCACGCTGCTCGACTTGGCTTCCAGGCCCGACGCCGCAGTGGTCCCCTTAGGCCTCGTGCAGACGCTGGCGCGCCTGAAAAAGCGGTTCGGCGGCGCCGTCGCGCTGGTGACCGGCAGGCGCGTATCGGATGCCGACCGGTTCTTCGAACCCCTGCGCCTCGTGGCATCGGGGGTGCACGGCGCGGAGGCGCGCATTCGCCCCGGCGGCGAGACCGCGCTGCTGGCGGAGCCGGTGCCAAACGAGCTGCTCGAGGCGGTGCACGCCATCACCGCCGGCCTGTCGCCCGGCATCCTGGTCGAGGAAAAGGGGGCCGGCGTGGCCGTGCACTATCGCAACGCGCCGCAGTTGCGCCCGGCCATCGAGCGGGACCTCGCCAGCATCGTCCTGCAGTGGGAGAGCTTTGCCCTGCGTGCCGGTCGCAAGGTGCTGGAGCTTGTTCCCAAGGCCCATTCGAAGGGGACGGGCCTCGGGTCGCTCATGCGCCTGCCGGCCTTCAGCGGCCGCTGCCCGATCATGATCGGCGACGACCACGGCGACGAGCCGGCGATGCGCATGGCGCAGCGCCTGGGCGGGTTCGGCCTGCGGGTCGCCGGCGAGCATTTCGCTCGTGCCGGCGCGGATTTCGACAGCGCGGCCAGCGTCCGTTCGTGGCTCTCCGCTGTTGCGGGCCCGACTCATCCCGACGTGGCGTAGCGGTTCTCCGGCCGGTTAAGTCTGGCGCCTGGAAAACACTTACAGATCATTTGTTTGTGGAGTAGTGCTTCACATCCCTGTGAGCCTGTCTGCGGCCTCAGGGTTAATGGCACCATATGCTGCACTGCATCGGCGCCCGGCCTCGCAGGACCTCATGCCGACCTCGGTCACGTCTGGTGCGCAGCGCGCGCGCCTGGCCGCTCTATCCGCGGCTCTGCTCCTGGGCCTCGTCCTGGGCCTCGCTGCCTGTGAGCGAACCCAGTCGCAGGCGACGAAAGCCGGGCCGCCGCCGCCCCCGGAGGTCACGGTCGCGCAGCCGGTCGCCAAGACGGTCGCCGATCAGGACGAGTACGTCGGCCGCTTCGTTGCGGTCGACGGGGTGGAGGTGCGTGCCCGCGTTTCCGGGTATCTCGACGCCGTTCATTTCAAGGACGGCCAGATGGTCAACAAGGGCGACCTCCTGTTCACCATCGACCGGCGGCCGTTCCAGAACGCGCTGGAGCAGGCGAAAGCCGGCCTCGCCCAGGCCAAGGCGAACCTCGCCTATGCCCAGTCCGACCTCACCCGCGCCGAGGGCCTGATCGACCGCAGCGTCATCAGCCGCCAGACCTACGACCAGCGCATGCAGGCCAAACGCGTGGCGGAGGCCAACGTGGCCGCGCAGGAGGCCGCCCTGCGCCAGGCGACGCTCGATCTGGAGTTCACCGAGCTGCGCGCCCCGGTGTCCGGGCGCATCGGCGACCGGCGCGTGTCGCCCGGCAATCTCGTCATGGGCGGGACGGCGGGCACCACCACGCTGCTGGCGACCATCCAGTCCACCGACCCGATCCGCTTCGAGTTCACGCTGGATGAGAGCTCCTACCTGCGCTCCCTGCGCATCGCCCAAAACGTCGCCAAGAGAGCCCCCGGCGCCGCCAACGACGGCGGCGGCGCGCCCGTGCGTCTGAAGCTCATCGACGAGGAGACGTTCGCACACGAGGGCAAAATGGATTTCGTCGACAACGCCATCGACCGCTCGTCGGGGACCATCCGCGGCCGAGCGGAGCTCCGCAACCCGCAGGGCACGTTCACGCCTGGCATGTTCGGCCGCCTCCAGGTGGCGGCAGGCCCTCCCGCCGAGGCGCTCCTGGTGCCCGACGCGGCGATCGGCACCGAGCAGGCGCGCAAGTACGTGCTCGTCGTCGATCAGGAGAACATCGCGCGCGCCAAGTACGTGACGCTGGGGCCCCTGGTCGATGGGTTGCGCGTCGTCACCGGGCTCGACGCCAACGACCGCGTGGTCGTCAACGGCCTGATGCGGGTGCGTCCAGGCATCAAGGTCACGCCGCAGGCGTCCACGGCCGCGGCGGACGGGAACCGCACCGCCCACTGAGGGGTGGTGCCGCGCCATGCGCATCTCGCACTTCTTCATCGACCGCCCGATCTTCGCGGCGGTCATCTCCATCGTGTTCATGATCCTGGGCGCCGTCGCCTTCGCCCGCCTGCCGGTGGCGCAATACCCCGAGATCGCCCCGCCCGTCGTCAACGTCACCGGGCAGTTTCCCGGCGCCAGCGCCGAGGTCGTCGCCAACACCGTGGTGGCGCCCATCGAGCAGCAGATCAACGGCGTCGAGCACATGCTCTACATCACCTCCAACGCGACCGGGGACGGGCGCTTCTCGATCCAGATCACCTTCGACCTCGGCACCGACCTCGATATCGCGCAGGTGCAGGTGCAGAACCGCGTGGCGACCGCCACGCCGCGCCTGCCCGCCGAGGTGCGCAACATCGGCGTCACCGTCAACAAGGCCTCGCCCGACCTGATGATGGTCGTGCACCTCTACTCGCCGGACAAGTCGCGCGACACTCTGTTCATCTCCAACTACGCCAACGTGCAGGTGACGGACGTCTTGAGCCGCATCGACGGCGTCGGCTCCATCACCGTGTTCGGCAGCCGCGATTACTCGATGCGCGTGTGGCTCGACCCCGACCGGCTGCAGTCGCTGGGGCTCACCGCCGGCGATGTCGTCGCAGCGCTGCAGGCGCAGAACGTGCAGGTGGCCTCGGGCGTCCTCAACCAGCCGCCGGTGGACCAGCCCGGCGCCTTCCAGATCGCCGTGCAGACGCTGGGGCGGCTCATTGACCCCGAGCAGTTCGCCGGCATCGTGATCAAGCAGACCGAGACCGCGGTGGTGCGCCTCAGAGACGTGGCCAGGGTCGAGCTGGCGGCGCTCGACTACAACACCAACTCCTACCTCGACCGCGACCCGGCGATCGGCATCGGCATCTTCCAGCGCCCCGGCTCCAACGCGCTCGATGCGGCCAAGCAGGTGCGCGCCACCATGGAGCGGCTCGCCAAGAGCTTCCCGCCGGGCATGAAGTACACGGTGATCTACAATCCGACGCAGTTCATCCAGCAGTCCGTCGATGCCGTGCGGGAGACGATCGCCGAGGCCGTGATCCTCGTGGTCCTGGTGGTGATCCTGTTCCTGCAGACCTGGCGCGCGGCCGTCATCCCGCTGGTCGCGATCCCGGTGTCGCTGGTCGGCACCTTCTTCGTGATGTCGCTGTTCGGCTTCACCCTGAACAACCTCTCGCTCTTCGGCCTGGTGCTGGCCATCGGCATCGTGGTCGACGACGCCATCGTCGTGGTGGAGAACGTGGAGCGCAACATCGCCGCCGGCCTCTCCCCGCGCGACGCCGCGAGGCGGAGCATGGACGAGGTGGGCGCGGCGCTCGTCGCCATCGCGCTGGTGCTGACCGCGGTGTTCGTGCCGGCGGCCTTCATCACCGGCATCTCCGGCCAGTTCTACCGCCAGTTCGCCCTGACGATTGCCGGCGCCACCCTCATCTCGCTCATCGTCTCCCTCACGCTGACGCCCGCCATGTGCGCGCTGCTCTTGCGGCCGCACGCCGGCGAGGCGGTGCCGCTGTGGGCACGGCCGATCCGCGCCTTCTTCCGCCTCTTCAACCGGGGCTTCGACGGGCTCGCCTCCGGCTACGGCTGGCTCACCGCGCGCCTCGCGCGTATCGCTGCGCTCATGCTGCTCGCCTACGCCGCCATCCTGGGCTTCGGCCTCAACGAGCTGCGCCGGACGCCCACGGGCTTCATCCCGCAGCAGGATGCGGGCTACCTGATCGGCGTCTCGCAGCTGCCGCCGGGCGCGGCGCTCGCTCGCACCGACGAGGTCAACCGCCGCATCGTCGACATCGCCCTGGAGGTGCCGGGGGTCGCGCATGCGGTGAACATCGTCGGCTTCTCCGGCGCCACCTTCACCAATGCCCCCAACTCCGGCGCCGTCTTCCTGGTACTGGAGCCGTTCGAGATGCGCGCCCGCGATCCGGCCACGTCGGCGGCGGCGATCCAGGGAGAGCTCTTGAAGCGCCTCGGCGCCGTCCAGGACGGCCTCGTCATCGTGGTGCAACCGCCGCCCGTGCGCGGCGTCGGCAACGCCGGCGGCGTGCGCATGATGATCCAGGACCGCGCGGGGCGCGGCCCGCAGGAGCTGCAGAAGGCGGTCCAGGCCATGATGGCCAAGGCCGCACAGACGCCGGGTCTCTCCCAGGTCTTCTCGCTGTTCGAGACCGCGACCCCGCAGCTCTATCTCGACATCGACCGCACCAAGGCGCAGCTCCTCGGCGTCAACGTCGCGGATGTGTTCGCCGCGCTGCAGACCTACCTCGGCTCCACCTACGTCAACGACTTCAACCTGCTGGGGCGCACCTTCCGGGTGGTGGCGCAGGCCGATGCCGCGCATCGCCTCGATGCCAAGGACGCACTCAAGATCCGTGTGCGCAACTCGCGCGGCGACACCGTGCCGCTCGGCTCCTTCACCACCGTGCGCGACACCTCGGGCCCCTACCGCGTGCCGCGCCACAACCTCTATCCCGCGGCCGAGCTCGACGCCTCGGCGGCGCCCGGCGTCTCGCAGGGGCAGGTGATCCAGGCGCTCGAGAAGCTCGCGGCCGAGACGCTGCCCGAGGGCTTCGGCTACGAGTGGACCACGCTCGCCTTCCAGCAGCTGAGAGCCGGCGACACCGCGCTCTTCGCCTTCCTGCTCGCCGTGGTGTTCGTGTTCCTGGTGCTGGCGGCGCAGTACGAGAGCCTCACGCTGCCGCTGGCCGTCATCCTGATCGTGCCGATGTGCCTCGTGGCCGCCATCACCGGCGTGATCTGGCGCGGGCAGGACAACAACATCCTCACCCAGGTCGGCTTCATCGTGCTGATCGGCCTCGCCGCCAAGAACGCCATCCTGATCGTGGAGTTCGCCAAGCAGCTCGAGGACCGCGGGCTCGACCGCTGGACGGCGGCAGCCGCGGCGGCGCGGCTCAGACTGCGCCCGATCGTCATGACCTCGCTCGCCTTCATCCTCGGCGTGGTGCCGCTGGTATGGGCCACCGGCGCCGGCGCCGAGCTGCGCCAGACGCTGGGCACCGCGGTGTTTGCCGGCATGATCGGCGTCACCCTGTTCGGCCTTCTCTTCACGCCGGCGTTCTACGTGCTCTGCCGCTGGCTCGCCGACCGCTTCAGCTTCGGCCGGCGCGCGCCGCCCGCCGAGGCGCCGCAGCCCGGCGCGTGACGGCACCACCCACCCGTCATCCCGGACGCGCTGCTCGCCCTTGGCTCGCTTCGCTCCGTCCGGGATGACGGGTGGTGGTGGGTGGGGGTTTGCCTGCTCGAAGCTCAGCAGTTGTGCCGATTTGGGCCGCGCGCGGCGTCGGCGATAAACGGCCGGCCGCATTGATCGACCCCGACGGAGCCAGCCCTATGCGCATACTGCTCGCCATCGCCCTGGTCACCGGCGCCCTGGCGGCGTCGGCGCCCGAAGCGGACGCCGGGCGCAGGTCCTGGCGCGGTGTGAGGGCCCCGTACGCTGCGGCGCCGCCGCCGCCCTACTACTACCGCCACTACCGCCGCGGCGGCGGGGTGTGCGAGGACCGCGCCCGCTTCTTCGACCCCAACGGCACCTTCAAAGGCTTCCCCTGCTGGGCCCGCAGCGCCTTCGGCCAGGGCCGCAGATAGCAGGCGGCGCGCTATCGGATAGCGGCTTTAACGCGCCCTTAACTCGCGCTCACACAGGAGCCCCAGTTTTCGCCGGCAGGCGTCCGGGCACTCCAGTGCCCGGCTGGGCGCCGATGGCCCTGGGCGGGGCTCTGGCGCAGCGGGAGAGGCCTTCTACGCCGCGGTCTGTTGCGACGGCCCGCGCCTCGGTTGCCGGCGCACGCCTCCCGGAGAGCCTGTGGGCGAGCATCTCGCGCAGGATGCGGCGGCGGATCGCCTTGTTGCTGGCCTCGGGGGCGTGCCGCCGCCAGCCGTCGGCCTGCATGGCCCTGGCGGCGGCCACGAAGCGGTCCGCAACCGCCTCGAAGTCGGCCTCGGTGCAGTTCAGGCTGAAGATCAGGCGCCCGGTGGCGATCCAGCTCAGCGCCAGGCCCTCGGCGCGCAGGCTTGTCCCCGGCATCCAGCCAACCCCACGCGCCGGAGCAAGCGGTGAGATGGATCCGGGCACAAGGCCCGGGACGACAAGGTCCCCGCCTACTCCCGCTTCAGCACCTGGTCGACGAGGCGGCGCGCCCAGCTGGAGGAGCGGAAGGTGCGCTTCAGCTCGACGGGGTCGTAGACCGTGTCCACCCACTCCAGGAAGGGCATCGGCTTGCGCGCGTTGTCCTCCAGGTACTGCTCGAAGAAGCGGTCGAGAACGCCGGTGTCGGCCTGGCGGAAGTGGCCGTAGCGCAGCGCCAGCTCCTTCCTGGCCTCGGTCACCGGCGCGCCCTCCTCGAAGAGGCGGTAGAGCGCGCTCATGAGGCCCACCCGGTCGGCGCCCGACTTGCAGTGCATGAGCACGGGGTACTCGATGCGCTGGAGCAGGTCGCGGGCCGCCTTGATCTCCTCCGGCGTCGGCGCCGCGCGCGAGCGGATCTGGAAATTGACGAGCGTGATGCCCTTGCGCTCGCACGCCCTCTGCTCGAGCCAGTAGCTGCCGCACAGGCGCTCGCCGCGCAGGTTGATGATGGTGCGCAGGCCCCGGCGCTTCAGCGCGCGGATGTGCCGGGGAGCCGGCTGGGCCGAGCGCCAGGCCCGGTCGCCCAGGCGATGCCGGTTGACATAGACGAGGCGAAAGATGCCGTGGTCGATGAGCAGCATGTCGAGATGCCAGAACATGGGCCCGAACGTCCGGCGCACCCACGGCGGCGTGCGGTCGATCAGCCCCTGGCGCCAGCCCCGGACGGCACGCTTGATCTTGCGCCACACGATCTGGCGGCGCGTCTGCCCGATGGGTCTGTCAGCGGCGACCGTCGAGGCGGCCTTTCTGCCCTTCACCTCATGCGGGATCGTCAAGTCGCTGCCCCCGAAAACCGCGCCGCTCCTCGAGGCAGGGCCGGCGCAACGACGCGCCATCCCTGCAACGCGCTGCCTGCTTCATAGCAGATTTGTCACGATAGCAGATTTGTCACGCGCTGGCGCCGCCACCCCCGGGATCCACGCAAGGAGCATGGACGGTCGCAGAAATCGGTAGGATACATTGCGGCAGTCCTGGGCGCCCCCGATGATCGATACCTTGCCTACCGGCAAACCCGCACCATGCAAGTGATTCCCCGCTCGCGCGACATCAGCGCCGTGCCAGGCGGATCGACAGGTGTCGATTGGCCCGTTGCGGCGCTCGTCGCAGCCATACTGGGTATGGCCCTGCTGCGGCTGTGGCTGGCCGGGACGCTCGGTCTCACCGACGACGAGGCCTACTACCGGCTCTGGGCGCTGGCGCCGGCCATGAGCTACCTCGACCACCCCCCGATGGCCGGATGGATGATCGCCGCCGGGCGCTGGGTCGCCGGCGACACGGCCCTCGGCATCCGCCTCGGCGCCGTCCTGGTCTCGCTCGTCGGCCCGTTCGTGCTGTGGCGCACCGCGTCCCTGCTGTTCGGGGCGAGCGTCGGACGGCGCGCGGTCTGGATCGCGCTGGCGATGCCCCTGCTGGCCGTCGGCGGCGTGATCGTCACGCCCGACACGCCCTCCGTCCTGTTCTGGGGCCTCGCCGGATGGGCGCTTGCGGAGCTGCACGTCTCGCGCAATGCCAACTGGTGGCTGGCGGTGGGCGTCTGCGCGGGCCTCGGCCTGCTCTCCAAGTACACCAACCTGTTCGTCGGCGCCGGCATCGTCCTGTGGCTCGTTCTCCTGCGCGCCAACTGGGCGTGGTTTCGCGCCTGGCAGCTTTGGGCCGGAGGCGCCATCGCCCTGCTCCTGGTTCTGCCGGTGCTGCTCTGGAACGCCGGGCACGAGTGGGCCTCCTTCGCCAAGCAGTTCGGCCGCGTCGGCCACGGCCAGCAGCTCACGGCCGCCTACCTCGCCGAGCTCGCCGGCGGCGCCCTCGGCCTCATGAGCCCGGTGATTGCCGTCCTCGCCGTCCTGGGCCTCTTCAAGGTCGCGCGCGCGGCGACCGCCGCCCGCGAGCCGGCGAGCGCCCTGCTGGCGGCCGGGATGCTGCCGTTCCTCGCCTACCTCCTCGTGCATGCCCTGCACGACCGGGTGCAGGCGAACTGGATGGCCCCGCTCTATCCGGCTTTCGCCGTCTGCGCCGCTGTCGCGCTGGGCGGCATCGACACTCCGCCGCGGCCGGGGACGGCGCCGGGGACAGTGCTGGGCCGGCTCGGGAGGTGGGCTGTGGCCGTGGGCCTTGCCCTCTCCGCGCTGCTCTACTGGCATGCGGTGCGGCCGCTCGCTCAGCTGCCGGGCCAGCGCGACCCCGTGAGCCAGACGCGGGGCTGGGCCGAGCTTGCCGCCGAGATCGAGCGCCTGCGCGTCGCGCGAGGGGCCTGCTGGGTCGCCACGTCGAGCTACGCCACCACGGGGCAGCTCGCCTGGCATCTCGAGGGCAGGGCGCCGGTGGTGCAGCTCACCGAGCGCATCAGGTACGTCCACCTGCCCGCCGTCGATGCCGCGACGCTCGCCTGTCCCGCGCTCTACGTCGAGCTCGGGCGGCGCAGCGCTCCCGTCCTGCTGCACGAGCGGTTCGGCTCGGTCGACCGGCTCGAGGACATGACGCGGAGCCATCGCGGCGTGGCGATTGCAAGCTATACGGTCTATCTGGTGAGCGGGCCCAAGGCCGACCCTTTGCGGCGTTGAGCCGAGCGGCTGGCCGCACCTCGGGCCAGCGGGCTGCTGCCCGTCGCTGGCGATGGCATCGGCGCATCAGGAAACCCACAATAAACTTCCCGTGCCGTGCATATCGTGCTTTGGTGCCGGGCGGCGGGCGAGGGGGAGAGTGATGGCGTATCTCATCAAGGCGCTGACGGCCACGGGCAGGCTCGATCTCGTCTCTGCGGCGCTCATCGCCATCGGCGGGGTGCTGGCGATCGGCGCCGGCGTCTACCGCGTGTTCGTCGAGCCCGCGTGGACGTTCGAGGAGGCGCTGCAGGCGCTGTGGCCCTTCCTCCTCGCGGGGATTGCGTTCCTGACGCTGGGTTGGCTCGTCGACCGGTCGGAGCGCCGGTAGCCGCGCCGGGCCGCGGCTCTGTCCTACTCGCCGCCGCCGCGTCCGCCGCGCCGCCTTCTGTTGGCCTCGCGCTGGTCGGCGGCGAACTCGCGCTCGAGGTGGCGCTCGAGCGCGACCAGGTCCTCGGGCAGCGGCATGCCATAGGCTTTGAGCTCGTTGAGCTTCTGCATGATCCTCAGATAGAGTTCGTGCTGGTCCTCGGGCGCATCCTGCACCTGCGCCAGCAGCAGGGCGATCTCCGCCCTGGTGTTCTCGAACGCCATTGCCGCTCACTCCATTTGCGGCGCCCCGTCACTGCTTCAGGCGCCGGTTGCATTCGCTGTAGTAGCCGCCGCCCTTCTGCACCCACTTGAGGCCGCCGTTGCCGTTGCCGGCCTTGTTCATGCGGTATTGATCGAGGCAGGTGAGCCTGCGCGCCTTTCCGGGCTGCTCGCTGGCGTACCTGGGGGCGATGCCCCGAGGGAAGACGGCGCCCGGCAGGTAGGCGCTGCCGGGGCTGGAGGCCGTCCCGCACCTGGCCTTGCGGAACTCCTGCCAGCCCATGCCGCCCAGGGAGCCGGCGCTCTGCGCCTGCTTGTAGGCGGCACTGCATTCCTGCATGGTGAGCGCCCCGAGCGGCAGCGCAGCCAGGGCGGCTGCCGCCATCAGGGCGCCGGCGGCGACGCCGATTTTCGACGGTCCCATGGGTCTCCTCTCCACACCGGCCCGGCCGGGTCATGCTGGTGGTTGCCAGGCGGGTGGATGGTGCCAGAGGCGGGTCGGGAGCGCCGTCGGGTATTCCCCCCATAACGCCGCGCATGGAACCCGACTGCCGCGGGCAGCCCGGCAAGACCGGCCCCCGTTGCGCGGCCCGCTGCGCGTGGCTTGCGCTGCGGCTGCCGGGCCCTATATTCGCCAGCTTCTGCGCCCGCAGGAGGGATGGCCGAGTGGCTGAAGGCGCACGCTTGGAAAGCGTGTATACGGGCAACCGTATCGTGGGTTCGAATCCCACTCCCTCCGCCAGCCCCTTGAAGTCACAGCATGTCACGACGCTGCGTAGCCGGTCATAACACACTGATCTAGGACGGCTTTGCTCTTGAACGCTATCCCCAGAAAGCGTCAGGAGCAGTCATGACATGCCTCGACATCGCAGCCAAAAAGGGGGACAGAGTGGCGGACAGCTGAGGGGGAGCTACCGTCGTGAGGAAACCGAACCGGCTTACCGCCAAGTTCGTGGAGCAGGTCAAAACGCCGGGCGATCACCGAGACGGCATCGGTGGCCTGCTTCTGCGCGTCGAGCCCACCGGGGCCAAGCGGTGGGTGCTCCGCACGACGGTGCGAGGCAAGCGGCGCGAGTTGGGGCTCGGCACGCGACGTGACCCTGAAAGAGGCGCGCGAAAAGGCCTTCGAGATGCGCCAGGCTGCCCGGGCGGGCCGCGACCCCGTCGCCGTGCGCAAGGGCTCGATCACCTTCAAGGAGGCTGCCGAGACGGTGCACGAGCAGCGGTCCAAGGGCTTCCGCAACAGCAAACATGCGGCCCAATGGATCAGCAGCCTCAAGAGCTACGCGTTCCCGGTGATCGATCCCATGTCTGTGGGCGACGTGCTGCCCGCGGACGTGCGCAAGGCGCTCTAGCCCATCTGGCTCAAGAGGCCAGAGACCGCCCGGCGAGTGCGACAGCGTATCGCCGTGGTGCTCGATTGGGCCGTCACCGAGGGCTACTGCCGCCAGGATTTGGTCAACGCAGCGCACCCCGTCACGCGGGGGCTCCCGAAGCAGCCCAAGACCAAGAACCATCACCCCGCGGTGCCCTGGCGCGACGTGCCTGGGTTCCTGGTCAAGGTGCGCGCGACGCCCAGCCATGAGTTGGTCCGCTATGCGCTCGAGTGTCTGCTGCTCACCGCGGCGCGCACCAGCGAGGTCATCAAAGCCCACTGGTCCGAGATTGACCTGGATGGCGCATGCTGGACGGTGCCTGCCGATCGGATGAAGGCCGGTATCGAGCATCGCGTGCCCCTCTCGGATCAAGCGGTCCAGCTGTTGCGCGAGGTGCGCGCCCGGTGGCCGAACGGCCGCCTCGTCTTTCCGGGGCGCTACGGGCGCAAGCCCCTCACCGACATGGCGATGCTCATGCTCATGCGCCGGCTCAAGATCCAGGCGGTGCCGCATGGCCTGCGGTCGAGCTTCCGGGACTGGGCATCTGAGACGCGGAAGGACCGCGACTTGGCCGAAGCGGCGCTTGCGCACGCCCTGCCGAACAAGACCGAGGCCGCATACGCCCGCTCGGACCTGTTCGAGCAGCGACGGCCGCTGATGCAGGCGTGGGCCGACTTCTGCTGCAGCAACAGGGACGCCGGCGATGTCGACAAGTGATCGGCTCGGCAAGCCAGACGACATCCTCCCGGATCAGATGGGCAGCATCGCGAGCAAGCATGGCGAGCGCCTTGAACGCATGGCGGAGTTCGCTCGGAAGAAAGGCTGGCCGTCGTTCTGGAAGGGCTTGTCCGAAGAGATCGACCACCCGCTGGACGAGATCGGACCGGAGGTTGGAGGCTTCATTACGGCGTGGCTGTTTACCCGCCCGCGTCGGCCGAAGGAGCTGAGGAAGCAGTCCAAATATCATGATCGGCTCAAGGGAGCGTTGGCCGAGATCGCTGCGATCAAAGAGGACTTCGAAAACGACCCCATTTACTCCATTCCGACCTTCAAACTTGCACCCATCGCGCTCGTAGAGCAGCTGCTCGCCCACGCGGACCACCTGGAGCTGCTAGCCCGCGCCGAAGCCAGCCGGAACTCCTCCACCATGGAAAGCGATGTCCAACTCGTTGGCGCTCTAGCTGATGTATTTCGTGCGTCAGGCGGCGTGCCAGCCTCGACACCTAATGGCAAGTTTGGGAGGTTCCTCAAGGCGACCTGGGAGGTGCTGCCGCAGGGCCAGCGGCCGAGCAGCCCCGAGACGCTCCTGCACTATGCCAAGCCGGCGCTGAAGAAAAGGGTCAGCGAACACCAGGCGCTCCGACAGCTCGAAAGCGACGCCGCTGAGGTTCGTGGAACGGCCGTCTCGTCACCCAGCGGCGTCGCCTAAGGTTCGGCCCCAAGTCAGTGCCGAGCGCGCGTCCGTCGGGCGGGAGAAGCCGCGCTCTGAGCGGCGACCCGTCTCCGCTGCTCGTCTTCGGCCTTGCACTTCGCGTCGATCGCATTCTCGACGGCCTCCCAAACCTCGCCGATGGCCAGGATGTCGACCCTCTCCCAGGTCGGGTCGCCGACGCCCCCGTCTTCCTCTGTGAAGGGTTTCGGAGTGCGCCGGCCCCGGTGTCAGCCGCCCCGTCGCCGTGGGCCGGCATCCGAAACCCTTCACAGGTGCAGTCGTCGCGGCGACGCCCGGTCCGCCTCATATCGTGTCCGTTAGTTGGGTTTGACCCGACATGGAGAGGTGCCTCGCGGATCTTGAGGTTCCATCCGCCCATCACACTTGCATCGACCGGATGATCATGAAGCCGATGGAGATCATGCAAGCGGCTTGAAACGCGAACAGGACAAAACGAAGGCCTGCCGAGCTGTTCGTGGGCCGAAGCGTAATATGGACCGTGGTCTGCCCGATGCGCGCGGCCAGCATGGCGATTGCGAGGCCGTCGATCACCGGGCTCCTCACGCCAGTCGCGATCATTGCGACGACGAGACCAGTGAAGAGGGGGAGGTTCTCGACGGAGTTCATGTGCGCCC
>CAWIXS010000020.1:0-23832 GCA_963840075.1 uncultured Alphaproteobacteria bacterium | reverse complement strand
TCGGAACTACGCGTCGCCGGGCAGCCTCCCCGAAGGAGCAAGCGCAGCCGACAGCTCCAAGTCCGAGGAACGGAGGTGGAACGCGGCAGGTTTCGACCCCATTTGCTCCAGGGTATGCTCCGTGTGCGTTCTGTGACCGAGTGCCAGAAGGAGGCGTCCTGCGCAGTGTGCGGCAGCGAACGCCGTCCCCTCGGGGACATCGCTCACTCCGGCAGCCCGGCGCGGCGGAGGTATCCGGCGAAGCGGGCGGCGTCGGCCTCGCTGCGGAACGGCCTCAAGCGCATGTGCCGCGCGATTGTGAACCTCGGATAGACCTCCAGAAGCCGCTTCGCCGCGGCGCGCGCCTCGTCGTCCAGCCCAGCACCCGCGGCTGCGGCGGCGCGATCGATATAGCAGGTGGACAGCTTGGGCAGACGCTCCGCACACGTGCGGGTCAGGCGCAATGCCGGCTCGAAATCGCCGAGCATGGTGTAGGGGCGGGAGCTGAGCGCCAGCACAAGCGCCGGGTAGAAGGGGTCGAGGCGGTCCGCGCGCTCCCACACCTCGATCGAACTCGCGGTTGAGGCCGGCAAAGTTCAATGCGGCGGCCAGCCACCTGTGAGCGCCCGCCTCGCTGGGATTGAGGCTCACCGCCTTGCGCAAGGCCTCGAAGCTGGCGTCGTGCTCCCGCGCCCACATGAGGATGAAGCCCAGCATCGCCTGCGCCAAGGCATCGTCGGGGGCAAGCGCAACCGCCTTCTCGGCGGCCGCTCGCGCCCGCTGCAGCTGCGGAAGCGTGAGCTGGTGCTCGTTGTAGGGGAAGAGATAGAAATGTATCAACGCGTCGGCGAGGACCTCCCATGCGCGGGCGTAGCCCGGGTCAAGGGCTATCGCGCGCTCGCACAGGGCCTGGGCCTCGGTCGCGCCTTCGCGCGTGAAGGCGCGGATGCTCATCCGCGCCCGCAGCGCCAGCTCGTATACCTCCAGCCTCGCCGGCGGCTTGCCACGCAAGCGGGCCACCGTGGCGTCGCGCATCTGGACGAAGAGCTGCCCCGCCACCTTGGCGACGACATCGTCCTGGATCGCGAACACGTCCGCGAACGGCCGGTCGTAGCGGTCGGTCCAGCGCACCGCGGCTGTGCTGGCATCGACCAGCTGGGCGGTGATGCGCACCTGCTCGCCGCGGCGCCTCACGCTGCCCTGCAGGACGTAGTGGGCGCCGAGGTCCTTGCCCACATGGCGCACGTCCACGGCGTTGCCGCGGTAGCGGAAGCTGGAGGTGCGGCCGATCACGGTGAGGTCGCGGAAGCGGGACACCGCGGTCATGATATCCTCGGCCAGGCCATCGCCGAGCCAGTCCTCGTCCTGGGCGTCAAACGGCAGCACGGCAATGGTCAGGCGAGTCTCCGTCGTGGCCGGCGGCGGGCGCCCGAGCCAACCCAAGGCCCAGGCCGCCGCTACGCCGACCAGCACGACGATGGCTGTCAGGGCAGCGATCGGCGCGATGCGCCCTCTCACATCTATCCCACGAGCCAGCCTCCGGACGCCGGCGTGCACGGCTGCCGCACCGGCACGATCGGCAGGGGCCAGGGCGGCAGCCGCGGTCTCTTCCGCCGCTAGCGGGGCGGTCTCCGCGACGAACATATAGCCGCGCCGCGGCACGGTCTTGATGAACCGCTCGCCGTCGTCGCCCAGCACCTTGCGGATGTCGCGGACGCACTGGGCGAGCGAATTGTCCGAGACGATCACGTTCGGCCACACTGCGCTCACCAGCTCGTCCTTGGTGGCAAGCCGGCCGGCCCGCTCCACCAGGTAGCGCAGCACGTCGAACGACTTGGGGCGCAGCGCCAAATCGGCACCGGCCTTCTGCAGGCGACCACGATCGAGGTTCAGCCCGAACTCACCGAACCGGTACCCCGCGCCTGCGGCCATCGCCCCCTCCCTTCGGTCTTGGCCCGCGGTTTCAGAACGCTATCAGACGATTGCAGCCGATTTCCAGCGCAATTTTAGCCGCCTTCACCGTGCTTTCATGACGCCGATGGGCCGCCTCCACCACACTGCAATACACGACGCGCCCCCTTCAGTGGAAGGAGGCCGCTATCGCAAAGGAGGAGTGGCATGAACCGGCTCAGCACATTCATCGCGACCGCAGCGCCGGCGGCGGTCCTGGCCATAGACCGTAGGCTGGCGCGGTCATTTATTGTCTTTGCCATCGCAATGTCAGTCGGGAGCGCGGCAGCTCATGCTCTGGAGCATGCGACCGTCGACGGCTACAAGCTCGCATTCGTCCAGGCCGGCCAGGGCGAGGCGCTCGTGCTGGTGCACGGCGGCTTACAAGACTATCGGTTCTGGAGCGACCTCATGCCCACCCTGGCCCAGCGCTATCGGGTCATCTCCTACAGCCGCCGCAACCACTTCCCGAACGAGGTCAGCGTGGAGGGCGCTCCGGATGGCGCGGCCGACCGGCACGCCGATGACTTGGCGGCCCTTGTTCGGGAGCTGAAGCTCGGCAAGGTCAGAGTGGTCGGACACTCTTCGGGGGCGCTTGCGGCATTGTTCTTTGCCCGTCGCCACCCTGCCCTCGTTCGTTCTCTCGTCTTGAACGAGCCGCCGGTCAGGAGCCTGATTGCGGCGACGCCCGAGGGTCCGGCACTGCTCAAAGAGCAAGGCGGTCGGATGGCGCCGGCGCGAGAAGCGTTCATCGCCGGTGACTTTGAGCGAGCTGTACCGCTTTTTGTCGATGCGGTCGGGGGGCCTGGGGCGTTCCAACGCAGGTCGGCTGCCGCCAAACGTATGGCGCTGGACAATACCATCTCGAGTCGGGCCGAATTCATCGCGAAGCAGCCCCGTCCAAGCTTCGTGTGCGACGATGCCAAGGCCATAGCCGTGCCCGTGCTGCTGACGACCGGTGAACGGAGCCCACCGTTCTTCAAGCGAATCGTCGCCGAGCTCGAGAGGTGCCTGCCCCAGGCGCGCCGCCACACGATTGCGGGAGCATCGCACACGGTGCCGGCGGAGCAGCCCGCGCTGTTCGCCGAAGCCGTAACGGCGTTCTTCGCTCAGCACTGACCACATGGGTGGCGCCGCCCCACCCAACCTACTTTGATCACTCCGGCCGGCCGGCGCGGTGCAGGTATCCGGCGAACCGCGCGGCGTCGGCCTCGCTGCGGAACGGCGTGAACATCGGATACCCCACCCAGGTGATCGGAATGTCGTGCCTACTCAGGGCTGGCCGCCACGATAGGGCGCTTCCCGGCGATGCCCACCTGCTTGCGCTGTTCCGCACGGTCACTTTGGGTCAATCCTCACCGTGCAAAGAGCCGGCGTCTGGCAGCAGAGCATCGAAAACGTGCGTGCGACCCGCTGGCTTGGGAGTTGGCCGGCTAGGAAACGGTGCTCAGCACGAGGCTGACCACGACGGCGGCAGAGGCAACAGCCGAAGCTCATCCTGTCGTACACGGCGCATTAGGGTTACCCAATTCCGCCGGTCGTTGGTCGGACGGTCCGGAAGGGGCGCTCGGATGGCGAGGCGCGACATGCAACCCTCCAGCCGGGACCACCTCAGCAGAGGCCGCCCCAGACCGTGGCCGGCACGCGGCTCCAGAATGCCGTTTCCCGGGCCCAGGAGGGCCCGTACGCTGCGATCGTGAGGCTCCGGGTACTTTCGTGCCTCCGTGCCAGGGGCCCAAACCTGGCCGCTCCTCGGGCCGCGCACGCGTTGCAGCCGCATCGCGGCTGCAAACCGATCTGCGGTTCGGTTGCGCCTTCAATCGGCAGTGCCGCAGCCGCCCCGCTTCTTCGCTCCGGGGAACGGCCTGGGCGGGAGCGCTACTTCTTGGCGGCGGCTTCGAGCACGCCGGCGGAGCGGATGGCGGTGGACCGCGCCGCGCCGTCCTTGGTGGGCCTGGCGCCGGACGGCAGGGCAGCCGGCGCCCTGTCGGTCTCCGTCCCGCCGGGCGATGGCCACGGTCTCGCCATTGGCGCACTGGCGCTCGGGCAGGAGATCGCGAGCGACCGACCCGGAAGGCTCCGGCGCTGGCTGCGCGAACATCTTGCGCCAGCGGGTGACGAGAGCGCCGGCCGCGTCTCGCGTCGCGGGCGGCGTGGCGCAGAACATGGCGGCGTAGCTTTCCTCGATCCACATGCGCTCGCGCGACGGCGCGTTGGCCACGGCGATGGTGGCGAGCGCGAGCGCGCGCGCATCGTCCTTCTTCACGTGGCGTCCGCGCCAGAACAGGTCGGCCACGACGGCCTGCGCCGCCGGATGGCTCGCCTCCGTCAACGCCGACAGGTAATGTAGCCCGAGCTTGATCTCGCTGCTCGAAACGTTCGACCCATCGCCGCCGAGGTAGAGTCGCGCCAGCTCGAACTGGGCATCCTTGTCGCCGAAATAGGTAGCGGCATGATTGAGGTATTGGGCAGCGCGGCGCGGATTGGCGGGCAGGTCGATCTCCTTGATGCCCGACCGCACATATCCGGCGAGCGCGATCAGGGCCTTGGCCACGTACGGCGCGCGCTGGCTGCGCTCGGGATCGACCTCGACGTTCTCCTCGGCGATCTTGCGGAACAGCACGTAGGCCTTGGTGTGGTGGTTCCCGGCAGCGCCTGTGTGCTCCGCATAGGCCCGCGCCAGGAAGAACTCGGCAAGGAACTTGGCCGACGCGTCGCCCTTTTCCGCAACCTCGGTCAGCGCCGGGATTGCCGCCTCCTGCTCGCCCTTCTGGTAGGCCGACAGCCCCCGCTGCAGCGTGGTTTGCCCGGCAGGCTCCTGCTGGGCCGCTGCGGCGCCCGCCGCGGCCAGCAGCGCTGCTGCGAGAAGGCCTCTAGATATCCGCATAGCAGACGACTTCCGCTTTCCCGCCGGCATGGGTGACCGCGCCCTTGTGGGCCGGGCCCACCTGGTCCGCGTACTTGCGCAATGCGCCGCTCTGATAGGGATTGGGCGGCGCCTTCCAGGTCCTGCGCCGCTTGGCGAGCTCGGTCTTCGATACCTCCAGATCGAGCGTGCCGGCCTCGGCGTCGATGGCGATGATGTCGCCGTCCTGAACCAGCGCGATCGGGCCGCCCACGGCCGCCTCCGGGCCGACGTGGCCGATGCAGAAGCCGCGCGTGCCCCCGGAGAACCTGCCGTCCGTGATGAGAGCGACCTGCTCGCCCACGCCCTGGCCGTAGAGCGCCGCCGTGGTGGAGAGCATCTCGCGCATGCCGGGGCCGCCCTTGGGGCCCTCGTAGCGGATGATGAGGATGTCGCCTTCCTTGTACTGGCGGTTCTCGACCGCCTGGAAGCAGTCCTCCTCGCAGTCGAACACGCGCGCGGGACCGCGGAACTTCAGCGTCTTCATGCCG
The DNA here is from genome assembly GCA_963840075.1 of uncultured Alphaproteobacteria bacterium. Taxonomy (GTDB): domain Bacteria; phylum Pseudomonadota; class Alphaproteobacteria; order Rhizobiales; family Hyphomicrobiaceae; genus AWTP1-13. The sequence continues at coordinate 18,507 of CAWIXS010000020.1, read as the reverse complement.
GCCACCTTGACGACGGCGCCATCCGGCGCCAACGAGCCCTGCAGCCCCACGACTCCGCCCGTTGGCGATATGGGTTTGGAAACCGGATAGACAACCGTCTGGTTCTTGTTGAACTTCACTTTCTCGAGATTCTGCTTGATGGTCTTGCCGGTGACGGTGAGGCAGTCCTCGTGCAGGTAGCCGCCGTCGAGCAGCGCGCGCATCACCTGCGGGATGCCGCCGATGTCGTACACGTCCTTCGCCACGTACTTGCCGCCGGGTTTCAGGTCGGCGATGTAGGGCGTGCGCTTGAAGATGGCGGCGACATCCATCAGGTCGAGCTCGATGCCGCACTCGTGCGCCATGGCCGGCAGGTGCAGGCCGGCGTTGGTGGAGCCGCCGGTGGCGGCCACGATGGTGGCGGCGTTCTCGAAGGCCTTGCGCGTGACGATGTCGCGCGGGCGGATGCCGTCGGAGAGGAGCCGCATCACCGCCTTGCCGCTCGCCACGGCGTACTCGTCGCGGCTCTCATAGGGGGCGGGCGCGCCGGCGGAGCCCGGCAGCGCGAGGCCGATGGCCTCCGACACCATCGCCATGGTGTTGGCGGTGAACTGGCCGCCGCAGGCACCGGCGCCGGGGCAGGCGTGGCATTCCAGCGTATGCAGATCCTTGTCCGACATCTTGCCGGCGGAGTGCTGACCGACCGCCTCGAACACGTCGACCACGGTCACGTCCTTGCCCTTGAACTTGCCGGGCAGGATCGAGCCGCCGTACATGAAGACCGAGGGCACGTTGAGGCGCAGCATCGCCATCATCACGCCGGGCAGCGACTTGTCGCAGCCGGCGAGCCCGACCATGGCGTCGTAGCAGTGGCCGCGCATGGTGAGCTCGATCGAGTCGGCGATCACCTCGCGCGAGATCAGCGACGCCTTCATGCCCTGGTGGCCCATGGCGATGCCGTCGGTGACGGTGATGGTGCAGAACTCGCGCGGCGTGCCGCCGGCGGAATGCACGCCCTTCTTGGCGGACTGCGCCTGCCGCATGAGAGCTATGTTGCAGGGCGCAGCCTCGTTCCAGCACGAGACGACGCCCACGAACGGGCGGTGGATCTGCTTCTCGGTCAGACCCATGGCGTAATAGTAGGAGCGATGCGGTGCCCGCGATGCACCTTCCGTCACATGACGGCTCGGCAGCTTCGATTTGTCGAACGTCTTTGCGTCCATGACTCCCCAATGCCTTCTTGCGTTTCCCCTTCGCGAGTACGCAACCTCAGGCGGGCGGAAAACACACGAGGACGTGTGTCCGAGTCAGTTGCCTCTCCCCCGAGGCTGAGACGGTTGTGGATCGTGCCGCCGGCCCGCCAAACCAGCGAGTCTGGAACTTGTCCAAGCATTGTGGCTCTACGGTGGCACATGGTTGCGGCAGAGCCACAGCTCCATGTTAAGTATGACGCTTTCAACAGCGACGCAGTCGAGGCGCGCAGAGCCGCGCCAAGGTGCGACTTGTCGGTGTCACAACCCGAGCAACGCCGCCGGCTCTACAGGGCGGCCTGCACGCGTTGCAGCGCGGCGCGCAGCTTGCGCGCGGTGGCCTCGAAGGCGGCGCGGCGCTCGCGGTTCTCCTCGACCACCTCGGGCGGGGCCTTGGCGACGAACTGGGCGTTGCCCAGCTTGGAGTCGATTCTGCCGATCTCGCCTTCGGTCTTGTCGAGCTCGCGCTCCAGCCGGGTGCGCTCAGCGGCCATGTCGATCACGCCCGCCAGCGGCAGTGCCACCGTAGTCTCCCCGATCACGACCTGAGCGGAGCCCTTGGGCGCCGTCCTCGCAAACGACATCTTGTCGATGCGCGCCATGCGCTTGATGGTGTCCTCGTGGCGCTCCGCCCGCGCCCGCTCGAGCTTCTTGGCGCCCACCAGCACCAGGGGGATCCTCGCCCCGGCCGGAACGTTCATCTCGCTGCGGACCGAGCGCACCTCGCCGATCAGCTCCACGAGCCAGCCGATCTCGGCGTGGGCATCGGCGTCCGCGAGGCCGTCGAGCACCGGCCAAGTCGAGAGGCACAGGAGGCTCTCGCGCGGCGCGCCGCCTGCCGCGAGGCGGTCCCACAGCTCCTCGGTGATGAACGGCATGAACGGATGCAGGAGCGCGAGGATGCGGTCGAGCGCCCAGGCCGTGGTGGCGCGCGTCTCGGCCTTCGCCGCCTCGTCCGTCCCTTCCAGGATCGGCTTGATCAGCTCCAGGTACCAGTCGCAGAATGTGCCCCAGACGAACTCGTAGACGGCGCCCGCCGCCTCGTTGAACTTGTAGCCCTCGATGCCGGCGGTGACCGCGGCCGCCGCGCGCTCCACCTCGCCGGCGATCCAGCGGTTGACGGTCTGCTCGAGCCCCCTGGGATCGAAGCCCTCCGCCCGCGTGCACTTGTTCATCTCGGCGAAGCGGGACGCGTTCCAGAGCTTGGTGGCGAAGTTGCGGTAGCCCTCCACCGCCTTCAGCGAGAGCTTGATGTCGCGCCCCTGCGCGGCCATCGCCGCCAGCGTGAAGCGCAGCGCATCCGCGCCGTAGGCGGTGATGCCGTTGGGGTAGTCCTTGCGCGTATCCCTGGTGATGCGGCTCGCGTCCGCCTTCCTCAGGAGCCCGTCGATGCGCTTCTGGATCAGACGGTCGAGCTCGATGCCGTCGATGATGTCCAGGGGGTCCATGACGTTGCCCTTGGTCTTGGACATCTTCTGCCCGCGCTCGTCGCGCACGAGCGCGTGGATGTAGACGTCGTGGAACGGCACCTCCTTCATGAAGTGCAGCCCCATCATCATCATGCGCGCCACCCAGAAGAAGATGATGTCGAAGCCGGTGACCAGCGCATTGGTGGGATAGAAGCGCTTGAGCTCCTTGGTCTGGTCGGGCCAGCCGAGCGTGGAGAACGGCCACAGCGCCGAGGAGAACCAGGTGTCGAGGACGTCGGGGTCGCGGCAGATTGCAGCTTCGATCGCTTGGCCACGACCTCTCAGTCGCGTCGACGTCACTGTCCCGACGGCAATCTGCAGTCCATCTGGGAACGATCACTCGGACTGTCGCCGTAGCCTCCTTTGCTCGATCAGCGCTTCGCTTCGCCGCGCTGCGACAGAATGCTTCCTGTTTCGATGACTGCATACAACGACCTTCGGTCGGAAGTTCCGCGCCCGTACCACGCCGGGATTCTGATGGCCCCACCAGAGCTGGCGCGAGATGCACCACGGCTGGATGTTGCGCATCCACTCGAAGTAGGTCTTCTCCCAGTTCTGCCGGCACGAACCTAGTCTTGCCGCTCTCGACCGCCGCAATCGCCCGCTTGGCCAGCTCCGCCGCGTTCACGTACCACTGGTCGGTGAGCCACGGCTCGATGACCGCGTCGCCGCGCTGCGCATGCGGAACGGCATGACGTGTGCGGCTCGATCTTTGTCGACTGAGTCTAGCGCCTCCAGCATCTCGACGACGCGTTTGCGCGCCGAAACGATCCAGCCCCGCAGTTGCTTGCGAATACGTTGAAGTCGTCCGATTCGATAGCGCCGCTCGGATAGCTCCTTGCTGGCCCGTCCCGGCACGGGATTTGAACTGTTCCGCTCGTGAATGGCTCGGACATGATCCGTGCCTGGCATCGAAGATGTTGATCACCCGATCTCAGGTGTGGCGCTTGTAGACCTCGTAGTCGTTGAAGTCGTGCGCCGGCGTGATCTTCACCGCGCCGGAGCCCTTCTCGGGGTCGGAGTATTCGTCGGCGATGATCGGGATCTCGCGCCCGACCAGCGGCAGCATGACCGTCTTGCCAACCAGGTGCTTGTAGCGCTCGTCCTCGGGATGCACCGCGACCGCGGTGTCGCCCAGCATGGTCTCGGGCCGCGTGGTGGCGACGACGATGAACCTTGCGAGCGGATCGTCCTTCAGCGGATACGTGAAGTGCCACGAGGATGCTCCAGTTGACCTCGATCATCTCGACCTCGAGGTTGGAGAGCGCCGTCTGGAACTCCGGATCCCAGTTGACGAGGCGCTTGTCCTTGTAGATCAGTGCGACCTCCGCCCGCTGTTGGCTAGCTCCACGAACACCTTGAGGACGGCCTTGGACAGGCCCTCGTCCATGGTGAAGCGCTCGCGGCTCCAGTCGCACGAGGCGCCGAGCCGCTTCAGCTGGTTGACGATGGTGCCGCCGCTCTCGGCCTTCCACGCCCAGATCTTCTCGACGAACCTCTCGCGCCCGATGGCGCGCCGGTCCGGCTCCTGGCGCTCCATCATCTGGCGCTCGACCACCAGCTGGGTGGCGATGCCGGCATGGTCCGTGCCCGGCTGCCACAGCACGTCCTTGCCGCGCATGCGCTCGAAGCGGCAGAGGATGTCCTGCAGCGTGTTGTTGAGGGCATGTCCCATGTGCAGCGAGCCCGTCACGTTGGGCGGCGGGATCACGATGCAATAGGCGGGGGCGTTCGTGCGCTCCGGCCTGCCGGCCCTGAACGCCTGCGCCTCCATCCAGGCGGCATGGATGCGTGCCTCGATCTCGGCAGGCTCATAGGTCTTCTCGAGCATGAAACGGGCCGTTGCCTGAACGTGCTGACGATGGGAGACGATGCGGGCCTCTTATACGGATCGGCGGAAAAGAATCCACCCACCCACACGCGTCATCCCGGCCGGAGCGATGCGAGCCGCAGGCGAGCGACGCTCCGAGCCGGGATGACGGGAGGCGAGTCGCACCTCCCGCGGTCCCGGATAGCCTCGCCTGCGGCTCGGCTTCCGGGATGACGGGTGAAACTAGGGCTTGTCTCGGTTGCGTAGGGCCGTGCGGGCGGCCTCGTCCTTCAGCGCAGCGGCTACGAGGCGCGGCATGTTCTCGTCGAGCCAGCGCTGCAGCATCGGCCGCAGCATCTCCGCGACCATGGCCTCGAGCGCATGCGTGTGCGGCGTGGCGCTCTGCGGCGCGGCCCTGGCGTCGGAGGCGACATGCCCGAAAAGCCCACTCGCCGCGCCGTTGCGCAGGCTGTCGGCCACCTGCGCCCCGGCCGGGCCAGGGCGCGCCGGCGCCGCGGCAGGGCCCGCCTGCCCGTTGGAGGCGGCGGCCTTCGCCGGCTGCGAAGTGGGCGGCAGCGACATGCCGGAGCCGGCCGAGCTCGGCTGCACCAGCACCACCTCGGCCTTCTGGGCCTCGGCGCTCGAGCCGAAGAACGGCGGCAGCGGGCCGCGCTCGAACTCCGGGCCGCGCGGTCCTTGATGGCGCCGATTGCGGGGCGGCTCGCGCGGGGGGCACGGGCGCGCCCGCGGGTGCCGGCGGCGCGCTCTCCGCCGCCGCCTGCTGGCCGCGCCCGCCCAGGAACCACAGCGCATCCTTCTGCGGCTGCGCGGTTGCGGGGGGCGCTGCCTGCGAGACCTCCGAAGCCGGCGGTGGGGTGAGCGGCGGCGGATCCTGCGGACGGCTCGCGACATCCGGCAAGGGGTCGACCGGCAAGGCCTCGACCGCCGCCTCCTCCTCGAGGAGCAAAGGCGGGGCGTCGTCGAGCAGCAGCGGCGCAGCGTCGTCGCTCTCGGCAAGCCGCCGCGTCAGCCCGGAGATCGCGCCCTTCGGGGCGTCCGCGGGCGGCGCAGCCTCCTCCTCCAGGACGTCGGTCGATTGCTCCGAGAGGCTCTTACGGATCGATGCCAGGATCGATTCCAGGCTTTCGCCCGTCGGATCGGGCTTACTCATACCGAACCTGCTCCTACCGAACCCAACTTTTACCGAAACCGCTCCGTCATCGGCACGGCCCCGCGGGGCCGCCCAGTCGCCAACCCCTCTCCAAGCGGATCATACATAGCTGGCCGGGGCCTGCGCCAACTGCCAGCCGATCCCTCGACCTGGGGGCGCCCGGACCCCTCAGGCCGGTGCGCAACGGTGCCGCCGGCTCACTTCCTGGTGCGCGGCGGCGCCTTCTCGGGGGGCGGAGGCGGCGGCAGCCTCTCCTGCTTGCCGTCAGAATGGGTGATGTTGATGTCGAACCACTTGTTGCGCACCTCCTTGTAGTGCTGCTCGGGGTCGTACACCAGGGACGAGACGCCGAGCTCCTGCGCGTTGAGGCGGCCGATCGCCGCCAGCAGCGCATAGGACGCCACCACCACGTTGCGCCGGTCCGTGACCAGCGTCACCTCCGCGTTCAGCAGCTCCTGCACCGCGTTCAGCACGTCGAGCGGCACGCGGGTGCCCACCTCCTGCTCCGCGCGCACGCCGCGCAGCGCCACCTTGTTGGCGGCGACACTCTGCTCGTCGGACTCCACGGCCGCCTGCGCCGCCTGCAGCTGCGACCATGCCGCAACCACCTGCGCCTGCACCTCGCTGCGCGCCTGCTCGATCTCCTGCAGGCGCTGCACGTGGGTGTGCTTGGCCTGGCGCACGCGCGCCTCCACCTCGCCGCCCGTATAGAACGGCACCGTGAGACGGCCCGTCACCGTGGTGCTCTCGGAGTCCTCGATGCCCGGGTTGGGATCGATGCGGCGGCCATAGTTGGCCTCGAGCTGCACGCTCGGCAGCCGTTCGCCACGGATCAGATCGATGTTGAAGCGCGCGGCCTGCTCGCGGTAGAGGGACGCAACGATCGCCGGGCTCTCACGCGCGGCGATCTCGAGCGCCTCGGCGAGCGTCTTGGGCACCAGGTTGCTGGGTCGCGGCTCCGTCAGATGGCTCGGCGGATGGCCCGTCACGCGCTCGAACACGGCGCGGCTGGTCTTGAGGTTGGCCCGGGCGAGGTCGAGCGCCGCCACCGCACCCGCGCGGCGCGCCTCGGACTGCGCCACGTCGGTCAGCGTCGCCTCTTTCAGCTCGAGGCGCGTCTTGAACCCCGCCAGGTCCTTGGTCAGCACCGTCACGTTGTTCTCGCGCAGCGTGACGATCGACCTGGTCGCGCACCACGTCGAGATAGGCCGTGACCGCCTCGAGCAGCACGCCGCTTTCGGTGCTGCGCAGGGCCTCCCAGCCCGCGCGCACGGTGGCTTCGGCGAGCGAGACCGCGTTCTTGGTGCGAAAGCCGCGGAAGATCGGCTGCGTCACACCGATGGCGTACCCGCGCGGGTTGCCCTCCGTGGTCTCGCCCGCCTGCTTGCTCGTCTTGACGGTGCTCCTCTCGTAGGTGGTATCGGCGCTGCCCACGATGGAGGGGCGATACCCCGAAAGCGCGCGCGGCACCTCCTCGTCCGTGGCACGCTGCAGGGCGCGGGCGGCGTCGAGGCGGGGGTTGAACTTGTAGGTGGAGTTCAGCGCTTCCTTGAGCGTCTCCGCCGACGCGCGCCCGGCCATCGGGCCCGTCAGGAGCGCTGCGCACAGCAAGAGCCCGGCCCCCCCGAGGCACAGGCCGAGCCGCCGACGATGCCCAATTCGCACTGGTCTTGCTCCCCGATCCTGGGCCTTGGCCAGCGAAACGCGCCCTACCGCCGTCTACCCTTCAGACACACGGGTAGAGATAACGGCAAGGCGCGCCCCCCGCCCGGCCGGGCCGGCCCCTGATATGGTCGCCCGATTCTTGCGCGATAGTCACACACCGGCTTCATGCATTCGCAGTCTTAAATCTTTTTGCCGGTATGATTTCCACGGCGCGTTGCCGGAACTCCACACGCCAGCTCTCGCAACCCGCGCGTGACTGCAACTTCAAGTTGCAGTCGGGGTGCAGGTCAGAGCACGAACTCGGCGGGCACCTCGAAGCCCGGCAGCGGCTCGGCAGCGCCCTCGAACGCAGGCTGGCGATCGATGATCGTGCCGCTGCGCTGCCAGGCATAGGCGCGGCACACGGGGCCCGCGCGCACCATGGCAACCAGCCGCCCGCCCTCCGCGAGCTGCCCGAGCAGGCCGGGCCCGACGGCCGGCACGGCGCCGTTGAGCAGGATCGCATCGAACGGGGCCTCGCCCGGCACGCCGTCGGCGAGCGGCCCCTCGACCACGACGCAATTGCCGGTGCCGAGCTCGCGCATTTGGCGCTCGGCCGCGCGCGCCAGGCCGGGCTCGCATTCGAGCGCCACGACCCGCTGCGCCAGCCGGCTCAGCACCGCCGTGGAGTAGCCGGTGGCACAGCCGATATCGAGCATGACCGACTGCGGCCCCACGTGCGCCAGCTGGATCAGCTTGGCGAGCGTCCGCGGCGGCAGCAGGCTGCGCCCGCCAGCGGCGCCCGGCCGCCGCACCGGGACAGCGCCGTCGCTGTAGGCCAAGGACTGGAGCGCGTCCGCCACGAACGCCTCGCGCGGCACGTCGAGCATGGCCCTGATGATGCCCGCGTCGGTCACGTCGCTCGGGCGCACCTGGCTTTCCACCATGTTGACGCGCTGGACTTTGAAGTTGGTCATCGCGTTTGCGCTGGCGCTCCCGGCACGGCTTCACGCCGGTGCGTGCTGCCTCCCCCGTTGGGTGCGCGGCACCTTATCCAATGGCCGCAGCAGCGGCCAGAGGCGAGTGCGCGCCCCGGCCTGCCACCAATCGCCGCTCCCGCTCCCCCGGGTGACCGGAGACTGGCACCTATTGTCTCCCACCGATGTGGCGAGGCTTCGGCTGCCCGCGCCAATGGTTGTATGCCTCAACGCAGCCGGCGCGCGCCGGAGCGCCGCTGACAGCCACCCTGCGACTCCGGCAAGCCGATCCTGTCGTTGCTGCGCCCCGGCAAGCGGCCCTCGGGCGAGGAGATCGCGCGCGTGCTCTGGCACGTGATCCGCCGCATTCGCCGGCGCTGGCCCAGCGTGCGCATCCTGGTGCGCGCCAACTCCCACTATTGCGCCCCGGAAGTGCTCGATTTGCTGCGTCGTCTGCGCTGCGACTACATCCTCGGCCTGCCGATCAATGTGAAGCTCGATGCCATCGCTGCGCCCTGGCGCGAGCAGTGCGAGAGGCGTCGCGAGGCCGGCCGGTCCAAGAAGGTGCGCCGCATGCACCAGCTCACCTGCAAGTCCCGAACGTGGAGCCGCGAGGAGAAGGTCATCGCCCGCGTCGAGGCCACCGAGATGGGCAGCGATGCTCGCTTCGTCGTCACCAGTCTGACGGGGCGCGCCAAGGTCCTCTACGAGAAGGTCTACTGCGCCCGCGGATGCATGGAGAACATGATCAAGGACATGAAGCTCTACACGCGCTCCGACAAGACCGCGTGCTCGCGCTGGCAGGCCAACCAGCTCCGCCTGTTCCTGCACGGCCGACGCCGCACGTCCATTGCCCCAAGGATGCAAGCTCGCAATTATGGCGAATAAAGCGGGCTAGGTCGCGGCCTCCGCTGGAGCATGCGGAGTGCCGGTTCAGAGGCCGGCAACGACCTGTTTCAACAGATCCCTGACTTCGCCGGCGATGGACGCTAACTTCGGATTACCGACAGCCATCATCGAAGCCAGAGGATCGACGGCCGAGACCTCCACCACGCCCTTGCCAACTTCCTGGACGACGACATTGCAGGGCAACATCGTTCCGATCATGTCCTCGGCTTGCAGAGCCTTATGCGCGAATTCAGGATTGCAGGCGCCAAGGATGGTGTAGGGACGGAAATCGATGTCGAGCTTCTTTTTCATTGTTGCCCGCACATCAATCGTCGTCAGGACGCCAAATCCCTTGCCGGCCAAGGCATCCGTTACGTGCTGGGTCGCCTGAGCGAAAGGCATCTCCAGTATCTTGCTGAAATAGTAGCCCATGCTCAACTCCAACGAACGTGCCAACCCCGCGCCGCTGATGTCCGGCGCTTACTGCGTCATTGCCAACCGGTGGGCGGGCAGCACCATCGTCTCAGGGAGCGCCAAGAGCCCGGGCGCTGCCAAGCCGGCGTTTCTGGTTGGCCAAAATCGCTACTCCATGGCGACGGCGACTGCGATGCTCATGACAGAGAAGTCAGCTAGACGGCCGACGCCAGCCAAACGACTTCGCACAGCACTTTTTTTTGACGGCGATCCACATCGAAGAATCCTTTTACCTTGCCGTCTGCGCGGAATCATTGATGCAAATCAATCTCCAAAATGCAACTGAGGACGGTCCGGAGTGTGTCCATCTCCAGGCGTCCGCGGCTTAGACGGGCCGATCCACTATGAAGCGGCCGAAGCTCGTGGGCGAACGCTGCCCGAAGAGGATTACGTCGTAGAGCTCAGGAGTGCCGCCTTCCATGCCAGGCGAGCCGATCGGCATGCCCGGCACTGCGAGATGAGCGCATAGGCCTCTCGACAATCAGGCGCCTGATGGCCTGAGCTGGCACATGGCCCTCAATGATGTAGCCGGCGATCTCCGCCGTGTGGCAGGAGGCCAAATCCGCGGGCACGCCGAGGCGCATTTTTATTGCCTGCAGGTCGGCAGTCTCGACGACCGTGGCGATGAAACCGTTGCGGCGCAAATGCTCGACCAACCGGTGCAACACCCACAATTTGGATCTTTCGAAAACCGTGATGGTGGGCCGCGTATCGGCGCGCGCCCCGCTTGCGAATGCGACGGTGACCGACGAGATCAATCCGAGCATCGCTCGGCGCGTATAGAGTGACAGACTGGAAGACATACTTCATTCGGTCGAACACACTGATCAACGCGCGGTCCGACTCAGAACGTCCATCAACTCGGCAACCTTGCGCCTCTGATCGGCAGCGTTGCCGCTGGCAATGGCGTGCTCGACACAATGAGTGATGTGGTCACGCAGAACCTCTTCCTCGACGCGTCTCAGTGCCGCGCGCACCGCAGAGATTTGCGTGACAATGTCGATGCAGTAGCGGTCTTCCTCGACCATGCGGGCGAGGCCGCGGACCTGTCCCTCGATGCGGCTCAGGCGCTTCAGACAGGACGGTTTGGAATGTTTGGACATGCTTGACGAATACCCCGCCCGGGTATACATGTCAAGGCATACCCCCCAAGGGTACTCGCCGAAAGAGACGGATGGTCATGGCAGCACACGAAACTCACACCGATACAGCACATGCCCAGCACCAGGCGCACGAGCTTCCGGAGGAGGGCGTCAAGGACCCGGTGTGCGGCATGACAGTCGACCCGCACACCGCCAGGCATCGCCACACCCACAATGGGCGTCCGTACTACTTCTGCTCGGCCAGATGCCGGGAGAAGTTCGCGGCCAACCCCGCACAGTATCTCGAGCCCGAACCTCGCATCGCCGACCCTGTCCCGGCAGGCACGATTTATACCTGCCCGATGCATCCCGAGGTTCGGCAACCCGGTCCCGGCTCATGCCCAATCTGCGGCATGGCGCTCGAACCGGAGATTGTCTCGGCTGACACCCAGCCCAATCCCGAGCTTGCCGACATGACGCGGCGCTTCTGGATCGGCCTGGCACTGACTGTGCCGGTGTTTGCCTTGGAAATGGGCGGGCACCTGACCGGACTGCACCAATGGCTCGGGCAACAAACGTCCAACTGGATTCAGCTCCTGCTGGCAACGCCCGTCGTGCTTTGGGCCGGGTGGCCGTTCTTTGAGCGTGCCTGGACCTCGCTCAAGACCCGCAACCTCAACATGTTCACGCTCATTGCCATGGGCACGGGGGTGGCTTGGGTCTATAGCATCGTCGGGACCCTGTGGCCGGGTCTGTTTCCAGCGACAATGCGCGGACATGACGGCTCGGTTGCCATCTATTTCGAAGCCGCCGCCGTCATCACCGTCCTCGTGCTGCTCGGCCAGGTGCTCGAACTGCGGGCCCGCGAGCAGACCAGCGGAGCCATTCGAGCACTCCTCGACCTCTCGCCGAAGATGGCCCGGCGTATCAGGCCCGACGGCACGGACGAAGACGTAAGCCTCGATCAGGTGACCGCTGGCGACAGCCTGCGCGTGCGTCCCGGCGAGCGCGTTCCGGTGGACGGCATCATCCTCGAAGGGCGCAGCGCGATTGACGAGTCGATGGTGACCGGAGAATCGATGCCCGTGACCAAGAGTGCCGGCGACAAGGTGATCGGCGGCACGATGAACCAGTCGGGCGGGTTCGTCATGCGCGCCGACAAAGTGGGACGGGACACCCTGCTTGCACAGATCGTGCAGATGGTGGCTCAAGCCCAGCGCAGCCGCGCGCCGATTCAACGGTTGGCCGATCAGGTGTCAGCCTGGTTCGTTCCAACGGTCATTCTCGTTGCTCTGCTGGCCTTTGCCGCATGGTCCATCTGGGGACCGGAGCCGCGCATCACATATGGCCTGATCGCGGCCGTTTCCGTGCTCATCATTGCTTGCCCATGCGCGCTTGGTCTCGCAACGCCGATGTCGATCATGGTGGGCGTGGGCCGTGGTGCGCAGTCGGGCGTGCTGATCAAGAACGCCGAAGCTTTGGAGCGAATGGAGAAGGTCGATACCTTGGTCGTCGACAAGACCGGCACCCTCACCGAGGGCAAACCGAGCGTCGTTGCCATCAAGACGGTACCTGGCATCGACGAGACGGAACTGCTGCGTCTGACCGCAAGTCTGGAGCGCAGCAGCGAGCATCCGCTGGCCGCCGCGATTGTGCGGGCGGCCAATGAACGGGGTCTTTCCCTGGCGACCGTCGAGGCTTTCGATTCGCCTGTCGGCAAAGGCGTGACAGGCATCGCAGCAGGACGAAAGCTCGTCATCGGCAACCGCCGCATCATGACCGAGGCGGGCGTCGACACCGCCAGTCTCGTTCAAAGCGCCGACCAACTGCGCGGTGAAGGAGCCACAGCGATCTTTGTGTCCATCGACGGCAAGGCGGCCGGCATCATAGCCGTTGCCGATCCGATCAAGGCAACAACGCCTGCGGCGATCGCAGCCCTCAAGAAGGCCGGCATCCGCTTCGTCATGCTGACGGGCGACAACGCCACCACGGCCAAAGCGGTGGCACAGAAGCTCGGCATTGGCGACGTCGAGGCCGAGGTCCTGCCGGAAGACAAGGGAAAGGTCGTGGCAAGGTTGCGGAGCCAAGGCCGGGTCGTAGCGATGGCCGGTGACGGTGTGAACGATGCCCCGGCGCTGGCGGCTGCCGACGTCGGCATCGCCATGGGCACGGGGACCGATGTCGCCATGGAAAGCGCGGGCGTGACCCTCCTCAAAGGCGATCTCAACGGCATTGTGCGAGCCCGGCATTTGTCGGCGGCCACCATGGGCAATATCCGCCAGAACCTGTTCTTCGCCTTCATTTACAACGCCGCCGGCGTGCCTGTTGCCGCAGGCGTGCTTTATCCGGTGCTCGGCATCTTGTTGTCGCCGATCATCGCCGCGGCCGCCATGGCGCTCTCGTCGGTGAGCGTTATCGGCAATGCCCTGCGCCTCAAGCGCGTGAGGCTATGAGGCTAAGAGCCCACGTCCACGCTCGGCCGCACCCTCTCGATCGAGGCCCGAGCGTCTGTTCTCACATCAAGAGGTCGGTGATATCTTCTCCAACCCGGCCTTAATCGCCGATGCGCAGGCCGCGCAGCTGCGCGCGGTTGCGTCCCCGTGTGTCGCCGGAATCACTGGAGACGGCGACCCCGAGGAGAAGCCCTGGGGCGTGGCCGAAGGCGCGGACGTAATCCGCCTTCAGATCGACGCTCTCCTGCAGCCATTGCCGTTTGGGTCCGTCGGCCGGCCGCAGGATGATGAACTTCCCCCGGTTTCCCATATGCGGGCTCGGCACCAGCGACGATCGCGGACCATTGCCGCCAAACACGTAGACAAGGCATGTCACCGTGCTGGCCGCAAGAAGCGCCATCGGCCTCGCCTCGATGCACACATCGCAGCCATGGAAAGCCGCACCAAGGTGCTCAAGGACGTCAAACCGTCACTTGCGAAGCTGTACGAGACATTGGGCGCCGAACAGAAGAAGAAGGCCGACGAGATCCTCACCGGTATGGGTTGCATGATGTAGGGCGCGTTGTTGCTGCCCTTCGCAGGAAGAGCCCGGGCACCCTGTCGGCCGGTGCCCGGCATTTCCAGCTCGAAGGTCCGCCAGTATGCGCATAGCCAATCATACGCGCGGTCGCAAAACCCATGCGGCGGTCTCAGCTCCCCTTGCTGGGTTGCGAACTCAATTCATCAAGGACGGGGCAATCCGGACGATCATCCCCTTTGCAGGCCGCGATCAGGCGGCTCAGCACTTTGATGATCGACCGGTGGGCGTTCATGCGGTCGGCCACAGATCGTCTGTGCAGCTCGGCGATCGCGCGAACTTTTCGACTTGGGCGCTTTTTGTCGCGCCAAAGCTTCAGAAGCTCATCAATCTGCCTGATCGGAAAGCCGAGAGAGCGGGACCGCTTGATGAAGCGCAGCTCGTGGACGTTGCGTTCGTCGAAAATCCTGTAGCCGTTGGCGTCCCGTCCAGCCGGGCTCAGCAACTCCGCCGCCTCGTAGTATCGGATCAACTTGGCCGAGACGCCCGAGAGCTTTGCCGCCTCTCCAATGCGATAGTTCAGGTTTCCTCCGCAATACCGGCTTGACCTTCCAACGGTTGGAAGGAGCAGCGTCTCCGCCAGCCATCGCCACAATCCTTCGGCCGCGCAACAGCGGACGAAAATGGAGGTAGCTATGAGTGGCAATGATGCACGGGCCCTGCGCCTGCCCTCCTCTTGGCCTCAGCCTTGGAGGCTTCTTCGCCGCCAGTTTCGTGGGTTGCATCCTGCTCGGGATCATCGTGCCGGATGGCGCGATGCATCGACCCTGGCTGCAATTCTTCCCCGGCTTCGAGTGGTTGACCACCTGCAGTGTCATCATCGGGCTCGTTTGGACCCAGTTTTACGGCTGGTGGACGGCCCTGGTCTTCGGCTCGCTGTTCAACTTGTTTGCTGCACGCAGCGGATAGGGAGCCACCCATGGCCATTCAGAAAGCGCCCCACTCGAGGAGTACCACAGCCGACGCTGCGGATCTGCCGCTGCCCGCGCGCAAAGATAGTGCTCACACAGGGGGCAAGACCTCGCCGGCCGAGAACAGCGAACGATCGATCGCCAGAGACGAAGGATCTAAGGCTGCGGCCCAGCGGCAGTCGGCTGCAATGATGTCGCCGTTCGACCTCTTGGCGTATCAGCGCGACGTTCTGGAGCGGTCGATCCTGTTCTTCGACACGTTGAGGAAGCGCGCCAACGCCATGCTGGAGCATGAGCAAGCCGGCCTGCCTGCGCTGCTCAACTTCAAATCCGAGATGATCCTCGATGCGCGCCAGTTCAAGCAGCCCGCCAACTATGCCTTGCTGCGTATCACGGAAGCTGGCGACAAGTGCTGGGACGACTGTGTCGACCCGGCAAAGTCGCCGGTCATCATCATTGATCCGCGCGCCGGGCACGGCCCCCGCATCGGCGGCTTCAAGCGCGACTCCGAAGTAGGCATCGCCCTCCATGTCGGCCATCCGGTCTACTTTGTGATCTTCTTTGCCGAGCCTTGGCCGCGTCAAACCCTGGCTGACGTGCTCGCGGCACTGCGGCGGTTCGTCGAGCACGTAGCGAAACTGCACTCCGGCAATTCACCTATCCTCTACGGCAACTGCCAGGCGGGGTGGGCAGCGACGCTCGTTTCCGCACACTGCGGAGACCTTGCAGGACCGGTGATCTTGAACGGTTCGCCCCTGTCCTATTGGGCGGGCGACCCGGGCGTAAACCCCATGCGGATAACGGCCGGTCTGGTCGGCGGGGTGTGGCTCACGCATTTCCTTGCCGATCTTGGGCAAGGACAATTCGACGGTGCCTGGTTGGCACAGGGCTTCGAGGCCCTGAAGCCAGGCAACGCGGTGTGGGAGAAGTACGCCACGCTGTTCACGCACATCGACACCGAGCAACAGCGGTTTTTGGATTTCGAGCGCTGGTGGAACGGTTTCTATCGCCTGAGCGGCGAGGAAATGGTGGCGATCGTCGAGAATCTGTTCGTGGGCAACCGGCTCGAGCAGGGCAAGGTTCGCATCGACGCGCATTGTGTCGCCGATCTCACGCGCATCCGCAGTCCTCTCGTCATCTTCGCTTCGTATGGCGACAACATCACGCCACCGCATCAAGCGTTGGGTTGGATTCCCGCGATTTACCCGAGCACCGATGCACTAAAGGCGGCGGGCCAGCGCATCGTCTTCCTCACCAATCCGCACGTCGGTCATCTCGGCATCTTCGTATCGGCCGCGGTCGCGAGACTGGAGCACCGCGCGATCCTCGAGCACCTCGCCGAAATCGAGGCGCTCGAGCCCGGCCTCTACGAAATGAAGATCGACAATCCGACCGGCGACCCCGAGTGCGCACGGCATCAGTACTCCGTGCGCTTCGAGCCGCGGAAGATCGAGGATCTCCGCTTCGACTATCCGCGTGCGGCGTTCGAGCGTGTACGCCAGGTCTCGGAATGGAATGAGAGCATCTATCGGACGTTCGTCAGCCCATGGGTCGCAGCCATCGCCACACCTTGGCTTGCGACAACAATGCGATTGCTGCATCCCATGCGCACGAGCCGCTACGTGTGGTCAGAGCGCTTCATGCCCTGGATGGGCCCCTTCGCCGTGCTTGCCCATGCGGTTTCCGAGAATCGCCATGCCCTGTCCGACGACCATCCGCTGATGGCACAGGAACGCAAGCTCACCGAGACGGTCTCCAGCTTCTGGGAAGCCGCCCGCCAGGTCCGCGATGCGGCGCAGGAACGCGCCTTCACGACCATGTACGGAGAATGACATGCGCACGCTTCTTCGTGGTTTTCTTGATCGCGTCGTAACCCGAGGCACGCTGCAGGTTGGCTCGGCCACGGGGCCAGCTTTCACCGTGGGCGACGGCAGCGGCAACCCGGTTGCCGTCGAATTTGCCGATCGGGCGGCGGAACGACGCCTGCTGCTTGATCCCGCCCTTGCGCTGGGCGAGCTCTACATGCAAGGCCGCCTCGTCGTGACGCGCGGCTCCATCTATGACCTTCTCACCCTGATCGCATCCAATCTCTCATGGCAGATCCCGCCGGGATTCGCACGAGCCCGTGAGCGCGTTCGCAGAACGTTGCGACCCCTTCATCAACGAAACACCAAACGCCGCGCTGAGCGCAATGTCGCCCATCATTACGATCTCGATGGCCGCCTCTACGATCTCTTCCTGGATACCGATCGGCAATATTCCTGCGCCTACTTCGAACACCCGGATCAGACGCTCGAGGAGGCCCAGCTCGCCAAGAAGCGCCACATCGCCGCGAAACTCCTGCTGGAGCAAGGCCACCGCGTGCTCGACATTGGTTGCGGCTGGGGCGGACTTGCCCTGTATCTCGCCCGGCAAAGCGATACCCGCGTCACGGGCATCACGCTCTCCGAGGAGCAGCTTGATGTTGCGCGCAGACGTGCCCGCACCAGCGGGCTCTCGACCCATGCCGATTTTCGGCTGCAGGACTATCGCACCGTCACTGAAAAGTTCGATCGGATCGTCTCCGTGGGCATGTTCGAGCACGTGGGGGTCGGGTACTACGACGCCTACTTCCGCAAGGCAGCCGAGCTCCTCGCCGACAACGGCGTAATGCTCCTCCACTCGATCGGACGGATGGATGGACCGGGCGCGGCCAATCCCTGGATCGACAAATACATTTTTCCAGGAGGGTACACGCCAGCGCTCTCAGAGGTGCTTCCCGCCATAGAGCGCGCCGGCCTCATGGTAACGGACATCGAGATCCTGCGGCTCCACTATGCGGAGACGCTCAAGGTGTGGCGCGAGCACTTCTGGGCGCGGCGCGAGAACGCGAAGGCCCTCTACGACGAACGCTTCTGCCGCATGTGGGAGTTCTACCTCGCGGCCGGCGAAGTAGCATTTCGCTATTGCGGCCTGATGGTGTTCCAAATCCAGCTCGCGAACACGCAGCAGGTGGTCCCAGTCACGCGCGATTACATCGCCGTCCGCGAAGCACAGCTGAAGGCACAAGACGCCTGCGGCTCCACCCAAATGATGGTTGCCGCAGAATGACGGCGCACCAACACAATCAGACTTACTTCCGCAACCAAATGTCCGTGAGGGTTGACACCCGTCGTCCCGGCGCTGGTCGCTCTCGGCTGCCGTTGATCTCTATCAAAGCGCTCCGATCGGCAGGCTGCTGAATGTCAGGCGAGGAGAGCCATATGAATGACATGTCAATGACGAGGGCCGAAACGCCACCTGATCGTTCCCGGGGGCACGATCGCAACGCCGAGATCGAGCTGCGCATCGGTGGCATGGACTGTCCGCATTGTCCCGCAAACGTCGAAGAAGCGCTACGGGAAGTCCAAGGCGTGGCGCACGCGCATGTGAACTTGGCGAACGGGTCGGCGCGCATGGTGTACGACCCGTCTCGAAGTCAAGGCTCTTGACCTCATCAAGGCTATCCGGACTGCGGGCTACACCGCGGGTACCGCGTCGATGCGCGTTGGCATCAAGAACATGCACTGCTCGTCCTGCTTGATCAGGATCGAGCTGGCGTTGCAAACCACGCCCGGCGTGATTGCGGCACGCGCCAGCTCTCTGACCAACGCCGTCGACATAGAATACGTCCCCGAGAAAACCGATTTCTCGGCAATCCGGGCCGCCATCGAATTGATCGGTTATCACGTCGTCGAAGACGGCAAGCAGACGGAAGCACCGGCCGATACCGAACCCGTCGACCCCGAGGAGGAGGCGCGGCAAGCGGAATACGGCCTGCTCATGCGCAAGTTCTGGTTTGCG
>CAWIXS010000019.1:0-44576 GCA_963840075.1 uncultured Alphaproteobacteria bacterium | reverse complement strand
GCCTTGCGCCCGTCAAGGTGGTGCTCCAGCGCGCGCACGATGTCCTCGACATAGCCGGCGATGCGGCCGAGCTCGCGGACGGCCTCGCGCGCGGCCCGGGCGGAGGCGGGGTCCTTCTCCAGCGCCGCAAATGCCGCAGCCGCCCGGCCCAGGGTCTCGGCGATCCTCTCGGCGTAGCGGGCGACCTTCTCGCGCCGGCCGGCATCCAGCTCCCGGATCAGGCCGCGCCAGCGGTGCATCGTCTCCGACAGGCCGAGGAGCTTGATGGTGAGGTCGAGAAGGCCCATGGAACGCCGCAGGGAAGGATTCTGGAGGCAACCGATGGTAGCAGCCTTCTGTAGAGGCGGGATTAAGGGGACAGCGGCAGGCGCCGGCATCGCAAGGCTGCGCAAACGCGGCGGCCGCGTGCTATGGTTTGCAGATGATTGACAGCCGCAAGCCCAATGCCGCCGTCGCCATCGGCAACGTCACCTTCGCCAACGACCGGCCGATCGCGCTGTTCGCCGGCCCCTGCCAGATGGAGAGCCGCGGCCACGCCCTGGAGATGGCCGCCGCCCTCAAGGAGATCTGTGGCCGGCTGGGGATCGGGCTCGTCTACAAGTCGTCCTTCGACAAGGCCAACCGCACCTCGCTCGGCGGCAAACGCGGCATTGGCCTCGAGGGCGCGCTGCCGGTGTTCGCCGAGATCCGCGCGAGCCTCGGCCTTGCCGTCGTCACCGATGTGCACGAGGCCGGCCAGTGCGCGCGTCCTGGCCGAGGTGGTGGACGTGCTGCAGATCCCCGCCTTCCTGTGCCGCCAGTCCGATCTCCTGGTCGCGGCAGCGAGGACCGGCCGCCCCGTCAAGGTCAAGAAGGGCCAGTTCCTCGCGCCCTGGGACATGGGCAACGTGGTGGCCAAGGTCACCGGCAGCGGCAACCCCAATGTGCTGGTGACCGAGCGCGGCGCCTCGTTCGGCTACAACACGCTGGTTGTGGACATGCGCTCCCTCGCCATCATGGCCCGGATCGGCTGCCCCGTGATCTTCGACGCCACGCACGCCGTGCAGAGCCCCGGCGGGCAGGGCACCTCCTCGGGCGGCGACCGCTCGTTCGTCCCGGTGCTGGCGCGCGCCGCCGTCGCCGTGGGCGTGGCGGGCCTCTTCATCGAGACACACCAGGACCCGGACCACGCGCCCTCCGACGGCCCCAACATGGTGCCGCTCAAGGAGATGGAGGCCCTGCTCAGCGAGCTGATGGCCATCGATGCGGTGGCGAAACGGGGTCAGACCCTGCGGGTCTGACCCTATGCTCCGCCCCCGGCACAGCGAGTGAGAGGACACCGCACTCTGAGTTGTTACCTCAGCCCCTCCAGGTATGGTGCAATCTCTTCAGAGCTGAAGAGCATCGACTTTTCCGCCTTCGCTTCCCGATTTGCCGCGAGCGCGCTGGCGTCGTCCCGAGGATTCGCCTGCGGGTACCCAACATTGCTCCCATCGCAGAAAAAGTACTCCTTCGAGGTGCGCTCGACGACCCGCACCGGACGCTTGGGGTCTATCGGCCTGTCATATCTCAGTCCCGTGACGACGACACCAGATGCGTGCCGGTCGACGAACGATGCTCGCCTCTGGACCTGGCCGGTCTCGCCGAAGTCGACGCGCACAATGGAGTGCAGCGCCCCGTCACCCTTATGGTAGACGTACCAAACACCACCCTCAGTGGAGCGCACCTCCCGAGCGTCGACCTCAGTCTTCTTATAGGTGCCGAGCGGCTCCCGCATGGCGCGGGCAATCTTCTCGATCGGACACGATAATAGCGGTCCGGCCGTAGCAATCGATATCAGGACTTGGACAACAAATCTGGGCAGCATCGAAGGCTCACCCTAGTGAAAGCTGGATCGGACTACGTGCGCAGCACCTTCTCCGCGCCGAGGTTGAAGAACGCGGAGCCGGCGAGGCCGCTGCCGCCGTCCACGACCAGCTGCGCGCCGGTGATGTAGCTCGCCATCGGCGAGGCCAGGAACACGGCCGCCAGGCCGATGTCATCGACGGTGCCCAGCCGCTGCATGGGGATGCGGTCGAGGCGCTCCGCCAGGTCCTTCGAGTCGGAGAGGCGCTTCATGCCCTCGGTGCCGGCGATCGGCCCCGGCACGATGGAGCAGCAGCGGATGCCGTGGCGCCCCCACTCCAGCGCCAGGTTCTGCATCATCTGCTCGATCCCCGCCTTGGCCGCGCCGACGTGCACCTGGAAGGCATAGGGCATGTAGGCCATGCCGGCGGAGATGAAGAGGATCGTGCCCCTCCTCTCCTTGAGCTGGGCGAAGGCCGCGCGCGCGGCGTTGAAGGAGCCGATCAGGTCGATCTCCACCACGGTGCGGAAGCCATTGGGGCTCATGTCCTCGGCCCGGCACAGGAAGTTGCCCGCGGCGCCGCACACCAGCACGTCGATGGGGCCCAGCGCGCTCCTCGTCTCGTCGATCGCCGCCTGCAGCGCCGGCATCTGCCGCACGTCGGCGACCTTGGCCAGCACCTTGGCGCCCAGCGCCTCCAGCTCCCTGGCGGCGCCGTCGAGCCGCTCCTGCGTGCGCCCGCAGATCGCGACATTGGCGCCCACGGCGGCGAAATTCCTGGCCACGCCGAGGTTGATCCCGCTGCCGCCGCCCGTGACGAACACGGTCTTGCCGGCGAGCAGGTCCTTGGCGAGATACTTGGTGATTTCCATCGATGCTCGTCCTTGCAACAGGTGTCAGACCCTGTTCTACCCGTCATCCCGGACGGAGCGATGCGAGCCGAAGGCGAGCAGCGCTCCGGTCCGGTACCTCGGGAGGTGAGGTGTCGACTCGCTTCACGAGGTCCCCGATAGCCTCCCCCGGCCTTCGCCGGGGTCGGCTTCCGGGATGACGGGTGTGCGCACCATCAGTCGGCGATGATGCCGGCGCCGCGGAAGCCGCCGTCGACGGCTACGACCTCGCCGGTGATGAAGCTGGACCTGGTGCCGTCCAGGAGAAACTCGATGGCGGTCGCGATCTCGCCGGGCTCGGCGTAGCGGCGCATGGGAATGTGCCGCGTCCACAGCGCGCGGTCCTCGCCCGTATGCATGGCCTTGACCATCGGCGTATCGACCGGCCCCGGCGCCACCGCGTTCACGCGGATGCCCCAGCGGGCCAGGTCGGTGGCCAGCACCTGGGTCAGCACGATCACCGCGCCCTTCGAGGAGCCGTAGGCGCTGCGGCCCTTGCTGCCGCGCACGCCGGCGACCGACGCAAGATTGACGATGGCGCCGCCACCGCGCTCCTTCATGATGCGCGCCGCCGCACGGGCCACGATGAAGGTGCCGACAACGTTGACATCGAGGATCTTGCGGAACAGGTCGACCGGCGTGTCGAGCGCCGGGATGTCCGCGGCAATGCCGGCCGAATTGACGACGCCGTCCAGCCCGCCCAGCGCCGCCACGGCCTGATCCACCACCTCCTGCACCCCGGTTTCGTCGGTCACGTCAACCCGAGCTGCAAACACGCTCGCAGAGCCTGCGTGCGCTTTGTGGGCGGCCTCCCGCGCCTTCTCGTCGCGATCGACGAGCGCCACCTTCCAGCCCGAGGCCAGCAGCCGCTCCGCCGTCGCCGAGCCGATCCCCGACGCAGCGCCGGTGATCAGCGCAACGCGCGCCTTTCCTGCGGCTTCGGCCATTGGCACCTCCCCGGATAGGTGTCAGACCCTTCGGGTCCGACACCACTACGAAAACACCTTGTTGAGCTCGGCGCTCGGCGCCGCATCGGCGAAGCCGTTGAAGGTGCCGGCCTCCATGATCTGCCTTGCGGTGCGGATGAAGCCGCCCCAGGCCGACCGCGCCAGCGATCCGCCGACGCTGATGCGGCGCACGCCGAGGTCGGCGCAGTGCTTGACCGTGAGGGCGCTGGGCGTGCCTATCAGCAGGTTGACCGGCTTGGGCGCCACCGCCTGCACCACCGCCGCGATCTGCTCGGGCGTCGAGATGCCCGGTGCGTAAAGGCAGTCCGCGCCGGCTTGCGCGTAGGCCCCGAGCCGCCGGATGGTCTCGTCGAGGTCGGGCCGGCCGCGGATGAATCCCTCGCTGCGCCCGGTCAGGAGCACGTCGCCGCCGGCTGCGTCGATGGCCGCCCGTGCCGCGGCAATGCGGGCCACCGCGAGGTCGAGGTCGTAGAGGGGCTTGTCGCGGTCACCCGTGAAGTCCTCGATGGAGAGGCCGCAGACGCCGGTGGCGACGCACAGCCGCACGCTCTCGGCCACGCCCTCCGGCTGGTCGGCAAAGCCGCCCTCGAAGTCGGCGTTGACAGGCACGTCGACCGCGGCCGACAGCTCGGCGATGTGCGCCAGCGCCGCCTCCCGCGACACGCCGCCGTCCGCGGCCCCGCGCGACCAGGCAAAGCCCGCGCTGGTCGTCGCCAGGGCCTTGAAGCCCAGGCTCTGCAGGTAGAGCGCGCTGCCGACATCCCAGGGGTTGGGGATGACGAAGCATCCGCTCTGGTGCAACTGCCGGAACGCGGTGCGCTTTTCTGATGTGGCGGGCATCGTGCGGCCTCCTTGCTACCCGTCATCCCGGCCCATGGAATCCCTTGGGCGCTGCGAGCCATGGGCGAGCAACGCTCCGAGCCGGGACCTCGTGAAAGTTTCGACTGGTCGCCCGAGGTCCCGGATAGCCTCGCCTGCGGCTCGGCTTCCGGGATGACGGGTTCTCACGGATGGAACACCGGCTGGCTGGTCTCGGTGTCGGCGAGCAGCAGGCCGGCGACGATCGAGCGCGCCAGCTGCTCGGCCATGCAGCGGTGGCCCGTGTCGTTCATGTGCAGGTCGTCGGCGGTGAGATAGAAGCGGTCGCCGCGCTGGCGGTGCAGCTCGCGCATGGCCTCGAAGCGGTCGACCAGCAGCACGCGCGCCTCGCGCGCCACCTCGGCCACCGCAACCACCACCTTCTCGTAGTGCTCGTCCTTCGCCAGCGCATCGCCGTATTGCGGGTCGACCAGGACCGTGTCGATCCGCTGCTCCCTGAGCCAGGCGAGCGCGGTCCGGAGGCACAGCTTGAAGCGGTCGAGGCCGACGCGGCGCAGCGCGTCGTTGGTGCCGACCTGCCAGACCACCAGATCGGGCCGGGTCTCCTCGACCTCGCGCTTCAGGCGGTCGGCCGCACCCTGGGCCTCCTCGCCGCCGCGACCGCGGCCGATCACCTCGAAGTCGAGGCCTTTGAAGGTGCCTTCCAGCGTCCGCTCCAGCTTGGTGACGTAGGTTGCCGAGGGCGAGGAGGCGCCCACGCCCTCGGTGGAGGACGAGCCGATGGCCAGCACCTTGACGGCCCGGCCCTGGCGGACGGCGCGCCGCAGCGCCCGCAGCGGCCGCCGGAACATGTCGCCGACAATGCGCTTGGAGCGGCAGTCCTGGGACAGCAGCGGTGGCGCGGACGGCAGGAGGATGCGTTGGGTCCCGACTGTCGCCAGCTCCTGCGCCGCCGCTGGAAAGGCAACGACGGCGGTTGCGGCAGCAAGGCCGAGAAGCCCAAGAAGGCAGGCGCGCAGATTCATTGAAGCCCCCAGGTTCCTCCAGCCCTTCGCTCCGGCTCGGCAAGGTAGGGCAAGCTCGGCCGCAGGTAAAGCAGGCACCACGCGGCGGGTTCCGTCCCACGACGAGCGGGCAGCTTCCCCGAACGGTAAGGAGCCCCGCCAACTCTCCCGGGTGCATGGCAACATCGCACGTGCGGCGGTATATAGGTTTCGGATCTGCCGAGAGGATGCGTTGCGATGCTGCGATCGATTGTGGTTCGCGCTGTCTGGGACGACGAGGCCCAGACTTGGGTTGCCACCGGCGAGGATGTTCCCGGCATTGTGACCGGTGCCCATACCATCGAGGAGCTGCATGCCGACACTCTTCCGCGCATCGAGGAGCTGATCGAGCTCAACAGCGTCGAGCTCGAGGGATCGGCGGTGCCCATGCACATTTTCGCAGAAATTGCGACGCGCGTTGCCAACCCGCGCGCGGTTGCGTGACGTGGCCACCATGCCCCTGCGCGTCGCCTGCCAGATGGACCCGATCGACCGCATCGATATCGGCGGCGATTCGACCTTTGCGCTGCTCCTGGAGGCACAGCGGCGCGGGCATCAGCTGTTCTACTACACGCCGCCCAACCTCGCCCTCGATGCGGGGCGCCTGCTGGCGCGCGGCGCCACGCTCGCGGTGGAGGACAGGGCGGGCGACCACTACAGGCTCTCCGACCCGCGCACCGTGGACCTCTCCGAGCTCGACGCGGTGCTGCTGCGCCAGGACCCGCCGTTCGACATGGCCTATATCACGACCACGCATCTTCTGGAGCGCATCCACCCCAGGACACTGGTGGTCAACGACCCGGCGAGCGTGCGCAACGCGCCGGAGAAGGTGTTCGTCCTCGACTTTCTCGACCTGATGCCACCGACGCTCGTCACGCGCAGCCTGGAGGACGTGAAGCGCTTCCGCGCCGAGCACAAGGACATCATCTTGAAGCCGCTCTACGGCAACGGCGGCTCGTCCATCTTTCGCGTGGCGCCCGGCGATACCAACCTCAACTCGCTGGTCGAGCTGTTCCTCACCGTATTCCGCGAGCCCTTCATGGTGCAGCAGTACCGCCCCGAGGTGAGGGCCGGCGACAAGCGCATCATCCTGGTCGACGGCGAGGTCGCAGGCGCCGTCAACCGGGTGCCGGCGGCGGACGAGACACGCTCCAACCTGCACGTGGGCGGCACGGCGGCGGCGACGGACCTCGGCGCGCGCGACCGGGAGATTCTGCGACCGGCTCGGGCCGGAGCTGAAGCGGCGCGGGCTCATTTTCACGGGCATCGACGTGATCGGCGACTATCTGACGGAGATCAACGTCACCTCGCCCACGGGCATCCGCCAGGTGAAGGCGTTCGGCGGGCCGGACATCGCCGCCCTCATCTGGGACGCGATCGAGCGGAAGGTGGGCAGGTAGCCCACCCACCCGTCATCGCGGACGGAGCGCTGCGAGCCATCGGCGAGCGGCGCTCCGATCCGGGATCTCGGGAGGCAGGCTCGGGAGGTCCCGGATAGCCTCGCCTATGGCTCGGCTTGCGGGATGACGGGTCGACTGACCCCGCCGAGAAACCCCGCCAGGTCGTGGGTCATGTGGTGCACGTGCTCGGGGGGCGCGACCCAGCTGCGGATCATCCTCTGCACGGGATGGTCCAGGTTGTGCTCGGAGCGCACCAGCACGGTGGTCATGCCGAGCGCGTGCGGGGCCTCCAGGTTGTGCGGCATGTCCTCGAACATCGCCGCCATGCCGGCGTCGACGCCGTGCGTCCGCAGGAACTGCTCGTAGCAGGCGCGCTCGGGCTTCGGCACGTAGTCCGAGGCGACGATGTCGAAGATCTCCTCGAACAGGTGCAGCACGCCGACCTTGGCGGCGACGCGCTCGGCGTGCGCCCGCGAGCCGTTGGTGAAGATCAGCTTGCGGCCCGGCAGGCGCTCGATCGCCGCGGCCAGCTCGGGATGCTCGGCCACCGGCGACAGGTCGAGGTCGTGCACGTAGTCGAGGAACGCCCTGGGGTCCATCTTGTGCACCTGCATCAGGCCCGTCAGCGTGGTGCCGAACTGGCGATAGTAGCTCTTCTGCAGGTGGCGCGCGTAGTCGAAGGGGACGCCCAGGTAGTTGGCGATGAACTCGCCCATCTTCTGGTCGACCTGGGCGAACAGGTTGCAGTCGGCGGGGTAGAGCGTGTTGTCGAGGTCGAAGATCCACACTTGCGTGCGCCCGAACGTCCGCGCGCCGCTCTGAGCGTGAGCAGCGGCGCCGTTCGCTTCGGTTACCCGTCGTTTCCCCATGATCTATTTCCCGAGCCGCGCCCTGATGTCCGCGTACGCGACATCGACGAGGCTGCCGAGCGCCGCGGCATCCACGTCCCGGCCGGGGCGCAGCTTCACGTGGCGCGTGCGCTTGCCGGTTCCCTCCAGCAGACGGGCGGGGTCTTCCAGCAGCGCACCGTGGAAGAAGCCGACGTTGACATGGGCCTTGAAGGCATTGACGTAGCCGAACGCCGCGTCATCGACGCACGCGGTCGGCGATCCATCGTGCATGAGCTCGCGCACGTCGCCGCCGCAGCGCCGCATGCGCGCAAACCACGCCTCCACGAACGGCCGCAGCTCTTCGCGCCGGGCGCGCAGCCAGCGGTCGATCGCGGGGTCGCGTCGCGCGGCCGATGGAAACCGCAGCATGTCGCGCCGACCTGCTCCGTTCCCGCTCACTCGAGGCCGCCCCGCGTCTGCCACACCCACTGGAGGCTGCGGCGCATGCCCTCCTCGAGGGCAACGACGGGGCGGTAGCCCAGCTCCGCCTTGGCCTTGTCGATGGTGCAGGCGATGGTCTTGTTCATCTCCGACAGCACGTGAATCTTCTGGTGATAGATGCCCACACCCTGCAGCACCTTGTCGATCATCCACGCGATGTCGCTGGCGAGGCCGGGCAGCCGCAGGCGCTTGTGCGCGCACTTCTGGCCGAACTCGGTCTCGAGCAGCCGCTCCACCGTGTCGACGATCTCGTTCATGGTATATGGGCGCGCGTCGGCGATCCAATAGGTGCGGCCGTTGGCGGCCGGCGTGGCCGCGGCCAGGATCAGGCCCTGGCAGAGGTTGTCGACGTAGGCCATGGAGCGCTTGTTGCCGCCGCCGCCCACGATCGGGCCCTTGCCGTCGCGGATCATGCGGAAGAACAGCGACTGGCGCGGCGGCTGGTTGGGGCCGTAGAACCACGGCGCGCGGATGATCGCGGTCTCGATCCCGCCGTCCTTGTGATAGCCGGCGACGGCCTGCTCCATCAGCATCTTGGAGCGGCCGTAGTGCATGTAGGGCCGGTAGGGCGAGGCCTCGTCGAAGACGTGGTCGGGATGCGGGTTGGTGCCGCACGGCGAGTTCGACGACATCACGACGGCGCGGCGCACGCCCGACGCGATGGCCGCGCGCACCATGTTGTGGGTGCCGTCGAGGTTGACCTTGTAGAACTCCGCGCGCCGGCGCGGATGGATGATGCCGGCGATGTGGAACAGGACCGCCCCGTTGGCGCCCTCGCACAGCCCGGCGCAATCCGCAGGGCTGGTGATGTCCCCGCGCACGATCTCGACGCGGTCGCCCAGCTTGTCGATGAGCGCGGTGTTCTCGCCCGGCAGGACGAGGCAGCGCACCCTGAGCTGCGGGCCGGGGCCTGCCGTGCCTTGCCAGTCGGGCGAGCCGCGGACGAGGGTCTCCACCAGGCGGCTGCCCAGCCAGCCTGCGGCCCCCGTCACCAGCGCCAGATTCGTTCCAAGCTCCATTGCTCCCCCGCGCATTACCTTGTCATCCCGGCGCTTGTCGCCGGGATCCACCGTGACGCAAGCTCCGGCGCTCGCGGTCGGCTGGATCCCGGGCACAAGGCCCGGGATACAGGGAGTGCCTGCTTCGCGTCGCCAACTCAAGCCCTCAGAGCAGCCGGATGGCGAGGTTCAGGATGCCCTGCTTCACGGCAGACCTGTGCGCGCTCGCGCCCCATTTCGAGCCGAGCACGGCCTCACGGTTCTCCAGGTACCAGTCGTAGCTGGCGAGCATCATCTCCTCGTTGGACCAGGCCGGCCGCCAGCCGAGCTCGCTCACCGCATCGGAGATGTCGAAGTAGTTGGGCTTGCCGTAGGCCATGTAGTGGTAGGCGCCGAGCGGCGACATGCCGAGCTTGCCGGCGGCCGCCATCGCCCATTGCACCGGTGCATCGGGCACCGACCTGACCTTCGAGCCGGTGCCGCCGTGCTTGCAGAGCGCCTCCAGGACCTCGCGCATGGTGCAGAAGCGGTCGGTGCCGATGTTGTAGACCTGCGGTCCGGGCCGCTCGGCCGCGAGGATGCTGGCCGCGGCCAGGTCGTGCGCGTGGATGAACTGGAACAGGTTGTCGCCGCGCCCCATCACCGGCACGTTGCGGCCCTCGCGGATCCACTCGAACAGCATCTGGAAGATGCCGAGCCGGCCGTGGCCGAGAATGGTGCGGGGCCGGATCATGGTGATGTCGAGGCCCTTCCCGATGTAGGCGCTGCACAGCGCCTCGGATGCCACCTTGGTGCGGCCGTAGGGCTCGCACGGCGTGGGCTTCGTGCTGCGCCTGATCGGCAGCTCGGAGGGGATGCCGAAGATCGCCGTCGACGAGGTGAAGATGGTCTTGCGCACGCCCGCGTCCAGCGCCGCCGACAGGAGATTGCGGGTGCCGTCCAGGTTCACCGTGCGCATCAATTCGGGGTTCTTGGAGAGCGGCTGCTGGGCGACGTTGTGGTAGATGACCTCGATGCCCTCGCACGCCCGGCGCACGGCTTCCGCATCGCGGATGTCGCCCTGGTGGAAGTCGACGCCGTCGAATTCGTCATCGGCCGCGATGAGGTCGAAGTTGCGCACCTGCTCGCCGCGGGCGAGCAGCTGCTCGACCAGCAAATGCCCGAAGAAGCCCGATCCGCCGGTGACTAGGCATCGCATGCAGCAGTCTCCCAAGCCATCCACCCGTCATCCCGGTCGGAGCGATGCAAGCCGAAGGCGAGCAGCGCTCCGAACCGGGACCTCGGAAGATGCTCGAATCGTTCCGGGAGGTCCCGGATAGTCGCGCCTGCGGCTCGACTTCCGGGATGACGGGTGGGGTGTGAACGAGGCATGAACCGTCACAGGCGCCCCAGGAAGTGCAGGGCGTTGCGGCGGGCGAAGGCCATCACGGAGCCCTGGGGATTCACGCCGGGCGCGGTGCAGAGCAGGCTGGCGTCGGCGATGTAGAGATCGTCGTGGCCGTGCACGCGGCCGAAGGAATCGGCCACGCAGCGCGTCTCGTCCTCCCCCATGGGGCAGGTCGAGAACAGGTGGATCGTCATCAGGCTGGTGCGCCCCTGCGGCAGGGGATCGGCGATCCGCTCCAGATCGTCGAGGCTGTGCAGCGGCGGCGCGCCGGCCACGGTCGGGTAGAGGGCCTCGGCGCCGGCGGCGAACAGGAGCTCGCAGAGCTTGCGCGTGCCGTCGGCCAGGTCGCGCATGTCCCGCTCGCTGAAGGCGTACTTGACGAGCGGGTCGCGCCAGGCGGGCAGCCGGCGCACGCTGCCGCTGCCGCCCGTGATCATCGCATAGTAGATCGCCATGCGCGGCCAGCCCTCGTCCAGCACGCGCGCCTCGGAGGGATGGTCGAGCATCGCCAGCGAGAGATAGGGCAGGCCGCTGATCGAGCAGCCGAAGCTGAGGCGGGGCGCGAACTCCTTCACCTGGTGCACCGGCACGCCCATGTCGCGGCTGTTCACCGTCTCGGGAAAGCGCGCCACCACCTTGACGGTCGGATGCATGCGCAGCGACCGCCCCACGTTGCGCGAGATGCCGCTGGCCTGGAGCAGGGCCGGCGTCTGGATCGCCCCGGCGCAGACGAACAGGGACTTGCAGCGCAGCTGGTGCCCGGTGCGGCTGCCGTCGGCCGCTGTCCGCTCGGCATCGACGACCCAGTGCCCTGCGCTGCGCTTCAGACGCCGGGCCCGGACATTGGGCAGCAGCCTGCAGCCGGCGGCAAGCGCGCGCGGGATGAAGGTGCGGCTCATCGACTGCTTCACGCCGTCCGTGTCGGGACGATCGGCGTCGTACTTGAACCAGCGCGGCACCTCGAGCGACTTCCACCCCCTGATCCCGGCGCCCTCGTGCAGCTTCAGCGACGCCGCCGGGGCGATGCCGGGCAGTAGGAGATGCTGACATCGCGCTCGCACGCCTCGAAATGCGGCAGCATGTCGGACCAGCCGGCGGCCTTGAGCCGGTAATCGCGCCGCCAGGCGTCGAGCACGTCCTCGGGCGTGCGATGGTAGAGGCCGGCGTTGATCTCGCTGCCGCCGCCCACGCAGTTGGCCTCGACATAGGCCACCTTGGTGCGCCCCAGCGCGGCGGTGACGCCGCCGTTGCGGTACTTGCGCTCCATCTCGTCGCGCGTGAACTGGGGGCACTCGTCGAGCGTGAGGAACGGGCCGGACTCGATCAGCGTCACCTCGCGGCCCGCCTCGGCCAGCAGGCAGGCGGTGATCGCCCCGCCCGGCCCGGACCCGATCACCACGATCTCGCTGTCGATCACCGGCGTGAGCTGGCTCGCCGCGGCATTGGCCGTCCGCTGGGCTTCGACATCGCTGAGGCCTGTCATGCCGGGACTTGTTCCCGGCGTCCAGCCGACCGCTTGCTCTGGCGCCTGCTTGGCGCTGGATCCCGGCGACCCCGGCCGGTTCGCCGGGGCAGGCAAGCGCCGGGATGACACCAAACCAGGCGGTGGAGACAGAACACCAGCGCTCTCGGCGACTTCGGCCAACTCGGCGTAGAAACCGAATACGGTCAGGCCTTCATAGAAGCGAATCAGATCCCGGAAAGGACCGACGATCGACCTGCGCATTCCGCTCGATCCGCCTCCAGCGCTGGTCGGGGTCGATGCCACGATACGAGCACAGGCGCGGCAGATTGCTCCAGCAGACGAAGAACAGCGTCAGCACCTTCAAGGGAAGGCGAAGATAGTCCGGCATCCGGCCGTGCTGCGTCGAGCACGAAGCGCACGGTGCTGTTCCAGCGCGCTCCGGGCTCGCCCGCGCGCTCGCCGAAATGGGCGCGGATGAAGGCGTAGCACAGGGCGGACACGGCGTTCTCGAACGCGCGTGCGAGCATTCAGGACGCCTTTCTCGGCTTGCGCCCCACCAGCGTGCCGACGCCGTGCGAGGTGAACAGCTCCGAGCAGCACGCAGTGCGGCACCCGGCCGTCGATGATCACGACCGCCTCGACGCCCGCCTCCACCACCTCGATGCAGCCCTCGACCTTGGGGATCATCCCCTCGGTGATGGTGCCGTCGCGGATGAGCGCTTGCGCCTCGTCGATGGACAGCTCGGTGATCAGCCTCTTCTCCCGGTCGAGCACGCCGGCGACATCGGTCAGCAAGAGCAGGCGCTTGGCCTTCATGCGCGCCGCGAGCGCGCTCGCAAACGTGTCGGCGTTGATGTTGAGCGTCTCGCCCTCGCGGCTGATCCCGACCGGGGCGATCACCGGGATCAGGTCCGAGGAGGAGATGACGTTGACGATGTGCGGGTTGATCTCCGCGGGCTCGCCGACATAGCCGATGTCCACCGCCTTCATCAGGTTGGATTCCGGATCGGGCATGTGGGTGATCTTCCTGGCGATCATCAGGTTGGCATCCTTGCCCGAGATGCCGACAGCCTTGCCGCCCTCGCGGTTGATTGCCGTCACGATGTCCTTGTTGATGAGCCCGGCCAGGACCATCTCGACCACCTCGACGGTGGGCTTGTCGGTGACGCGCAGGCCGTTGACGAACTCGCTCTTGAGCTGCAGGCGCTTCAGCATGCCGGCGATCTGCGGGCCGCCGCCGTGCACCACGATCGGATTGACGCCGGACTGCTTGAGCAGAACGATGTCCTTGGCGAACGCCGCCGACAGCTCGGGCTCGCCCATGGCGTGGCCGCCGAACTTGACGATCACCGTCTGGCGGCTGTAGCGCTGCATGTAGGGAAGCGCCTCGGACAGAGTGCGCGCCTGCGCCTGCACCGCCGAGGTCGGCTGTGTCGGACGCGCCCCCGCCTTGGCGGCTGGCTGCGTCGCGTCGCCCGCTGGTTGGGCCTTCGCCATTTCTTTACTCTCTACGGCTTCTGGTTGCAGCGGAATGCACTTATAGCGAGCAGCGTGCCCATCTCAACGGCTTTCGCCGCGGGGGATGGGCGAGCGCGCATCGTTCCCATTTCAACGGCTTTCGTAATGGGATGGGCGGGCGAGCATTGTGTCAATCGCAACGGCTTTCGCCATGGGGACGGCAGCGAAGCATTGTGGCAATCTCAACGGCGTTCGCCATGGGGTGAATACCGCCTTGTTCTCGCACGGGTTTGTGTGGCAAGGGCAATGTTGACGCCCGGAGCGTCGGCTGAAGTTGCCACGGCTTCACACGGGTCCGAGGCGACCAGCCGAGGGATCGGGATATCCAGCGCCGGCGCTGGATGAGGGGGAAGCCGTTGATGCCGCAAGCGAATGCGGACCAGTTTGCATCTATTCCGATGTCGCCCAATCTCGACCGCAGCCTCGGGAGGGCGCGGGAGATAGCGCGCGAGCAGTCGCATCGCGCGCTTCTGCTCGAGCACCTCCTGCTGGCCCTGACGGAGGACCCGGAGGCCAGCGCCGTGCTGCACGCGTGCAAGGTCGATCTCGTTCGCCTCGGGACCGATGTCTCCAATTACCTGGGGCGGTTGCCGGAGGACATGCGATCGGCGGCACCCGGGGTCGAGCCGGCGCCCGACCAGGAGCTGCTGCGGGTGCTCGAGGCGGCCCGCCAGGCCGGGGCGCAGTCGCGGCGCAAGCAGATCGACGGGTCGATCGTGCTGGCGGCGGTCGTGGGCGACGGCAAGAGCCCCGCGGCGGGGCTCCTCAAGACGCACGGCATGACCTTCGAGGAGGCGATCCGCGCGCTGCAGAAGGCCAGCGCCCATGCGCGCTCCAAGCAGTATGCCGCGGCCTCTGGAGCTGTCGCCGCCTTGGGGCAGGCGGCGCCGGAGCGGCCGGTGCCGGCCGAGCCGGAGAAGCCGGCCCCTGCGCCTGCGCCCGCGCGCCCTCCGGAGCCGCCAGCGCCGCTGGAGACGCCGGTGCTGGGGCAGTCGGTCGACGAGATCCTGGCGGCGGCCCGTGCGCGCATCCAGCAGCGCTCGCATACCGCCACCTCCAAGCCGGAGCCCAAGCCCCCCGCTGGCGCCAATGCGGCCCAGGAGGGGCCGGAGACGCTTCCCCTCATGAGCCTGTCGGCCTTCCAGGCCGCCCCGGCGCCGGCACCGCCCGACATGCCGCCGCCGCTGCTCGACAGCCCCCCACCCGACCCGGCGGGAGATGCGCCCGCTGGCCGCCTTCCGGGGACGCCGCCGCAATCCCTGCAGGCGCGTTTTGCGCAGCAGCCGCCACGGGAGCCTCCGCCTCCGCGGCCGATCGGACAGCCCGCCGGAGGCCTGCCGCCGTCCCTGCCACAGCAACGCCCCGGCGCAGACGGCGCCGGTCCGCCTCGCCTTCCCGGCTGGACCGCGCGCTCGCGCCCCGACCCCGACGAGGCCCCGCCGCGGCGGCCGCCCCCGCCGGCGAACGGCAGGCTCCCGCCGCCTGCACGACGCCCCGCTCCTCCCGGCGCCGAGATGATGCCCCGTCCGGCGGCGCCGAGGCCGCCAGGCCCGCCGGCGCGTCCCGGTCCGCGCCAGGCAGGCGGGCCGCTGGTGGAGACCATTCCGCGCCAGATGCGCCTGGGCGCCCCTGCATCGGCCCAGGTCCGCATCGGCCGCGACAAGGTCGACGGCCTCGTGCAGCTGCTGATGGCCGGCCGTGCGCCGCATCGCCCCGACGGCGCTGTCACCCAGGCGCTGACGGTGCGGCTCAGAGCCCCGGAGGGCGGCTTCGCGATCGAAGCGCTGACGCCGGAGACACAGTGGGTCGAGCCGGTCGCGGGCGATCCCGGCGAGCCCATCGGTTGGCGCTGGACCGTGACACCGCAACGGAGCGGGCGCCGCCGCCTGCAGCTTCTGGTTGCGGCGCGCGCGGTCGGCCGGGACGGCGCGGCGCTCGAGGCGGCGCCGCCCGACCGCGTGATCGACGTGACGGTGCGCGGCCATCCCCTCCGGCGCGCCATGCGCTGGATCGGCTGGCTCGCCGTGCTTGCCGTCGCGGCGGCGCTGGGCAGCTACGGTCAGGAGCTGTGGGAGGTCGGTCCGGCGGTGCTCTTCAACCGGCTGCTCAATACCGTCTCGGGCCTGCTGGCCTCATCGGGCTTCGGCGGATAGGCCTGCCCCGGTCTGGCCGGCGAGCTGGGCGATCTGCGCCCGCAGCTCCGCCATCCCCGCCCCCGTGCGCGCCGAGGTCGCCAGCAGGAGCGGATAGGCCGCCGCGTGCGACTTGGCCGCCTCGGCGGTCGTCCGCTGCATCTGGTCGAGCTCGTGCGGCTTGATCTTGTCGATCTTGGTCAGCACCAGCTGATAGGAGACGGCGGCCTGGTCCATCAGGGTCATCACCGCGAGGTCGGGCGCCTTCAGGCCGTGCCGGGCATCG
Source organism: uncultured Alphaproteobacteria bacterium (assembly GCA_963840075.1). Classification (GTDB taxonomy): domain Bacteria; phylum Pseudomonadota; class Alphaproteobacteria; order Rhizobiales; family Hyphomicrobiaceae; genus AWTP1-13. The sequence continues at coordinate 28,514 of CAWIXS010000019.1, read as the reverse complement.
ATGAGCGCGAAGACCCGCATGAGCGTCGGGCGCCCGCGCAGGTAGTCCCGCGCGAGCTGCGTCCATTGCTCGACCTTGGCCTTGGGCGCCTGCGCGAAGCCGTAGCCGGGCATGTCGACGATGGTGAGGTCGACGCCGGGCACCGTGAAGAAGTTCAGCTCCTGCGTGCGGCCGGGCGTGTTGGAGGTGCGCGCGAGGCCGCGCCGGTTCACGAGCGCGTTGATCAGGCTGGACTTGCCGACGTTGGAGCGTCCGGCGAACGCGATCTCGGGGCCGGCGGCGGCAGGAAGATGCTCGAGAGCGGGAACGCTGCGCACGAACTCCCAGGGCCGGCGGAAGAGGAGCTCGCCCGCCGCGATCTCCGCATCCGTGAATGCAGCCGTGGGAGCGCTGGCCGTCATGGACGACCCACCGGCGCTCAAGAGCCCTCGCCGCCGCGCAGGACATCGCGCGCCCGGCTGAGGCTCTCCGAGCCGTTGAGGCTGCCGTTCTGGCGTGCGCGTGCCCGGTAGGCGGCCTCGATCTCGCTCGCCGAGGCGCCGGCCTCCAGGCCCAGCGTCTGCAACGCCTGCTCGCGGGTCATCGCCGCCGTCGCCTCCGGTTGCGGCGCGGCAGCGCCGTCGCCAGCCTGCCCGTCGCCCCGTGCGGCGGCCTCGGAGGTGGCACGCGGGCGCTGCAGCTTCTGCGCCGCCGACCTCTTCCAGCCGTCCACCTGCTGCGCCAGCTTCTCTGCCCCGCGCCGCAACGAGGCGCTGCCGCGGGAGACCAGGTCTGCTGCCCCGCCGCCTGACTCCCCGCCACCGCCGGACCGCGCCCGGGCGAGCACCTTCTCGACGCCCAGGTTCTTCCACAACTGGGGCTCGGCGCCGTTCCGCTTCATGATGGTGTACTGCTGAAGGAGGGTGAGCACGTTGTTCCACGCCCAGTAGATCACCAGCCCGGAGGCGAAGTTCGCCAGCATGAACGTGAACAGCACGGGCATCCAGTTGAAGATGCGCTGCTGCATGGGATCGGCCTGCTGCGGGTTCAGCTGCATCTGCATCCACATGGTCATGCCCATGATCATGGGCCAGACGCCTATGTGCAGGAACTCGGGCACCGCATAGGGCAGCAGTCCGAACAGGTTGAAGATCGAGGTGGGATCGGGCGCGGAGAGGTCCTTGATCCAGCCGAAGAACGGCGCCTGGCGCATGTCGATGGTGATGTAGAGCACCTTGTAGAGCGCGAAGAACACCGGGATCTGCAGCAGGACGGGCAGACACCCCGCCATCGGGTTGATCTTCCTCTCCCGGTAGAGCCCCATCAGCTCCTGCTGCATCTTGGCGCGATCGTCCTTGAAGCGCTCGCGCAGCTTCTCCATCTCCGGCTGCAGGAGCTTCATCTTGGCCATCGAACTCGTAGCTCTTGTTGGCCAAGGGGAAGAACAGGAGCTTCACCAGCACCGTGGTGGCGAGGATGGCAAGGCCGTAGTTGCCGAGCAGCCCGCTCAGCCATTGCAGCAGCGTGGACAGCGGCTTGGTGAGGAACCAGAAGTAGCCCCAGTCGATCAGCATGTCGAAGCGCCGCACGTTGAGCTGCTCGCCGTAGGCATCGATCTGCTTGGAGACCTTCGCGCCCGCGAACAGGTGCGTGGTGACGGCGGTCCGGCCGCCGGCCGCGATCTCCATGGGACCCGACTTGACGTCGGCCTGGAAGTGCTTGGCGGGCTTGTCGGGGCTCCAGAACTGGATCTCGTTGGCCTTGCCCTGGTCGGGGATCAGCGCCGAGCCCCAGTACTTGTCGGTGAAGCCCAGCCATCCTCCGGTCTGCTTGTAGGTCTTGGCCCCGCCCTCTCTGAGGACGTTGTCGTAGGTGGCCTCCTGCACTCCGCTCTCGCCCACGGCGCCCACGAAGCCTTCGTGCAGCACGAGCCACAGCCCCTCGAGCTTGGGCATGCCGTGCCGCGAGATCAGGGCATAGGGGTAGAGCGAGACGGCGCTGTCGCCCTTGTTCTCCACCTCGTCGACGACCTTGAACATCTGGCCGTCGTCGACCGAGATGGTGCGCCGGAACACCAGCCCCTGGCCGTTCTCCCAGACGAGGGTTACGGGCGACTTGTCCGTCAGCCGCCCGTCCTTCTCCACGCGCCAGAGCGTCTCGCTGTCCGGCATCGGCTGCTTCACGCCGGTGCCGGCGATCCAGCCGAACTCGGCATAATAGGGTTGAAAGGGCTGCGGCGAGCGCGACGGCGAGAACAGCACGACGTTGGGGCTCGCCGGGTCGACCTTCTCGCGATACCTGGCGAGCACGAGGTCGTCGATGCGGCCGCCTTTGAGCGCGATGGAGCCCTTGAAGCTCGGCGATGCGATGCCCAGACGCGGGCCGGTGTCGAGGGCCGCCTGGCGGGTCGCCGCGACCGTGGTCGTGCTCGGCGGCACGGCGCCCGGCTTGGTCGCCGTCTGGTCCGGCTTCGACTGGTCCGGTTTCGACTGGTCCGGTTTCGACGCGTCCGGGGCGGCCTGCTTGTCCTTGGCCTTGGTCTGCTCGATGCGGACGCGCGCCTGACGCTCCTGCTCCTTCGGCCACACGTAGAGGAACTGCCACGCCATCAGCACCGCCATCGAGAGCACGATGGCGATAAGCATCCTCTTCTGACTGTCCTGGTCGTTCAGCATTGCCGTCCCGAGATTGGCGCCAGCTTCGAGTCTGGTTCGAGTCTGGCCCGAGCCCCTGTCTATTTCCTGCTCGCTGTATGGCCCCCCCGCGCTCGCGATCGATGCACGCGGTCGAGGGCGTTGACGAGATCCGCAACCAGCGCGGCAAAAACGGTATCGAGCGCTGGACGGCGGGCGATCAATACGTAGTCATAGTCGGGGCGTACCCGATCGGCCAAAACGTCGTGTACCGCGGCTTTGAGGCGCCGCTTGATACGATTGCGCTCCACCGCCCCTCCGACCTGCTTGCTGACGGTGAAGCCGAAGCGGGCCCCGACCGCCTCACCGCTGCGCCGCTTCGCCTCCAGAACGAATGCCGGCGTCGCGCAGCGCGCGCCGCCGCGAACGCGCAGGAACTCCGCCCTTCGTCTGAGTGTCGCCAGCCGGACGGCCGGCTTGCGCTGGGATGCGGCCATATCCGACCACGGCTCCCACCTCGGCGGGCCTCACGCGGACAGCCGCTTGCGGCCCTTGGCACGCCGGCGCGCCAGAATGCGCCGGCCGCCCGTGGTCCCCATGCGCTTGCGAAACCCGTGGCGGCGCTTGCGAACGAGCCTGCTCGGCTGATAGGTGCGCTTCACGTCCCGTCTCCGTACCCGCCTGATCTGGAGGCTTGCGAGGGGCCCCTCGCATTTACGATCTCAGCTCCTGCCCCGCGGGTGGAGGCAAGGGGTCCGACCCCGGCCCCCCGACACCGGACGGTGCAGCCCTGCCGCAGAATTAGCCGGAATTGCTGGCGCTTATAGGGTCGCACCTACCCCAAGTCAATGCGAAGTCCGTGCGTGCGGTGGGCTCGGCGAGGGCAATCAATTCTGGTCGCGACGGCTCACGTGTGCTTGACAGCCCGCCGCAATGGAGTGGCTAAGGCTTATCTATCGCTACGAGGCTCCATCTCCTGCAAGGCCCGGGCAAGGCCCGGTCGCGCCTTGCCGTGGTGGTCGCCAACGGATGTGGCCGTGCAGGACGACGCTCTACAACCGATATCGCGGCTCGCCGCGGCCCCATGCAGGCGCCTGTGGCCCGGGTTGGCGCGATGTTGACCGCACCCCGGACCTCCTCCGTACGCGACGCCTTGAGACGCTACGGGCCGCCTGCCGTCATCGTCGGCATCATGGCGCTGGGGTTCATGCAGGGTTGGCACCACCAGCTGACGCTGGAGAACGTGGTGCTGCAGCGGGATCGCTTCCACCACCTGCTGGCGGCGCACGCCGCTCTCTCGGTGCTGGGGTACGTGGCCATCTACACCTTGGCCGTAACTCTGTCGCTCCCCAGCGGCCTGATCCTGACGCTGGCCGGCGGCCTGCTGTTCGGCTGGCTGGTCGGCGCGGCTGCCGCGGTGGTGGGGGCCACGCTCGGGGCCACGCTGGTGTTCCTGATTGCGCGCACCGCGGTGGGGGATTTGTTCCGCACCCGCGCGGGGCCCTGGCTCGCCAAGCTGAGCGAGGGGTTCCGGAAGGATGCGCTGCTCTACATGCTGTTCCTGCGGCTGGTCCCTGCCTTTCCGTTCTGGTTCGTCAACCTCGCGCCTGCCGTATTGGGGGTGCCGCTCAAGACCTTCGTGCTGGGCACGTTTCTGGGTATCATCCCCGCCAGCCTCGCGTTCGCGTCGGCGGGTGCCGGGCTCGACAGCGTCATTGCGGCGGCAAAGGCGGAGCATTCCGCCTGCGTGGCTCTGCAGGGACCGGAGACGTGCAGGTTGATGATCCGCGCCAGCTCCTTTCTCACCAGGGAGCTGATCCAGGCGCTGGTCCTCATCGGCATCGTTGCCGTCATTCCAGTCGTCATCAAGAACGTCAGGAAATGGAGAAAAAGCCATGCCGCAGCCAAGTGACCAGACGGTCGGACGGATGCGGCTCGGGCACGGCGACGGCGGCCCGATGGCACGTTCCTCCGGCAGGGCGAGCGACGCGGCGGGCATCGAGCTGAAGGTCGACCTGTGCGTGATCGGCGCCGGGGCAGGCGGCCTGTCGGTCGCCAAGGCCGCGGCCCAGCTGGGCGTCAGCGTCGTCCTGATCGAGAAGCACAGGATGGGCGGCGACTGCCTCAACTACGGCTGCGTCCCCTCCAAGGCGCTGATCGCGGCGGCGCGGCGGGCGCAGCTGATGCGCTCCGCGGCGCCCTTCGGCATCGTGCCGGTGAGCCCGAAGGTCGACCCTGGCGCCGTCCACGATCACATCCAGGGCGTGATTGCGGCCATCGCCCCCAACGATTCGGTGGAGCGGTTCACGGGCCTCGGCGTCAGGGTGATCCAGGCGGCCGGGCATTTCATCACCCGCGACACCCTGCTTGCGGGCGACCAGCGCATCAAGGCCCGCCGCTTCGTGATCGCCACCGGCTCGTCCCCGCTCGTTCCCCCGATCGCCGGCCTCGACAGTGTGCCCTATTTCACCAACGAGACCATCTTCGACAACCGCGAGCGGCTCGAGCACCTCATCGTCATCGGCGGCGGCCCCACCGGGCTCGAGCTGGGGCAGGCCTACCTGCGGCTCGGCAGCCGCGTCACCGTCATTGAGGCCGCAAAGGCGCTGGGCAGGGACGACCCGGAGCTGTCGGAGCTGGTGGCGAGGCAACTGCGGGCCGAGGGGCTCGAGATTCGCGAGGCTGCCACGGTCGTGCGCGTCGGCGGCGGCACCCGCCTGCTCGATGTGCACCTCCTCGAGGACGGCAGGGGGAGCGTGATCCAGGGCACCCATCTGCTGATCGCCGCCGGCCGCAGGCCCAACGTCTCCGGGCTCAACCTGGAGGCTGCGGCGATCGCCTACGACGAGCGCGGCATCAAGGTGAACAAGGGGCTCGTGACATCCAACAGCAGGGTGTTTGCCATCGGCGATGTCATCGGCGGCCCGAGCTTTGCGCACGTTGCCAGCCTCCATGCGGGCATTGTCGTTCGCCGGGCGCTGTTTCGCTGGCCGGCGACGTTCGACAGCAGCGTTGTCCCCTGGGTCACGTTCACCGACCCGGAGATCGCCCAGGTCGGCCTCCTCGAGGACGAGGCCAGGCAGAGATACGGGCGCATTCGCGTCTACCGCTGGCCCTATCGCGAGAACGATCGGGCCCAGGCCGAGCGGACGACGACCGGCTTGGTCAAGGTGGTAACCGACGCCAGGGGCCGGATCAAAGGGGCCAGCATCGTCGGCGAGCAGGCCGGAGAGCTGATCCAGATGTGGTCGCTGGCGGTCTCGCAGGGGCTGGACATCAGGGCCATGACGCAATGGGTTTCACCCTATCCAACGCTGTCGGAGGTAAACAAGCGCGCCGCTTTCGGCTATTATGAGGCTGCTGCGGCCAGCCCTCTGGTGCGCAAGACCGTGAGCTGGCTGGCCCGGCTCGGGTGATTTCCCGAGGCGAACCACGAGGTTACGTGTGCCCCGCGATATGCTCGAGGAGGCGTTCTCCTGGCCCCGCCGGTTGTGGCAGCGCGTCAAGCGAGCGCGCGCCGCGCTGGCGCTGCGCAGCCGGCTCGGCCTGCCCGCCAAGCTGCTGCTGCTGACGCTCCTGTTCGTCATGCTGGCGGAGGTGCTGATCTTCGTCCCCTCGATCGCGAACTACCGCGTCAGGTGGCTGGAGGACCGCCTTACCGGCGCCAGGCTGGCTGCGCTCGCCACCGAGGACAGGCGCGAGGGCACGATTCCCGATCCTCTGCGCACCGAGCTGTTGCGCACCGCCCAGGTGCGCGCCGTCTCCTGGATTCGCAACAATCAGCAGATGCTCGTGCTGGCGCTGAGCACGGACGAGCAGGTCGACACCAGCTACGACTTGAGCCCCGACGCCTACCGCGGCGGGATCTGGGGCGACCTCGGCATGCGGGCGCGTCTCATATGGGATGCGATGGCCGTCCTGTTCGCCGGCGAGGGGCGTCTGATCGAGGTGGTCGGGGAGCCGGTGGCCGGCGAGAGGATCCGCATCGTCCTGCCCGAGGCGGCGCTCAAGTCGGCCATGCTCGGCTACAGCCTCAACATCCTCGTCCTCTCGATCATCATCTCCATCATCACCGCGGCGCTCGTCTACCTCGCGCTCAGCACCATGCTGGTGCGGCCGATGATGCGCCTGACCCGCAACATTCTGCGCTTCAGCCAGCACCCGGAGGATGCCAGCCGCATCATCGTGCCCTCGCAGCGCAAGGACGAGATCGGCGACGCCGAGCGCGGGCTCGCGCACATGCAGGCCGAGCTCTCGCACACCCTGCAGCAGAAGAGCCGCCTGGCGGCGCTCGGGCTCGCCGTCAGCAAGATCAGCCACGATCTGCGCAACATGCTCGCCAACGCCCAGCTGATCTCGGACCGGCTGACGGGCCTGCCGGACCCGACGGCGCAGCGCCTCGCCCCCAAGCTCATCGCCTCGCTCGACCGTGCCATCAGCCTGTGCGAGACGACGCTGACGTTCGGGCGCGCCGAGGAGGCGCCGCCGCGCCGCGAGCCGACGCCGTTGCGCGCGCTCGTTGCCGATGTCGGCGAGGGGCTCGGCCTGCCGCGCGAGGACGGCATCGCCTGGAGCGTGGAGGTCGACGATCAGCTTAACGTCGACGCCGACCGGGATCAGCTCTACCGGGTGCTGAGCAACCTCTGCCGCAACGCCCTCCAGGCGCTCGAGCAGCAGGAGCCCTGCAAGGGCCGCATCCGGGTCACGGCCGCGCGCAACGGCAGCCGCGTGTCGATCGATGTCCAGGACGACGGCCCGGGCGTGCCGGAGAAGGCCCGCGTCCACCTGTTTCAGGCCTTCCAGGGCTCGGCGCGCAAGGGCGGCACCGGCCTCGGCCTTGCCGTGGCGCACGAGCTCATCACGGCGCACGGCGGCAACATCAGCCTTGTGGAGACCGAGCAGGGCACCCGCTTCCGCATCGAGATTCCCGACCGCGGCGCCTGAAGCTCCTCCACCCGTCATCCCGATAGCCTCGGCTTCCGAGATGACGGGTGGGGGGCCTACCCGAACGCGCCAAGTTGGGGTAGCAAGGGCAGGGGAAACTGCAACGCGCTGGGGGCATCCATGTCCACCTATTCACTGCTGCTTCTGCCGGGGGACGGCATCGGGCCCGAGGTGATCGGCGAGGTCGAGCGCCTCGTCTCCTTCTTCAACAAGAAGGGCAAGGCCCGGCTCGAGACCGAGGCCGGCCTCGTCGGCGGCGCCGCCATCGACAAGTTCGGCGTCCCCCTCGATAGCGAGACGCTCGCCAAGGCGGCAGCCGCCGACGCCATCGTTTTCGGCGCGGTGGGCGGCCCGAAATGGGACAAGGTGCCCTACGATATCAGGCCCGAGGCGGGCCTCCTGCGCCTGCGCAAGGACCTCGATCTGTTCGCCAACCTGCGCCCCGCCATCTGCTATCCCGCGCTCGCCGAGGCCTCACCGCTCAGGCGCGAGAAGGTGGAGGGCCTCGACATCCTGATCCTGCGCGAGCTGACGGGGGGCACCTACTTCGGCGAGCCCAAGGAGATCGTCACCCTGGAGGACGGCCAGAAACGCGCCGTCGACACCACCGTCTACACCACGAGCGAGATCGAGCGCATCGCCCGCGTCGCCTTCGACCTCGCCCGCAAGCGCCGCAACAAGGTGCACTCGGCCGAGAAGCGCAACGTCATGCGCACCGGCGTCTTGTGGAACGAGGTGGTCACCCGGGTGCACGCCGCGGAGGCCAAGGACGTGGAGCTGCAGCACATCCTGGCGGATGCCTGCGCCATGCAGCTGGTGCGCGAGCCCAAGCAGTTCGACGTCATCGTCTGCGACAACCTGTTCGGCGACATGCTCTCCGACGAGGCGGCGATGTTGACGGGCTCCATCGGCATGCTGCCCTCGGCCTCGCTCGGCGCCCCCGACGCCAAGACCGGCCGGCGCAAGGCGCTCTACGAGCCGGTGCACGGCTCGGCCCCCGACATCGCCGGCCAGGGCGTGGCCAACCCGATCGCGGCGATCTCGAGCTACGGCATGGCGCTGCGCTACTCCTGTGGCCTCGCCAAGGAGGCCGACCTGATCGACCAGGCCATCGCCGGCGCGCTCGGTCGCGGCCTCAGGACCGCCGACATCATGCAGCCCAACATGCGCAAGGTCGGCACCGCCGAGATGGGCTCGGCGATCCTGGAGGAGCTGGAGAAGCTGGCGGCGTAGAGCGCCGCGACGCGCCGCAGAGCGTGCAGGCCAGCGTGTGCCAGAAACAGCCCTGGCCAGACTGTAAGCTATCGCCTGCGATCTCCGCTGGTCATTGACGAGGGGTGCTTGCCAGACTGCAACCGCAGATTGGGTATTGAGATTTCTAATGTGAGGACCATCGTGCCCACGAATCCCATTGTCAGCGAGTTGCAGTGCATGTGGAGCAGCTCAGGCCCGGATCATTTCGAAAACGCTCCAGGCTGGGTCCTGCTCCGGGTGAATGCCGATGGTGTTGGGTCTGCGCCTCGCTCGACCCGACTGTCATGCAGCCGGTCGCGCGAACGGACCGGCGGCATCTACGCGGCGAGCCGAAGCAGATCGTGACGCTGGAGCACGGCCACAAGCGCCCGGCCACCTATACTTCCAGGTGGCTCCAATCGCGCTCCGCCCATTTGCGGCGCACTCGCCGCTGGCGAGCTCACGCGCTCGGGCAGAGACCTGAAGCCGTCGGCGTCATTGCGCAGGCTCGGCTTCCTCGTGCGAGGCATCGAGTAGCTTTCCCCCGCCTCGGCGTAAATTTCGCATAAACGCGCTGCGAGGTGGCCGATCACCCGCTGGCGACGGAGCGCCGATATCCCACCCGGACCGCTGCCTCAATCGACCTCTGTGTGCGAGCGCATCGCCGCGTGGGCAGGAGCGGAAGGACGCCAACGGAGTTGCCGGGGCCTGTGGCCCGCCTGTGGCCCCGGGTATCGGCGAGACCGATCGCCAGCCCCCAGAGTGTTGCGACCCATTCATCCGATACCCACCGATACCCGAGGCTCGATGCAGGCGAGAGAGGGCGGGGTGACGCCCGAGGCGCGCGGACTCCCTCTCCCCGCCGCCCTCGGCGATCCACGAGGGTGCGCTGGCCACAATGGCCCGAGGGCGACGGGGAGAGGGTCGGGGTGAGGGGCAGCCAAGGGCGCCGACCGTCAGCGCAGGGCCTCGATGAAGGCGAAGAGCATGATCGGAGGCTCCCCGCGGATGGGTTTCGCTTGGGGCTGCCCCTCACCCCCGGCCTTCGCCGGGGCAGGCTCTAGCCCTCTCCCCGCAAGCGGGGCGAGGGGACCGGGCGGGGTTTGCGGCGAACGCGACGCTCTGTCACGGCTTCCTCCGACTAGAGCATCTATGAATGAGTCGGAGCACTAGAAGAGGCCGCCGACGCCTACCACTACGAGCGCAATGCCCATGATCGAGCCGAGGGTAAACCCGATCGCGATCGTCACCTCCACCCAATCGGCCCGCTTGCGCACCTGGCTGGCTGAGGGAATGAAGGCGTAGAGCAGCAGGCCCGAGGCAGCCGTGACGAGGAGCCCGAGCAATATCGATCCCATGCGCCCCTCCCGAGGACCACTCAGCCAGGCACGCCCGAGTATTCGGCTGGCAATGATGCCACCGCCCCCGCAATTGGGGGGCGAAGAGGAGGGACGTGCCCGTGGCTCTCGATGCCCCTGGCCGGTCCGGGATGTTAGTAAATTCGGGGACCCGGGCCGCAAATTCCGCATAAACAACAAGCGCCGCTGCAAGGTGCCTGTGCCATGTCGCAGCCCTTCCAAACCGGCAGGCGCTCGGGAGCCCCGCGCGCAGGCACAGGCCGCTGACGGCGCATATGGCCTCCGCACACGGTGTGCGTCGCAGCGTTCGCGTCGTCATGGACCGCGGGCGCGGGCGCGCGCCGGCCGCGGCGGGATGCGGCAGCGGCCACGGATCGACGCGCAGGGACCGGCGACCTCACGGCCGGACGAAGGGCGTATCCGCGGGAGCGTCGCGGCAGCACCTGTGCAGGCGGAGCCTGCCGTAGGCCGTGAAGAACTCCGAGCCGGAGCGTCCAACCCGCTCCACGAAGGCCTCGAGCAGCGGCGCGCTGCAGGCGCGCCAGGCCACGATGTCGCTGGCGGTCGGCTCGACGATGCGCATGCCCTTCTCCTTGGCGAGCGCATAGGCCCTGGCCCTGACCGCGGCGAAGCGCACCCACATGTAGCTTTGCGCGTCCTGCCCCAGCTCGGCGAGGACCTCCTGCTGCTCGCGCGACATCCTCTGCCACGCCTTGTCGTTGATCACGACCATGAACAAGCTCGGAGCGTGGCGCAGGTTGGTGATGGTGTCTGCGACGCGCCACAGCTCGTGCTCCGTGACGCTCATGATGTCCACGGCAGCCGCCTCGATGGCCCCGTTTTTCAGCTCGGTGAAGGCCGAGGCCGGGGAGACCGGAACCGGCGTGCCGCCGCAGACCCTCATCAGGTCCCGCGTCTGGAGGTCGGCGCCGACGACGCGCGCGGCGATCGACATCGGGCTGGCGGCGGGGGCCTTCCTGGAGACGATGACGCTCGAGCCGTACGGCTGCAGCCATAGAATGCGCACCTTCGCGGCGCGCAGGGTCGTCTTGTCGAGGAGCGCTCGAAGCTCGCTCTCGTGCGCGGTTGCATTCTCGACGAGGGCATCGAAGTTGAACAGGAAGGGCTGCTGGAAGGCTCCCGCGAGCGGAATGTCGTCGGTGAGCTGATTGAGCGGCGTTGCACCCATCTCGATCGCCCCTGTCGCGACTGCCGACACGATGCCACGCTCGTCGTAGCGCCCGTCCTTGCCCTGGACCTCGATTGTGATCGCAATGCCGGTGCGGGCTCGGACCTGGCTCGCGAACTCGCTCAGGTTCTGGCCGGTGGGAGTGTCGATTGCGATCGGCAGGCCCAGGCGCAAGGTCGGGGCCTCCGTCCGAGCCGGAGGCGTTGCAGCCAGGGACAGCGTGGCCAGGGATAGCGTGGCCAGGGACAGCGCCGCGACAAGCAGGCAGAGAGGGCCTGGCGCCGACCGCATCACGATCTTCCACGTGCTGAGCGCATCCACGGCGGACCGCCCAGCCTTGCCGTTGTCAAGCCTTGCCGTTGTCAAGCCTTGCCGTTGTCAAACCGGGCACGCCCGCCGCCACGGCCCCTGTCCCGGCACCCAAAAAATACCCAGCGGATCGACAATGCCGGAAGAGACCATCCCAGTGTGTCAAACTTGTGGATGTTCGTCCGCGGGCACTTGCGCTACCACCGTGACAGCATCCTCGAGGCGACCAGCCGCCTCGCAAGGCCACCACGGGAAGCTTCCTACAGGGCAGCCTACAGGGCAGCATGAGCGCCAAGAGCCACGACTGGTCCGCCGACATCTTCCGCGAGATGCAGGCGCGCAGCATCGCCACCGTGTGCACCGTGCCCGACGGCGGGCTCACCCGGCTGCTGCGGCTGGTGGAGGCCGAGGCCGGGATGCGCCTCGTCACCCTCTCGACGGAGCCGGAGGGCATCGGCATCGCCACCGGCACCTGGCTCGGCGGCGGCCGCGCGATGCTCGCCATGCAGTCCTCCGGCGTCGGCAACTGCATCAACGCGCTGGGGCTGCCCGCGGCCCTGCGCGCGCCCTGCCTGATGCTGGTCACCATGCGCGGCCAGTGGGGCGAGTTCAACCCCTGGCAGGTGCCGATGGGGCAGGCCACCAGGCCCGCGCTCGAGAGCGTGGGCGTCAAATGTTTCCCGGTCGACAGGGCCGAGGAGGTGGGCGAGACCTTCGCGGCGGCGGCCGACCTCGCCTTCCACGGCAGGGTCAGCACCGCGGTGCTGGTGAGCCAGCGCATCATCGGCGCCAAGGGGTTCGGACAGAAATGAGTGCTGCAATGAGTGCTGTGCCCAACAAGATCGCGCGCCGGCCGCTCATGGCGGAGCTGCTGGCGCGGCGCGCAGGCGCCGTCGTCGTGTGCGGCCTCGGCAGCCCGACGTGGGACTGCTTCGCCGCCGGCGACAGCCCCGAGTACCTCTACTCCTGGGGCGGCATGGGGCTGGCGGTGCCCACCGCCCTGGGCGTGGCCCTGGCGCAGCCCGGCCGGCGCGTGGTGTGCGTCACCGGCGACGGCGAGATGCTGATGGGCGTCGGCTCGCTCGGCGTGGTGGCGGACCAGGCGCCCGCCAACCTCGGCATCCTCGTGCTCGACAACGAGAGCTTCGGCGAGACCGGGCGCCAGCGCGGCCTCACCTGCGGGCGCACCGACCTCGCCGCCGTCGCCCGCGGGTTCGGCATCGCCGGGACCCTCACCATAACCGGGCAGAGCGCGGTGGCCGAGCTGGCGGAGCTGCTGTTCGAGACGCCGGGACCGGTGCTCGCCGTCGCCAAGATCGCGCTCAGCGCGGACCCCTGGGCGCTGCCCGAGAAGGACGGCGCCGCCATCGCCCACAGGTTCCGCGCCGCGCTCGGGGTATCGTAAGCGAGAGCGTGCCGCTTGCGAAAACGGATTCCCCTCCCCTCGCCCCGCAGGGGCCAAAGCCAGCGAAGCTCGCTTCGGCGCAGGTGCGGGGAGGGGCCAGGGGTGGGGGAACCCCGACCTCTCAACCGGGGCCGGGCTGCCCCCGACCTGGGATTTTTGTGGAGCGTCCGGGCCTCTGCTAAGGAAAGGGGCGATGTCCGATCTCGCCGGCACCCCCACGCCTGCCCAGCCCGGGGCCCGCCTGCAGTGGCTCCGGCAATCCGTTGCCCGGCTCATGGCCTGGCACCGGCCCCGCCACGCCGCGCTGGCCTGGACCCTCGTCCCCGCGCTCCTCGCCGCGCTGCTGGCGCTGCCGCTCGCCACCATCGTCGTGCTCTCGCTCGGCGCGGGCGAGAACGTCTGGCCCCATCTCATGGCGACGGTGCTGCCCCGCGCCGTCGCCGACACCCTCGTTCTGCTCGCCGGCGTCAGCCTCCTCACCCTCGTCTTCGGCGCCTCCACGGCCTGGCTCGTCACCATGTGCCGGTTTCCCGGCCGCGCCGTCATCGACCGGCTGCTCGTGCTGCCGCTGGCGATGCCGACCTACATCCTGGCCTACGCCTGGGTGGAGCTGCTCGACTTCGCCGGCCCGGTGCAGGGCACGCTGCGCTGGATGTTCGGCTGGACCAGCTACCGCGACTACTGGTTTCCCGAGGTGCGCAGCATGGGCGGCGCCGTGCTCATCCTGTCGCTTGCGCTCTACCCCTATGTCTATCTCGCCGCGCGCGCCAGCTTCGTGCAGCAATCCGTGTGCGTTCTGGAGGTCGCGCGCACGCTGGGCCGCACCTCGGCCGGCACCTTCTGGTCGGTGGCCCTGCCGCTGGCGCGGCCGGCGCTCGCCGGAGGCCTTGCGCTGGCCCTGATGGAGTGCCTCAACGATCTGGGCGCCGTGCAGTATCTGGGCGTCCAGACGCTGAGCGTCGCCATCTACACCACCTGGCTGCAGCGCTCGAGCCTCGCCGGGGCCGCCCAGATCGCGCTCGTCGCCCTAGCCTTCGTCCTCCTCCTGATGCTTGCCGAGCGCGCCGCCCGCGGCCGCGGCCGGTTCCATCACACCACGGGCCGCTACCGCGCCATCCCGTTCACCGACCTCGAAGGCTGGCGCGGGCTCGCGGCGGCGGCGTTCTGCCTGCTGCCGATCCTCCTCGGCTTTGCTGCGCCGTTCGCACTGCTCCTCGTGCAGGGCCTCGCCCACCTGTCGGACGCCTTCGCCGCCGGCTTCTGGCGCGCGGTGCGCAACAGCGTGGGCGCGGCGACTGCCGCTGCGGCGGTCACCGTGGTGCTCGGCCTGTGCCTCGCCTATGCCCGCCGGGTGTCGCCCAACATCGGGGTGCGCGTTGCCGTGCGGACGGCGGGGCTCGGCTATGCCCTGCCGGGCACGGTGCTGGCACTGGGCCTCATGATCCCGCTGGCCGCCTTCGACAACCGCCTCGACGCCTGGCTGCGATCGGTCCTCGGAGCTTCCAGCGGGCTCCTCCTCTCGGGTACCCTGTTCGTGATCGTGCTCGCCTACACCATCCGCTTCCTCGCGGTCTCGCTCTCGGCCCTGGAGGCCGGCTTCGAGCGGCTCTCCCCCAACCTCGATGCCGCAGCCCGCACGCTGGGGGAGACGGCGCTGTCGGCGCTGTGGCGGGTGCACATCCCCCTCCTGATCCCGGCGCTGGGCGCCGCCAGCCTCCTCGTCTTCGTCGACGCCATGAAGGAGCTTCCCGCCACCCTCCTCCTGCGCCCCTTCAACTTCGAGACGCTCGCCACGCAGGTCTACAGCTACGCCGGGCTGGAGCTGCTCGAGCAGGCGACGCTGGGCGCGCTCACCATTGTCGTCATCGGCCTCGTCCCCGTCCTCCTCCTGCACCAAGCCGTCGCTGGCGGCAGGGCGGGCAGTTGACCCGGTAGCCCTTTCTTCAGGCTGTCGGCCGATTGCGGCCGCGGGCTTCTCCCGGACGTCCCGGGCTGCCGTACAATTCGCCTGTTGTGCGACTTGCCGCCGCTGCAGCCACTTGGGCCCGGTCGGCCAAGCCGGCAACCGGCAGCCCTCATCTCGCCGACGTTTGGGATCGCGCTCTTTGACATCGTGAATAGACCCCGCCGCGGCTCCGCGCAGGAGGCCTTGTGCGCCGGCTTGCGCAAAATTCTTGATGCGCCTGTCGCGGCGGGCAGGCTATGGTGGCGGCCGTTGGCGGCAGTCGCCCGCACCGCTGCCCCAACGGGGGACCGGTCTCGCCCGCAGTGGGGCCGGTTCCCGCCCCTTCGCCCTTTTCCGGGCCGCCCTTTTCCCGGTCCGCCGTTTTTCCCGCCCTGGTGTGCCCGCCAGGGGCATCGGGGTGCGAAGCTTGGCGGCCTCGCACCCTCAGCCCGCACGGGAACTCGCCCTGTGGTTCACGGCGGCCCCGTCTCGCCCGCAGTGGGCGAGGAAAGTTGACGGGGTGCTGTAACGATCCTATCTCGGCATCGTAACAATTTCGTAACATTCGAGGGTCGGCAACCCCCCCGCGGCCAAGTGCGGCGCACCAACGCTCCGGCGTGCGTCCGCAGAAGGGGGCAGCCGGCAGCGGCGGGGCGGCTGCCCCTTCTGTCTTCCAGATTGCCTTTACCTGGACGGAGCGGACGGCTCGGGCGAGGGAACCTGCATGAAGTTGCGCGTTTTCGTTGCAGTCGACGAGCCTGCTCTTCGCGCCAGACTGGCTCGCGTCCTGCAGACGTGGGGCCACGCCGTCGTGCTCGGCGGGACTGACCCGTGGCAGCCCCTCGAGCCCCACCAGCCGGCCGCCGCCATTGTGGCACCTGCCTCTGGCGGGGCCGAACGCCTCGCGCTGGCGCGCAAGTTGTGCGCCGGCGGGTACCGGGTCATCGTGGTCGCCGGCTCGCGCGCCGACATCCCCGAGCTGTCCCGCAGTCTTCCGGATGCGGAGGCGTTTCTGCCCCCGCCGCTGGACGAGCAGCGGCTCGCCAATCTCCTCGCCCAGATGGCCGAGAGCGCCGCACCGCAGGCGGGCGCAGCGCCTGGCCCGGCAACGGTCCTGCGCTTCGGCGGCAGCACGCTCGATCTCGCCGGTCGTGCGTTCACCGACGGGCACGGCCGGGACGTGGCCCTCACGCGCGCCGAGTTCGATCTGCTCGCACAGTTGGCGCACTGCAGCGGCCGGGTGCAGTCGCGCGACCAGTTGCGCAATGGTATCTCGGGCCGCGACCGCTATCCCAACGATCGCAGCATCGACGTGCTGGTGGCCCGGCTGCGGCGCAAGATCGAGCCCGATGCCGACCGCCCGCGCCTGGTCCTCACCGTCAGCGGCGTCGGCTACAAGCTCGGCGCGTCCGTCGAGCGGGCCGCGTTGGCGGGCCCGCGGCCGGTCGGGAGGCCGCCGAAGGAGGCCGACGACGTGCCACACCCCGGCGGGCTGCGCCAGCTGGCCGTCATCGCCTGCCGGATCGGCGGCTTGATGGCCGTGTCGGCCAGGCTCGACCCCGAGGCCGAGGCCGAGTTCGTGCGCGCGGTGCACCGCACGTGCGCCGATGTGGCCCTGCGCTTCCGCGGCGTCCTCGGCAAGACCCTGGGCGACACTGTGGTGATCTACTTCGGTTGCGAGCAGGCGCAGGAGCACGACCCGGAGCGCGCCGTGCGGGCCGGGCTCGAGCTGATCGAAGCCGTGCGCAGCATGGATGCTCCCGGCGCGCTCGATGCGCACCTCGGTATCGCCACCGGGGAGATGATGGTCACCGCGTTGCCGGCGGCCTCGGGCGAGATCGCCGCCATCGGCCAGCCCCTCAATCTCGCCCTGCGCCTGCGGTCGGTGGCCGCGTGCGGCAGCGTCCTGATCGCCAGTCCCGTGCGCGAGCTGGTCGGCGATTTCTTCGACTGCCGGGAGGTGCAGCCCCTCGAGCTGGCGCGCGACGTGGCTCCGGTGGCCGTCTGGCAGGTCGTCGGCGAGAACGCCGACACCGGACGCTTCGAGGCCCTGCGCAGAGCGGGCATGCTGGAGTTGGTGGGCCGCAGGCAGGAGATGGACCTGCTGCGGCACTGCTGGTCGCGAGCTCTGGCGGGCGCCGGCCAGGTGGTGCTCATCACCGGCGAGCCCGGCATCGGCAAGTCGCGCCTCCTCGCCGAGTTCCAGGACGAAAGCAACGTGCGCCTCTACGGCAGCCTCAAGTACTTCGGCTCGCAGCTCCAGACCGACGCCGCCCTCCACGCCGTGATCGGCGAGCTGCAGCGGGCCGCCGGCTTCGACCGAGCCGACGCGCCCGCCGAGCGCCTCGCCAAGCTCGGCGCGCTGCTGCAGGGCTCCTGCCAGGGGGCGCAGGACGGCGTGGCGTTGATCGCCGGCCTGCTCTCCCTGCCCACACCCGATGCGCCGGCCTTGCAGCAGCTGTCGCCGCAGATGCGCAAGCGAAAGACGCTGGCGGCCTTGCTGGCGCGCGTCAGGAGCCTGGCCTCGCGCCAGCCGGTGCTCGTGCTCGTCGAGGACGCCCACTGGCTCGACCCGACCTCGCTGGAATACCTCACCCAGCTCGTCGAGATGATCCCGCGACTGCCGGTCATGCTGCTCATCACGGCGCGCCGGGGTTTCGAGCTGCCCGCGCCGGTCTACGCGCCCGTCACCTGCGTCACCCTCGCTGGCCTCGGCCCCGAGGATGCCGGTCTGCTCATCGAGCACGTCGTGGGGGGCAAGACGCTTCCCAGGGAGGTGGTGAAGCAGATCCTCGCGCAGACCGACGGCGTGCCCCTGTTCATCGAGCAGCTGACCAAGTCGCTCCTCGAGGACGGCTTTCTCCGGAAGGGTCCCGACGGCTGGGAGATGATCCGCCCCTATCCCTCGCAGACGGTTCCAAAGACGCTGCTCGGCCTGCTGTCGGCGCGCTTGGACCGGCTCGGGTCGGCGCAGGAGATCGCCCAGATCGGCGCCGTCATCGGGCGAGAGTTCTCGCACGAGCTGCTCGCCGCCGTAGGCACGGCCTCGGAGAGTCGGCTGCAGGGCGCCCTGGAGGCGCTGATCGCCTCCGAGCTGGTGTACCGCCGCGGCTCGGGGGCGGACGCCGTCTACGTCTTCAAGCACGCCCTGGTGCAGGATGCCGCCTGCGCAACGCTGCTGCGCGGGCGCAAGCGCGCGCTGCACGCCGGCATCGCCGAGGTCCTCGAGCGCCGCTTTCCCGAGGTCGCCGAGACCCAGCCGGAGGTGCTTGCGCATCACTGCACCGAGGCGGGCCTGATCGAGAAGGCCGCGGACCTGTGGGGCAAGGCCGGCCTGCAGTCGCTGACGCGCTCGGCGCTCATGGAGGCCACCACCCAGCTCGGCCGCGCGCTGGCCCAGATCGCCAGCCTGCCCAGCACGGCGCACCTGCGCCGCCAGCAGATCAAGTTCCAGGTCGCGCTCGCCAACGCCCTGATGCACACCAAGGGCTATGCCTCGCTGGACACCAAGGCCTCGTTCGAGCAGGCGCGCCTCTACATCGAGGAGGCCGAGGCGCTGGGCGAGCCGCCCGACGATCCCTTGCTGCTGTTCGCCGTCATCTACGGCTTCTGGGTCGGGAACTTCGTGGCCTTCAACGGCGCCATGCTGCGCCGGCTCGCGGCACAGTTCCTGGCGCTCGCCGAGAAGCAGGGAGCCGCCATTCCGCTCATGATCGGCCACCGCCTCATGGGCACCTCCCTCAAGTGCACGGGAGACGTGGCGTTGAGCCGCGCCCACTACGATCGGGCGCTGGCGCTCTACGATCCCGCCGAGCATCGTCCGTTGGCAACGCGCTTCGGCCAGGACATCGGCGTCGTCCTCCTGTCCTATCGCGCGTGGACCCTGTGGCTGCTCGGCTGTCCCGAGGCCGCGCGCGCCGACGCCGACCGCGCGCTCGAGGATGCGCGCGAGATCGGCCAGGCCGCCACCTCGATGTACACGCTGGCCCACGCCGCGCGCACCTGTCTGTGGACCGGAGACTACGCCACGGCCGGCACGCTCGCGGAGGAGATCCTCGCGCTCGCGGAGGAGAAGGGAGCCTCGGCGTGGAAGGCGTTCGGCATGATGCACCGCGGCTCGGTCCTGGCGCTGACCGGTGCCGGCGCGGACGCCGTCCGGATGCTGACCTCCGGCATCGCCGCCTGGCGATCCACCGGATCGACCCTGTGGCTCCCGTGCTATCTGTCCAGCCTGGCATGGGCTCATGCCGAGCTCGGCGAGCTCGACGACGCCCGGCGCTGCATCGGCGAGGCAGCGACCGCGGTGGAGACGACCCAGGCGACCTGGTGCCAGGCGGAGATCCACCGTATCGCCGGCGAGATCGCGCTGCTGTCGCCCGGCCGCGACGCCGCTGGGGCCGAAGCGTGCTTCGAGCGTGCTCTCGCGATCGCGCGCGCGCAGCAGGCCAAGTCGTGGGAGCTGCGCGCGGCGACGAGCATGGCGCGGCTGTGGCGCGACCAGGGCAAGCTGTGCGAGGCTCGCAGCCTCGTGGCCCCGGTCTACGGCTGGTTCACCGAGGGTTTCGACACGCTCGACCTGCGCGAGGCCGGGGCGCTCCTCGGCGAGTTGGACTCCTGAGCGCCGGCCCGCTGCGGTGAGGCGGCGCCCCGGGGCGCTGCCTCGTGCCTTCGCGTGCTTCGCGGCCGGGGCACGGCGCGCCGCGCCCCGAATCCCCCGCTATTTCTTCTTGCCCCAGTCGTCGTCCTCCAGCGATTGCGGGTTCTTGCGCTGCTGGTCGATGATCTTCTGGTGATCCGCGGGGATCTTCTGCGCACGCGCTGCCGCCTGCAGGCTCTGCGGGAACCACAGCGCGATCTGCGGGTAGTACATGACGAGCCCGATGCAGATCACCTGCAGGATCATGAACTGGAACATGCCCCGGTAGATGTCGGCAAGGCTCCAGCCCTTGACCACCTGCTTCAGGTAGTAGGCCGACATCGCCACCGGCGGCGACAGGAACGCGGTCTGCAGGGTCACCGCCACCAGCGCGCCGAACCACACCATGTCGATCTTCATCGCCGCGACGACGGGATAGAAGATCGGCAGGAACACCAGGATGATCGCCGGCCATTCGAACGGCCAGCCCAGCAGGAAGATCAGGATCAGCACCATGGCCAGCATCACCGTCGGCGACAGCTGGAACGACAGCAGCGTGTTGGTGATCCAGTTGGCCGTGCCCAGGCGGGCGAACACGGCGCCGAAGATGTTGGAGGTGACGGCGAGCAGCAGCACCATGCTCGAGGTGGACATGGTCGAGTTGAGCGCCCGCTGCATGGCGCCGAAGGTCAGCCTGCGGTAGACGGCCGCCAGCAGCAGGGCGCCGGCGGTGCCGATCCCGGCAGCTTCGGTCGGCGTCGCCAGGCCGGCGAGAATCGACCCCAGCGTGGCCGTGATGAGGGCGAGAAGAGGCACGACTCCCACGAGCACCTCGCGCATCAGCACCGGGAAGGAGTGTATGCGCTCCTCCTTGGGCACCGGCGGTCCGAGCTTGGGATTGATGATGGCGCGGGCCATGAGATAGCCGACATAAAGGCCCGCCAGCAGGAAGCCGGGGCCGAACGCGGCGGCGTAGAGGTCGGCCACCGAGACGCCGAGCACCGGACCCATGACGATCAGCATCACCGAAGGCGGAATGAGGATGCCCAGCGTGCCGCCGGCGGTGATGGCGCCCGCGGAGAGTTTCGCATCGTAGCCCGACTTGATCATGATCGGTGAAGCCATGATGCCGAGCACCGTCACCGCCGCGCCGACGATGCCGGTCGCCATGGCAAACACCGTCGCGGTGAGGACGACCACCAGGTAGAGGGCACCGCGGACGGGCGCGAGCAGCAGGCGGAAGGCGGTGAACAGGCGCTCCATCAGGCCGGCCTGCTCGGTAATGAACCCCATGAAGATGAACAGCGGCACCGCCGCCAGCAGCTCCTCCTTCATCAGGCCGATGGTCTGGAAGTACGCGAGGTCGAAGACCGTGGTGCCGATCGCAAAGTAGCCGAAGGTGAAGGCAAGAAAGAGCAGCGTGAACGAGATCGGCACACCAATGAAGATCGCTCCCAGAAGCACCAGGAGCATGATCAGTCCGACGAGGGCTTCCCCGGTCATACCTCGACCTTCTCCTTGTGCTCCAGCACCACGCCGGTACGCGCCATGTAGAAGCTCTTCAGGAACTCCGAGAGCCCCTGGATGATCAGCAGTCCGCAGGCTATCGGCACGATGAACTTGAACGGCCACAGCCACGGCCGCCAAGGCGTCTGGTCCGAGGTCTCGTTGATCGAGAGGGCGTAGCTGGCCTCGATGAAGCCGATGACGCCGAGCGCGGTGAAGCTCGGGAAGAAGAACACGACGTAGGCGATCGAGTTGATCACGCCTTTGGTTCGAGGCGAGAAGTTCTCCCAGAAGAAGTCTGTACGGATGTGTGCGCCCTTGTGCAGCGCGTATGCGGCGCCGAGCATGAACAGGGCGCCATACAGCATGTAGGTCACATCGTAGGACCAGATCGTGGGCGCATTGAAGAGGTAGCGGGCGACCACCTCGTAGGCGACGCCGGCCACGAGCGGCACCGACATCCAGGCAAAGAGCGAGCCGGTCAGGTCCGTGAACGTATCGATGATGCGAATGGCGATGAGCAGCTCCTCGGATGGCCCGTCACTTTCCGACGCTGCGGAGAATGCGACGATGACCCCAATCAGCAACATGATAAGGCCAAGCCACAGGGGTATAGGGGTATAAGCTCCGGCAAAACCACACCAGCTGCCGAACGAATAGAGACAAGGCAGTGCTTCGCGCAGAGCGCTCCGAAAGGCGAGCGACCACCACAGAACGGAACCAATCGTCAGGCCCGTACCTACGAATATCAGAAGAGCGGACAAACGCCTGAGGTGCATCGCCGTCATTCCCAAATCGGATCAGACGAGTATGGGGTGGTTCCGAATCGCGTCTCGAGCGACCAACGAGACGTAGGCCAAGTGTGGGCCGACGTGCCTGTGAAGTCCGCGAAGGTGCCGATGATGCGAATAGCGAAGAGCAACGCTCGTGACGGCCGAGCCTCAGCCATGCATTGTCCCCCAAGATTCTGATTTCCAGGGCATATTTGTCCCCGCCGGTTGCCGAGCGCCGCGGGTTCATTGGAAAAAAGGGGAGCGGCTGTCAAGGCCGCTCCTCGTCTCGGCCCGCTAGTTCTTCTCCGGGAAGTAGATGTTGGCCACGAACGAGTAGGGCGGGAAGTAGAACCGCTTGTAGGGCACGACCACGCTGGCGTAGGCCCTCTGGGAGTCGTGCACCCGCTTGAAGAACGGGTTCTTCTTGCCTTCTTCGGCCGCGATCTCGTCCCACTTCTTCAGGAACAGGCGCAGGATTTCGGGCGGGGTGCGCAGCACCTGCACGCCGTGCTTCTCCTGCATCTCCTTGACGGCGTCGGCGTTCTGCTTCTGCCACTTCGCCCACCAGACCAGGAAGGTTTCGTTCGCCGCCGACTTGATGATCTCCTGGTGCTGCGGCTTCAGCGATTTCCACACGTCGCCGTTGATCACGAGCTCGCCGATGGTGACGTTCTCGTGCACGCCCGGCGTGTAGTGGTACTTCCACACGTTGTGGAAGCCGAGCCGCATGTCCTCCACGCCGCCGACCCATTCGGCGCAGTCGATCACGCCGCGCTGCGCGGATGGTATGATCTCGCCGCCAGGCGTGTTGACGACGGTGAAGCCCAGCGCCTGCCAGACCTCGCCGGCGATGCCGGTCTGGCGGCACTTCATGCCCTTCATGTCTTCAACGGACGTGATCGGCCGCTTGAACCAGCCGAACGCCTGCGGGCCGGACGGCAGGATCGGGAACACCACGAGGTTGAGCTTCAGCTCCTTCTGGTAGAACTCGTTGTAGAGTTCCAGACCGCCGCCCTGGAACATCCAGCCCATGACGTCGATGTAGTCCATGCCGAACGTGCCGCCGGGCCCGCCGGTGAACAGGATCGCCGTCTTGTTCTTGCCGGTCCAGTAGCCGGCCCAGGAATGGGCGCCGTCCAGAACCTTCTTGTGCGTGGCATCGAGCACCTCGAAGGCCGGCACCACCTGGCCCGCGGGCATCGCCTCGATCTTCAGCGAGCCCGCCGACAGCTTGTCGACCCGCTCGGCGAAGAAGGTGAAGTTCTCATAGAGGGTGAGCGATGCCGGCCACGTTGCCTGCATCTTGAGGCTTCTCGACTGGGCCTCGGCCTGCTGCGTGTGGACGCCGGCGCCGGCGAGGGCTATGCCGGCCCCCAGCGCCATCAACCACACGGATCCAAAGCGTTTTCGCATGTCAGTCTCCTCCCTGGAGCTATTGACAAAACCGCCGTCGTTGCAGCGCAGCCTAGCAGATCGTTTTGCGTCGCGCCGTTACTAATTGTCGCCGCAAGCATGCTGCCTTTGGCTATCCTCGGTCGCTGCCGCAGAACGGGTCCCGCCTGCCTGTTTGCACGGCATGCGCCCGCGCCAGACGCTGCCGCTCGCGCAACGAAAGGTCGCGAGGGCTGGCTCAGAGCACCGAGCCTCGAGGCCTCGTCCGGAGCGGTCGCGGTTCCACGGTACAGGGCTCTCCTCAGCGCTTCAGCTCCGCAAGCCCCTCGTAGAGCGCCAGCGCCTCCGGGTTCGCCAGCGCCTCCTTGTTCCTGACCTCCCGGCCGTGCACGACCTCGCGCACGGCGAGCTCGGTGATCTTCCCCGATTTGGTGCGCGGGATGTCGGCCACCTGCACGATGCGCGCCGGCACGTGGCGCGGGCTGGCGCCGGTGCGGATCTTGAGCTTGATGCGGTCGGTGAGGGCGTCGTCGAGCGTTTGCCCCGGCTTCAGCACCACGAACAGCACCACCCGCTCGTCGTTGTCCCAGTCCTGGCCGATCACGATCGCCTCCTGCACCTCCTCCAGCTGCTCGACCTGGCGGTAGATCTCGGCCGTGCCGATGCGCACGCCGCCCGGATTGAGGGTGGCGTCCGACCGGCCGTGGATGATCATGCCGCCGTGCTCGGTCCACTCCGCGAAGTCGCCGTGATGCCAGATGCCGGCAAAGCGCGAGAAGTAGGCGCCGCGGTATTTCTCGCCGTCAGGGTCGTTCCAGAACCCGACCGGCATCGACGGGAACGGCTTGGCGCACACGAGCTCGCCCTTGCCGCGTTCCAGGCGCTTGCCGTCCTGGTCCATCACGTCGACGGCGAGCCCCAGCGCCGGGCCTTGGATCTCGCCGCGCCACACTGGCTTGGTCGGAACGCCCAGCACGAAGCAGCCGCAGATGTCGGTGCCGCCGGAGATGGAGGCCAGATGCAGGTCCGCCTTGATGGCCTCGTAGACGTAGTCGAAGCTCTCCGGCGCCAGCGGCGAGCCGGTCGACAGCAAGGCCTGCAGCGACGCCAGATCGTGCGTCCTGGCCGGCGCCAGCCCCGCCTTCTTCAGCGCATCGATGTACTTGGCCGACGTCCCGAAATGCGTGCACCTCTCGGCTTGCGCGTAGTCCCACAGGATGTTGCCGCCGGGATGGAACGGCGAGCCGTCGTAGAGCAGCAGCGTGGCGCCGCTCGCCAGGCCCGATGCCAGCCAGTTCCACATCATCCAGCCGAGCGTGGTGAAGTAGAACAGCCGGTCGCCGGCCCTGATGTCGGTGTGCAGCCGCTGCTCGCACAGATGCTTGAGCAGCGTGCCGCCTGCCGAATGCACGATGCATTTGGGCATGCCGGTTGTGCCCGACGAGTAGAGCACGTAGAGCGGGTGCGAGAACGGCAACCTCGCGAACGTCAGCGGGGCGTGCGGCAGCGAGCGCACGGCATTGTCCCAGGTCATCGCGCGCCGCCCGGCGTGGATGAGGGCCGTGTTGAGGCCCTGCACCACCGTCTTCTCCTGCCCGAGGTAGGGCACCACGATCACCTCGTTGACCGAGGGCAGCTGTGCTGCGATCTGGGCGAGCTTGTCGGAGATGTCGATGGTCTTGCCGTTGTAGTAGTAGCCGTCGCAGGCGACGAGCACCTTGGGCTCGATCTGGCCGAAGCGGTCGAGCACCCCCTGCACGCCGAAATCGGGCGAGCAGGATGACCACACCGCGCCGATGGTCGCGGCGCCCAGCATGCTCGTGATGCCCTCGGGCATGTTGGGCAACATGCCCGCCACGCGGTCGCCTGCGACCACGCCGGCTGCGGCAAAGGCGCGGCTGGCGCGGCCGACGTCGGCCCTGAGCACGTCCCAGGTCAGCCTGCGCCTGACCTTGTCCTCGCCCCAGAACACGATTGCGTCCCCCCTGCCCTCGTGCCTCAGGAGGTTCTCCGCGAAGTTCAGCCGCGCGCCCGGGAAGAACGACGCCCCCGGCATTCGGTCTCCGTTTGCGAGATAGGGCGGCTCGCCCTTGTCGCCCGAAACTTGTGCAAAATCCCAAAGCGCCGACCAGAATTCGGCTGAATCGCCAGTCGAGAACCGGTGCAGGGCGTCGAAGTCGCCGAGCGGCCGGCCCGCACGGGCCGACAGCCAGGACGAAAAGGCAGTGAGCGTCGTTTGAGCGCAACGTTCGGGGTCGGGTGTCCACAGGGGGTGAGGCATGATATGTCTCGCAGGTTCCGTGGCTGTTCCGTGGGCTAGCATCGACTGCTAACCTGGAATCGCAACGCGACGCGGGGCCGGGTGCGCCAGCATAGCAGCTGCGCTTGCGCACCGCGGCAACGAATTGTATTAGCTGCAGCGGTGGATGCATCGCGCCGATTTCCATCGCGTTGGGGGCGAAGGCGCGAGTGGGCGCGGGTAGGGACGTCGTGGCTCTAGTGGACCCATGAGACGCAACACCGTCATAGCGCACGTCCGCAAGCTGGGGCTGGCCTTCTTCGCCTGTCTGGTATTCTCCGTCCTTGCACCGATGTTTTTCGCCGAGCGCCGCTCGGAGGAGCGCTTCGCCGGCTCGTCGGTCCTCGCCTCGCCGCGCGACCGGCTGGAGCTGCCGGCGCCTGTGAAGCTCAGCGACAGCCCGGAGCTGATGCTGGTGCGCGGCGTCGTCGCCGACTACGGCCCCGCCGCGACCGGGGGGACGGTGTCCCACCTGGTCTTGGAGGCGCCGGTGCTCACGTTGAATGCCGCCGGCGGGCGCGCCTCTCCAAAGGCGGGGCAGGGCGAGCCGGATGGCATCGAGGACCTCGCCTCCCTGTCGCCGCTCATCAAGCAGCTGGTGGCGCCGGCCTTCGAGCGGATCACGGTTCGCAACGGAACGCTCAACATCACGATGGCCGACGGGTCTGTCGTGACTTTGAAGGAGGTCGAAGCCGAGGTGAGCCGGCGCAAGGGCCAGGTCGAGGCCCAGGGCAGCTTCACCATCAGGGGGCAGCGTCTGGCCTTCGTCGCCACGCTCGGCCAGCCGCTCGACAAGAAGGGGACGCTGCGCGCGTCCCTCGATGCCACGTTCAAGGGAAGCCTCATCCAGGGCAGTTTCGACGGGCAGCTCGATCTGGCTCCCGCCCTGCAGCTGACGGGCACCACTGAGATGTCGACGCCCAGCCTGCGGCGGATCGGCAGATGGTTCGGGGTCCCCCTGGAGAGCACCGACGGCTTCAATGCGGCGACGGTCAAGGCGGAGCTGACCTGGGCGCGCCGGGTGCTCGCGTTCGAGAAGGCGCGTTTCACCGTCGACGGCAGCGAGGCGAACGGCAGGCTGGTGCTGAACCTAGGCAGCGCGCGCCCGCGCATCGATGCCACGCTCGATTTCAGCGAGCTCGATCTCACGCCCCATCTCGAGGCTGCGCGGCTGCAGCTGTTCGGCTTCGATCTGCCCGGCACCTCGTGGCCGTCGTTCGACGTCTCGTTGCCGATGATCCGCTATCTCGACGCGGACCTGCGTATCTCGGCGCGCAAGGTCATGCTCAAGGGCTATGCCTTCGGGCAGGGCGCGGCCGCGATCATCGCCAACGCGGGCAAGTTGCAGGCCGACATCACCGAGCTGGAGCTCGGCTCCGGCATCTTGAGCGCGCAGATCACCGCCATCATGAGCGAGGTCGTGCCGCGCTATGCGCTGCGGGCCAAGATCGAGAGCATCGAGGCGGGCCCGGCGAGCATGCTGCTCCTCGGGGCCGTGGCGCTCAGCGGGCGCGCCACTGTCACCGCCGACCTGACCAGCACCGGCTACTCGCTGCACGAGATCATCCGCCGCCTGTCCGGCAAAGCCGCGCTGACGCTGCCCGAGGGGGGCCGCGTGGCTCTCGATGCGAAAGCGCTGAGCCAGGCGGCGAAGGCCGGCACGCATGGCTGGGCCAAGCTGGCGCGGTCGCCGGCGAGCGTCGACAAGCTCGAGGTGCAGGCGCACATCTTCGAAGGTGTCGCCTTCGCCCAGGTGGTCGATGCGCGCTCCGGTGGCTCGACGCTCGCCGCATCGGGCCGCCTCGGCCTGGAGGACGGCAATATGGACGTGCGCCTGACCTGGAAGTCGGCGCCGTCGGCCGACCAGCCTCCCAAGGCCGCCGACAGCGCCGGTGTGACCGTGATCCTGCGGGGACCCTGGTACGCTCCGATCGTGCGCAGCGAGTAGCCGGTTCGCCGCGTCTCGAGGCCAGCCGCTATCCCGCTTGCCGCCGGCGAATGCCCCGCCGGCAGGTATTGCCGACATCGACAGGCCCGGCCCTCAGCCATGCCGCAAGCTCCTCGCATAGGTCGCGCGCGTCGAGCCGGCGCTTGCGCATCGGACCGGCCGGGCGCCAGCGCCATCTCGGTATCGTCGGTGACTTGCCCGGGGGCGAGGCGCAGCCAGCCCCGGCGACGATCCTCCTGCCAGGAATGGACCGAATGGAATGCGGCTCGCCCCCGTCAGCGGGCCATTTCGGCGGGTCGCTGCGAGAACGGACGCGAGCGCTGAGCACGTTGCCCACAACAGGACGGCGGCGAGGGCGCCGGCCCCGAGCCACGCGCCGGCTGCGCCCAGGAGCTTCGCATCGCCGAGCCCCAAACCGGGCGAATCTTTCCCACCTTGAAGCCGGATGAGAGCCCGGCGGGAAAGAAACGCGGAAAAATCTGGATGTTTTCAACGCCGAAATTCAGGGACGGTGCCCCAGGAGGGACGTCAGCCACTTAGCCAAAGGTTGGACACTTCAAGATCCTATGGGTTCCCAGGGCGTCTTATGGGGGCACTGTCCAACCTAAAGGCATTCTCAGCCTCAGTATGGCTGTTGTTATCTCGTTGTAAATCTAGCGGTCCCCGAACGCAGAAGGCGGTATCAAATGAAATTCAGCGTCTTAGCGTCATCGATGCGACCAGCTGGTCGGGATGCACGCTCCGTTGCCGAATGGCCGGGTGCGTTGCAAGGGCGGCGGCCCGAAACCGCTCAGCGAGCGAGATCCGACGCTGGTCTCCGATCTGCAGCGGCACGCCGAGCCCGCGACGATGGGCGATCCGATGCGTCCCTTGAAATGGGTGTCGAAGAGCCCTGCCAAGCTGGCCGAGGCGCTCGAGGCGGACGGCCACGCGGTGTCGTCCAACACCGTCGCCAGTGTGGCATT